>BNHL01000001.1:2530000-4021196 GCA_015472025.1 Cytophagales bacterium WSM2-2
GCCACTAGCAATAGTGGTCGCAGAGAAATGGCCCAGGCGACTGTTTAACAAAAACACATGGCTTTGCGAAATCGAAAGATGAAGTATAAGGCCTGACACCTGCCCGGTGCTGGAAGGTTAAGGGGGGGAGTTAGCGGGTAACTGCGAAGCTCTGAACTGAAGCCCCAGTAAACGGCGGCCGTAACTATAACGGTCCTAAGGTAGCGAAATTCCTTGTCGGGTAAGTTCCGACCTGCACGAATGGTGTAACGATCTGGGCGCTGTCTCAGCCATGAGCTCGGTGAAATTGTAGTCACGGTGAAGATGCCGTGTACCCGTCACGGGACGGAAAGACCCCATGCACCTTTACTATAGCTTCACATTGGCATTGGGAGGATGATGTGTAGGATAGGTGGGAGGCAATGATCCTGCGGCGCTAGTCGTAGGGGAGTCAACGGTGAAATACCACCCTTTATTTTCTTGATGCCTAATCTCACTTGCGTGAGAGACATTGTGTGGTGGGTAGTTTGACTGGGGTGGTCGCCTCCGAAAGTGTATCGGAGGCTTTCAAAGGTATGCTCAGTACGCTTGGTAACCGTACGTGGAGTGCAATAGCACAAGCATGCTTGACAGTGAGACCGACGGGTCGAGCTGGTGCGAAAGCAGGATATAGTGATCCGGTGGTTCTGTATGGAAGGGCCATCGCTCAAAGGATAAAAGGTACGCTGGGGATAACAGGCTGATCTCCCCCAAGAGCTCATATCGACGGGGAGGTTTGGCACCTCGATGTCGGCTCGTCACATCCTGGGGCTGGAGAAGGTCCCAAGGGTTGGGCTGTTCGCCCATTAAAGTGGCACGCGAGCTGGGTTCAGAACGTCGTGAGACAGTTCGGTCCCTATCTGTGATGGGCGTAGGAAGCTTGAGGGGTCCTGATCTTAGTACGAGAGGACCGGATTGGACCAACCGCTGGTGTACCGGTTGTAGCGCCAGCTGCACAGCCGGGTAGCTATGTTGGGAGTGGATAAGCGCTGAAAGCATCTAAGCGCGAACCCCACCCCGAGATGAGGCTTCCATTGAGAGCCGTCAGAGACTATGACGTAGATAGGCCACAGGTGTAAAGACAGTAATGTCAAAGCTGAGTGGTACTAATGGCTCGAACGCTTCGAATAAAACAATTTTACTTATGTGCTTGTTGCACTGAACTACTACTGAAAGCTCAATTCTTTTCTCCGGTGTGTTAACGATATGATGGCCTGCCTTCGCTAAAAAGCCTGCGGCAGGTAGAGATCTTAAGGCGACTATGGCGGTGGGGACCACCTCTTCCCATTCCGAACAGAGAAGTTAAGACCACCAGCGCTGATGGTACTAGGGTAAAACCCGGGAGAGTAAGTCGTTGCCCTAACATTAGAAGAACCCTGACATGAACTGTCAGGGTTTCTTTTTTTATACCTGATCTGACTTTGCTAAAACTTCGACAAGACAAAGTCGCGGCCTTGCTTACACGACATCCGGCCAGGGATAGGAGCGGAAAGCCCGAAGTGGGTGGATCATTGTGCGAGGGCCGGAATTGTAGCAATAGCCCGGCCTGCCCGACAGCGAAGGGGACGACCCCCAAGAAAATTTATCTATTCTCCTGGCAGAGTTCCACTAAAACACTATTCGTGGATTTCGGATGTATGAATGCGATTTGTTTGTTATCAGCGCCTGATTTGGGTTGCTGATTCAAAAGCGTGAACCCCTTGTCGGTGTATGATTGGATGCTGTGCTCGATGTTGGTAACTTCAAATGCGAGGTGATGAATTCCTTCGCCACGTTTGTCAATGAATTTTGCAATCGGAGAATCTGCGTTGGTGGCCTCAAGGAGCTCAATTTTTACCCCGCCGATTTCGAAGAATGAAGTTCTCACGCCTTCACTCGCCACCTCTTCAATCTTATAGTGTGATTTACCCAACAGCTTCGCGAAAAGTTTGTTTGACTCTTCGAGATTCTTTACGGCTATGCCGATGTGCTCTAATTTTTCCATACCACTGTTTCCGCTGGTTTTCTTAATTTTGGGAGAAAATTCGGGAAACTTTCCGGGCTTTCCGAAGGTTTTAACTACAGCTATGCCCAAAATTACTTTAGAAACTGCAAGTGATGCTCATGTGGAAGCGGCCAGAGTGCAGCAACAGATCAAGGACTACCTGGGTTTGCGTACCAGCGACCTGATGTTTGAATTCAGTAATCACGATGGCAAGGTGAAACTGGATTTGATCACTATCAATCCCAGGCACAACCAGTCCTTCTTGTTCCACTCGGAAACGGGCGCTGACAAGGTGGATGCGTTGAAAAAGATGTGGGATTACGTGCAGAATTACAAGGAGAAGGAAAATTCATATACGATTCAATGGAACACCAAAAGTGACAGTGAATTGCATACTTCGTATTTCAGGGCCGGAAATATCCTGGAGGCGTTGGAGAAATTATATTATGGACGAGACAGGAACACGATTACAGTTTTTAGTGTTGTATTGAATCCGATCTCTTAAATCGAAACTATGATCTTAGTAACAGAGAAAGCCAAAGAAAGAATAATGAATCTGCGTTCAGAGGAAGGCAGAACTACTGAGCATAATATTCGTGTGTCGGTAAAAGGTGGCGGATGCTCAGGACTGATGTATGATTTGGGTTTTGATGATAAAATCAATCCATCCGACCAGATTTTTGAAGATAAAGGAATCAAAATTCTTGTGGATAAGAAGAGCCTGCTTTATCTGCTAGGCACCACACTTGATTTCACCGATGGACTAAATGGAAAGGGTTTCCAGTTCATCAACCCGAATGCTTCGCGCACATGCGGCTGCGGAGAAAGTTTCTCAGTTTAATTCAATCCTTAAATAGTTGCGATGCACTTTAGCTCGATGGCTATTGGTGTCGGTAGTGCATTCACTTCAACAGTAGTCCGGCAAGGTTGGGTGGCTTTGTCAGGGAAATACTCCGCATAGATTTTATTGAATATGGCAAAGTCATTTTTCATATTGGTGAGATAGACTGTTACGTCAACCAGATTTTCCCAACGCGAACCTGAAGCCTCCAAAATAAATTTCACATTTTGAAATACGGAATGGCACTGCTCTTCGATATTGTAACTGGTAATATTCCTGCCTTCATCAAGGGTGACCCCGGGAATTTCTTTTGAACCTTTTTTTCGCGGCCCAACACCGGAAAGAAAAAGTAAGTTACCAACTCTCCTCGCATGTGGATATGAACCCACCGGGTCTGGCGCTTTATCTGAAGAAATTATTGTGTTACTCATATTATTCAATTCCAAAAACCAAACTAGCCCAGAAACTTTGCCAGTCTGCTTCTGGTTTCTCGGACGCAATCATTCGTACGGTGCTGATCATCCATGGCCCTTTGCTGCTGATAGGAAATTTAATAGTGCCATCACTTTCCGTGTACGCATTTTGAAGGATTGAATTGTCACCGATTTTGTTCCAAATTTTTACCATTTGGTGCGGCAATGGCTTACCATCGAACAACACCAGGCATTGCAGATATTCACCCGTCTTGAGGTTGTAGGGATTTTGAGAAGGGATTATCTCCACACGCATCCCGATTTTCTTTTTGAAAGTGTCATCGGTTTTATCTCCCGACTGAACCAAAAGCTTTACGTGGCGTGAATAAAACTCTTTTGAGGGTTTATCTAGAGTATTGGACTTCGTGCGAATATCCAGCACATTATCCAGGCCATCTTCTTTGAGGTAGTCATTAAATTTAGCGGCATCCAGTTCGATATAAGCAGTATTGCTCTCCATTGTTAGCAAGTGCGTACCGACTTCTGTGAATTTGAATTTCAATCTGTCTTTTTGGTCGGGCATCACCGATTTTTTCAAGTCGATCACTTTTGCCAAATGATACATGTTCAGTTTTTCAACGCGATGCTTCTTCAAGTCCCAAGGTTCTCCTTCAAAGTTCTCACCCACCATGAACTCCACCTTCATCTCTTCTCCGATCTTGTACCTGAACTTTTTTGTCTGCATCCAGAATTCGTGTGACTGCACGATTGCAAAGATTAATAAAGCCAATCCGGTTAGTACGATTTTTTTCATTATGCTTATTGATTCATTAAGGATTCAATTTCATCTGATTCGATGGGGATGTTTCGCATCAGGTCAAAATTTTCTTTTTCTCCGATCACCACATTGTTTTCCAGGCGAACACCAAAGCCCTCTTCCTTGATGTAAATCCCGGGCTCGATCGTCCACACACTTCCCACTTGAACATTGTCGTGCATATTGCCTACATCGTGAACGTCCAGGCCGAGCATATGTGATGTGCCGTGATAAAAATATTTACGGAAAGCAGGACTGTCCGGATTCTGGTTTTTGATGTCGGTATCAGAAATCAGTTTTAATTTCTTTAACTCTGCTTCCGTGAGTTTTTCGATTTCCTTTTGGAAGTCGAAGTAAACTACAGAAGGCCGGAGCATTTTAAATGCCTCGCGCTGAATGTGCAACACTGCATTATAGACTTCTTTCTGTCGTGGTGAGAATTTTCCGTTCACCGGGATTGTCCGGGTGAGGTCGGAGTTGTAGTTCGCATATTCTGCAGCGACATCCAGTAGAATCAATTCTCCGGCTTTACATTCCTGATTATTTTCAAGATAATGGAGAACAATGTTATTCTTGCCGGAAGCAATAATCGGATTGTATGCAAAGCCTTTTGATCCGTTACAAATGAATTCGTGAACGTACTCTGCTTCAATTTCATATTCTTTGACTCCAGGCTTGGTGAACTTCAATACTCTACGAAATCCTTTCTCAGTGATATCACATGCCTTTTGCATCAGGTCGATTTCCTGTTTTTGTTTTACTCTGCGTAGCTTCGACATTACCGGGGCAACTCGCTGGTAGTTGTGCAGGGGATAACGGGTTTTGCACCAGTCGATAAAGCGAGCATCACGTGTCTCTACTACGATTTCAGAACGGTAGTGCTCGTTGGTATTCAAATACACAAATTCCACACCACCCATTACAATCATGTGATGAAAAGTGGCATCGAAGTCTTCTAGCCACATTACCGTCTCAATACCGGAAATCGCTTTTGCTTCTTCTTTTGTCAGTTTGTGCCCATACCATTTTTCCAGATGTTCATTGGGTTGGCGCAGAAAAAGAATCTCTCTCTTCTTTTCATCACGGAAGCTTGGGCAAATCAAAAGGATGCTTTCCTCTTGCTCAATGCCCGTGAGGTAGAATAAGTCGCTGTTTTGTTTGAACGCCATTGTTCCATCCGCATTGGTTGGCATGGTGTCGTTGGAATTGAACATGGCCAGCGAGCCTGACTTGAGTTCGCTTACCAATCTTTTTCGGTTGTTGATGAAAAGTTGAGGATCAATGGATGCGTGTCGCATAGTAATAATGTATAAATTTCAAGGTCGCCAAGTTAATTAAATGGATATGAAGAAAATAGAATTTGGATTTCGGAATTTAAGATATGTGACAATTGTCCTTCTCCTCGTTGTTGCCGGCAATTCGAGCGCCCAGTACAAACCATCGACTGAGAATCTTCAGAACCGGGAATGGTTTCAGCAATCCCGTTTCGGGCTGTTCATTCACTGGGGGGTCTATAGTGTTTTGGGAGACGGAGAGTGGGTCATGAACAACCAGCGAATTCCAATTTCGACTTATGAAAAACTTCCAGCCTTTTTTAATCCAACCGAATTCAATCCTGCGGAATGGGTGCAGATGGCAAAAGAGGCAGGCATGAAATATATCACGATCACCAGTAAGCATCACGATGGTTTCGCAATGTGGGATAGCCAGGTTTCCGACTACAACATCGTGAAAAAAACACCCTATGGAAAAGATGTTTTGAAAATGCTTGCCGAGGAGTGCAGGAAACAAGGAATCAAATTGTTTTTCTACCATTCACAGCTAGACTGGCATCACCCTGATTATTTTCCAAGAGGATTTACAGGAGGAAGCTTTACCGGTCGTAAGGAAGAAGGCGACTTTAACAAATACCTGGATTACATGGATGCTCAACTGGCAGAACTACTCACTAACTATGGACCGTTGGCTGGAATCTGGTTTGATGGTATGTGGGATAAGGAGAAAGCAGATTGGCGCTTACAGAAAACGTACTCACTCATTCATCAGCTTCAGCCGGGTGCGCTCGTAGGAAGCAATCATCACCTCACTCCAATCGGTGGAGAGGATTTTCAAATGTTTGAGAAAGATTTGCCGGGACATAATACCACAGGCTTTGCTCCAACGCAAAAAGTAGGAGAGCTGCCTAAGGAAACCTGTGAGACAATCAACAACTCCTGGGGATTCAATCTGAAGGATGATCATCACAAAAGCAAGAAAGAGTTGATTCAATATTTAGTCAAGGCAGCCGGTTACGGAGCAAACTTTTTATTGAACGTGGGGCCGATGCCTAACGGGAAAATTCAGCCCGAGCATAAACAAACTCTAAGAGAAGTTGGCGAATGGCTAAAAATTTATGGCGAGACCATTTACGGAACTCAAGGAGGTCCACTGACTGCACGAAATTGGGGAGTAACTACTCAAAATGGGAACAAGGTATACTTACACATTTTGAATTGGCAGGATGAAGCATTGATTATCCCCCGGTTGGAGAAGAAAATTTTATCAGTAAAACTGTTTAAAGAAAAGGCGATTTTGAAATTCAGTGAGAATGAGTTTGGCGTGACTGTGTTGTTGCCAAAATCCTTACAAAATGAAATTGATACTGTTGTGGAGCTTGAACTAAAAAACTAGCTCAGTCCATTGAGAAAATCACGCTCCTCAAAAATTTCCGACTCGATCGTGAAATCATCAGCATCGAGATATGCGGGGAAACGGTCGCGATAAGCTTGCAGTGAGTGAGCGTTGAGTTCGATCGTTTTCGTAGCCTCTACAGTCTCCACTGAAAAAATCGGATCTCCTTTTGGGCCGATGATGGCACTGTAGCCATTGTATTCAATTCCATTGCCATCAGATCCCACACGGTTTACGCCTACACAATAACTTAGGTTTTCGATTGCCCGCGCGCGAAGCAAAGTCTCCCATGCATTAGCACGAACCATTGGCCAATTAGCAACATAAACCAAAAGATCGTAAGAGGGCTTTTTCAGTGTAGCGTTCCAGCGGTTGCGGCTCCACACTGGGAAACGCAGGTCGTAACAAACCAATGGGCATATCCTCCAGCCTTTCCAATGACCAATGAGCAGACTTTCGCCTGGGCTATAGACTGAATGCTCTTCCGCCATGCGGAAAAGGTGGCGCTTATCGTAAGTTTTGAAGTTGCCTCCCGGCTCCATCCACAGCAGACGGTTGTAGTAACGTTCGTGAACGTGTGCAATGAAACTACCCAGGATCAATGCCCCCGTCTGGTCGGCCATCTGTTTCATCCACTTGAAAGTGCGCATATTCATCATTTCCCCCAGTTTTTGGGCTTTCATGGTGAATCCGGTGGTAAACATTTCTGGAAGTACGATCACATCAGTCTGGCCTGCTTTCCAGATTTTTTCCTCAAACATGGCCAAATTGGCTCCAATGTCCTCCCAATGGATGTCTGACTGGATGATCGTGATTTTTAGGTCCTGCATGGCTCTGAAACGGACTGCAAAGAAAACAAGTTTTCTTATAAATCCGTACAGCTATTTATTCTGATTTCAGAGGAAAATTTTCGGTGGTCAAACCTAGATTTTGCGCAATATTTCCCCCGCTTTTTGAAGTGTTCCTTCGCTTTTGGCAAAGCAAAACCGAAGCAGCTTGTTGTCAGTCTGGTCTTTATAGAAAGCCGAAACAGGAATAGGAGCCAGTTTCATCTCCTTGGTCATCCATTCAGCCATTTCAACATCTGATTTTTTGCCCATGCCCTCAAAGGAAAGGAGTTGGAAATAGCTGCCAAAACAGGGCAGGGGCTTTAACGAAGAGCCGTTCACTTGTTGCAAGAAGAAATCCCTTTTTTGCTGATAGAATTTCCCCAAATGAAGGTAGTTCTCGGGATCTGCCAGGAACTCGGCCAATGCCAGCTGCACAGGGGTGTTTACACTGAATGTAATAAACTGGTGTGCCTTGCGGATTTCGCGCGTGATATTTTCCGGAGCTACCGTATACCCAATCTTCCAGCCGGTAGCATGAAACGTTTTTCCAAAGGAGAAAACAGAAATACTTCGCCTGGCCAGTTCCGGGTATTTCAATACACTTTCGTGCGACTTGCCTTCAAAGATGATGCGTTCGTAGACTTCATCACTCAATACCATCAGATTATGTTCGGAGGCCAAGCCCTCAAGTATTTTCAAGTCCGAATGGGTTAATATCGAACCTGCCGGATTGTGAGGTGTGTTCACCATGATCATTCGGGTTCGCGAAGTGATTTTCTTTTTCACTTCATTCCAGTCGATGGCAAAATCTGGAGGAGAAAGATTGACGTGAACCGGCTTTCCTCCATTGAGACGAATGGCGGGATCATACGAATCGTAGGAGGGATCAAAGATGATGACTTCATCATCCTGACGAATTAATCCGGCGATGGTGGCAAAGATAGCTTCAGTGCCTCCGGCTGTAACCGTTATTTCTGACTCAGAATTAATTTCACGCTGATAGGTTTTGAAAATTACCTCGCTGATCATTTTGCGAAGTACGGGCACACCTGGCATTGGCGCATACTGATTATGCCCGCCTTTCATCTGTGCGTGGATCAGGTCAATCAATTTTTCTGAAACAGGAAAATCAGGAAACCCTTGTGACAAGTTAATGGCATCATGTTCTAGCGCCATTTTTGACATGATACTGAAAATGGAAGTGCCAACTTCGGGAAGGCGGGAAGTTAAATTCATTTGAGTTGGTTTTTATCGATTCCGGCTTGCTTCAAAATTCCGAAGTATGTGCCTTTAGGTAAATCCTTGTTCCCGTGGATTGGAACGACTACGATTTTCCCCGATTGCTTATTCTGAAATAAATGGTGACTGCCTTTAGACCTTTTAAATTCAAAACCATGATCGGAAAGAATTTTGGTTAAGTCTTTAGCTGAGAAACTCAAGCAGTGAGATTAAGGGAATATTCTAATGTATCACTATCATCTGGCACAGGCGCACCTTCCGCTTGCAGATGTTCAATATAAAGTTCTATAGCTTCTTTAGCCATTGAAATTGCATGATCAATATCGTTACCGTACGTAATACAACCAGGCAATGCTGGGACAACCGCAGTATAGGCTCCCTCAGGCTCCTTAGTCAATAAAATTTTGTACGTCAGATTTCTCATAACAGAAACGAAATTACAAAAAATGAATTGTTCATTTTTTGAGGGGAGCCAAGATTCTATACTCCGTATCCACATCGCCTTTACTGATGTCATTCAATTTTCCTTTGAGGGTACGTTTTTTCAGAGGAGAGAGATAGTCGATAAAAAGCTTTCCCTCGATATGGTCGTATTCGTGCTGGATGATTCGAGCTTTCATGTCGTCAAACTCTTCTTCAAATGCGTTCCAGTTTTCATCGAAATATTTGATTCGCAATTTTTCAGGACGTTCCACTTCTTCTCGGATATTCGGAATACTGAGGCACCCTTCTTCAAAGGCCCAGGGCTCACCCTCTTCTTCTAAAATGACTGGATTGACGAATACTTTTTTAAAATCCTTCAAATCGGGTTCGTCCTCCAGGGTTGTGCCATCAACGACAAACAGGCGAATGCTTTTTCCGATTTGAGGCGCTGCAAGACCAATGCCGTGTGCGCCATGCATTGTCTCGAACATATCATTGACAAGTTCTTTAATGTTTTCTCCTTTTTCGATGTCTTTCGCTTTTTTGCGCAACACCGGATCTCCATACATGACGATAGGGTAAATCATAACTTCTCTTAAAAAGGCAAAGGTAATTGAACAGGTACGAATTATGAAGTGCAACTACTTGCCTTTGGACTGCATATAGTTTTGCAGGATCAAAACAGCACTGATTTTGTCCACATTTCCCTTTACCTGGCGGTCTTTTTTCTTCATGCCTCCTGAGATCATAGCATCAAGTGCAAGACTTGAAGTGAATCGCTCATCTACTTCGGTCAAGGATATTTTTGGGAAATTCTGTCGAAATAACTCAACAAATTTCCTGACCTCAGGAGCAGTAGAGGAATCAGTATTATCAAGTCTTTTTGGCATGCCTATGATGGCCTCCACGACTTGCTCTTTTTCAAAATACTTTTTGAGATAAGTCAGGAGCTGAGAGGTTTCCACCGTTTCTAAAGCCGTGGCAATGATCTGCATGGGGTCTGTGACTGCAAGCCCGGTACGTTTAAGGCCGTAATCAATGGCGAGGATTCGGGGCATAAGTCAGGGCAATTTTTGAGGCTTTCAATATCAAAAGAATCATTTTGCGCTCACAAAATTACGATAACTTCCTGCAGAATAATTTATTCATTACGAAGTACATAACATGAGAATAGGATTAGTGATCATTTTTTGTGCCTGTACCTCTGTCGTTAGGGCACAGCAGGAAAGAAGGATCAAATCCATTGATGAAATAGACGCCATCCTTGAAGTCTACACCCATATCCTGACACCTTATGTTGGGCAAATGGTCAAGGATCATTTATCGTTCACAGAGCAACAGGATAAATTCTGGCAATGGCCAGACAGCTTAACACTGTCGAGAAGAAGGGAACGTAAGAGGTCGGATTCAGCATATCTTTCCGTAGGATCAATTGTGGTAAACCGAAATATTCGTGCGCTTTATAATTCAGATCCAAGATCATTTTTGAGTTTAACTCAGGGAGTTGTTATAAAAGCAATTGACTCAGCGTATCAAAAGGAATTTCGCTATGAGGGTCTTTCTCCTGAATTCTATAAGGAAGTTCATCAGAAGATTGAAGAAAAGTTCAGGTAATAGAAAGAGCTACCTAATTCCACTTTGCCTTCTCGAAGAACTTAGATTTCACCTGGCTTTCGAGCATCATCGCTTTAGGAAAGAGAATTTCGTTTTCTATGCGCGCATGTGCCTGTAGGTTTTTCTCGAACTCCATCAATTCAGTGTAAATCACTTTTACATGCAAGGGGGCATCAGGAGCAAGGTAGTAGTCTTTGGTGATTTTGCGAATGCCAGCCATCTCATCGTCATGTGCCTCATGTTCCAGGGCACAACGCTGCAGGGAATGTTTTTCCATGGAACGATAGAGGCGTGTAGGATTATACCGGCCTTGTGCGGCTCGCTCTAGTGAATTGATGTATTTAAAAAGTGTGTCCTCTTCTTCGTAGATGTGGTGAATGAAATCTTCCAGGAACAAAGGAAAAAGAATCTTTAGATCCTTTTCAACCGATTCGTACTCTCTATGATCCGCTTTAAAATTCACTACCAGTTTGTGAATAAACGGCAACTTGTGCTTAATGAACAAATAATGCGCGTGTTTCAAATACTCAATGATGAGATCGATGCGATATGAAAATAACGGGAGATCATCCTCTTTGAAGTTCTCGCGTGAAAGCTCCAGACCTTTGATTACCGGCTCAGTTGCCAAGCCCTTTTGTTGGCATACTTGTTCCAATGTCTGCGTAGGATACTCGTAAAATGGGATACCGAAAGAATATAGAACATGCGCCAACAAGTGATCGTGACTCACGAGTTCTGTAATTTTCTTGCTGATCATGTCCAGCGGGTTCATGCAGAAGGTAAATATAACGATCTCGAAATTGCGGTCAAACCGGAATGGCTGATTTTCATCGTGGAAATGTTAAGCATTGGTGTGACAATCTCTATCTTTGAATGGAATTAACGAGTATGCGTGAAGATTATTTGAAGGGCGAGACAGAAGGACAAAATTCGACTGATAAAGAGTTCGAAAAAGCCCTGAGGCCGCTTTCGTTTGGCGATTTTACCGGTCAGCAGAAAGTAACAGACAATATTAAAGTGTTCGTGATGGCAGCCAAGCAGCGAAATGAGTCGCTTGATCACGTTTTGCTCCATGGCCCTCCCGGCCTCGGGAAAACTACGTTGTCATTTATAATTGCAAACGAGCTAGGGTCAAATATTAAAATAACTTCCGGTCCGGTGTTGGATAAGCCTAGTGACCTCGCAGGATTGCTCACGAACTTAGAGGCGAATGATGTCTTGTTTATCGACGAAATTCACCGATTGAATCCAATCGTAGAAGAATATCTGTACTCTGCCATGGAAGATTTTCGCATCGATATCATGCTCGATAGTGGGCCTAATGCCAGGTCGGTGCAAATCGGACTTAACCCCTTTACATTAATCGGTGCTACCACGCGCGCGGGTCTGCTCACATCGCCATTGCGTGCCCGATTTGGAATCAATGCCCGCCTTGAGTACTACGATTCGCAGCTACTGACTAAGATAGTTATACGATCTTCCGATATTTTAAACACGCCTATTGAAGCAGACGCTTCGTTTGAAATAGCGCGAAGAAGCCGTGGTACACCCAGGATCGCAAATAACTTACTCAAACGTACCCGCGACTTTGCCCAGATCAAAGGAAATGGCACCATCACCAAGCCGATTGCTCAATTAGCCCTTAAAGCTCTGGATGTAGATGAGAATGGTTTGGATGATATGGACAATCGTATCCTTCTGGCCATCATTGAAAAATTTAAAGGAGGCCCCGTCGGTATTTCAACCATTGCGACTGCTGTCGGGGAAGAGGGTGAAACGATCGAAGAAGTGTATGAGCCCTTCCTGATTCAGGAAGGCTACCTTAAACGGACATCTCGCGGCCGCGAGGCAACTGAGCTTGCCTATAAGCATTTAAAAATTGCCCGACCAAGAACGCAGGGATTGTTTGACTGAGCTTTACGCTCTTAGAACACTTGTCCAAGAGTCTTAATTCTACTTTCGCGATACAATTGTATTGCTTACCACGAAGCTGATTACGCCCATTACTATCATCAGTAAAGTTTGCCAGGCGTGGAAAATAAAAACAAATGCTACCGCGTCAGGCTTAGCCATGTTGTAGAGCATCGTTAATCCGAGAGGAACCAGCACATGATAAGATCCGGTGCCACCGGGGAGCGGGGCTGCCATGGCAATAGAACCGATAGCGAATAACGTGACTACTGCACCAAAACCCAGGTGTGATGTTTCTGGAAAAGCCATTAGCACGAGATAACTCATCAGGAAGTACAAAATCCAAATAGTGAGTGAATAGAACACAAATAGCCACTTATTCTCAAGCTTCAGAACTGAAAGAAGACCTTCCTTAAATCCGTGAATGATTTTCAGGAATTTTTGATTTTTTCTCAACAGGTAAATTCCAACCAGAAAAAGAATGCCTAAGGCCGCAGCTACCCATACCCATGCCGGAATGCTCATTTCTCCCGATGAAAAGTTAAGCGTATCTAAAAACGCTTTTAACTTGTCCCACTCTACGTAAAAGGAAAAAGCAATTAGCACAAGCAAGCAGAGTACATCAGCGAGACGTTCGACCACGACTGTTCCAAATGAAATTTCGACCGGAGTTTTTTCGAGTTGATAGAGGGTATAGCACCGTGATACTTCACCCCCACGAGGCACGGCAAGATTCACCAGGTATCCCGTCATCAAAGAGAGGAAGCTGCTTGATAATTTTACGTCCTGACCTGTAGGTTGCAATAACATTTTCCATCGCATTGCACGGACTATATGACTGATGACTGCAGTTCCTGCCATGATCCACAGGTAGAATTTGTCAGATTTTTTCCAAGCCTGCCACAAGAAGTCGATCTTGTTTTCACCTTCTACTTTTAACCCGCGAAGGGAAAGCCAAAGCAAAAGAACCGTGATCGCCATCATCAGCACATAGCGTGTACCTGTTTTTATTCGCTGCATCCGTCAGGCAAGTTTATTTTCAGGAGTAGGAAAGATGAGTGTAGGCTTGAATTTCTTGGCTTCTTCAAGTTCCATCGAAGCGTATGAGATCACGATTACGATATCGCCAACTTGTGCCAGTCGGGCGGCAGGGCCGTTGATGCAGATCATTCCACTGTTGCGCTCTCCTTTGATTACATATGTTTCCAGGCGTTCGCCATTATTGACATTTACCACCTGCACTTTTTCGCCTTCAATGATATTCGCTGCATCCATGAGCACTTCGTCAATGGTAATGCTTCCAACATAGTGCAACTCAGCCTGTGTCACTTTGACCCGGTGTATCTTCGATTTTAAAACTTCAATTCTCATTCATTAATAAATTATCGATCAGTCTTACTTCACCTACAAACCCTGCAATCAGCAGGATCGATTTATCTGTAACGCTTTCTGTTGCTTTTAAGTTTTCGATATTGACAAGTTCAAAATACTCGAGTCTCACGCCCTCAATACTCCTGCACTTTTGTTTGACAGCTTCCTTTACTTGCGCGATCTTCTCTCCCTGCTTAAGCATTTTTTTTGCTTCAGTTAGTGATTGAAAAAACACGATGGCTTTTTGCCTTTCGGATGCATTTAGTCGCATGTTGCGCGATGACATTGCCAATCCATCCGATTCGCGAAAAATAGGCATCGGTCTTAATTGCAGGTCGAATTTCAATTCCTTGACCAGTTTCTCGATGATCTTGAATTGTTGAAAGTCTTTTTGTCCGAAATACGCAACGGTTGGTTTGATGATGTGAAAAAACTTCGACACCACGAGCGCCACTCCGCTGAAATGCCCTGGCCTGAATTCTCCCTCGAGAATTTTGTCGAGATCGCCAAAGTCGAATTTGATGCTCGGGGTGGTTTCATACATCTCATCTATCTCTGGCACAAAAACAACGTCACAACCAGATTTTTTTAACATTTCAAGGTCGTGATCTAATGTACGAGGGTATTTCTCAAGGTCCTTTGTGTTGTTGAACTGAGCCGGATTGACAAAAACACTGCAAACAGTGAGTTCGTTTTCGCGCCTTGAAGCTTCTATTAATGAAAGGTGCCCCGCGTGGAGCGCCCCCATGGTGGGAACTAACCCGACAGATATGGAGTTAGGTTTTTGGCTCAAAAAGGCCTTCAGGGGCTTGATTTCCTTGAAAATTTCCATTTTTGAGCGGCTTTTAGAAGGGCGCAAATATAGTCCTTATGTTTAAATCAAAGTTGAAAATGGGGCAGATTTTCCGTACTTTTGTGCTCCCGTTTTCTTGTCTCAACAAAATTCAACCGATATGTCAAAAATCCGCATTCTCTATGTTGCCAGTGAGATTAATCCGTTTTTGCAGACCACTGAGGTGGCTGATTTTGTTCGAAAATTGCCTCAGGCAATGCAAGAGCGAGGAATGGAGATTCGAATACTGGTACCGCGGTTTGGCCTGATCAATGAGCGTAAAAACAGATTGCACGAAGTTGTTCGTCTTTCTGGTATTAATATTGCCGTGGGTGATGAAGAAAAGCCTTTGATCATTAAAGTGGCGTCAATACCGAATGCCAAACTGCAGGTTTATTTTATCGACAATGAAGATTATTTCCACCGCAAGTCAGTTTTCCACGATAAGGAAAATCGTTTCTTCGAAGACAATGACGAGCGCGCTATTTTCTTTTGCAAGGGCGTAATTGAAACAGTCCGCAAACTGGGCTGGGGTCCTGATATTGTGCATTGCAATGACTGGATCACGAGTTTTATTCCTTTGTATTTGAAGACGACTTACAAAAACGATCCGCTCTTCAAAAATTCGAAGACCGTATTTACGATTTACAATAATAGCTTCTCCCATAAATTCAAAGGAGATTTGATGGGCAAAGTTCGTATGCTTGATATTGAAGACAATATGCTTGGTCACCTGAAGACGGCTGACTACGAAGGCTTCATCAAGTTGGGAGCACAATGGGCTGATGTTGTAAACGTTGCCGGCGATGGCAAGAAATTGGAAGGCCTCGTAAAGAAAATAAAAGAGAAAAAAGTTTCGTCAATAGAAAAGGACGAAGACTACACTGAGGAGTTTTATAACCTTTACACCGAACTGGTAGGTTAGTTACTTTTCAGCTATTTAAATAATGAAAGTCGGGTGGTTAAGAAATTAACACTCGACTTTTTATTTTTGCATAGAACCATATTTATAAAGTAGATGTTCGAAACCAAACCAACCCAATTAATATGTGTGGAATTGTAGCTTACGTGGGTCATCGCCAGGCGAGTGATATCATCATTAAAGGATTGAAGCGGCTTGAGTACCGCGGCTACGATAGTGCCGGGGTTGCGCTGCTTAATGGGGGACTGAATGTTTATAAAAAGAAAGGCAAGGTTTCAGAGCTGGAGTCTTTTATCAAGAATGAAAATCTGAACAGCCATATTGGTATGGGGCACACACGCTGGGCCACACATGGAGAACCAAATGATGAAAATGCACACCCCCACTATTCAGCCACAAAAAAACTGGCAATCATTCACAATGGTATCATTGAAAACTATAGTTCACTAAAGCAGGACTTGCTGCGCAAGGGACATCAGTTCTTTAGTGATACTGATACAGAAGTCTTTATTCATTTTATAGAAGACATCAAAAACAATGAAAAATGCTCCTTGGATGAAGCGGTGCGACTGGCGCTTACGAAGGTGGTTGGTGCATACGCTATCGTAGTGATGTCGCTTGAAGATCCAAATCTTTTGATTGCCGCGCGTAAAGGCAGCCCATTGGTCGTAGGTGTGGGTAAGGGAGAATTCTTTATGGCTTCTGATGCGACTCCGATTGTAGAGTACACGAACGAAGTAGTTTACCTCAATGACCAGGAAATAGCAGTAGTCAACAATGGTCAGCTTAACATTAAGAATACGGCAAACCTTCCACTTACTCCCTATGTACAGACCGTTGATATAGAATTGGAAGCGATTGAAAAGGGCGGTTATGAACACTTCATGCTCAAAGAAATCTTTGAGCAGTCACGATCAATAAAGGATTGCATGCGCGGCCGGTTGGATTCTGACGCAGGCAGATTGACACTGGGAGGGTTGCGCGAATATGTTAATAAGATCGTTAATGCCGATCGTATTTTAATTGTGGCCTGTGGCACTTCGTGGCATGCAGGTTTGGTCGCGGAATATTTTTTTGAAGAGTTCTGCCGTATACCTGTGGAGGTGGAGTATGCTTCCGAGTTTCGTTACCGTAATCCTGTTATTCGCGAAGGTGATGTGGTGATTGCGATTTCCCAATCAGGCGAAACGGCAGATACCCTCGCAGCTATTGAAATGGCGAAATCAAAAGGTGCAATTATCTTCGGTGTATGCAATGTGGTAGGTTCTTCCATTCCACGGACAACACATGCAGGAGCTTATACTCATGCCGGGCCTGAAATAGGTGTAGCGAGTACGAAGGCATTCACGGCACAGTTGACAGTACTCAATATGATCGCGTTGATCGTTGCACAACGGAAGGGCACTATTACTGAACAGAAATTTCACGAAGTGCTTGTTGAGATGGAGAGCATTCCGTCTAAAGTGGAGCAAGTATTGAAGTTGAACTCAAAGATTCAGGTCATTGCCGATGAATTTAAAAATGCGTCTAATTTTATCTACCTGGGACGCGGATATAATTTCCCGGTGGCATTGGAGGGGGCACTCAAACTGAAAGAGATTTCTTATATCCATGCTGAAGGCTATCCGGCTGCCGAAATGAAACACGGGCCCATTGCTTTGATTGACGAAGAGATGCCTGTGGTATTCATTGCGACTAAAGATGCCTCTTATGAAAAGGTAGTTTCCAACATACAGGAAGTGAAGGCACGCAAAGGCCGGGTGATATCTATTGTGACGGAAGGAGACACACTCATTCCTAAAATGTCAGAGTTTGTGATTGAGGTTCCATCCACACTCGATGCACTGATGCCGATGATTTCCGTAATTCCCCTTCAACTTTTGTCATATCACATTGCGGTGATGCGGGGGTGTAATGTCGATCAGCCACGAAATCTGGCGAAATCGGTAACGGTTGAGTAGAGATATCACGTAATGACAAGCCGCATCTTTTCAAAACCATCATGGATGTACAAGTAAAATTTTTGGGAGGTGCGGGATCTGTCACTGGGTCACGTTACCTGTTAACGATTGGCGATTTTCAGTTGCTTTTCGATTGTGGCATGTTCCAGGGACTCAAGGAATTAAGGCTGCGCAACTGGGACGAATTTCCGGCAGACGCAAGCAAGATCGATGCAGTTATTATCAGCCATGCTCACATTGATCACACCGGATACTTGCCCCGATTGGTGAAAGAGGGTTTCAATGGTCCCGTGTATTGCACGGAGCCAACGGCTGACTTGATGGAATTAATGCTCCTGGATTCGGCCAAACTGCAGGAAGAAGAAGCGATGTTTGCGTCGAAGAAGGGATATTCGAAACATGCCAATCCTGAACCATTATACACTACCGCGGATGCTCAGAAAGTTTTTCAATTGCTGAAAACTTACACGTTCGATGAAAAGATAAAACTTCACCCGAAGATCGAAATCATTTTTCGGAGTGCCGGGCATTTGCTGGGAGCCGCCATCACCGAAGTGTTTTTAAAAGGCGATCAGCAGACAAAAAAAATTACATTTTCCGGAGACCTCGGACGCAGCCACGACCCGATGCTGAATCCACCAACACCCATTTCCGAAACGGACGTATTATTTATTGAGTCGACCTACGGCACCAAAGACAATCCCGCACTTGAGCCGGAAAAGGATCTGGAGCGAATTGTGAATGAGACTTTTGCCAATGGTGGCGTGCTGGTGATACCGGCCTTCGCAGTGGGGCGCACGCAAGTGCTGCTGCACTTCCTGCATAAGCTGGTTATGGAAAAGCGGATTCCCGATGTGCCTGTTTATATCGATAGTCCGATGGCGGTATCAGCCACTTATTTATATTATAAGTTTCCGGAGTATCACAAAGTGAAATTCAATCAATCGGAGTTTGCGAGAAGCATGGAAACGAATATGCTTGTATTTGTGAAAACCGGAGAACACTCAAAGTCACTGAATTCACTTAAGGAAAAAGCGATCATCATTTCGTCCAGCGGCATGATGACGGGAGGAAGGATATTGCATCATTTGTATAACCGGTTGAAGAACCCACAGGATACCGTTCTTGTGTCCGGGTACCAGGCAGAAGGAACAAGAGGTAGAAAATTAGTTGACAAGGATTCAACAATCCGGATTTTCGGTGAGGATGTACCCGTGAAATGTAAAGTGGAAAACATGACCTCTCTTTCCGGACATGCCGACCGCGAAGAGCTCTTTCAATGGATGAAAAATTTCAAGTCTAAACCGAAAGTCGTCTTCACTGTGCATGGTGAAAATCCGAAACTATCTCTCTATGCCAATGCTATTCGCGAACAACTTGAATGGAATGTGGTTGTACCCAAGTATTTGGAAACGGTTACGTTATTCAGCGGTATTTGACTTTAGGTAAAATAAATTCAGTGGCAGTCCGGACTTTGGATAACCCTATTCATGGCTCCCTTCTCCCATTCATCAAATACTACTTTTCTTTAAATTGCTAATAGTTCTTTATTACACCCTTTAATTCTAAACCTATGATCCGCAAAATCTACGTACTGGCTTTAGTTGCTATAAGCCAACTGGCAGTAGGGCAAAATATCCCGACTCCGAAAGAACATTTCGGATTCACCATCGGAGATGATTACCAATTGGCCACCTATACTCAAACCGAGGCGTTCTTCAGAAAACTGGCGACATCAGATCGGGTGAAACTGGTGGACATAGGCCTCACGGAAGAAGGCAGACATCAACTGATGTTGATCGTGACTTCGCCTGAGAATCACAAAAGACTTGATCGTTTCAAGGAAATTTCAACGAAGCTTGCCAGGGCCGAAGGTGTTAGTGAAGAGCAGGCGCGCAACCTGGCTATGGAGGGCAAAGCTGTAGTATGGATTGATGGAGGCCTCCATGCTACCGAAACCGTAGGAGCAAGCCAATTGATACAAACTGCTTATGAACTGATCACACGCACTGATGCTGAAACGATGAGGATATTGGACAAAGTTGTAATCCTTCTTACTCACGCAAATCCGGACGGACAAGAATTGGTGTCAAGTTGGTATATGCGCGAATCCAAGCCTGAGAAAAGATCACTGGACCATCTGCCTAAATTGTATCAGAAATATATCGGTCACGATAACAATCGCGATTTCTTCATCATGAATATGAAGGAGACGCAAAACATGGGACGTCAGTTATTTGTGGAGTGGATTCCCCAAATCATGTACAACCATCACCAGAGTGGCCCAGGTGGATCGGTATTGGCAGGTCCGCCTTATCGTGATCCTTTTAACTACGTATTCGAGCCCGGCATGATTACCGGAATTGATGCTGTAGGCGCTGCGATGGTCAACCGGTTGAACGCTGAAAATAAACCCGGTTATACACGCTTGGGTGGTTCTGTATTTTCAACATGGTATAATGGTGGCTTGCGCACAACAACTCACTTTCACAACATGATTGGGTTGCTGACGGAAATTGTGGGCAGCCCGACTCCGGCAGAAATTCCGTTGATCACATCACGTCTTGTCCCCAACAACAATACACCTTTTCCGGTCACTCCGCAGAAATGGCACTACCGTCAGTCGATAGAGTATTCACTCACACTCAACTATGCCGTGCTGGACTATGCTGCCCGGAATAGCGATCACCTGCTCTACAATATTTATAAGATGGGTAAGAATTCAATTGAGAAAGGAAACTCAGACTACTGGACTCCTTACCCAAGCCGTGTTGAGACAGTTGCAGCCGCTTACCGGAACAGACCTAAGAAAGATGAAAAGAGGCAAGAGCCTACCTATCAATCAGGCATCATGGGTGGATTTGGAATCCCGGTGAAATATTATGACAGTATTTTTAAAGCGCTAGGCAAACGCGATGCGCGTGGCTATGTTATTCCATCAGACCAAGCGGATTTTCCAACTGCGGTCAAATTCGTAAATGCATTACTCAAAACAGGTATTCGGGTGGAGGTAGCGAAGTCAGATTTTGAAGTCAACAAGAAAAAGTATCCTGCAGGATCATACGTTGTGAAAACGAATCAGGCGTTCAGGCCTCACGTGATCGATATGTTTGAACCGCAAGACCACCCTAATGATTTTCAATATCCTGGTGGACCACCCGTGCGTCCATATGATGCTGCAGGATGGACACTGGCATTCCAGATGGGTGTAAAGTTTGACCGGTTTGTAGAAGCTTTCGATGGGCCGTTCGAACAAGTTCCTTATGGTGAGTTGCAGAACCCGAAAGGCGCTTTCGATGCAAAGTCTGCGGGTGGATATGTACTGAATGCAAAGACAAATAATTCTTTCGTTGCAGTTAACGATCTGTTGAAGGAAGGAGTCGATGTTTACCGGTTGACTGATGGCTCTGCGGAGACAAGCACCGGAAGTTTCTATGTTCCGTTCAGCGCGAAGGCAAAATCGATCCTTGAAAAAGGAGCATCTGCTTACGGCATCAAAGTTTCAGGCGTATCAAAGAAACCCGCTTCGGGGCTTGCAAAAGTTTCGACACAGCGAATTGCGTTGTGGGATACGTATGGAGGATCAATGCCGTCAGGATGGATTCGCTGGATCATGGAGCAATATCATTTTAATGCGGATGTCATTTACCCGAAAACGATTGATGCCGGAGACCTTCGTAAAAAGTATGACGTCATTGTTTTTGTCACAAGAGGGATTCCTGCGGTTGCAAAAGAGACTACGACAGGAGGTGAAGATGATTTCGCTAACAGAAGAGAACCCAAGCCGGAAGAAATTCCAACGGAATATCACAACACCATGGGAAAATTAACTGCTGAGAAGTCAATTCCTGAAATAAAGAAATTCCTTGAAGAAGGTGGCAAAGTAGTAACAATCGGCTCGAGCACTAACCTGGCCTATCATTTGAAATTGCCAGTTAAGAATGCGCTCACAGAAATTAATAATGGGCAAGAACGAAATATACCCAGCGATAAGTATTATGTGCCTGGCAGCTTGCTTCAGGTAAGTCTGGATTCGACACAAAACGCTACGTGGGGAATGTCGAATAAAACAGATGTTTACTTCGATAATAGCCCAGTGTTCAATCTCGCTCCAGAGGCTATTGCACAAGGTAAAGTGAAACCACTCGCCTGGTTCACGGAAGAAAATCCGTTGCGCAGTGGTTGGGCCTGGGGACAAAATTATCTCAAAGGTGGAGTTGTTGCTTTTGAAGCATCTGTTGGTAAAGGAAAGCTCTATGCTTTCGGACCTGAAATTACTTTCCGTGCACAAGCACAAGGAACATTCAAACTGTTGTTCAATGAACTGTATTTTGTGGATGAGCAACCAAGACTCAACATGCTCAATCGATAAATAATTTTAAGGGCTAATAAAAAATCCCGGACTTGCTCCGGGATTTTTTTATTTCCTACAGCTCCTTGGGTGACAATTTTGATGTGAATATAAATTACTTATTAAAGTATCTTAACTACTTATCATTAAGTCAATATCCGCTATTCATGTTGTTGTACTTCGAAGTAGCTTTACAGCCGCGTAAACTATTCACCCGGTTACGGGTTTAAGTCTAGTTTAAGTTTTAGAAAAAAAGGAGGAGAGATCCTCCTTTTTTTGTTAGTCACTTTTCGATTGATCCCTTTCTTCATTCTGTATTAAAGCGAAACGGAATGA
The DNA here is from genome assembly GCA_015472025.1 of Cytophagales bacterium WSM2-2. Classification (NCBI taxonomy): domain Bacteria; kingdom Pseudomonadati; phylum Bacteroidota; class Cytophagia; order Cytophagales; species Cytophagales bacterium WSM2-2. The sequence continues at coordinate 2,552,534 of BNHL01000001.1, forward strand.
GTTTGATCATTGGCATTCTGCAATCTTACATTGCCAGGCCTTGGCACTGATCTGGGAGTATATCCGAATCTCGCCTTGAATAGACGGCCAAATGATCCGGAGTCTTTAAATCCTACTTCAACACAGATATCATGAATTTTTTTGTTGGTCGTTAGCAAGAGTTTATTGGCTTGCTGCAGACGGGTATCTTGTAGAAATTTCCAGGGAGTTATATTGAACTGCTTCTTGAACTCTCGTAGAAAATAGTGTTTCTCAAGACAGGCTACAGAAGAGATGTCAGTTAATGAAATTTCGCCGGGATATGAAACTTTGATAAATTCCATTGCATGATTTAATCTGTCTTGAAGATGTTTATTTGCCAATTGTTTTTTCACAAATAGGGTTGGTTTCAGGTCGCAAAATTTGATTTTAGCTTGTAACAAAAAGTAATGACGTGTAGCCAATCCGTGGTGCCCCTGTAGTTAGATGCGTACCATCGAGAATTTGTTTCAAAAAATTTCTCTCATCTTTTTACACAAGATGATACCAGGGAAAAGCTGTGGAGTTACAGGGAAGATTCGCGAATTAGGAATCCTTCAGGAGCTTCTTAAGAAAAAACCAGACCGTGACATTTAAAAATGGGAGCTAATATTTACAAAATCGAAATTGTGTTATCACAGCAAATGTTGCTAATGTGTGCGGGAGAACGCACGCGCTGGAAAAAAGTGATACACAACGGTATAAAAAGTCAATATCAGCTGTGTAATAGTATAAAAAGTCAATATTGGCCTACGATCTATTTTTGATTCTGCTCTTCTCAGTTTAAATCTTTCGACTTCGAATTTCCGTCTATGTCTTCTGAACAAGATATTTGAAGAACGCGCTACTGCGTCAATCAGCACTACTTAGCGAGTTGTCGCTTCAAACTTTTGAATCTACTCCGGATTGTCTTTCGCTGCAATGACGAAATCTTGCGATTAAAAAAAGTCAATATCGGCATGCTCACATTTCTCGAAAGTCAACATCAGCCGAATAGAATACGATGCTATGAATTCACTTTTGCCTCTAACCCTAAAAATGGGTGATTCTAAATTCCTTAACTAAACAAAAATTTATGAGTAAGAAGTTTTTACTAATGTGCTTCTCATTCAGTTTGGTGCTCAGTGCCTGGGCGCAAGACCGAGTGGTCACTGGCAAGGTAACGTCTAACGCAGACGGGAGTCCATTGCCAGGTGTAAACGTTTTATTAAAAGGGACTACGAGTGGTACTGTCACAACTGCTGATGGCAAGTACTCATTGTCGGTAGCTAATGGGGCGGCAGTTTTGTCTGTCTCATTCATTGGTTTCAAAACTGTGGACGTTGAAATTGGTGAAAGAACGATTGTGGACATTGGACTAGACCAAGACGCCACACAGCTAGCCGAGGTCGTGGTGACTGCCCTTGGTATTGAAAGAAATAAGAATGAACTGGCGTATGCATCACAGTCAGTAAGCAGTGATCAAGTGGTACAAGCGAGGAATAACAACTTTGTTAATTCGCTTTCAGGACGCGTAGCTGGATTGGACATCAAAACCAACAATACAATGGGTGGCGCGACCAACGTGGTGATCCGTGGTATGAAATCCATTACTGGCAGTAACCAGGCATTGTTTGTCATCGATGGTGTCCCCGTTTCAAATGATAACCAAAGCAGTAACGTTAATACAGGACAAGCTTCTGGTGGTGGTGGACCTGATTATGGTAATGCAGCAGCGGATATCAACCCTGACAACATTGCATCAGTCAACGTGTTGAAAGGAGCAGCCGCAACTGCATTGTACGGCTCTCGGGGTACGAACGGTGTAATCATGATCACAACGAAGAGCGGCAAAAAGAAAAGCTTTGAAGTAGTAGTAAACAGCGGGGTTACTTGGGGGACTATCAACAAATCCACTTTCCCAACATATCAGAAAGAATACGGAGCGGGTTATGAGAACTACATTAAAAACGGTACTGCATACACGTACACTGGTCTTGACGGTACGCTGACAGCAACACGATTTGATGATGATGCGTCCTTTGGCCCTAAGTTCGATCCTAATTTATTGGTTTATCAATGGTCAGCACTGGATCCATTTTCTCCTAACTATCAACATGCGACACCATGGGTTGCTGCAAAGAACGATCCTTCTACTTTCTATGAGACATCTACCAATTCCAACCAAAGCATCCTGATTACAGGTGGTAGTGAGAATGCTACGTACAAATTTGGTTATACCCGGACGGATGAAAAGGGAGTTCTGCCTAACAGTAGCCTGAAGAAAGATTTATTCAGTTTCAGCACAACGATGGATCTTACATCCAAATTGAAATTGACAACCTCTGTCAACTATTCTGTTATCAATGGTCTTGGCCGATACGGTACAGGGTATAGTGGTTTGAATCCGAATCAAGGTTTTCGCCAGTGGTGGGAACAAAACGTGGATATTAAAGAACTACGTGAGGCATATTTCAGGAACAGAAAGAACGTTACGTGGAACTGGGCTAGTACAGCTGGCCTCGGACCCATTTTCGCGGACAACCCATACTGGGATCGCTATGAAAATTATAACAACGACACACGAAACAATCTTTTCGGTTATGCGATGCTTGACTATAAGTTGGCGAAGTGGTTGACCGTGGTTGGACGCGTTGGTCTGAATCAGACATCGGATTTCATTGAGCAACGTGTAGCTGTGGGAAGTGCCTCCACATCAAGCTATACCCGGTTTAACCAGACTTCAAAAGAGAAGAACTTTGATTTGATGCTTAACTTCAATAAGGCAATTACAGATAACATTAGCTGGCGTGCCGTAGTTGGAGGAAACATACGGAGAAACGAAAACTCATCTATCCGCGGAGCTACGGTCAGTGGTCTTGTTGTTCCAAGCCTGTATACATTGTCGAATTCATCAGGCACTGTGGTTCCTGTTGAAACGTACACAAGAGTTGGAGTAGATGGTATGTATATCAATACGACTTTTGGTTACAAGGATATCGCGTTTGTAGAGGGAAGTTTGAGACAGGATAAGTCAACCACGCTTCCCAATTCAAATAATTCATATCTCTATGGCTCAGTGGGAGGTACTTTCGTGTTTTCTACTTTGTTGAGCAGCGCACCATGGTTATCCAGCGGAAGGTTGAGGACAAATTTTGCGACTGTGGGTAATAGCGCCCCCGCGTTGTCTATATACAATGTGTATGACAAACCATCGCCTTTCGGAACAACGACATTGTTCTCATTGCCTAACACCAGAAACAATGCGCTTCTCAGACCTGAGAAAACCACTAGCTGGGAAGTTGGTTTGGAAGCAGCTTTCTTAAACGATCGTTTTGGATTTGATGCTACGTATTATTCATCAAGCACATCAGATCAGATATTGCCCGTTACAGTATCAGCCGCAACAGGTTACACAGCCGCCTTTGTGAATTCAGGAGAAATTCAAAACAAGGGAATTGAGTTATCGGTTTTTGCGACCCCGGTCAAAACGGCTGATTTTTCATGGACTGTCAATGTGAATTTTGCGCGCAACAGGAACAAGGTGATCTACTTGTACGGTGAAGGAGCTGGTGAAGTTACCAACGTACAAATTGCAAGCTTTCAAGGAGGAGTTTCCACTAATGCCGCGAAAGGGCAGCCTTATGGAGTCATCAGAGGACGTGATTTCGTCTACACCAATGGACAAAGAACAGTGGGAAGTGATGGGTATTACATGCGAGGAGCGAGTTCGGCTGACATCATTGGTAATCCCAATCCTGATTGGTTGGGCGGGTTGAACAATACTTTCAAGTACAAAAACTTTACATTCAATTTCCTACTTGACACTCGCCAAGGCGGAAGCCTGTTTTCGCTTGACTTGTGGTACGGAGAAAACACAGGTCAGTATCGCAATAGTGCGGGCTTAAATGCCAGAGGCGTTGAGGCTCGTCTGCCTGTTGCGCAAGGTGGAGGAGTTCTGTTGCCAGGAGTTCAGGCTGACGGTTCTGCCAATACGGTGTATGCAGAAAATTTTGATGCTAATGGGAACAACCCTTTTGGATACTTTGCTAATAACGGACTTAGTGCTGTGAACAAAGCATACATATACAACGCTTCCTACATCAAACTAAGAGAAGTCAACCTGACCTATTCCGTTCCTAAATCAATAGTATCAAAGCTAGGCGGTTTCAAAGGCATGGATGTGTCCCTGATCGGCAGGAACTTATTTATCATTAAGGACCTACCGTACTCTGATCCGGAAGAGAGTTTGAGTTCAGGTAACGCTAACGCGGGTTATCAGAGCGGGGCCTATCCTTCTATGCGGAGCTACGGTTTCAATGTTAAATTAAAATTCTAGGAAAGAGTATGAAAAAGATATTTGTATTATTGGTTTTGACCACGACACTGGTCACTTCATGTGTCGATAGTTTAAAAGACTACAATATTGACCAGAAACGTGCTTCTTCAGTTCCTCCGGCAACGTTGTTCACCAATGCTGTCAGGAACTTGATAGATGTTCTGAATACACCTAACGTTAACACGAATAATTTCAGGTTGTACATTCAGCAATGGGCTACTGTTACTTATACATCCGAGCCTCGTTATGATATGACGAGCCGGACCATTCCTCAGTCGTTCTGGCAAACACTGTATCGTGATGTGATTGCAGACTTAAAGGAAGCGAAGCGGATTATTACGGCTGACAATTCTCTGGTGGCCGGAGTAAAAGCTAATCAGCTGGCTCAAATTGAAGTGATGGAAGTGTATGCATGGTCAGTTTTAGTTAATACGTTCGGTAATGTTCCGTACTCTAAAGCGTTTGATCCGACCAGTACCCTGCCAGGCTATGATGATGCGGCTACTGTTTACGCTGATATCCTTACGCGTCTGGATGCAGCAATAGGAAATCTAAGTAGCACAAACGTGGGATTGCCGGCGGCATCTGACTTGGTGTACAACGGCAACATGGGCCGTTGGATTAAATTCTCGAACTCATTGAAATTGAGATTGGCAATGATTCTTGCGGATAAGGATGCAACCAAGGCTCAGACAATGGTTCAACAAGCTGTGACAGGTGGAGTGATGACAAGTAATTCAGACAATGCGCGTCATCCTTTCCTGGCGACTGCACCGAACAATAACCTGGTGTCCAATAATCTAGTGGCTCCTTTTACCACACGTCAGGATTTTGTTGCCAGCAAGACGATCGTAGATAAGATGAATACCCTCAATGATCCAAGAATGATCAATTATTTCAACGAAGTGACTCCCGGAGTTTTTGTTGGAGGAGTTAATGGGTATCCCAATACGTATGCTTCTACATCACACATCAGTGACAAGATAGCGAACCCCAGTTTTGAGGCATTGTTTATAGACTATGCAGAGGTGGAATTCCTGTTGGCAGAAGCAGCAGCGCGCGGCTTTATTGCAGGTGGTGCTGGTGTAGCAGAAACGCATTACAATGCCGCCATTACCGGATCAATTACTTACTGGGGTGGCACAACTGGGGCTGCAACAAACTATTTGGCACAAGCCGGGGTAGCTTATACCACAGCGGCTGGAGGGTACAAGCAAAAAATTGGAGAGCAGAAGTTCCTGGCCCTGAACAATCGGGGTTATGACGCTTGGGTTGAATGGAGACGCCTTGATTCTCCAACATTGACACCAGCGGTCGCAGGTCTCTTCATTCCTCTACGTTTGATTTACCCGGTAAGTGAGCAAACACAGAACGGTAAAGCTTACGATGAAGCAGTTGCCGCTATGGGTGGTAGCGATATCACCACAGTAAAACTGTTCTGGGACATGTTTTAAAGAAGTGAATTTTAGTTTAAAGAGGCTGTTTCTTAGACAGCCTCTTTTTTTTATAAAAAAACCAATGTTTACAAGTCTTTCCTGTAGGAGCTAATTCTACTCATCAATTGTTTTTTATAAGTCGCTCCGATAGGAAGATGATCCGCTCCTATTTCCACCTCATCTTTTGAAATCGAACGTACTGCGTCTAACCTTGCAATGAACGAATTGTGTATGCGGACAAATTCGGATGATAACATCTCTTCGAGGTTCTTCATCGACATCAAACTCATGATTTTCTCTGATGTAGTCACAATGGTAACATATTCTTTTGCACCCTTGATATATAAAATCGTTTTCAAATCGATCCGAACCAATTTGGTGCCATCCTTGACAAAAATAAAATTGGATTGACTTTTTTCTTCCGATGAAATACTGGAGTGGCCGAGCCGTTCAGAGATTTTATTAACAGCCTTCAGGTAGCGGTTAAAGTCAAAGGGCTTTAGGAGGTAATCGACCACATCGAGTTCAAAACCCTCGAGTGCATATTCAGCATAAGCTGTCGTAAATATGATCAGCGGCCGCTTGCTGAGGGTTTTGAGAAAATCGATGCCGGTGAGATCTGGCATTTGAATATCCAAGAACAGAACATCCACTTTTTGTTTTGTCAATAGAGTGCGGGCCGCCAGCGCATTCTGAACTGAACCTGCCAATGTTAACTCAGGTGTTTTGGAAATAAACTCTTCCAATAGCTTTCGAGCCAGCGGCTCATCATCGATAATCAGGCAGCGGATCATAAACTTAAAGTTAGCTTAGCCTTATAAATACCATCACTAATCATGATGTCAAGTGTGTGTCTCTCTGGATAGCTTAGATCTAAACGCTGGCGGAGATTGTTCAGACCAAAGCCGGACTTGAGCTTGGTGCTGTCAGGGGTTACGATTTTGTTTGAAATTTCGAATGTGATTTCGCGCTCATTGACTTTCAAAGTCATCTTGATCCAACAGTCCGCGTCTCCGTCACGGATCCCGTGCTTAAAAGAATTTTCTACCAGGGTGATCAGTAGCAAAGGAGCAATTTCAACTCCATGAAGGTTCCCGGATTTTTCAAACTGCAAATTAAATTTCTGGTTTAGCCGGATTGACTCCAGGTGAATATAATCCTGCAGATGATCCAATTCTCTGGAGAGCGCTACACTTGCCTTATTGGCATCGTAAATCATAAAGCGCATCATGTTAGAGAGTTTAATCACAACGTCATTAGCCGCGGGAGATTTTGCATAGACCAGGTAGTTCAGGTTGTGTAGAGTGTTGAATAGAAAATGAGGATTGATTTGTGCTTTCAGGTAATTCAGTTCAGCTGTTAGCTTTTCATTGCGCAGTTGTTTCTGCTTGTTTTCCAGATCAAACCTGTCAAAAGCAAACCTGATTAGTCCGATAAAAATGATAAACACGAGAATGTCCCAGGTGCTGCTTATGATTCTGGCGATCCTGATGGATTTGAAATAATCTTCTTGCGGAAGTAGATCATGATAAATAAATGTTTCTAACGTCATGCCAACGGAAACCATAACAGCGAGGAGCAAGACCAAGATAAAAAAATATCTACCTATTTTCTTTTGATCTAACCATACTGGCAATACGAAGAAATAGTGAAGATAGCTGGCCGCGGCTTTGATTGTTACAGATACCGACACGACAATCGCTGCCTTTTTTAAACCAAGGAAAGATTGCAGATCGAAAATGCGATAGGAGGCGTATAAAACCCAAAATGCAACGTGAAGAATCAGCACCTGGTATTTTTCAAAAGCAGCCTTCAGCATAATTCAACAAGTTAGCATTTGCGATTAATAGTATCGTCAATCTTCAACACTTTTGATGAGGTGCTCCACGAATTGATTGAAATCTTCAATCGATTGGATCAGTTTGAGAAAACGATAGAAGAGATGATTCCTTTATTGCGGAAGTTGAAAATAGTAAACCAAAGCAATTCATTTCAGTTCATTTACATCAAACATCAAATGATATGAAAACAGTTCTTTTCTTTTTACCATTGATCATACTTGTATTTTTAGAATTGATTGTAGTGGAAGTGTTTGCCCAGCCGGGTGACACTATGGTTATCAAATCCGAGAATCTTGTACTAAGCAACATTAATTATGGCAGGCATACTTATCTCGTATACAACAAGAGAACAAAGGAAGGGCCTGCGGTAAGGCTGACCTTAGTCAAAATAAATGTGGAGGCCAAGACGTACAATGGAAAGCCGGCAGTTTCCATCACTCAGCAGTGGGACCAGGACACTGTTATTCATACCGCAACAACAGTGCTTGATCAGAAAACTTTTTCCACTCTGGCTCACAATACATTTTGGAAGCGATTAGGCTACACGGGGAAATATGATTTTCTAAAAAAGGAAGTTTCATTTGAAGGAAAGATCGTTGATTCTGTCAGAACGAAATCGATCAAAGATTTTGACGAATCATTTTCATCATATAGTCTAAACTGGCACTCTGATCTTTTAATTTTCCCGTTACTTCCGTTCAAAGCCAATCGTGTGTTTAAAATAAATTTTTATGATCCGGGGTTCGGGAAGCCGCAGCAGGTTATTTACACAGTCGAAGGAAGTGAAACACTGGCGAGTGGCACTGGAGAAAGAATCGATTGCTGGACACTGATTATTAAATATACAAAGCCGGGACCTAGCTATCAGAAATTCTGGATATCAAAGAAGGCGCATGAAGTATTGAAAGAAGAAGACATGTTCAACGGCCAGTATCGTTACAAATTGAAAATGGCTGTTTCAGAGAACAATTAAAAATAATCCTCCCGATATGGAGGATTATTTTTTCTTCATCATTTTAATGAAATACCCACCTACTACGGACCGTGCCTGAAATCCTACCTGCTTTCCGTCAATAGTTTCATGCCAGTCGCTGAGAGGAACACGGGTCGGGGTTTCGGTCGCGTATTTGTAAACCGGGTTGATGATTGCATCAAAATCTTTCTGGCTGGTGGCCAATGTAGCCGTCCACAAAATCCAGTCGGACTTGGTGTAAGTCTTACGGCTGTCGAGTGGCAGGCCGAATTTCTTTTGCTGTCTCAAATAAAACGCAATTTCTTTTTGTGCTACCTCGGCCGGAAATATTTTCAACCCGAGGAGTTCATCCCACACGAGATTATATTTTTGGCTCCAGGTATTTGATGCTCCGAAAGCCAGTGAATAGTGATCTGTGTCTTTTGCCATTTCCGTCCATTTAGTGGCCAGTGATTTTGCAAGGGCGGTATACTCCTCGGCTACTTTTTGATTCCCCATCATACCGGCAAGTTTTCCGTATCCGGCAATCGCCACAATCGACTTGATCGAGAGGTTGGCGTTCCGTGCGAGATGACCTGCAAAATCATCTGTGCAAAGCTGGTTCGCCGGGTCAAAGCCTTCTTTCTTCAGGAATTCGACCCAGGTGGTAAGTGTGGCCCAGTGTTTTTTTGCATAATCAGCATTTCCTTCGCGATCAGCAATCGCTGTAACGAGGATGATCATGTTGCCGCATTCTTCTACAGGCATGTCTTCCGGATACGTTTGCCCGTTTGCCAATGGATAAGTCCCCAGGTCGTGTGCAGCAAAGGGTTTTGTCCATTGTTTGCTTTCGCTGTATTCAAAAATAAATTCCAGCATTCCCTTCATCAGTTCCGTATTGTACAAAAGAAACAAAGGAGCCGAAGGGTAAGTGACGTCAACAGTCCCGATCGAGCCATTGGAGAAATTCTCTTTTGAGAAAAACAGGAGTCCGCCATCAGGCTTGGCAACGACCTTGTGAGCAGCAATGGCCTGGCGGTAGGCGATCACACAGAGTTCAGCATACGTTGAGCCCCCGGCGGTAGTCGCGTCAGCAAATATTTTTTTGTCAAAGGCACCACATTTTTTTATTAAACGCTCGTAGTCCTTTTCAGCGTCAATCAACAGTTGTTCAGCTGTCATTTTTTCATCTCTGCGCCACCAGGCTCTTAGATTTTTCCCAAAATATTGTACTGAATAAATGTCATCGTAAGCTAAAACGCTATGCGATTCAACAGGCTGTGCTGTTACTTTTCCAAAATCAAAAGAAGAGCCTAGGCGGCCTGGAATACTTTTGTTTACACGGAATTTTTTTGGAGTCGCAAGGTAGAAATAGCCCCAGTCAATCCGGACGTTGTCTCCCTTACGGCCAAGGATACGTTGATCCGTAGTACCTGCTTTCGAAATACTGAGATCTCCTTTCTCAAAATTTTCAATATTCACTTTTTGAATTGAATTGTTTGCTGCAATCTGACCAGAGGCCTGTAGACTTAATTGCACATCGTGTGCGTTGCTGTCATTTGATTTGACGCTGAAAGTAATGTATGAAGCCGGTCGACTCAAAACTTCGAGCTCATCCAGCAAGAGAGGTGAAGTGAAATTAACCGTAAGGTCAATTTCGCCTGCAGTGAATTCGTATTTAGTTTGAGTCGCAGAAACAGTCAGCGCATTTTGTTTGGCGAGTAGCCCTGTGGGCGGTGTTGAGCGAGTGATGAGTCCCGCATCAATAAAACCAGGACCTTGTGGATTAGTGCAATGAATACTTAACCGGTTCTTTCCTGCCTTCAATGCACCATGTGTTCCATCAGACAACTGTCTTGTTACATAGTCACCAACGGCACATGGGCTGCACTCAAAGGCCGGTATGCCATTGAGATATACTTCTACATCATCATCGTACTGGATATTGAGCATCAGGTTTCCGTTCGGGATTGATGCTAATTCGAAATCACGTACAAGCCAGACTTCTCTCGTGGTCCATTTTGTTTTTGCATTGCTTCCAATGGGAGCTAAACCTGATTTCCATCCTTCCGCGTTGAAATTCTGATTGATCCAGTCGGATGAAGGTTTCTCAAACGTGTATCGGACATTCACTTCTGCATCACTTCCCGTAGGCAGAACAACCGATGCATCGGAAATGGGTTGCCCAAGGAAAGTGTATGTTTTCCCGTCCACAGTAATTGTACCGTGGAGTGCATGCTCAGTTCCGGTCCAGTGCTTCGTTGGTTCGCTTGTCAGCTTATCATTGAATGACCAAATGCTAAAATAAGGATCATGTGTAATGAGTGGATAAGCTGGGGCTTTTGTAACCTGGCTGATAGCACTATGTGATAGTAAAAGGAAGCCAAGGGCGACTGACGCAATTTTCATGAGAATCTTAGGTTAGAAAGAATTTTGAAATTAAAATTTTCCGGTATCCACATCTTTAATAAACTGGATGAGCCCGGGGAAATAGTGATCTTGATCATCCCACATGGAAAGATGGCTGCCGTTAGGACACAGCAGAAACCGGCCGCGTTTTACTTGCGTGGAAATCCATTTCATGTGTTCGGGATCCATGGTGTCATGCTGCGCACCAATGGTAAGTGTAGGAACGATTAATTCCGGAAGCCTTGCTTTGACATCCCATTTTTCAAGACGTCCCGAAATTCCAAATTCACTGGGGCCTTGCATCAAAGTATAAACCGTATTGTTGAGATGTTTGAATGCACGGTTGACAGGATCAGGCCACTGGGCAGCAGTAAAACGGCAAAGGTGTTGCTCGTAAAAATTTGGTAATAGAAGCTCCATGTAGCGTGGATTGGAATAATCTTTTTTAGCCTCAATAGTGCGGACTTCTGCGAGTACTTTTGGATCCATTTGTTTCGCCAAAACTTCTTCAGCATATTTTCCATAGTCAATCGCACTTGCCATCATATTGGAGATGATCAGGCCTTTCAGGTTCTTCTGATATTTCAGTGCGTACTCCATCGCCAGGATTCCACCCCAGGAGCTGCCAAGCAAATAAAAATTAGTGCTGTCGAGCTTCAGGGCCTTGCGTACATCTTCAACTTCTTCAACAAAGCGAGCAGTTTTCCATAAGCTCGTGTCGTTAGGTTGGTCACTGTAATAGGAACCCAGTTGATCGTAGTAATAGTACTCGATTCCTTCTTGTGGAAGGAAGCTGTCAAAACTTTCGAAATATTCGTGTGTTGCTGAGGGACCACCATGCAGTAGCAGTAATTTAATTTTAGGGTTGTTACCAACTCGTTTGGTCCATACATTATATTTTCCGTTCATGATCGGGATCATTTTTACACCACCGGCTTTTACACCGGTTTCCTGAAGATCGAAGTAGGAAGTTTGTGACTTCTCATCCTTTGGCTGGCATGAGATAAGAGCTACCAGCACGAGTGCAACAAAGTTTTTCATAGCGTTGGGGTTGAGGTAATCCCTAAGCTACTGAAATTTTTAAAATTCAGTTACTTGATTTCTGCGTGCGCAAAGTCGACCGAATACGCCTGGCACCAGATGTGCACATAGTTATAACTGACGATACTGGGATTTCCGGGCACGGAATAAATCTGACGGCCTGTAACTGCCTGCAATTTTCCGACCCGGATATAATCGGCAGCATTTACATCTTTGCTTAGGTACACGTAAAGATCGGGACCGCTGTGCGAAACAAATGGATCGAGTGTGATGTATTTTATTCCTGACTGATCATAAACTTTTGCTGTGCCCGAAGTTGGTCCATCGAGGCCGATGAAGGTGCCTTTCTTCAGCAATTGAGCTTTTATCGAATCGAAAGCGCTGTTCGTGAGAGCAGGCACTACAGGAGTTGTATTTTGAGGTGAGCATCCAACAAAGAGAATCGCAGCAACGATTACCAGGATAGTTTTCATGTTTTTTGTTTTAGTCGATAAGTAAACCCGATGCATGCAAGGAGAGACTTGTTTCTAAACCGATCGTTTTCCTGAGGGAATTGCTGCACTTTAACAGTAGTCGTGTATTCCGTAAAAAGAAATTGTGCTCCCGCCTTTAAAGACCATTTGTCACTCAGTGAGTAACGCACAAAGAATTCAGAGTTAAGGCCCCCATTGTCGTTGTCGCTCACTAGTAAGATATTAAAAAGCGTTGGTGAAGCGTTTGCCATTTTCCCGACAGGCCCATTGATATAATTTCCACTTCGGCTGGCTCCGAAGGAAAAACCGATCGCATCGATATTAAAGCCTGCTGTTATTTTAGAACTTACCTGGTAGTCGATGTTGATACTCAGGTTAAGACAATTCAGCTGAGGTGATTTCACCAGGAATGTATCGATGTTTGTGGTTATGTTGTCTTTGAAAATAATAAGAGGGCTAGTGCTCTCCGAGGTAAGTGAAGCAGGTGCTGTAATGTAATACTGATTCGCCCCCAGGTACGAGGTGAACCTTCCGCCAATTCCAATTCCCAGTTTTTGACTTGCTCCTAAGTTCCAGAAATGGACATATGATACCGCAAAAGTTCCCTGGTATTTTGCCGCTCCGAAAGTTACGTCTGCGTAGTTTGAAATGCGCTGAGCTGAGCAATAACCGGCAATAAGGAAAAACAGTCCTGCGAATGAGAATTTCATTGCGCTAAAGTACCTCACAGTGGCCGGTCTGAATGTCGCTCGGGTGACGAATGCAGAAGTCGCTATTTGACAGCCACCAGGACCCTGTCTTTGCGATCCAGGTCCTTAAGAATTTGCACTTCTTTAAATTCTGAATTTCTAAATAACGCGGCTACTTCGAGGCCAAGGTGCTCGTTGATTTCGGCAATTACTTTACCATTCCTCGTCAGGATAGATTTACTTTTTTGGGCAATGGCTTTGTAAAAAAGCAACGGATCATTGTCAGGAACAAATAAAGCCAGATGAGGTTCAAACTGCAACACGTTTTCACTCATCGTACTTTTTTCCTGCGAGCAAATGTAAGGTGGGTTGCTCACGATGAGATCTACTGGTTCCATTACAATGTCCTCCAGAAAATTTCTTTGAACCAATTCGATTTCCGCCCCAAGAATTCTTGAATTTTCATTCGCAATCTGCAAGGCCTTTTCACTGATATCCAACGCAATCACTTGAGCCGAGGGAATTTCAAGTTTCAGGGTGATGGCGATACATCCACTGCCTGTGCCAACATCCAAGATGCGTGAAGGGATAGGGTTTGTTTTTAAAACTTGTTCAATGAGGATCTCGGTCTCCGGTCGTGGTATCAGTACCGATGAATTCACCTTAAACTTTCTTTCGAAAAAATCAGCCTCTCCTAAAACATATTGCAGAGGTTCATGTTGATTTAGCCGGTTGATGATCTCTGATAAATCAATGAAGGCAACTTCTTTTTCCGCAAGAATGCTGGTGAATGAAAGTTGATAATATTTTTCCATCAAGGCCAGCGCAATAGCATGAGCCTCGTCCAGGTCACTCAACGTTAAACCCGCTTTGATCGATTGAAAAACTGCTTTGGAATTAGTCGTCTTCCGGTTCATCTTTGCAATGATAATAAAAAGACCATGACTCCCGATGAACTTTTCATGCAGCGCGCCTTTGAACTGGCACTATTGGGTGCCGGGCAGGTGAGCCCCAACCCGAGGGTAGGTTGTGTGGTTGTTCATGACAATAAAATCATCGGGGAGGGCTGGCACAAAAAATATGGAGAACCTCACGCGGAGGTAAATGCGATTGCTTCTGTGCTAGACAAGTCCATATTGAAGGAAAGTACAATTTATGTAAACCTCGAGCCATGCTCACACTTCGGGAAAACTCCTCCTTGTTCGGATTTATTGATTAAACACGGGGTAAAGAAGGTGATGATCTCGAATGTAGATACAAATCCGTTGGTAGAAGGTAAGGGTGTCAAAAAGATGAAAGATGCCGGAATAGAAGTCATCACCGGGATTTTGGAAAAAGAAGGCCGTGAATTGAACAAGCGTTTTTTCACTTTCATAGAGAAGCAGCGACCTTATGTCATTTTGAAATGGGCACAGACAGCAGACGGTTTCATTGCCCAAAAAAACTTTGAATCGAAATGGATAAGTAATGAGTTGTCCAGGCACTTGGTTCACCGCTGGCGTAGCGAGGAGGATGCCGTTTTAGTTGGCACACGAACAGCATCGCATGACAATCCATCACTTACTGTCAGAGAGTGGTCGGGCAGAAATCCGGTGCGGATAGTTATCGATCGGTTCCTACGATTGAATGAACATTTAAATTTATTTGATAGGAAAGCGAAAACAATTTGCTACAATGTTTTAAAGCATGAAGAGCACAACAACCTGGTTTTTATCCGTCTCAATGAAAATAGTTTCGTGAATGAATTGGTTCACAATCTGGTAAAACAAAAAATTCAATCAGTCATTATAGAGGGCGGTGCACAGACACTCGGGCTTTTCATGGAGGCCAAATTGTGGGATGAAGCCAGGGTCTTCACCTCTTCCAGATCTTTTGGAGAAGGTATTGCTGCCCCCATACTTGAAGGAAAAGTCAGTTCTTCAGTTTACCTCGATGCGGACTTAGTAGAAATTATCTTCCCGCGATAAACCAGAAAAAAGACGCTCCCGTAATCCAGGGTATCCTTTTTAAAAACAAGAAAAAGTCTCGACCACGGACAATTTTGTCCGAGTCCGAACGAGGTATTGAGGATTCCTATTTATTTTCCGAATTTTAGATAGATTTTGTCAGGCACAATTGTTGTAAATCAATAGTTACTATGGACACTCAAAAAGTTAAAACCTGCTTTACCATCACGTTCACTAACGAACAGTATCTGCATGCCAAGGCCTACGTGGATGACATGAGAAAACATCCACAGCGCGTCTTCTGGCAAGGTAAAAAGAACAAGTCGGACGATGAGTTAGTGATCGAGCAGATTGCTCACCGCATCCTTTCCGGATTTTACAATGATGATCCATTCAATGCAGGCAAACACATCCTGCGTATGGACAGCATGGTGAATGGATAATTGACGTTAATAAGTTATTAATTAATAGTACTGAGTAATTATTAATCGATAACGAATTACACTCTCTCCAGAACTTTTTCGATCAGGTTTTCGATGACCTTATTTGGGTCTTTGACGAATTTATTTTTCATCCGGTTGGCAAGAATAGCATTGACGCTTAATGCTTCGTGTCCGAGCAATCTGGCCATAGCGTAATATCCGGCTGTTTCCATTTCGAAGTTCGTAAGCCAGAAATCTCCTTTGTGATAATAGTTGAGGTCTTCCAGCAAATTTGGCAGGCGCACCGGTGCACGCAACGTTCTTCCTTGCGGTGCATAAAATCCGGGGCTCGTTACGGTATTTCCTTTTCGCATATCGAAACCGATACGTTCGAGCAGAGACTCTGAACCACGGACTACATAAGGCATGAACGGCAGACCCGTTTTTTTCTGAATGTCATGAGCGAGGCCAGCCTCTTCGTCATTCATCGGCAGGTCATAAAAATTCATCAGGTTATCGAGACCGACAGCATAATCGGAAACAAGATGTGAGCCTACCGCAATGTCCTCCTGAAGAGCCCCGGAAGTTCCAATGCGTATCACCTTGAGTTTCTTTTTGCGGGGCTTCGGCTCTCTTGTTTTTAAATCGATATTAACGAGGGCATCCAGCTCTGAAAAAAATATCTCCACATTGTCGGTACCAATTCCTGTGCTGATCACAGTAATTCTCTTCCCATTAAATTTCCCGACATGAGTGATAAACTCGCGTTTATTCATCTCGAATTCGATGTCATCAAAAAACTGACTTACCATATACACCCGGCTTGGATCGCCTACGGCAATCACGGTGTCACTGACATGTTTTGGTAAAAGATTAAGATGATAGACGCTCCCGTCGGGGTTGAGGAGAAGATCGGTTTCGGAAATTTTAGGCATAAGCCTTCAATTTATTCACGATGCTTTCAAAATCCAATTGCTCCCATGTTGTTTCTATGTTAACACGCCTCATCACTTCGTCCATGATTTGCTTTTGCTTTTGACCAGTGGTGAGTGCGTCTGCGTAACTGATATCTTCCCGGAACGTGACCATTGTATACAAGGGTATCCAGTGTTCAGGATATAATTGATTAAGCTTGGCTTCAATCTTCTTTCGCAATAAGAATTTTGCATCGCCTACGAGGTCACGCATTTCGATAAAATTATCCAGCGCCAGTTGCGCAATAGCGTCTGTATTTGGTTTCCTCGATTTCTGGAACTGATCAAAGAGTGCTGGCCAATCGGAAGCCTGGTCAAGTAATTGATTTAGTATCCGACAGTCTTCAAACCCCGCATTCATGCCTTGTCCATAAAAAGGAACAATGGCGTGTGCAGCATCTCCGATCACCAGTGTTTTGTTTTTGACCCAGGGGAAACATTTCATGGTCACCAATGATGAAGCCGGTGTGTTGACAAAATCACTGACAGCACCCGGCATTAATGTAAGGGCATCCGGAAAGGTCTCCTTTAGAAAATTCTCAACATCACCTGAAGTCTTTAGTGAATTGAAAGACAATTGACCATCAAAAGGGAAAAATAATGTGCAGGTAAAACTTCCATCCGGATTTGGAAGGGCGATGAGCATAAAACTTTCACGCGGCCAGATATGTAATGAGTTTTTTTCGAGCTGAAAATTTCCATTAGCATCTGGAATGTGCAGCTCTTTATAGCCGTGAGCAATGTAATCCTGTGAATAATCTATCCGGTCGGTAATTTGCATTGAGCTCCGTACGGCTGAGAATGCACCGTCTGCACCGATAATAGAATCGAACGCAAGTGAAGTGGTATGATTTGAAAAGGAGATCTGGGTCTTGTCAAAATCAACAGAAGCGATCCGGTGGTCAAAGAAGAAATTAACCCCGAGCGACTCCGCTTTGTTCATGAGCACCATATTCAAATTGCTCCGGGAGATTGAGTTGATGAACTGCCCTTCTTTACCGTAGGGCTGATAACTCAATTTTCCAAGACGATCATGCATTGTTCTACCGTGCATCGGAATTGCGGCTTTCTTAATTTCATCCGTCAGTCCGACTTCATCCAAGGCCCTAAGTCCACGGTTGCTTAACGCGAGATTGATTGATCGGCCGCGATCAACAGTTTGCTTGCGCATATCAGGTCTGCGCTCGAAGACGGAAACCCGGAACCCTCGTTTAGCTAAATAGATTGAAAGAAGTGAGCCGACCAGTCCGGCTCCCGCAATAGCGATGTGTTGGTTTTTATCGAAGGGCATTGGCAAAGATCTGTGCGAATGAAAAGACTTCTTCAAATGTGTTGTACAGTGGAACAGGTGCCACACGGATTACGTTTGGCTCGCGCCAGTCAGCAACAACTCCCGTACGGGTAATACGGTCAAAAACTTTCTTACCGTTCTTTTTCATCAATATGGAAAGCTGACAACCTCTCGCCTGCGGATCAGAAGGAGTGATGATGGTAAAATGATTCTCGAAACCGTCAATTGATTCCAGCAAGAATTCAAGGAAGCCTGTGAGTAGGAGACTCTTTTTGCGAAGTGCTTTCATGCCCACCTTATTGAAAATCTCGAGTGAAGCCAACTGGGCAGCTCCCGATAGTACGGGAAAATTTGAAAGTTGCCAGCCATCGACTCCTGGCATTGGCCGGAATCCTTTTTTCATTTGGAAGCGCTCTTTGTCATCATGGCCCCACCAGCCCGCATGTCGGGGAATCTCAAAATTAAGGGCATGTTTTTCATGAACAAAAGCACCGGCCATACCACCCGGCCCTGAATTCAGATACTTGTAACCACACCAAACGGCAAAATCAACTTCATCGTTGTGAAGTTCGAGAGGAACATTGCCGGCAGCGTGGGCGAGGTCAAATCCTGCAACAGCGCCAGCCTGGTGAGCAGCATATGTTATATTTTTAATATCAAAAAATTGCCCGGAATAATATTGCACACCTCCAAAAATCACGAGTGCAATCGAAGTTTTGTTCGCTTCTATTTTTTGCAGGATATCTTCTGTGCGAAGAATGAATTCTCCCTCACGTGGTAGTAATTCGATAATTGCATCAGTCGGATTGAATCCATGGCTTTTCACCTGCGATTCAAATGCATATTGATCGGAAGAAAACGCGCCCGCTTCCGTTAAGATTTTATACCGCTCTTTCGTAGGGCGATAGAAGGAAGTCAACATCAGGTGTAGGTTCACCGTAAGTTGGTTCATTGCTACAACCTCCAGCGGCTTGCCCCCGACTACCTTTGCCAGGGCTTTTTTGCTGAATTTGTGATAGTGGAGCCACGGCCTCCGGGAGTGAAAATGACCTTCAACACCCAACTCAGCCCAGTCAGTCAATTCTTCATTGACAAATTTCTTTGTTGACTTGGGTTGAAGTCCCAGCGAGTTACCTGTAAGATAAACAGCTCTCTTCCCATTGACTTTGGGTAGAAGAAAAAGTGACCGACAGGTGCGAAGAGGATCTTGCTGATCTAGTTTTTTGGCGAAAGACGCGGATTTTTCAAACTTCATGATTCAATGACACGAAGTTCAAAGGTATCAAAATATTGAGAGCTGTTTTTGCATGGCACCCTCGTGTTCGAGCAGCCAGACTTTTCTTTCCAAACCTCCGCCATAGCCAACGAGATCACCGCTTTTGCCGATCACACGGTGACAGGGCACTGCAATTGCTACCGGGTTCTGACCATTTGCAAGACCTACAGCACGGATGGACTTGATGTCACCAATACGAATTGCCAGCTCTTGATAGGAGATCGTCTTTCCGAAAGGGATGTTTAATAATTCACTCCACACTTTTACCTGAAACTCAGAACCTCTCAGTCCTATCGGGAAAGAAAAGAATTTCCTTCTTCCGGAAAAATATTCACTTAATTCTGAAATACACTGATCAATAACTGGTGTGCGGACTTCGCTCACTTTAGGATCCCATAAGAATCCAAGCATGGTGATCTCTTCATTTTCAGACTCGATTTGCAATTCACCGACAGGAGATGAGCAGTAAGCGATTCCTTTCACTCTTTTTTCTTTTTGCCACCCCCGATGGCTACACCGATTTTGGCAGTGAAATAATTGCCGCTGACGTAACTGACATAAGTTGGATTGTCAACCGGGTTTAGATTCGGAATCATGCTTTTGCCGACTAACTTCACTTGAGACATCACATTGTATTCTGTGGTAATTGTGAGATGTCCTACATCGAATCCCAATCGTGGATAGAATCCGATTTTATTTTTTTCATAATCTCTCGAGCAGTCACACATCATACCCGCACTGCTCAGTGTGTAGAGGCCAACGCCCAGCCCGGCAAAAAACCGGGTTCCGTTTTTATCTAGAAAGTAATACTGACCATTAGGACCATAAGAGCCTGTTAAAATAGATTGTGCGGCACTGGTCACCGCTCCCTCCAGGCGTAAACCAACCGACCACTTGTCGGTGATTCGATATGCGGGTTCCATGTACAAAGCAGGAAATCCGCCACCGAAGCTGAATTTGACTTTACGATAATTTTGAGAGAATGTAGAGATTGAAGCAAAGCACAGACAAGAGATAAAGAGTATTTTTTTCATAACCTGATAGTTTTTGCCCACCAAATAGTGTTATCCGCTGAACCGCGGATCTGCCTCCATCACTGTCCCACATTTCTTGCAAGTACGGAATTCTTTGGAACCATAAAATTCCTTAAAACGGGGTATAAAATCTTTTTCAATGTTGTCGAGGTGGAAACGGTATTCATGCAACTTGTTGTTGCAGTTATCGCAAAACCAGATCAGTCCGTCTTCATAAGTTTGTGCCGCGCGTTTGCATTCAATAACTAACCCAACGGAGTTGGCCGGTCGCTCCGGACGATGAGGTGTGTTTGCGGGGAGTAAAAACATTTCCCCTTCCTTAATGGGGATATCTACCGCTTTCCCATCTTCCTGGATGCGCACATTGATGTTGCCCTGAAGTTGATAGAATAGTTCTTCCGTTTGGTTGAAGTGAAAGTCTTTTCGGGCATTGGGACCGCCTACGATCATTACGATGTAATCACCTGCATCAGCATATAGATTCTTATTTCCGACCGGAGGTTTTAGCAGATCACGATTATCTGCAATCCATTGATTTAAATTGAAAGGTCTTCGGACGGCCATGTCGTTGATTTTTTGTGCTACCAATTTAGCAAATCTTACCCGTAAGCTAAATCAGAAAGTCTTCGGTCGGAATCTTATGTCTTGATACTTACGTTTAGTGCCCTCTAAACATTCTCATAAATAATAGCTGCACCTTGTCCGACACCTATACACATCGAGGCAAGTCCGTATTTCACATTGCGCTTCTTCATTTCGTGGATCAACGTTGCACTGATGCGCACACCGCTGCAACCCAGGGGGTGCCCAATGGCAATAGAGCCTCCATTTACATTTACAATCGATGAGTCAAGGCCCAGGTCGCGCATGCTGGCGATGGCCTGTGAGGCAAAAGCCTCGTTCAATTCAATCAAGCCGAGGTCAGAAATTTTTAACCCTGCGCGTTGTAAAGCTTTTTGTGTGGCAGGAACCGGACCAATGCCCATGTACGCAGGATCAACACCCGCTATAGCAACGGACACAACTCTTGCTAGAGGCTTGAGGTTATTTTTTTTGACGAATTCTTCACTCGCAATGAGACTTGCAGCCGAGCCATCGTTGATTCCGGATGAATTTCCTGCGGTAACACTTCCCCCTTCTTTGAAGGCAGGTTTCAGCGTGCCTAATTTCTCGAGTGTTGACTCACGCGGATTTTCATCTTTGTCGAAAATAAAATTCTCCTTGCCTTTAGCGACTGTCACTGCAATCATCTCCTCCTTGAATTTCCCGGCAGCATGTGCCTGGGCATATTTTTGTTGTGACGACAAAGCGAATTTGTCCTGGTCTTCACGACTCACTTTCCATTTTTCAGCGACATTCTCTGCGGTCTCCCCCATGCTGAATGGATGATACATTTTGGCGAGCTTCGGATTGGTAAACCGCCAGCCTATAGTCGTGTCATAGATTTCGGTCTTTCTCGAAAAAGCTTCATCACCTTTAGCCATCACGAAAGGTGCACGGGTCATGCTCTCCACGCCACCGGCAATATATAATTGACCATCGCCATGAATTATTCCGCGTGAAGCATCCATAATCGCTTGTAACCCGGATGCACACAACCTGTTAACGGTGACACCACCAACCGTAGTCGGAAGTCCGGCAAGCAGAGCAGCCATTCGCGCTACGTTCCGGTTGTCTTCTCCTGCTTGGTTGGCCGCACCAAAAACAACATCTTCAATCTGATTGACATCAATGGAAGGATTGCGCTCTAGGAGTTTTTTGACTACCAGAGCTGCAAGGTCGTCTGGCCGTACAGTTGCGAGTGAACCCGCATATTTTCCAATGGGTGTACGGAGAATGTCAATGATATAAGCGCTTTGCATGATTTGTATTGATTTCGATTGATTATTTTTGCCGGATCGCAAGTTAAATCAACCCCTTTATGTGGCAAAGAGTTCAAACGATATTTCTGGCAGTGGCTGTAGCTTGCCTCGTGGCAATGATTTTTTTTCCGGTGTGGGAAGCTAAGGCTGAAACTACACGACTTACGCTTTATCCATTGTATTATCGCGCTCAAATGGGAGGTGCTACCTCTGAGATTTATTTTCCTTATTGCATTATCGCCATACTTGCGTTGGCCTCTGCGACACTGGCGCTTATTGAAATTCAGAAATTCGAGAATCGGTTGCTACAAATGAAAATGGGGGCATTGAATTCAGTGCTGATGGCTGGATGCGGATTTGCGGCAGCTTATCTTTCGATCACACTGGCTCGCGAGACTCACGCACCTGGTAGTTTTGGACTTGCCCTTTACCTTCCGTTTGCAGCAATGTTACTCAATGCTGTTGCAAACCGATTTATTCGCAGAGATGAGAAATTGGTGAAGGATTCTGATCGGCTGAGATGATATGGCAAGCCGGTAAAAATGCCTGGAATTGCTCATGGATCACCAATAAGCAAAAGAAGAGCGTTTCTTACATCTATTAAATCAGATTTTATGAAATCGCCAATGCAATCATTTAAAATACTTTTTATTGTCACAATTATTTTTTCGGGTTGCCAAAAAGAAAATACTACGGTACCACCGCGCCTGATCTTCAAATTTAAGTTTGACAATACACAAGCAAGGCTAAATAACTTTGGCCAGCCTGCCACCATGCCTTCAGGACATGCTGGCCAATCGCCCAGATTCAATAAGATGAGTGCGCACTACATTGAACTTACTCCAACTGCGACAACTGCGCTCGGAAGCGGAACGATCTTATACAAAAATGAAGAGACCTCGAGCGGAGGCAATACCGCAATTGATTTTGAGAAATCAATATTGGTTGGTGAAGGGGAAGAATTTTTCAGCATTCCGCTGAGCCAGGTGAAGGCAGGGACTTATCCTTACCTGCGCGTTTCGTTAGCCTACCAGAATTATGACATTGATCTGTTAGCTCAAGGACTTACGCTTACCGGAACACTTGCCTCTTTCATTGGCTACAATACGTATGTAAAAAATTTCACGGTGAAGAATCAACAAGTCACTGTAAACGCAAACAAACTGCAAGGCTATTGGGCATTTGAAACTTCGTTTGGAGTTACACAGGGGCAAGCTCCGGCTGGAGCGACAACGGTTCCCAACCCGTTGATTTCATCCTCACCAATTCCTGCAGGTTCGTGTGTGGTCACTGGCCAGTTCGCATCATCTTTAACGATTACAGGCAAGGAGGCCAAGGACGTTGTTATTATTGTCTCACTTTCCACCAACAAGAGTTTTGAGTGGATTGAGGTCAACGCTGATGGAAAATTTGAACCTTTGGCGGGTGAAAATGTAGTCGACATGGGAATTCGGGGACTGATCCCAATTATCCAGTAGAGTCAACCTTACTTTTGTTTCTCTAACGTATAAGAAACCCGAAGGCCGGTTTCGAAATTTATGTTTTTGGTATTAGCGGTGAAATTTAAAAAGCCAGTGTCTGAATATTTCGCTGGGATATTTACCAGTCCTAAACTTGTCCTGACATCGACTGCAATTGACCAGTGGCCCTGAAGAGGGATCTCATAACCGAATCCACCTGTTAGCCCCCCGTCTAGTGCATTAACATAACCGGAGTTGAGATACGACACCCCATAGGTTTCAGAACCGGTTGCTTTAAGATGCCATGAATAACTGGCTTCTTTAATGTCAAAATTTAGCGCAATGGCAGAGTAAAGCCCACCCAAAAAATAAAATCTCCTCAAAGAATATTTGGCAACTACAGGGATGACTAAATAATTAATGCGCAAATCGCGGCTGAATTGAGAAGTATAGTTGCCTGAAGCATCATTTGATGAATAGGAATACTTGAGATCAATTCCTTTTTGTACGTAGCTGAGCCCTGTTTCAAAAGACCATTTTTCAAGAGCCTGCCACTCAATAGTTATTCCCGAAGAAAAGCCTGTTTGCATGTCTTTAAAAAAATGAGTCTGATATTCAGGAGACGAATTGATATTAATTGCAGGAGTCGGATTGATACTAAATGATGTTGGGAGCGGAGAACCGGGCGCTGCATGGTCAAAAAAATTGGCGAAACTGACTGCTCCACGCAGTCCAACTTTTATTTTCTGACTGTACACATTTGCAGCCAGACAAAGAAACAAGATGAATGTCGTTTTGTTCATAGGTTTGCTTACTTAAAAATACCCATTTCCTCTTTTGAGTGATATTAACTTTTTGCAAAACCTGAAAATCCACTTCATATTTGCTGAAATATTCCCTTCATGAAGTATAAGCGCATTCTTTTAAAGCTCAGCGGTGAAGCGCTGATGGGTTCAAAAACCAGCAATATTGACCCGGATGTGCTAGAACAGTATTGCGAAGAGATCAAATTGGTGAAAGATCAGGGCGTGCAGTTGGCGATTGTGATTGGTGGAGGCAATATTTTCCGCGGCGGGCAAGCTGAAGCTCTCGGAATAGACCGCGTACAGGGAGACTATATGGGCATGCTTGCTACTATGATTAACGCTATGGCATTGCAGAGTGCCCTTGAGCGTCATGGTGTCTACACACGACTGATGGCGGGTATAAAGATGGAGCAGGTTTGCGAACCCTTCATCAGACGCAGAGCGATCCGTCACTTGGAAAAAGGGCGGATCGTTATTTTTGGTGCCGGTATTGGTAATCCTTATTTCACCACAGACTCGACCGCCAGTTTGCGTGCCATTGAAGTGCAGGCTGAAGTGGTACTTAAGGGAACCCGCGTAGACGGAGTTTATGATAAAGACCCATTGAAATTTAAGGATGCGGTCCGGTATAAAACGCTTTCATTTCAGGAAGCCTATGAAAAGAACCTGAGTATCATGGATATGACAGCCTTTACACTTTGCATGGAAAACAAACTTCCGATCATCGTGTTTGATATGAACAATAAAGGGAACCTGCTTCATATCGCTAAAGGTGAGGAGGCAGGTACATTAATTAGCTGAATTTGACTTTCTACTTTTGTCTTACAACTTGATTCTAAACTTATGGAAGAATTGGAATTGTATCTCGAAGAAGCCAAAGATCTGATGAACAAAGCCATCAATCATGTGGCCAATGAACTGGCAAAAATCCGTGCCGGAAAGGCGAATCCCTCCATGTTGGATGGGATCATGGTTTCATACTACGGAGCAATGAGCCCGTTAAACCAGGTGTCTTCGATTACAACCCCGGATGCCCGGAGTATTTTCATCAAACCGTGGGAAAAAAACCTGATCCAGGAAATCGAGAAATCCATTCTCAATGCCAACCTTGGACTGACACCACAGAATGACGGTCAGCAGGTGATTATTAATATTCCGATGCTAACAGAGGAGCGGAGGAAGCAGTTGGTAAAACAAGTGGCCCAGGAATGCGAGCACGGGAAAGTGAGTGTGCGTGGTATTCGCAAAGAGACCAATGAGTCATTGAAGAAAATCAAAGGAGTTTCGGAAGACGATGTAAAGAATGCTGAGGAAACCGTTCAGAAGTTGACTGATGAGTTTATTACCAGGATTGATGGCTTGCTGAAAAAGAAAGAAGCAGAGATCATGACTGTATAGGGATCTCAGTAAAAATCGATAACAGCCATATTGCAAATCGCGAATGCATCCCATTCTCTTCCATCTTGGCTCTCTCACGATTTATACATACGGTTTTTTGATCGCCATAGGCGCTACCCTCGCTGGTTCATACATGTGGTGGCAGGGAAAGAAGCGATATGGCATTTCATTTGATCAGGCCAACTTGCTTTTTGTCTTGCTGATTCTTGCCGGTGTAATTGGCGGGAAGCTCTTCATGATCTTCGAATCTCCCTCGTTTTATTTTTCGCATCCACGCGAACTCCTCTCAGCAAACGGATTTGTTTTTTATGGATCCCTCATTACCTGTATCGTGACCATGCTTTGGTATTTTCATAAAAACAAATTGCCGGTTACGGGTATGCTCGACATTATGGCTGTAGTGACATGCATTGTACACGTTTTTGGCCGCCTCGGTTGTTTCAATGCAGGGTGTTGTTATGGCAAACCCACTCAAAGTTTTACGGGCGTGATTTTTACTGACCCACAGTGCCAGGCACAACCACTCAATACGCCCTTGCACCCAACACAGCTTTATGAAGCGGGGTCTGTCTTCCTCATTCTTATTATTTTGGTCACGCTCGAAAGACGTAAAAAATTTGATGGCCAGGTCTTCTTGGTATACCTCATGCTGTATGCCATAGCGCGAAGTATCATCGAACTGTTCAGAGGCGATATTGAACGAGGTTTTGTAATCGATGGATTTTTGTCTTACTCACAATTCATCTCGTTGTTACTTGTGATGATCGCGATTTATTTCTATGTAAAGTTCTGGCGAAAGGCTAACTTTCATCAAGCTAAATAATATGGAAAACGAAAGTACAGTCGGTCGCCTGGCAAAAAATGCAAAGAAGATAGTGAAGCGCCTGGTGATTATAATCGTGGTCTTTAGCGCGATCATCATTGCGTTTTCTTACTGGGGTGTATATGAACGCGGTGTAATGGCTGGAAAAGTTTTACGCATCACGCAAAAAGGATTCATCTTTAAAACCTACGAAGGAAAAATCAGTCTTGATACTTTCGGTGCCCTCAAAGGGACCAGTCCCATCGCAGAAACCTTTGACTTCTCGGTGGAGAGCAGCCAAACAGTGGTAATCAGCGAACTTGAAAAAGTCGCACTCAGCGGAGAACGCGTGAACTTGAAATTTGTAAAACGCTATATCTCTGCTCCCTGGCGTGGCGACACTAAATACTTCGTTGTCGAAGTAGAACGGGCAAAATAGATTTACATCTCTAACGTCTTACCAAATACAAGCAATCAGTGTTTTGCGTTTGGTTAACCAAATTGGCTTGTTTGGGTCTTACAAGTAGTCAAACTGTCTGAATTTTCATTTTTTTTCATGTATTTGAGACATTTTTTCATGGATTTTGTTCGTTCATTGAAGTGGTGAGTGATTTGATGAAACCGTCACCAATACACTGAAAATATGAACTTTGAAAAATTTACAATAAAGTCGCAGGAGGCCTTGCAAAAGGCAGCTGGCATTGCTTCGGGCAACCAGCAACAGGCTATTGAACCCGGCCACTTGCTTCAAGCTATATTAGAGACAGATGAGAACGTTTCGAATTACGTGATCAAGAAGTTGAACGTCAACGAAAGCATTCTCCGAACAAAGCTCGATGAAATAGTAACTGCATATCCCCGGGTTTCGGGTCAGCAAGCTTATTTGTCCCCGTCGGCAAATTCTGTTTTACAAAATGCAGAAAAAGAACTCCGTGAGTTCAAAGATGAATTTGTGGCTGTCGAACATTTGCTGCTGGCGCTGATATCGACCAAAGACAAAGTGGCCACACTGATGAAAGATGTGGGGTTCGAAAAAAATGCTTTGATCAAAGCGATTAAAGAATTGCGTGGGGGATCAAGAGTCACTGATCAAAATGCGGAGGCGAAGTACAAGTCATTGGAGCGCTATTCAAAAAATCTGAATGACCTCGCGAAAAAAGGGAAGATCGACCCGGTAATTGGACGTGACGAAGAGATCAGGCGCGTGTTGCAGATTCTTTCGCGCAGAACGAAAAACAACCCTATTCTTTTAGGGGAGCCTGGCGTGGGTAAAACAGCTATTGTTGAAGGGATGGCCCAGCGAATTGTCAATGGAGATGTTCCCGAGAATCTGAAATCAAAAATACTTGTCTCTCTCGACATGGGTTTGCTGGTGGCAGGTGCCAAATACAAGGGCGAGTTTGAAGAGAGATTGAAAGCAGTAATCAAAGAGGTGACGGATTCCAATGGTGAGATTATTTTGTTCATCGATGAAATCCATACGCTTATTGGTGCCGGTGGAGGCGAAGGTGCCATGGATGCTGCTAACTTGTTGAAGCCAGCATTGGCGCGTGGTGAGTTGCATGCCATCGGTGCAACGACATTGAAAGAATATCAAAAATATATTGAGAAGGATAAAGCCCTCGAGCGTAGGTTCCAATCCGTAATTGTTGATGAACCCAATCAGGAAGACTCTATTTCAATTTTGCGTGGTATCAAAGACAAGTATGAATTGCACCACGGAGTTCGTATAAAAGACGATGCAGTGATTTCCGCAGTAGAGCTTTCCAGTCGCTACATCAGTGATCGCTTCCTTCCGGATAAGGCCATTGACCTGATGGATGAAGCTGCCGCAAAATTGCGTTTGGAAATGGATTCCATGCCGGAAGAGCTGGATGAACTTAATCGCAAGATCATGCAGCTTGAAATTGAACGCGAAGCTATCCGCAGAGAGAAAGACAAAGACAAAGAAGCTTTGCTTAGCAAAGAGATTGCCGAACTGTCGAGTGATCGAAATTCACTTAAAGCGAAGTGGGACAGTGAAAAATCTATAGTGAGCGAAATCCGGAAGGAGAAGGAAAATATTGATCACTTGAAGTTTGAAGCTGAGCAAGCAGAAAAATCCGGTGACTACGGAAAAGTGGCAGAGATTCGATACGGAAAAATGGGGGAGGCTGAAAAACACCTGGCAGGTCTTCAAATGCAAATGAAAGAAATGCAAGGTGATCACTCGTTGTTAAAAGAAGAAGTTGATAGCGAGGACATAGCTGAAGTAGTTGCGAAGTGGACAGGCATTCCGGTTTCCAAGATGCTGCAAAGCGACCGTGATAAATTGCTGCACCTTGAAGACGAATTGAGCAAGCGCGTGGCAGGACAAGAGGAGGCGATCAAAGCATTGAGTGACGCTGTACGCAGAAGCCGCGCGGGATTACAAGATCCGAAACGCCCCATTGGCTCATTCATTTTCATGGGAACTACAGGTGTGGGCAAAACAGAATTGAGTAAAGCATTGGCTGACTATCTGTTCAACGATGAGAACGCCATGGTCCGAATCGATATGAGTGAATACCAGGAGAGTCACAGTGTTAGCCGATTGATTGGTGCACCTCCGGGATATGTGGGTTACGATGAAGGCGGACAATTAACAGAATCTGTCCGTCGGAAACCTTATTCTGTCATCTTGCTAGATGAAATTGAGAAAGCACATCCCGATATTTTCAACACTTTACTACAGGTCCTTGATGATGGTCGGCTCACCGACAATAAAGGCCGAGTGGCGAATTTTAAAAATACGATCATAATAATGACGACAAATATCGGTTCTCAGATCATCCAGGAGAATTTTGAAAAGATTGATGACAAAAACTTTTTCGAAGTAATTGAGAGCACTAAAGAGGATGTGTTAGCGTTATTGAAGAGATCAGTGAGGCCGGAATTTATTAATCGAATAGATGAGATTATTATGTTCAGGCCATTGAGCAAGAAAGATATTCGCAAGATTGTGGCAATACAGTTTGAATCGATAAAGAAACGTTTGGCAGAAAACGGAGTATCCATAGATATGTCTGAAGCTGCCCTAGACAGATTGGCCAAATTAGGTTTTGATCCGCAGTTTGGTGCTCGTCCCCTGAAACGGGTGATGCAACGGGAAATCTTAAATGAATTGTCGAAGCAAATTTTATCGGGCAAAGTGAACAAGGAATCTCAAATTTTCGTTGATATGAAAAACGATGTTGATTTTGAATTCATAAACAGTGACTCAGTAGAGATAACAGGTTAAAGATTTGTTGGTTTGTGGGGTTTGGTTATCCCGCTAAAGTGCGGGATAGGTTTTTGGGGTTAGGGCGTGCAGAGGTGCACGCCCTTTGTTTTGCCCAAAAATGCCCCTGTCAGGGGACTATTTTTTTTAGTAGATTTAGTACAGATCCACGTCTATGGTTCAGGAAAATCGGCAGGTAGCTGAGAACGATGTCAGTTTTCAGACATTGGCAGAGAATACTCCGATCGGCATCTATAAAACGGATGCTGCCGGTCACCGTACGTATGTAAATAAAACATGGCGTGAAATTACAGGCAGGCCGGAAAGTGAAGCCTTCGGTTCAGGATGGGCAAAAGCCATCTACGAAGAAGATCGTCAGAAAGTGATAGATGCCTGGCGCGAGGCAGTAAATAATCAAACCAATTTTCAACTTGAGTTTCGCTTTGACAATCCTATCAAAGGACTGCGTTGGGTGAGAAACCAGGCTACACCATTGCGCAATTCACAAGGCGTTGTCACGGGCTTTATCGGCTCTGTCGAAGATATCACCCTGCAAAAATTAGCAGAAGAAAAATTACAAGAGAGCGAAAAAAAATATCGACTCCTTTCAGAATACTCAGGTGACATCATTGCGTTGGCGAATGCAGAAAGAAAATTTGTTTACGTATCTCCATCGGTTTATGAGATGTTGGGATTTCGACCGGAGGAACTAATAGAGACACTAATCATTGACCTGATTCATCCTGATGACCGGATACATGTGAAGGCTACCGGTGATTATATCAGGAAGAATCCACAGGAAACAGCACGCGCTATCGTTCGTATGCAGAAAAAAAATAATGGATACACCTGGGTGGAGTCACAAGTGAGACTCGTGACAGATGAATTTACCAAGGAGTCGTTGGTATTGTCTTCAATTCGTGATGTGAATGAAAGTAAGTTGCTTCAGGAGAAATTAAAAGAGAGCGAGAAAATTCACCGGTTGCTTTCTGAAAATTCGTATGATATCATTTCGCTGGCTGACCCGGATCGAAAGTTTGAATACGTATCTCCGGCAGTAAAAGAAATCCTGGGATATGAAGCGACAGAACTGATCGGTGTGAGTGTTTTGGATCTGGTTCACCCGGATGATTACGATCGGGTGAAGGCAGAAGGTGAAGATCTTCGAATGGGTAAGGTACCGGTTACGCGGATCAATATGCGGATGCGAAAAAAGAATGGCGAGTACATCTGGGTTGAATCGCAGATCAAGATGTTCACTGAAGCCAAAGGTGACAAGCCGTTGGTGCAGGCGGCCATTCGTGACATTAACGACCGCAAACTGCTCGAAGACGCCTTGAAAGAAGCCAAGGAAAAAGCAGAGGAAGCATCTCGCGCCAAGAGCATGTTCCTCAGCACCATGAGTCATGAGATCAGGACGCCTATGAATGCGATCATCGGGCTGACCAATCTGATGCGTGAAGAGAACCCACGCGAGGATCAAATTGAAAGCCTTAACCTGTTGAAGTTTTCAGGAGAGAATTTGTTGGCGATCATTAACGACATCCTTGATTTTAACAAAATTGAGGCCGGGAGGATTGAGCTGGAATCAATTACGTTCAACCTTAAGGAAATCGTAGGCCATCACATCAACTTGCTAAAGACTCGAGCAACGGACAAAAAAATTGATCTTAGTTTGGAATTGAATGGATCAATACCAGACACGGTCACGGGTGATCCGGTGCGACTGGGCCAGGTGCTTAACAATTTATTAGGCAACGCGATCAAATTTACCGAGATAGGATTTGTTTTAAGCAGTGTTTCCGCGCTTGACCGAAAAGGAGATAAACATCTGATCCGGTTTTCTGTCAAAGACACAGGTATTGGCATCAAGGCTGAAAAGCAGAAAGAAGTTTTTGAAAATTTTACACAAGCCAGCAGTGACACAACTCGAAAGTACGGGGGCACCGGCCTCGGTCTCGCCATCTCGAAAAGACTAGTGAAATTGATGGGTAGCGATATCGTTCTTCAAAGCGAATCAGGGAAGGGATCAGAATTTTATTTCGATCTGTGGATGACAGAGGGGCGTATTACAACTTCTTTTAATTCTGACAACGAAGAAAAAAACGGAAGCCTGGAGGGGTTGAATGTTTTGGTGGCTGAAGACAACAAAGTGAATCAGATTGTTGCAGCCAGCTTTCTGAAAAAATGGGGAGCGCACTTCAGCATTGCGAACAATGGGAGGGAGGCATGTGAACTGGCCTCACAAAATAAATTCGACATCGTGCTTATGGATTTGCAAATGCCGGAGATGGATGGCTACGAAGCTGCAAAGACCATACGCGCTATGAACGGCCACCACTATCAGACTATGCCTATTCTGGCGTTATCTGCGTCCGCTTTGCTCGAAGTAAAAGACAAGGCTTCTTCTTCTGGTATCGATGGATTTGTCTCAAAACCTTTTCAGCCCGATGATCTGAGAGAAAAAATGCTGGAACATGTCTTCCGGAAGAAAGCAAAGCCGTCTGAGCCGCCAACCAGAAGCAATTTTAATTTCGAAATGTACACGCAAGGAAACGAAGAAATGAAACGCGAACTCGCAGGATTGTTCGTTGCCAACCTGAAAGAACTTAAGTCAGCTTTACATATTTCACTCAACGAAAAAAACGTGGATGCCTATGCTCATGCCTTGCACAAAAGCAAAACGACACTGGCGATCATTAACGACAAGGAACTGAATAAAGCAGTAATCGAAATTCAACAGCGCCTAAAGCGTCAAGAAATGATCCGCGAAGAGGATAGGAAGAGATTTGATCAAGCCGCGGACGAATTGGTTCGCAATCTTGAAGAAGAAATTAAAGTGGAACGTTAGATGCCTTCCTCTACACGGAAAATTTTACGCAGCCTGTCCCAGCCTTTTCCATCCATCATCATCAGGAGGTAATCGCCGGGTTCAATCTTTATGCTTCCTTCGGGATTTTTCAGTAGTCTCCGCTGCCCATTCGCTTGCTTGACGAGACCGATTAATACCACGTTGCAGTCGCGCTTGAGTTCGAAGAAAGCTTTGTCGTACGGTGTGTTTGCGTAAGCGTTGTCAGGCTTAACCAGGAATTGCTTCATGTCGTACTCGTCTTCTTCGTGAGCGTAAGCGATCAGCTCCTCGCTAAAGGACGCAACATCCGGTTCATAGATATAGCTGGCCAGTAATTTGGAAGAAATTTCATTTTTCGAAATGGTGTACGTAACCCCAGCATGAATAAATGTGTTCTTCAGGTTTCCATTATCAAGCGTTACAACATAATTGAGATTGTCGTAGTGTTTTTTGATATTGATGATGTACACGAGTTTTTCAGTGTCATCATTCAGGTTGATAAAAACGATTGAGGCCTCGCGGATATTTGCTTTTTCGAGCTGATCGAAGTTGTTGTAATCGGAGAATAATGTGAATACCTGATCCTGGGCATAATATTCACGGATGATCTCAATATGGCCACGGTCTTTGGTGATGACAGCTACCTGGCGACCGGCACCAATGAGGTGACTTATAACGGATTGGCCGAAGTCATTCCAGCCAATAATCACCACGTGGTTTTTGAAGGTAGAGCCGTTGAGGCCCAATTCCTTTTGTTCTTTTAGTGTGCTCATAAAATTTGCAATCTGTCCAATAACAAAACCATAGACTCCCAAGCTTGAAAGAAGAAATATGAAGCCGATCATCCGCCCCC
Organism: Cytophagales bacterium WSM2-2; assembly: GCA_015472025.1. Taxonomy (NCBI): domain Bacteria; kingdom Pseudomonadati; phylum Bacteroidota; class Cytophagia; order Cytophagales; species Cytophagales bacterium WSM2-2. Next base: position 2,585,924 of record BNHL01000001.1, read on the forward strand.
AATAGGTGACCGGCAAGGCATCGCCATACCCCACGGTCGTCAACGTTTCCACCATGTACCACATGGCATCCTGTACATTGTTAAGCTTGCTTTGCGGTGCACCGGCCTCCAACCGAAGGAGGAGAGCAAGCAATCCACCATAAACACAGGCGAAAATGAGAGAAGTGATAAGTACTCTGCGGTAGTTGGGGCGCTTCATCGATGGAAAATCAACTCAAATAAATTAAAAGCAGCTAGAAATAAAAATCAGTGAGTGCAGTTGCTCATGACTTTCGAGGTTTGAAGGACGTCTATTAACCCCATATTGTGACCCCAGGAGTTGCCAATGTAGGTGGCGATCTCGGCAATCTCAAGCTCCGTGAGGGAGGGAATGCCTGGCATCGCCTTGTTGTACTTTATTCCATTAACAACAATCTCGCCTTGAGTTCCATATTTCATCTGGCACAAGGAAGCGTTCAGATTTTTCTCAAAATACTCGTTGGATGCGAGTGGAGGATAGACTCTTCCCAGGCCCTGGCCATTTTTTTGATGACAATTACTGCAGTTCTTCTCATACAACACCTGACCTTGAGCATAATATTGCTGAAACTTTGGGTCTTTTGATGAGCAGGAAAAAACGACAAGCACAATCAGTGACAATCCAACTACAGCATACCGTATTTTGGGCAACGGATTGTGGACTATCGCCTGTTGACTATTCTCCATACTCTTTTCTCAGAATAGTGATATCGGCAATCAACCTGTTTACGTCATCTTCCTTGGTGCCATCGTATTTTCCGCGGATGCGGCCTTGCTTATCGATCAACATGAATGCGCCACTGTGGATGTAGCCATCAGGCTCAGTCTTGTCTTCCATAGCGGTGGTGAAATAGCTCGTCTGTGCTATTTTAAAAATGGAGTCTCTCACACCTGTTACGAAATGCCATCGTTTACTCTCAACACCAAGACGATCGGCAAAGTCGTGGAGAAGAGCCACCGTATCGTACTCGGGATCGATCGAGTGGGAGAGAATCAGCACTTCGGGGAAATTTTTAGTAGCCTCGTATACCCGGAGCATTTGTGTTTTCATGATCGGACAAATCGTGCGACATGAAGTGAAGAAGAAATCGGCAACGTAGATTTTATCTTTAAATGTTGCATTGGTAATCAAAGCGCTGTCCTGATCTGTGAATTGAAACGGAGCAATGGTATGATAGAGGGTGTCTTTGCCATTCCACTCTTTCGATCCGTAAACGGGAAGCTTCGCATTTCTTGTGCATGCGCTCAACATCAGGAAGCAAACAATCGCCAATCCTACCGATTTGGCACACTTAAAAAATCTCAACGCCATAAAAACAGGAACTTTTTCTCTTAAAATTGCGCTAACTTAGTCAGGAATAAGGCTTAAAAAAAATGTCAAATACATCGGCTTTGTGGTATTTCGAAAGCGTAAACCTCTACGATATTTTGTGCCCGCACAAAGTGAAGCCAATGGCGGAAAGACATACCTTCAATTACTTCAAAAAAGATCAGTTCATTTATTTCCCAGAGGAGCCTGCGCAGCACATTTATATGATTGCCGATGGTCGTGTGAAGATTGGTCATTACCTGGATGATGGCCGTGAAGTAGTAAGCGCCATTTTAGGAATGGGGGAGATTTTTGGTGAGCTGGCTTTGGCTGGCGAGGAAAAACGAAGAGACTTTGCCCAGGCCATGGATGACAAGACTACTGTTTGCCCGCTAAGCATCGATGAGTTGAAAGCGCTAATGTATAATAACAATGAACTGAGTTTTAAAATGCTGAAGTTGGTTGGACTCCGCTTGATGAAACTGGAACGCAAACTGGAGTTACTTGTCTTCAAAGATGCCCGTACCAGGGTTATCGAGTTCATCAAGGATTCGGCTTCCTGGAAAGGTAAAAAAGTGGGTTACGAAACGATGGTTCCTACAAAACTCACACATAAAGATATTGCTGCTTTGACCGGTACAAGTCGTCAGACGGTAACTACTATTCTCAACGAGCTCAAAGAAAAGAACCTGATCAATTTTGACCGGAAGAAAATCCTCGTCAGAGATCTTGAAAATCTAAAATAATTACCAGGAGATTTCCCGGCGATCACGGAAAAATTTACCGGTGGCAATTCTATCGGCTGTAGCCAGCCATACTGCGGTGTCAGCTCCCTGCTCAACGCTGCGTGGTGCAGATCCTCCGCCCATGTCAGTACGAACCCATCCGGGATCATACGCATTTACAGCAATCTCCCGTTGTGCTAGTTCCGAAGCCAGATGCCGGGTCATGGCATTGAGCAGCGACTTAGAGATGCAATAGGCAGGAGACCACCCGCCCACTGGATCAGTCATGCTGCCTCCCTGGCTCGAAGTCATAATAATGCGACCGCCTCGAGGAATCAATGGCAGTAGTGTTTGACTAATTCGCAACTGTGCGTAGGCATTGTTATTGAGTATTGATTCAGTAACGTCACTTGTGTTCTTTGAAAGCGATCGATCTTCTTTCATTAAAATGGCCGCGTTGTTGATCAGAACATCAAGCTTCCCGAATTCACTTTTTATTTTTTGATAAGCTTTTTCAACGCTTTCACTATCGGTGACATCCAAATGAATGAAGCGAGCTTGTAATTTTTCGTCAGTTAATTGCTTCGAAGATTTGAGGCCTTTTGTTTCGTTGCGTGCGGAGAGAATTGCCGTGTGCCCCAGCCTGGAAAGTTGATGAACAATTTCAAAACCAATACCCTTACTGCTTCCGGTGACGAGAATAATTTTCGAACTCATGCTATTTTTTGATGACGCAACCGAAACGCAAGACATTTCCACTAGGATCATCAACATAAAATTCACGCATGCCCCATGTTTGGTCTGTTGGCCCCTGGTGGACGGGGGAATTAGCCTTGTGAGAATTGTCCAGCCCTTTGTTCACAAATTCAAGAAATAAAGTATCTACTTCATCGACTTCTACATAAATGATTGTTCCGAGTGCTCCTTCGTGGCCTGAAAGATGGATTTCGCATCCTTCTCTTGTGATGCCGGCATATTGGATTTTGTTGTCTGAAGAATGAGCGAATGCAACTTCAAAACCAAGGACTTTCGTGTAGAAGTCCATCGAGGTCTTAATGTCATTGCATCGTAGTGTGGGAATGAGTTTCATTGGCATTTATTTTTCCATAATCATTGTGACACCTTGCCCTCCTGCAGCACAGATCGAGATGAATCCACGACCGGAACCTTTTTGATGAAGAAGTTTTGCCATGGTGGCGATGATACGTCCACCAGTTGCTGCGAATGGATGTGCTGCTGCCAGGCTGCTGCCTTTCACGTTAAGCTTTGAGCGGTCAATTTTTCCAAGCGCTTTGTCAAATCCAAAAGCATTCATTAATCGTTCATCTTCCCAAATTTTTAATGTAGCGAGAACCTGGGCAGCAAAGGCTTCATGGATTTCATAAAAATCGAAATCCTGAAGTGTAAGTCCTGCTTTTTTAAGCATTCGTGTTGAAGCATAAACCGGGGCCAGTAGCAGGTTTTGTTTTTGAGAAACGTATTCAATGGCAGCTACTTCGGCGAAACGAATGTAGGCCAGCACAGGAAGATTGTGTTCGCGCGCCCACTCTTCGCTCGCCAGCAGAATGCAAGAGGCACCGTCTGTGAAAGGCGTTGAGTTGCCAGCCGTCAGAGTTCCATGAGGGTCAAATGCGGGTTTGAGTCTGCCTAGTTTTTCTATGCTCGAATCCCTTCGGAGATTGTTATCGCGGTCCAGCCCGAGGTAGGGAGTCATCATGTCGTTGAAGAATCCTTCGTCATACGCTTTCGCCAGTTTTTGATGGCTTTCCAAAGCAAAGGCATCCTGAGCTTCTCGGGTGATGCCATAATATTTTGCTGTAACATCGGTATGATCTCCCATTGCCATGCCAGTGCGTGGTTCTTTGATGCTCGGAGGTACCGGTGTAAAATGTTTAGGGCGGATTTTTAAAAATTGCTTGACTTTTCCGCCAAAGGTCTTTTCTCTTCGGGCTTGTAAAAGAATTTTCCGCAATGGCTCACTGAGGGAAATGGGAACATTGCTCACGGAGTCAACGCCACCGGCTACACCTACGTCAATCTGCCCTAATGCAATTTTATTGGCGATGTAAACTGCCGCTTCAATGCCGGTATCACAGGCTTGCTGAAGATCGCAACCTGGGGTTGCAGGGTCGAGTGCCGACCCCATCACGCACTCACGCATAAGATTAAACTCATGACTGAACTTGATAACGGCCCCACCGGCAACTTCACCCAGAAGCATTCCTTTCAGGCTATACCGGTCGATCAGCCCCTTGAGTGCGGCCAGCATCATGTCTTGGTTGCTCGCGTTGGCATAAGCAGTGTTGTGGCGAGCGAATGGAATACGATTGTACCCGACAACGGCAACGCTTCGAGCGGACTTGTTAATAAGCATAAGTAAAAAATGGTTACAACTTAAATATAACAAGCCAACGGATAAAAAAGTTGAATCCTTAAGCCGAGCGGCAAAAAAGAAGCCCGTCAATTCTGACGGGCCTCAGGCTGGTTTTGATCGAAAAATTCTTAATGCTTATTGCTTCAGGCGTGGTTCTTGTGATTTTACGGGTCCTTTCTGCGACTGTTTTACCAGGTCCAGGAAAGCACGATTGAGTGCGTCAACGATCTGACTGATGTACTCGCGACTTCTGCTGATGACCACATTCTTCTCACCCTCAGCCGTAAATATCCGGACGGCATATTTCTCTTTCGACATGAACATGATGAGTAGTCCAATGATTAGCAAAAAGATACCCGCTGCCATGACAACCGAGTTCGTAAGCAGCGTGAAACCAAGGAGAGTTACCGATCCGCTTATCGATGCAGGCAAGAAGTTAATGGCACCACACGCAAAAAGTAAAGAGCCAATGATGATTAATACTGCGAACGGTGCACGTGCCGGATAAATGATTGATAATCCGTGCCGCGTAATGCCATTCAAATTGTAGGTTGTTTTCTTTACTCTAAATCCGGAGTCAGTAATCATCACTTCGTGACCATCGGTGTAGTAGAGAATTTTGTTTGTGTCCATAAGATTTGTTGGAATTCTTTTGATACAAAGAACGGAATCTTAGAAACGCGAGATTGTGGAGGAGTCTTTTCAATCGCTGAAATGCATAGGAATAAGCCAAACACGCAATTGTGCCTGCAATTCACCGAAAAAAAACAGTGTGTCGTTTATTTTATGACTTAACAGCCATATTTGGAATGACAACAACGAACTCAGTTCCTTCTCCAAAATGAGAATTGACCCTAATGGAACCTTGGAGTTTTTGAATGGCTTCCTTCACAATGTATAGCCCAAGTCCTGAACCTGTTCCACTTCCGGAACCACGGTAAAACATATCGAAGATTCTCGGTAGAGCTTCCGGTGTGATGCCTTCACCATTATCGGTGATGCGAATTTCAGCTTTGTCGTTGGCAAACTTGATCGCTACCAAAAGGTGAGGATCCTCCTTATGCAAGTCTGCGTACTTCATAGCATTTGAGAACAGGTTGTTCAGTATAATATCTATCCTCGTAGATGACGTATAGAAGACGCTGTCCTGTTCGATGTTTATAATTTTTCTGATCCGTCCGAACTTTTCCATGAACTGAAGTTGCTCGAAAGCGTTGGCAACCAATCTTTCAAAGTCCACGGGTTCGGGAGTGACCTGCAGCCGAGTGTTGCGCGAATGATCGACAATGTCCTTGATGAATCTGTCCATGCGTACAAGGCTCTTCTTCTGCAATTCGAGCAGCTGCATTACGCTGTCCATGTCCTTTTCCATTCTGGCTACTTCGATCAATCCAAGAAGGGATGAAATAGGTGCCCGCAAGTCATGAGAAGCGCTGTATACAAACCGATCAAGTTCTGCATTGATCTTAGTCAGGTCTTCATTCCTTTCTTGCAGTGTCTGTTGAAGACGCTTGTTTTCTTCTTCAGTTTTTTTTCGCTCACTGATGTCACGCACTATAGCCTGAATTGTCACCTCACCTTCAACATCCAGGCGATTCAACGAAACTTCGGCTTCGAATGGAGTTCCGTCATAACGGATATGACGCCATTCAAAAAATTGCGGTTTGCCTGAAAGGGCAGCATTTATTTTTTCCATGGCCATGTCTTCAGATGAACGGCCGTCCGGTTGAAACTGGGGTGAAAAACGATACGGAGTCTGCCCAACAATCTGTTCGCGAGTACACTGAAAAATCCGTAGCGTAGCAGGGTTGCAATCCACGAATGTCCGTTCATTCATGGTAAATATGGCGTCATGTGCTGAATTAAATAAAGTACGGAAGCGGTATTCGCTTTTCCTTATTTCTTCGCTTTCTTCAATGATTTTGTTCAAATCCATTCTCGTCGGGCTCAATCAGAATGCAAATATATATTAAGCAAAAATTATGAGACTTGTGCTATTGTCTCAAAAATGGTTATTTGAGCACATGGCAGTTACAAGGCCATAGCACACGGATAATGGGTAGTTTTTTGCAAACCGGACTTTACCGGGTACCCCATTCCCAAATACCGTATTGCGTCTTCTGATCGATTGGATGCTTGGATTGCTTCAAAGAAAGGATAATCTGACCGCGATGATGGCTTTCGTGCGATATCAGGTATCCTAGGAAAGCTGCGGGATGAGGTTTGAAGCCTTTGATTTTCCCCTCTTTGAATCCGCTTTCCAGTAAGGTGGCTATTGCGTTCACGCTTTTATTAAGCTCCGTAGTCAATAATTTTTTTGTAATCTTCTCCTTTTCAATTTTAATCAAACCCTTCAGTAGATCAGGGTTCGAAGCCTTGAGCCACATGAGTCTCACATTATGTATGTGTGCAAACTGCTCACCTACATTTCTTCCTTTAGATGCAGAAACGTCAGAGAGATGCTCTTCCGGGATTGCATCAAGAAGATAAATATTGATGCGATTGTGGATTTCCCAGGTTTCGATGAGTTGTTTCGCTTCCATGATTTTGCTGATCAAGTCACTGAAAATAAAATGCTACTTTAATTAATCCAAATTACTTTTACGCATGCAAAAGCACAGTGATCTCTTTTTCCAGGTTATTAGTTCAGTGGTTCCGGGAGGTGTGGACGAAGGTATCGCCGAGTTTGCCAGTTATTTTGAGGCAATTCAACTCAAAACGGATGACTTCTTTGTAAGGGAAGGAACTGTATGTTCTCGTATTGGCTTCATTCAGAAGGGAATGATTCGACATTATTATATCGATGATGACGTTGAAACTACCCGATGGGTAAGCGTGGAAGGTGAATTTATTACCGGGCTTGGCAGCTACATCCGCCAAAAGCCATGTAACCATAACCTTCAGGCAATTGCACCGACCGAACTCTGGGTTATTTCAAAATCTAATTTTGATAAAGCTTATCAGAATAGTCCTGCAGTGCGGCAGTTATGGCTTCACACGATTGAAGAGCTGTGCCTTGGATTCGAGGATCGAATTTATACACAACTATCAAGTGATGCTGAAAAGCGATACCTCTACATGATGGAAAAATGGCCCCAGATAATCGAAAAGGTGCCTCAGAAATATATTGCCTCTATGATGGGAATTAAACCGGAAAGCCTAAGTCGATTGCGGGCCAAGCTAACTCAGCAGCGCATTTCTTAACATAGGTCATTTTTGATCCTGCTTTTGTGTTGGAATTTTGAGTCTTTAAAAAACAAGACAAATGAAGACAATGCAAAAATATTTATTGATTGCACTGATGGCAATCGCTGTTGACCAAGTTGTGGCACAGAAAAAAGAAGGAGCCGTGCTATTTGGACTCAACCAGCCCCTGCTTCTTGGCGGATTTAACATCGAACTAAACTATTTCACCAGGAAATTGGCTTTCGATTTTTCGCATGGCGTCTCACTTAATTATAAGGGAGACCTCGTGGTAGGTGCAATGAAAGACCAACACCTCGTCGCCCACCTACCTTACTCAACGGGTGTTGGCATTGGCTACCGTTTTACAGAATGGATCAATTTGCGTGTAGAGCCCAAATGGCACCGTTTCGAAATCTACTATGATGGTGATATTCAAAATGCTGCGAACCGGGTTGTTGGTTACAATACATTTACCCTTGGATTGGGATTGTACGGTAAGTGGCATCCGTTCCGGAAAAAAGAAAATTTTCTTCGTGGAATCATGATCGCCCCAAGTGTCCGCTGGTGGCCTAACGTTGCAACAACCTTAACAAACGATCAATTCATCTACACCAATAAAATCACAGGTCAATCAGAAATCCATCAAGCGCAAAACATTGGAAGTTACAATACACCGTGGTTTGTCAACGTGAGTGTTGGTTACCGGTTTAGCTGGTAAAATCTAATCGTTCTTTATTTTGACCAGAGCATAGTTTTTTAACTGGTGCGAAGTGAGAGTTGTTTGTGCGGTGAGCGTAAGTTTTGCCTGCGGCACCAACTCTTCTTTTTTCACCCCAAACCAAGTCATGGCTTGCCCGCACACCATGAATTTCACTCCGGCCCGGCTCAGTTCATCGATCAATGTCAGGTTGGGATTGTCAGTCTTGTATTTTTCCCGGTATGCTTCATTATTCAGGAGTGAATAGATACCCATGCCATGCACCGCCAGTACCATATTGATTTGTTGTGGAGGTATACCTTCGGCTACGTGCAAATTGAGAATCCGGCCAACATCGGAAAGCCCCCAGTTTACCCGGAGTGAGTCGACTTTAAATTTTTTCTTGTCCACTTCCGCAAACGCGGTGAAGTCAGCGATAATGTTGTAGGTGAGTTTAGGGTCAGGTCTTTCATCGATGTTTTCCACACCGATCACGCCAGCGAAGAAGTCACTTTTGATTAAGGGAAAAAGCATTGCCATATTCTTAAGCGTATCGAAAGTCTGGCGGCAAACTTCCTTTATGACTTTCAATGCCTCGGGAGACTTGAGCCTGGCTCGTTTTTCAAATTCACTTAACGAGGCATTGTATTGCTCGCGACTGGACGCCACCAGGTAAGTTTCGTAAACAATTTCTTTTTCGTTCTGGCTCCACAGATCACTGAAGTGTACCAGCTTTCCCTCGCTGACCAGACTTTCTTTGATCACCTTAAGTTGTTTACTGGAAGCTAAAAACTCAGGAAGTTTTTCGTTGGAGCATTTATAAGTTGTTTCAATCAGCACATTCTTATGCTGCGCGTGAGAGGTTATCGTAATGGTAAAGAGTAGTAAGAGATAAAAGCTCCTGAGGTCGCGATGGTTTGGTTTCATAGCGCTTTTTTTATGTATAGTTAGCCAATATTTGCCTTTTCTTCCTTGCCCGTCATCGGACCGAAATCGATCAATCCAAGTACCCATTGCCAACCTGGTGAAGCGATTGAGAAATGAGTGCTAATGTTTTTTTGAGTTGAGATAAATTCGTTGCCATCACCGGATTGGACATTTTCAGAAAGGCTCCTTTTCATACCTTTGGAGAAACCATTTTCAAGTAAATGAAACTCGGAGTTCACATCACTTTCTTCTTTGTTGAAGGTCGGCTGAAGTACCTGTATGAAGTTCTCGATGCACTTCAAGAGCTTCCGGTGGATCTTAAAATTTTTATTTATTCCAATAGAAACCTGGATGAGTATTTGGGGGGTCGCAAGAACATTGAAGTAAAGGTTTTTAACTACTGGAAGAGAGGTAAGGCCAAGCTTACGGCCTTTTTTGATAATCCTGTTTTGAAATGGTTTGTGCATCCGTACCACTTAACCTGGGAGCACCGGAAAGTCGCTCGAGAAAACGCAGATATTTTTGATGTGCAGATGTACCTCGAAGATGATATGAAGTTTGACCTCGCTTGCTGGAATTACTGGCTGAAGTACCAGCCTGTATGCACGACTGCAGGCTACAATCTCGGATTTATTCGCGTGGAAAAAGATGACAAAAATATTTTTTTCTGCACAGACATTGTAGTGAGACCTACGGAGATAGTCGAACTAGAGGGTCATAAATTCTTGCTAAACAATTCCAGTCAGTACAGTACTTATTGCGCGTTTTGGATTTATGACAAGCAAACCATGCAAAAGTTTGTGGAATCTGACGAATGGAGATATAAATTCAGTGGATTCGGCATACGGGAAAAATCCGCCATCGGTTGGCACGGACTTAAAATGAATGCTTTTAAAGGAACACTTATACCAGTCGTTGAAATAAAAGAGAGCTACCAGGTTGTCCCTGATAGCTCTATTCATCATTTGCCTAATAATTATATTGGCGATCAAATTAACTGCCAGATTCGCTTCCCTTTTTCAATTGATCGCTCTGGCAGCAGAACCTGATGCCATCTTCTTATTGCGGGAATTCCTGATAATAATATTTCGTAGCTGTCACTTGAGTCTTGCCTCTATAGTGGGTGATTTTCTCTGTGGGATAACCCATGTTGTCGTATTTGTAACTGTACGATTCCGGAATTAACTGCGGGAAAGCGCAGCCCACATATTCAGGATTTTCAGTCAGCCTGTTATTAACTGAATAATCATTGAACAACAGATAACTGGTGTATCCCAGGTGCTTGAATGGATTTATATTCCTGTCGAAGGTGTAATCAGCGTGATTGCACAACTCGCTGCCTTGCGTAGTTTTATCGGAAACAATGTCTTTAAAGAGATAGTTAAATTCATAATCGAAACCTCTTCCGTTTGAATAACGATAAGCTGCCGTTGCATGGGTGTAAGTAGGATCGTAGGAGAGACTCATGATGCCAGTTACTGCAGCCGCATAGTTTGCTTCCGTTATCCTCAAAACATTCCCATCTACACCATACTCATACGTGTCTTCAATCGCTTTGTATTCAGGTTGTGAGTAGGCATAATATGTAGTCACCTTCGCGAGATTTCCGTTCGGTCCGAGGTAAGTGAAAACCTGGTAGCGAGACGGAATCCTGGAAGTTGAATCATTCGAATAATTTTCATAGAACGTGATCCTTTCTACTTTGCCGAAACTGTTGTATTCATATTCTGTTCTTGAATGGATTGGCATCGTGTTATTTGGGCCTTCGGAATATTCAAATACAATAACGGGTTTCTTAACTATGCGTACTTTACCTCCAAGCACATAGGTCACGGGTAGCGGCCCGTCCGCACGGTCGTCTGACAATTGCTTTGCGGAGAGATTCTGACTGTCATTTACACCCCACTTCTGCGTTGAAATAGTGTAATGATGAAAACCGGATACAATCTCAAGGATATTTTCATTTGGCCCTGAAAACGCAAATTCTTTGCTCCACTTTTCGTTGTTGTTGACGTCAAAACCTTTTGCCACGATATAGGTGTCAATATTTTCATAGAGAAACTCGCCCACCAAAAGTTTCACATTCACCTTCAGTTTTGTTACTGTGGCATCTACTACTTTAAAACCAAAATCAGCGTAACCGAAATCCGAGGGCTTGTCTATGCTTGAAACGCGCAGAACTTCAGGAATTACTTGTGTTGTGGCTTCTTTTGAAATATTGAATGCAATAGGCAATGCATCAGTCACAAACTGGGATTTACCCGAATTTTTAATGGGCGAAGCGTAAATGATCTTATTGTCGCTGTTTAGAATTGTAAAAGAGGTCAATGTAAAATTCCCCGTCCCCATCTGAACGCCTTCGCTGAGGTAACCCTGGCCAAATGACAATAGTGATAGCTTATGGTTTTCGTAAACCAGTCTACCCTGATTGTCTTTAATACTGACTACGGCTGCGGCTGCATTGCCGGAAGCCACCCGACCATTGATGATGTTATCCTGGCTTAGTGAAAACGTGACAAATCCTCTTGTAGGATCGGTATTTTCATTCTTACATGCATAGAAGAGAAACGACACAACACCCAACAAAACTGAATACCTGACTAAATTTTTCATTTTGACTTTTAATTAAACAAATTCAACGACTCTATCCGTATCAGGTTACAAAGGTATCTCTCTGGAATTGTTGCAGGGCTTGTTTTCAGGGCTATGAGCCGAAAATACCCAAGGATGAGTCACGATTACCAACTGTTGGAGGTCATTGCTTTTCCCAGTATCGGACGACTAACGGGTGTGAGTTGAGTGCTTTTTTTTTAATGGTTATCTCATGCCCGTTTTTTAACTTGAATGCTCAATTTTCACTATGAACAGGGCAACTCTTCTTTTGGTTATTTTACTTTTTTCAGCAATCGCGCACGCGCAGGAAGCGATTATTCCACAACCGGTATCACTACAAAAAGCACAGGGATATTTTTCCTTACGGAATAACTATTCAATAGGCTTGTCATTACAGGATGTAGCCAGTAAGCGGATTGCAGAATATCTCGCGAAGAAAATCCTGATGTCTTCTGGTCTCAAGGCAAACATTGGTTCTTCAGAGGCAGGAACAACAATACGCCTTCGATTGACAACTTCGAAATCTATAAACATGGAGATCGGAAAGGAAGGTTATTTGCTCAATACTTATCCAGACTCTGTATCTATCGTTGCTAACGAACCGGCTGGACTTTTCTACGGGGTCCAGACTTTTTTGCAATTGTTGCCCAAGGAGATTGAAAGTAAAACTCCTGTTCAGGCGTTATGGCAAGCACCGTGTGTCCAGATCAAAGACTATCCTCGTTTCGGTTGGCGTGGGATGATGTTTGATGTGGCAAGACATTTCTTTACGAAAGAACAGGTGAAACAATTCATCGATGAAATGGTCAGGTATAAATACAATCGTTTGCATTGGCACCTTACCGATGACGAAGGTTGGCGCATTGAAATCAAGAGCCTTCCAAAGCTTACACAAGTAGGAGCATGGCGTGCCGAACGTGTAGGACACTGGGCGGAGTTCACACCTCCGGCACCTGATGAGCCCAGAACCTATGGCGGTTTTTACACACAAGATGACATTCGAGAAGTCGTACAATATGCTAAGGACAATTTTGTTGAGGTCATTCCGGAGATAGATATGCCGGGTCACAGCCTAGCGTTCATTGCTTCTTATCCTGAAATAGCCGGCACACCAGGCAAATACGAAGTTAACTCAGGTGAAAAACTGATTGATTGGAGTTTGCCAGGCCATCCAGCCCTTGTCGACAACACTATTAGCCCTGCCAATGAAAAAGCTTACGAATATATCGATAAGGTAATGACAGAAGTAGCCCAGCTATTTCCTTACGACTATATCCACATGGGCGGAGACGAGTGTTCGAAAAATTTTTGGGAGAAGAGTGAGGCAATTGCCCAACTGATGAAGAAGGAAAAATTGAAAGACATGAACGGAGTACAGAGTTATTTTGTCAAACGCATGGAAAAGATCATTCAGTCGAAGGGCAAAAAAATGATCGGGTGGGATGAGATACTGGAAGGTGGCTTGACGGGCAATGCAACGGTCATGAGCTGGCGCGGGATGAAGGGCGGTATTGAGGCAGCGCATCTGGGACATCCGGTGATTATGTCTCCCAGCACCAATGTGTATCTTGATCTGAGACAAGGCGATGCGATTACAGAGCCACCTGTTTATGCTACGGTGCGTCTTACGCAGTCATATGAGTTCGAGCCGGTACCTAATGGTGTTGATGCGAAGCTTGTCTTAGGTGGCCAGGCAAACTTGTGGACGGAGCGAATCATCAGTTGGAGAAGTTTGCAGTACATGGTTTATCCACGGTCTTGGGCGATCGCAGAAACCTTGTGGTCTCCAAAAGAGAATAAGAATTGGGATTCGTTCATTACAAAAACAGAAAAGCATTTCGAGCGGTTTGATGTTGCAGAAATGAAATATGCCACCACTTTGTATGATTGCGTTTTCAATCCGAAAAAAGATGACAAAGGAAAATTGCAAATTGAATTGTCCACAGAAGTTAAAGGGCTTGATATTTATTTCACATTTGACGAAACCAATCCCGATAAATTTTATCCGAAGTATGTTTCTCCACTTTCAGTTCCTAAAGATGCAGTGACGCTGAAAGTGATCACGTATCGCAACGGAAAGCAAATCGGAAAGCAGATCAATATGCCGATTGATGAACTTAAAAAGAGGGCGGGGATTAAATAGACTGAAAAGGTCAGGTAAGAGCTCTGTACTCTTGGGTAAGTCCGTTCACAATTTCACTCATCGCACGGATGCTATGCACATGCTCGATAGCCGGTCCCGCACACCAAACTGTTTTGTAGGTCGCACCGAAAGCGGCTTTTTCTACAGCTTTCATTCCGCGCCATGCGATTATCATTTTGACGTATTTCTTTAACGTTTTGTTATTGTTTAGAATCCACTCCAAAAAATTAGCTTTCGTCCCAAGTTGCTGCACATATGGCGTATTGATCACAGTAAGTGCCGACCCCGATAATTTGGTACTGCGCACAATATCTTTTTCACCATAGTCGACCATCGCCTGCTTATATTCTGCAGATATATCCGCCTCGTTGCAGGCAATAAAAATAGTGCCTACTGAAACGCCTGCAGCTCCCCAGCTCATGGCTTGCTTTATATCTTTTCCATGTGCTACACCTCCTGCTGAGATCACCGGTATGGAGCAATTTGCTCTTAGTTCTTCAATCAGTTGTTGCGGAGGAATATTTCCGGCATGGCCTCCTGCCCGGTTGTTCACGGCAATCACACCATCAGCACCAAGACTCTCGACAATCTTGGCATATTTTAAATCGACTACATCACAAAAAACTTTTATGCCCAGCGGCTTACACTTCTCAATAGTTTCGCGCGGGCTGCCTAATGAGGTGATGATAAAGCTTACGCCCACCTCTGTCAGCGTTTTTAGTTGAGGTTTATATTTTGGATTCGATTTGTTTACAATCAGGTTAACTCCAAACGGTTTGCTGCTTGCTGATTTGATGTCTGCTATGGCGGCACGAAGTTCGGCATCCGTTCTATAATTTAATGCCGGGAATGCGGCAGTTACCCCATTGGCCAGCGCAGCTTTGATCATTTTAGTATTCGATATCAAAAACATCGGAGCCACCAATATCGGATAATCGATGCCCAGCATTTTGTCAAGGGTGATGGTGGCGGGTGTGCTCATGGTTTTTTCTTAGTTGTCTTCCAATGTACTAATTGTTGATGCCAATCAAGTCTTATATCAGTTTCTGCAAATCCCTCCAACCATAACTTCCATGAAACTCCCCTTTATCGCTAAACAATTTTTCACCACCCATGGCTTCGTAAAATCCGTTTGTCGGATTTTTGGCATCTCCAAACAAAAGCATTGACGAAATACCACGGTTAATAAATTCCCTGGCAACGCGACCGATCAGTTGCCTTCCTAGACCTTTGTGATGATACTTCCTGAGAAGATAGATTTTGTTCAGTTCACCGGAAAAATCGGGACTGTGAGTATGATGCTGACCTTTGGCGAATCCTACTAATTTTTTGTTTTCACCTTCAATAACAAAACAAAACCAGCTTTCATCTTTGTTTTGAAACAGCTGCTTCCATTGAGATTCACGTAACTCGATCGTTGGAGATCCTGGATTCTTGCCGTGAGTTTCGTGAAATGTTTCTACATGCAAGGCTGCCAGGGCGTGCACATCTGCGGCTGATGCTTCCCTGATTTTAAAAGACGATGCGCTGATCACTCTAAGGCGTATTCACTTCATTAAACCCTTTGCTGTCATTATCCGTCCAACTCATGGGATAGTTTTTGTCCAGGTAGGGAATGGCATCTTCCGTAAGATGCAGCGGATGAAACGTATCTACCATTACCGCAAACTCATGAGTCTCTTTTGCGCCAATACTTTTTTCTACCGTGCCGGGATGTGGCCCGTGGGGAAGCCCTCCTGGGTGAAGTGTAAATGAACCACGCTCAATGCCTCTCCTGCTCATGAAATTTCCTTCGGCATAATATAACACTTCATCACTGTCGATATTGCTGTGATTGTACGGGGCAGGAATTGCGAGTGGGTGGTAGTCGAACAATCGCGGTACAAAAGAGCAGATCACGAAGTTGCGCGCCTGGAAAGTTTGATGTACTGGTGGTGGCTGGTGAATGCGTCCCGTGACTGGCTCGAAGTCATGAATAGAAAACGCATAAGGCCACAAGAAACCATCCCAACCTACAAGGTCAAGAGGTGAATAGTCGTACACGTAGTGATGGAGGTACCCTTGTTTTTTTATTTTGATGAGAAAATCACCTTTGCTGGTGTCAGTCACCAGTTGATGTGGAGGACGAATGTCTCGCTCACAGTAAGGTGAATGTTCCAGTAATTGTCCGAGTTGATTCCGGTAACGTTTCACGGTCTCGATAGGTGAAGCTGACTCCACTATTAAAAGACGCAGAGGGCCTTCTTCAAAATCCAGTTTGTAAATCACCGTGCGTGGAATGACTACATAATCACCCTGACGGATATCAAGTTTTCCAAACTGCGAAGTGAGTGTTCCCTTGCCATCATGCACGAAAATGACTTCATCACCTTCGGCATTTTTATAGAAGTAATCCATTGTGCGCTTCTTGGGAGAGCAAATGGCCAGAGAGCAGTCGTTATTCATGAGCAGCACCTTGCGGGCACTCAGGTAGTCGTTGCCGGTTTCTCCCACTTTTGATGTATTGAGATGCGTTTGGCGGAGAGCATAATCTTCAATGCGTTTCGTGCCGAATTTCTCGGGTGCCCTCACTTCCTTGATTCGTGTAGGAGGATTGATGTGATACAGGTTCGAATAAATTCCCGAAAAGCCTTCGGAGCTGACAAGTTCTTCTTTGTACAGTGTTCCGTCAGGTTGCCGGAATTGCGTGTGTCGTTTGGGAGGAATGTTCCCCAGGCGATGGTAGTACATAAATATAGTTGTGAGTTTGTTTGCTGGTGTGGAGAACTAATAAAGTTTTGCGTTTACAATAAAGTTTCGCCTAAAACAATAAAGTTTTTCACAACTTAGCTTATTGCTAAGTTAGTTAGTATTTATGTAGCGTTCAAAATTTGACTTTGTAGGGGACATAAAATGTTGGTGTATATGACTTCATCAATACTAATTCCTCCTGGCAATAAAAATTTCCTATCTCTAAGAGAGGAACTCATTTTAGCTATCTAATTCTGGAAGAGAAACTTGTTTTGGAATGAGGTAAAACTTGATCATTAAATAACATGACTAGTCGTGAATGCTGGCTAGTTTCAATAGGTAGCGTCAGAATCTTGCGACAAATTGTTTTATCATCCCGACTAAAGACGATCCTCCTTATAGAGATGTTAATGATCAGAAACCTTAGTTGCTTTGATCGAATTTTTGCTACCCAGTTTAACATCCGTCTTCAAATTGTTTTTTTTACCATTTCTTACAACGGACCAGGTATATGTAAGGAGCCCAATTACAAATAAACCACCAGCGTTTCTCATGGATTGAAAGTAATTAATTAAAAACTAGAGTATCTCAAAATATGGCTGTTACTTCACCCCAACCGGTAATGAAAAATAAAAAGTAGCTCCACGGCCAACTTTTGCATCCGCCCAGATACGGCCTCCGTGTCTGTTGATTATTCTCCTCACCAGCGACAACCCTATCCCAGTGCCTTGAAACTCCTCCTGTTTGTGCAGACGCTGGAAGACTCTGAACAATTTATCCGAGTACTCCATATCAAAACCGACACCGTTATCCTTCACATAAAATACCACTTCGTTATTCAAATGGTCTGCACCAATTTCCACCCTCGGGTCTTCCGCCTTGGAGGAATATTTTATTGCATTGGAGATGAGATTTACCCAAGCTTGTGTGATCATTATTGTATCGGCGTAGATATCAGGCAAACAATTCAACCGTACGTCTGCCTTATGTTGAAGCGACATTTTCATTTCCGAAACAACCCGGGTAAGAAGGTCTTCTGTGTTTATTTCAGATTTCACAAGCTCCCTTTTACCCAGCCTCAAAAATTCTAGGAGGCTCTCGATAAGTTCATTCATTTTGAGAGCGTTTTGTTTAATAACGCCTAATGTCTTCCGGCAGCGATCATCCATATCCCCGGCAAAATCTTCCTCAAGTATTTTGGAATACCCTACCACGGATCTCAACGGTACCCGAAGGTCATGCGAAACTGAATAAGAAAATGACTCTAATTCCTTATTCAAAATTTCGAGCTCCTCAACGTTTTTGTTCAACTCGACATTAAGCGCACTGTTTTGTGCCTGCGCATCCTCTAGCAAGGCATTCTTTTCGATCAACTCTTTCTTTTGCAACTGAATTTTAAGAAACACTGATACCTTCGCTCTTGTGAGTTCCGGATCTAGTGGTTTTGAAAGGTAATCAACAGTACCTTCTTCAAATTCTTTCATGATGGAATCTCGCTCCTTCTTTTCTGCGGAAGCAAATATGATCGGAACATCTTTCGTGCTCTTGTTGGATTTGAGGATTTGTGCTACCTCAAATCCATCCATTTCAGGCATCTGCACATCCAGGATTACTAGGTCGATATTATTTTTGAAAGCGAGGTTCAAGCCTTCCTTCCCATTGGTTGCTTTCAAAAAAAGACGGTCAGGTTTTCCCAATAACCTTTCTAGTGAAAAAATATTCTCGTCTTTATCCTCGATGACCAAAATCGTTAATCTGTTACCCATTGCTATTTTATATAGATTCCTTCCTTTCTACTTCATCAAAACACTCCCTCTAGGTTGCAAACAAGGGATTCCTTGTCGCCCAATCCAGAAACTCAAAATGACAAGGGCTGTTGATCCCAAAATCAATAAAACGGTCCAAGGACCGTTTTACCCAAACACAACTCTTAACAAACGCTGTCTTTAACTATCTTCTGAGTTTCACTATTCCGAAGTTCACACCCAAGTTAAAAGTCACCGCATCCGTTACTTTTGTCTGTGCAAAAGCGCTGTTGGATGAAAAAGAGCCCAGGGATGTGCCATATGTAATTTCGGTAAATACGTGGATGAATTTATTGTAGTCGTTTTCCAACTGAAGTTCCACGCCCACTCCAATATTAGCCCGCGTTGACGCTACCTTACCCAGAAAAGGCTGACTATTGGAGCCGGGAGTCAGTTGCGGATCATCCGGGAGATAATTGCCATAGAACTTCGTCATCTGCTGACCTACGCCAGCAGTCACATAAGGTTCGAAGAGATGTGCTTTCAATCCGTTCAATCTCAACAGGTAAAGATTACCTGAAACGCTGCCACGAATCACATCCATCTCGTAAGGAGTTGACGAACCAGAATAGTATAAGCCTACGTTCGCTTTAATTTTGCCGTAATTGTTGGCTAACATGCCACCCGCATTACAGCCCACATAGGTCACCTTCAGGCCATTGAGTTGAGGTATGTTACTGCTAAGGGTCTGCTGAGGTACACTCAGAGATAAACCATAGCCATAGTAATTGTATTTTTTCTCAAATGACTGTGCCCTTACTACGCACGATTTGGCTCCTACAGTGATGAGCAAAAGCCCAAACACGATACTGCGGATCGATTTTCTTTGGATTGACTTTTTCATGGTTTCTTGTGTTGTGTGTTTGATGATACAAAGGAACGCCACAAATCAAGGCTGCGAATCAGGTAAAAGCTGATTTTGAATAAATCAGAAAAAATCGAAGGTTAGATCTGGTAGGCTATTATTTATTTAGAATCCAAAGCGGAAACGGGGTTGGGAGAGATTTGTTTACTAGGGTTTTTCCTGATAAAGACTGATCGTATGGCGTAAAGCACTTTTCTTAGTCCGTGACACAGCCGTATTAAAACTGCAATAAAATCATTATTGTGGGCCATTCGGCAAGAATGCCATAGTGAAATTTACAAGCGAAAAGTGCCCCTATCACATTTTCAAAAATGATCATGTCACTTAGGTACACTTGGTTTATGCAGAGCGCTACACTTAATTCTAACTAAAATAAATTGGGAAAGGAATCTGTAGCTCTTCTCTAAATGGGCCACGACTTTATGGGAACTCTCAGTAGTATCTTAATATCCTAAATGGCCTTAACAGCATCTATATATTTTCCGATTACAATACTTTCATCAAATTCACTCTCCACCAGCTTGCGACCGTTTTCTCCTAGCAGCTTTAACGATTTATCATCAAGAGAAAGGATGTCTGCCATTTTGAGAGCGAGGTCATTTGCGTCTTTGATCTTGCAAAGGAATCCGTTGAACCAATCCATCACTACTTGCCGACAGCCGGGAGCATCTGTGGTTATGATAGGTTTAGAACAACTGGCGGCTTCCAGCAGTGCCCGTGGAGTGCCTTCACGATAAGACGGCAAAACAATGCAATCAGCATTTCCAATGTGCGTTCGTACATCATCGCTGGTTCCCAGATACTCTACTAATCCGTCTTTGATCCACTCATCTATTGTTTCCAGTTTGATACCTCGTTTATGCAACGGGTCCTTGTTCCCGAGAATTTGAAATTTTGCATTAATCCCCTTCATCTTCAATTTTTTAATTGCCTCAACAAATTCCAATACTCCTTTATCAATGATCAATCTGGAAATCATCAAAAAAGTAAAGCAATGATTTCTCTTGAATTTCATCGGACGGAATTTAGTGAGATCTACCCCTGAGCCAGGTATCAAATCAGCTTTTTCATCCGCTACCAGTTTTTTAGCTATAAACAAGGCGCGATCGTCCTGATTCTGAAAAAAGACTTTCTTAGGGAACCAGAACGATATTTTATACAGGAAGACTGCAATGGCCGAGACGAGATTTCGTTTCAAAAAAACAGTTCCGAGGCCGCATACATTATTGATAACAGGAATTCTTAAAAATGCGGCTGCAAGAGACCCGTAAACATTTGGTTTGATCGTAAAGTGAAGAATTGCAGAAGGTCTTATCCGGAGATAAATAAAGAATAATTCAAAAATGAGCGCTGAGTCCTTAATAGGATTAGCGCCTCGTCTATCCATTTTCAAAGGATGATGAATACATCCGGCTTCGGTAAGATAATGTGTGTAATCATCCAATGGAGCAATAGTATGTATTTCGTGACCTTCGGCCTGAAGTGCACGGATCAAACCCATTCTGAAATTATAAATATTCCAAGAGGTATTTAGTACGATGGCGATTTTCATATTTTGTCCATTATTGACATTATAACAATTGAAAATTCCTGACTGCGTTTCAGATCACAACTTGATCATCCGTTGTATATAATTTTGATTCGGTGTTGAGATCGTGAGATAGTAAATGCCAGTTGTCAGTTTATCCAGGTGTTGGTTCAAGCGGATAACGACCTGGTCAAATGCTCCCTTTTCATCGATTAAATTCTGTCCACCGTCCGAGGTTATTCTAAGCGAAACTTCATTTTCATTCATCAGGTTTTCATCACCTACTATGCTCACTTTATCTTTTACCGGGTTAGGGTAAATTGCAAGAATTGCATTTTTATTACCGGTAATCAGAATAACACTACTGTATTTAGATTGTCCATCCAGATCGATTTGCCTCAATCGATAATAGGAAGAACCGTATGCAGAGTTGTCTGCAAAGACATACGCCTGTCGCGCTGTCGAGTTACCTTTCCCCTGAACAAATCCGATCTTGATAAAATCTTTGCCGTTAATACTCTTTTCTACATCAAATCCTTCGTTATCGATTTCACTTGCAGTAGCCCAGTCCAAATCGACTTCAGTATCGCTCATCCGCAAGCCGGTAAAGGATAATAGCGTAATGGGAAGTGAGTTATTCGTGTCGCTTGCCGTCCAGTCCGAGAAGTGCGTTGTAGTATAAGAGAATGATCGCACGGAAACATTAGTACTAGCTGTCTTTACTGACCATGGGTCTGAAGATGTCTCTCGGCTGTAAAGTTGCATGTGCGTAAGGTCTTTCCCATTGTCATCATCACTTACCCAACCGAATGTTACTTGGCGTCCGCTGGCAGGTTGAGTACCCGTAATAGTGATGGTCCATGTTCTATTAATCCCCTGGTGGCTGCCAAGCACTCCCGCTGTGCCCGGACCTGAAGAACGCACTACCGTCACATTTCCTAAGTTTTCAGGTCCTGAAGCTAAGCTCACGCCCATTCCTCCAAAAGATGAGCTTCCCGTGCCTACCGTTTGGGTTGATTGCACTGTCCCTACAATATATTTTCCGCTTGCTTCGCCTGAGATCGTGGCCAGGGATCCGAGCAGAACTTTGAAAGTGTTAGTGACCAGCTTACCGGAAATAAAGGTGAGTAGATTATTTACGGAGACGTTGCCTGCAAGACTTATACCCGATACATTGTCTATAGTTACATCATAAAAAGCAAGCGCAGAAACGGTCTGAACGCTTGTTCCATTAAAATACAATAACGAGGAATTGGTTACGGCAGTCCCGGAAGCTGTTCCACTGACTACCAAATTACCAGCGATATTTGTAGTTCCTGACTGGAATGTCTTTGTTCCGGAATTGCTCAATGTCAAATGGCCATACGATTGTTGCGATACTGCTTGGGTTGTACCATTATACTCTACAGTACTTGCAGGATCAAATGTGTATCCATTGGAGAAAACAGGTAAAGCAATGTTTGACCCAGTCTTCAGCGTAGCGTCTGCGCCTACACTTAGTGCACCTCCATTAGTTGTTTCTTCTGCAACCGAATACCCTGCGAGGTTAAGGATACCCCCGTTCACTTCAACGGAAACCAATCCGCTGATATTGATCGCCAGTGTTACAGATGAAGTAGGTAAACTCTTGTTGATGATAATCGTCTCCAGCGTAGTAGGTGAAACAGATCCTCCGATGGTGGCTGACGAAGTACCGGAAAAATAGATATCAACGCCCGAAGCATCGAAAGTACCGTTGTTGGTGAAGTTACCCGATACATTAAAATCCGTGTCGCAGTTAACTTTGCTGGCGATGGTGAGATCATTGAAAGTGATACTGCCGCTGCCGGAAATGAAAGCGCTATCCAACGGGCTCATTACCACACTGGATGTACTTCCATTGAAGGTCCCTGCTACTGTGATATCCCCCTGTGTCGTGTGAGAAAATCCGACCCCGGCATTGAAAGTGGATCCGGTGTTTACTGTAAAATCACCGTTGACTGACCAGTTACCAGAAGCGGTAATTCCTGAAGCATTCGTGTTGGATATAATCACATTATTGAAAGAAGATGGTGCTCCATTAATGATCAGTTGGTTAGCACCGCTAAATTCTACTGTACCTGTATTTTGAAAATTAGTCCCTGAACCCAGATATATCGTTGTTGTCACCGCGTTGCCAAGAGGCGCACTTGGAACAAAGGTAAATTTGCCACTGCCTGTTACCGTCCCATTATTTGTAAATGATCCTTTGAAAGTAGCGTTCGTACTCGTTGCATTCCAAAGGCATCCACTTAAGACATTAAATGTACCGTACACAATAATGTCTTGATACCCAACAATACCGGTGGCACTGGTATTCGCTACCTCCACATTAATTAATGTAACAGGAGTAGCAGTACCATCGATGATCGGGGCAACAGTTCCTTTGAACTTGACGGTACTGGTAAATGCCGGGGAGACAAAAGTACCGATGAGACGGATGGTCTGCACTTGTTGTCCCATGATATTAGTCACTCCATCTTCTGAAGTTGTTCCTGTAACAATAGCATCACCATAGTAAGTCCTCGTATTAGTTCCGGTGTTAAGATAACCCGTAAGATTAAATGTACTTAAGAAGGTAAGGTCAGTCCCGGCCGCAGTTGAATAATAGCCGGTAAATACGGAGTTGTAAAGTGTAGTTGTTCCGGTGATCAACTTGTTTGCACCCGATGTGCCACCGTTAAAAGCGACTGCGCCTGTCGAAGGAGTAAAAGTTCCGTAATTATTCCAGTTGCCTTGCAGGTTAATAGTATAACTGCTGCCATCCAGTGTGGTACCGCTGCTGATCGTTATATCACCGCTCACACCAGTAGTACCTGTTAATACTTTAGTTAACGCTCCTCCGTTGCTCAGCACCAGGTTACCATATGTAATTGCTGCTACACTTTGAGCTACGGTACCGTTGTATTCAACCGTGCTTGTTGCAGAAAAAGTCTTGATGTTAAAGTTGGAAGGGAAATTAGATGCGCCACCGATTTTCATCATAGCTCCGCTTCCCATCGTAACGGTGCCACCTGTCACGCTTCTGTTTGCGGTGTACGAGATCAGGTCAAATGTCCCGGAAGTAATCGTCAGATCGCCGTTTATGGTAAGGTTACCGCTGGGGGATACCGTACCCGCTGACTTGTTAATGATGAGGTCATTAAATGTAGTAGTGGAGATCGTTTGACTGCCACTCCCATTAAAAGTTATATTGCCAAGGGCTGAGTTGAATGTTCCATTTCTTGTCCAGTTGCCACCTAACGAAAAGGTTGATACGTTCTCATTGAGCGTTGCGCCACTATTGATCGTCACGTCTCCTGCTACAGTCATAGTCGCGTTCATATTGAAGGTTCCTGCTGACAACGTGAGGTTACCGTTCAAGACAGCAGAAGAAGAAATCGTTGCCGCTCCGGAGGATTTATTAATGGTCAGATTGTTGTATGCTATACCTCCTGCCACTGCTTGTGAAGACGTTCCGTTATAGCTAACGGTACCAGTTCCTGCAATAAAGGTTCCTGCCGTGTAACTGAAGTCACTGCCAATGTTCAGGCTACCCGTTCCGGTAAAAGATACGCTGGCTCCTCCTGCCTGGTTCAATGACCCATTGACGGTGAGTGAGCCGGAACTAATACTTAAATTAATGTAGCGGGCGTTGTTCCCGTTACTCAATATCATGTCACCGATTACTGTCATAGTCTGAGCACCGACATTGATAGTGTTGGTGGCATCGGCCTGCCAATCTCCACGTACGTTTCCATTGACAATGAGTGATCCTCCAGTAGCTATTGTAAGCGTGGCTGGTTGTATGCTTCCGAACGTGATGGCCTTAGCTGTGACTGCAGAGCTCACAGAAGGCTGATTTGTAAAAGCCTCCGTACCGATCTGCACAATATCCCCGGTAGAAGGAACTGTTCCTGATTTCCAGTTGCCAGCAGTAGCCCAATTCGAACTGGTGGTACCTTTCCAGATAGCTGTCACGTTGGCATCTGATATAGTCCACCCATTGGAGATATCCGTTAATGAACTTTGCTCCACCCAGTTATTCGTTGCATCGTTAGCAGACTTGCCCATTCCTGTCCACGAAGAAGTATACCGCCAAAGTGCCATCGTAGATTCTGTGTTTCCGTTTAATTCGAGATCTTCATAATGCAATCGCAATGTTGCAGAATATGTTCCGGTGTTAGTAACACTAATGGTGTATTCACGGTTGATCGAACCCTCTAAAGGGAAGGTAGCTACGGAGGCTGCAGTTACATTCACTGAAACTGAAGTTACTGCCCCTAACGTAATGGAGTTGAACGTGACCGTGTTATAAGGGCCCTCAAATGCATAGGCTGTTCCTGTCAGAAAGAGATGCGTATGTACGATTGTCCCCATAATAATTCCATTACCTGATCTTGTCGTAGTAATGGTGACGGAATTACTGCCCGTAAATAATTGGCCTGTCGTCATATTTAAAGTGGCTACGCTGATGTTATTATTCAGTGTGACAAAATTCACCGAAGAGCTTTTATTAATGGTAAGTATGTTGAATGTGGTGGCTCCAGTGACTGCAGAGTTTAAAGTACCTGTCAACTGAATGGTGCTGCTTCCAGCGGTGAAGGTCCCGTTGTTTATCCAGTTATTACTGACTATGTGCGTAAACAAAGACGCACTAAATGTGGTACCTGTACCAATAGTCAAGTCATTGTTTACTGTAAAACCACCGATGGCTGTCTTTGTGCCACCAACTGACATCGTCAGATTGCTATAAGTGGTAGAGGTCACGCTCTGTAAACCAGACCCATTGTAGTTTACTGTATTTGGTACAGATGTGGTAACATCAAATGTTCCGGCTAGAATACTAAAAGTACCTGCCACGCCCATGATAGCGTTTGTACCCAGTTGCAGTTTGGTTCCATTAATTGTCACGTTAAACAAGTCATGGCCACCTGCGAATGAGGATGTACTGATAAAACTGAGGGTTCCGGCTGTTGCTGTCAGTTTGCCAATGCCGCTCAGGTCAGATCGCATGGAAAAACTGATCGCAGTGCTCACTGTTCCGGAGACGCGTAGGGCGTAAAAGGTAATACTACCTGCACCACTGATGGTCTTTCCTGCTCCGGTCATTTGTACCGTTCCCGCTGTTGCGCTGAATGATCCGCTGACAGCAAGATTGCTCGTAATAGTAAATGATGAAGTAGTGGTGACAGATCCTGTGATTGTAAAGTCGTAGAAAGTGATATCAAGGCCGGAGATTGTTTTGGAGCTTCCTGTCATAGTAAGAGCCCCCCCAGTATTATGTGTAAACGTACCGGGTCCGCTGGTTGAAAGGTTTCCGGAAACTGAAATCGCAGTAGCAGATGCCGTAATGCCTAATCCTGTTACTGTAAGATTATTGAAATTAAGAGTACCGCTACCCGCAATGACCATACCTGCCCCGCTCGTGGTAATGGTGCTGGTGCCTCCTGTGAATGTACCGTTGACGGTAAAATTACCGGCCAGTGTATGACTGCCTGAACCACCATTGAAAGTGGTTGATGCTCCAATGGTCGTATTTCCTTTGACGGTGATAGCGCCACTTGCAGTAAAAGAAACGGAAGTACCTGATCCGATGGCGCTCGTGAAATCATTGGCAACAACCAATGCTGTGGCGGGCATTGTTTTCGTAGCTGCTCCGCTCCCACTGCTGAACGTCAGGTTTCCATACGACTGGTTTGAAACCGTTTGATTAGTACCATTGTACTCCACTGTACAAAGAGATGCAAGATTGACAGTGCTGTAATTGGCGGGAAATGTATTGGTTCCACCAATCTTTAGTGTAGTGGAACTGCTCATAGAAAAACTCCCGCCTGCAACAGAGGTTCCGCGGTTCAGTGTAAATGACGACAAGTCAAGTGTACCGGCAGTAATCGTTATGTTACCGGTCGTTGATGACGACGACAACGGAGTAGTATTTGCAGCAAGGGTTTTTACAGTACCTCCACTGATTTTCAAAGTCCCATAACTCAGTGCTGCAACTGTTTGATTGATAGCGGAAGAAGCATAATCGACAGTGCTTGCCGAGTTGAGTGAAGGGTTAACGGAATAATTCCCTGAAAACGAAGAAGCCTTGACCATGATCGTGGCAGAAGCATTTACAGAAAAAGATGATCCGGTTAATGTGAGTAAATAGGTGCTCGGGTCAAAAATACCACTTACTGAAAAGGCCTTGGAGACTGCTGCATTTGAGCTGAGCGTGGTGGTACTCCCGGAATTGATCGTCAGTTTTCTGAATGTAGTGGCTCCACTAATGGATTGTGAAGCTCCTGCAAAAATAACTGTAACACTGCTACCCGTAGCATTGTATGTCCCCGTGCTAACCCAATTACCTGTTAGTGATATCGTGTAACCACTGTGCGTGATTGTACCGTTAGAGCCGATGGTGATGGTTCCGCTTACTGTCAGTGACCGATTGACCGTGAGTGTTGAAGTCTTTGTGCCTGCTCCGATGGTAAGAGATTTACACTTAGCTGTTTTCGAGATCTTGGGTTGGAAAGTTCCCGTAAAGCTGGCATCCCCTATAGTGACGGCTGTGCTTGATGACGGTATCCCATTGGTCCAATTACTTGCATTTGACCACGAAGTACTACTCGTACCCTTCCAGCTGGTTTGAGCAAACGAATTAGAAATAATAAAGTTTAGAACGGAAAAAATAATGAGTATCCTGATCAGGGGATTCTTTGCATTCTTTTTTGTCGCTTGACCAAACCAGAACATTTTGTTGTTTGTTGGGCTCATAAGTTTTTGGGTTCATTCCATAACAAAAGTGGTGCTTACCCAAACAAGAAGAATCAGAGAATACCTGATTTGACAAAATCAGGAAAGGGCCTAGACAGACCTCTGGTTAAGAGAACAATGTCTACTCAAGCCAAGTTTGCCCATTACCCTTTTATGGAGGTGGTAGTTTTCCTATTATCAAATGTATAATTGAAAATAAATGTGTACCAGACTAAGACTGTTTGATGACGCAGGGTAATAAAACCAGCAACCTTATCCGGCTGCTGGCTTTGGAATATTTATATGGGTACTATTTGAGTTCGAAAGCCAAACTTTCAACGATTTCACTACAAATCCCACTCAAGAGAAGTCTTTTTTCACTCAACTCAGTAGGTGTAACTTGCGCTTTAACAAGGGACCTAAATTCATCCATCATCCCTGAAAGCTCACTATCGTCCAGCATTGTAATTGTGGCTTTTACTTTATGGCTTACTGAAAGAAATAGCTCTTGGCTGCCCGTAAGAATGGTCTGCCGCAATTCGTGAATATTATTTATCATTAAAGAAATAAGTTCGTTTTTGAATTCCAGGTCACCATCTGTGTAAACTTGGAAGTCAATAAAGAGTTCCCTCCTGTTTACATCAGTTACATATTGGGAGATTTTTTCACGCAATTCCTCTGCAACAATTGGTTTATTAATCACATCGTTCATCCCATTAAGGATTGCCTGATCTTTAACGTTTTTGACGTCCGAGGCCGTGAATGCGAAAATGGGTACATTTTTAAAATATTTATCACCCATAGCTCTTATCCTGCTTGTTGATTCGAATCCATCCATTTCAGGCATCTGGATGTCCATAATAACCGCTTGGAAAATTTTGCTCACGATTTTATTCAATGCTTCTTTTCCATGGTTGGCAATCGTAACAGCGAAGCCCAATTTTTGCAAAAAAGTCTTGGTAATAAATTGATTTATCTCGCTATCCTCCACCAATAGGATGTTCATTCCTTGATAATTCATATGCTCTTGGTTTTAGTTTTAGATTAAAATTTTCACGCTGCTACTTTAATTCTTACAGAACAAAATTGAGCTATTAAACAGTGTAGAAAATCAGGGCCAAGATGATTTTACAAAAATCAGAAAATGAGTAAGGTGTCAGGTTTTTTCTGAGGATGAAGCGGATTTAAAACAGAATTTGAAATAATTAAGCCCCTTCAAAGTGGAGAGAAACAACGCAATTTCACTCTGATTAACCTTTCATGGTTTTTGCATAGAGACCTAAAAGGGTTTTTGCGGGGCGACTAGTATCGATTTATCCATTACTTACGGGAAAATACGGACATCAATTCCGTATTTTTCCCATCTCTTCATGGGAAATTATCCTATCCTTTTTGTGCTTTTTGTATTGGCTACATTACATTAGTGATAAGCACGTGCGAAGAAATGTGCAATCTTGATTAGCATATAATGCCGCCTTCACATCCTCATTAAATTATTTGAAAGATCTGAGAAAGTATCGCGATCTGTAATTAGGAACTAGGATCATAAATATTATAAAATGAAACAACTAGAAATCATCAGTATGTCTGTTGGTTTACGCGTTTTAATCGTAGGCATTTTTATTGGCTTGCTGCCTCAAATTAAAATCGAGGCCCAAATTGAGCAAGGGATAAACACCGATACTGCTGTAGTTCTAAACGGACGGGTAAAATTGGTTTTGCCAAGTGTACCATATAGGAAAATACAAAGGAGAGAGCTTTTCAAACAATATACCGCTGAATTCAGGGTCGATAAATTACAATTTGCCACTGGTTTCGACTTTGGGGAAAATACCACATATCGCTTGTTTTGTACAAACATGGATGGCCAGGAGGGGAATGATAGGGGGCTTACAATGTGGAAGCGTCTTAAGTTGTTTACTGATCGAATACCTCACGGTCGATGGATTAAAAGTGGTTACAGGAGTACAAAAGATGGGTACTTATATTTTGTGAATATTGTTTATCCTATTAAGGACGGGCTTCGATTTGCGAAGTTCATTTTTTTTGATGTCGACGGGAAGTTGGCTTTTGGGTTATTTCAATGCGGGAACAATGAGATTAGTCGATGGTCATCCTATTGTGATATGGATTGGAGACAGATGACTCCAAGCAGTGATGATAGGTCCCGGTTTATCGCTTTTTAGAACAAGTTCGTTTGACTCAATCATTGACTATTTGCGTGGACAAAAGACGTCCTCAACCCCCTTAAACCTTATCGAGAAGATTTTCACGCTGTCGCTTGGAAGTCAAAAATTGTGTAAACATATTTTTATAAATGCAGCAGGCGCTTGACAGCTCGCGCGAGTCTTTCTCTTTCAACGGTTTTTCAAGAAATTCATTTAAACCCATTTTTTTTGCAAAGATTATATCTCCTAATTCTCCATCAAAGGACAGCATTAAATGGGAATACTCTTTTTTGCTCTTCTCTTAGTAGGTACTTTCCGAATTATTTTCACCAATTTAATTTATATCCAGCCCGGACATTGAACTCCCTCCCAATTCCAGGTAACGGAGGATGACCACCTACAGATGCTTGGACAAAAGTCTGGTGCTGATCGAACAAATCGAAGACTCCTGCACCTAGATTGAGGTTGCCGGTTGTGTAACGCAAGAAAAGGTTGAAAAAAAACTCGCTCGCTATTTTTCCATACATGTAGTTGCCACTCCCGTCTATGGCATTATTGGCATAGCGACTTGCCAAAATGTTCATGGATGGATTAACTGAAAGACCTTTACGTAGTTTTATGCTGCCAGCCATGTTCACCCTATTGGATGGAAAGCCAAGAGACTGACTCTCTGATTGAGGAACTTGATAGATAGGCGCCTGATTTATACCCTTAGAGTTGTAGTAAGCATAGTTGGCATTGAGGTATCCCCATTTACACCTGATACGGTAATCTAACTCAACACCCAAAGAACCTGTTTGGGCAAAATTGACAAATACTCCTCCAATTGGATTGGGTGTAGCTTGAAAAACAAGGGGACCATCAATTAGTATGTGGAAGAAATTGCATGTCAATGCCATTTGCTTGTTTAACTTAACCCCCAATTCGAGTTCAGCAACACCTGTTTTTTCCGGCTTCACATCAGGGTTGTAATTCAAATACTCGATACCGGGAGCACGGAATGCACGGCTGTATAGGGCTTTGAAATGAAATTTCTCAATAGTCTTTGTGATGCCAATGCGTGGTGAAAAAGCGCTGCCAAAAATATTGTGATCGTCGAATCTGGAGCCAACGGTAATGTTGAATCCACTCGCCTTAATAATACCCTGCGCAAAAATGCCTATATCGTAGAGTGGTGAGGTTTCTTGTGTGCCACCTAAACTAAAAAAGTAACCGGAGGTAGTATAAGGGCTTGGCCCATCGTTCACGGCATGATCAAAATAAGAATCCACACCTGCTACAATAGATATCTTTCTATTGGGCGTCCAATTTAGATTAACTGAAGGGGCAAAACGTGTTGAATGAATAAAGTATTGAAAATGCGAATCGATGGTCGTATTATAAGGGGATCCATATTTATAGTTCATGCGTGGTGTGATTTGAAGTTTTTCAGAAATTTTCCAATCGTATTTAGCATCTGCAATGACATAAGTAAACTTTTGAAGATCTGCTGTGGAGGTGACAGTTGGATAACCATCTATGGTTTCTACTTGATACTTGTCCAAAAGTACGCGAGTGCTCAGTCCTCCTATTTTGAATGATCCATTAAGCGTACACGGACGCAAGTGTGAGTATTTGGATAAGTCCGCCGGATTGCCAGATAAAGCAGTGTTACCATAAAGATCGTAATACGCCTT
This sequence comes from Cytophagales bacterium WSM2-2, assembly GCA_015472025.1. Classification (NCBI taxonomy): domain Bacteria; kingdom Pseudomonadati; phylum Bacteroidota; class Cytophagia; order Cytophagales; species Cytophagales bacterium WSM2-2. Next base: position 2,617,426 of record BNHL01000001.1, read on the forward strand.
ATTGTCAGACGCTAGCCCTCTACCATACTGACCACTTAAAGAATAATCCATTTTACCACTGGCGTTACCGACACTAAAATTTGCCAGGGTTTTTGTTGCCAGGACATTACTCGTTGCCCCATACAATCCGTTAAAAGAAATTCCTTTTATGTCCTTCCCTTTTCGGGTAATGATATTGATTACCCCTAACTCTGCATAACCACCATATATAGCTGAACCCGGACCACGAATGATCTCGATCCGATCTATATTATTGATATCGTAATGCTGTGGGACATGGTTTGTGCCAAACAAAATTTCATTCATTTCCTGACCATCAATTAACAAAAGCAGTCTGCCTTCATGAGCCCAGATCCCTCTTGCCCCAATATCTACCAAGTTAAGTCCATCAAGGCCCATGGTAAACCCAGGCACTTGATTTAAAATATCCATTAAATCACGTGCTCCCATACTGAGGATTTCTTCGCGCGTGATGATAGAAATAACGGAGGGGACCTCGCGAACATTAAGGTTTGATTTTGAAACCTGGACAGGTACTTTCATCAATTCCTCCATGCTCATTTCTGTAATATCAAGCGAGCCTGTTTTTGATGCTTGTGCATATACTTCAGATGAAATCAAACCTAAACTTATTATAACGAGCAGCAGTTTTTGATTAATCATAATGGTCATTTAGAGTTACGTAAACCTATAGTCCCTTACTATTACTTCTTGCGAATTCAGCAAATGATTTCTAATCACTGTAGCATGGCTTCGCATCATGCCAGTACTCTCAAATTTGTCTCGAGATTGAAGGGCTGAAAAATGACAAATATCTTTTCATGGTATCCAGGCTCAATTCCCGGACCATTGTCTTTAATTACAAATTCAAAATAGTTATCGTGATCGGCTCCAGTGACTTTGATCAGACTGTCCTTCTTATCGTTATATTTGATCGCATTGCCGATCAGATTTGAAAAGACCTGGAACAGCATTGTGACACTCCCCTGGATCATTTCCAAGTTGCTTTTGTTTTCTTCAGATAATGGTCCTAAGTCTTTTTGCAGCCACATTGAAAGATTGTTGATTGCACGTAGGGGAGTGTCCAAGCCGTGGGAAACTGTGTAGGTAAACTGATCTAGTTCTTTATTATTTTTCTCCAGAAAGTTTGTGTATTCGGCCAATTTCTCTTGTGATTTTTTTTATTCTGTCGCATTTCTGATAAAAATCAGCTTTACGACCGACGAACTCTCACGGACATTTATGACTGTAGCAGGGCATGCACCGATAAACTGTTGATCATTAAATCTGATAAAGGAGCCTTCATAATTTTTTACACTACCTTGGGTTTTGAGCAGGCAATGAATTTTTAAGTGCCACCTTGTCCGCGCACAGATCATCAAAGTGTATGTCATTCAACGATTCACTTTTTGTGAAACCAAAACAGTCTTAGTTCCGCTTCAATTGTGGTCTCTATGTTGGTGACTTCCCTTAGCACGAATAGCCTTCCCTCATCGATTTCAGCGCATCTGAGATGAAGTGTTTTTTGGAGCAAGTATTGAGCTTCAAGTATGTTCATAAAAAAGTTCGATAACTCATTGAAAGGCAAAGGTGCCTGATAAGGTGTTTCTGTGCATCAGGGATTTTCTGATTTTTTGAATTCCAGAAATTCCTTACCTTATAAAAATTGGGGCTATTGCTTCAATATTTTACCTTCGACTTTCTCCAGACCCGTCCATGAAGATTCTAGTTTGCGATGACGACCCTGCTTTGGTAAGCATGATTCTTTTCCGGTTGAACCAGGATAATTATAATGATATAACCATTGCTCGTGATGGATATCAAGCTATAGAACATCTGCGCAAGCAGGATTTCGATCTAGTAATTACAGACATTCACATGCCGTATTGTACCGGAGATCATGTTGTTGCTCTGATAAGGGAGGAACAAAAAAAGGAAACACCTATTTTGATGCTATCCTCTGATGGTGAGGAAGAAGTTATAATCCTTGCTAAAAAAATGGGAGTAAATGAATTTCTTAAAAAACCGCTAAAGGATAAGGAGTTATCAAAAGCAGTAAAACGTTTGTTAAAAACGTGACTACATCCGCAATTTCCGAGTCTCCTTCAGAGCCTTGATTTTCTGCGGCTTTAAAGCAGATGTGAGAGAAAACCTGAATCTTACTCGATAGTTTGTGAAAATGGCTTTTGGATTGTTTCAATGTGGGAGCTATGAACTTAGTCGATGGAATTCATTTGTGACATGGATTGGAAACAGATGATCCCCAGCAGCGATCTGATCTCGGCTTAATCATTTTTTAGAACATGTTGATGTTCGTTTTACTCATTCATTGACTATTGCGTTGACAAAAAGACGTCCTCAACCTTTAAACCTCATCGAGAAAGATCTTCACACTGTAACTTGGAAGTCAAAAAACTGCGTAAACATATTTTTATAAATGCAATAGACGCTTGACAGCTCGCGCGTTTTTTCTCTTTCAACGGCTTTTTAAGAAATTCATTTACTCCCATTTTTTTAGCAAGGATTATAACTTCTTCCTCACCATCAGACGACTAAATTAAATAGGAGTTTTTTTGCTACTCTCTCTCTTAATAAGAGCTACCATGTAGTCACCGGTACAGTACGGCATATGCATGTCCGTAATAACTAGGTCAAAATCCTGTTTACGCAATGTTCATGGCTTGATATCCATCCCTAGCGATAGTTACATCGTTAAAATTGTCCTGGTTCAACCGGAACAGAATTATACGAACCAAGGGCAGGTCATAATCACAAACTAGAATCTTTTAGTGGCTAAGACAAGAGCAATCGAAATAGCATCCCAATTTTTATAAGATAAGGAATTTCCAGAATTCAAAAAATCAGAAAATCCCTGATGTACAAACGTCCCACATCCGGCACCTTTGCCTTTCCAGAGTGATTATTAAATTCCATGAACATACTTGAAACTCAATATTTGCTCCAAAAACACTTTATCTCAGGTGTTCTGAAATCAATTAGAGAAGGGCTATTGGTGCTAAACGAGGCCAACCAAATTGAGGTCACAAATGAAGCAGCCTTAAAGTTGTTTGGCTTCTCAAAAAATGAGGAGTTAAGTGGCAGACACTTCGAAGCTCTGTGTGCAGACAAGACAGCAGTAAAAAAATTCATTGCCCTACTTGAAACCCAAGGTAGTGTAAAAAATCATGAAGGCGTCTTTATTCGATTTAATGAACAACAGTTTATCGGTTCATGCTCTGCCACAATAATAAGTGACCGCGAGAGCTCAGGGGTGGTAAAGCTGATTTTTATCCGGGATGTTTCGGAAGAAAAAAAATCACTGGAAAAATTAGCTGAATATGCAAATCTTCTGGAGAAGAATAACAAAGAGCTGGATCAGTTTGCGTACATAGTTTCTCACGATTTGAAGGCACCCTTACGCGCTATAAGCAATCTCTCCGTGTGGCTGCAGGAAGATCTTGGTCCATTATCGGATGAAAACAAAAACAATTTGGAACTGTTGCAAGGGCGGGTTAAAAGACTGGAATCACTAATCAATGGTATTTTGGAATATTCCAAGGTGGGAAGGGAAAAAGCATCTTCTGAAACAATCGATGTTTTTCAACTTATAACAGAAGTGCTAGAAATGCTATCTCCTCCCTCAAATATAAAAGTGGACATCTCTCTCGAAATGTCCACCATTGATGCCCCTAAAACAATGCTTTACCAGGTCTTTTCGAATTTAGTCAGCAACGCGATCAAGTATAATGATAAGAAGGAAGGCCAGATCAAAGTTATTGGAGCTGATTGCGGCACTCATTACGAATTCGCAATTGAAGACAACGGACCTGGAATTGAAAAAGAATATCATGAAAAGATATTCGTCATCTTTCAGACTCTTCAATCTCGCGACAAATTTGAAAGTACCGGGATTGGGTTAACTATCGTTAAGAGAATTGTAGAAGACCGGAAAGGTAAAGTATGGGTTGAATCTGAGCCCGGAAAGGGAAGTAAGTTCATTTTTACATGGCCAAAACAAGATAGTGCTGAAAGCAAATAAATCAATATGAAAACGGGAGTGAATTTATTGGTTGTTGATGATGATGAAGTTGACAGACTTCAATTGAAACGCGCACTAAAGACCTGTGGTTTTGATTATAAGTTGACTGAGTATGAAGATACGACTTCGTTGATTGATTTCATTTTTGAGCATCCTTTCGACTGTATCTTTCTCGACTACCTCTTGCCTGGTGATAACGGTTTGGCATTGCTTAAAAGAATAAGAGAAAAGGGAGTTAAGACGCCAATTGTGATTATTACCTCCCAGGGAAATGAAAGTATTGCTGTCGAATTGATGAAAGCGGGGGCATCGGACTATATTATTAAAAATCAGATCACTGGTCCCACGCTTGGCCAGGTACTTCGAAATATGCTCCGCATGAGTCAAATGGAACTGGAGCGCGAAGAGGCAGAAAGAGCTCTTAAAATTAGTGAGTCAAGACTGGCAGAAGCGCAACGTATTGCAAAAATAGGGAACTGGGAGTTTGAAACGACGAACAAAACAATTCATTGGTCCTCGGAGGTCTATAATATTTTCGGGGTTAAGAGCGATAATTTCATTCCAACTCTGGAAAATTTTCAGAATTACATACATCCTGAAGACCAAGGCCTGATTATGCTAACCTCAAGTAATGCACAACGGGGGCTGCCATTTAACGTCGACTTCAGGATCATAACACCTGATGGCATAAAGTATGCGAATACACAGGGATATTCAGTACTGGGATACGATCAACTTCCCTCAAAAATTGTGGGAACACTCCAAGACATCACTGAGAGAAAACTTGGCGAAAAGGAAATCACAAAAGCGAGAGAGCTCGCAGAACATTCGATGAAGGTTAAAGAGGTCTTCTTGGCAAATATGAGTCACGAGATCCGAACGCCCATGAACGCAATCCTTGGTTTCACAAGACTCTTATTTGAAACAGAACTATCGAAAGAGCAGAAAAGCTGCATCGATGCTATTCACTTCTCGGGTGAGAATCTTCTTGTTATTATCAATGATATTCTTGACCTGTCAAAAATAGGATCGGGCAAGATGAAATTAGAGAAATGTGAATTCAGACTTGACGAACTGTTGGAAGGAATCGTATCAATGTTGAAGCCGAAAGGTCAAGAGAAGGGGCTTCAAGTTACTGCAAAAATCGACCCCGAAGTACCACGCTCAATAATAGGCGACCCCGTAAGGCTAAATCAGGTTTTGACTAACTTGATCAACAACGCTATTAAATTCACCGAGAAGGGCGGAGTTTCTGTTGAAGTGAAAATTGGTGGCAAAGACCGTGACAATTTTTTATTGGAATTCATCGTAAGTGATACAGGAATAGGTATTCCAAAAGAAAAACAGTCGGATATTTTTGATGATTTTGTTCAAGCCACTGGCGATACTACCAGAAAATATGGCGGAACTGGCCTGGGCCTCTCGATAGTCAAGAAGATTGTCGAATTGCATCAGGGAAAGATTTCGGTTGCAAGCGTTTTGGGCGCGGGCTCAGTTTTTACTGTACAGCTTTCTTTCGAAAAAGGCAGCAGCATTACGTCTACCGTACCAACACCAGACCGTACACTAGGGATGAATGAATCACTTGAACTGTTACGTGGAGTGCGTATTCTGCTTGCGGAAGATAATGGTGTTAATCAACTACTAGTTAGGAAAGTTCTAACAAAAACCGAATCTATACTGGACATAGCTTCGAATGGCTTGGAGGTTATCGAACGCCTTAACGTAGCGAAATACGATATTATTTTAATGGATGTTCAAATGCCCGAAATGGACGGGCACGAGGCGACACTCCATATCCGTAATAAGATGCCTTCGCCTGTTTCGGAGATACCGATAATCGCGATGACTGCACATGCTTTCGGTTCTGATGTCAACAAATGTATGGAGGTTGGCATGGATGACTACATATCGAAGCCCTTTAAGCCCGAAGACCTTTACTCCAAAATTATTAAGCATTTGGAAAAGCCCGGTAGGGTTAAGATTATCAAGCTTAACGCGCAAGATGATCACAGTTTCAAAATTGATCTTTCTCCGATTCATGAACTGAATGGCGAAAATACCGGGTTTACGGACGAGCTTATACTTTTGTATGATAAGCAAACTTCAATCCTTATTGAAAAGCTGCTGGAATACGTTAAGAGTCGCGATTTCGAGGCAATCAAGTCTATCTGTCCTCAGATCAAGTCATCTTATGGGATTTTGAGAACGAAGGAATTGAATTCGGTCCTTGAGGAAACTTCAGTCTTACTGAACGTGAAGGAAGTGGACTTTCTCAAAATAACACAACAGATTAATATCATTATCTCACTGATATCTGCAATAACAGAAGAAATAAAAAAGAACTTTAAAAAAACAGGGTAATAGATTACGAGTTATGTGGAGGAACACATCCATAAGGATTAAAATTATTTTGGCTCAAATCTTTTTAATAGCAATAGTTGCAGTGTTTATTTATTCATACTATCCTGAACAGCAAAATCAAGCGGCCTTGAAGGCAATCAAGTCCAAAATAGAGAGCATCAGTAACATGTTCTCAATTGGTGTTGGGATTGGAATGGGGCAAACCGACCTTGTGGCCGTATCCGAGGCACTTGAATGGGCGCATGCAGACACATCAGTGGTTTACATTTCAGTTGTAGATAATCAACACCGAAAAATTTCTGGGTTTATAGCCCAAAGATTGAATGTACCTGAGCTAGTCACGAGGCTTAAAGCCTACGATTCCATAATTCGGATAGATAAAATTCTCTATTTCAAAAGAAAGATTGTCTATCAAAATTCATCATTCGGTGAATTGATCATCGGGTATTCCCTAATGAGTCTTGAAGAAAATATCGCAAAGCTTAAACGAACAACTCTTTACTTCAGCTTAAGTCTATTTATGGCCGGATTTCTTCTATCTATTTTTATCAGCAATATGATAACCTATAATGTCAGACAGTTAGACAATACTGTGAGGGCTGTTACCGGTGGTGATGAGAATACCCGGGCGCATGTCCGTGGTAATGATGAGATTGGAAAATTGGGAAGTGCATTTAACCGAATGCTGGACCGTGTGGAAAAATCCAGGCAAGAACAGATCGTTTATTTAGAGCAATTGAAAAAACAAAACGAAGAGTTGAATCAATTTAGCTATGTCGTCTCCCATGATTTGAAAGCTCCTCTCAGGGCAATTCATAAATTATCAGAATGGATTGAAGAGGATTGTAAGGATTCTTTATCGGAAGAGGCTCTAAAAAACATGCAAATATTGCGTGGTCGTGTGTTCCGGCTTGAAGCCTTAATTAACGGCCTATTGGAATACTCCAAAATTGGACGTACAAATATCCCAATGGAGCGAACGGATATCCAAATCATGCTCAAAGAGATAATCGATCTGTTAAATCCTCCTAACCGAATCAAAGTCGCAATTGAGAAAGGGATGCCTGTGTTTAGCACAAAAAAAATATTGTTACAACAAGTCTTTATTAATCTTCTATCAAATGCCATTAAGTACAATGACAAACCCGATGGATTAATTCACATCAGAAAGAAGGAAGTAAATGGCTATTATCAGTTTGCGGTAGAAGACAATGGCATGGGTATCAGTCCTGCTTACCATGAAAAAGTATTTGCCATATTTCAAACACTTGAATCTCGCGATAAGCTAGAAGGAACCGGTATTGGATTATCTATTATCAAAAAGAGTGTGGAGGACATGGGAGGAGAAATTCAATTGGAGTCTGAAGAAGGAAAAGGCGCAAAATTTACTTTCACCTGGCCCAAAAACGGGCAAGTATAGGCTAAACAATAATTGGATGTTAAACATTAATTTTTTTTGATATGACAACTCTGGTAAATATTCTGTTGGTAGAAGATGATGAAGTTGATATTATGAATGTGCAACGTGCTTTTAAAAAGAATAAGATTAATAATCCGCTCCATGTGGCACGAAATGGATTAGAGGCCTTGGAGTTTCTTACGGGAAATAAAAATCCGTTACCCAAAATTGTATTGCTCGATATCAACATGCCAAAGATGGGGGGCATTGAATTTCTAAGCGAAGTAAGAAAGCTTCCCGAATTAAAATCGTTGAGTGTCTTTGTAATGACTACATCCAACGAAGAAAGTGACAAGATTGCGGCCTACGACCTTAATGTAGCGGGTTATATTCTCAAACCCCTTTCGTTTGAGGGTTTTTCCAGTGCGGTATCCATACTCAATCATTATTGGCATCTGTGCGAAATGCCTCAGGTTTGACTAATGATGATTCTGTTTACGTGCGACTGAAAAATCGATACAAGTTCGCCATTATGGTTTTGCTCGTATGCGCTGGATTTTCTTCAGAAGCACAAACTTCATCACAAGCAGAACTCCACGCAGCTTACCTGTACAATTTTGCTAAGTATATCAAATGGCCCCAGGATCCTGATAAGTATACAATTGGAGCCCTGAGCGACGATGAGACGATGGAAATTTTACAAAACACACTAAAAGAAAAGCGGGTTGGAGGTAAAGAAATAGTATTGAAGAGAATTATCAAGGTAGAAGAAGTGATTGAATGCCAAATCGTCTATCTCTCAGAATCTAACTCCAAAAAACTCGACCAAGTAAAAGCGATTTCTAAGGAGAAGAGCGTCCTTATTGTTACTGAAGAGGATTTGATAAAAAAAGGAGCTTCGATAAGCTTCGTTGTGGAAGATGATCGATTAAGATTCAAATTAAAGAAATCGGCACTGCAGGATGCAGGGTTAATCCCAAGTGATGGCTTGCTGAAGTTGGCTATTGTGTTTTGAGGATAAGGAAGAAAAATGAAATCAATCATAGCGCGGGTGAATATTTCCGGAATACTAACAAACCTCATTATGAAAAATAAAATCCTATTGACCACGCTACTGACTTTTACTTTTGCCTGCCAAGCTATTGCGCAGGAAACAGATACGACGAAAATAAAAACCGAGCGTCTTTTGAACATGTCTTTTGAAGACTTGATGAATGTTCGTGTTATAACAGCAACACAAAGCCTTCAGAAGTCAAGCCAAGTGCCGGCAACAGTATTAGTTGTTACCATGGATCAAATCAGAATGAGGGGCTATCGGAATCTTGCTGAAATTGTGAATGACTTACCCGATTTTATCGTTAACGATAAATCAGATCCGCAATTTTATAATGCGATCAGTATACGTGGGATTTTCAGACAAGATCATTTTGTAATCCTTCTAGATGGTGTCAGGGTTTCATCACCCACAAATGAGCCCTTGCCATTACTTGAGAATTTTCCAATTCACTTGGCCAAACAAATAGAAATAGTCTACGGTCCGGGCTCAGCTCTATACGGCGCTGATGCAATGGCTGGCGTCATAAATATTATCACGCAAAAAGCAGGTGATGGTAAAGACGTAAATGTAACGGCAATGGGAGGTACACAAGGTTATAATAATGCAGCGTTTCTTCTAAATAAGAAACTGAAGAACAATACCAAAGTCTCTTTTGGCGGCCAATATTCATATGATGCACAGCCTGACTTTTCAAAAATCTACAAAAATGACTACGACATGACTGCGCAACAAACAGGGCTATTCAATAGTGCCTATGGCCCAATGCAACCGAAAGGTTCTTTAGATGCAAAATATGAAGCTCCGCTAAAAGCTTATAATTTCTATTCTTCCCTTGATAAGAGCGGGTTTTCATTAAGGATTCTTCATCATTATGCAGAAGTTCCATCCTCTACAACGTTGAAACCCAACAATGCAGTTTATAGCAAAGACGTCTTTTATGGTCAAGGTGTAACTTCGACAAGTGCCAGCTATACTATGGAGGTCAGCAAATTTAAATCTATAACCACTTTGATTGGTAGTTTTTACAGAGTAAATCCTGAATCCAATTTCCGTAACCTGTATGGGGGCATGGAGCATGGCTACAAATACAGCACTGGGTCGATGATTAAGTTAGAAGAACAACTCACTTATTCAGCCTCACAAAAGACAAATTTTATCGGGGGAGTTACCTATGAATTATTTCAGTCCATTCCAAAATCACCGGAGCTACAGTCTATCGTGAGCAAAACGGGGTCGGTAAGTGATGTCTTACTGAATTCGATTTCCACGAATAATCCTTCAGGAATTGAAGCGAAATTTTTTCCTCTCCTGTACAACAACATCGGAGCCTATTTACAAGGCCAATATTTCCCAAGTAGTAAACTTTCAATTACAGCAGGCGTTAGATATGATAACAATTCACGATTCGGTCCCAGAGTCAACCCGAGAATTGGGGCGGTCTTTAGCCCACTGAAAAGAACAACTATAAAAGCCATGTACGGGACTGCTTTCTGGGCCCCCTCTCCTATGGTTTCATTCGAATCGTATGGCTCAATCTATACCACAGATTCGGGCATCACTTATAAATCTGACTTCTGGCATTTACCCAATCCGGGATTGAAACCCATGACGTCAGAGACCATGGAATTGAGTATTAATCAAAAAGTAAGTAATAAAGTTGACATCACGCTGACTGTTTACAAGACACGCATCAATAACATGATCAGGAGTGTTTCTGATAACGGAAATACCAATCTCTATGACAACAGATTTCTCGGTTGGCCCGTGAGTTACATCGAAGTACCAATCAATCTGGGAAGTCAAAACAACTACGGAGGAAATCTTGCCATTAACAGCGCATTCAGTTTCGGCAAGGCGCAATTTAATTTTTATTCATCGATCAGTTATGTCGAAGGGAAAGTAGAAGAGCCGGAGGCAGCAAGCCAGCAACTTAAAGAAGTTGAACAACCTACACTTACGCCATTGCAATTTCGTGTCGGAATTGACGGAAAATTAAGCGCATTTCATTGGTCCATTCGGCTATTGAGAACCGGACAACAACGACTGAACGATTTCGCCAATCCCAGCAACCCTGATAAAAGGACAACAGTTGACGGTTATTCCTTATTGAATTTATCCACGGGATACACTTTAGCAAAGACAACCACTATTTTTGTCAATGTACAAAACGCACTTGACGAGCGCTATCGTAACTCACTCGCTGCAAACTCGGCAGATCCAAACTCACCATCATTTAATGGAAGCTTCCAGAATCCACTCCGAGTAATGGCCGGAATAAGAGTCAATTTTTAAAATATCCTATCCCTTACGTGAGATTATTTAAACAACTCAAAACATTTGACAGTTTCTTAATCCTCATCGGGTCAAACTAACCGTTTAAAGATTTTGATCGCATAATGCAGTTGGAAATCATGGTGAAAATTTCGCATCTGGATCGAACAGCTCAATTTTCGCAGAGACGAAATTGTTATACTCGTTATTTACTAAATAATAGATTTCCAAAATTAAGCCTGAAAAAGCTCAGAAGACTTCATGCTCATGACTATGAACTACACGAGTACAATCACTCCTTTGATCTTGTTAATTTTCAATCTTATCGTTGTCATAATTACCTCGTCTTTTTACCCTCAAAAATGGTTACGTTCATTTTTGAGGTAATTCAGCCTACTCCTGATTTAAAAAAAAATCAGCACAAGTAGGATCACTGAGGGGCTTTTTAACGCAGATGATAATTCCTTCGATAGATTGTAGTTTTTCCATTGATAAATTAGAATCACTATTTGCAATTCGATTGCAAACGCGTGATGATGCCACAACTTACGATTTAAAGGCATCGACTCCATTAATCGCAGTTTTGATTGGGGTGACGCCTATGTGCCGAAGAGCATTAGTGTTGATGACGTGCGATACGGGGTCATCATCAATCGAAAGAATATTCATTCTAGTTAATTCTTCCTTTGCTCTGGTCATTTCTATTTTACTTAAGGTTAAATCTCAATAATCCAGAAAATAGAGTTCAGTTCAGCGTAGTATTTTTTTGTTAGCATATCCGGGTGACGGGATAACAATAGGAGGTCTTGCAAATCAATGAAATATCGTCAAAAACAATGATATAGTTCCCCACAGATTCGGGGGGAAAATACGGTACTCGATACCGTATTTTCCCCGTTGTTTCAACCAAAAATGTATTGTAAACTAGTTTGGACTAGGATACAATTAAGACCCCCGAAAATGGGGAGAATGTCACCTATGACACTGGACAGGAAAATACTTATGGGATTCATCAGCTGCTCGCTGGTCTTGCTCCTGGTGGCAGTCATTTCATTTAATAACAGCGAGAAGTTCCTTGATACCAACCAGTGGGTAAATCATACTCACGAAGTGCTCTACGAATTTGATCAAATCCTCGTTAGCTCAGTCGACGCAGAAACAGGAGCGAGGGGATTTGTAATTACTGGCGATGAAAATTACCTGGAGCCCTTTAATAACTCGAAATCAAAACTGATTGAGCATATTAAAAAAGTAAGAGAGCTGACCAAAGATAATCCCGGTCAACAGGAAAATATTGCCGGCATTGAAAATCTAGCCGATGCACATATCAAACACCTGAGTAGAAAAATTGAGCTACGTAAGGAAGATTTTAATAAGGCCAAAGCATTGGTTGCCTCCGGAGAGGGCAAGCGTATTGAAGATGATATAAGAAAAACCATAGATCACGCGAAAGGAATCGAACAGACGTTGCTTGTGCAAAGAAGACAAGCAAGTGATGCAGATGCGCGCAGCTTCAATCTTATTTTTATCATTCTGCTTACAGTCATTGTTCTTGTGTTGATTATAGTTTATTTCATCATCATTGCCAACCTCAGAGCTCTCCGGAAAGCTGAAAAAGAAACAGCTGATAAGAATTGGAGTCTGTCGGGCAGCGGAGAGTTGGTGAAGAGCATGCAAGGCAATAAGCAATTGACGGACCTGGCACAGGCAGTCATCAATCATTTGACAACCTATTTGAACGCACAAATAGGAGCCATCTATATTGCAGAAGACGATAGTACCCTCAAATTGGTCAGCGCTTATGCTATTAATAAAGCAAAGAAAGATTCTCTTGTTGTCCGGTTTGGAGAAGGGATAGTCGGGCAGGCGGCTGCGGAGAAAAGAACAATTTTATTAACTAATATTCCATCTGGCTATTTCATTATTAATTCCAGCTTCGGAGAGATCTTGCCTAAAATCATTATCGCGGTTCCTGTAGTTTTTGAGGAAAGGGTGGTTGGGGTTATTGAATTGGGAAGTATTTCCCACTTCACAGAATTGCACAAACAATATCTGGAGATTGTTACAGACAGTGTTGCGATAGCTGTTACCTCAGCCCAATCCCGAGAGAAGACAAAAGAGTTATTGGAAGAAACTCAGCGCCAGGCCGAAGAGCTTGAAGCTCAGCAGGAAGAACTGAAACAATCGAACGAAGAGCTTCATGCCAAGACAGAGTTACTTGAAAGATCCGAATTGGAGCTGAAAGCTCAGCAGGAAGAACTGAAGCAGAGTAATGAAGAGCTGGAAGAAAAAGCTAATATTCTGGAAGAGCAAAAAGATAAGCTCGAAAATGCAAAGACTGAAATTGAAACCAAAGCCCGAGAGATTGAAGTCACCAGCAAATACAAATCCGAATTTCTGGCGAACATGTCTCACGAGCTTCGGACACCATTGAACAGTATCCTAATCCTGGCCCAGCTGATTTCAGAAAACAAGAATAAGACCACAGGACAAAAAGAAATAGAGTTTGCAAAAAATATTTACAACTCGGGCAGTGATTTGCTCAACCTGATCAACGAAATACTTGACCTTTCAAAGGTAGAGGCGGGAAAAATGCAATTGGATATCGGGGAAGCCTCATTCCAGCAAATGAGCACCAACTTGTCTGCCCTGTTTTCTGAAATAGCCAGAGATAAGGCCGTTGATTTCAAAATAAATCTTGACGAAAAGAACCTCCCTCCGGTGATGAGCACCGATATACAACGGGTTGAACAGATTTTGAAAAATTTGTTATCCAACGCTTTTAAGTTTACCGATAAGAGTGGCAAGGTTACCTTAACTATAAACCGGCCGCCTGCAGATATTTCATTTAAAGGTAAAAACCTGAAAACAGCAGAAGTTGTGGCGTTTTCAGTCACTGATACCGGAATAGGTATCCCCGAAGATAAGCGGAGCGTCATCTTCGAAGCTTTTCAGCAGGCGGATGGCTCTACAAAAAGAAAATACGGTGGAACCGGGCTTGGCTTGTCCATCAGCAAAGAACTGGCACTTGCGCTGGGCGGAGAAATTCAACTGGAAAGCGAAAATGGAAAGGGAAGTACTTTTACGCTATACTTACCTCTGCTTTTCGATCCTACTTTTGTCATTCCTTCCGACAAGCAAGTAGAAATAACCGAAAAGAAAATTGAGAAGAAACCCAGGCCGGTGTCCCAGGCGCCATCTTATGAAACCAACGTCATTGATGACCGTCATAATATCCTGGAGAATGATCGTATCATTTTAATTATCGAAGACGATGAACAATTTGCCAATGTACTCTTGGATTTTATCAGGGAGCGTAAATACAAAGGCATTATTGCTTCACAGGGCAATACCGGCATAAGCTATGCGCGACACTACAAACCCGATGCAATCCTGCTGGACATGAAACTGCCCGTCATGGACGGAGTCGAGGTGCTGAAGAAAATAAAAAATGATCCTGATCTGAGACACATCCCCGTTCAAGTCATATCTGCTTTTGATCAAAAAAAGGAAGGAATGAGGTTGGGCGCATTCGATTATATTCGAAAGCCAGTCTCTATAAGCGATCTGCAAAAAGCATTTGACAACATCAACCAATTCACCAGCAAGAAGCTGAAGAAATTATTGATTGTTGAAGACAACGAAATGCAAAACATTGCTATCCGGGAGCTAATCGGAAACGGTGATGTGCGGTGTTTCTCCGCTTACAAGGGTGCTGAGGCTTATGAAACACTGGAACGCGAATCTTTCGATTGCATTATTGTTGATCTCGGCCTGCCGGACATGTCAGGGTTTGAATTGCTGGAAAAGATCAAGGCAAGTGCCCGGTTGAGTCACATCCCCATCGTTGTATACACCGGCAAGGATTTAAAAAAAGAAGACAATGAACGCCTCACCAAACTTGCTGATACGGTGGTGCTAAAAACTGCTGACTCTCATGAGCGTCTGCTCGATGAAACCATTTTATTCCTTCACCGCATTGAATCTCAGTTGCCCAAAGAAAAGCAAACGATGATCAGGAAATTGCATAAGGCAGATGAAATATTGAAGAATAAGAAAATACTATTGGTCGATGATGACATCCGGAACATCTATTCGTTGACCAATGCCCTGGAGGAAGAAGGATTGCAGTGTATTACCGCAGAAAATGGAAAGGTGGCTTTGGAAGCGCTCCGGGAAAATCCAGCAATTGACCTGGTATTGATGGACGTGATGATGCCACAAATGGATGGATATGAAGCCACCACTGAAATTCGGAAGATAGCTGAATTCGGCAAGCTCCCGATTATTGCATTAACTGCTAAAGCGATGAAAGGAGATAAAGAGAAATGCCTGGCGGTTGGCATGTCCGATTATATTTCAAAGCCGGTTAACATAGAGCAACTCCTTTCCCTCATGCGCGTTTGGCTTTACCGATAATCCTATGGACTCTCTCATTGACGCTAATGACTACAAAGAACTGCTGAGCTCTATCCGTTTCATTTACGGATATGATTTCACGGATTATGCGGAGTCTTCCGTCAAAAGAAGGATTGCTCATTTTATGAATACCAAAGGCCTTGATACCCTGGATAAACTTGGCAAGATCCTGCTTAAAGATGAAGTCTTTTTCGAAGAATTTGTTCAGGGTCTTTCCATCACGGTCACAGAAATGTTTCGCGACCCTTCATTCTATAAAAGCATTCGTGAAAAAGTCTTGAAGCGATTGGCCACTTATCCGGTGATCAAGATATGGCTGGCCGGATGCGCCACCGGTGAAGAAGCCTATTCGATCGCCATCCTGTTAAAGGAAGAAGGGCTACTGGAAAGATCAATTATATATGCGACAGACATCAATCAAAAGTCATTGCAAATCGCAAAGCAGGGGGTGTATTCATTGGAGGGGATGAAAGTGTACATCAATAATTATCATAATTCTGGTGGAAAGAATGATTTCTCGGAATACTACACGGCTAAATACAATTCCGTCTTGTTTGATAAATCGCTAAGCCAAAACATTTTGTTTTCACCGCACAACCTCGCCACTGATCAGTCATTCAATGAATTTCAATTGATAATTTGTCGCAATGTGCTGATGTACTTTAACCGGCATTTACAAGACAAAGTGATCAATCTTTTTTATGATAGTCTATGTTCTTTCGGTTTTCTCGGTCTCGGTGACAAGGAATCCCTTTTGTTTTCAGGTCAAAAAGATGAGTTTGACGAAGTGGACAGAAAAGAAAAAATCTATAGAAGGGCCAAGTAATTCATGTTATGGATCGTACAGTGACCATTTTAATAATTGATGATAAGCCGTCCAACATTTACGTGCTGGAAAAACTGCTGGAGAAGCCTGAGAGGGTTTTGGTGAGCGCAACTAGCGGAGCCGAAGGTTTGAAGCTTGCTTTGAATAGAGAAATTGATCTGGTGATCCTTGATGTTCAGATGCCCGAGATGGATGGATTTGAAGTCGCAAAGATCTTAAAATCAAATAAGCGGACAAGAGATGTTCCGATCATATTCGCTTCAGCTGAAGCAAAAGAGCGTGAGTCTATCATGAAAGGGTTTGAGGAAGGAGCTGTTGATTATCTATCTAAACCGCTCGACCCTGAGGTGACCAAGGCCAAGGTGTCTGTCCTGCTGAAAATTCAACTACAAAAAAAAGAACTCCTGGAGAAGAACCTGTCGCTGGAGAATGCCGACAGGCAGATCAAAGAGCTTAACCTGGAGCTGAAGAAGAACTTGTCGCAACTGGAGACAGCTAACAAAGAGCTGGAATCATTCTCTTATTCTGTATCGCATGATCTGCGGGCGCCCCTTCGAACATTGAATGGCTATGCCAGTATCCTGTTGGAGGACTATAGTGCTAACCTTGACGGAGAGGCGAATCGGCTGTTGCAGGGTATTCAGGGCAATGCCGATAAAATGAATAACCTCATTGAGGACCTGCTGCGTCTCTCGAAACTGGAACGACAGGAAGTTGAGAAAACAGAAGTTGATGTATTAAAGCTCGTACAGAACATTATCAGTGACATCGGCAATTCTATTCAACATAATGCAAATATCATTTTGAATCCATTATTGCCTGCTCATGCAGATCGCTCTTTACTTGCGCAGGTATGGGTAAACTTAATATCCAACGCGATAAAATATTCTGCAAAAAAAGACAATCCTCGGGTAGAGATCAGCTCCTCAAAACAGAATGGTGAAGTGGTCTATCACATTAAAGATAATGGTGCTGGATTTAACATGGACTACGCTGATAAATTATTTGGCGTATTTCAACGCTTACATAAATCTGCAGAATTTGAAGGAACAGGCATAGGATTGGCTATTGTTAAGCGTGTTGTTAGCAAACATGGAGGCAGGGTTTGGGCAGAAGCAAAGCCCAATGAAGGCGCGACTTTCTTTTTTTCTTTACCGTTCTAGCTTGCTAGAACGGCTCCTGAGTTTGGCCACAACCGGCAGACATAAGTGCAGAAAGCTGCCTGGTTTCGAGTATCGAATAAATGAAGTCTCAGCCAGTTCTTCAAGATTGATTTCATCTGTCGTTGTAAATTCCCCATCAATCGCTAGAAATTCCAGCAGAAACTCGGTTTGACTAGAGCCAGAATACAGTTCGAAGAAATTTAACGATGAGTGGAGCCCAAATCCTGACATCAAAGGTCAAAATTTTTCTTAGAGAAGCGTGGAGTATTCAAAATTCAATTTTCCAGGAATGATTCATATTTTAAGCTCCTATATCGAAATTACATTATTCTTGATAGCGTACTTTACGAGTTCAGCAGTATTTCTTAATCCCAATTTGTCGAGGATGTGCATTTTGTGACTGTCCACAGTTTTAATGCTAATAAATAATTCGCCAGCCGTCTCTTTCGTGCTTCTCCCATTTGCAAGTAAGGCCAACACCTCTAATTCTCGCTTAGTCAAATCTATTAATTTTATTTGCTTTTTTACCTGCTGTGTACATGCTTCTTTCTTATAAAAGTCGCCCAGCACAAAACTCGCAATAGACTCATAGTATTTTTCTCCGTTCATGACTGTCTTTATGCTATCAACTAACGTTTCTTTTTCAACGTCTTTAAGTAGATATCCATCAATTCCCGCCTGAATACCACTGGTTAGAAACTCCTTTTTTATTTCAGAAAACAGCAGGATGATTTTGACATTGCTCCTCGTCTTCTTAATCCATCTGGTCGCTTCGATGCCGGTCATTCCCTTCATCATGATATCCATCAAAATAACGTCAGGGTTAAAAGTCGGCAGTTTATTAATCATTTCCTCCCCACTAGATACAGAGCCGACAATTTGAATTTCGTCGACCTGTTGCAGCATTAAGGAAATCCTTCCGCGAACTAAATAGTGATTGTCGACGAGGGAGATTTTTATTTTTCTCATTTTTTTAGAGATTTTCCTAATGACCGGTGTCCCGCAATTTTTCTGTATAGACGACGAAACCACAATCCCCTGCTTCCTCAAATTAAGTTAACTAAGAATCAAAGAGCATCCAATGGGAAAAACTCCTATTAGAGTAAAACTCATCAAAAGCACTCGACCAATGGAGTTTCTTTGAATAGTGTCTCAGGTTGGCATTTCACAATGACATTCGTTGACCACGTTCGAAGATACCGTATTCCAATGCGTTGAATTTTAGAATTGAAATGAGGAACTTAGGCGGATGATGCGGACTTGGGCGGCTTTGGATGCTGATTCAAAGCTGATAGTTACTTTTATTAGTGAGTAATCGTAGTGCAAGCCGTAAAGTACTTATCGGGGGATGTGGCTCAACGTCTTTCAAATCGAGTTCACCTTACCCGGACATAATCCATATTAACGACCGGCTTCTTAGAGTTGCGAATCGGGTATACTCTGGGGAGTGCCTGAATAAGGTTAATTAAAGGATTATTTTTTTAACGTCTTGAGTGAGGAATTATTTCAATTCACCCTTCGGCCCATCCCGAAACGACCTAAATGAGGCAAAATTTCTGTGAATAGGTGTAATCGGAATTTACATTGTATGCATATACGAGACCTAAAAAAAAATTAGGTCCATTTCTAATGAACCCAAATCTATGTCATTTTTCCTGGAAGCCAACGAACTTCGAAGGATGCGTATTTGCGTGAACATAACTCAACGGATTTTCAAAATCATGGTTGTTATCATGGATTCGTAAGACATTAATCTCATACTCGTGCAAGCTGAACGCCAATCTTCCATCAATATAAAAGAAAACAAATTTGAAAAAGCGTGTAGGTTCTTCAAGTGAAATTAAGTTGACAAAATACCGATACTTACCACCATGTGTTTCCCATTTGCTTTCTATCCATCGACGTTGGGGAATTTTGTCAGTAAAGGATTCGATTAGTTTCCAAGTTGATAAATCACCATCACCGCGGATATGGTTTTCTAGAGAGGTTTGGTAGAGTCGTAAACTGGAGTTATCACTTAGTATGAAACCACAGGTGCTGATGACATGTCCCACATTGAAGACGGATGTATACTTCTGAAGAAGTTGCTCGGTCTTTACCGTATCATATGTTCCTGGCTGCAGGAGAATATTGACATGCCCATTTAAAACGCAAAGTGTGTCTGGCCTGAGGCTAGATGAAGTCTGTCCACGTACATCGATTCCGGTTAAAATAAAAAAGAATACAAATGCGCCAAGTATAGTTCCGGGTTGTTGGGGTCTGATCATAATAATCATAAGACGGGCATTGACTCGCTGCCTGTACAAATATTGGAAAGACACGACTTTAAAACATCAGAAAAAACCTGATTTTTAAAAATCCATGAATCTCGACTTTATTGCTTATTCAGTGAATTTCTGATTTTTAACATTCAGTTTCTCACTGATGCGTACTCTTGGTTTTCTACCCAGCTTTGAGGCGAGCTAGTAAAAACGAACAAGACAGTTCAAAACAATAAAAAAAGGAGGAGTTATGAAAATGGTGCAACAAAGCGCGCATTTGAAAAATCTAAAAATCAAATTCATAATTGTCTGCGGCCGAAAAATCAATAGATTATTTAGAGTCATTTCCCATCGAATTTTTCAATGGTTATGTAGACCAGAGGACAGTGTGTTTAAGAGCGGATTATTCCCGGCAAACACCTCACATGATTTTTCAAAACTAACGTTGCAAAATAAGATATTGACTGTTGGAAAGCTGATAAGTCAATTACAATCGGACGATCTTCTCAATATTGATTTAGCACGAAAAGCACTCTTGGCCCTAAACTGCAAACTAAATCAGCAAATCATTAGCACCTGGAATGAAGCTTATTTCATAGAGCCACCCATAAAGAAGGATCGGAAAATTTATAGATACGACTTACTTAATTCGAAAGTCAAATAGTCTCTACAGTTATAATTGATATCACTGGTACGCAGTCAGCATCGTAATGAGTATTGCCTTAATCTTGGAGAATTCATTTTGTAGTACAAGGACGGATTCGTTATGTATTGATCGAGATTTATTACACCCAAGACATCTCAGACTAAATATCAAAGGCGAATAGTAGTTATTCCCATACCATAACTTGAAACTCTAGAACAAGTCTAAATTTAAATGCTGCTTAAAAAACAGATGAAACAGACACTTGAAATTCTTGCGAGGTACATCCAAAAGGATTTTTCACAAACTATCCCAGTTCATAAACAAAGCGAGGAACTTGCTCAACTTGCCACGGCCTTAACACCATGGCCGGTGAAATGCAGTTACTCCTTATAGAAAAAAAGAATGCGGAACTGAAAATCAAAGAACTGGAAGCTGAGCTTACGCAAAAAAAATCCGTACAAGAGCAAATTCATATAAACCCAGAATTAGAATATCGCTCCTTGATCGAGCAAGCAACGGATGGGATTTTCATATGTGACGAAATCGGAAAATATCAAGTCGTAAACGAAAGCGCATGTAAGCTACTCGGCTATAAGAAAGAAGAGCTTCTTCAAATGAGTGTATTTGACGTACTGTTGCCGGAAGAAGCGATAAGTACTCCGCCCCGATTTAACGAACTTAAGAATGGAAAAACTATTTTAAGCCAACGCAGGCTTCGAAGAAAAGATGGCACCGTACTCTCCGTTGAGATAAGTGCAAAAATGCTTTCCAGTGGAGAAATGCTGGGCATGGTGCGCGACATTACCGAGCGCCTGCAGAATGAGGAAAAAATTCAAAAACTCAATGAGGAGCTCGAGCAAAAAGTGTTAGAACGGACCGCTCAATTGCAAAATCACGTCATTGAGTTAAAAGAGAGCGAAGAAAAATTTCAAAAAGCATTTCATGCTAGCCCTGCCGGTATCAGTCTTACCCGTCTTTCAGATTCCAAATATGTGGATGTGAACCAGTCGTTTGCCCAACTAACTGGCTATTCAAAAGATGAATTAATTGGTCATAGTTCCGTTGAATTGGGGTTGATCGTTAGCATTGACAAGAGGGAAGAAACATTGAAGCAAATACGGGAGCAGGGCTGGGCAAGAGATTTTGAAATAACTGCCCGCCACAAATCAGGTAATTTGTTGGAGGTACTGAGCTCGGTTGAAACAATCGTTTGGCGCGGTGAGAAGTACGCCATTAATATTATATACGATATTACCCAACGGAAAAGGACGATGCTAGAACTCGAACTGCTGAACCAGGACTTAAATTCTTTTACATACTCGGTCACACACGACTTACGTGTGCCGTTGAGATCCATCACCGGCTATTCGGAGATTCTTGAGGAAGACTATGGGTCAAAGTTGGATGACGAAGGCAGGCGTTTGATTCAAACGATAAAGTCGAACGTATCAAGAATGAGTCGTCTAATCAACGACTTACTTGCTTTTTCCCAATTGGGAAGGAAGTGCAAAAGCGCGAAGTAGACATGAATAGCCTAGTGGAAAAAGTATTGACGGATATAAACAAATTAACAAAGCACCGTGCATTGATAACATCAGGTCACTTAGATACAGTGAATGCCGACCAATCGTTACTTTACCAAGTTGTATTCAACCTCATTTCAAATGCAATAAAGTATTCGGCGAAAAATGAAAAAGCTGTTGTGGAAATTCAATCAGAAAGAAAGGATGGTGAATTTATTTTTTCGATATCCGATAATGATGCCGGTTTTGACATGGCTCATGCTAATAAATTATTTGTTGCGTTTCAGCGACTTCACTCCAATGAAGATTTTGAAGGTACGGGCGTTGGTCTTGCAATTGTGCATCGTATCATAACACGGCATGGTGGTCGAGTATGGACTGAGGGAAAGAAAAACAAAGGAGCAATATTCTTTTTCTCTTTACCCGATAGCTAATTCGAATCCAGCTCCTTCGCCTGTCGTTGAGCACTTGGTAAATGAGTTGCTTTACAAAAATATTAATAAGTAATACATCTTTCGATAATCATATCCCCGGGAAAATCCCATGCATTATGGGGCTTTTTCCCATACCATTTGATTGGGGGATGTATTAGGTTTATTTGATCAAGGCATCAATTCGGCCAGACCAGCAACTAGAGAATGGAACAATCCAGACACACGGAGCTTACCTTTCAACTCATTGTAGAGTCTTCACCCAACGCTATTGTGCTCGTAAATAAAGAAGGAAAAATAGCCTACATCAATTCACAGACGGAGAAGCTCTTTGGCTATACCAAAGGTGAACTCATCGGGCAGTTGGTCGAGGTGCTGATTCCTGCAAGGTATACAGGAAAACATCCGGGGTTTCGTGATATGTTTTTTGTATCGCCTTCGGAACGGGCCATGGGAATGGGTCGCGAGCTTTTCGCATTGCGAAAAGATAAAAAAGAGTTTCCGATTGAGATCGGACTAAATCCAATTGTAACAGTAGAGGGGACACTTGTACTTGCCTCGATCATCGATATTACCGAAAGAAAAAAAGCCGAAGAGAGATTCCGGCTGGTAGTTGAGTCAGCCCCTAGCGCGATGGTGCTTGTAAACCATAGTGGCATCATCACACTTGTAAACCAGCAAACCGAAGCGCTTTTTGGATATGGACGAAACGAAATGATCGGCAATAAGCTGGAGATGCTCATTCCTGAACGATTCAGAGATATTCACCCAGACCACAGGCAAACGTTTCTTGCCAGTCCAAAGACACGCTCCATGGGTGGGGGACATGATCTTTTTGCCCGGAGAAAAGACGGCATGGAGATACAAGTGGAAATTGGTCTCAACCCTATCGGAGAAACTCACGACCAAATGGTGCTAGCATCGATCATTGATATTACAGAAAGAAAAAAAGCAGAGGTACGGTTCCAACTCGTGGTGGAATCCGCACCCAATGCCATGGTGCTCGTGAGCCAGGATGGTATCATCACGCTGGTGAACCAGCAAACCGAAATGCTTTTTGGGTATGAACGATATGAAATGATCGGCAGCAAGCTTGAGATGCTAATCCCCGCACGGTTCAGCAGCGATCATCCGGGCCACAGGAATGGGTTCTTTAAACAACCAAAGACGAGGTCTATGGGCATGGGTCGCGACCTCTTCGCTAAGCGAAAAGACGGTCTAGAGATCCAGGTGGAGATCGGCCTGAACCCAATTGAAACACCCGAAGGCCAGATGGTACTGGCGTCAATTATTGATATTACCGAACGCAAGGTCCAGGAGCGTGCTGCAAAAAAACAAGCTGAATTGGTAATTAAGAATAAGGAGCTCGAGCAGTTTGCTTATGTAGCATCGCATGACCTTCAGGAACCACTGCGCACTGTATCCAATTACCTGCAGGTGTTTGAAGAGGACTACCTAAACGTGTTGGATGCCAATGCTCACAAATATCTTCAGTCCATAAGCGGTGCGACCAAAAGAATGAGCCTACTGATAAAAGCACTCCTAGAGTTCTCGCGGCTGGGCCGGGATAAAAAACTAGTGAAGGTAGAATGCGGAAAATTAGTAGCCGATGTTGTTGCCGATCTTCAAACGATGATAAAAGATTCAAATACCACCATTCATATCTCTGAAATGCCGACACTCAATCTGTATGAAATTGAGATGAGGCAGTTATTTCAAAATCTGATTTCAAATGCGATCAAGTTCCGGAAGAAAAAAACCGCTCCTGAAATTCAGATTATTTCAAAGAAGGTAAATGAAAAATGGCACTTTTTGATAAGTGACAACGGCATTGGTATAGCCAAGGTTCATTTCAATAGGATCTTTGATATTTTCCAGCGCCTACATACAAACGATATTTATGAAGGAAGTGGAATAGGCTTGGCCAATTGTAAACGGATCGTAGAACTTCATCAGGGTGAAATCTGGGTGGAGTCTATAGTAGGAAAAGGATCTATTTTTCATTTCACCATTTCGGAGCTATCAATATGAAAATCAAACTAAAATGTATCATGCTTATTGACGACAACGCCGATGATAACTTCTATCATGAGCGGGTAATAAAAAAATGCAATGCAGCCGATAAGGTCATTGCTATGCAGGATGCGTCAGTCGCTCTTGAATTTCTGAAGTCAGTAAAAAACAGTAGCGTTGATCACCCAGACTTGATTTTTCTAGACATCAATATGCCAGGCATGAATGGGTGGGAGTTCCTGGAAGAATATCGCAAGCTCCCGAAAGAACTGCAGAGTCAAGTCATTGTCATTATGCTTACGACATCAGACAACCCTGATGACAAAGCCAAGGCATTGGACTTAAATATAGCTGCCGACTTCAAGGCAAAACCACTAAGCAAAGAAATGCTCGAAGAGATTGTTAATAGTCATTTTTAATGAACACCTCGTCGCTAGAATATCATCAGGCCCCTTCCATTGCGTGATGGAGCTCGCCTATTTTGGCACATTGTTCTGTCAAGTCGGTTACCAATTTAAATAGCTTAAGAATCTTGGAGTCGAGTTTCTTGCTTGTCTTCGTTGCCTGAACCTACCGCAGCAATAAAAATTCCTGCCGGCAAATGTTCTAAACTGATAAAAGGTTGACGTGATGTCGTACAAGTCACACAGATATCGCTTTGTGTCATTGCACTGGCGATGTCATCAATTACTGCGATGTTAACTTTCAATTCTTTCGAAAGATCAGATGCGAATTGCTGAGACTTCTGCTTCATAGGTGAAAATTGTTTGTAAATCACGGACTTGCATTAGCATTCGTGCGGAAACTATTCCCTAGTTATCACAGCCAATGATTGTAGCAGCTTTCGAATTTTTCTTTGAGACATACTTTGCTGCAACGGCTGTTGCTGCTCCTGTGCGAGGAATAGTTATTTCAATTGAGTCCATCAATGCAAGGAGCCTTCCGTTTTCGGCATCGCTTACGGCAGCAACGCCTTGGATGGTGAGTAGTCGATTTAGTTTTGGATTAAGCGGGAAATTCGCGTTTGTCTTGGCCACGAAGTAAGATCTTCCTAGATCCAGTATTCCTGCTTTGATATGAAGCCCACCATTGCGCGCATGTATCCCAAGGATCCCAGGAGGTAACGCATTTCCTTTGGCATGCATTTTGAATGTATTTTCAATTGCTGTAATGCATTCCTTTAACGTAATCAGCGAAGCGACTTCACTTCGTTTCAATAGAATTATTCCATCATTCATGTGGGTTCTCACGGATAATGAGACCCCGCCAAAGTAAATCAGACTTTTGCCGAAGTAAATGAGACTCGAGGAGCCCACACATCCCAAAAAAATCCTAAAAAATCAATTTCATCGGGATTTGAGTTGCTGGTTAAGTACGATCGCGCTCAAGACCGGCTTACTGAACCGATGATTCAAGTACATCGACCTGACATCGTAGTAAATATTTCGCGTGACGCCTGTGGTGTTTTTGAATTTTACCCGAGCTGCCGAAATTATTGAAACAGGAAGAGGCGCTTGATGATGTCATGAGAGATATTGGCGCGTGAGACATGAGGCCATTTTCCCCAAGTACGAGAGAATAGTGATCGGATCTATTCGTATTATTCTCCGCTCACAGAAGTTCGAAACAAAAAACTCCGAATAACACTTACCCATCCTGAAGACAACAACATTGTAACTGAAATGACAGCCAGTGTTAACTGAAAAGAAAAGTCGTCTACTAAATTTAAAGTTTTGGCTACCGTGCAGAGCACAAGGCTGAACTCACCGATTTGTGAAAGCAGCGCACCAGCGTACAAACTGTTTTTCCAAGTTTCCTTTAGTAGTCTGAATACACATGCGTTAATGAAACTATTGATACTAAAGATTAATATAACCAGGATAGCAATGAGTGTAAAGTGTTCTTTAACAAAACCCCAGTCTAACTGAAGACCAATGGATACAAAGAAAAGAGAAAGAAAGAATACCCGGAACGGAATCAATGTACGATCAAGCCATTCCATGGAGTTCGTTTGGGCAATAATTACTCCAGCAAACATGGCACCCATCGCAGCCGACAGATGCAATAAACTGGTCATCCATGCAAAACCAAAACATAACAGCAATCCTATAAATACTTGCAATTCATGATCGGGATGAAAGCCGGTAAACCCTGGAATTAACACTTTTTTCTTAAGCATGAGCATGCGAAGTGACAAGACAAACAACAGGGTCACCACTACAGCTAGCGCTAGCTGCTCAACATTGGATTCTTCCTTAGCCAGAAAATTTAGCACCACAATCATTGGTACGATCAGGAAATCCTGAAGGATCAATATGCCTGTAGTAAGATTGCCTAACCGCGAATGGATTTCATTATTTTTATGCAGGTACTCGAGTATGATAGCAGAACTACTGAGGGTAATAACAAAACTGAAAAGCACCACTCGATCTGTGTTCCAACCAAGGTGATGACCAATTGCACCAATAAAAACGAAGCTAAGTACTAATTGGATAAAAACGCCAATGGCCGATGTCCGTATATTTTTCAGAAGGGCTGGAACTTCTATTTCAGCTCCAATGAAAAACATTTGCATGATCAAGCCAAGGGAACCTATTTGAGCAATGGTGGTAACGTCTGTAAACAGTTGCAAACCATGAGGCCCAAGTAAGATTCCTGCAATAATATAAGCACTGAAATAAGGTTGACGGAAACGCTTCAACAGCCAACTCAGTAATAGGATACTGAGAAGCATTCCCACAATGCTTTTTAATAAATGTTCTCCGGGCTCAAGCAAGACGTGAAAGTGATTTTAGTTTTTCTTATTATGAATTGACAGAATGCTCCAGTGACAAACACTCAAGTATCTCAGTTGATGGAGGATTTTATTAACCCTTTTTTAGGAATAAACCTCTGTAGATATACTTTTTCCTTTATCCGATCCCACCAGGCACCAAAAGGCATCGTGTTTCTAATATCTTTCTCGTTACCACCAACTTTGATGACAACATGTCTTTTTTTACTCTTTATTTTTTCGATCGTAATGGTGAGTAGACCATGACGACATTTTGCATGTATACGATTTGTATCGATGCCATCGGGCAGCACAAAGGCATGCGTAAAATCTCTTCGCTTAGATCCGCCCTTTTTTTCAGGTAATTTGGCTTGCCCCTTCGTTGAAATAAGGAGTACCCGACCCTCAGTGTAGACACTGAGATCTTCTTTGTTCATGCCAGGCACAGGTACGCTCACCATGAAGCTATTCCCTTCCTCTTGCAACTGTGTGCTCAGCAAATCGTGAGTGTTGCCAAGGATTTTGCCACCAAAAACTACATCAGATGAATCGTGAAGGGTTTGGGATAATGAATGAATTGGATGAAGAAGCGTTTTCATAGTTGTCTCTTTAAAATTTAATGAAGAAACAGTTGTAAAAATCAAGGATAGTATGGATTGACCAAGAGGAGTATTTGTAAAAGGTGTTACTAGACATAGTCACGCCACAGCTATCCCTGATTACAATCCTAAAATTTACATTGGAATAGATGCCCGCTAACCGATGGTAATCTGCTTGATCGGCTTTACTTTCGCATCATCTTTTTTAGGCACAGTGATATGGAGAATACCATCCACGTAACGCGCAGATATCTTTTCACCCTCTACTTTATTTTCGGGTAGTGTGAAACTGCGTTGGAATGATTGATAATTGAACTCCATACGGGTGTAGTTTCTGGCCTCATCCTGTTGTTGCTGTTTTTCTTCGCGTTGGGAAGAAATAGTGAGCACGTTGTTGTCCAATTCCACTTTGAACTCATCACGTTTCATACCTGGGGCGGCAACATCAATGATAAAATCGTCATTGGTCTCTATCACATTCACAGCGGGCAGTGTAGCGGAATAGCTTCTGTTGGCTAATGTTGAATCGACCCAATCCCTGTTAAAAAAATCTTCAAGCAGCGAAGGAAGGGATGGAAACAAAGTAGCATTTTGTCTTACTAAGGTTTTCATAACTTGGTTCTCCTTTCGAGATTTAGTTAAACATATAGTTTTAAGATTCGTAGTTGGAAATCGCGATTCCAGGCAGGCTTTTTCTCAAACTTTATGCCTCCGTCAAAAGCATTAAGAATCTAATAAAAAAACCGCCAAATATTCTGTCTCCGCTGCATTTTTCATTCTACAAAAGAGTACCAGGTTTTTCAAAAAGACATACTTCGCAATAAATAAAATGTCAAATTGTCACAATTGATGAATGCGTATATGTAGCTATTAATCTCAGGAACTCCTGTTAAACCGTCAGAAGAGATTTGCATAGAAATTGTTTCGTGATTTTTTTGTACATGATCTTTAAAAGCGATGAAATCACTTTTTAACAGGGTTGCGCTTTCCGCCAGGCGGGGAGTCACCGATCGAATCAAAGTAAAGATTTTCAATAGCAGTACTTTCGGGATACCGATCACCGTATTGGTTCTTTTGCTCTCTTCGTGTCATGGAAATACGAATGGTCAGAGTGCGGAGCTCAAAAAAAACCAGGATAGTCTTCATAAGCCCAAAGTTGCTATCAAGGTAAACAGGCGGTATGATGAAAAGGGAAATATGATTGGGTTTGATTCAACCTATACGTCTTATTATTCAAATATTAGTGGTGATACGGCACAAATGGATAGTCTTATGGGGAGCTTCGATCGCTATTTCAGACAAGATCATTCTTCATTCTTTCGTAACCAGTTTGATCCTTTATTTTTTAATGACTCCTCGCGTTATTCTGACTTCTTTCACGATGATTTCTTCATGAAGCGATATGAATTAAATGACCCGTACTTCAGGGGTATGATGCACCGTATGGATTCCATTAAGAATAATTTTTACAGGGAGCATCGTAAAGTAGAAAAGAAGCCACCATTGAGATAGGAATTTCTTGTAGTAAAGGGGCCGAACGCCACTTTACTACATAATCGCAACACTATAATGTCTTGCCAGTTCTGAACAATTCATCAGCTAAATCTTGTGCCTATTTTTCCGAATGTAAAATCATCGTATCAGGATAGAAGGTTACTGTTCCCGTTGAAATGTCATGAGCTCCTCCAATAATACCAATTTGTCCTTTTTCTAGCATTTCCTTTAAAATAGTACTCCTTTCTATTATCGACTTAACTGTCCGTCTCACATTAATGGTTGTCACATTTTCTACAAACTGTGTATTGCTTGAATTACGATTTTCCAGGGTTGTTATTTCATCATCTACAGCAGGCCTTATTTTG
This sequence comes from Cytophagales bacterium WSM2-2, assembly GCA_015472025.1. NCBI lineage: Bacteria > Pseudomonadati > Bacteroidota > Cytophagia > Cytophagales > Cytophagales bacterium WSM2-2. The sequence continues at coordinate 2,647,072 of BNHL01000001.1, forward strand.
GTAAGCAATGCCGTAAGGTTGCCCATTTCCATGTGATCGCATGCGCCCATTACTGCCCCACATTTGCTGTGCCCCAAAACAATAATAATTTTAGCCCCAGCCACTTTACAACCGAATTCCATACTTCCCAGAATATCCTCGTTAATAATGTTTCCCGCGATGCGCACACTAAATATGTCGCCCAGTCCTTGATCAAAAATAAGTTCGGCTGAGGTGCGGCTATCGATGCAACTTAGGATAACGGCAAAAGGATGCTGACCATCGGAAGTCTCGTTGGCTTGCTGCAATAAGTTTCTATTTACCTTCAAATTGTTAACAAATCTTTTATTGCCTTCTTTTAAAAGCCCCAATGCTATTGAAGGTGTAATGGCAGTCTGCATTTCTTTTGTTAGCGTTTTCATTTTATAGTTTATTTGTTAGTAAGCCCTTTCCCAGAAAGGGTAATGTTATAGAGTAACTAGTCTTTCAAAAAAAAGCGTGATGTGCACCGTTTGTTATGTATTCATAGTCACCTAAGTCTGGAAATTTTTAAATCGGCGCAAAAATAATATTTGCCTCATTTTTAACTCTATCCCTTTTGCAAAGGTTATGAACTTAGAAATGGAAAATTATTTGGTATGCCGAAGATCCTGCTATCATTATGACAGTTGTCATTAATAGCAATGCATCTTAAGATGTTCTGCCTGAAACTAACTTCTGATTTCTCTACGCATAAACAGATAATAAGATAATGCAAAACAAGCCACGGTAGAAGCTATCAACCCAGTGATCTGTGGCCATGCAATCAAAAGGCTTTCTAAAAACGAAAGGGGCGTTGGTATTGCACCTGCCATTTGCTCCATAGTGATCGGGCTCAAACTCCTGATGGAGGGCATTAATAGTGTATTAGTAGCGTCAGTGTAAAGTTGACTTGGTGCCAGACGCAAAAAACTTAATAGAATTTCATTGTAACGGAGAACGTCATCTTGAGTAAGCGTCTGAGAACTAGGAACAAGGGCTCTTACAATTATATTGACGATAATTTGATAGAATACGGTTAGAAACAGCCATATTCCTATCGCTGTGAGCGCTGACGTAGCGGCTTGCTTAAAACGAATCGATAGCAAAATGGATAGTCCGAGCCAGAATCCAATGTACATTATGCAGATGATGGTGAAACTTAGTACCCGAAGCACCTCTTCAAGTTCAATGAGCACCCCTGTAAGTATAATTCCGCACCCGATCATGAGTAAAACAAGAGAGAAAAAAAGAGTGCTGATCAAGATCAGGGCACTTACAAATTTCGATAGCAACAAATTGTCCCGATAAACCGGTTGCGCCATAATCCTTGTAAGTGTCCCGCTCTGTTGCTCAGAGTTGATGGCATCAAAACCCAGGCTAATTCCTAGCAATGGTCCTAAAAAATTTAGGAACACATGAAACGGAGGCAACGTGCCCTCCGTTGTCGTTAGCAGTTTGAGATATAAAAACATTTGGTCCGGATCATAGATGTTAGCCACGGCTGCTTTGATGTTATTCATTGACACATACATTGCTCCCCAAAAAGTAAGCGCAATTAATATCAATAGTATTATAAACCGCCAACTACGGATATGGCCACCAATTTCTTTCCTCACCATAATCCAAAAAGGACCATTGTGAGATTTATTTTCTAACGATCCTATTTTAAAAGAAGCTACCAGATTTTTCATTGTTGACTATGCTCTGTTAGATAGATTGTTCTCAAAATATTTTTGATAGATGTCATCCAGGCCATATTGTTTCTTCTGAACGCCAGCGATGTTAAATCCTTTCGCTACAAAAAATCTGACGATATCAGGTGTTATGTCACGGCTGCATACAACATCAATAGTTTGGTCTTTCAGCAGTACCTCTTGTACAGATTCCAATGTGAGTATTTCAGCATGGTGCTTCCTCATCGTATTAGGATCATCTTGTACGGTGATTTGCACTTCGTATGATTTCTTTTTGAAAAGATTTTTTGAAAGAGTATCAAGGTTACCTTCCACCAAAAGTTTTCCGCCCACAAAAATGCCCACACGATCACACACCTGTTGAACCTGATGCAGATGATGAGATGAAAGTAAAACTGTAAGCCCTTGTTGGCGACTCAATGTATGGATGAGTTCCAAAAAATCTTTTACTCCGGCAGGATCAATCCCTAAAGTGGGTTCATCTAAGATGATCACATCAGGTTGCTTGATTAATACATCGGCCAGACCTAACCGTTGTTTCATCCCCCTTGAGAACTCTGAAGTTTTTTTACTAAGATCATCTTGCTTAAGCCCAACAAGACGAAGCATTTCAGTAGCTCTTTCCCTAACCGCTGATGAGGGGATGCCGTTGAGTTCACCTATGTAAATTAAGTTTTCAAGGGCTGTCATGTTATCGTAAAAGCCGAGACTGTCCGGCATATAGCCCACTTTTCTTTTTACGGAAATGGGATTGCTGGTAGCATTGTAACCACAGACATTGACACTTCCAGACGTAGGTTCTGTAAGTCCAAGCATCATCAGTATAGTAGTGGTTTTACCAGCACCGTTGGGGCCCAACAGCCCAAAAATTTCTCCTTTCTGAATGGAAAGGTTTAAATCATCAACAGCCTTTAGGGCACCGTAACACTTTGTCAGGCCCCTCAATTCTATGATGGGGTTGTCCATAAAAGTTTATCTTCTTCCGTATTTTCGAATAAGAAAATAAACAAGACCTGCAGCAGCAAGAATAATTAAAATGCCGACTGCTCCAGAAAGAATCGATGTGCGTACAGTCATGCGAAAGCTAGCTTGCGCACTCTTTGTACTATTTCTTGCAGTAAACGTTGTTACATAGTCACCGGCTAAAGTCTTATCCGGCACGGTTAACTTGGCAACAACATCAGCTGATTTTCCTGGCTCGAGCCGTTCTATTTTTGAAGGATTAAATGTAGCGTCCCACTTTGACGGAGCTTGTGCAGACAAAGAAATGTCTGTCAGATTCAAACTACCCGTATTGGTAACAACCAAATGAATCTCCTTTTGCTCTCCTTCCGTAATCTTACCGCTCAATAAACCAGTAGGAGTGGTAAGTTCTAAATTATAAGACCCCTTCACAACTGCCTCGAGATCTAAATGCAAAGTCTCATTTGATGCAGCAGCTGTAATCGGAATTTTATATTTTTTAGGTTCGGCATTGTAAGCAGGGCGAATTTCAATGCTGATCGTTTCACTTTTGCCTCCATCTATGTTAATAGATGTTATCTGGTTGCCTCTTGCTCGGAATACAATACTCCAACCTTCGGGAGCCGCGGCTGTCAGTTCATAAACACGTACTTGTGACGAAGCATTATAAAGGGTTGTACTGTAATTAAAAGTTTCGTGCACCGCTGCCTCGATATTGATTAATTGGCTGGTAAAGGTGGATCCTTTGTCGGTAGCACTACGGGCCTGGGCTTTGCTCAAAGCTGGCGCAAAAAAGTAAAGAGCTACAAATAAAAAAGGCAGGAATTTAACTCCTGTCTTAGACTGTTTTGAAATAAAATTGTTCGCAGACATAACGTTTAATGAGTAATAAGTAAAAATTTAAGGTTTTAAGTATTAGTCAATATCTTTTAAATCTTATGACGTCCTATTTCGCGATTCTCAAAAATTTTTCGCGAAAATAAAAAAGCTGATTATTACGAATCAAGATTTTTTTTAAATTTTTTAGGCAGTTATAGCCAACCATTCTTAGCATAGAGAATTCTTTTTAAGACAAAATGATTTTCGAAAAGACAAAAATTCAGGGGAGTCCATTCTCATGTCAGATTCTATTTAGTCCAGGAAGGGTAAGTGCTGTCATTTTTTCAGTCTTTGGCAGAATGCACACAATTTGTTTAGGGAAAAATTCGAATCGCGATTCTATTTTAAATTAAATGTTTAACTAAATCTTGAAAGGAGAAAAAGTTATGAGAACATTAGTAAGACAAAACTCAACGCTGTTTCCATCACTGCCTTCATTGGTCGAAGATTTTTTCAACAGAGAGTGGGCAGATTCTTCGCTGGCTAACAAGTCTTTTGCTTCCACCCTGCCTGCGGTCAATGTTCGGGAAGATAATGATCAGTTCATTATCGATGTAGCTGCGCCAGGAATGAAGCGTGACGACTTCAAAGTAGAGTTGGATCAAAATGTGCTGACGATCTCATCGCATAAAGAAGAAAGACGCGAGGAAAAAACTGAGGACACAAACTATACCCGGAAGGAATTCAATTATCAGTCATTTCAAAGAAGTTTCTCGCTACCCGAAAACAAAGTCGAAGGCCAAAAAATAACGGCCAGGTATATAGACGGTATCCTTCAGATCACCGTTCCTAAAAAGGACGAGGCGAAAGTTAAACCCGTCAAGCAAATTACCGTGGAATAGATTATGAATTCCATTGTAGGAATGAAAAGTGAATCGGGCTGCAAAAAACGATAAAACTTTTGCAGCTCCGGTTCATCTCCATCAGCAATTTTTATTGACATTAAAATAATAAGGTTATGAAAAATTTCGGATCCCTAATGTTGGCTGCTACTTTGGGCAGCGTAATTACAGTGGCCACTTATTCGTGGTTTGAAAATGGAAATAGCTCGGTAAAAATTGAACACATCGAGGGCTCACCGGTCTCTCAGGTGGCTTATCGAATTAATGAAAAAGGAGAGGCAGTACCATTGGATTTTACGCAAACTGCGGAAAACGTGACGAATGCTGTGGTGCACATTCGCTCACAGCAGCCGAGCAGCACCAAAAACCAACTAAATGACCCAATCCAGCAATTCTTTTTCGGTCCCCAAATTCCACAGCAAAGCCCAAGCGTGAGTACTGGATCCGGAGTCATCATCAATGCGAACGGGTACATCGTTACTAATAACCATGTAGTTGCAAATGCCGACAAAGTTGATGTCACCCTGCATGATAATCGCTCATTTGTAGCCGAGGTGGTAGGCACCGACCCAGATACAGATCTGGCATTGATCAAGATTAATCAGAAGGATCTGCCCCATCTCTCTTTTGTAAATTCTGACAATTCAAAAGTAGGCGAGTGGGTATTGGCCGTTGGCAATCCATTCAACTTGAACTCTACCGTGACAGCTGGTATCATCAGTGCGAAAGGCAGAAATATTAACATAATCAATTCCAACAATCCTTCTGGCCGTCAACAGCAGGGCAGCACTGCAATAGAATCATTCATTCAAACGGATGCTGCAATCAATCCTGGGAATAGCGGTGGCGCTTTGGTGAATTTGGAGGGCGGGCTTTTGGGAATCAATACGGCAATCGCGAGCCCGACCGGTTCTTACTCTGGTTATGGATTTGCCGTTCCCTCAAATATTGTAAGCAAAGTTGTTGAGGACCTTCTTGCTTTCGGGACGGTGCAACGTGGCTGGCTGGGAATTTCCGTTGGTAGTGTGAACAGTGACCTCGCTAAAGAAAAAGGACTTGATGTGACAGAGGGCGCTTATGTTTCTGGTTTCGCCGAAGAAGGAAAGAGCGCTGCCAAAGATGCTGGAGTGAAAGTAGGTGACGTTGTAGTTAAGATGGACGAAACCCCAATTAAATCAAGCAGCGCTTTGATCGAGTATGTGGGCCGCAAAAGACCAGGCGATAAAATTAACATCACAGTTGCTCGTGAGGGGAAAACTTTACTATTGCCTGTCACGCTTCGCAATAAGGATGGCAAGGTCGAAACAGTGAAGCGCGAGGAGAAAGACGCGGTAACCGCATTGGGTATTGAACTGCAAGATCTCGATGCTAAGAAATTAAAGGCACTCGATCTTAATTCAGGCATTGAGGTTAAATCATTGAATCAGGGCAAAATTAAAAAGTACACTGACATTCGGGAAGGTTTTATTATAACGCATGTCGATGATAACACCGTCAAATCAAGTAGAGAAGTAATTGAAATTTTAAAAAAGAAGAAGCCTGGAGAGCAAGTCATTTTTGCGGGTGTTTATCCAGATAGGCCACGTGAATATCTGTATGCATTCCGTTTCTAATTTGGACATCCTCAATAGAGCTAAAGGGAGGCCATTGCAACCGGCATGGCATGAAACAGAAATATATCTAACCGGTTATTGATGACCACATCTGAGAGTGCAGACATTGGTGCGTGACTTGCTTCTAATTATCTGTGTGGTCTTAACTACGATTGACAGTTCAAAAGTAATTTTTTCCCCGAACCCCCTCGCAAACAAAGGGGTTCGGGAAAAAAAATTTTAAGGATGAGCCTTTCTCTCGGAGTTTTATAGGGAGGCTTCCCCCGGGGACAACTTTGACTTGCTGAAGCAAATTGCAAAGAAAGAAAATGCAAACACCTTCTCAGGTTGCCCTTGCATGGTTGCTGGCACAGAAACCATTTATTGTTCCTATACCGGGTACACGAAACCTTTGATCACCTAAACGAGAACTTAGGTGCAGTGAATGTTCAGTTAAGTGCCTCTGATCTTAGTGAGATTACAACTGCTTTCTCAAAAGTGAAAGCGTACGGTGGTCGAATGAATTCAATGCAGATGTTGGTTGTGGATAAGGCAGAATAACTCAGTAAAGTCAGGCAAAAAATATACACCGAAAACATATCACATCTGAGCAATACGTTTCCAGTTTGGGTCTCTCAATGAAGGGCTTTTTTTGACTATTTTTCAGCTAGCTTGGGATTATTTCGGCACCGTAGACCTGGCAGCTACAATTCATGAGGTTTCCTTTTTCGCGTCCACAAATCACTGCTCGCTTGCATATTTAACCAATACTTTGAAGTAGTCGAAAATGCTTGTGCCAGCTTCTTTGCCATAGCTACGGAAATTTTCGAACTACCATTGAGAATTGCATAAAGGTGTGATCTTGAAATTCTCAATTTTTTCGCTGCTACGGTCACCGACAACATCTGCGGCTGGAAATAGAACTCCTGCAATAATTCCCCTGGGCGGGGTGGGCTGTGTGGAAGCAATTTTTTCATATGTAAACTCACCAGTGTAAGGTTAAGTGATCAAATAGCCCTGCGTTACGGAATCAGATTGATCGGAGTTCTTTACAATTTTCGAATACTCCTGAAACGCTCTCTTAAGGGCCTCGTTTGGTTGGCTAGGATTTTGGATGAATTTTATGATAGAACCCCAACACTTATCAGACAGCGCAAGTGGTATCGCCTTTAACTTCCTGAACGAATCAATTTCACTTTTATTCATAGCTGAAAACGATAGATTCGACTAGCTTGTTACTCCTTTGATTTAGAGTTCATCGACCATTGAATCAAAATCTCGAATTTCAAAGGGAGTCGTTCCCTTCTTCATTTCCTTCTTCACATCCTGTCGGGACTTGCTATTAGCCATTCGCTTTGTCCGCTTGCTCTTTTTTTATTTCGCAAGTGCTTCGAAAATGCTTTTCGCCCTTTTTTCTTCCAAAATTCCATCTCACGTCTTTTTTGTTCTACGTCTCTTACTATCTTTTCACTGGCCCGATTAATGTAATAAGTACCATAAAGAAGACCAACAATAAAAATGGTGCCAGCTATGATACTAATTAGACTCATTTGTTATATGATAAGGATCGTTACAATCGAACCCCTCTGTATGTCTGGCTTTTTACTCCCGATGCAACAATAACATACTCATTCTTTGTCAGTTTTTTAATCGTGTAGCGGTGAAAACTATAAGTCAGAACCCCAGCTTCAATGGAGTAAAAAACCTTCCCCTTGTTGTCCTTACTTTTTGCAAAGCCATCTTTAAAGTATTCGATTTCAACTGAATTATTTATAAGCCAGCGTCCAACCAGTGTTACGTTCTTTCCGTTATCGTACTCTTCTTGCGCGAATAACTCTCCGGTTGTGTTATTGGTTATCCAAGAGCCATGCTTCAAACCCGAAGCATAAGATCCCTGCCTAAAAAGTGTACCATTTTCAAAGTACTCAGTATAGGGGCCGTTATACTCTCCATTTGTGAACTCGGCCTCGATTCTCTTTTTTCCGTTTGGGTAGAACAGTATGCTGGGACCGTCTTTCTGGTCGTCCTTTGTAGAAAATTGCTCAGAAATCTGGCCATTCTCCAGCCACACACTTACCGGACCGTTTCGATTGTTTTTCGAATAAACCGCTTCACTTTGCTTCTTGCCACTTTTGAAGAATCTCTCTACTTTTCCCTCTAGTGAGTCATTGACCAAATGCGCCAATTCCTGCAACGAGCCATCGTCATTATAAATTTTCCATTCGCCTACGCGCCGATTCCTCTCATAAGTACCATCGATGTTCAATTGCCCGTTAGAATACCAGCGCTTATAGAAACCGTCTTTCAATTGACTGCCGTTAGAGGTTTCCGTGTATTGAAATCGTTCCACCAATTTTCCGGTCAGTGGATCCTTGAGTTCGTTTTCTTTTCGTCCGTTGCAGTTCGTGAATAAACTACCAACGATAAAGGCAAGAATTGATGATTTAGCGAATGAGGAAAAGCACATAGTGGTCATTTCTTTTGGCCTAAAAATAAGAATAAATAATAAAAACACACATATATGTGTTAATCAAAACCTAAGCCTTTTTTGACTTTCGACCCTGATGACTAAGATCAGGGATCCCAAGTTGCTGCAACAGTTTGGAAAGCATTTAAAAGAACTCCGTAAGCAAAAAGGCCTTTCGCAAGAAGAGTTAGCCAACGATTCCGACATACCCATAAATCAAATTGGCCGTATTGAAAGGGGTGAAATAAATCCTTCGCTGAGCACGCTAAATTCAATCGCAAAAGCCTGCCGGTTGTCGCTATCAAAATTCTTCGAAGGGCTTTAGTATTTTCATTTGAACTGAAGACAAATGGCCCGAGTAAAATTCTGTGGGTTACTTTTCAAATCGGTTCGCAGTACTCGCTTTTAATCTATCGCTAGAAATTCCACAACCTGATGTACTTCATTTCTTTGGTCTTTCGACCTTTCATAATTATTTAGTTTTTAAAATGTATTTGCGCCCAAGAAAATTTGGTTCTTAACGGTAAACTGTTAGGCTGCCTTCAAAAGACTACTTCGCCTTGAATTAAACTCTTGATAACTTTCAGCAAGTGATTTGATGTATAATTTAATGGTTGCATGCATAGCAATTTGAGTTCGTTCGCGTTTAGTTAGGTGTGAGGCGATCAGCATTACCGATATTTTTCGTGGAATCTGTAATGATACTAGATACTGTTTTATGTCACGTAGTTTGGATTTGAATTCTCTCGTATTTGGTGATGAAGTCTTGTGTCTACCCCTGAAACGTCTGCTGAACTTAGCATTTATATGGAGCATCCACTTGGAGTCTTTTTTTAATAGCCAACGGTATTCGGTTTTCATAATTTTTGCGCTTTTTTTGATGGAGAAGAAGCCTGGTGAGTTCAATTCATTTTTCCAGCGCTTTCTCCGTTCATCACGCAGCTTGATGAACTTTGCATGCTCATTTTTCTCGTTTCTCACTTTTCGATTGCATATTTTGGCAATTGTACGCCGGCGAATCCCAAATTCCATTTCCAATTTTCTAAATGAAAATCCCTTCCTCACTTTCGCACGAATCATGTTCTGAACAAGCTGCCCGTGGTCTTTTATGACGAGCTTATGTGCTGAATTAAGTTTGAGAGAGACTAAAAAATTCATGCCGCAATTCGGACATTTCACTTTTGCGCCGGGTTCGGTTTTGTTGTTGACATAGACGCGAATCAAGTGTTTATTTTCAATGGCTTGATCGAATTTTTCGCAGAATTTATTGCAGCACACTACCGTTGATAATTCATGTTTCAACGTTATGTCTGATCTTGATTCCAAGAACCGGCCGAGGAAAGCATAGTTTTGCGGATTATATGGATGCATTTTCCCATTGAAAAGATTATTTACAATAATTGGACGGGACCGTATGACTTGAGCGAACGAGATGTTACTGCCTTCTAAAAAGTCAATGTAATCGCTTACTAATAATTTATTCAGTGAATAAGTGTTTTTCTTTATATTAAGTAACCCCTTTCTCTGGGCGAGCTCATAAAATGAGGTTAAGTCAACGGAGTGAGATTTGTCTAGAATTGCCTCTAGTTTTTTTGCTCCGTCCAGCATGATCGTCGATGGCCGTGTAACTGACTCACATTTATAACCAAATTTTTTAAGATCGCATTCATAGTAGTGACGTACATTGTAAATTTCACGCGGTACCCTCCAATTCTCTAAAAGACATTCATGTTTTGTGCAGACCTGATGAAAGGGAATTGTGTGATTAATGTGCCAAAAACTTTCGCTGTACTTGGAAAGTTCTTCTTCTGCGCAAGAGCGACAATACGAGAATTCTGAGACATCTACATCGATTTTCACAAATCTCATTGACGAACCTCGCCCATACATCATAAAGGAGTATAGTGCACGAGCAGCCTTTGCGTCCATGAATGCACTGTAGAGTGAATACAATGTGTGACTTATTAAAATATTTTCAGCATTAAGTAAGGAAATCTGCGCGATTTTTTTTGCGAAGTTTTCAAGGTCAAACGGCAATCTTTGATTAACCGGATGAGCGTAACTGTTGAAGAATGTCTTAGAGATATACTGGTAGTTCGACCCTGTATGCCGGCGGTGTCGGCAAATGAGAGAATAAAAACTTTCCTGGTTAAACGGTGGACTGAGAAAAGAAACGGTCATTTCAATTTTTTGTTAATAAGTGTTTCTGCACTAAGAGTCAGCCTACGCAAATTTGACTTTGACAATATTGCCGATCGACTCAAGCGAACATTGAGCTTTTCCAGCTCATTAATAGAGATTTTGATTTTGCGCAGCTGATATGTCTCGCTATTCTCCATAACTGATTCGATAAAGCGCATGCTTTGTAGAAGTTGACGTGTCGCCCTTTTTGTTAAACTGAATTTAGCCGTAGATATTGATCGTATCATCAGGGATTTGCTTATCCGCCTTGGGTAATTGTGAACAAGGAGTTCATAATTGTTTTTTAATTCTTGGAGAATCTCTTTGTCAACTTCGTTCCAATTTATAGATGATTGAATGGTTTTCGTTTTTCGAGCAAACAACTGGTTTGTGTTTAGCAGCCAATCTTTGTCGTTTAGGTATAACCATCGATAAACTTTAGGGTGAGAGTTTCGTACTTGCATCACCGCATCACCTAAGTTGGATTCTAAGGACTCGGTCCAACTTGTTCTTATTTTTTTTCGCTTTTGTTCAAATGAAATTGTCGATGGAAGACTCAAAGGCCTTTCTCGTAGGCTCCGTACGGTGCGGATGTCTACCCCGAGAATCTTTGAAATCTTATATGAAGTCAAATTCTCGGTTAACAGCTGATCGAATTTTTTCATCCAGATAGGCCCATAAGTCACAATCTTGGTAGTTTGTACTCGATTACCCGGGCTTCCTGAATTGACCTTGAAATACTTCTTATAGATCATTCCACAACTGCATGTGAAGTAGGATACCTCTTGCTTTAATTTGGTGTCATATTTTAAGAAGTAGTTCGAAATCACCGGCTGTAGAAAATGACCAGAAGCTTTGTTAAGACACGGCCAAGGTCCGCTTCCATAAGTTGGACGTGGATTGATTGGCTCGAGAGTCTCAAGAGCAATTTGGAAAAAGAGATGCCTTAGAGGATTCAGGATTTTTTCTGGCTTGTGTATTAAGGGTTCAATATATTCCCGCAGAGTAATTTTACCTGCACCTTTGAAGATCAGCTCTTCGACATTTTGTTTGCCGAAACGAGAGATTATTTTTTCGATAAGCAAGTCATAGTTAATGAAGCTGCCTCGATTGTACCCTAGTTCAAGTATTCGTGAATTGTATTTGAGATTTTCGATTGATAATTTTTTTCCGTTGAGTAAATCCGAAGCTTTTTCGCTGATAGTTTTAATTAAGTCATTTTTATTTTCTTGAAATGATAGCTCACCGAGCTCTCTTGGTTCGCGTGGAAGAAATAATTTGTAAGGACTGTGAAATGGAAAGGGTAAGCGAAAAAACTTCAATTGATAATTATGCAAGGGACAAACATAAATTGGCAGTTGATGAACCCTGTGCCAATAAATCTGGAGGTACGTTTGGAAGTCGTCAATGGCACATTGAGGACAGTACTTTGGAAATTCGTTAACGGGCACGTCAGATCCGTTAATGCCAATAGTTGAGCAGATGTTTGCCGCTCCTTGTCCACGGAGCTTCTTTAAGACTTTTTGGTCGGTTCCGACGGCGATGAAATTTCTATAAAATGGAAATGGAGTAAGTTGTTCTATGATGTCTTCTATACTTAAAGCCAAAAGATGATAAGTATTAAAGTTAAATTCATTTAGATGTTTTGGAAAAAGGATTGGTAGAGTGTTTATTCTAACGGTGTCTCCAAAGACATCGTCAAGCAATTGTCGGGAGCTTCTAGCCCCACTCAGCACGCCATATCTTAGTACAAGACTTTTGAAGATTTCATCAGGCAATGGCTGGGGGAAGAAGTGTACCATTATCGAAGCGTGAATATTTCGGAGATATCAGGAATAATTCCGTTCTCTTTAAAAATGCTGTATATTTTATTTGGTGTTTCGTAGTTTCGAGTAAGATCAAGTAGTTCTGATTTTTGTACGGATTTTCTATTTCCATTCTTTCGCTGTGCTGGGCTTTTTTTAACTTTCGGATTGCCCTCCTGCTTCTTCGTCGAGTCATCCCTAACTCCGTCCTCAATTTTTTCAATCCTAAGGAGATCTGAGAATTTACTTAGAATTTCAACGTTGTAATTAATAATGCCGTACATGACCAAGTTGGTGGTTGAGAACAAGTTTTTAGCAACAACCGCCAAGTCTCTTTGCTCAATTATGTCCTTTCCAGAATGGATGCAAACTTTCTGGACTTCAGAGTGCAGCATTTTCAACATTCTGGGAACCCCTGCGCAGAGATCATAGTAAGTATTTTTGATCTCATCAGTTAAGGGTTGGCCAGGATTTAAAACATTGCAATTCCACAAGTGCTCTATGAAAAAACCCCACACTTCATCTTTTTCAAAACGTTGCCACTTGTATCCCTGTGAACGTGTTGCCAGTTGGAAATTTCCACAAAGTATTTCTTCGACATCCAGAGAACCAAGAAAGACAAAAGGAACTCCAACTCGATTAGTTAGATATTTGATGAATCGCAATGTTAATTCGCTGGGGCCAGCCTTGGATTTGCGTAAGTCTTGTAGCTCGTCCACAACGATGGTACCGATCATGTGGCAGATAACTTTTTTCCGGACTTGCTCCAAAAGTTCCCATTCTGTACAATTCTGAAATTGCGTCGCGTATTTGGACCCAATTGCGAGATCCAGTTCTTCGAAAATGGCTTTACATAGTTCTTTTCTCGATCCTATGTGGGACGCTTCCACCACTATAATTGGCACTTGTTTTACACCAATTGATTGATGAACAATTTTCCGCGGAAATAATTTTAAGATCTTTTTTAGCACAGTTGTCTTTCCAGTGCCAGCAATACCCGCCAAGTATGAGCCAAAGACTGTCTCTTGAGTCATTATATGATCAGCCATCATTCTTTCGAAGTTTTCTTCGGTGATGCCTTCGCTAAGGAGTTGCTGAATTAAATTATCCGGTGTGCGAGTTCGCAGACTTTCCACCATCTTAGAATAAACTCTCACGAAGAAATAATAGTGGTCAGGCAAGGCTATAAAAAAATCAGTTATAATGCGTTCGGCATTTTGAATTTTAGAACCATCAGAAGAATCTGGAGAGAAAACTGGATTTTTAGAAATGAATTTAGAGAACGCCACCTTATCCAACATAGGCGGTAAACTTGAAATGAAGATATTTTCGTTAGAGTCCATTTTGACGCAGTTGTTCAATGAAGCTTGGCATTTTTAAGGAATCCTTTGCAGGTGCTTTCGAAATTGCGGCCCCCTTTGGCGCATGAATTTTTTTGGCGAATGGCCCCTGTTTTTTATAGTGAGTTTTGTCAACCGCACGAGTAGAATTCGCGCTTTTAATGTCGACTGTTCTTCCGTTTGCATTTTTTCTTGCTATTGCGCGTTGAATTATGCCCTCTTGAAATTTAATTTTTTCTGCTGCCGCAGTTAGTCGATCTGGCTCGGCTAATCGTTTTTTAACACGACGTTTGTCTCGGTTAAGCATCAATTCCCAAAATGATCGCACGTGGACGTCATTTTGAATAGGTTTTAATTGATGAAATGAATTCTGATAACGGAAGTATACTTGGGAAGTGTCTGACGCGTCAAACGATAATGAGGCCTTGTGTCTTTTTCCTCCAAATCTCATTTCATTAAAAGCCGTTAAGCCATCTTCTGTGACAGGTGTCCATTTGTACCCCTGAAAGAGAATACCTCCTTTGTCAAATGAGCAATCTTTTTGTTCTAATAGTTTTATTCTGAGTTCTTCTGGATTCTCATAAAGTAGAGACTCAAGATTATTGTCGATACCGAAATTCCAGATGTTTAGTGCTGTTGGATAGAGTTCACAAGCTTCCATTTCTTTAGTTAGAGGATAACCTTCAATTGGTTCGTGTTTAATAAAATAGAGAATTTCCTTCACCATTATTGCAAGAATCTCCTCATAGTTAAGAACGGCCTCAAGTCTTGCATCCGGTGAAATACGTGGCGAATCTTTTTTATTAACAAGACCATATCCCTCGAGAGTGCCTGCAATTTTTTTCAAGAGTTTACCAATATGACGTTCAATAATGCTTTTCATATCAGGTCTGAAACTCTCCGCATTATCCACTTGAATGTGAAGGTTGTTTATGACTGATTTCGCCTTGGGACCTAAGAGCAGTCCTCGGTCTGCAAATATTCTAGCGGCCAGATGCTCTACTGGCCAATCCGCTGCGTTCATGTCGTGAATGCCTAATGACCTGCACCATTTTTCCTTATCGGTTACGCAATTTACCATCGTCAATGATGCAGTCTCGTAACTTGCAGAGTCTGGAACTAAGGAGATTCCCATCGGCATTGATGAGAATGAGTCGACCATCAGAAATAACGTGAGGCGTCCGATGTATGTATTTGGGATAACCATCGAAAGCGAGTGAGTATCATCTTTCGTGCTATCAAATTGTGCTTCGGAACCCGGTCCGAAAATCATTTTCCTCGCACTGCCGGTAAGACTTCGATAATCTTTGTTGAATCGAATTTCGCCTACTGCATCGAGCTTGGATTGTTCACTGAATTGGATTTTTAGTCCCCAATGAAGGAACTGTTTAAACGTTGGGTACTTCTCTTTGCCGAGGTAGTGCTTCGTATAGAATTTGTCATAGGCTTCTCTTTGTGCGGCATGATTATTTTTGACCTTATGTTTCCGATAAAATTTTTGAATACGCCTTTTGTCTTCCCGTGTAAGCGACATTTCATGACCTGATTCATACTGAGGCTTTCGTCCAAGGCGTTTATTTTTTACTTGGCGCTCTTTACCAGCGCCACCTGAATTTCGGTAGTTGGGGAGAAGCCCATTATTCACTTCGCCTGAAGCCTGATATCTTAGAACAGCCGATATTACCTTATACTTTGTAATTTTTTTCTTTTGCCTTGTTTCGTCATCGACCTGACTCCTCTCTTTAATTATCTCGGCCGCTTTTAATGCAACCCACTTCTTATCATAACACTTCGGTTTAGTATTAATGATCGTAGAAATCAAATCCAGTCTTTCGTCACGAATATTTTTATCTGAGTCGGAGATATCATCCTCGTCAGTAAAAATTTTAAAAGGATCAGATTTTTGAAGCTTATGAGTGCTGATCATTTCTTTGAATGCCTCGTGCTCTACCCAATGCGGACCAGAAAGACGCTCGCCCTTATTGTTTAAGTTTATATAGTAAGTGTAATCGTAATCTTTGTAGAGCTCTCGCTTGTATGAATTTGTTTTTTGCTCGTTGTAGATGCGGTAGCTCATAAATTTATTTCAGTATAGAAAAGCTGGACAGTGGCATTGACGGATTGAAGGGTGCATAGTAATCAAAGACGATTCGTTTTCCAGCGCAGAGCTGTTTAAAAAGGCTCAGGCCATCTCCGCGGGTAATTCTGAGTTCGTGTGATATTTCTGCATTGACCTTGGTCAGTGATTTCTTGACGTCATGAAATTGCTTTATCATTTTGAAATAGTCATTCTCCATTTCTTTTTTTATAAATATCAAATTCCTGAGCTCTCTGATATTTGCAATTAGAATGTCCGGTATGTCCTTGTTTGTTATAAGTTTCCATCTTGCACCAAAAAGTTCGGAACAAGCTTTTTCAAGTTGGAGTTTGGCAAGAATTCTTTTATTGCTCAGGGCGCTAATCTCTTTCACTGAAATTGCTAGCGGGCTTTGATTCTCGAATTCAACCCATAAGTCAATTGTCATTACTTCGCTCTTCCTGTCTGGACTAATAGGATGTTTTATCCCATACTTATTCGCAAGAAGTTTGGTGGTGTTTAAATCCAGTGGGAACTGCTCTTTCAGGTCAACAACTCCTTCCGCCATTTCTGCGATGAAAATTAGATTTGCCTCGATAGTGGACATTGCGTGAAAAGTCCTGCCTTCGAATAGTCTTGAAGGTATCTTCGCTTTCCGACCATAGCCGCCAAAGTCGTGAGTTTGGTGCCAGGGAATCCAGGTCGCCTTTGAACCCGTGCCGCGACCCTGTTTAAATCTTCCAGCGTCAGTTATTTTACCCATAATCCTTTTTTTCGCTACTTCGAAATTTTTGCTTAGTTTTGGTTTATTCCAAAACAAACAAAGACATAGCTGAGGCCTTAAAAACACACAATTATAACGAATTATAATGGATTGCCAAGCATTCTAACGGGATACTAAAATAAAGTTGGATATGCGGAAGTAAAATCCTTTAATCAAATTGTGGGTTTTGGTCTCTTAAAAGACCATGTATTCAAGAAGAATTATTGAATTGCGTTTAAAACGAAATTGGACGCAAACACAACTCGCACAAAATTCCAAAATACCGCAGCCTATGGTGGCCAGGTATGAAAATGGAACCACACCTTCAAAAAAGAATGTAAAGAAGCTTGCGGAAGCTTTCGAAATTCCTGTCGAGGAATTTCTCATTATGAAGACGCCTAAGAACCATTCAAGTTTACCACTGCAGTCATTTGATTTAAGCAAAGCGTGGAATGAGATTAAGAAACTTTCCAATGAGGATAAAATGAGAATCAAAGACTTTATCAATATTCTTTTGGAAAGAGAGGAGGACCGCGAGAAGTTGAAGACCTTTGAAAGAATACTCAATAAGAAATCACAATGAGAAATACGTTTTCAGTGTCGCTGTATCGCAAGCTGATTTTTCGAGGAATTCGGTTCTCATTTTGAAAAATTAATCCACAATTGATGGAATGTGAGCAGGACAAACTTCAATAAAGAAGGAGCCGAATTTAATCTATTCAATTTCGAAACCCAGATGCTTTATTTTTTCGATGTATTGATTGTTTTCAATTTTGGGAATGGCCCATATCAGCAAATGCTTTGGCCTTGAGCTTGCTACATAGGCGAATCGCACATATTCCTTTTCCTCTGCAATCTCGGTGAGCCAATGTTCAAAATAACCACCTTTACTTTTCTTATCCTTTGCCGAGACTACTAATACTGCATCTAACGTTTCCCCTTTAACATCGTGAAATGTTGTCATTCTTATTTTTTCAGAGTAGGGATATTGACACACTCTTAGTGTGTCAATAACAAGTTTTTGTGCAGAACCACTAGGCGACATGATTTTTGTTTTAACGGAGCTCCAGTCATTAACGGGCGAACGAAACTTAGCCCAATAGCCTTTTAAAAAAACCTTGAAATTTGCTGCCCATTGAGACCAAGTTAGTCCTGTAAATGGAGGACTTACTGTAGCGTCAGCGCAAACACTTTCGATTAGATCATAAAGTTGGTTTCTCCATTCAATTTGATTGTAACCCTTGGGAGTATATTGATGTTGGTGGTTTCCTTTTCCATTGTATGCTAACATTGAAATTGATTTGCCAATTTGTTGTAGAGCGTTTTTCATGTCTTGTCCTGTCCTTGGTGTATTTATCCAACAGTTCAGTCCATTCGCAAATATTTCCATTTTCGAACCACTAAATATAGGCTGGTTTTTGAACCCAGATAATGTTGTGTGGGCTCGCGCAAGAATGCAACTTTTGTTAATGTCGATTTTTTTATCAGTCTTTAAAGTGATGGAATTGATATGGTTTACATGGTCAATAAGTTTTTGAGGCAATTGCGGGAGGGTTGCGCCAGTATACTCCCAAAGCAAGCAACTTTTAGATGATATTTCTTTTTCCACTCCAAGTATAGCCTGAGGAGCGTTTCCAGTATTATATTTTTCTAGCGACATTGATACGTTGACGATACTTTGGTTGCTTCTGAAATTTTGCGTCAGGGCTTTTTTAGTTAGTTTATTATCCGAGATAAAGTCATTTATTTTTTCGATGTATACTTTTTTAAATTCATAGATGGATTGGTTGTGGTCTCCCACGAAATGAATGATTGTTCCGTTTTTTACTAATAGTTTCAAAATCTCAAGCTGATTGTTTGATAAGTCTTGACATTCGTCAATTATGAGCATAGGAAACCGCTTAACTAAATTTTGTAAAATTCCTTGATTACCTTTTAAAAAATAAAAGCACAAAAACTCAGCATCAGCATATGTTGTGAGTCCTGATGTTAGAAAAGCTTTCTTATTCTCCCTTAGCTTATCTCTTACAGGTCCTGGTATTGTTTGGATAGCCAACGTTCGACTTTGTGATTGCAGTTCAGGAGGATCTGAACATTCAAAGTAATAATCATTCACCCAAACATCTTTATAGCTTGGCTTCTGAGAAATGATCGTTTTAAATGGATTTAAGTAATCGTATCTCTCTTCACTGTCGATAAGGCGGTAGCTTTTGTCTTCATCTGTTCCGGAAAATGCAGTTGATTTGTGAGCAAATGGATGCAAGACATACCCATGTAACCATGAGTCTATAGTACCAATAAAATGCGGATGCTGAGTTGCCTTTACTCCTCCAAATAATTTTACCCTATCAGTGATTTCTTTAGCCGCGTTTTTTGTAAAACTTAAAATGGCGATGCCTGAAAAAGGATTTTTCCAAGTGGAGATTTCATACGCTGCCTTTATTCCCACGACTTCAGTCTTTCCGCTTCCAGGGCACGCACTCAAATAACATGGATCATTAGTAGGATGGATAATAAAGTCTAGTTGCTCGTCTGTTAGGTCACGATCTAATTTGGCGAGTCTAGACTTGACTAACAATATTTTATCCTCCGTAGTTAGCAGCATGGTTTCAATTTTTTGCTGTGAGGTTAGTAACCCACAGAATTGAATTTTCAATGTACTCGGGAATAGCAAATTCAAGATCCTTATCGTTTGTTAAACGGTAAGCTAGTTTTTGAGCAAATTCTCCCTTTGCCTTTTTTATAAGGGACAGAAAAGCTAAGCACTCTTCCGCCTTTTCAGGCACAGGCACTTTTGTCCAGTCCTTTTTGGATTTTTCATCGGCTTCCATGGCATTCGCTACCATATTATTATAACCTTCGAAAATAATGCGGTAAAAAATTTGAAGATTATTCCCTTCTAATGCTAAATCGTACTCGAACGTTTTAAGGTTTGTAAAAATTCTACAGTTATTCGAGTCATTTTTTACTAGCTCCTCAGCATAGGCTTTACTGTGCGGATTTCCACACTCACAAGGACTATCCGCCGTTGGTTTTGTTTCTTCCACTTTTTGCGGATCACAGTCCGTGATCCCGGCGCACCGAATCGGTATTGAAATTACCCCTGGTATCTGATTTCCAGCTTCGTCTAATTTGTATCCCTGAAATAATTGCATGAAATGCCTGAAATAGATGCCGTTTAAATTGATAATCGAAACTCCAAAATCTTCTAGCGACTTTGGAGAGCTTGTTTTGTCACTTGTGTGTTTCTGAATTACGCGCCGCGATAATTCTTTCAGGACTAAAGCTTCCGCAATACCTTCAACAAATAAAATTCCCTTCGCGAAGAACAAAGTTGATTTAGTTATGTCGAGCCAACGTTCGAGAAAAAACAAGCTTTCATCTTCGAGTGAACAATCAGCAATCAGACTGGCGACAGGATTTTTACTGTCGTTCACCGTTATTACATTTAATGAATTCAGACCCGATGAAGAAGTAATGGTAGCGGAGTGAGTTGTTATGATAATTTGAATTTTGGTTGCCGTCGCTTGGCCGCGTAAATACTGTAAAAGTTTTATTTGAAGTTGAGGGTGTAAATGTGCCTCCGGCTCTTCAATCAATAGAATTTTGTGTTTCCTATTTTCGGTTTCTAGGACGTCCAGTTCCGCTAGCACGGTTGCCAAATAAAGGATGTTATTGTAACCTAAACTATTTTCTGTGATGTCTCTAAATAATTCAGCTCTCGTTGACTCATTAATTTTTGGATAAAAAAGGAGCCTCAATTTTTCTACGATCCGGTCAAAATTCACTTCCGAAAATTGAATTAGAGAGTCTTGACCTAAAACGGTCCCCAGACTTTCTTTCAAATATTTTTTTATTGATGTGTTGACTGATAAGATCGTTGGATCTTTGAGAAGCTCCGCGTTAAAGGCCTCAAAATCTGTTTCGATTTTATGTTTCGGATCTCCCTTCTTTGGCTTTTCCTTTCTAAAAAGTCGCGAAAGTCTAGAACCACGATAGGCCTCCAGTTTGCTTTCTGCATCTCGAAGGGGCGGTAAATAAATGCAGTCAATTGCATTTACGAGCTCCCATTCAAAAATTCCTGATATCGATTCGCCTCCCCAAGTGGTGTGGTCAAATCTTCCTCTGCTATTGGTTTTATTATCAATTTTTTTATTCAGATATGCTTTTGTGTTGTAGGACGCATCAAGCCAAGGAAGAAAAGCAACTTGTTCCGATTCGTTTAATGCTGCGAATGTACCCTTTACCTCAATACTTTCTGCGCTCCCGTCTCGAACCGATTTGTCAATTGGGCGATGAAAATCAGATTCAGATATTCCAATTCGTCCAAACTCATCTTCGTTCAATAGTAGCCTGATGGAGTCAATGATCGCTGTTTTACCGCAACCATTTTCACCAATCAAAACAGTCAATCCATTATTGAATTTGATTTTGAATTCTTCATTGAAAACTTTGTAGCCTTTAATCCGGATTTCAGAGAGGAACATAGTCCAATAATTTTAGTCTTACGATCAATCTTCATTAAATTTTCAGTGGCTATGAAATGTTGGGCGGGATACTGGTAATTCATAGAGTCACAGTTATAACCAAAATCCTAAGTTCGTTTTAAATACCGCCAAAATCAACGGGGTTTTTCCCGATATGTAATGTTGAGTTATTCAAGACTCTTTCAAACTGTACTCTTAAACGCGGACTTCGTGTTATTAAATTGTGGTAATTACGATGAACCCGTTCACTAAAATTTTTGGGAATTTGAAAACTTTATTGTTTGCCTTCTTGGTAGGCTGAAGAACTTTATTGTGAAGCTGAAAAAACTTTATTAGTAAGCCACAGCTGGTTACAAGTTTACGGTCCGAATTTCGTAAAAATTACAGACACAAACCTATGCCGCCTTGACTTTGAAGAGACTAAGTTAATTTGATCCAAGAAGGGGATTACAGTTCTGTGAATTTAAATTCAACGCGTCTGTTGAGCGCTCTGCCTTCCGCTGTGTCGTTGGTGGATATGGGATTTGTCAATCCATAACCTTTGACGGAGACCCTGTTTTTTGAAACTCCCTTTTTGATAAGATAGAGACCAACGGTCTGCGCTCTCATCAGTGATAATCGCTGGTTGAATTCTGCGCTGCTGACATTATCAGTATGCCCCCCGATTTCTATTTTAACCGTAGGGTTTTCGGTCAAGAATTCCACGATCCGATCCAATTCTTTATTGGACTCCCTTGTCAGCATGGTTTTTCCCAATTCGAAATGCACATTATTCAGACGGACTGACCCGCCTGTTTCAATCGGAGCGAGGTAAAGATCTTTGACGATCGCAGTTTCACCACTTTCATTGGTGAGATCAATCCTTTCTGAGACCGGATAATATTTTGAAGCGGAGGCACCAATCACATGAACTTCTCCAAAGGGAAGGCTCAATTCATACCGACTGGTTTGTGGATCGATATGAACGACAGGTTGTGAAGATGATCCCATCACTTTTACCTGGAGCTTTGTTCCCGCTGGAAAAGGATCACCCGTTTTTTTGTCAATGATCCGGCCGCTGATCGAGGCAAATTTTTTCTGTTTCGGCTGCGCTGTTATCTCTGCAGGTTTTACGACAGGCTTTTCAATGATGTTCTCGACAGGTTTTTCTACTACAGTTGGCTGCTGAACAACTACAGGCTCAGATGTTTTCTCCACATCAGCAAACAAGTCCAGATCGATTTCTTTGTATCCGGCTTCTGCACTCAGATCAAGATCGGATGGAATGGGAAGCAGTTTTGTTCCGTTTACCGTCAAGCGATATTTCTTGCCATAATCAAGTTTAATCGAATACGTTTTTGCTACCGTGTCTATTTTTACAGAATCGATTGGAATGTTTTCAATCAAAACCTTTGGATTCGCAGTCGATGGAATCGCTTCATTTGTACCCTTCATTAAAAGTCGGCCCTTTACCAATACATAGGTCAAAGGCTCGACAATCAAGTTCTTCTGGATACGGGTGAATTGTTTTTTAGAGCTGACATCTACCGTTTCTGTTTTTGAATTATAGTCTTTGACAACGGCCTTGAGCGAGTAGTTCTTTCCTAACGGAAGCCTTACCTGGTAGGTCGATGAATCCACGTTGATTTTCACCGAGTCAACTGGCTTTCCGTTAATCAGAATTTGATATCGGATACCTTGCACTAATGATTTTTTTGTTTTGCCATCAATAATTTTTCCAGCGATAAGGACCACCGGGTTCTTCTCAGGAAAATCGATTTTAAAAATATCAGAGAGGCCAAGCGAATTCTTGGTTGATGAGAAAAGAGCACTCTTCCCGTCTGCACTTATTTTGTAGTAAGATTCCCACTCACCCGAGTTGACGGTATCGCTAAGAGGTACCGGCTTGGACCATCTCTTCCAATTGGCTGATTGTGGCTCGGTACGATAGATGTCAAAATTAGCTTTGCCTCCTTTTCGATTGCTGGCGAAATAAAGCGTCTTGTTGTCGGCCGACAAAAAAGGAGCCTCTTCATTTCGGCCGGAGTTAATCTTTCTTAGTTTCTTAGGGTTGCTCCATTTTCGTTCCCGTATTTTTTTACTGAAATACAAGTCTGTTTTTTCAGCATTGTATTTTTTAGAATAGCTCAATAACAAATATTGGCCATCCGCACTCATGAACCCATTGCTTTTCATTCCCAGGTTTTCGCTGGAATAGCTCTTCACTTTCAACCGCACAGGTTTACTCCACTCCTCTCCATTCTTTGTCGAGATCGAAAGGCCTCTTTTCTTCCAAAAATTTCCCCGGTTGTTGTAGATGCCATTGATGAGTAATGTTTTGCCATCGCGCGAAATGGAAAGCACCGAATTGTAGCGCCAGATGTTGAGGTTAGGTAAACGCTTTGCAGTGGACCACTGTCCGTTGGACTGCAATTCAGAATACCAAATATCCTCACTGTCGTAAGAACCGAACGTATTGTCAGGATGATTGACCCGTGTAAAAAACAATGTTTTGCCGTCAGCAGAAAGCACGGGGTTTATTTCACTGTACGTTGTGTTGATTTCAGCTCCAAGATTTTGAGGAAGCAACTCTTGTGAACGGACCGCTTGAAGACAGAATGCAAAAATCAATGTCAGTGATATTTTCATTGCACTGAGGAATCGGGAAGAAATTTTAGTAGTCTTCATTTCTTTCCTTCGGATATGTTGGCAGTCGATTTTTTCCGCTTCTTCCTGGAGAAAGGCTGTCTCTCTTGCGGACTATCCCATTGGGCTACGATATTCAAACCAAGTCTGAATGTGAAAAACTTTGAATTATTGAGGTAAGGATTCAGGTTACCGCTGGTCGCCAATGCCAGTGGCGCGCCCAGAAGATTATCTCCCACAATGTAAAACTGAAAATGAGCTCCATTCAAAGCCAGACCTGTACCTATGTTGTTATACGAATTATTGGTGATGGTGTAACTCAACGAGCCACTGAATCTTCTTCCAAAATGCTTATTGACAGAAGTAGTGACAGAAGGAGAAAAACGCTCACGGAAGAATTCACCAAAGAACAGCGCGCCCACAGTGAAGTTCCTCCTTATTTCATAATTGCCACTTAAATAGACCTTGCCCGGTAGAGGAGTACTGTAAGAGCCGATCTTTTTTTCTGTAAGGTTAAACCTGTTTTTTACAGTATCGACTTCCGCATCGATGTAATTATTGTCGCCCTGGAGAACCTTGTTCAGGTCTATTCCTTGAAAAGTATAGGTGGCTTTGGTTTTATCCAATGAATACCCATAGGTGTCGTTGCTCCAGGTGATACGACCGATGTCAACCAGGCTTGCACCAACCGTAAGTCGGTCGAAAAACCTGTAAGTGGCACCAATATCAAAAGCATAACCATTGTTAGTAAGATAGTCGTTCCAGCTTTTGCTGAAGTCAAATCCGGTTTGTGTGAAGTTATGCGTGCCCGAAGTTTTTGAATCCAAATCTGCAGCAGCGGTAATGGAGTAATCACTATTAAGAGAGACGTTCAATGCTGAACTTTCAGTTGTTGCATTGGCAAACCCTTTGAGTAATTTGACTCTCGCTCCAACAACTAAATCTTTATTGACTGCGTAGGATGCGCCCCAGGCTGACTCTATATAACCGACTGATTCTACTTTTGGAGATAGTGTTGCTGTGCCGTCAATGAATGGAACTGTTCCGTTGATTGCCAGGCCGGTCAAATCCTTCGGGATCATGAGCCGGTTGTAAAATTTCCCGGTGATGTTGAATGTGAAATAAATTCGAGGATTTAATTTGAAGCTCAGCCGGAACACATCAGCCTGCACCGCGTTGGTGATATAATTTTTATTTTGAAGTCTGCTGTAAAGCTTGGGCAAATCAGCACTCACCGTTCCCGATGATTTTGAAATCACGTCATCATAATTAAAACCGGAATTGGCATAAAGAACGAAAACGGAAGAACCTGGCAGACCAAGAGAAAATTTATACTTGGGAATGAGCGCAGGATTCCCGTAGACTACCTGTGGGAGACTATTCATGAAATACATCGTTCCCTCCTGTTGTGAGAACGCAGGAGTCGCAGCCGTTATCAAAAAAAAGACTACGGGTATTGTAAATAGGAGCCTGAACTTCATAATCCGACAGCTATTTTAAGATTAGCCTTCAGCCCCAAATTCACATTCATTTTGTATTGCGACCTGAATTTGACATCGGGAAAATTTCCATTTGCGTCTTTAGAAGTGGTAACCGTTCCCCGGATGATGATTTTCTTTGCTGTAAAAACCTTGTTGACCCGTGCTGCATCAATTTCGAGGAGTTGGTCAAATACTCCGGGGGTCAGCAGGTCTCCATTGGCATCTACTTTACTGCCTGGAATGATTGCTGTTTGACTCGGAGTTAGCAAGACGTCAATAAGGTTATAGTTGGCATCAGTAAGATAAAACTGGACATTGGCATCCAATGGAATTTCATTTGAAACTTTGACTTTAAGAAATGCTTTGTCAATTTTTGATTGATCAATATCGCTAAGATCAATTTCCGCAGTGTCTGCTAAAATAATATTGGATGCATGTCCATAGAGAGGCACTTCGACACCCAAGTTGACCCTGAACTTGCTGGTGTCCGCCATAAAGTTGAGGGGATTGGCGGAACTTAGCCCGGCATTAATTCTTGCACCAGCGGCATAGTAAAATTGTGTCGGAGCAAAATTCAAAAGCTGTGAGGCATTAGTCACTGATACGGTCGTTTGCGCGGATCCACCAAGTGTGGATGGAGTGGCAACCTGCACGGGACTAACGGGATTTATTTGAACCGGAAGGGATGCCCCGGGTTTCCTGGCTTCCAGTGTTTGAAAAATTACAGTTAACGGAACTCCGTAATCATTCGTGACCGTGAAATTAATTTTGGGTTGTGCAAAAGATATATTTGCGCCATCGAATGATGTATTGAACGTACCGATCTCAAGAGTTTCGGGGGCAACATTCACGGACTGATCGCCAAAGAATCCTTTGATATAGCTGAAGTCCATTCCGGTAAACGAAATGTTCATATTAATTGTAGAGCCAGGTACAATGGTGACTGCGGAAGGATTTTGTTTGATGATCAGCACCAGTTTTAGATTGAATTGATTGTTATTCAATACAGCATCGTAGTTCTGCAGCGAGAATGAGCCGTTGCCGGATACTTTTTGTGAAAAGGTAGTGCTGGTTGCAGTGGACGTAAAATCCGGAAGAGCTATAGCAATCTCGTACTTGAAATTGGGATTGGCCGGAGAAAGAGAAGTAGAATAGTTGATCGTGCCGGATTTGAAAAGAATCTCGCTGAGCTTTTCCGGGGTCAACCCCAGATCTATGACTTGCACAATGCTATCAGATCTGAAATCCTTTGGAGTAGGAGGTAGTATCCCTGCAGGCAATGCAAAAGTCCGGGTAAGACTTTGATTGGGCATAGTAACCAGGTTTCGGATGTCTGCTGACTTTAACGTTTGACTATATGACAAGAACACCAGCCCGTCCGAATAAACTTTTACATATTGAGAGTCTGCATTATTGAGGATATCCTTAATACGGAGAGAACCGAAAGCAAGAGGAACGGCAAGTTGTGGAGCCAATCGGATCGAGTCAAGGTTATACTCTTTGTCGTTAATGATATTTCCACATGAAAACAGGATTACGCAAAAGGAGCAGACAACAGCAATAGCCAACAGTGATTTCATGATTTCAGATCGTTTGTGTTCAGTCGATTAATCATCGATTTTCCAATTTATGTAACCCAATAAACCCGGCCCGGGTAATTATTAAATTTAATGTTCCTAAACCTATATTTAACAATAACGTGGGACTTTATTCCGTTAAGTGACCTTCTTTTTTAAGAAGCTATTTTAGAAAGCCCAACACAATATTGCTTATTTTGAGACAAAAGGAGGGAGAGCCTTAGGCTGGTTTCCTAACTAACTTTAATCATAATGAACGTGACGACTTCTGCACTTATTGAGAATACAACGGCAACCGATCTTGACTTTATTTACCAGTTGTTTGAAGAATCTGTCAAATACCAGGAGGCGAAAGGCTATCCTGTCTGGAGAAATTATGACAAGGGTGCTTTGATCCGTGATGTTGAAAATAAGAACCAGTACAAGATTGTGATCGAATCGAAAATTGCTATTGTATTCAGCGTACGATATGATGACAAAGTGATATGGAGAGAAATGGATCAGGACAATGCCATTTACCTGCATCGTATTGTTGTCAATCCAGGTTTTAAAGGGCAGAAACTCTTCGGTCATATTTTAACATGGGTGACGGCACACGTGAAGCAAAAGCAATTGCGGTTCATTCGTATGGACACCTGGGCAAACAACCCCACCATCATTGAATACTACAAAACCTTTGGGTTCCGTTTTGCGGGTAACTATACCACACCTGATAGTCCTGAATTGCCACTACACAACCGTAATCTAGCACTTGCACTTTTGGAAATAGAAATTCAGTGAACTCTTAAAATTACGTATCAGATCGTACCTTTATGTAGAGTTTTTAATCTTGAAACTATGGATGTCAGACAAATCATCGGCCTTACGCTATTTGTGATCCTTACCATGTGCATTGCAAAGAACACAATCCTTAGCATTTACGTTCGAGCTATCTATCTCCTGGTTTCCGAATCGATCTTGAAATTGAGCAATCGGAAAAAGAACTGAGACTTACCCGTTCACCTCTTATGTGTTGAGATTTTTTAAGTACGAGTTGTGCTTTGAAATGATTTCCTTACCTGCGACAAAAGTATCAGCAAAGGATACATAAATGCTAAGCTTATTTGGCTCTAACCCATCAAATTTGTTGGGCACTTTGATGAGTGCGTTGTAACGAATAATAAAGCTCTCTAAAAATATTCACTAAGACCGTCCAACTCAATTTTTGTTTGGTTTAGAGTAACCGGTTTAGGGTGATAAGTGGTAGATGTTTCTGCAAAAACAAGTTGCCCGACATTTCTGTTCGGGCAACTGTTTTACACAAAACAAAAAAACTTCTAACTCATAATTCAGGGACAACCAAATACCCAATTTTCAAGGTATGTGGCATAACTTTCTCCATACTTGCCCGCACCTGTATAATCCTGGATGATATTTACCTGGTAAAGTTTGCAGTAAGAGAAATCATCGCCTGAGTCCTTTGCCCAGATATAACCCACTTTAAATCTCTTCTGTGGAATGTCGAGGGCGTTTTTCTGAATCTCCCAGGTCTTTGACGCCAGACCGATCTGATGGATTTTTATTTTTGAAAGGTCACCCAATTCTTTTTTCAGCATGGCTTCATCTGCTGCGTTGTGGTTGACGAAATTCTGCGGGTTTGGTTTATATGTGGGGACTATTTTGGCTGCAACGCTTGAGAGTTCATCCAGCTTTTTCCAGAATACCTCTTTTCCTCCCACACCGGAACCGAAAAATTCTTTGGTCCACTTGTCCCGTTCTTTTTTTGAAATAGCACGCAATAACCATTTGCCTTCATCAGGAGTAACAAGGTAGGCCCGGTCTTTGGGATTATAAGTCTTAACAAGTCCAGTTACTTTCACCAATTCATCATAAGAAAATTGCAGCGCTGGGTTGCCCGCCAGAAGCTCGGACGCCTCCAGACCTTCAAGGGTCATGCCGTTCTCTGACGCAATGCCAGCGATCTCACTCCACTTTTCCTGGAGGGTTTTCTTTTCTGAAGCACTCGCACCGACTTCTTTGCAGAATGCATCTTGTAATGGTTTAGACAACGCACGCTTCACGGAAACCTTTTTCCAACCCAGGTCATAGCCTCCCTGTAAATCACTTTTTGCCAGCAAGAGATTGGTTAGCTCCGTTTGTACCTGGGCTGACACCTGCCCAATGACTGACTGTATTCCGAAGAACAGGAGGACGGTTAATGTCAAAAGAAATTTACTTTGATTTTTCATTGCATTTTCGGTTGAGTTTAAAGAGGGTGTTCTTTCCGCTGCGGTAACTTCATTGAAGCACATGGCGCAAAAGATTACTACAAAGGCGGCACATAATTTTATTTTCATCACGATGGATTTTACGTGTTACTTCATTTTGGAGAAACGGTAGATGGCTGTATAATTCACTTCTACGGTTTCGTTCGCATTCGCAGGTTTGCCTGATGGCTTTCCCCCTGTAGTTGCAATGCGCTGGACATAAGTAACGTTCTTGAATATTCCCGTGGGTGTCGTGTTGACTTTGGGCATTAACTGCAGCCACTCAACCGCGTTCGGATCTACTGCCTTGATTTTCTCAGGAGAAAATTTCTGTGCTACAATAGAATCTTTTAGCGTGTTCAGTTTCCAGGTAGGTCCTGTGTAGTGCGTTCCTATTTTGTTGTTGGCGTGGTCATATAGATCCGCTTTGGGCCCGACCAATACCCATTGATAAGTGGTTGGGTTTGTTCCCGCCTCGGCCTGTGCTTTATAAATCTGAACACCCTGGGCGAAATACGTAGCCACACGTTCGTTGCCATTGGGCAGGTTGTCAGGAAGCTTCACCTCGGATGGAATCTCCAGTTTTTCACTTGCGTCAATTTTAAATGACGGAGAGTTGGGATCCGGATCGTTGTCTTTCTTGCATGAAGCTATTGCCAACGATAAGGCCAACAGTAGAGACATTTTAGTAACAGAAAATTTCTTGTACATACTTAACTGAGTTTTATTTGTGAACTCAAAAGTAGACGCGTAGTCAAACGAGTGTTGGCACCTGTGATGCAATAACAGGTAATCTTCCTGATGCTTTATTTCTGATCCTGAAATCAAGAAAATCAAAAATCACTGGTGAAGAAATTTACCTTGAATTGTTTCCTCTGTACCAAAGCTTAATATCTGAAACGAAGGATCACATTCAAGCAAATGATCCTTAGTCGCTCATTCCAAATTTTTGAAGAATGTGAGTGAGATATTATACCTTCTATTGTTTCAGGATTACAATGAAGCCGATGGGCACTCGTGCTTCTTTGCGAAGGTAATTTTTATGGAGTAAGTTTTACTTTGAATAGCGATTTGTCCTGCGGGATCCCAAGGCCGCAGGCTTTTCGCTAACCTGATCAGATCGGCAAAGGTTCCTGCACGTTGCCTTTCGCTTTGCTAAACTGGAGGGAATAGTCGCGCGGAGTAACTCCAAATTTTTTCTTGAAGCATTTAGTGAAATAGGATTGATCGTTGAAGCCAACAGTGTATCCGATTTGGGTAATGGTATCAGCTCTTTGCTGAATAAGATCGGCAGCACGCTTTAGCCGGATGTCTTTGATGTATTCGTTTGGCGACATGGTGGTGAGCGCTTTCAACTTACGTAGCAACTGCGTCCGGCTCAGCGTCATTTCGTCAGCCATCTTTTCTACCGAAAACGTGAAGTCGCTCATGCACTGCTCAACCACGGTTTTGGCTCGAGTGAGGAATTTACTATCCAACGATGCCTCGGGAGTCAGCGTAGAGGTAACGACTGTTTTTTCACCGAATCTTTCGGCCAGACGTTTCCGCTGTTCAATCAGGTTGTAAATTCTTACCAGCAACTCTTCCATTGAAAATGGTTTAGTCAGGTAATCATCAGCTCCCGTTTTTAATCCTTCAAGCCTTGACTCCAATTCATTTTTGGCGGTGAGCAGAATTACAGGAATATGACTTGTGCGTTCATCTGCTTTTATTTTTTGGGTAAGCTGCAATCCATCCAGTTTGGGCATGATCAGATCGGTCAGGATAAGACTGGGCACGAGACGCAATGACATCTGGCAGGCTTCTTCTCCGTTATGCGCAGTCACGATGTTGAATTTGTCATTAAGCATGGAAGACATGTATTGCAGTAAATCGTCATTGTCTTCAACAATAAGTACAAGATCCTTTTCGTGCTCAATATCTGTTTCTGGCTCTCGCTCATCACGGTCAGACTTGATGTCAGGGCCTTGCGTTGGGTAAATACTAACGTCATCAACATGACCCAAATCGATTTGATCAACGGAAAATGATTCCTTGTCGATGGGCAACTTGATATAAAAAGTTGTGCCCGAATCTTGGTTACCCTGAACTGTGATAGTACCTCCATACAGTTTTACCATTTCTCTGACTAGAGTAAGTCCAAGCCCATTGCCCTCCATTTCAATGGTATTGGACGCCAGGTAGAACTGCGAAAAAGCAAGTTCTTCTTTATTCAGAGGAGTCCCCTGGCCAGTGTCAGAAATAATGATTGAAAGCTCTTTTTTATTTCTGGAGTCAAAAAGATCGACAAGAAGGGAAACGGTTCCTTTTTGCGGGGTGACTTTAAATGCATTCAGCAAAAGATTGTTTACGATCTTCTCGATTTTCTCCCGGTCAAACCACACTGATTTGCCCAGGTGAATACTTTTTGTGAAATGAATTTCTTTGTATTGAGCCCAAGACTCAAACGAAGACACGATCGGTTTAAGCAATGGCTCTATGTCGCCTTCTTTTACATGAAGATCCATTTTACCTGCTTCGAGTTTTGATAGATCGAGCAATTGATTGACAAGCTCAAGCAGACGATTGGCGTTTCGCTTGATCAGCATAAAACGCTCTCTTTTACTATCGGGAAGTTTTTCCTTTAACTCCTCTTCGGCAGGTGCGAGGATGAGCGTGAGTGAGGTCCTGAATTCGTGTGAGATAGTCGAGAAGAATTGCGATTTAAATCCGTCCAGTTCTTTGAGTTTATCATTGAGTACTTGTTGGAATGCCAGGAGCTCACGGGTTTTGCGAGAGCGGGAATGTTGCAGCCTGTATATTAGAAGCGAGAGAAGCGAAGCCAACACGACACCCGCGATCAACACGTTTCTCCAGATAGCCTGTATCTCCTGATCTTTTTTCAGGAGCTGGATCGTTTGGTCTTTTTTATCAGTTTCGTAGTGAGTAACCAGTGCAGCTATTTGCCTGGTTTTCTCAATACTGAATAAACTATCCGTCACCTGGTTTAGCTTCACCTGGTAAGCATAAGCCTCATCCAACTTCCCTTCTTTTGTTTTTATCTCAATGATCGGCTTATACACCTCCATCAGGTATTCTTTTTGATCGAATTGTGAGGCTAGTTCTTCGCATGCGGCAAAGTGCTCCTTTGCCCGGATGAGGTCATTTTTCATCTGGTAGAGAACACCAAGTTTCAGATGAATTTTAGTCTGTGCCGATTTATTTTTCAACTCCCCGGCGGTTTGCAGAGCCTCGTTAAAATAGACCAGCGCTTGTTCCGTTTGCTTGCTCGTCATATAGAGACAACCGATATTTCCCAGGATGTTGGCTTTCACATATTTGTTGTCGGGCGGCAGATAACTCATTGCTTTCGAAAAAAGCGCCAGTGCTTTTGCGGCATCCTTCTGGTCTTGGGCAATGATCCCAAGTGAATTGTAAGACCGCGCTATTTCTTCATTATCCTTCAGTTCCTGCGCGAGGTGGAGGCATCGATTAAGATAGTCTTCTGCATACTCCACTCCATTTAAATTCCGGTAGGTGACGCCCAATAACAGGTAAGTCCTCATCAGACCTTTTTTATTCTGTGTGGTCTCAAAGATTTTAAGAGCAGATAGGGCAGACTCGATACTCTTTTCATAAGCCGACTTGGATAACTGGTAGGAACCTGTAGTCACTAATGCGAAAGCTTCACCATCGCGGTAGTTCAAACCGATGGACGCTTCGTGTGCGAGCTTTGCATATTTAAGTGACACCTCACGGTCAGTCCACCGGATGTGGTAAGCAAGTTCATTCATTTCATCAATTTGTGATGCTGTTGACAGCCTGTTTTGAGCACTGTCAACGGCCTGTCCGTGTGTTGCCAGTGGCAAACAGACCAGTACAAAGAGGAGTTGTTTCATGGTAATCCTTAATTAATGAAGTAAGAGTACTCGCGTCTATCTTCTCACCTTTCGGTGACGACCGGCTGCGACCCAAATTTCGTAGCATAGTCAGAAGGTGTAATTCCAAATTGTTTTTTAAAGCACTTTGTGAAATAGGATTGATCACTAAAGCCAACAGAATAGCCGATCTGCGATATCGAATCAGTTCGGAGCCGGATCAGCTCTTCTGCCTTCTTTAACCTGAGATCCTTTATAAATTCATTGGGCGACAAACCTGTCAATGCTTTGGTTTTGCGGAACAGTTGTGTGCGACTCAGGTTGATCTCATCCGCCATAATTTCTACAGAAAATGAAAAGTCACTCAGGTGAGTGTCAACGATGGACCGGCATTTTTTCAGGAAGCGGTCTTCAAGTGAATTCTCCGATCCTGTTGCTGCAGAATCAAAAATTCTTTCACGGAATTTGAGCGCCAGTTTTTTGCGCTGTTCAATCAGGTTAGTAATACGGACCACAAGTTCTTCGGTTGAAAAAGGTTTTGTAATAAAATCATCTGCACCGGACTTCAATCCGTCCAGGCGTGCTACCGGTTCATTTTTGGCGGTAATTAAAATAACAGGTATGTGACTGGTACGTTCGTCTGCTTTCAGTTTTTCAGTGAGTGCAATTCCATCAAGCTTTGGCATCATTAAGTCGCTGAGAACGAGATTAGGTACTTTCTGGAAAGCTGTTTCCATTGCCTCCAGTCCGTCACTGGCTGTGAGAACAGAAAAATTTTCATGAATAACAGAGGCGATGAAGTTTTTTAGTTCCGCGTTATCTTCAACGATTAGGACAGTATCTTTTTCACCTGTCTGATCAATGGTGATATCAGAAAGTTCCTCGTCATAAGATTTTCCGTCCACGGATGAAACTGCGGGTACCGGGTCAGTTAATTTATTTTCACGGATTTGCTCAGGCCTGAAAGCCGATTTGTCAACCGGCAATAGAATTGAAAAGACGGTGCCTTCCCCGATTTTACTTTCCAGGTCGATGGAGCCATTATGAAGGTTCACTAATTCTTTGACTAACGACAAACCGATTCCTGTGCCTGTATGTCGCTCAGCTACTTGTGACGATTGAAAAAATGGTGAGAACACCAGCTTTTGTTCCTCTTCACCGATTCCTATCCCTGTATCCGATATACGAACGGAGATAAATCTTTTCGCCCCTTCTGATTTTACGTCAGCAGTGATAGAAATTTTTCCGTTTGCGGGAGTGAACTTAAAAGCATTCGATAAAAGATTGGTGACAATCTTTTCAACCTTATCATGATCATACCAAAATAACTGGTCTTCAAGTTGAATACTCTTGACGAAAGTGATTCCTTTATGTTCAGCGAGTGAATCGAAGGAAGTAGATATAATTTGCAGGAACGATTGCATTCGCGCTTCTCTTACGCGAAGCTCCATTTTACCAGCACCCAGTTTAGACAGGTCCATTAACTGGTTAATCAGTTCAAGGAGACGATTAGCATTACGTTTGATGATCAGCAGAGGCACCTTTTGATCTTCTGACATCGCTGATTTTTTAAACACTTCTTCTAGTGGAGCAAGTATCAAAGTAAGAGGAGTTCGAAACTCATGTGAGATGCTGGTAAAGAACTGCGATCTCAGGCGATCCAATTCCTGTAGTTTGCCATTGACAAGTTGTTGTACCTCCAGCAATTGCCGCGCTTTGCGCGTACGTGACCTTTGCAGCAGAAAAATGATGAAGGCAGATGCTACCGTGATAGCTACCCCGCCAACGAGCGCATATCGCCACATCGCTGCATTTTTTTTCTCCTGCTGAAGGAGGTGAATGGTCTGAACTTTTTTCTCGAGCTCGTACCGCGCTTCGAGCTCGGCAACCTGCTGCACTTTATCTGCATTAAGGATACTGTCGCGGACCTGATAATATTTAACCTGGTAGTAGTGAGACTCCGCACCATTTCCTCTTTCGGAATAATGCCCCATCAAATTAATGTAAACATCCAGAAGAGTTTTGCGATCGCCAATCTCAGTCGCCATCCGCAGGCATTCCAGCAGACTCTTCTCCGCTTTGACTGGCTGTCCGATGATTGAGTAATAGTATCCGAGATTGCGATGGACGTAAGCAAGTCCGGCTTTGTTTTTCTGATGCTCGCAAAGTTTTAATGCCTGCTTCAAAACCGGGTAGGCTTTTACTGTATCATCTGTTGTAAGGTAGAGGCCGGCAAGGTTGGTTAATAAAATTATTTTCAAATGCGAATCATCTCTGCTTTTGAGGTAGCTCAATGACTTTAGATAATAGTCCAGCACAGTCCTGTTATCAGTGCCCAGAGGCACCAGATTTGCAAAATTATTATAGGCACGAGCGATTGCCTCTTCATAATTTATCTCAATAGCGAGTGCAAGTGATTTATTCTGATACTCTTTTGATTTTTCACGATCTTTCAGAGAATAATAAATTGTACCAAGCCACGAATTACTGTCTACTAATCCTTTTTTGTCATTAAGTTTTTCAAAAATCAGTAGCGCAGTCATCGCATTCTCCAGGCTCTTTCCATATTCAGCCCTTGCATAATGAAGATCACAAATGGTCAGGCGTGCGATCCCTTCTCCTTTTTGGTAATTTAGGTCAACAGCTTTTTGTAAAGCCTCTTCAGCAGTGGCTCTTGAATTTTTTTGGTCTGATTTTCGGGTGCGGTAGGCGAGCTCGTTAAGAACATCGATGCGTTCTCTTCCTGTAATTTTTTCATTCTTGAGTTTGCTCTTCAGGCTGTCCACACCGGGCTGGCTAAAGGCAAAATTACCAGTCAACAGGAGGAGAAAAGCTAACCATTTCATATTTCAAAACTGCATCTAAATTATGATTAGACGAGTAGCGGTTTACCTAAATGCCCTCTTTTTCCAAGATAATGTATCAAAATTACCGCCAAGTCAGACCGAGGCCTTTGATCAAATTTTGGTATATGGTTTTTCTGTTAAAAAAATGAGGATTTGTGCAGCTTTAAAAGTACCATACATAGAAGCATAAGTACCTTCTTTTTGGATGCAGTGTTGCCACTTTTGACATAGAGAAGTAATCCCTTCTCTGTGTCTATATGCAAGCTGCTTTTGAACAAAACCCCCACGACTCCGCTCAACCCGTAGGCGTTGATAAAAGTGCCGTCCTTGCGAATATCCTTCGAGGATGCGAAGACTTTACGTTGGATCTTTCCGGCAGGATTATCAGTAGCAATCTTGAAGCTATCAATATCACTGGCTATGAAGAGTGGGAAGTGATCGGGAGGCATTTTTCCATCTTTTACACAGAACAAGACCGGACAGCCGGAGTACCTGAACAGGATTTAAAAAAAATAAATCTTCACAGCAAAATTACTTTCTCTGCATGGCGTCTTAAGAAACGCAGCGCCAGTTTTTGGGCACAGATTACGATGTCATCACTGAAAGATGATCGTGGTATTGTCGGGTACAAAATGATCATGAAAGATCAGACTCACCGGCTGATCTCCAATCAACGTATCCGGAAATTTAGAAATGAATATTTGAATTTGTTCAATAACCCGTTTATAGGGATTGTCAAATTCCGGATGAGCGATTTAAGGATCATGCTGATCAATAGCAATGCAGCAAAAATTATTGACTCCAAAGAACTCTCCCGGCTCAGCGAGATTTTTGCCAAGAACGAAGACTTTGAACTCTTCTTCTCCAAGCTAAGAGAAGATGGCCAGGTGATGAACTTTGAATTTAGAGTGAACCGAAAATCTGAAAAAGAGACATGGGCCAGGGTAGACTGTCGCGTATTTGAAAGTGAAGGCTTTGCTGAAGGAATAATCACGGACGTGACCAAAAGCAAAAATCAATTGCTCGAACTTAAGAAGCTGAATGAGGAATTGGATAATTTTATTTATCACGCTTCTCACGATCTCCGTTCTCCATTGACCACGCTACTCGGTCTGATCAATCTCGCAGAGGTAGACAGCCAGATTGACCTTGAGGACTATTGCAACATGATGCGCGATCGGGTAGTTTATCTCGATGAGTTGCTGCGCGACCTGGCGTCAATCACCTATAATAACCGCTCAGACCTAGCTATAGAGCCAATTGATTTCAAGGACCTCGTACTGAAACAAATTAGTGAACTTCAGCCCGCCAGCCGTAATGCCGACATTTCTTTTGAGTGCGATTGCAGGTCTGAAATATTCAGTGATAAATACCGACTTCGCACAGTCATTAAAAATCTGATTTCAAATGCATTGCGACATACCAGCCCTGCACAGGTTCCGTCATTCATTAAAATAAGCGTGGTTACATCGGAAGGAAAGGCTCTGATCAAAGTACGTGACAATGGCCGGGGCATCCGCGATGAGCAGATACTTCATGTTTTTGGCATGTTTTACAAGGCTAGCAATGAAATAAAAGAAACAGGTCTCAGTTTGTATATCGTAAAACTCATGGTAGACAAACTCGGAGGCAAAATAAAAGTTCAGTCAAAGATTGGCAGCGGTACGGAATTCGAAATCGAACTTCCCAGCTTACACAATCCTGAATTCACAACCTTGAAAACAAGTCGTGCTGATTCAAAAGCATTGCAAATAGAAAAACCTGCAGGCAGCCAGAAGGAAGTGGTTTAGGTAGTAGTGATGCGCATCCATTTACCAAGGCTGTGATTTTCACTTTGGAGTACGATAGGTATTACCTTCAAATGCAGTACAGGTACAAGCCGATGTCATACGCGTGAGGCATTTTGCATAGTCAATTCAAGACGAGGTATGATAACACATTTGAACGAGGAATTCGCAAAAATCTGGGTTGATGATGATCTCCCCGGAGTGTTCTGCACGATTACCGGTCCGATGTTGTACCCGCAGTTGGAAACGGTTATCCGGGTAGAGATGGGATGTCTTCGCGAATTGCGAAAAAAGCACGACAAGGTATATTCCGTAGTCAATTTATTTGATTGCTCTGTTCGTGTAGAGGCGATGGTGATTCACTACATCGATACGGTCATGAAAAGAAAATATACATCAAAACTGGAACACAAATTTTTTGTGAAGCCATTTGATAAAACGCTGAGCTCTTCAATAGTCCGGCTGCTTGCGTTATATCGAAACCAGAAAGTTGAAATGTTCAATTCATTTGAAGACGCCATGAGAGCTCTGAATAATTTCAGGCAAAATGAGATCAATGAATCTGGTGCGGGAAAATCAATGCTGCAGGCAATTCGCGAACTCGTGACATTTTAGAGAAAATAATAAAATATCATTAGTTGATTAAAACCTACTCATAGCGCAGCGTATCCACAGGATTGGCATTCGCGGCTTTGAGAGTTTGCGAAAGTATAGTCCCCAACCCAAGAATGAGCATCACGGCAAGGCTGATCGTGATTTCAAAAACTCCGATCGAGACGTGATAAAATTGCTGAGTTTGGAGATAGAGTTTTTCGAAAAAGAAATAAGCGGGAGGGATAGCGATGAGAACGGCAATGATCATGAGCTTCACAAAATCCTTTGAAAGAACCAAGGTAATACTCCAGGCAGAAGCACCCATCACCTTTCTAACACCTACTTCCTTCATCCGGTTTTCTACCGTGAATACCACCATGCCTAATAATCCGAGACAGGAAATAGATATGGCAAGGAAACCCAGGAACCCACATATCTTCACCATAGCGAAATAAAATGAGTAAGCGTCCTTAATCTCTTCATTAAAGAAACGGGCCATAAATTTTTTCTCACTGCCGGTTTTTTTCCACGCGGCTTCTATGGCCGTCAGTGTTCCCGCCATGTCTTGAGAAGATATTTTCAAGTTCAGGTATCCGAAACGGGAAGGATCAAACCTGAAGAAAAAGGCTTTGATAGGTTCGCGTAAGTCTGTGTAATGAAAATTTTTAACCACTCCAATAACAACGAACTCATTTTTGTCAAGTGTGAATGTTAATCCCAGGGCGTTGGCAGGCGCTGTCAGTTTATACGCCTTCAGGAATTCTTCGTTCACAATAATGCATTTCTTGCTGAGCGAGTCATCAGGGAAACTTTTGCCCGCAAGCAACGATAAATTCACGTTGGGCAGGTATTGGCTATCAACAAACAGCTGGGCTACTTCAACCGAATCCGATTGAGAAACATTTTTTACCCAGACATTATCGGGGCTTGAGACTCCAATAATCCCCGATGACATCGATATCGACTGTACATCCGACAACCTCGACAGCTCGTTTTTCATCACCTGCGGACTCGCCCCTTGCAATTCAACATCAAGGATATTTTCCTTATTAAATCCAAAATCATGATTCAGCGAATACCGGTATTGATTCAGAACAACGACCACACCCATGATGAATCCAAACGACAGCGCGAACTGAGAAACGATCAATGCTTTTCGGAGATTGAATTTGCCAAAACCTTTTCCTGTCGGTTGTGTTTTCAAAGCCTGGATCGGATTGAGTTTCGAAAAATAGACCGCAGGAACTATTCCAGTGATCAAGCCTACGATCAGAGCAAATCCGATGAAGAAGATCAGTGTGCGGAAATCGGGGTTGAGATCAAGTGTCTCCGAGCTGACGATCATCGACAGAAATTCTCCCCGTACCAGGAAGAAGATGTAGTAAGCAAAACCCAGTGCGATCATCGTGATCAAAACAGTTTCAATGATAAACTGGCTGAAGATCTGGTGCCGTTGTCCGCCCATAGTTTTACGCAGTCCGATTTCTTTCATTCGTTTCAAAGCACGTGAAA
The DNA here is from genome assembly GCA_015472025.1 of Cytophagales bacterium WSM2-2. Lineage (NCBI taxonomy): Bacteria > Pseudomonadati > Bacteroidota > Cytophagia > Cytophagales > Cytophagales bacterium WSM2-2. The sequence goes on from BNHL01000001.1 coordinate 2,686,687, forward strand.
TGGAAATGTTAGCGTAATTGAAACAAGCCGGAAGCAGGATCAGCGCGGTAAGTATCATGAAAATAGCCAATGACGCATAGCCCCAGTCCGGGCCGATGTTATCATAGAGGTCCGGCCCTGGTACGATGTCTTTCAAAGGCTGGAGTGAGAAGGAAGCAGAAAGATTTTCGTCACTGGAATAATATGACTTAGGAATCTCGTTCAGGAAATTTTCTATTTTCTTAGTGTCAGGATTTTGTGGTAACAGCAAGTAGACATAAGACCTGCGATATGCCCAGATGTCTTCAGGGTTCCCGATTTTATGGTTTTGTTCTAGCTCCTGGAAAATCTCATAAGAAGCCAGCGCCTCAAATTGCATATGAGAATTTTTAGGAATGTCTTGCAGCAAACCAGTTACTTCGACAAGACCGATGCCATTGAGCTCAATAGTTTTCCCGATAGGGTCTTCCTTGTCAAATAATTTTACAGCTGCTTTTTTGGTGATCAAAATGCCTCTTTTATTGTGGAGTCCATCACTATTCCCCTTGATTAGTGGGAACGAGAAAACCTGCAGAAAATTCGGGTCAACGAAGTAACCTCGTATTGGTATTTCACCGTTCTTGTCGATCACGTTTGCCGAGAGTTGTGAGCTTACTCTGACTACCTCGTTAATTCCCGTTGCTTGATGTTGAAGTTTGTCTGAAAGAATCGAAGGTGCTGAAGCGAAATCATAACTCCATTGCTTGTTGTCAGCGTGTGTGATCACACGATAAATCCTATCCTTGTTGCTATGAAAGTTATCGTACGTCCATAGAAAAGAAAGCATGGCGATGAGCAGCAAGCTGATTGACATTCCCACGGCCAGGCCAAGGACGTTGATGATCGTGAAGAACTTGTGCTTCACAAGGCTTCGCGTAGCTACAACAAAATAATTTTTAATCATATCGGGTTGAATGGAAGAAGCGGAGAAAGGAGGAAAAGCAGCGCTTTGCTTTCTTTTTTTGATAGCATATGAAAAAAGGAGAGACAAAGAATGTCTCCAGTAGTTTAACCGGGCTTTCCAGACCGGCATGCGAGTGAGATCCCGGCGGAAAGATTCTTCGGCATCGCCCAAAAGATCTTCCACAAAGGCATTGTCACAATACCATTCGAGCAGCCTGGTTGCAAGACGAGGAGGCTTCATCGGGACAGGGATAAAGTTGACTTGGAGAGTTTCCACAAATCGTCACGCAGCGATTTCACTTCATGCAGGCTAATCTTGCCCTGGTGAGTGACTTCAAAAAAACGTTTACGCCTGCCGCCTCTCTCCTGTGTTGGTTCTCCAAGCCAGGATTTTAAAAGTCCTTTTTCTTCCAACCGGGTAATAGTGGAGTGAAGCGCGCCAATACTAATATTTCGATTGGTTCGGTTTTCAATTAATTCTTTGATGGAGGCGCCATACGCCTCTTCCCCAAGACCGGCCACAGTCAGTAAGACGAGTTCTTCAAATTCGCCAAGATATCCTTTCATAAAGCGATGTTGACTCCGTACACGAAAATCAATGCTGATATGTTTCTATTTTTAAGAAAAAATAGTCTAAAACATAAAATTTGATTCGAAACCTAGATTTTTAATTACGGCTGTTGCTCAATTACTTTCTTTAGAGATTCCAGCTGGCTGCTGGCAGAACCTGACATGTATGACTTGGAAAGCAGGAGTATGGACTTCCAAGCCACATTATTACCTGTGATTTTGTAGTAACAATTAATTGTAGTGGAAGTGGAGTCGCCTTCAAATGAAAATGTGGATTCTGATTTGAGAACGTCATTGTTGAGTTCGTAAGAAACTTTTGAAGGAGCTGCCAATTCTGTAATCCGTTCATTCATCACCATCTGTTCGCTGCCATCATTAATTACGATTTCATATTGAGAGCCCAGGGTGAGAGAATCTCCTTTTTTCAGTGTAAGTGACTCGAATCCCGGCATCCATTGATTCATCAGTTTGGTATTATGAAAAGTACGCCAGCATTTTTCCGGACTAGCGCTCACTTTGATCGAAGTTTGATAATCGTAAGAAGGGAAAAATAGGCCAATTCCAAGGAATATAACCACGGCTGCAGTCAGGATGGCGAGGATGATTTTTAACACTTTCATGACTAAGGATTTGCCCAAATTTGAGACAAGATCACTTAAAAAGAAAATTGGCCCAAAAGGCGTTTTTTCACTATAAGATTTCAATTCCGTAAGGATAGCTTAATATATTTTTTGTTCCGCCAGCAAACGCAATACATCAAACGGTTATATTGCATCTTTTGTACCCTTGCCTATGGAGAGAAAACAGACTGCTAAGCAGGTCGACCGCCATGCCAGCCCCCCGGCAAGCCTGACCAGGCAAAAACTGCATGAAGATATCAGTGAGAATGAGCAACGCTATCGCGACCTGGTAGAGCATTTGCCTTTGGGCATTGCGGTCTTGAGCGAAGGGAAAGTGGCATTTATCAATGTCTCCGGTGCGCGTATGATGGGGGCCGAAAAACCGGAAGATATGATCGGCCTGGACTACAAAGGATTCGTTTACCCGGAGTTTCATGAGATCGCGTCCAAGCGAATCTCGGAGGTACATAAGGGCGAGCCTGCCCCAGCCATGGAGCAGAAATACGTAAGGCTTGACGGGAAGGTCATTGATGTGGAAGTTTCCTCTTATCCGTTTATCTATCACCACAAGCCTGCGGTGCAAATCATAGTGAAAGACATTACGGAACAAAAGGAAAGTCGTCAGGCGATAAAAAAAACAGAAACGCTTTTCACCCAGCTGTTCCAGGTATCGCCTATGGCAATTGTCATGCTGGATAGCGAGGGAAATGTGGCACAAGCCAATCCTGGATTCGAAAAAATGTTTGGCTACTCTATTGACGAGCTTAAAGGAAAAGGTCTCAACCAGAGCATTGTTCCCGATGTTTTAGCTTCTGAAGGGAATGACCTGAACTCGCTTATATCAACGCAGCAAGTAGTTCGTATTGAAACCAAGCGTAAGCGCAAAGATGGCGCACTCATTTCGGTGATCATTTATGGGTTGCCTGTACACTACGAAGACAAAACGATAGGCATATTTGGTGTGTACGTAGACATTACTGAACAGAAAAAAGTGGAAGAGGAGTTGAAAGTTCGTAATACCGAGCTTGACAACTTCGTATATAAAGTTTCGCATGACTTGCGGGCACCGTTATCTTCTGTGCTTGGCCTCGTGAACCTCGCCAAACTTCCGGGCAATAGTGATAACCCGGCAGAATACCTGGATGTAATCGGTCAGAAAGTAGGTCAGCTGGATCATTTTATCACGGACGTTCTCAGTCATTCTAAAAACCTGAAACTGGAAATCAAAATTGAGATGATCAATTTCAGGAGTTTGATTGATCAGACATTTACGGACCTTGGATATCTCAAAGGAGCGGAGGAAATCATCCGGAGTGTGACAGTGGAGGGCGTGCCTTTCTTCAGTGACCGTTGGCGCATCGCAGAAATTTTCAGAAACCTGATCTCTAATGCGATTAAATACCGGAATTTCCGCAGGACGGATTCAGAAATCAATGTCCGCATCAGCATCACGGAAGATGAAGCTATTATCACTTTTGGGGATAATGGTATTGGAATAGAACCTGCCAACCTGGATAAGATATTCAACATGTTTTACCGTGCCAGTGTGCAATCCGATGGTTCGGGACTAGGCTTATATATCGTGAAGAACGCCATCGAAAAACTGAACGGACAAATTCAGGTGACGAGCAAGTATACAGAAGGCACCACGTTTATCATTAACCTGCCCAATCGGGCACTGGCAACAGCAGAATAACCTTTTATTTTTTTATGAAGCTTACAGAAGTCATCACTCCCGATGATCGCAAAGAGTTTTTGCAATTGCCTTTGCGGCTGTACCGAAATTATCCAAAGTGGATCAGGCCGCTTGACAAGGATGTAGAGTCGGCCTTTGATTCCGAAAAAAATAAATCCTTCCGGCATGGTGAATGCATTCGCTGGATTTTAAAAAATGATGACGGAACTACTATTGGACGTGTAGCTGCTTTTGTCGACAATAAAATTGTAAACAAAGGAAATGACCAGCCAACCGGTGGAATGGGTTTCTTCGAATGTATAGAAGACAAGGCGGCTGCGTTCTTGCTTTTTGATCAATGTAAGCAATGGCTGCAGAGCAAGGGAATGGAAGCCATGGACGGTCCTGTCAATTTTGGCAGTCGTGAGCGATGGTGGGGGCTCCTCGTTGAAGGATACGATAAAGAGCCTAACTATCAGTGCAACTATAATCCACCCTTCTACAAAGATTTCTTTGAGGCTTACGGATTCCAGGTTTATTTTTATCAACTGACCTTTGGAAGAAGAGTTGTCGGCCCGCTGGACGAGCGTCTTTATGCTAAAGCAAAATTGATTGCCCAGGATAATTCTTATAGTTTTCGATTCCTGCCCAAAAAAGAGTGGAGTAAGCTTGCAGATATGATTCGTGAGGTATACAATAAAGCATGGGCTAACCGCGGTGAACTTCCAGAACTTTCTGAACAGCAAGCCAAAGTGATTGTGAAACAAATGAAACCAATCATGGACGAAAAATTGATCTGGTTCGGGTATTACAATAACGAACCCATTGCGTTCTTCTTATCATTGCCGGAAGTGAACCAGATATTCAAACACCTGGATGGCAAACTGAATTTGATCGGCAAACTGAAGTTTGTATGGCATCAATTTCGCAAGACTAATCGTAAGGCTTTCGGAGTTTTGTTTGGCGTAGTGCCGGCACACCAGGGCAAAGGTGTAGACGGTGCAATTATTGAATCCTTCCGCCATGTTCACCAATACAAGTATCACCGTTACGATGAGTACGAAATGAACTGGATAGGAGATTTTAACACCAAAATGATTCGCGTGGTGGAGCAGATCAATACGGTTGTCACAAAAAGGCACGCCACTTACCGTAAGTTGTTTGATGAGACTAAACCCTTCAAACGCTTTCCCATAAAATAGAGAGTAGTCTGAAATATTTTAATATCTTAGTCGGGTAAACATTTTTGGGTTGGCATGGAAAGTAAAACCTTATCTTGGTTAAAAGTGACCACTGGCTTCCAGTTTCTCACAGCAGCCGTTCACTCCGTCAGTCTCATCACCTCACCTCAAGGGAAAAATGAGATGGAGAAGCAATTGATTGATATGATGACAAACTACCGGATGGACATGGGAGCGGGTATCCACCGAAGCATGGATGAACTTGTTACAGCGCTTAGTTCGTGCTTCTCTCTTCTTTACCTTCTTGGAGCGTTAATCAATTTGTATTTGATACGCGTAAAAGCCCCGGCCGATCTGACCAAAGGACTCTTGGGGATTGAAACCCTTGTTTTCGGAATCACTTTTGTAATCGTGGCCTTCCTGACTTTTTTACCCCCAATTATCTTAACAGGTCTTGTGTTTGCATTGCTGGCGATCTGTTATTTCAGGCTGGGTAAGGCTTCCAGATTATAAAATCAGATTATCATTTTCATCCATTTTCCAAAGCGGATTGTGCGCTACTTCAAACAAGTGCCCGTCTAAATCCTTGAAATATCCGCTGTAGCCGCCCCAGTAAACTTTTTGAGCTGACTTGATGATGGTGGCACCGTTCTTCTTCGCTTCCGCCAATACTTCATCAACTTCTTTCTCAGACTTCGCATTGAACGACAATGTTATCCCTGAAAAACCTGTAGGCGTATTCTTGACAGTTGCATCATCAGCTAAATCTTGCCGTGGATGTAACGACAGCGTTATTCCACCTAGTGGAAAGAGTGCTAGCTCATCCATGCTGGCGGCTGACTTTTTCCACCCGAGCGATTCGAAGAAAGCAACTGACCTCTTGAAGTCGTTTACTCCCAACGTGATCAGATTTAATTTCTGTCGCATAATTCGTTAGTGTGCACTTAGTTTATTAATAAAGAAAACTCTTAACTCTGTATTTCCCGATTTGACGGCCTGGATGCCATACACCAGGAAGTGGTTTCCATACCAGTAGTCCACTTTACTGGTACGTGTGCTGTTCTTCACAATTTCTTCACCCTCCAATGCCTTCATCGGGTTTTGCATAGTACCTTCAATAACCTGCTCTCCTTTAATGATCTTCGTGCGAATCAGGTTTTCAAACATATAGACCAGGACTATATGGTCTTTGCCAGGAAGAATTTTTACGAACTGCTCTAATTGGAAACTCTTGATGCCATTGATTTCAAAACTATTATCCCAAATGAGCTTGGCGTCTTTGTCGAAACCTAAAGCAACTGCGTGTGTGTATTGAAAACCATCAAACACGAAGTTGTTTTGATACGGGGTACTTCCTATCCTGTTCGATATGCCGTATGTCCAGGGCGAGTACACGTTCCCGTAATTAGCTACTCCTAGCGGATTGGCCCGCGCATTAGTATAGGAAGCATAGAAAGCCTCTCCGAGCATGATGTACTGGTCCTGGTAAGGGATCAATTCATGCACCAGGAACCTGTAGTTAAATTTAACTTTCTTGCCCTTGATTCTCCTGCGTTCGATACGTTCTTTTACACGTTTCTCACGCTTGGCTTTCATGTAGTGGAAAAAGTTTCGTAGGTCAGCAAAGTTGTAGTAGTGTATCGCATATTCGCCGAATGGATTTACATCAGCAACAAAAATCCCTCGCGCATACTGCGTATTTCTTCCGTAAACCCCGGCGATAATCTGATTATCGTTAACCATTTTAGCGGCACGCCCAAAGATCAGATTTTTCCTTTCTTCAGGTTCTACAACCACAGTCTTAATCAAATCACCCTCATTGTTGAAGCTCCGGATCCAGATACATTTTCGCCGGGAGGAATTCTTGGCACTCACGACTACATCAACATTTCCTCCTGGATAAGTTTTCATCTGGGTAATTTCTCCCTGCTCATTGAGAAAGCCAGGCAGTAGCTTCGAAAGCCCCGTCTTTAAGGAATACCAAAGAACAATGGGCCTGAAGTTGAAATAACCCCCAATCAAAAAAGTCTCATTACCGGCTACAAATTCTGTAGCGTTGAATGAAACAACATTGTTCAGTGGCAGCGCAACATAGCTGCCGTCTTTGGGACTCAATGTATACAATAGAAACCCGAGCTGACCTTGAGGCGGCTTGAAAAAAAAGTAAATCTTCTGTTCAAGCATACTGACACTCGCCAACGAATTTCCCTTGGGGACTCCCATAAACCCTCTCCATTGAACTTGCAATGCAGTGTCAAGCTTCATGACTTCAACCTGGTCTTTAGTTGAACCAATCGGTCCCAGATAGAAGCGGTACAATAAAATTCCGGAGGAATCGAGAGGCAGTATCGAGAATGCTTCTCGGTCGCTCGCGACTTTAAGCTCAATTCGGTTGTTTTGCTCGATTTGCGCTTTTGCCCAACTGCTAACTAAGCATAAGGTGAAAAAAACTGCCTTATTCAGCTTTGATTTTATTGATGTAAAAAACATCGCGTGATTTTTTTTCTTGCTCGTTACGTACCGTATGATAGCCATACACATAGAAAAATCTACCGTACCACGCGCGAATACTACTGTCGTCACGTGTCTCGGAACGAATAACTTCAGTCTTATTTTTTAGTTCAGGCTTAACCTTCGCTTCTTTGATCGTGTCACTTTCGGTTATATATGCCTTAACAGTAATTTCCTTCTCATCCTTGGAAACCATCGTAATGATACCATGATGGCTCACATAGTCAGATACTTGCTCCTTCGATGCCACTTTAATATCCGGTAATTTCATAGAATAGTCACTGGTCAGTTTGCCTAGCGCATCAAAAAACAAAACAGCTGAACTGAGCATACGTGTGTCACTGACTACAGGCGGGCTATTGTAAGGCAGTGCGTACGGGTTGTAGTATCGAGAAGGGAAGTTATAGGAAGGAAATCCGTACGGATTGTAGAGAGAGTAAGGATTGCTATAACCATAGGGCGAATTTGAGCGATTATACCCCGAAGAAGGATCATACGCTTCCCCGAGAAAACTAAACCCGTTGGGAGTCTCATCGATTTTTAAGACCGAAAGACTAGCCCGGAACTCTGGATTTTTTCCAGCTCTCCTGCGCTCTTCAGCTTTGGCCTTTATTTTCGCTACCCGTTTGGGTTTAAGGTATTCCAGGAAATGACTGAGTTGAGCAAAATCATAATAGTTTACAACCTGCTCCTTGAATGGATCGACCACCACTGAGAAAACACCAGCTGCCTGCTTTCCTGAATTGTAAGTCCAGACCCCGATGATGATCATTTCATCGTGTATGAGTGAACTGGTGATAGCTTCGATAATGGTTTTGCCTTCCTCTACAGGAATCATATCATCGACTAACAACACACCCGTCTCATCAAATGTTTTGACTATCAGTTTTCTCTCTTTAGCCGAGTATCTTCCAGCCATCAGTAGCGCATTGAAAGTATCGTTACTGTTAACCCGAACGTCCATTAATTCTACATTCGATTCACTAATTCCCGGAACAATCTTCAGTACCTCGCTTGAGATGTCGTACAGCAACAACGCAGGTTGCTTGCTGATATAACCACCGAAAATAGCCTTGCCTTTCATTACAGAAAAATGTGTGAAGTGAATATTCACTTCCGGCTTGATCGTATGCTGTTTGATAGTTTGATCGGCCAGTACTTCCGTAAGGTTGAGATTCTGTGCTGCATTTTCCGGCTCGTGAAAGAGTAGATAAACGTTCCCATCGCGGTAATCATGACCAAGAATATTCATCCGCTGGTTTACCGTTATTTTGGAATTAAACTTTTCCTGCAACGCACTGTCGAGCAAAATGACCTCCCATGTTTTTTTTCCATCCTCATACTTTTCAGTGTCACGCACAAGAGCAATTCCCTTTTCGCCCATCGGGATGAGGATGAATTCGTGATCACTCCCTTTATGCTCGTGTTCATAGCGGGCGGGCTGTGACAACTGGGCAAACAGATCGATGCAGGCGAAAAGAGTGATAAAGAGTGGTAGTTTGCGAATCGCAACCCCGGAGAGATGAGTAAACATAGCTAGGTCACAGCCACAGTTTTTTTTCATGCTTCACTCATGGTCATCACCAGGTCGAACTCCTCTTTCTTCACGGCTTGTACCGACAAGCGGGCAGCCCGAACCAGGTACATGTTTGACAACCGTTTGTCTGCTTTGATCATACTCAGGCTAACCGGGCTTTTTAATTTTTTCTTATATCCAATCTCCACGGCAATCCACTCTTTATCTTTCGGATCTGGAAAAAATTCTTTGGTGATCTCGGCGATACCAACGATTGCTTTGTCCTCACCACTATGGTAGACAAATGCAAGGTCGCCTTTTTTCATTGCCTTCAGGTTGTTGCGTGCCTGAAAATTGCGTACCCCATCCCACGTGGTTTTCTTATCACGCATCAAATCATCGCAAGAGTAAGTTCCGGGTTCAGTTTTTACAAGCCAGTAGTTCATAGATGTGCCGGTTAGTTGTTAAAAAGAAAGTTACACAAAAAAGTAAATTGGTAATTTTAGGGATTAAGAATTTAGAATGAAGGTATTGGTCATCCGTTTCTCTTCCATTGGAGACATAGTTCTTACAACGCCAGTGCCACGTTGCCTCAAGACTCAATTGGACAACGTGGAGGTGCATTACGCGACCAAAGCACAGTACAAATCGATTTTGGAAAGCAACCCTTACATCGACAAACTCTTTCTGTTGAATGATGATCTGGCGGTATTGACTGAAGAATTAAAGAAGGAGAACTATGATGTGGTGATAGACCTTCACAATAACCTGCGCACGCGTATCCTTAAATGGAAGCTGGGTGTAAAAGCATTTAGTTTCAACAAGCTCAATATCGAGAAGTGGCTGATGGTGAATCTGAAAATCAACAAGCTTCCCGATGTTCACATAGTTGACCGCTACCTCGCTACTACGGAATCATTGGGTATTAAAAATGATGCGCTCGGGCTGGATTACTTCATTCCCGAAAAAGACGAAGTCCCGTGGGACTGGTTTCCCGAAACACATCAACGCGGATTTGTAGCGTATGCTATCGGTGCCCAGCACGAGACAAAAAAGTTACCACTGGATCGCATGATTGAATTGTGCCGGAAAATAAACAGGCCAATCACATTACTGGGGGGAAAGGAAGATTTTGAGAATGCAGAAAAGATTAAGGCAGCATTTGAAAATGAAAATCCCGGGGTCATCTTCAATGCTTGCGGGAAATTCAACCTTAACCAATCAGCCGATGCTGTGAGAAAAGCTGAGATTGTCTTCTCTCACGATACAGGTCTCATGCATATTGCTGCTGCTCTGAAGAAAGAAGTGTACAGCATCTGGGGAAATACAATTCCTGCATTTGGGATGTACCCTTACCGGACAAAATTTCATTCAATGGAAAACAAAAACCTGGGCTGTCGTCCGTGTTCAAAGATTGGTTATCATAAATGCCCCAAAGGTCATTTTAAGTGCATGAACGATATGCAATTTGACTTTACGCTGAAGTAATCAGAGAACAGCCGACACCTTATTTCCTTTGCTCACATAAACCGGTAAATTCCTTTTCGCCTGACGCATATGTCTTTCATTATGTGCGATCAAGAATTGAAAAGTATCGCCAAGCTTCATTTTGATCCATCGTGAAATGGAAGTAGCAATCCGGATTTTATTCAGGTCTTTAGATCGGGCCATTCTCAGGCAATTCAAGAGTGTCTCCTGTTGATGGATAAATTCTGCAACTACCACATGAGCATCCAGTTCGGGTTGAGGTGAGTAGTCCTTAAAAGTTGTAATCTTCTTTTTACCTGTATCCGGACTCATCATTTTAGTGAAGTACGCTCCAAGCCACGAACTCTTGAATTTTCCACTCTTGTCGGGTAAATCCAATGTCAGTGCTTTCTTGATCTCGGGCAAGTAATAATTTCCGTAGCGGTTGAGGTGCTCAAGGCACTGTGCTATGCTCCAGCCGCCATTCGCTGCCGGTCTAAGCAAGGCTTCATCATTCAGGTTTTGAAAAGAACGAATGGCCTCGCTCATGTGCGATTCGACCTGTTCTTCAAGGCGGTCAATTAATTCTTTTGTTGCGATTGCTTTCATAATAGTTACGTCTGATTATGTAGCAAAGGAAATGCACACCAGGAAACAAGTTCTTGGCAAATACCAACATTTTAGATTTTTACCGAATTGATAAGCTTGCTGAAATTGGTGGCATCAATGCCAATATAGTTCGCCAGGTACTTATGTGGAACCAATTGTAAAATGTGGGGACTGCGTTTGAGGAGTGATCTGAATTTTTCCTCCGATGAAAAACACTGTAGTTCAGCCATACGCTCCAGCAAGCCGGATAATGCCTGCGCAGTTCCCTTCTGAACAAAAGAAGCAATAGCAGGCCTGGTTTTCATCAACTGGTGGATGTCCTGTGCCGATGCCCGGATAAAAAAGGAAGGTGTCAGCGTTTCAAAAGAATATTTCGATGGCTGCTGCAGAAGGAATGAATCCATTACCCCGCCAAAAGATGGAGGATAAATAAAAACGAGGGTAGCCTCCCTTTGTTGTTCATCAAAGTAGAAAACGCGTTGAACACCATCGATGACGAAGTAGAGGTATTTTTCAACGTCACCGGATTGCGTGAGGATTTCTTTTCGTTTGGCTTCGAATGGTTTCCAGATGGAGGCGAGCGAGTCCCAGTCCTCTTCGGGTAAAGGGTGAGATAAGTCAACCAGTTTTCGCAGCGATTGAATTGCGTCAGGCACCATGCCGTCAATACGCGCGCACCAATTTGCCGTCCATGTAGTTCATGTACGATTGGTTGGCCACCTTCATTCCACCGGGAGTGGGGAAATTGCCGGTGAAATACCAGTCGCCGGTGTGATTGGGAATAGCCTTGTGGAGGTTTTCGATGGTTTGGAAAACAACCTCCAATTCTGCCTTCATTCCTTCCGGCCTTACGATGTCGGCAATTTTTTCAGAGATTTCTTCGGGCGTAAAAAGCTTGTATAATTTTTTTACAAAATTCTCAGTGCCGTCATTCACCGCCCTGCATTGCTCGTAAATCTCCCCGAGCATGTAATCTTTTCCTTGCTCTTTGATTAACTGGATCATGGCACGGAAAGCGACAAAATCGCCCATCTTACTCATGTCGATACCATAACAATCGGGGAAACGGATTTGCGGAGCGGAAGACACCACAACTATTTTTTTCGGACCGAGACGGTCGAGCATTTTTAAAATACTTTTCTCCAGTGTAGTCCCCCGCACAATAGAATCATCAATAACTACAAGTGTGTCTTTGCCTTTGTTGACAACCTCATACGTTGTGTCGTAAACGTGTGCTACCATCTCATCGCGATGGCTGTCATCGGTGATGAACGTGCGCAGTTTTACATCCTTGATTACAATCTTTTCAACACGCGGACGGAACGACAAAATATCTTCCAGTGAATCTACCGAGGGCTTGCCATCAATGATGATGTCCTTTTGTTTGCTGATCAGATATTCCTGGATTCCTTCCATCATGCCAAAGAAAGCAGTCTCGGCAGTGTTGGGAATATAGGAGAAGACCGTATTTTTTAAATCGAAGTTGATGGCCTTTAAAACCTGCGGTACGAGTAGATGGCCCAATTGTTTTCTTTCTCTATAAATCTCGGGGTCATTGCCACGTGAGAAATAAATCCGTTCAAAACTGCAAGAAGTTTTTTCGAGAGGTGTTGTGATTTGCCTCTGTGCGAAGTCACCGCTCTTGTTGATAACGAGTGCATGTCCTGGGCGAATTTCTTCGATTTGGTCGTAGTTGATATTGAAAGCCGTCTTTATCGCTGGCTTTTCAGAAGCCACAACTACGATCTCATCATTCGCATAAAAATAAGCCGGTCGGATTCCGGAAGGATCTCGTACTACGAAGGCAGAACCTGAGCCTGTCATTCCGGCCATCGTATATCCTCCATCGAAGTCTTTGCATGCTCGCCTCAGCACCCGATCCATTTCCAACTCATTTTCGATGATATCGGAAATCTCTTTATTTGAAAACTGGTCTTTATATTTTTCAAAAATATCTTGTACTTCTTCGTCCAGGAAATGACCAATTTTTTCCATGACAGTCACCGTGTCTACTTTTTCTTTCGGATGCTGACCGAGGTCTACGAGGATGTCGAATAATTCATCAACGTTTGTCATGTTGAAGTTGCCAGCCATGACCAGGTTGCGGCTGCGCCAGTTATTTTGGCGAAGAAAAGGATGCACACTTTCAATATTGTTGATCCCGTGGGTGCCATAACGAAGGTGACCAAGCCACAGCTCACCCGAAAAAGCCACGTTCTCTTTCATCCATTGCTCATCACGGAACTTAGATTTCCCTTCTTTCTGGGCTTTCTTATACTTTTTTGCAATTTTCTTGAAGAGGTGGGCTACAGGTTGAGCCTTAATGGAGCGATACCTGCTGAAGAAGCGAAATCCGGGTTTTTGATCAATTTTTATGTTAGCTATCCCTGCTCCGTCCTGTCCCCGGTTATGCTGCTTTTCCATGAGGATATACATCTTATTCATGGCGTAAGTCGGGCCATATTTATCGATGTAGTAGGAGAGAGGCTTTCGCAATCGAATGAGGGCAATGCCGCATTCGTGCAGGATGGTGTCGCTCATAAAATCCAAAACACAAAGTTAATCCAAATAGTTTGAAGTCGATAGAGATCACTTCAACTATCACCGGCCTTCTATGGACTTTTATTTATTTTTGCCGACATTTTCAATTATGATCGAAACAGACATTATTATCATTGGAGCCGGACCTGTGGGACTTTTCACCGTTTTTGAAGCCGGCCTTCTGAAATTACGATGCCACTTGATTGACTCTCTTCCGGTACCGGGAGGTCAATTAATTGAGATATATCCCAAAAAACCGATTTATGATATCCCCGGATTTCCGATCGTGAATGCAGGAGAATTGGTTGACAACCTGATGAAACAAATTGAAGTGTTTAAGCCTGGATTTACTTTGGGTGAGACAGCTCAGACATTAGAGGAGGTCGACAATCATTTTATGGTTACCACCAATAAAGGAACGAAACATAAAGCGCCAACCGTGATCATTGCCGGTGGCCTCGGGGTTTTCGAACCACGCAAGCCACCCATTGAAAACCTAGATAAATTTGAAGATAAAGGTGTAGAGTATATCGTCCGCGATCCGGAGCTGTACCGGAATAAAAGAGTTGTAGTCTCCGGTGGTGGCGACTCCGCTCTTGACTGGACCATCTACCTGATCGAAAACAAGATCGTCAAAAGTCTGGCTCTCGTTCACCGTAGAACGTCCTTCCGGGGCCACCTGGATTCGGTACAGAAAGTAATGGACATGGCCAATGCTGGGAAAATAGAATTGATCACTGAATCTGAGGTTGTTGGTATTAATCCTAACGATAAAGGACATGTGGGTTCTGTGGTAATTAAACACGCGAGCCTGGGCGACATTGTAAAAGAGGCTGATCACTTTGTTCCACTGTTTGGGTTGACACCGAGTCTCGGACCTATCGCAGACTGGAACCTCGAGATTGAAAAAAATGCAGTGAAAGTGAACACGTTTGATTATTCCACGAACCGCAAAGGCGTTTTTGCTGTGGGTGACATCAACACGTATCCTGGCAAACTGAAATTGATTTTGTGCGGATTTCATGAAGGGACGCTGGCAGTGCAATCTGCGTTTGCCAAAATTCATCCCAACAAAAAGAACGTTTTGAAATACACTACAGTGAATGGTGTAAGCAGCTTTTAACCTTTCGGGTGATGGAAAACATGATTAAGGTAACAGTGATTGATCGCGAAGGCAAAGCTCATGTGCTCGATGCTCCTACCGATATGAACATGAACATGATGGAGATTTGCAAGGCGAATGAATTACCTGTGGAAGGAACCTGCGGAGGCATGGCCTTGTGCGCGTCATGCCAGGTGTACCTGGAATCGGATACCGTATTGCCTGAGCAGAATGATTCAGAACTTGCGATGCTTGATCAGGCTTTTCATGTGAAAGACAATAGTCGCCTGGGTTGCCAGATTCGGATTACTGAAGAAATAGATGGAATCGTGGTGCGACTGGCACCGAATTAATTCAGGCTTTTTTGATTGTAAAATAGAAAGTACTGCCTTTCCCCATTTCACTTTCTAACCAGATCTTTCCCCCGTTTCTTTCCACAAACTCTTTACAGAGGATTAGTCCGAGGCCTGTACCTTTTTCGTTAGCCGTTCCACGGGTTGTATAGCCCGCTGTTTTCTCAAAAATGATTTTTTGCACTTCAGGGCTAATTCCAATGCCGGTGTCCCTTACCGATACCACGATCTCGTTGCCTTCTTCGCGGGCACCAACTTCAACTGTACCGCCGTTTTCAGTAAACTTAAACCCGTTCAGGATCAGGTTGCGCATGACCAGGTTTAACATATTCAAATCACCCAGTGCGATTGTTCCCTGTGGCACGTTATTCTTTGTGTTGATCTCCTTCATGTGCAGGGCACCCAGGAGTTTAAGATTTTCGTCAACTAACTTCTGCAAGTCCAATTTTTCAGACTGGATCTTCAATTTATCCATTTGAAGTAGTGCCCAGTCAAGCAGGTTATTGATCAGTGTTTTGGTATGATCAAACTGTTTGCGAAGCTCCTTGTTGAGCTTTGAAAATTCTTCAGGCCTGATTTTGTCATTATCCATCAGATCAAGGATTCCCGACAAGGCATTCATGGGCGAGCGGAGATCGTGCGAAATGATAGAGAAGAATTTGTCTTTTACTTCGTTCAGTTGCTCGAGTTCTTTACTGCGTCTCTTCACTTCATCCTGATGCTCCATCAACAATTTATTGATGCGTATTCTGCGTTGGCCGCTCCGGTAGACATTAAACAACAAGATTACGGTAAGTGCCATCGTCACGACAAGAATATTGCGTACCAGCCCCTGCTTTTTTAATTCCTCTGCCCGCAGTTCCTCCAATTTCGTAAGTGACTTGATCTGATCTTCTTTGGAGGCGGTTTCAAAACGGATTTGATCTTGCAAGAGCTTAGCCTGCATGCCCTGACTGAAGAGACTGTCTTCTAATTGTTTGAACTGTTTGTAGTAATTGAGGGAGCTCTTGTAGTCACCTCGCTGTTCATGAAGTGCCGCAAGGCTTTCAAAGCAGGAAATTTCCAAAGTCCATGAATTGGTTTGATGGGCAACGGAGGCACTGCCTTCCATTAATTTCAAGGCTTCATTGTATTGTTTTTCGGCCATTAAGACTTTTGCTCTTCCAAGATTTACTTGTGCCAGCCCGTATTCATTTTCAGTTTTTTGAAAAAGTTGGTAGGTCGAGTCATAGTAAGCAAGAGATTTGGCGTTGTCTTTTTTGTCGTAATAGGTTTTAGCAATGTTGATCAGAATTTCAGGCTCGAGATCATTAATTCTTAGTTTTAATTTTCTCGTTGCCGCCAGGGAATATTTCAACGCGTTTAACGCTGAATCATACAAGCCACGCCTGCGATAAATGTCACCGATCTCATTGTAGTTATAAGGTCTGCCTTCATAGTCACTAATGGCGTCACTTATTTTTTGAGTCAATTTTAAATAGTCAAGCGCTCGCTCATATTGCCCAAGTTCCTTGAAGACAGTAGAAATGTTGTGCAAGGCAACGGCCAGGCCCGCAGAATCTTTTTTAAGACTAAACAATTGATAGCTCTGCGTAAAATAAAAATAGGCTTCATCGTATTTTCCAAACGAAGAATAATTCAGCCCCAGGTTGTTATAAGCACTTGACATCCGGCTGGTGTCTTTCAATTGAAAACTGAGGTTGAGCGCCAGGTCATTGTATTTGGCAGAAGAACTAAAGTCGCCACTGATGCTCGTAAATGTGGCAAGGTTGAGATAAGCAGCTACCTTTCCGCGCAATGAATTTTTGTCTTCCGCCAGCCTGGCAGCTTTCTCCGCATAGTCATACGATTTTTTCAAATCGGTATACTGATATTCTTTCGAAAGTTTTATTAATACACGGATACGGACAGAATCATTTTTTTCGGAGTGCAGGCGACCCTCAAGACTGTCAATGACATTTTTCTGAGCCACGGTTACATACGCCCCGCCGACCAGCAGAAAGAATAGTATGAGTGATTTATACGGCATTCAATTAAAACCATTTTCGAGTCGATGCAAAATGCTAACACGACATACATGCAATCGAACCAACTATTTTAGCTTGTACCTGAGTAAAAATACAATTTATCAGATTACATCCTAATATAAGGATGACAAATACCATACATGCAACTTATTTTTTGGTCATCCGATTTTTACGCCCGGCGGTTACCAAGGCAAAAATTCAAACTCCAAATTTCGGATCCAAGGGATGGAATCTATATAAAATAAAAAATCCCGAACGGAGCCGGGATTTTTATGAAATGTTTAATGGACTTATGCCACGTTGTTGACTAGCGCTGACAGCTTGGTTTCACGAGCCTCGCGATGGTTGCAATAATCGCACTGATAGTGTTTGAGCAGAAGCCCGCCTTCCGTTTGAGTAGGCTTTACTTCGACTTCTTCCTTCTTGATCTTGAAGGTAAAGAATCCACATTCAGGGCACTGTTCTGCATGCAGGTAGCTCTCGTATTTCTCAATTTTTTTATGACCAGTCTTTTCATCTATCCACACGTCATAATCTACGGAATGAACAGCACTGGCTTCCTCCGCAATCTGGCTTGCATCAAGGTGAGCATCTTCTTCTTCTTCAGAGAGCTTTCTCATCTGATTTCCGGCTGGGGACACACGGGGCTTGTTGCGCAACTTAACGAGTCTTTTTTCTACATAGCGGGGATAGTAAATGCGCACCATACTGTAGAAGACAAAATAGCCTATAACGATAAAGCTAATAGTGATGAATAGCCTCACATAAAACCACAGGATACCATGGGTCAATATCTTCTCGGTGGCCAGGGAATTAGCATAAAAACCAAGGGCAACCACAACGGCCAATACGGCATACCAGAAGAAGCGCACTTCGTTCAGATTTACATAATCGTATTTTTCCTTGTAGTCCTTGATCTGCATTACCCTGAATTCATGGTAAAGGAGAATGATTATCCCGATACTTACACAGGTTACAGCACCCAGTTGCATGTAGCGGTCCCATTCATTGACAAAAGCGGTTTCTTCCATAAGGTTTGATTTTTGGATGGTCTAAAATTAACAAATCTTTTGAATCGATGAAAAACACGCACGATAAATTCTGATAAATGAGACATTTTCACCTTATTTCCATTCCAAAATTGTCAACGGTAAAAATTGTTTGCCCTATACAGAACCGGATGAGAGTTGAACTATTTGTCATACTGCTGACCTGTGGTGCAGCTGGCATTTCAGCGGCTCAAACGCTGACCCCAGCGGATAGCCTTGTGAGTGTCATCTCATCGGCTCCGGCAGGAGCATTTGAAAGTGAACGAGCAGCGCTGGCAAAAATCTTGGGTGCCGAGACCCATCGATCACTTGAAACCCGTGCCTCTGATTTGATCGCTGCTTTCACCGGTACCCCCACGGGTGCCAAGACATTAGCATTGCTTGATCTAGGCAAGATATATGAGAACGACACCCTCACTGCCTGGGCTATACGGTTCTACAGGGAGGCCAATAAGCAAGCGCTCTTACTAAAAAACAAGCACCTGGAAGGCCTCACCCTAAAAAGTCTCTCATTTATTTATTACAACAGTGATTTGCTTACGGAAGCCCAAAAATGCACCTATGATGCCCTCCGGATTTTTGAAGATGAAAAGAGTTATACGCTCACCACACCACTGCTTTACCAGGCGACACAGATCAACTACAAAGCAGGCAACTATGTGAACTGCATTGTTGATTTTGAATCGTGCCTGAAAAGTTATGAGAAAATCTCAGTGGACTCCATTTCGTATGACATCCGGTTTTCGATAATGAGTGGGTGGAACACTGTTGGCCTTGCCTACCGGCGGCTCAGCAAGTTCGATAAATCGCTGGAGGCATTTCAGATGGCACTCATTCTCTCCAGGGAAATGAAGAACAATTTTTGGGTAGCGCTGGTCAATGGAAACAAAGGCTATGTTTTGACGCAAATGGGAAAATTAAATGAGGCGATCCCTTTCATTCACGAAGACTTAAGGATAAGCAAATCCTACAACCAGTTCTCAAGTGCTTGCAATGCCTGCATTTCCCTTGCAGAGATTTACATAAAATTGAATAATGGCTTGCGTGCAAAAGAGTATTTGGACTCGGCCCGTTATTTTATGAAAAGGACTCCCGAGTCCAAGCTTCAGTTTAAATTCTCCTTTACTAAAATCGAGGCAAAGTATTACGAGTTGATCAGGGATTTCCCGCGTGCCCACCAGGCGCTGAAGCTGCAAATCCAGTTGAACGATTCTGTCAACAATGAGGAGCGAGCCATTCAGTTGGCGCAGGTACAGGCGCGCTACAACCTGGAAAGAAAGGAGAATGAAATTCAACTGCTGGCACAAAGTAACCAGTTGCAAAGAAAAGAGATTGAGACACAGCAAGACCTTATCTATGGGGCAGTACTATTGGGTATAGTAATGATCATTTTCCTGATTTATTTTCTTAACAGTTACCGGAAAGTGAAAAAGCAAAACGATATCATCGCGATGCAGCGCGAGGACATTGAAGAGAAAAACTCTGAATTGGAAGCGCAAAGTCTTACCCTGTTGCGTCAAAACGAAGTGATTCGCTACAGCAACCAGGAGCTCGAAAGCAAGGTGGCCGAAAGAACAGTACAATTGCAAAACACGATCCATGAACTCGATACTTTTCTGTATCACGCCTCGCATGACATACGCAGACCGATCTCGACCCTGATGGGCCTGGAGAACATTTCGCGCCTGGACCAAAACGACCTAGCGCACCTCTTCACCCATGTCGCTCACACAGCCCGTGATATGGATAGCATGCTGTTCAAATTGCAAATGGCGTACTTGCTCAATCAACCTGTCTCCGATATAATACGGGTTAGCTTGCGGAATGTCGTACAAGAAGCTGAAGAGAAATTTGATTTGCAGATTCAGCACTTCAACATCGCATTCACCTACGAAGAACAGGTACCCGTTTATTTGTATGCAAGCCCGTCTTTGCTCAAGGTTGTTTTTCAGAATCTGATCGAAAATGCCATTCACTTCAGAAAGCCTGACAATGAGGGCAAACCTGTTATACGTGTCACCTCGGAATGGAAGAAACGAACATTGAACATATCGGTGGAGGATAATGGGATAGGAATTGAGGAGAAGTTTCATTCCCGGATTTTTGATCTGTACTTCCGCGGAACAGAGCGGTCTAAAGGCAATGGTGTTGGCCTGTACCTGACAAAAAAAGCGGTTGAAAAAATGAAAGGAGAAATTGCCGTGAAGAGCGTCTATGGCAAAGGTTCAGTTTTTACCATTTCAGTTCCGGGTGACAACAACACTTGACAGGATTTTGTAATATTGCAGCGCATTCAAAAACCCGAAAATCATGTCGTATAATTTATTGAAAGGAAAAAGAGGAGTCATCTTTGGAGCTCTCGATGAAAATTCAATCGCCTGGAAAACCGCTTTGAAAGTGCATGCCGAAGGAGGAAAATTCACGTTGACAAATGCACCGATTGCCATGCGCATGGGTAAGATCAATGACTTGGCAAAGACCTGCGGTGCTGAAGTGATCCCGGCTGACGCTACATCTGAGCAAGACCTGAATAACCTTTTTGTCAAGTCACAGGAAATACTAGGTGGCAAACTTGATTTTGTACTTCATTCGATTGGTATGAGTCCTAACATCCGTAAGGGCAAGGAGTATGGCGACATGAATTACGAATGGTACCTGAAGACACTGGATATTTCCGCACTTTCGTTCCATAAGATTTTGCAATGCTGTGAGAAACTCGATGCACTCAATGAGTACGCATCGGTGCTTGGACTTAGCTACATCGCGGCTCAGCGTGCATATCCCGATTATACTGATATGGCACAGGCAAAAGCCATGCTCGAATCCATTGCACGCAGTTATGGACAGCGTTACGGCACTAAGAAAAAAGTGCGCGTGAATACTATTTCACAATCACCGACGAAGACAACTGCTGGCGCTGGAATTTCCGGCTTTGACGTCTTCTTTGATTATGCCGAAATGATGTCTCCTTTAGGAAATGCTACGGCAGAAGATTGCGCGAATTACATCGTGGTTATGTTCTCCGATCTTACACGAATGGTGACCATGCAGAACCTGATGCACGATGGCGGATTTTCATCATCAGGGATCACTCAAAACCTGATTGAACGATTGACGAAATAATTTCAAATCACAGATTTCAAATTTCAGACTACCTGGAATTTGAAATCTGAATTTTTGAAATTTAAAGTATGGTAACTTTCCCTCATTGTAAAATCAACCTGGGACTTGAAGTAGTGTCCCGGAGAAATGACGGATACCATAACATCGAAACTTGCTTTTATCCGGTTCCACGCACAGACATTCTTGAGGTGATTCCATCACCGCAGTTTTCATTCTCCCAGTCGGGAATTGCTGTGCCGGGCAATGAAAAGGACAACTTGTGTGTCAAAGCCTTCGAACTTCTTCAGCGCGATCTCAAAATTGGCAACGCAAAGATTCATTTGCATAAACTGATTCCGATGGGAGCAGGTCTGGGCGGTGGTTCGGCAGATGGAGCATTTACATTGTCTTCATTGAATCATGTTTTTGGCCTGAATATTTCACAAGAAAAGTTAAAGGACTATGCTTCCCAACTCGGAAGTGATTGCGCTTTTTTTATTGAGGATCGTCCGATGTTTGGAACTGGTCGTGGTGAGGTCTTGTCACCATCATCGCTAAGCCTGAAGAATAAATTTCTTGTTTTGATAAAGCCCGAAGTACACGTCTCTACAGCGGATGCCTACGCAGGCATTCAGCCGCAGCAAATTGAAACTTCTTTGAGCGAAATACTCGGCCTCCCAGTGAGCGAATGGAAAGGTAAGCTCATCAATCGTTTTGAAGATTCTATTTTCAAAAAACACCCGGTAATTGCCAAAGTAAAAGACAAGTTGTATTCAGCGGGAGCAATGTATGCATCGATGAGCGGCTCGGGAGCGAGTGTTTACGGGATTTTTGAAAAATCCATAGACCTCAGAAAAGAGTTTTCGGAGATGGACTACTGGAGTGGCGTATTGAAATGATGTTCGAACCTTCGTTTTAGGGCCGGGTACAATGCCACTGCGGTAAGGATGATCAACGTGCCTAAATAAAAACTCCAACCCATCACTTCCTGCTGACCGAAAATAAGGATGGCAAACCCAATGCCATATACCGGCTCAAGATTGAGCGCCAATTGGATAAAAAAGACAGAAAGCTTTTTCGACAAATCGATCATTTGTGAGTAAGCGTAAACAGAACAAACCCACCCGAGAATAGCCAGGTAAATCCAGTCGGTAGCGGAGGGCAGTAAATTCAACTCACCATTCGAAATATATTTTTGATAGAATGGAAAGAAGATCACAATTCCCAGGCATGCCGATACCATTTCATAAAAAGTGATTGTATAAGAAGAAATCCGGCCTACCATTTTTGAATTAATCACGCTGAAGATAGCTGCCGTTAACCCTGAAGTAATACCAAGTAACAGTCCTAATGGATAGTTGAAGTCAAACGAAAAAATGATGTACAAGCCGATGAGCACCGCGATACCCAGCCCAACTTCCATTGGCCTGATTTTTTGTTTTTTGGCAATAGGCTCAATTAAGGCTGCCCAGAAAGAACAGGTGGCGAAGCCCACCAAACTTACCGATGGATTAGCTACTCTTCCCGAACCGAAAAACGTAAGCCAGTGTATGGCAACAATCAACCCGGTGAGCATGAGCTTCCAGAAGTCCTTTGGTGAAGGAACCACAAACGATCCTTTCGTAAACAAGATCAAAGCCGCCATACCTAGAGCAGCCAACAGCGTCCTGTAAAAAACCATTTCAACGCTGGGGATGGAAACCAGTTTTCCGAGTATGGCCGTGAAGCCAAACAGGAAAACGATGAGATGAAGCTTGATATAATCGCCAACGGTTGCTTTCACCGTGGGACGTATTTATACATGAACATCGACAGTGCTCCGAAAATGAGATTGGGAAGCCATGCAGCTAACACCGGAGCAAGTGATCCGGTTTCAGCAAAAGTGCGTGTCATCGTGAAAAACAAAATGAAAACAAACGCCAGCAAGAAACCAAGTGCAATTTGAAAACCGGTTCCTCCACGACTTTTCCGGGCGGATACAATCACGCCCATGAAAACCAGAACAAAGGTGGTGAAAGGAGCAGCAAAGCGAATGTGACGCTCAACTTCATATGCCTCAACACCTGTAGTACCGCGAAAATGGAGTTTGTCAATTTCGTGCGTCAATTCAGGAATGGTCATGCCGCTGTATTCCTGTGCGTTGTTTTCAAAATCCTTCGGAGTGATAACCAGCGTGGTGTCGATGGCGTCACCTTGCTCGGTAATGTTTGACTGCAAACGGATTGACGGCTTGTCGTTAACCGGAGTCCCGGAAAGGGTGGAGGACTGTGAATTGCTGGCTTCGCTGATCTGCGCTTTTGTTTTCACGGCATTCAGTGAATCCACATTCGACTTGACGTCAAAAATCTGATCTATTTTTTTTCTCTTCCAGTAATGAAGAGTCCATTTATGTTTAACGGTGTCCCATTGAATGTTGTCGGCTGTAAGTTTCTCGACAAGTTTGTTGTCTTTGAAACGCTCCAGGCTGAATTGATAGCCATTGTTAGATTGGTTGTTGTAATTCTGGATGTACAGGTAAACGTTGGGAGCCGTTTGCATGTGCACATTTCGACTCTCGAAGTAATACTTGTTTTGAAAATATTGCATTTCAAAACCAAGCCGATCGCGATTGGAGTGTGGGATCACCCATCCGTTGAAAACAAAACTGATGGCCGCAATGATAGCGGACGCGATGAAGTAAGGAACTAGCAATCTTCCAAAGCTGGTGCCGCTGCTTAAAATAGCTACAATCTCAGTATGAGCGGCTAATCGCGAAGTGACATATACTATCGCGATGAAGCAGATAATAGGTGTAAGCAGCCCTGAAATCCATGGGATAAAATCCATGTAGTAAGTCAGGATCACCGGCATGGGAACATGTTTGTCGTTGAACTTATCTACTTTCTCGGTGATGTCGATGACCACAATAATGGCGACCAGGATCATCATCACGAAAAAAAACGTGGATAGAACTTGCTTGATGATATAGCGGTCGATGAGCTTCATTACTTAGTCTATAGTCTTCGGTTGACAGTCTGTGTCATAGCCGTGTTGATACTTGTTTCACCATTCGGTTTTTCCATTCCATAAAAACTCCTTCTTCTATTTTCTGGCGTGCCTGCTTCACCAGCCAAAGATAGAAGGTCAGGTTGTGGACAGAAGCAATTTGCGCGCCTAATATTTCTTTGGCTATGATTAAGTGTCGTAAGTAGGCTTTCGAATAATTACTGCTCACGTAACCACCCAGCGCTTCATCGATGGGACTAAGATCGTCTTTCCATTTTTCATTCCGGATATTGATGATTCCCTGGGTCGTAAACAACATTCCGTTGCGTGCATTCCGGGTAGGCATCACACAATCGAACATATCGATACCAAGGGCAATTCCTTCCAAAATGTTCTCCGGGGTTCCTACGCCCATCAGGTACCTGGGCTTGTTCTTTGGTAAAATTCCGCAGACCAGTTCAGTCATTTCATACATCATCTCGTGCGGCTCTCCCACCGAAAGGCCACCGATCGCATTTCCCGGCTGATCTTGTGAAGCGATAAATTCAGCTGATTGGATTCTCAAATCTTTATAGACACTTCCCTGCACGATAGGAAACAGCGCCTGGCTGTATCCATACTTTGGCTCAGTCGTTGCAACCCGGTCGACACACCTCTTCAGCCACCGGTGTGTCATCTCCATCGATTTTTTGGCATAAGAATATTCGCAGGGGTAGGGTGTACACTCATCAAAGGCCATGATGATATCGGCTCCAATGGTTCGCTCAATGTCCATCACGCCTTCTGGTGTGAAAACATGCTTTGAGCCATCGATATGCGATTTAAAAACTACACCTTCTTCCGTGATCTTACGATTTTCACCAAGTGAATAGACCTGGTAGCCTCCGCTGTCAGTCAAAATTGTGCGATCCCACGTGTTGAATCGGTGCAATCCCCCGGCTTTTTCCAGCACATCCAATCCAGGCCTCAGGTACAAATGATAGGTATTACCGAGGATGATCTTGGCATCGATGTCGTTTTTCAGTTCGCGTTGATGCACTGCTTTTACTGATCCGGCCGTCCCTACAGGCATGAAGATGGGAGTTGGGATTTCGCCATGGTCGGTGACCACAATTCCAGCACGGGCGCTTGAGTTGGGGTCGGTGGCGGTAAGTTTGAATTCCATTGAATCGGCAAAGTTATGGATTTCATCTTTTCTGTCTTGGATAACCCTTTATCTTTGTCGTTTTTAAATTTCAAATCCCAAACGTCTTGACGTTCACGATCATTGGTCTGGCCGCCCTCGGAGTTCAAATCATTTACTTAGCGATGCTTGCGCTGGCTTTCCACAAGGCAAATTACGGCAGGTCAACCGAAACCCTGCCGGGTGTTTCAGTCATCGTATGTGCTCATGATGAAGAACAAAACTTGCGCGAGCTTGTCCCTGCTTTACTTACACAGGAATGTTCTGAATTTGAAGTGATCATTGTGGAAGATCGTTGCAATGATGGCACCTACGATTACCTGCTGCAAGCCACCAAAGAAGATGAACGACTGAAGATGGTTCGTGTGACACAAAAACCCGAACATATCAATGGTAAAAAATTTGCATTAACGCTGGGAATCAAGGCTGCCCGATACGACTGGGTTTTGCTTACAGATGCCGATTGCCGTCCGGCTGGTAACCAATGGATTACTTCCATGATGGGAGACATTCAACCTCAAACCAAAATTGTGCTCGGCTTTTCGCCCTATTTCAAGACTGGCGGTTTGCTGAACTCCTTTGTCCGCTTTGAATCTTTCCTCACAGGTATACAGTTCATTGGCTTTGCACTGATGGGCAAACCTTACATGGGAGTTGGGAGAAACCTGGCTTACCGGAAAGAATTGTTTCTAGAGAATAAGGGCTTCAACTCACACCTGGGAGTTACCGGTGGTGATGATGACCTCTTCGTAAACCAACATGCTACCCGGGAAAATACACAGGTACGGATTGGATCAGAGGCTGTTATGCGCTCGATAGCAAAGACGAAGTGGTCGGACTATCTGCACCAGAAATTTCGCCATCTCTCTGTAGGCAAGCGCTATAAATTTGTGGATAAGCTCTTGTTGACTTTGTTCTCACTTTCACTATTCCTCACCTGGTTTTTGGTGGTACCCGCAATTTTTCTTTCACCTTGGGCCAACTCAATACTGATTGTGTTCGTTGTACGGATTATCCTCATGATGATCTTATTTCATTCCTTACCGCGAAAATTGGGTGACTCTTTCGAGACGTGGAAAACCCCGTTTTTAGATTTTATGTACGTCTTTTACTACCTTGGTACCGGTGCGAAGGCACTTTTCGCTAAAAAAGTAAAATGGAAGAATTAGAAGAAGGCCGGTTCTCTTCCAAAGCGCTGGAGGACTTCAAATTGATAGATATGGCTGTGGGCGGGGACGACAAGGCCTACGGCAAACTGTTGCAGCGCTACAAGCGGCCCGTGTACCATATGATCCTCAAAATGGTGCGCAATGTTGACGATGCCGAAGACCTCACTATGGAGTCATTCAGCAAAGCCTTTCGTAGCCTGCACCGCTTCAAAAAAGATTTTACTTTCAGTACCTGGCTCTTTCGCATTGCCACGAACAATACGATTGACCACATCCGTAAGAAAAAACTCAATACGCTGAGCATCGAAAACACCTACACCGATGATGACGGACAACCTGTGGGCATTGATGTTCAGGATATGAATAATCCCGATCCGCAGGAGGAGGCTATCCGTGCACAGAAGGAAGAGCTGATCCAGGTGTTTGTTAATATGCTGCCCGGCAAATACCAGAAACTGGTGAGGCTACGCTACTTTCATGAATTGAGCTACGAAGAAATAGCGGTAGAACTGGATGCCCCATTGGGAACAGTGAAAGCTCAGCTTCACCGTGCACGCGAGCTCATGTATGACCTGGTGAAGAATAAGAAGGAGCATTTGTGATCAGGAAAGGGTCAATAAAATTTGCCCTTCAGATTCACTAGACTTGTACTTCTCACTAATTCGATATCCCACCACCCACACAATTTCATTTCCAGACTCCAGAACAGTAACTGTCTCTTTTTCTGCAACTGAGATTTTCTGATCAATTAAAAAATCACTGAGTTTTTTTTTGTGATTCATTCCCAACGGATAAAAGAAATCACCGGCTTTCCATTTGCGCCATCGTAATGGGAATTGGAGTTTGGAGATGTTGAGCAAGACGGTCGTGGCTTTAATTGGAATGGAAGAATTTTTCGTTTCGCTTAGTCGAAGTGTATGTTTACCCATGTGCGCCTCGATCTGACCTTCTTCAATATAAACATCCTGAAGATCCGTTATCATTTTTGAAATAATGAGATCATCTCGATCAATGATCAATTCAAAGTCGGACGATGAGAATTTTTTCCCGGATTGCCCATGCAGTGATTTTATAATTTGCCGGCACTGATCCAGGTTGAAACCATCAGATTTGATTAGATTCCAAAGTATGCCTTCAGATTCAATTCCTTTTTTATCCAGGTGAATTTGATCTCCTTTCGAAATCACAAACTTCTCTTTCCAATATGCGATACCCATAGCCATCAACTCTGCCGCTCCTGAAATTTTTTCCATCGATTCTGAAAAAGAATTTTCAAGGGAAGGATTCAATTCTTTCAACAATGGTACCACCTTATGCCTGATCAAATTGCGCTGGTAGTCATCAGATGCGTTGCTGCTATCTTCGCGCCACGCGATGTTGTTTTCTTTCGCGTAAGCCTCAATTCGTTCCCGGGTTGCAAAAAGAAGAGGACGGATGATATTTCCATTTTTGGATGAGATACCGTCTAATCCCTCCAGTCCGGAGCCGCGGACAAGATTGAGGAGGGCAGTTTCAATCGAATCGTTCAGATGATGCGCTGTAGCAAGCCGGTTAAAGCTGTGTTCTTGAATGAGCTTATCAAACCACTGATAGCGCAATTCACGTGCAGCCATTTGAGTTGAAAGTGATTTTTCCGCAGCGTAAGCAAGAGTGTCAAAATGATTAGCAAAAAAAGAAATTGAATTTTCAACACAGAATTCTTTAACGAACAATTCGTCTCCATCTGACTCTTTTCCTCGCAATTGAAAATTAACGTGGGCCACACTTATCTTAAAACTACACTCACGAAACAAATGGAGCATCACCATGGAGTCTAAACCCCCACTGACTGCCAACAGGATTTTATCTTTGGTCGAGCAGAGTCTTTTTTCGGAGATGTAGTTTAAGAATTCTGTTTTCATTACCCGGCCATTCGCTTCTTGGCTTCTACACACCAGAGCAATTCGTTCACAAATGTAGCGGCACGCTTGTCGGTGCGCGCTTTGTCGGTGGCGTTTCCACTTTCATCAAACGACTCGCCCACTTTGGGTACAGGAAACATCGCTGGGACAGTCCATGCACGGATTTTCCAGAGTGAAAATTGAATCGAGGTGATTACCTGTGTTCCACCAAAGGAACCATCGGAGACGGTTGAAATCGCCACAGGCTTCTTGAACCATTCATCGTAAAGCAGATCGACCACATTTTTTAGTGCCGCAGGATAACCACCATTATATTCAGGTGTTACGATAATCACGCCATCCGCAGATTTTATCTTATCCGCAAACTTCAAAACAAGTGGTGTTGGATTGGGTTGAAATTTTAGCCTTTCGTTGAAGACAGGGAACTGGTATTCGTTCAGGTCAAGTATTTCGGCAGTCCCCAGGTTATTTTCTTCAACAAATTTTTTGAAATAAAGGGCAACGCGATGACTATGACGGCCTGTGCGAACGCTGCAGGAAAGAATGGCTATGTGAGGCATACTGTTTTTTTAGGTCTACAAAAATAGCTGTTTCTCTCATAGCCATTGGATAATCTATCTGGTCACAGCGTATTCTGACTTCGGTTCACCTGATGCCTTTTTCATCTTTAAGCCGAAGAGAAGGCGTGTGACATTGTTGGTACGAATAACAAAGTACAGTAGCACGCAGCTGGCGAATGTTAGCAAACTGATAGACCAGAATTTCGCACCGATACTCCAATTCCATTGACAGATATAATACCCGATCGCAATGATTACGGTCTGATGCAAAATGTAAAATGGATACAACCCTTCGTTGAAATATTTGAGCCATGGATGAGGGCGGTTAAGGTAACGTTGCCCGAAACCGATGATCGTGATTAGTGAGAACCATCCCACAAAAATGGCGATCACATCGAAGATGGTCTCAACAGTGTCATCATTCCATGGAAATTGAATGACATGCCTAAAGTGCAGGTAAACGCCATAAAATAGAACCAGGGAAAACAATGTGGCGATGAGTAAAGATTTTCGTTGCTGACCGATGAGTTGCCATAACTGTGGCGATGAATAAAAGATCATTCCAAAAAAGAAAAAACAGAAATAATAAACGACATAAGACAAATCGCGGAGGTTATGCTTTTCATCGGGAAAATAAGGACGGAGTAGAATTTGTGTGACCAGGATAAAAATGGCGGGAATGAAAAGCATGCCCGCCGGGCTGGAAAAAATCTTTGTTGCAAAATTTCTAAACCCTGCCGACTTCGGAGATCTCAGGTATGTCAGGAACGGTAGCGCCACCAACGAATACACAAACAGGTATGCAACAAACCAGAGGTGATGCCAACTGAAACTTCCTTTTGGGTAAGGAACGAAATTGAAAACAGTTTTGTAGAAATCGCCATAGCCTGAATATTGCTTGATATGTTCGTAGTAGATCTGTGGGGGTACGATAACGAACATTCCAAATACAAGCGGGATAAAGAGTTTCTTAAACCGCTCCCCGGCGAATTGCCCCGAAGTCCTTTTTCCGAGGGCCATGTAAGTCCCGGCTCCGGAGATGAAAAGTAGCATGGGCATCCGCCAGAAATGTAGCCACACCATCCAGTAGTTGAATGAGGTAGAGGTCTCGTTGTTTTTGACGTGCCAGTCCCAGGAATTGAACCACATTCCTGTATGGAAAAAAAGAAGGATCAGGATGGCAATCAGTCGCAGCCAATCCAAGTCGTACCGGCGGCCAGGGGTTTCAAGTGTTTGTTGCATAGAAATAGTCGTTTTGAATTTTAAGCAAATCAACGGTGGCCAATGGCCACTGTAAGACGGTTTTTATAGGTTAGTAGGCCGATTTTATAAAGTCGAACGCCTGCCGTCAGTCAATTTTGGCAGGTTTCGAAAAGGAAAAAGAGTTTAATTGCATAAAAACCTTAATCAATTATGAAGGCACTAATCACCGTATTTATCGTATTCACCTTTTCGGTCATTGGGTTCGCCCAGGAATCTGACCTGCCCAGTGATTTTTTGTCAAAAGCTTTTTATAAAGACCGCAGAGATAAGCTGCGCGAGAAGCTGCCGGCAAATTCCGTTGCCGTCTTCTTTGCTAACCCGGTTAGGAACAGGGCCAACGATGTGGATTTCGTTTACCACCAGGATCCCAATTTCTTTTATTTCTCAGGATATAAGGAGCCGGATGCCGTTTTGATGGTTTTCAAAGACATGCAAACATCAAGTAACGGTCAGCAGTATAATGAGATCATTTTTGTACAACCGCGCAGCGAACAAGCTGAGATGTGGACAGGCCGTAGGCTAGGCACTGTGGGTGCCACTGAAAAACTGGGCCTTGACTTCGCGTTCAACAACAAAGAATTCAAAAAATACAATGTTGACTTCAGCAAGTTTGCTTCGATTCTTTTCACCGATTTCAAAAACGATGTCCGCAACAACCCACGTGATTCTTCAGATTTGTATGACCTGATCGCACAGTTCAAGGCAAAAGTGAAGTATCCGGAAGCAAGCGGAACCACACTGGCGGTAGAGCCACAAAAAAATAATCTGGACATGAGAGGCCTCAACCCGATCATGAACAGCCTGCGCGGAATCAAGACCAAAGAAGAACTTGAAATGATTCGCAAAGCCGTTAGAATATCATGTGCGGGCCAGGTTGAAGTAATGAAAGCATTGAAACCCGGAATGAGCGAACGTGAAATCCAGGGAATTCATGAATACGTTTTCAAAAAATACCAGGCGGAAGATTTGGGGTACCCGTCTATCGTTGGAGCGGGACACAATGGTTGTATCCTGCACTACATCGACAACTACAAACCCAATATTTCGAATAAAGATCTTATACTGATGGATCTGGGTGCAGAGTACCGTGGTTACTCAGCCGACATTACTCGCACTATTCCAATCAATGGGAAATTCTCGACAGAGCAAAAGCAGATCTATGAACTGGTATTAAAGGCACAGGAAGATGCTATGAAAATATGCAAGCCTGGTACACCGTTCAAAGATTTAACAGCTGCCACTCAAACTGCAATTAACAAAGGGCTAAAAGAATTAGGGATTATTCAGACCGAAACTGAAGAACATCGGTACTATCCCCACGGCTGCTGTCACCACATTGGCCTGGATGTACATGACAAGGGTACATACGAGACGCTGCAAGAGAATATGACCATTACTATTGAGCCGGGGATTTATATTCCTGAAAATTCCAAATGCGACAAAAAATGGTGGGGCATTGCAGTTCGTATCGAAGACGACTACCTTCTGACGAAAGATGGATATGAACACTTGTCAATATTGGCACCACGCACCGTTAAAGACATAGAGGCAATGATGAAATTACCCAGCGCGTTGGATGATTTTGTACTTCCTGATCTCGATAAGAAAAACTAGAAACTACAATTCAAAGGAGGGCTTATTTGCTGCAACGCTCTAGGCCCTCCTTTGCTTCTTTCAAAGATCCATCCATTTTGAGGGCTGCCTCAAAGTATTTTTTAGCCTCCGGCTTGCTCCCTTTCTTTTCCTTGATTTGCCCCATTCGCATATTAGCTCTTGCGATCGAGGGTTCGTTTGGCTTGGGTTGATAGGCCAAATATTTTTTCAGGCATTCCTCGCCTTGATCCATTCGCTGTCCTGCGACCGCTGCAGCTCTTCCCATTTGGTAGATCGCCACATAGTTGTCTGGATTTTTTTTCATGGCGTCCTCGAAAAGCCCAAACGCCTTGTCGTACTTTTTCTGCTCTAAATAAAAATTGGCCAGGGCTGAAGTATATGCCGGGTCAATTTTCATGCACTCCAAATATTCTTTTTCAGCTTCTACTGGTTGCTTTTGATTCACATAAATACTGGCCATCTGCTGATGGCCTTCGGCGGGCTTAATGGCCATGATCTGCTTTGCCACTTCTTTGGCTTTGTCAATACTGCCACCCATGAAGCCGGGTGCTTGCAGGTAAAATTGAATCAATGAGAGGCGTGCATTCAGGTTCTTTGAATCTAAGGCAATGGCATTTTCCCAGGCCTTTTTCATTTTTGGAGCAAGCAATCCTTGTTTGAAAACATTGGCATTCTGGGCGATCGAGCCATATGTATCTCCAAGCCATACAAAATATTCACTCTCCTTGCTGTTAGCTTTGGTTGCCTCCTCGAAATAATCAACAGCAGCGTCATAGTCTTTCTTATCGAACGACACGCGGCCCAGGTAGTAGCGCGCTGCTGCATAGTCACCGGATTTTTCTCCAATGAGTTTCAACGACTTTTCGGCATCGGCATATTTTTTTTCATTGTAAAAAGACTTGGCTCTCTCCAGGGTAGTTTGGCCCAGGCAAAGTGTGGGTATGAGGAAAATGGCAGTGAGAAATCGGGTCATGGTAGCGTGGTTAAAAAAGAAATAACAATAGGCAAGACGTCAAATCAATTCAAAGGGTTGCGCGGTGGCAATGGGGAATTTACACGCGGTATTCAGAGGGCGTTTTCCCCGTAATTTTCTTGAATACAGTGTTGAACGAAGACTTTGAATTATACCCCACCTGCTCAGCAATTTCTTCAATTTTAATGTTAGGTTGACTTTTAAGCAAATGCTTGGCTTCCTCCACCCGGTATTCGGCAATCAATTCAAAAAAAGTTTTGTCAAGGCCTTCATTAATTGCCTGTGAAAGTTGGTGAACTGAAATTTTAAGCTTGTCTGCCAGGTCAGGCAATGAAAAGGTTGGACTGAGGAAGGGCTTTTCTTTTTCCATAACCTGTTTCAGTCGGTCTAAAATGTTTTCTTTTTGATCGACTGACAATGTCGATGTCTTGTATTTGGAAGTATCTGCGAGTGTGGCTTGTTTGAAGAACCCAGAGTGACGGATTACCCGGAAACTGGTCAGGTACACGGTCAGTGAGATGTAGGTGGCAAACAGGTGGTCGCCCGTGTCGTTCTTGTTGAGCAATTTCACCACAAAAATTAAGATCAAGAGTGAAGCGGATACAATGACCTCCGATCGCAAGAGTACAAGAATAGGGTTTGTTGCTTTCCAGAATGGCTCGCTTTTACTTTTGAAAGCCCTGACGATCTCAACGAAAGAAAGTATGATATAAATGAACAGGCTGAGCAGGATCAATTCAGTAGGGTGATGTGTAATCCAGTTTAAACGTGGATCATAGTTCATGTGCACTTCCCGGAATTGAAAGTCGGGATGATAAGCGCTGATGTACGCATTGTATTTGAGGTCTTCTGGCGCAAGGAAAAAAGGGACTAGCAGAATGAAATAGATAGCCGTAGTAATAAAATGGAGATAGTGGATTCGTTCAACTCCGCCACGCGCCCGGCTCCGGATCATCAAGTAAAGTGCGGGCCCGATAGCAAAAGCAATCGGTTCGGAAAAATCCACCAGGAAAAGACATTGGGTGATATAACCAGTGTACATGATCAAAATCTCGATGACATTGGCGGCAATCGCCAGCAGGAGAATTCCCTGAAGGGAATTGGCTTGTACTTTCCGGTTTTCACCCGTTAGAAAAAAGAACGACAGGAACACAGCCTGGACAATTCCGAGAAATATAAAAAGGGCGAACAGGTCGATCCGGTAGTTCATGCTTAAAAGTAAATAACTCGAATCAAACTTGAAGGATTACGCCACAAATCACGTAACAATTTGTTAATACCAGTTCTTTTTAAAAACTTGAAACGTTAATCGTATCGCGACTTTGCCATGTACAAGATCCTTCGCAGCTTTAAGCTGATCATCAATTACAAAACTTTTGTCATTACTGGCCTCTCCATCCTGTCCAGTTACTTGTGCTTCAAATATGGGCTGACGGCAAAATTCCCGGACATGCTGGTAGGGGTGGCCATCGTATTTCCAGTCGTGTTTAGCATCGGGTCGGCATATACAAGAAGAGAAACAGCGCTGCAGCGTTTCTCGGATTTCAAAGGGCATGCGATCGCGATCTACTATGCTTCTCGCGATTGGTCAAGCGACCACGACCATGACCTCGCAGTTCGCGCGAAGCATTTGCTCCGTGAAATGCTGCTTACCATGAAAGACATGTTCCGGACAAAGGATTTGAAGGTGTGGGACAAGGATGAGAAAAAGATTTATGAATTATTTTCCAAGCTCTCAACTTTGACAATGGAATTCAGGAAACACGGTGTGCAGAGCGGAGAAATATCCCGTGTAAGCCAATATGTTAGTAAAATGATTATTGCCTTCGATAATATGCGGATCATTCATCGATACCGCACTCCGGTTACGCTCAGGGCATACAGTAAGTTTTTCATTTATACTTTCCCAATTATCTACGGGCCTTACTTTGCCAGCACCTTTCACGATTTTTCGGCACAGTTGGAGTATGTCATGCCTGTGATGTACAGTTTCATTCTTGTAAGTCTTGACAACATCCAGGATCAACTCGAAAATCCCTTTGATGATGTGGGCGAAGACGACATCGTCATCGAAGCAGAAGAAACGGCAACACTACTGACTTAGATTTATTGCTTAATTAATTCAAACTCCACCCTGCGGTTGATTTGTTTGGACTCCTGGTTTGTTTCTTCAACGATAGGTTTGGAGCTCCCGTAGCCAATGGCCGTAATCCGGGATTCATCCACTTTGAATTGCTCCACAAGATATGCTTTGATAGCATCTGCCCGTGATTGTGACAATTGAAGATTTGCCGTTTCGTCACCGGCAGAATCCGTATGACCTGAAATCCGCAAGCTTTCTTCCGGATGGTCTATTAAAAAATTTCCAACCTTGGCCAAATCGTTGTGCATGGATTCAAGTATATCGGATTTACCGTGCTCAAATTCCAGTGACTTGAATGCAATTTTACTCTCAATAGGTTCTACTTTATGAATTGCTTTCCTGTCGCCCTGCATATAAAAGAGTTCTTCAATACGGAAGAAATCATCCCCCTGGATGATAAGCAGGTAATTTCGTTTGTTGATGAGGCTGAAATCATACGTGCCATCTTCGCGCAGGAATTTCGGAGCCACCTGTATTCCATGATCTATATCAATGATCGAAACAATTCCTTTGATGATCGGCTTGCCATCCTGGTCCAGCACGATTCCTTGGAAAAGAGCTACTGCTTCCGGGTGCGCTTCCATGGGCACAGGAAAAGAGTAGAGGTCTAGGTTCCGAATATCATTTTCTTTTGATCGGGCATAATACAGGTCGCGACTTTTGGAATCGATCGTGAAATAATATTCACTTCCTGCACCATTGACCAACGGGCCGATATTCAAAGGCTCGCCCCAGCCGTACGCATTTCTATACGATTTGTAGATGTCGAAGTCGCCAAAATTCAAAGGGTGACCATCCGAGCTGAAATACAAGACATTAAACTTGTGATGAAAGAAAGGGCTAACCTCACTGCGTACTGTGTTAATGATAGGCCCGGCATTTTGCGCCCGGCCCCATTTTCCTTTTTTGTCTTTCACAGTGAAGTAGATATCTGAGTAACCAAAACCTTCCGCACGGTTGCTGGCGAAGTAAAGCGTGTCACCGGAATGACTGATCGCAGGTTGTGATTCCCATCCCAGAGTATTGACATTAGGTCCGAGGTTTTTGATTTTCCCCCAGGTGCTGTCTTTTTTCATGGTAGCGACATAAAGATCACACTTGCCATAACCCTTGGGTGCCTCGCACCTCGAGAAATACAGATACTTACCATCGGGACTAAGGCAGGCAGATCCTTCGTTGTAATCCGTGTTGATGGTCTTGAACTCCTCTGCGGGCGTCCAGGCACCATCTAGTTTCAGACTGAAGAAAATATCTTCA
This sequence comes from Cytophagales bacterium WSM2-2, assembly GCA_015472025.1. NCBI lineage: Bacteria > Pseudomonadati > Bacteroidota > Cytophagia > Cytophagales > Cytophagales bacterium WSM2-2. Next base: position 2,722,979 of record BNHL01000001.1, read on the forward strand.
TTGTAAGCACGACTCTTGTGCTTGTTTCTTTTGGAAGTAAAAAGCAGGACATAATCGACATTTCCGATCGTAGGGCCGTAGTCTTCTTTTGCCGAATTGATATGATCGCCCATTGGCTCAAGTACGGAATGTGGCGGGTGTAGTGTATCGACTGCTTTCCGGTAGTTGACTAACTGATAGTATTGCTCTAGCGGCACATAATATTCTTTCTTCTGCGTTTCTATTGAATCGTACCTGGCATAGAGATTTTGGATGTTGCCACCCTGACGATGATGCTTAAGCGCAAGTTTGTAAAGTAAAATTGCTTCGCCTTTCGGTCCGTATGTTTCAGAAAGTTTGGCAAGCTTCCAGAGCATCGGTACGTTCCTGGAAAAATTTCCTATTCCAAAATTTTTGACGTACTCACGCAATGCCTTATACATTTCTTCAAAGTTCTTGGCTGCGTCCAGTTGCTGAATACTTTTGAGTTTGGCCAGGTCGGTGTAGTACCTGATTTTGTTGACATTGGGAAAAAGGAATATGTCAGACTGGCCGAAATGGGTAATTGAGTCGTTGACGAAAACCTTTTTTTCGTTGGGATTTTGTTGGTCCTGTGCAGAGGCAGAAAACCATTCAAAGCAAAGCGCGCTACCTGCAATAGCGGCAAAAAATGCTTTTGCCAAGGTCATCTTTTCAACTGTTGGTTTACATAAGCTAACGAAAAGTGGCTGAAAAATATGTGATTAACAAAACATTTTGGCTTTCGGAACCCTCGGCAGAGGTATTTGGCACATCGATTGACCAGTGTGTACGACATCACGTTTTAATAGGACTAACAACTTTTTTGTGTCAAATTGACACCTGAATATGTTCAAAGAAATAGCCATTGCGCCAGCCGATCAGCAGGAGACAGAGGAGTTGATTCAACTGATCAATCCGGAAAAAGATATTGAGCTCAGGCCCGACGAATTGCCCGAAGAACTTTCAATTCTTCCAATCAAGAATACTGTACTGTTTCCAGGAGTTGTTATTCCGATCACGGTGACTCGTCAAAAATCAATTCGCCTGATTAAGAAAGCCTACCAGGGTAATCGCATTATTGGTGTAGTGGCACAAAAAAATAAACAACTGGAAGAGCCTGCGATCGAGGATTTGTATCGCTTCGGAACAATTGCCAGGATTATCAAGATGCTGGTACTGCCGGATGGGAACACCACGATCATCATTCAGGGCAAAAATCGGTTTTCGATCAGAGAATTTGTAAGCGAAGAACCATTTCTCACTGCCCGCATTGACTTGCAATCGGAACCGACACTTGATCTCAATAGCAAGGAAGCAGATGCGTTGGTGCAATCACTGAAAGATGCTGCTTCCAAAATACTCAAACTCAACCCGGACATACCGCAGGAAGCTCAGGTTGCCCTCGACAACATCAGCAGCACAAGTTTCCTCATTCATTTCTTGTCGTCCAACCTGAATGTAGACGTAGCCGAAAAGCAAAAAATATTAGAAGTCAGCAACATCATTGACCGGGGCACTTTGTTGCTTCAATACATGCTGAAGGAAATCCAGATGCTGGAGATCAAGCATGAAATTCAAAAGAAAGTTCATACCGACATCGATCAGCAACAGCGTGATTATTTCCTACGTCAGCAGATTAAAGTACTGCAAGACGAACTTGGCTTTGACGGCCCGGACAAGGAAATAGAAAAACTGCGCAAACGTGGCGCTGAAAAGAAGTGGTCCAAGGCAGCAGCAGATCATTTTAACAAAGAGCTGGACAAACTTCAGCGCACCAATCCACAAGCCCCGGATTTTCCAGTGATGATGAACTACGTTGAGTTCATGCTCGACCTGCCGTGGGAGGACTACACCACTGACGATTTTGATCTGAAGAAGGCCAAGAAGATTTTAGACAAAGATCATTTCGGTCTCGAGAAAGTGAAGACACGGATTCTTGAATACCTGGCAGTGCTTAAACTGAAGCAGGACATGAAAGGCCCGATCCTTTGCTTGTATGGCCCGCCCGGAGTTGGTAAAACTTCGTTAGGAAAGTCAATCGCGAAATCCCTGGGAAGAAATTATATCCGGATGTCACTTGGAGGAGTGCATGACGAGGCGGAAGTCCGCGGGCATCGCAAAACATATATTGGCGCCATGCCGGGTAAAATTTTACAGAACATCAAAAAGGCAAAGTCGTCCAACCCGGTTTTTGTATTGGATGAGATCGACAAAGTGCGGACGGATTTTCGTGGAGATCCTTCGTCTGCGTTGCTGGAAGTTCTCGACCCGGAGCAAAACAATGCTTTTGGGGACAACTATCTTGAAGTTGACTACAACTTGTCGAAAGTACTTTTCATTGCTACCGCGAATTCATTGGATACCATTCAACCCGCCTTGCGCGACCGAATGGAGATCATTGAACTTTCCGGTTATACGGTTGAAGAGAAACTTCAAATTGCTATCAAACATTTGATTCCAAAACAGATCAAGGAACATGGTCTTACACTGGATGATGTGAAATTCACTAAGGAAGGTGTATTGAAAGTAATCGAAGCATACACCCGTGAATCCGGAGTTCGCAACCTGGAGCGAAAAATTGGTTCTGTGGTTCGCAGTGTGGCCAAGTCTAAGGCGATGGAGGAAAAGACTCTGGGTGAAATCACTGATAAGGAAGTTGTGAAAATCCTGGGTGCCGAGATTTTTGATGAAGAATTATATCAGGGCAATAACATAGCCGGTGTGGTAACAGGGCTGGCCTGGACTGCCGTGGGTGGTGACATTTTATTTGTTGAATCTAGCTTGAGCCGCGGAAAGGGCGCACTCACCATTTCAGGACAATTGGGTGATGTGATGAAAGAGTCTGCAACTGCTGCACTTTCTTACCTCAAGGCAAATGCAGAATCGTTGAACATCGATCATCGCATTTTCCAGAACTACGATTTGCACATTCATGTTCCTGCAGGAGCTGTTCCTAAAGACGGTCCATCCGCAGGAATTACGATGCTCACTTCACTGGCTTCCATATTCACCCAGCGTAAAGTCAAATCAGAACTGGCGATGACTGGTGAGATCACATTACGAGGGAAAGTATTGCCTGTGGGTGGAATAAAAGAAAAAATACTTGCCGCTAAGCGAAGCGGTATCAAGGAGATTGTTCTCAGCTCAAAAAATAAAAGAGACATACAGGAGATTGAAAAGGGTTACATCAAAGGACTTACTTTCAAATATGTTGACTCAGTCGATGACGTCTTGAAGACGGCACTTTTGAAAGAAAAGGTGGCACACCCAATTCATTTCGTTTTGCCTGAAGTGAAAGCTTAGGGATCAAATCATTGGTTTTTCCTGCCAGATTTAAAGAATAACGTATAATTTTTTTCTAATGCTTGATCCGAAAAATTTGACCCCACGCCAGATAGTTGAAGAGCTCGACAAATACATTGTGGGGCAGAAAGATGCGAAGAGAAATGTAGCTATTGCCCTGCGTAATCGATGGAGGCGGATGAATGCGAAAGCGGAGATGCGAAATGAAATCGTCCCCAACAATATCCTGATGATCGGTGCCACCGGTGTGGGTAAGACTGAAATTGCACGAAGGCTGGCAAAGATTGCCGAAGCTCCTTTTATTAAAGTGGAGGCCTCCAAGTTTACCGAGGTCGGTTATGTGGGGCGTGATGTGGAAGGAATGATTCGTGATCTGGCCGAGCAAGCGGTGAGCATGGTGAAATTGCGCAAAAAAGAAGAAGTGAAAGAAAAGGCCGCACAGGCCGTGGAGGAAATTATACTGGATGCCCTTATCCCCCCGATGCGAAAGCCAGCTGGATTTGCAATGGGCACTTCCAATGATGACGAGGCTCCGAAAGACGATGTTGAATTGAATGAGCGGACACGGAATCTTTTTCGTGAGAAAATCAAGAATGGCGAACTGGAAGACCGTAAAATAGAAATCGACATCAAACAAAATAATGCACCTGGTATAGGAATGATTGGTGCCGGAGTCATGGATGAAGTGTCGATGATGAACCTGCAGGAGATGCTGGGCGGGATGATGCCGAAGAAAAACAAGAAAAGAAAATTGACAGTGGCGGAGGCCAGGAAAGTACTGCTCGAAGAAGAGGCAGCCAAGCTCATCGACATGGATGAAGTAAAAGAGGAAGCTATTCGCAAAGCAGAAGATGCAGGAATTATTTTCATTGACGAAATCGACAAGATCGCTTCGGGCGGAAAGAAAGGTGGAGGTGGACCCGATGTCAGTCGTGAAGGTGTGCAGCGTGACTTACTTCCAATTGTTGAAGGAAGTGCTGTGAATACAAAATATGGCATTGTGAACACCGATCACATCTTGTTCATCGCTGCGGGAGCCTTTCATGTTTCGAAACCTTCCGATCTCATTCCCGAATTGCAGGGACGTTTTCCAATTCGCGTGGAGTTAAACAGTCTTACCAAAGATGATTTCGTGCGAATTCTGAAAGAACCAAAAAACGCATTGACGCGTCAGTACCAGGCGCTATTCGAAGCCGAAGATTTTACAATCAGTTTCGATGACGATGCTGTAGATGAGATTGCACAGACTGCATTTGAAATAAATGCAGAAGTTGAAAACATCGGGGCACGAAGGCTTCATACGGTTATGAGCCGCCTCCTAAACGAGTTTTTGTTTGATGTTCCCGACAAGATTTCGAAGGAGCAGCCTATCCGCGTAACCCGCGCTATGGTAAAGGAAAAATTGAAAGAATTGATCAAGAATAAGGATTTGAGCGAATATATTCTTTAATTCAGTTGTAATTAAAGGAACGCGATGCGGCTTACTATTTTCATATTAGTTTGCTTTTTAGTCAGCTCGTCTTTTGCCCAAAAGCCTGCCGACTCTCTCCGTGATCGCTACATCGAACGTTTCCCCAATTACTTTTTTATCTGGCCTGTTCTCAAGCAGCGCAGTGCCTCGTTTGAAATTGTCAACCTTCCGGCTCAGAGCAGAAAGCTGGCCTACAAACCGAATGGCAACTATGGACTCGGATGGGGCATGTACATTTTCGAGATTGGCTTTGAAGTGGCTTTCTCGGTTCAACCCAAAGAGAGTTCGCAGTATTTATTCGGGCATTCACGCGTAAGCGATCTCCAGGCAAATATCTTGGGCAAAAACTGGGGACTGGATTTGTTCACTCAGAATTATAATGGATTTTACAGAACTGACAACCTGGTCACCGTTCCGGTGGATACACCTTACCCTCTGAGGCCAGACATCAGTATCTGGAATACAGGCGTCAATGGAATTTATTCATTCAATAAAAATAAATACTCCATTCGCGCAGCGTATAATTTTTCAGAGCGACAAATTCGCAGCGGAGGTTCGTTTCAACTCAGCGGAACAGTCAATACTTTCAGTCTTCGTGCCGATTCGGCTATCTACGGTAAAAACTATGAAAGCATATTTGGTACGACTCCCAATTTTTCCAAACTGGATTATACCACGTTGAGTGTTGCACCGGGTTATGCGCACACCATTGTATTGGGGAATCTGTTTTTCAACGGCTCGTTATCGGTTGGACCAGCTCAGCATTGGGTCTATTTTCAATCAGCCACCGCAGCCAAACATGAGAGCACGCTTAATAGTTTTGTTGATTTTCGCCTGGCCGTGGGCTACAACAGTGAGCACTTTTTCACTGGGCTCAGTTACGTGGCACAAGCGCGAAATATCAAGTTTGAGCAAATTCAATTCACCAGCACCAGCGCTATTTTCAAAATGGTAGTTGGTTACCGCTTCCGCGAATTCGGTATTTTAAAAAAACGGGCCTGGGATTTTCTTCCTTTTGGAAAGAAAAAAACGGCAAACTCGAATTGAGTTTGTCCCGTTAAACGCATAATTTTCTCTCGGAATAACCCCAACTCCTTGATAGTTACGCTTATAGGCATTGTGCTGGGCACTATTGTGATGTTTTTTGCAGTTTCAAAGACAACGAAACTGCGAAATCTCCTTTTGACCGGTCCGAATGCCAAAAGGTGGAAGTGGCTTATTTACATGATGGTTTTCTTCCTTGCCGGCTATGGCGCATCAATAGCTTTGGTGCTTACCAACCAGGTCAAAGTTCTTCTTATCGTAACAGGCGTTGTTTTTTTTGTGGGTGCATTTTTTGTGTTGCTGGTGGTGATGACGGCCAAATCAGACATAGAGGAAATACAAGATTCCAGCACCAGCCTCGCTAAAAAGAATGAGGAACTTGAAAAGATAAATACGGAGCTGGACTTGTTTGCTTACCGCGTTTCCCATGACCTGCGAGGCCCTATTGCCTCCATCCGCGGACTAATTGAAATTGTTCGGCTGTCTAAATCGAAGGAGGAAAGTGATTTCTGTCTTGAAAAAATTAAAACCAGTACCATAAAACTGGACGGATTCATTCAGGACATTCTTGACCTTTCCAGGAATTCACGGACCGAGATCATTGTGGAGCCCGTGGAGGTTCGTTCAATTATTAACGAGGTAACTGACAGCCTGAAGTACATGGACCATGACCGGAAGATTGAACTATTGTTGAACTGCCCGGAAGCCTTAGTTTTTCAAACGGACCGGGTCAGGCTAAAAATTATTCTTACCAACCTGATTACAAACGCCTTCAAATACATAGACCATTCGAAAGCTAAACCCCGGATTGAAGTTTTATGTGCACGTAACAGCGCCAGTCTTAATTTTTCAATAAAAGACAACGGGATAGGAATCCATGAGGATCATATTGAGAAAATATTCGAGATGTTTTTCCGTGGAACGGATAAATCGGTCGGCACTGGCCTGGGCCTTTATGTTGTACAGGAAATTGTATGCAAATTAAAGGGACAAATTCAGGTGAAGTCACAAATTCACGAGGGTTCAGAATTTACTGTCAATATCCCTGCTTTGGCTTAAAGTTTTTTGAGACGCTGCGTTGCGAGCTTTCGATAGAACTCAATCGGTTTATATTCGATGCCGACACATTTTTGGTAAGCCAGTTTTGCCTTGGCCGGATTTTTAAAGAAATCTTCTTCGATACAACCGCGATAAAAATAACCGGGACCTGTGTAGTAGGGAGCCGCCTGGTTTTGAAGTTCTTCAACGTAGATGAGTGCTTCTTTATATTTTTTGCACTTGATTAAATTTTCCGCATAGAGCTCAGCGAACTTCAAATTACCGGGATATTGTTCAACCAGCGACTTGCTTATGGGAAGGGATTCTTCGGGAAGATTCTCCAGGTGCAATAAAATATGAGACAGGAAAATCCGCGCTTCGGTCTGAGCAAGGGAAGGGGTTTCAGAGCACTGTCTTAGCAGCTTGAGGCCTTCTGTTTTATTGCCTGACCTTAGCGGAAGTAAAGCAGCTTTGTAGAAGAGGCTTTTTTGTTTGTAAAATTCAATATAATACTTGTAAAGCCCGGTGATAAACAAGTATTCAGGTTGTGTATATTTTTTATCGATCACTGAAATAACATACTGGTAAGCCTTTTGACCGTATTTAAGTGCTGTCCAGTTTTCGCCCAGCCACGAATGGTACTCAGCGAGAAAAAGGTAGCTGCATATTTTGAGATATGAGGTGGGGACGTCTGAGCTTTTCTGTTTGTCAAGCTCTGCCGCATTCTTTAGCAGTAATTCATGGTATTTCTGATTGAAAGAACTGTACGCAACCGGGATTTCTTTCCATCGCCAATAAAAGATATCCAGAAGCCGCCGGGTATCTCCGTCATTGGTGCCAAGTGAGGCAACACTTTTCTTGTAATCCTCGAAGTGAAAACCATAAATCGAAGCTATGGCGTGTCTGGCAATCGAGTCCCGTAAATTTACGGTTTGAGCCAGGGATACCGTGCCAAGAGAGCACAGCAAAACGATATAACCAACAACCCTCACGGATACTTTAATCGGCATAAATACAAAGGAACACGTACAAAAACTAATCACCATATGCGCAAGAACACTTGCTTTATATATTCACATTGGTTAATCTTGGAAAACTTTTTACCTCAAATGAAAAAAACCATTCTCCTTCTGCTAGTCTGTATGCTAGGATTTGCATACAGTGGCAAAGCATCTTCCATCTACCAAGTTGATGACAACGCTATTGAAACTGTGCTTAGCGCAGCGAAACCAGTTGTGGCACAATTTGTTACTGATGCGAGCTCTGCCCTTAACCCAATGTTTGCGCCAGCGGCTTCCAGCAAAAATGTATGGGTAGCTGCAGTTCTCTGCTGGTTCTTTGGTGGTATCGCTGTTCACCGTGTGTACTTAGGTGCCAAGGGAGCAATGATATTCTACTACATCATTACCGGTTGCGGTATCTTTGGTCTTGTGCCAACGATTGACTTTATCGTGCTGCTTATCAACAACAGTGATATCAGCAAGTACGTAGGAAGCAACAAGTACTTCATGTGGTAATCGACAATTCGACTACAAAAAATAAGGGGCGCTTTGCCCCTTATTTTTTTACTGCCATTGCACCAACCCGCCTCACTTCATTATTCAGTTCTTCAATAGTTTTATCGTTTCTCTTCTCAGCCAGGTACTGGGCGTGCCTCGCTCCTCCATTGTTAAACATGTAAAATAGCCCCATACCGCTAAAAGCTCCTGAAAAATAATAGCCGTTTAAAAAGCTAACAGCTGTAAAGGCGAGAAGCCCGGCTTGAACCAAACCGGAAGTTGCGCCACGCACAAAATGACCAGCATACATTTGCCCAACGCCCGGTAGGAAATGAGAAATGGATTCCGCCTTGACGGGATCTTTCAATTTCCTGAACTTCTTATTTAAATAAACATTCGGTTCACGAATATTGTATTTGGCACAGAACGCTTCGTATTTTTTTTTGGCGTCCGCCAACTTATGCTGTTGATTCAGGTTAAGTATTTCCAATATTTCGGCTAGCGGTTGGCTAAAGTCCGGTAAATAATAATTCAATTCCAGGACCTTGTTCAGGGACAAGTCATACTTGCCTGCGAGATAGGCAGTTAACGCTGACTCATAATAAAGTTTCAGTTTCAAACTGTCGCTGCCAGTAAAAAAATCAGCCCGTTGCAACGTGTTGTAGGCTTCCTCGTATTTTCCTTCCGCCTTCAGGCAATATGACTTCTTTAACAGAATACGATTGTCAGCGTGGCCGAGGTATAAAAGCCGCTCGTATTCGATCCTGGACTTTAAGTACTCACCCCTTGCGAAAAGGCTATCCGCTTTTTCCGTCTGCGCATTAATGAAAAATGGTGCGCAAAGGAATATGCATATCAAATAAGATCTGATCATTAATGGCTTCGTTAAGTTGATCTCTTTTCAATTTTATGGCGAACACACTTCCCCAAATCGTTCCAATATAAATGGAAGTGAAAAGGGTGCCGTAAATAATGAACCTCGCACTGGATGGCCCGTCCTTACGATATCCTTCTAAAGCTTGCAATCCCAGAACCGTTGAGATCAGCAATGTGTACATTCCCTGTCCCTTGTTGCCTGCATAAAACTTACCTGCACCTGGCAAGATAGCAGACAGTGCGGCAGCTTTAAATTTTGACTTGTGAGGTTGCGTGGAGATGCGCCTGTAGTGCTCGTGCATCTTTTCTTCCTGCTGGTCAAGGGCATAATTCACAGGCGTGAATTGGTGTGACAGCGAATCGAATTCCTTTAAATTTCTTTGCAGAAGTGAAAGTCCTGCCAGTTCAAGTGTCTGAAGCTGGCGTTCGGAACTATCGGCAACCGTATAGGTAAGTAGCTTTTGCTTTGAAGTTGAGTAAGATTTTAAGTAAGCACTATTGAAAGCACTGAAAAACACGGCTTCGGCCCTGAGTCTATGCGACAAACCGGAGACAGAATCGAAACTTTCAATGGAGTGCTTTAAATCCTGTTGGTTGTAGTAGATGTTTCCAAGCAGAAAATGAATGCTGTCTTTTTGAAGAGGTGTGGTAAAACGATTTTCTCTCAAATGATTGAGCACGTAGATCGATTCATCATAGTTCTTTTTGACGGAAAGGTAACGGGCAAAAGAGAGTTCGCCTGAAACAGATTGCCCCTGAAGGCCAATGGTGCTAAAGGAAATAAGAAAAAAGAAAATGACCCTTACTGATGGCATGAATCAGTGAAGATGAAAATCGGCAGGTGTTTCAATGATCTTACCCTGTGGATTCAGGCGGATAGGTAAAGTCTCCATGGTTGCTATCCGGGAGCAACGACTGAGGCGGTCAAACGTAAGAAAATATCCTTTAAGAATTCCCTGATCTCTCACCATCGCGCTGCTGAACCTGGAGCAGGTCAGCTCGAAAGCACAACTTGTCGCAAGCTGTTCGCTGATTACTTTCTGATAGAATTTAATTCCCATTTGATAACTGAGGGCCAGCGGATTCCAACTCAGTTTCTTTTTAACTACTGCAGTTGATCCGGCAGATTTATTTTTTCCCAAAAGCAGCAAATCGTTCTCAGCTGATTGTGCACAACAGCAGGTCACCAGGAAAAGACAAGTAACGAGAAACATCCACTTCATTACTGTGTGATTTTTGCGTTTGTGGGAATCTTGAAATTCAGATATTGCTCATCTACCTCTTTATCAACTTTGAAATTGGAGTAAGTGGTTTTAGAAATTAATGAGTCTTTAGGACTGGTATAATTGATCTGTGTAACTGCCGTTGGGAATCGCAAGCCAGCGACCATCTCGTAGTTATAAAAATAAACTTTACTGAAGGCTTTTCCCTTGGTATTGAAGTAGCCAAGAAAGGCGGGGTTATTTTTATCGTGTGCCAGCTCCACTTTCGAAACTTCATTGGCGAGCTGCATAGGAGGCAGCCAAACGGTAATTTTAAGTCCATCCTGGAACTTGGTCTCTTTCAATGAAAACCCCATTTTCGAAAGTCCTAAGTCTCCACGGTTATTTTCCAAAAAATAAAAGAGCTGGTTGAACTCCGAACTCATAGCCATATTCTGCCTTTGAAGTACGGAGTTACTCTCATAGTCATAAACTGTCAATTCGCCTTTCGAATTGCTGGTGACGAGTGCTTCATGGGGATCAATATAATGACAGGCCATTTTCCCCTCAGAGGTATAATACACGGCTGCCTTTATGGTACTTAGACCACCCTTAGCAACAGACCTCGTGAGCATATCCATGGAAACCTTTTCGTATACATACTGATCAGGGTACCAGAACAGGCCAATGAAATGGATAAACAGATACTGAATCATAACGCGCGAAGATAGAAAATTCGCAAGAAAGAGACTTCCTCTTTGGGACTATCAGATTACGCCATCTGCGAGGACGATCACCTTGTTTTTCAGGACTTCAACAACTCCACCACTGATCGTAACTTGCTGGGTTGACTCTTTGGATTTATAAATAACAGGTCCGTCTCTCAGAAGGGATACTAATGGAGCGTGGTCATTCATTACCTGGAAGGAACCATCAGCTCCGGGAAACGTAGCGATAGTTACATCTCCTTCAAAAATCTTCTTCTCCGGTGTGATTATTTCTAAATGCATAGTTGATTCGCTGATGTGATAGTTCGGTGATTTGTTAATTCGTCATTGAATCAACAAATCACCGAATCATCGAATTATTTATCCTCTTGCTTCCGCCATGATCCTCTCACCTTTCGCGATAGCCTCTTCGATGCCACCGACAAGGTTGAAGGCCATTTCAGGGAGGTGATCTACTTCACCGTCCATGATCATGTTGAAGCCTTTGATCGTGTCTTTAATATCAACCAGTGCACCCTTCAAGCCGGTGAATGCCTCTGCCACGTGGAACGGCTGAGACAAGAAACGTTGAACGCGTCTTGCACGGGATACAGTCAATTTATCTTCTTCAGACAATTCGTCCATACCAAGGATGGCGATGATGTCTTGCAATTCTTTGTAACGCTGCAAAATCAACTTCACGCGTTGCGCGCAATTGTAATGCTCGTCACCTACGATGTCAGCACGGAGGATACGTGATGTAGAATCCAATGGATCCACCGCAGGGTAGATACCCAACTCGGCAATCTTACGGCTCAATACAGTAGTTGCATCCAAGTGAGCAAACGTTGTTGCTGGCGCAGGGTCAGTCAAGTCATCGGCAGGAACGTATACCGCCTGCACGGATGTGATTGAACCATTCTTGGTAGAAGTAATACGCTCTTGCATCGCACCCATTTCAGTAGCCAATGTAGGCTGGTAACCCACAGCTGAAGGCATACGACCCAAAAGAGCCGACACTTCAGAACCTGCCTGTGTGAAACGGAAGATATTGTCGATGAAGAAAAGAATGTCCTTACCTTTTCCTTTGCCGTCACCGTCACGGAAATATTCTGCAACAGTCAGACCACTCAATGCCACACGAGCACGTGCTCCGGGGGGCTCATTCATCTGACCGAACACGAAGGTCGCCTTTGATTCTTTGAGCTTGGTGGTATCTACTTTAGACAAATCCCATCCACCTGCGTGGAGGGACTTCATAAATTCAGGGCCATAGTCTACGATTCCTGCTTCGATCATTTCGCGAAGCAAGTCATTTCCTTCACGTGTACGCTCGCCCACACCGGCAAACACAGACAAACCTGAGTATGCTTTTGCAATGTTGTTAATCAATTCCTGGATAAGTACAGTCTTACCCACACCGGCACCACCAAACAATCCGATTTTACCTCCTTTGGCATAAGGCTCGATCAAGTCGATTACCTTAATACCTGTGAAAAGAATTTCACTGGAAGTTGAAAGATCTTCATAGCGGGGAGCGGAACGGTGAATTGGCAATGCCTGATCACCTTTAGGCTGCGCAATACCGTCAATGGCTTCTCCAATCACATTGAAAAGCCGGCCTTTGATATCATCACCAATTGGCATTTTGATTGGCATACCAGTATCGGTCACCTTCATACCGCGTACCAAACCCTCGGTACCATCCATTGCCACAGTGCGAACGCGATCTTCGCCCAGGTGCTGTTGGCACTCCAACACCACGCGGGTGCCGTCAGTTTTAGTTACTTCCAAAGAGTCGAGGATATTGGGCAGTTTAGAACCTGGCTCGTCAAAAGCCACGTCTACTACCGGACCGATTACTTGTGTGATTTTACCGTAGTTAGCCATTAGGTCAGAAATTATAGTTAATGCGTTGATTTTTAGCTTTTTAAGGATTGCTTGGCTCCAATAACGAGCGGGGCCGAAAATCCAGCCGCAAAAGTATGTTTTTCATGGGTTTATACAAGAGACGGGAATAACAATTTCGCCCTAAAACGCGAAAACTTTGAAGGAATTCGCTGTACTCCTGGATACTACTTTGTGACGTCTATTTCAGTGCCGTCACCGGTTCTCCACACCAGTTTTTTGTTGTAGAAAACAGAGTCCGGGTAGAGTGGAGTTTTACCAGAATACTTAAAAGTAAGAGTGTCAGCAATGCTCGTATTGAAGCGAATTAAAGTTCGCTTGAGAGTGCTTTTATAAACATAAATAGAGCAGCGGTAATCGATGAAGTATATTCCGGGATGAGTTCCATTGTTATAGACGTATTGGCCACTCTCTGAAGGCACAGGTATTTCTTTGGTCTTTCCGGAAGATTCAACTACTTCCACCAATTTGATCTCTGAAGGATTATAAATCCCGGTTTGCGGATTTAGCAAGTCGGGGTTCGTGGCTGACTTGAGATAAATATCAAAGATGCCTGCCAGGTTGGGATTGCTCCCCGTGCTGGTGCAAGTCAACAGCACGGTAGAACTGAAAAGAACCAGGCAGGTAATTTTTTTCATAAGCTAATCCTAAGGGGGACTCAGGCTATACAAAGTTGATCCAAATTCGCGTTCCTACAAAGAGGTTTTCGTTGGGTGAAAGTCTTTGACCATACGCTTTTTTTGAGGAAATAGTCCCGTTGAACTGTTTTTCTATTTTTGCACTATGGGAATCCGTTCTGTCTTAGCCAAGCCTTTCGCCAGTTACATCGCCAAAGAGACCAAAGAATGGTCGTCCAATGGCGCACGTTGTCAGCAAGAAATTTTCCAGTCCCTGGTTCAGACAGGAAAGAATACACTGTTTGGCAAAGATCACGGCTTCAATTCCATCCGGACTTATGAAGATTTCAGAAAGCAAGTTCCCGTCCGTGATTACGAAGTGCTGAGGCCTTATGTTGAAAGGGTACTTCATGGTGAAGAAAATATTTTATGGAAAGGCAAGCCGGAATATTTTGCCAAGACCTCAGGTACAACTTCCGGTACCAAGTACATCCCGATTACAAAGGACTCTATTCCTAATCACATCAACAGCGCGCGCAATGCTTTGCTCAGTTATGTGCATGAAACCGGCAACGCAAAATTTTTGGACGGAGGCCTAATCTTTCTGTCGGGCTCACCGGAGTTGAGCGAAAAGGCCGGCATCAAGACGGGAAGGCTTTCAGGAATTGTGAACCATCATGTGCCGGGCTATTTGCGAAGCAACCAGAAGCCGAGCTATGCCACCAATTGTATCGAAGACTGGGAACAAAAACTGGACAAGATCATTGACGAAACGCTACACGAGGACATGACACTGATCTCAGGCATTCCGCCATGGGCACAGATGTATTTCGACAGGATTGTGGCAAGAAATGGAAAGAAGATCAAAGATGTGTTTCCTAATTTCTCCATGTTTGTCTATGGAGGTGTGAACTTCGAACCTTATCGTGCCAAGTTGTTTGAAACGATCGGAAAGAAAATCGATTCGATTGAAACCTATCCGGCATCCGAAGGATTTATTGCCTACCAGGATTCTCAAAATGCAGAAGGCTTGTTACTTCTGCTTAATTCAGGAATCTTTTTTGAGTTCGTTCCCGTCGAAGAATATTTTAACGAAAAACCAACACGTCTTTCCATTGAAGACGTGGAGCTGGGAAAAAACTATGCACTGGTGATCAACAGTAACGCAGGTCTCTGGGGGTATTCCATTGGAGATACGGTCAAGTTCGTTTCTAAAAATCCTTACCGCATTGTCGTCAGCGGAAGGATAAAACATTTTATTTCGGCTTTCGGAGAGCACGTGATAGGCGAAGAAGTGGAAAAAGCGATGAAGGCTGCCGTTGAAAAATTCCCCGAGACACATTTGGTTGAGTTTACCGTAGCTCCGAATGTCGCCCCGGCTGAAGGAATGCCGCATCATGAATGGTTGATTGAATTTGCTAATGTGCCCAGGGACATGAACGCGTTTGCACTTGAATTAGACAATCAGCTACGTAAGCTGAATGTCTATTATGATGACCTCATCACCGGAAGCATTCTGCGTACATTAAAGATTACTTCCTTGAAAAGGAACGCTTTCATCGACTACATGAAGTCGTTGGGGAAACTTGGCGGTCAGAACAAAGTGCCGAGGCTCTCCAACGACAGGAAAATTGCTGATGAGCTTGGAAAATTTCAAGCCTGAGACCGGGATCCCCGCCACAGCACAAATGCCGTAAGGCTAACAACTATAGCGGACACAATCAATTCGAGTAAGTTGATCTTTCTGCTCTCTGCGGCCATTTTATAATCCATGAAAATAAATTTGTGAACTGTCGGCCGCCAGTAAAGTTTATTGCCCGCAACAGAATCGGCATTCGACGAAATAACCGTCCAGGGCATCTCGAATTCGTTTGTGTATTTGCCGTCATGTACGTACTTCATGAAATCGAGGCGGGATTTGGAATCCTTTCCCACGATTGCCATTTCAGCTTCAATCTTCTCTTTAGACAAAGGCAGTTTTAATTTATCGAAAGCATTGTCCAGATCCGGCTTGCTTTCGATTTCTTTGTAAATGTCGTTACGGCTTTTGCGTAACGTGTCGAGCCATTTTTTATCGAGTCCGTTTCTTCTGATGATTTCCTCCAATGCCTGATAGTATTCCCTAAAAATTCCCATGTTAGCGAAACGATCAGTCTTCTGGCTGAACATATCGAGATAAACACTGTCGGCTTTTGAGATCGACTTGCCCTCGCCAGGCAGGCGCTTCAGGTAAGAACTGTCTTCCTGGTTGAAATAGTCTGCGGGCGAAACCAATTTGAAGCGGTTGATCGGATGGATAGTCTCTGAATACGTGATGTATGTATAGAACCAACGGTATTTTTTTTGGAAAGAGGAGGTGACTTGAAAGAGCGTGTCTGTTCTGGTGTCTAACTCTTTGTTCATTTCAGCATCACTTACGAAATGCTTGTAAAGGGTGATATGAAATTTTTTCTCTTTCTCCTTATCTTTTTTTTCGTGAGGTATTGAATCCTTGTTTACTGACCAGCCTGTTTTTTCACTGATTCCAAACACGTTGGTGATGGCACGGTCTTCAGCCGCTTTTTCAAAAGAGATGCTTTTGTCAAGCGAGCCATCCTCATTCACTTTCGTGCGAAAGGACATCGGATTTTCACAAGACATCATCGCGAAGATTGCTCCGGCATAAAATAAGATCGACCTGTTTTTCATAGAATTGATTTAAATCTATTTCAGTTTACTTTTTACACAGTTCACATAATACCGGCTCGACTGAAACGGTGAACGGCAGTCGGCAAACAGTGCCCGCTTTTCCCGGTTGTGCGAGAAGTTTTCTCCGAAAAGTTTTGCATTTAATATCACCGTATTGGCAAGAGATGCAGATTGTGGCTTTTGCACCGGAGTGGTGTCATCAAAAGATTGAATGCAAAAGAGAATGACTAAACCTGATGATAAAGCTGTGAGTGCATACCGGGCCCTTTGACTTACTAAAAAATCATAAGCATGTTCAATCCACGAACGACTTACCGGCTTAGTAATTTTTGTCATGATGGTACCAGTAAGCCTGGCTGCATGAGGAGGCTGTGGCTTCTCGCTGGCCACGCTGCTCACCAGGTGCTGTACTTGTTTTATTTCCTGGAACAAGGCTGAGCAATGGAGGCATGTTTTCAAGTGAATGTCTAACTGTGTTCTTTCTGATTGTGAAAGCTCATCGTAGACATAAATGTTCGTTTCAAAATCTTTGCAACTCATAATCCTTCAGGTTTTATAGAACTTTTGCAGGCCCTCTTTTATTTTCAATCGTGCGTAGTACAAATTGCTTTTCATATTCCCTGCCGACATTTGTAATGTTTCACATACTTCCTCGGGAGTGAACATCTCGAGATCGCGAAGTATAAAAACCGCTTTCTGCTTTTCGGTTAACTTCTCTGCCAATTGAAAAACGATCGCTTTAAGCTCTTCGGTCTCGAGTTCGCTTCCGTTAGATGCGGGTACATTTTTAACTTCCTCCGAAAAATTACTTTCGCTCTTCACTTTTCTGACTCTTCCTGATTTTAAGTGGTCGAGGCAAAGATTGGTTACGATTTTGCCCAGCCACGTTTTGAGTCTGTAATCTGAATTATACTTCGAAAGATTTTTCCACAATTTCACAAACGCCTCCTGAACTATGTCTTCCGATTCGTTTTCATCCCTTGTGAACCTGTATGCGATGGAGTACGCCAATCCCTGGTGCGTCTCCACTAATTGACGGAACGCCTGCGCGTCACCAGCAATTGATTTTAGGATCAGGTCAAACTCCAATTCGGGGTCCATTCAGGAAAATTACACCTAATACGACCGAAAGGGGAATCGGTCAAATGGGTTTTTGAAAAATTTGATTTCCAGTGAAGAATGGCATTATTTGCCGCAAAATCCCATGGCACAACTTACGGTCATCATGCCTGTCTACAATGCTTCGGCATTTATCGAAGAAGCCGTTCGCAGCATTCTCGATCAGACGTTCCGGGATTTTGAATTGTGGATAGTTGATGATGCCTCAACGGATGATAGCATAGCTGTTGTGAAATTAATTAATGACCCCAGGATTAAATTCTTTGCCAACTCTAGTAACCTGGGTCGCGTTCGCACGGTGAATGGTTTGGTGAGAGAAATTTCATCGCCTTATTTCACGATCACTGACGCAGATGACGTGTCGTACCCGCAGCGCTTTGAAAAGCAAATCTCCTTTTTGAAATCGAATTCGGATTATGCGATGTGCGGCACTTCTTATTGGGCAATTGATGAGAAAGGATTCCTTGTTCGAAAAATGAAATTACTTGAAGACGTCAGTGAATTGAGAGCCGCAGCTTTACACGAATCACAATTTCTGGGCCCATCCACGATGATGAGAAAATCAGTGATCGATCATTTTCCGGAATTCTACCGTATTTATTTCATCCGGAATCATGCGGATGCAGATTTGAGTTGCATGATCCTCGACAGATTCAATTCAACCAACCTTGCAGAGCCATTGTATTTTTACCGGATACTCAAGTCATCCGTGACCAGGAGAAAAGTCACAGTTCATAATCTTAACATTTATAAACTGATTGGCCATTTGTCCGGTCAACGTAGGAAACAGGGACAGGATTGTTTGCAACGGGGTGATCTGAAAGAGGCGGATGAGTTTATGGAAGCGATCCAACATAGCTATGACCAGCATCCCTCTTTTTTTTACAGGCATCAGGCTTTCTTTCATTTATACTGGGGGTTGACTGACCTCGCGTGGCAAAATGCGTGGAAGGCATTTTTTATGAACCCCTTCTCCAAGAACTTCTTCGCTCTTGGCTTTGTCATTTTCAGGATTGTGGTGTTTTTGCTAAGGCCCAAACGACACTATTCAAGTTTGATAAAAAAATGAATTATGCTCAGTTTGGTTTAATTTTGTTCCAAAATGATCACCCCAACTCAAAAGGAAATAGTCCTAAGTCATCTTAGGCCGCTGAAGCCGTTGAAAATCGGGATATTCGGATCATATGCACGTGGTGAAAACAAACCAAACAGTGATTTAGATATATTAGTTAGCTTAGATTATAATCAACATATCAGCTTACTTAAACTGGTTAGTGTAGAACAAGATCTTTCTGAAGCTCTGGGAATTAATATCGATTTGATTACAGAGAAATCCCTTTCCCCTTACATTCGTCCTTTCGTTGAGAAGGATATCCGGTACATTTTTGAATGAAAAGTCACCATTCGCTAGCAAGACATATACTAGATGCAATCCATCGCATTGAAGAATACACTGCGAATATTGGGAAAGACCAGTTTTTGGGAAATTTCATGCTTCAGGATGCAGTGATCAGAAACATTGAAATCATTGGTGAGGCGAGTAAAAATATTAATGTAAATGTGAAGCAACAATTTCCACAGATTCCTGGAGAGATATCAACGCCATGAGAAATAAATTAATTCACGAATATTTCGGAGTTGATATCGAAGCTGTCTGGAACGTGGTTCAAATTGATTTGGCCGATTTGAAGAAATATGCGACCGATATACTAAACCACGAAAGCTAATTGGACTCCAAGAAGAAAATTGCCATCCTCGGTTCCACGGGCTCTATAGGAACGCAAGCACTTGATGTTATTCAATCTCATCCAGATTATTTTGAAGTCGAAGTGTTGACGGCTCAGAACAATGCGGATTTGTTAATCGAACAAGCGAAGAAATTCAAGCCCAATGCCATTGTAATCGCCAACGAAGATCACTATTCAAAAGTAAAAGGCGCCTTAGAATCGACAGATGTAAAAGTTTTTGCCGGTGAAAATGCACTTGCCTCCGTAGTACAAATGGACTCCATTGATCTTGTGGTGACCGCACTCGTTGGGTTTTCCGGACTAAGGCCAACCATAAAAGCAATTGAAGCCGGAAAAAACATCGGTCTAGCCAACAAAGAAACACTCGTTGTGGCAGGAGACCTCATCACCAAGCTTGCTAAAGAGAAAGGGGTTAATATTTATCCGATCGATTCAGAGCACTCAGCTATTTTTCAGTGCATCGTTGGAGAATTCCATAACCCAATCGAAAAGATATTTCTGACGGCCTCCGGGGGACCATTCCGCGGTAGAAAAAGGGAGGAATTAAAAAATGTCACTAAGGCTCAGGCGTTGAAACATCCCAACTGGTCCATGGGTGCCAAGGTGACGATTGACTCTGCTACTTTGATGAACAAAGGCCTTGAGGTGATCGAAGCGCGTTGGCTTTTTGGATTGAAGGCTGAACAGATTGAAGTTGTGGTGCATCCGCAGTCTATTATTCACTCGATGGTTCAATTTCAGGACGGGTCAATTAAGGCGCAACTTGGTTTGCCGGATATGCGTTTACCGATTCAATTCGCCATGACTTACCCTGAACGCCTTCCGGCCGATTTTCCACGATTCGATTTTTCGAAATACCCCTCACTCACGTTTGAAAAACCCGATACGGAAAGTTTTCGTAATCTTGCACTTGCTTTCGAGGCTCTGAGACGTGGCGGGAATGCTCCCTGCGTGCTAAATGCGGCTAATGAAGTGGCGGTAGCGGAATTTTTAAGCGAAAAACTGGGTTTTCTTGAAATGACGCACCTGGTAGAGCAATGCCTGGAGAAAATGCATTTTATTGCTCAACCTAATTATGAAGATTACTTGCAAACGGACCGGGAAACACGGATCAGAGCAAAAGAATTAATAAAGTAAGAGTAGATTTTCGAATCAGTTTAAATAATCAAATTTTCAAATAAGGCAGTATGGAAGGATTGATCATGACGGCCCAGCTTTTGTTGAGCCTTTCTTTTTTGATAGTAATTCACGAGTGGGGGCACTATTATGCAGCCCGCACATTTAAAATAAAAGTTGAGAAGTTCTATCTCTTCTTTGACTTCCTTTTCCCGATGGCCAACGTTGCCAACTTCGCATTGTTTAAATGGAAGAAGGGAGACACTGAATACGGTATCGGTTGGTTCCCGTTAGGCGGCTATGTGAAAATTGCCGGTATGGTGGATGAAAGTATGGACAAAGAGGCAATGAAATTGCCTGCCCAGCCGTGGGAATTTCGCTCGAAGCCGGCATGGCAACGACTGATTGTCATGTTGGGAGGAATTATCGTCAACGTTATTGGCGGTGTTTTCATTTTCATCGGCATGACGTATTTCATTGGCGATCGTTTCATTCTTAATGATTATGTGAATAATCATGGTGGTGTCAACGCCATGGAACTCGCTCAGCAACTCGGAATTCAGAATGGTGATAAGATCGTCAAAATCAATGGTCAACCTTTTGAATATTTTGATGACGTTACAAAAACGGGTGTTCTTCTTTCACAAAACTCTTCGTACACCGTGCTACGCGGTGATAAAGAAATAGAGATTCCTATCCCGGCCAACTTCATTGAGAACTTCGGAAAGAAAGAAGCCATGCTTAATTTTCTTTTGCCCCGCAGACTGGTAATCATTGATGAAGTTGCAAAAGACTCAATTGCAGGAAAGATAGGATTGAAAAAAGGCGACAAGATTGTTGAAGTAGCCGGAAAGCCAATTACATATTATGATGAACTCCGGACGGAATTGAAAAGCTACAAAGGTGATTCACTTTCGTTTAAGGTTCAGCGGGGAACAGAGATTCTGGCGTTCAAAGAGTATTTCAAAGGGCACACGAATATTGGTTTTGGAATACCGCAGTACCTTGTACCCCCGGATGGAGAAAAAAGTATCAAGTATTCACTTGGCCAGGCCGTTTTATTGGGCCCAGGTCGGGCATTTGATGTGATCGGAGTGCAATTGAAAGCCTTTGGCAAAATTTTCAGACGCGAAATCAGCGTTAAGAATTCACTATCAGGCCCTATCGGAATGGCAAAGGCCTATGGCGGTACATGGGATTGGGAACGCTTCTGGCGAATGACCGGACTACTGTCGATGGTGCTCGCATTCATGAACTTGTTACCGATTCCAGGACTGGATGGCGGATACGTTATGTTCCTGATTTATGAGATGATCACCGGTAAAGAAGCGCCAGAGAAATTTTTTGAAAATGCCTTGAAAGTTGGAATGGCAATTCTCTTAGGACTCATGGTGTTTGTTTTCTACAATGATATAGCCAAGTTGATCACTGGAAATTAAACGAAGTGAAAGTTTTCCTGACGGACCAACGGAATAACTTTGACAAACTGCTAAAGCAATTTATTAACACACCGGTTGCAACCTTCGATTTGCATAGACTAAAGGAGAAAACCAGTGTAATACATATCAATACAAAAAAGAAAATCCAGGAACTCAACCTGGATTTTCTTTTTGATTATAAAATATTCCCAACTCACATTTTAGGAGCGTTGACCCAGTGGGAGCACGAGCAAAGAAAAATGAAGATGGGGGATACGATTGTTCAGCAGATTTTTATCCCTCCGATAAAAAATTTCTCCCAAAAACTTCTCTTTGGAGTGAGGATCAATTCAATTGTTGAAGAGGAGTTAAGAAAAGGGTTCAGCTATCAAACGCTTCAAGGTCATGTTGAACTCGGAGAATCGATTTTTACAATCGAACAAGAGAGCGACAGGCTCAATTTTAAAATTCAAACTTTCTCGACCCCTGGAAACGCAATCACGAAATTGCTCGGGCCGGTATTTTCATTACCGTACCAATCCTGGTGTACTAAAAAAGTTTTGGAAAATGTGAAAAGGCAAATCGAAGCTCAAAGCAATGCCTGAACTATTTGAAGACATCGTAACAAAATTCTTTCAGGTAATCCGCAGCATCTTCCTCGCCCGCGTCCAACGCTTTCTGTAAACAACTGCATCCCTGATCTTTTTTCTCTAGCTTCACCAAAGCGATCCCTTTGTAAAGCAAAGCTGTATGGTTTTCCGAATTGAGGCGTAAAGCCAGGTCCAGGTACTTTACTGCCAAAGGGAAATTCTCATCCTCGATGCAATAAACACCTGCATAGATATACGAAGCTGGGTAGTTCACGTCAAGAACAATAGCCTTGTTAAGGCATGCAAAGGCACTATCTGTTTTTTCAAGTGCACGATAGGTATTCGCCAGGTTGGTTTCTAACTCAGCATCATCATTAAGCTGTTTGATATTGAGAAAGTCCTTCTTTGCGTTTTCGTATTCCCCTTTTGCAAGCAATAATGTTCCCCGCCAGTAAATCAATTGCGGATTGGAATTCCCCAGGTCGATTGCTTTTTGGACATCGGTCAATTGACCTGCTTCATCTTGTTTTTGACGACCTATCAGTGCGCGAAGGATGCGTGGTTGAGCACTCTCGGGAAATTGCTCGATGAATTGCCCTACATCTTTTAAAGCGCGGTCGAAATCTTGTTCGCTGTAATAGGCAACCGCGCGCTTGTACAGCACCTTGAAATTGCTTTTTTCTTTCAGCTTGGATTCATCGATGATTTTGGAATAGAGTTTTGCGGCTCCCTCAAAATCCTGCCGGTTCATCAGCGTGTCGGCTTCTGTTTCCCATTGACTCCAGCGTGGCTGTTCATCTTGTGCTTGTGTGACACCTGCACAAAAAAACAGGAGTAACAGAAGCCAACAACTCTTAGACACTCGTTGCCGACTTGTTGCGATCGCGCTTACGGTCATTCTCATTCAAATAAATCTTCCTCAGGCGGATTGACTTGGGAGTTACCTCCACATATTCGTCTGCCTGGATATATTCCAACGCTTCTTCCAATGAAAATTTCACAGCAGGGGCAATTCGCATTTTTTCATCAGCACCAGAAGCCCGCATGTTCGTAAGCTTCTTGGTCTTCGTGACATTGACAACGAGGTCACCACCACGGCTGTGTTCACCAATTACCTGGCCTTCATAAATTGGTTCGCTCGGGTCGATAAAGAATTTTCCACGATCCTGAAGGTTATGCAAACTGTAAGGGATTGCTTCTCCAATTTCCATACTGATCAAAGAGCCGTTTATCCTTCCGGGGATTTCGCCTTTGTAAGGTTGAAACTCTTTAAAGCGGTGTGTAACCACGGCTTCACCTGCCGTCACGTTCATCAGGTAATTTCTTAAGCCGATGATACCACGGGCCGGCATTTGGAATTTAAGGATCATCCTGTCGCCCTTAGGCTCCATGTTAGTCATCTCACCTTTACGTACAGAGACAGTTTCAATGGCTTTCCCTGCAACTGCTTCTGGCAAGTCAATCGTAAGCTCTTCAATCGGCTCACATTTCACCCCATCAATTTCTTTAATAATAACCTGGGGCTGGCCAATTTGAAGTTCATAGCCTTCCCTTCGCATAGTTTCAATCAACACCGACAAGTGAAGTACACCACGGCCAAAAACCATGAAACTATCCGCTGAGCCCGTGTCGCCAACGCGCAAGGCCAGGTTTTTCTCCAACTCTTTATCCAGTCTTTCTTTAATGTGGCGCGAGGTCACAAATTTTCCTTCTTTTCCGTAGAAAGGTGAAGTGTTGATGGTGAAGAGCATGCTCATAGTAGGCTCATCGATAGCGATAGACTTTAATGCTTCAGGCTTATCTACATCAGCAACCGTATCGCCAATTTCGAAGCCCTCAAGACCTACCAGTGCACAGATTTCTCCGGCCTTCACTTCTTCCATTTTCTTTTTCTCGAATCCTTCGAACACGTAAATTTCTTTTACACGTGTTTTCACAATCGCTCCGGTATCACGTTTTACCAATACAACAAACTGCCCGGTTTTGATTGAGCCTCTTTGAATCCTCCCGATCGCCACCCGACCGATGTAAGATGAATATTCGAGCGAGGTGATCATCAATTGAGTAGGGCCTTCAGACACCTTGGGTGCAGGGATATGCTCAATTACACCTTCGATCAGCGCATTAATATCTGTAGTAGGAGTTTTCCAGTCTTTGCTCATCCAGCCTTGCTTTGCTGAACCATAGAATGTAGGAAAATTCAACTGGTCTTCTGTGGCGTCAAGCGCAAACATCAGTTCAAACACCTGCTCGTGTACTTCGTCAGGGGTACAGTTTTTCTTATCCACTTTATTGATCACCACAATCGGCTTCAAGCCAAGTTGCAGCGCCTTTTGTAATACGAAACGAGTCTGGGGCATTGGGCCTTCAAAAGCGTCTACCAGGAGGAGACAGCCATCGGCCATGTTCAGTACGCGTTCAACTTCGCCACCAAAGTCGCTGTGACCCGGTGTATCGATAACGTTGATTTTGTAATCTTTATAGCGAACGGAAACGTTTTTCGCCAAAATGGTAATACCACGCTCACGCTCTAGGTCATTGCTGTCCATGATCAATTCGCCAGGATTTTCGTGGTCCTTAAAAAGGTGGCCTGCATGCAAAAGTTTGTCAACCAGCGTAGTTTTGCCGTGGTCAACGTGTGCGATAATCGCGATATTCCTGATCTTACTGACTTCCATAATGGTTAAATAAAGGCCTCTGTTAAAATTTGAGGCCGCAAAGATAAGAATTGCTACTGAATCCACGCTTGTCATTACTATCCCAGAAAGTTTAATCTGCAGATAACATACTGTGATCTATGCCCATCTTTCTTTATTTTTGCTGCTAATTTCCCAGTCAGTCGTAGAGATTTAGTGGATTTTGAACAGAATTGAAGAACGAATAATTTGTAACACATAAAAATTAAGACAAGCAATGGTTGATTTATTTGAAAAACTGCGCATGGAAGAGGGTCCGCTGGCGAAGTATTCGCACCTGCCCGATGATTATTTTTTCTTTCCCAAGCTGGAAGGGGATATCGGTCCACGCATGAAATTCAATGGAAAGACAGTTCTCAACTGGAGCTTGAACAATTACCTGGGATTAGCCAATCACCCGGAGGTGCGCAAAGCTGATCTTGATGCTACTGCGCAATTTGGTTTGGCCGCCCCGATGGGCGCCCGCATGATGAGCGGCAATTCGGTTTATCACCTGGAGCTAGAGAAGCAGCTCGCTTCGTTCGTGATGAAAGAAGATGCTATGCTTCTTAATTATGGATATCAGGGTGTTCTTTCAGTAATCGATGCTTTGGTTGATCGTAAGGACGTAATCGTTTATGATTCTGAATCACATGCTTGTATCATTGATGGAGTTCGCCTCCATATGGGTAAGCGTTTTGTTTATCCGCACAACAACATGGAAAACCTGGAGAAACAACTTCAGCGTGCTACCAAGCTTGCCAATGAAACCGGTGGTGGAATCCTGGTGATCACAGAAGGAGTTTTCGGCATGAGCGGAAACATGGGTGATCTGAAAGGAATCGTGGAATTGAAGAAAAAATACAACTTCCGTTTGTTTGTTGATGATGCTCACGGTTTTGGAACTATGGGTGCAACCGGAGCTGGAGTTGGTGAAGAGCAGGGCGTACAAGACCAGGTGGATCTGTACTTCTCTACGTTTGCAAAATCAATGGCAAGCATCGGTGCATTTGTAGCCGGTGATAAAAAAATATTGAAGTATCTCCGTTATTCTGTTCGCTCGCAGATTTATGCAAAATCAATTCCGATGCCATTGGTTATTGGTGGATTGAAGCGACTGGAACTCGTGAAAAAACATCCTGAGCTCCGCACTGATCTGAAGAAAATCATGAAGGCCATTAAGAGTGGTTTGAAGGAAAGAGGTTTTGCCATCAACGAAACACAGACTCCTCCCACACCGGTGCTCTTCAAAGGCGGGGTAGGTGAGGCCGCCAATATGTCGATGGACTTACGCGAAAACTATGGCATTTTCTGCTCTGTGGTGATCTATCCTGTAGTTCCAAAAGACGTTATTATGTTCCGGATTATCCCTACTGCAGCGCATACCCTGGCCGATGTAGAGGAGACTTTGACTGCGTTTTCGGCCCTAAAAACCAAGCTCGATAGCGGTTTCTACCGCAAAGAAGAGCTTGTAAACGTGACGAAATTTTAAAAAAGTGGGTTTTTAGCTTGTTTTTAAAGGTTTTTATTTAAATTGGCGTAAACAACGCACCAAATTTTAAAACTAAAACAGTATAAAAATGAAAAGATTCGAAGAACTCAAGGCTATGATCGCCTCAATCGAGCCGGATGCAGACAAGTTTTATAACAAAGCCAATAGCGCAGCCGGTACTCGTTTGCGCAAGGGAATGCAGGATTTGAAAAATATTGCTCAAGCTATCCGTGCCGAGGTTCAAGATTTAAAGAATAAAGAAAGTAAGTAAGTCACCACGACTTTTATTGAAAGGGACAGCCTGTTCGGTTGTCCTTTTTTATTTGTAATTTTTGAAATAAAGAGGTTTGCGGAAAGCGCTATCTGCATATGGTCTTCTTTCACCCAAAATAGGGATTGATTGTAGATGCCTCGTTCCCCAGATTTGTATTACCAAACCTTAACAACCCATGAAACGAAGCCTGTTTTGCTTCCTGAGTCTTGTGGCCTTTCCAGCGTTGAGTCAGTTCCATGAAAATTTTGATGACAACAAGAATCAATGGTCGCTCACGAAAGACAACGCAACCCGTAAAATAGAATCCGGAAAATTTGTTCTCGAGACCGTAGACGATGCTCACGGCAAATTCATCGATATGCCGCACTACTTCGATCCGCGTGAGGATTTTGTGATGGAGGCCTCTTTTGTTCAGAAAAATGGGTCGATTGACAATGGCATCGGACTGTATTGGGGGAGAGTGAGCCGTACCAGCAAGCCATACAATGAATTCGTTTTCACTACAAACGGCTACTACATGGCAGGTATCGCTGGTATGGACAAATGGGTCAAGACAGAATTGGTGAAGCCCTTGGGGCAGACCAATATTTTGCGTGTGGAACAAAAAGGGGAGGCGGCCTCTCTTTTTCTCAATGGGAATAAGATAACAACTCTCCAACTGAAAAGTGAAGGCTACCTTACCGGGTTTCTCAACTATACCAACATGCGGTTGGAAGTTGACTATTTTAATTTTGATCAAACATCCTCTCCGATCAAATTGGTTGACAATATGCCTAAGGGATTGATACTTCAGAACCTGGGGCCTGGCGTGAACACCAAATCGGATGATTTGTCTCCAATTATTTCTGTCGATGGCAAAACACTTTATTTCAGCCGTGAAGGCTATGAACAAAATACAGGAGGAGTGGACGATGGAGAAGACATATGGATTTCAAAATTCGATGGAAAACAGTGGCTCACGGCAATAAACCCCGGAGCTCCTATTAATGATGCGGAAGTCAACAACCTTGCATCAGTCAGTGCTGATAACAACGCTCTTTATTTCTCGGGCAGTGATAAATTCAAATTGAGAAAGCGAACGGCTTTTGGCTGGTCTGATTTTTCCGATGCAGGTATTTATTTCAAAAATGAATCGGCTAACCAGGAGTCGCAATTCGCTTCCGATGGCAAGGCAATGTTATTTACGATTAAAAATTCAAAGAACATCTTTTACAGACCCGAAATAGATGAGAAAGATATTTATGTCTCTGTGCAAAACCGGAATGGCACTTGGAGTGAGCCGATCAACCTGGGGCCGACCATCAATACAATGGGAGATGAGACCAGTCCTTTCCTTTGCCCAGATGGACGGACACTTTATTTTAGTTCGAATGGCCATCCGGGTTATGGGGGCAATGATATTTTTATTACAAAACGAATCGGTGACGGGTGGGATCAGTGGAGTGAGCCACGCAACCTCGGCCCGGAAATAAACTCACCAGGTTTTGATGCTTACTATACGGTGCCTGCTTCTGGCGAATATGCTTACCTAGTGAATGACCGCAACACCGTGGGGAAAAGCGATATCCTCAGTGTCAAATTGCCACAAGTAGTGAAACCGGAACCAGTCATCCTGTTGACGGGTCGAGCGTTGAATGCGAAAACGAATCAGCCGGTATCTGCGGAGATATTACTTGATAACCTGGCGACAGCGAAAGAAGTGGCGGAGGCGAATTCAGATCCTTCTAGCGGGGCGTTTAAGATTGTATTGCAGTCCGGGGCGAACTATGGCATTCATGCGGCAGCCAAAGGATACATGTCGATGAATGAGAACTTCGAATTGGCGAGCATTCATGAATATAAAGAAGTACAAAAAGACCTGATGCTCATGCCGATCGAAGTGGGTCTAACTTTGCCATTGAATAATGTCTTTTTTGAGCAAGGGAAATCAACGCTTCGCAAAGAGTCGTATCCCGAACTCGACCGTCTTGTGCAAATCATGATTGATAATTCAAAAATGCAGATTGAGCTTGCAGGTTACACGGACAATATAGGTTCAGGTGTAGCGCTACAGAAACTTTCACAAGATCGTGTGGATGCTGTCAAAAGATACCTGGAGAGTAAATCGATTTCAGGGGCACGGATTGCTGGAAGAGGATATGGATCAATGTCGCCTCGTGAAAAGAATGACACAGAAGAACATCGCAAGATGAACCGGCGGGTAGAATTCAAAATCTTGAAGAACTGATATCAAAAGCATTAACTTTATAGTTCACCAAAACAAAATAAAAATGAATCGTGTAGTTAAAAGTTTGATGGCAATAGTCTTTGGCTTTTTATTTCTTAATGCGGGAGCACAGAAATTGGAATTGAAATGGAAAACGGACACAACAATGCGTGCACCAGAATCGGTTCTCTACGATCGGGAACGCAACATTCTTTATGTAAGTAATATTGACGGAAAGGCGGATGCCAAAGATGGATCAGGATTCATTTCGAAAGTAAGTCTGAGTGGGAAAATTGAAAACCTGAAATGGGTCTCAGGATTAGACGGCCCCAAAGGACTTGGTCTTTACAAAAACAACTTGTACGTAGCAGACATCACCAACGTAACAGTGATTGATGTGACCACAGGAAAAATTACCGGGAAAGTTGAAGTAGAGGGAGCCAAGTTCCTTAACGACATCACGGTTGATAAAAAGGGAGTAGTTTATGTTTCAGATAGTCGCACAGGCAAGATCCATTCAGTAACTGGGAATAAAGCCGAGTTGTATTATGAAAATTCAGAATTCAAAGGAGTTAACGGATTGCTTTCGGAAGGGAATGACATGTACGTGGTTGATTTCGCCAACGGCAACAATTACAAATTGTCAGCCGATAAGAAACTGACGAAGCTTGGAGTTTCCTCCGAAGGAGCAGATGGTGTGGTCCCCTTTGCCAAAGGTGGGCACCTGGTATCAAATTGGAATGGAGAAGTTTATTTTATGAACGCTAAAGGTGAAGCGACTAAACTTCTGGATACTAAAAATCAAAAGATCAACGCGGCTGACATTGAATTTGACCCAAAAAGCAAATTACTATTTGTGCCTACTTTCTTCGCCAATTCTGTGATGGCCTACGAGGTGAAGGAGTAGTCTAAGATTACCGAGAAGCGGGCTCGGGAATAATCCTGCCTGCTAAGAAGATGGAGTGTGGATGGGGTGAAAGAAATATTACGCTTGGAATATCCCAAGATATTAAACTGGAGACTATAAATCAAGCACCATAATTTTTTCGGTTCGCTTCAACACACTCATTTCTTTTGGAGCTTTTCGATCCACAAATCCAAGCTTGTAGTAAAGTTTGTGCGCTTCGGGCATCGACATCGTAGTTTGGAGCCAGAGTTGGGTAGCATTATTCTCTTTACAACGACAGATACATCTTTCGATAAGTTTTGTGGCTGCTCCTGATTTCCGGGATTCGGGGTCAACGAAAAGTTTTGCGAACTCAAAAGTATTTTCACCTAACCTCTTCAGTGCCACACACCCGATGACTTTATTTTTATGCATCGCAAAAAAAACGAAGCCCCCGGTGTCAAGGTAGGCCTTGTCAGGATTTTGCAGTGTAAACTTATCTTCTTCCTCCAATTTTCCATTCAAAACCCGCAACAGCCACGGGCCTGCCAGTTCATAGAAATATTTTTTCAGGCTTGGCCGATAGTCAACAATACTCAGCTTCGCTTCATCTAATGCTTTGATCCGCTCGTGAATTGGCAATTTTTCGATTTCCTTGTCAATCCGGTTAACGATGTTTAAAAAATCCGGATGACCTGCTGTCATCAGGTCTTTCAGTGTTGCTGCAAAAGGCAACCATACTTTTTCAAGCTGAATCGTTGTTTTCTTTCCTTTAGCTGTGATTGAAATATGCTTGGCTCGTTTATCGCCGGGGTGCTCTGAAATCTTTAATAAGCCATGTTCCTCCATTTCACGTACCACATTTTTTACTGTGATGTGTGTAAAACCGACTTCGCTTGCAATTTCATTTACTGTCAATGGCTGTTCGGACGCACCGACCGTATAAAAAACCGAGAACCAACTGGCTTTGAAATCAATTCCGTGATCGAGGTATATCTTGTCTCCGTCATACTGCAGCTTTTCACTGATCCTTCGAAACCGGGTGGCTGCGGCAAGGTAGCCCAACTGAGCAACAATGTCCTTCATAGATTATAAAAGTACTTTTACAAAAATATAAAAGTACTTTTATAAATACAAATCAAGACTATTTAGCAGAGTAGACTGCTCCTGAGAATTTGGCGAACAACGATGTGGTAGCCGGATGATTAAACGGCAGGTGTTGCGTGTAGATACTTACGGCAATCCCGGATTTGTAGTCGATATAAAAAAAAGTATTCATCAGTCCGCCCCATGAAACAGTTCCTGCTTTTCTCCCGTAGGGCTTGTCTTCATTGTCGATTAACCAGCCCAATCCCCATTTGGTCTTGGCAGAGGTGATGCCATCGGTATTACAGCAACTCCCTTTGACATAGTAGCTAAAGGAGTTTGCCATGGAGATATTTCCAATTTGATTTTTGAGCATTTCTTCAATGGTTTTCTTTTTCAGAATGCGAACACCCTTCCACTCCCCGTAGTTGAGCATACATTGCAAAAGTTTAGTGAAATCGGCAGGAGAAGAAAATAGTCCACCACCACCGCTGAATTCGCTCACTTTTTTTGTTGGAATGCGATCCCCTGTTTCTGTTAGTGGATGTAATCCGTCATCGCCTCTCCAGCCACGCGAAACGATCAATGATTTTAACGAATCAGGAATATTGAACCAAGTGCGAGTCATTCCGAGTGGCCCGCAAATATTTTTTCTGAAATAACTCTCCAAATCCATCCCGGACAGTTTTTCAACCAGGCGCCCTACCCAGTCGATACTGGTGCCATAGAGGAACTGCGTCCCGCTTTCGAATCGCCTTGGTAGATCTTTGTATTCCCATTTACTACGATCAAAAATTGCCAATTCACGATCGGTAAAAGAATAACCAAACCCGGAAGTATGCGTCAGCAGGTGACGAAGAGTGACCCGATTTTTTGGAGTGATTAGTTTTCCATCAGAGAGAATTGGAATTTTCGTCATCTGGGGTAGCTGAGCAGAGAGATCATCATCGAGCCCAATCAGACCTTTTTCTACCATTTGCATCGCTGCAATGCTGGTCACAAGTTTAGTCATTGAATAGATCCTGAAAATATGCTGTGGTGTGACAGGTGCTTTCTCACTCCAAATAGCTTTTCCATAAGAGTAATCTATTCGCTCTCCGTTGCTATTAACCGCAATGGCGACAACAGCGGGAAGATCACTCGCTCTCATCTCTTCGGCCATTTTTTTAGAGACTCGCTCTTGCGGAGGAAAGGATTTTACTGCCTGTGCCTGACTGAGAAGCGATGAGCAGGTGAGAAATAAAATGAAGAATGATTGCTTCATACGTAGAAAAATTGAAGGTAGGCAAATTCCCGTATGGAACGCAAGTAATAATTGGCAGAGATTGCTCAGATTAAAAATCAAATAGCACCGTAGCGCCTCAACAGGTTGGCAGTTTCGACAAAATTCTTTTCCAGTGCCATGGTTAATGGAGTTTGACCTGCTTCCGTTCTTGCATTCACGTCAGCACCATTATTGATCAGGAGCTGTGTAAGATCGTTCTTTCCCAGGTGAGCAGCTTCATGCAGTGGGCTAACTTCGAGCGTTTGCCTTGCATTGACGTTGGCGCCATAGCGAAGGAGAAGGCCGGTGAGTGCCAAGCTGGAAATAGCGCAAGAGGAATGAATAGGCGCTACCTTGAATGAATTGTTAGAGGCGATGTTTGGATCAGCCCCTTCGCGCAAGAGGAAATCTGCTACTTCATATTGATCAAAGAAACATGCCAGCCCGAGCGCAGTGAATCCATCCGGTGCAAACGTATTAAGTAGTCGTGAGTCTTTCTTTATTTTTAATTCCACGGTCGGGAGTTCACCGAGACTGGCCGCCTCAAACACATTGAGTTCAGTATAAAATGGTCTCAAATATTCAATCACTTTTTCGCTGCGACAATACACGGCCAGCTGAAGAAGGGAAATTCCCTGCTCTGTTTTCTGAACAGCGAGAGATGGATTGTTTATTAATTCAAGCGCAAGAGTGTCCAGGTTTCCCGCGCGTATGAAGTCAGCCAGTTTTTTCATTTCCATTACCTAATTCATTTGGAAAGCCCTTTTGATTTTAAAAACTCAAGGACAGCAGTGGCTTTTTCCCCACCTTTTTCAGCATGATGAATGAGCGAGAGTTTGTGCGGCCCACGGCTATTGAGCGCATCTGGAAACGCGTCAGCGATGCCTTTGACAATGTCAAGCTTGCCGAGCATGCTCGCTACGAAAATATCCATGCGGGCTCCTTTTGAAATCAGGTATTCCGCAATATCAGCTCTTCCCATATGACCTGCGCCACCGAGTGCGGTTTCAAAGTCGCCACCACCCCAGTCCCAGGTAGCGTTTAGTAAACCCGGTGTTTCGTCCAATAACTTTTTAACTGCATCAAGATCGCGGTGGCCTTGAATAACGAAATCTTTTACAAGCTCAGGTTTCAATGGATCTGGTCTTTTCTGATCCTGACTAAACAGAGGTGCTGAGGAGAAAGCAAGTACAGAGGTGGCAGCCGACTGAAGGAACTGCCGGCGATTCAATTCTAAAATTTTCATGGTTTTTATCGTTTTGATAGAACTAAAATCAATCAACTCTTTTTAATTCAAAAATATTTTACGCCAGTTTCACGGGCAGCATGACCAAGTTTGCGTTTACCATGATGTAATCACGTGGCATTTGTTGTGATAGCCTCACGATGGGACTATCTTGCATAATGATCAAGCGCCTGATGCTGTCTCCATTTCTTCGTTACCTGCTGGCGAGCTCGGGTTTGATTTTGTTCTGGTTTGCCTACTATTATTTCAACAGCAAAGTATTTAGTCGCTCTTTGCTTTTGTCTTTAGCAGATACTGCGCAGTACATGGGAGGCTATCTCGTTATCTCCTATTTTTTATTGCCACGATTTATCGTTCACAAAAAGGCCCTCTATTTTATTGGCGGCCTGTTTCTTTTAGTTATCATCATTGGCGCAATGAGAGTTTACGAATACAAATTGGTTTCATTGTATTATCACACAACTTATTCAGTCAATGTATCATCCCTGATCTACGTTTTCACAACCACGACTTTCATTCTCGGAGCTTTTAGCGGAGTAAGATTCACCATCGATTGGCTTCAGTCGCAAAAGCGAATTGAAGAGATAAGTAAAGAGCGAGCCAATTCCGAACTGGAATTTTTGAAAGGACAACTCAACCCGCATTTTTTCTTCAACTCCATTAACACCTTGTACGGTTCAATACAGCCTGAAAACGAGTTGGCCCGGTCAATTTTGTTGAAACTCTCGAACATGCTTCGCTACCAGTTGTATGAATGCACGGATGACTTTGTGCCGCTCGAAAAGGAGATCGCATACATTCACAATTTTACTGATTTGCAAAAACTGAGAGCGAACGATAAGCTCCAGGTAAACATTAATCTTGTAACTCAAACATCAACTAAAGTACCACCATTGCTCCTGGCTCCCTTAGTGGAAAATGCCTTTAAGCACATCAGCAAGTTCGCTGACCGTGAAAATTGGATTAGAATATCATTGTCGGTTGAGGAGCAGATTATGTTTGCCATAGAAAATTCATTTGAAGAGCACGAACCAAATGGAACAACTTCAAGCGGAATCGGACTCGCCAATATCAGGAGAAGGCTGGGACTGATTTATGACGGCAAAGCAGAATTAAAAGTCGAAAGGACAAATGGCGTATTCATGGTAAATTTGTCACTGCCTCTCATATGAAGTTGAAATGCCTGATCATTGATGACGAACCGATCGCACGAAAAATCATTCGCGAGTTCTTAGCTAAAGTCAGCTACCTGGAATTGTGCGGTGAAGCTGAAGACCCCGCGAAAGCCAGTTCAATTTTAGAAAACGAGTCGGTCGATCTCGTTTTTCTTGATATCCAAATGCCACGAATGACGGGTATTCAGTTTCTTCAATCAAAGAAGGATGTTCCCTTTCTGACAATAATTACCACGGCTTATCCTAACTATGCGGTCGAGGGTTTTGAATTAAATATATTGGATTATCTCGTCAAGCCGATTGCTTTTGAAAGATTTGTGAAAGCATGTACGAAGGCAAAACAATATTTTGAGTTGAAATCGAACAGCTCTGGAGAAGAATTCTTTTTCATCAAATCAGAAGGGAAGATTGAGAAGGTTGAATTCAATGATGTGATTTATATTGAATCGTTGGGCAATTACCTGACTCTGCATCTAACACAGGGTAAAAAGATTGTTTATCTGACATTAAAGAGTCTTCTGGAGCAATTGCCTGCAACGCACTTTATCCAGGTCCATAAGTCGTACGCGATAAACAAGACAAAAGTCAAGAGTATCGAGGGCAATGAAATAAAATTTGAGAAGCATGCTGTACCGATTGGTATCAGAATGAAAGACGAGGTGATGAAGGATATCCTGGGAAGCCGTGTGATCAGACGACAATAACAGATAATTTAAATCCAGTATTTTTTCATCAGGTCCTTTACCCAATTAGGCTGCTTTACACTTTTTTGTGGTAAGAATTCCCTAAAGACAGGTTTGATGTCAAGCACTGGGGTTCCGTCTATCGCATCCAGAAATTTTACTTTCAATGTTTTTCCGGTGTGCTCCACTAACTCCACTATGCTCAAGCCAATCTTATTGGGGCGGTCTTTTTTTCGTTGACTGAAAATACCTACCAACGGGTAATCAGGATTTCCTCGTGGTCTGCCCGCATAGACTACATCACCATCATTGGCTTTATCAAAATAGTAAACGACTTCAAGATGTGAAAAGGCATTGATGCCAGTCAGTGACTCAGCAGGTATGTGATCTGCAAGCTGTATTTCCGAAATAACTTCTCCCCAGAAATCATCTGTGGGTTCAGTTCTTGAGTTTCGAATGATACCGATAGGATTTAATTTTATTTCCATTTTGCGCCAATTTCAAGACATTAACTATCGAACGCTCACTATAACTCCACTGCTAAAATCTAAGGTAGCTTAAATAAATGAGTTAGTTTAAAAGCTTGTTGCGTTTAAAATCGACCCCTTTTCTTATGAGAAAAGCGTGATAAAAACTGGGAATATCGTGTGTCCAATGGGGAAGGATCAATGTGATCAATATTCTGTCGATATGAGAAATCAGACCAAACACGATGGCCAGCATAAATGGAAAGCCAGCGTGGTTGAACCCGATAAGTGACGTGAATGCGATTAACAAAGTGATGCCCCATAACTTGGAAAGGAAAGCATGAGTGCAAGTCTCTTTTTTGAACTTGATAAGACTGATAGCGTAGCACATTCCTTCCATGATAAAAATGATGGTAATGGGGATAGCATTTTGTGAAATCAATTCTGGATAGAGCATCCATGTGCTTACTCCAATAGACACCCAAAAAATCATATCTGCTTGACTGTCGAATCTTCGAAGTGTTGGTGAAGAGACGTTCAAATGCCTGGCAATGATGCCATCCAGGATATCTGAGAGTAGCCCGAGGTACATGAGTATTAAAACGATAACCCGGCTTTCCTCACGAAGGAAAAAAACCAATCCCAGTATTACTGGAGCCAGTACAAGTCTGAACAGGATGAGACTGATAGGAACGTGTTTTTTCTGAATCATAAATCTAGGCGTTTCTGTTTTCAGAAGCGTTAGATATCAATTTCGATGCCATACTTATCGAGTAAGCCTGGGATTCCACGAAGAGAGAATCGAGCCTTTTTTACCCGGTTGATTTCAGGATCAATTGAAAAATTATAAGCGGTTCGCAAGTCCGCTTTTTCGAGAATTGAATTTTCAAAAACTGACCGGGTCAGATCGCATTCGCTGAATTCAGAACCAGTCAAATCACATTCTACAAAATCGACTTCCTGCAATTGAGATTTCTTGAAAATTGTCTTTTTGATTTTCATTTGGTAAAAAGATGAATGATTGAGCTGGCAGCCCTCAAACGAAACAGCAAATCCAAGTGCATTGCATTTATGAAAGTGCAGGCCAAGCATTTTACAGTCCCGGAACTTTGCATCGCGGAAGGCGGTGTTGTTTAATTTGGCAAGACTGAAATTACAACCCATGAATTCGCATTCGATAAACTTGAATTCTGAAAGGTCAGCCTCACCCAAATCGCAGTTATTGAAAATGCAATTCTCGTATTCTCCTTTTTCAAAAGAGCTAATCTTATCAAATGTTTTCTCTTTTTCGTAGCTCATTGCTTTGAAGCATTTTGATCAGAAAATATCCAATTAACGGATACCCGATGTAGTTCAGCACTATCATGAGAATAGAAATTGCTGATGATATCGGAGTCGGGTCGTTTTGAAATTGCTTGACAAATAACTGGTTTCCGATTGATGATTTTGATGAGAAAATAATCATCGAAGCGATGTTGTATCCCAGGTGAAGAGCGACTGCCAGGTACATGGATCCGGTCTTGATAAAAGCATAAGCGAAAGTAAAACCAGCGAGGCCGGTGATCACAAGAACAAAGATCATCGGTACCGGCTGACCGAAGACGCCAAACGAAACCCAGTGATAGAGCCCAAAAGCTACAGAGGAAATGACTAATGCCTTGGGAACTCCCAGTCGGCTTACCAGGATGTAAAAAAGAGCGCCACGGAAGATCAAGTCTTCAAACGCTACTGATTTAAAAACAAAATAGATGGCACTAAGAAAATCACTGAATGTGTAAGCCTCGTTAATCCGGTAAGAATTTCCTGTGAAGCAGGTGCCAAACCAGTTGGTCAGCGTTACGTAACTGACAGAGAATGTAACACCAATCGCGAATTCGGCCAGTCTTTTTTTGGAGGGGCTGAACCCCAGCGCGTTCAGATTTTTCCTTTCAACAAAATGAAGGAGGATCCAGGAGGCAATTAATTCAACGAGCAACCCGATCATTGAATGATAGATTATTTCATTTTCTCCAGCGCTTTCTCGATTTTTTTCCTCAATCCACCGGACGGCTGGACTACTGGCAGGCGTACATCCGCACCGCAAACCTTGAGCAGGCTCAGCAAGTATTTCACGCCTGTCGGGTTGCCCTCTTCATACATCGGTCCGTTGATCTCGAGAAGCTTAAAGACTTCTGTTCTTGCTTTGGTATAATTTCCAGCGAGAGCAGCCTCAGTCATTTTTCGGAAGATATCAGGGAATGCATTAGCCAAAACAGAGATCACT
Source organism: Cytophagales bacterium WSM2-2 (assembly GCA_015472025.1). Classification (NCBI taxonomy): domain Bacteria; kingdom Pseudomonadati; phylum Bacteroidota; class Cytophagia; order Cytophagales; species Cytophagales bacterium WSM2-2. The sequence continues at coordinate 2,761,040 of BNHL01000001.1, forward strand.
CCAACTCCACCTACTGAGCAAATCGGAACAGTGAGTAAATCATCACCTGAGATCAAAAGAAAATTAGCGGGTTTGTCCTTCGCGATCTTCATGCATTGCTCCAGGTTTCCTGAGGCCTCTTTCACACCAATGATATTTTTGTGCTGTGCCAGGCGCAGGGTAGTATCTGCTGAAAGGTTCGAAGAAGTACGCCCTGGGACGTTATATAAAATCACAGGAACAGGTGATGTATCAGCTACTTTTTTGAAGTGCTGATAGATTCCTTCCTGAGATGGTTTGTTGTAGTATGGACTTACCGAGAGAATAGCACTAACGCCCCGGAAGTTAGTCGCCTCGATTTCTTCGAGTACGGCAGCCGTGTTGTTACCACCGATACCATAAACTACGGGAAGTTTTTTAGGATTATTCTTGATGACAAATTTCAGGACCTCTTTCTTTTCCTCTTTGTTCATGGTAGCCGACTCACCAGTCGTGCCCATCACCACATAATAATTGACACCCTTGGCTGTGTGGGCCAATAATTTTTTTAGCGAGTTGAAATCGATGGCGCCATTGGCATGGAATGGAGTGACAAGCGCCACTCCTGTTCCGAAGAGTTTTTTCATTTTAATTGCTTGGTGTATTTGTACATCGTATCGATCAGGCCTTTGGTTGTCCCATCCTGCCCGATCATGAATTCAAAGAAAGACTGATCTTCTTCGTTAAACCGGCCTACCCGGCAACGCGCTTTACTTTCGGCAAGCACGTAAAGTGCCAGTGGATTGGTCTCCTTATCGACATAAAACAAATAGTCGAATGGCATTGAAGTGAACTTTTGCGCCTGAGCCGAATTGACCCTTCCCCAGAAATTAAGGTCTTTAATTGTGAAGAAATCAAACTTGAACTCGTAGTTCTCTTTTTTCAACGGCAAATACTCGAGCACTTGTACACTCTTGCCGTCTTGCTCAAGCTGGTGGATAAATTCTTTAATATCCAGGTGCTTTTGCTTGTCTTCCACCGTAAAGAGGATACCGAAACTGTGTGCTTGCTTATAAGGTAGGCTCGCGCGAAGGCTTTGATTTTTCTTCAAAGCACTGCGTGTGCGCATCCGTAAGAAATTCATTTTAAACATGAACTGAGATGAAAGGCTAAAATTCAAGATTTAAATGGCATAATCAAAATGACGAGGGATACTAGATGCTGGATACTTGATCCTGGATTACCGGCATAGTGTATCTAGCGACTAGCATCCAGTATCTAGTTATCACTTCCCAATCATCTTCTCAAACTCTGGCTCATCGATGATCTTCACTCCAAGTTCCTCTGCTTTCTCACGTTTGGCTGGCCCCATGTTTTCGCCTGCGACCAGGAAGTCCAGTTTTTTGGAAACAGACGAAAGGACCTTACCTCCATGAGCTACAATTACGTCTTTGAGCTCGTCACGTTCGTAATTCTGGAATGTGCCTGAAATAACGAATGATTTTCCTTCCAAAGCGTTGCTTACCTTTTCAGGCTCTTTGAACGAGCTTTCAAATTGAAGACCTGCTTTCCTTAGTCGGTCAATTTCCCTCCGGTTTTCTTTCTGCTTAAAAAATTCAGAGACGCTCTGTGCGATTTTTTCACCTACCTCAGGAGCTTCGAGAAGCTGATCATAAGTAGCTTGGGCAAGTGCATCCATGTTTTTGAAATGGCGAGCCAGTTTCTCAGCTACCGTTTTGCCAACGAACCGAATGCCAATGGCGAATAAAACCGATTCAAATGGTACAGATTTTGAGGTTTCGATTCCCTGTAGTAGGTTTTTAGTGGAAAGCTCTTTGAACCCCTCCAACTTCATCACGTCCTCTTTTTTCAGATCATAAAGATCGGCCGGAGTTTTGGCAAGACCCAAGTCATAAAGCTGGGCGATAGTTCGTTCTCCAAGCGAATCGATATCCATGGCCTTGCGTTGGATGAAATGCTCAATGCGGCCTTTGATTTGCGGAGGGCAACCTGATTCATTCGGACAATAATGATTGGCTTCTCCTTCCTGGCGTATTAAAGCCGTCCCACACTCCGGGCATTTCGAAATATATTTTACTGGCAGAAGACCCTTGACTCGCTTCGTTGAATCAACACTCGTCACCTTGGGAATAATTTCTCCGCCTTTTTCTACAAATACAAAATCTCCGATACACAGCCCAAGACGCGCGATTTCATTGGCATTGTGCAAGGAGGCGCGCTTCACAGTAGTACCAGCAAGAAAAATGGGTTCCAACTCGGCTACCGGAGTCACGGCCCCGGTGCGCCCCACCTGGTAGGTGATCCCGTTCAATCGCGTGCTTACACTTTCCGCTTTGAACTTAAATGAAATTGCCCAGCGTGGACTCTTAGCGGTGAACCCGAGTTGTTCCTGCTGTGAGAGGTTGTTGACTTTGATCACTACCCCATCAGTTTCGAGGGGAAGCTCACTTCTTTTTTTCTCCCAACTTTCAATGTACTTCAGAACCTCGTCAATGTTCTTGCATTTTTTATATGTCTGTGAAACCTGGAATCCCCAGGACTCAATTTTTTTGATTGCCTCTTCATGCGTCTGAACGTTGTTATCGTCCCCCAACAGATAGTAGAGAAAGCAGTCCAGTTTACGTTTGGATACTTCCTTGCTGTCCTGCATTTTCAATGTACCACTGGCGGTATTGCGCGCGTTGGCGTAAGTCTCTTCACCAATATCTTCTCGCTCTTTATTGAGTTGCTTGAAAACATCTTTTGGGAGAAAGACCTCGCCACGTACTTCAAATTTGACGGGAACATTCTTTGCCTTGACTTTTAACGGCAGTGTGCGGATCGTCTTCGCATTGGCAATAACGTCATCACCCCGCACACCATCCCCACGGGTCACGCCCTGCACTAAAATTCCATTTTCATATTTTAAACTGATCGATACCCCATCGAATTTCAGCTCACAAAAATATTCGTAAGGCGCTCCGTCCAATCCTTTTGCCACACGACTGTCAAAATCTTGAAGCTCCTGGGGGGAGTAAGTGTTGCCAAGCGAGAGCATAGGATATTCATGAACCACTGATACAAATTCCTTAGTGATGGTACCTCCAACCCGTTGGGTAGGTGAATCGGGAAATTTGAAATCTGGAAATTCTTTCTCCAGATGGTTAAGTTTTTCCAACAGCTGGTCGAACTCAAAGTCACTGATTTCCGACTTATTTTTCTGATAGTACAGGTCGTTGTGATAATTGATCTTGTCGGTTAGTTCAAGGATTTGCTTTTTGGCTTCTGCGGATGTCATTTTTTGAACGGAAATGAGTTTCGAAAATATGGAATTTAACGTGAAAATGAAGGGAAGAAAAGGACTACCCGGATCATGTGAGGCCGCAAACGGTTACTTCTCGTAATTTCTGCTATTCAAAAGTATGAAAGATCGCTTACCGACTTCTTTACCTTGAAGGAAAAACTCAGGCTGGACTCATGATTCTACAGATGACCGATGATAGTCACATGAAAATAGAAGTGTTTCCGAACTCGCAAGCGGCCAGTGCTGAGTTTGATGGCAATGCGTTTACTTACGCCCGCTAGAATTTTAAATGAGTTGAATAAAATTAAGCATTTGGCAAGCTGTCAGCCCGGCGGTTTCTGTCCGCAGGCGGTTGATCCCGAGACTTACTTTGTCAAAGCCACGATTCATAGCAAGAGACAATTCTTCTTGAGTAAAATCACCCTCGGGGCCAATCAGTATCAGGTACTTTTTTCCTTTGGCAGCCACTGACTGAAGATGTTTTTGGTTTTCAGTATCCACATAAGCAATGAATTTTTGATCAGCAGGTAACGACACAATTTCATTGAATGGAGTCAGTTCACTTATGTGTGGCAACCACGCCTGTTGCGACTGCTTCATGGCGCTGATGGCCACTTTTTCTATTCGCTCATGATTGATCACTTTGCGTTCGGAATTTTTGCAAAGCACTAAACTGATTTGATCGATTCCGACCTCTGTCGCTTTTTCTACAAACCATTCGATCCGATCTGCATTTTTGGTTGGCGCAATAGCAATATGAACGTGAAAATTTCTTTTTTTTGATTCTCTTTTTTCCAGGATCTCGAACTCGCATTTTTTAGCGTCTGCTTTTACGATCCTGGCTTTGTAAAAAAAACCCTGCCCATCGGTAAGGTCAATATTTTGACCTGCGCTCATTCGCAAAACCCGAACTACGTGATGCGATTCTTCCCGGTCGAGATGGATCGCTCCCTGCGGAATATCCGGTAGATAAAAGAGGTTCACTCAGGCAAGGTCTTTCTTCAGTCTTTCTACAAGGCTCACGTACTCTTGCATGGCCTGATCCTTACTCACACCTTTTTTTTCTTCCCATGCACTGTATTTGGCAATCGCCTTGAAATCAAATCCGCCGGGCCGTTCACCATTGACATCGCCTTCGGTCGCTTGCTTGAACAAGGCGTAAAGCAGGAGCAAATCTTCGTTGGAAGGGCGGGAAGGCAATTCTTTTGATTGAGAAACAGAAGCGTTGAAATTCTCGAGAAGAGTCATAGTGAAGTAAGTTAAATATTAGTTGATTACTTGCCGGTGAAGAAATCCATTACGGTTTTGTTAAATCGCTCCGGGTTTTCCTGTGGTTCGTAATGTGTACCCGGAGTGAATATCACCAGTTTGGATTTTCCGATTTTGCTGGCGATGAGCCTGGTGTGTGGCTCCTTTATTACATCTTCTGATCCGGCCATTACGAGAACAGGACACTTGATCGCTTTCAAATCATCGGGATTAATTTTTGGCTCATTCAACAGAAGGTCGGTCATCCGCACACGGATATCAGAGCTGGCCACTTTTTGTTTTGTTAACTCTTCGCGCAAGCCCTTCAATTGCTTGTTTGTCTTCTCATCTACTGAAGTTTTGTCGTTGTAGAGATTCGCACCCATCGTAGCGAGCTTCCTCACTTTATCAGGATGCTTCATGGCTAAAATTAACCCGGTGTTCCCGCCATCACTCCAGCCAAGGATGTTGACGTTTTTCATCTGCAACTTGTTCAGGAATGCATTTACATCTTCGGCCATCAATTCATAGGTAATCTTTTTTCCATCATCTGAGGAATTGCCCTGTCCACGCGAGTCCATTGCAATCACAAAAAACTGTTTTGACAATTCAGGAATTTGTTTGCTGAATGATTTCAGAGATTCAGAATTGCCATGAAGCAAGAGCACAGTATCTCCTTTGCCAAAAGTTTCGTAATAAAAATTTATCCCGTTGGCTTTGACAAATTTTCCAGCATCAATGGCTTGGTTGAGCTGCCCGTGGGAGTGGGTACAGATAAGGCTCGAAGCAAAGCAAAGAATGAAGGAGAAGTAAAATTTTTTCATACAAATAAAGAATGCGTCACTAGGTAACGCATTCCTTTTCATTTTGTTGAGTTTAAGCGCCTATCTCTTTTTAATGGGCACATAAGGCCTCAGGTTTTGACCAGTATAAATCTGACGAGGTCTTCCAATCGGCTCTTTATTTTCACGTAACTCTTTCCATTGTGCAATCCATCCGGGCAGGCGGCCCATCGCGAACATAACAGTGAACATATCCACCGGAATGCCCAAGGCGCGATAAATGATACCTGAATAGAAATCCACGTTTGGATACAATTTTCTTTCGATGAAATACGAATCGCGCAAAGCAACTTCTTCCAGTTTCATCGCGATGTCCAATACAGGGTCATTTACTCCCAGTTTTTTCAATACATCGTCTGCTGCCTTTTTGATGATCTTGGCGCGTGGGTCAAAGTTCTTGTACACACGGTGACCGAATCCCATCAGTCGGAAGCCACTGTTCTTGTCTTTTGCTTTTGCGATCCACTTGTCAGTATCGCCACCATCTTTGCGGATGTTTTCCAGCATGATGATCACTTCCTGGTTGGCGCCTCCATGAAGAGGCCCCCACAGGGCATTGATGCCAGCAGAAATAGAAGAATAGATGCTTGCCTTTGATGATCCTACAATTCGCACGGTAGATGTTGAGCAGTTTTGCTCATGATCAGCATGGAGGATCAGCAATTTATCAAGCGCATCGGCTACGACTGGGTCAACTTCATAGTGTTCTGCCGGAAGGCCGTACATCATTTTCAAAAAGCGAGAGCAGTAATCAAGGGAATTATCCGGGTAATTAACCGGGTGTCCCATTGCGTTTTTATAAGCCCAGGCTGCGAATGTTGGCATCTTTGCCAGCGAGCGCACAATGCTCAGGTAGACAGCCTCGGCAGATCTGTTCGGATCAAGTGACTCCGGGTAAAATGCAGTTTGTGCACAAAACATAGAAGCCAGGACTCCCATCGGGTGGGAGGATGAAGGGAACCCATCCAGTATTTTCCGGGTATCTTCATGCACCATGGTATGCAACTTGATATCGTCAGAGAATTTTTTGTATTGATCGGGGCTAGGCAGTTCACCAAAAATCAACAGGTAAGCAACTTCCAAAAAATTAGACTGGGCTGCCAGTTCTTCAATTCCATATCCACGGTAACGGAGAATCCCCTTATCGCCATCCAGGAAAGTGATTGCACTTTTGGTAGCACCGGTATTTTTGTAACCGAGATCGAGGGTGATAGCCCCGGCTTCCTCCAGAAGATTGCTGATGTCAAGAGCTATTTCTTTTTCAGTCCCCTCAATGATGGGGAGTTTGTAGGTTTTTCCGTCAATTATGAGGTCAGCAGTCTTCGCCATATAAGAATAGGTTTACTTTGGTTTTAAAGATAAAGGGAAGCGTGATCAGAAAAAAAGGGTTTTAAATAATTAGTTATTACCTAATATCAACGGCATTCCTTCCTTTCCGCTGCCAATCACTATCACCTTGCTGTTAGGAGATTTGGCCAATTCGATAGTAGCTTCTATGCCTCTCATCTTCAATAATTTGTCCGACAAGCTGTTGTTGATGATATTGTTGGCTCGCGATTCTCCTTCAGCAGCAATTCGCTTACGTTCAGCTTCACTCTTTTCTTTATCGAGACGGAACTGATACGCGAGCGCTTCCTGCTCCTGCTGAAGCTTATTTTCGATGGCCTGTTTGATCTGTTCGGGTAGTGCAATAGAGCGAATAAGCACAGCTGTGGCGCTTACGTTGTTTAAGTTCAGGATTTTTTCAGTTTCATTTTTAATCGAAGTTTCGACTTCTGCCCGCTTGGTAGAATAGATCTCTTCCGCAGTATAGCGTCCCATCACTTGCCTTACCGTAGAACGCACTTCGGGGATTACCAACACATTCACATAGTCTTTGGTGAACTGCTCATGGATAAACCCAATCTTGTTGGGTACCGGGTAAAATCGTACGGTAATGTCTACGTGGATAGACAAACCGTTCTTATCCAGCACGTCCATGTTTTCATCAGATGAGGTCTCGTTGACTTTGTAAGTGTAGACGTCATTCCATGGTGCTTTGACGTGCGTGCCCGGCCCAATCACATTTTCTTTATCCAGGCCGCTGCCAAAAGGTCTGAAAATGATGGCACGTTCAGTAGCTGAGATGGTAAACCAAAGGCTGGACGAAATGGTCAGTAAGATGATAAATGCGACCACGCTCAAAATGACGATCGGAAGTCTACGGTTGTTCATAAAATCTGGGTTGAGTTGTGAAAATTCGAGATTGTGCTTGACAATGAAGCCGCTAAAATTAGAGGTTTTATACGAGACTTGTTTAAGTGCGCTTTATTCAGTCAAAATCAATTATCTTATATGGAATTTAAGAATGTCGTATCAGATGGCTTTTAAATTGAAGCTCATTTTTTTTCTGTGCCTAATGTTCTTGTGGATTACCACAGTTGCGCAAAAGCCTTATGCCGATAGTTTGAAGCAAGTTCTAAGTCGTACAGACGATCCGCGTCTGAAGGTTGATCTTCTATGCGATATTGCTTACGACCTCTTTGACTTTGACGATGATGCGGCTCAAAGCTATGCCAGGCAGGCAAAAAAACTGGCCGAAGAAAATAACTACCTGACAGGCGTAAAATATGCGCTGACTATAATGGGGTTGGGCGACTTCAGTTTTGGCGACTACCAGAAGGCATTGCAAAACCTGTATGCGTCAAAAAACACAAAAGCAGAACAATCACCTGAAAAGGCAGCCTACAACCTGATGCTCATCGGTAGCACGCACCGCGATTTGGCCACGTATGATTCGGCAGAACTTTATTATAGGAAAGCAATTGAAGTTGTTGGCGAAAATGGAGACCCCTATTACCTCGGGTCTTTTTACAGAGGGCTCGGATTCCTGAAACTGATTCAATGGAAAAACCAGGAGGCACTGGAATACTTGCAGAAAGCTGAATTTTACGCTCAAAAAAACCCGGGAGACTATTATGTGCTCATGAATATCTGGGCGTTGTATGGTCGTTTATATAACCAATTGCTGGACTACGAAAAGGCGGATGGCTATTTCCAGCGAATGTGCGAACAGGAGAAGAAGACCAGGGATTTTTTACTGGAAATAAAATGCCATTTGTATGAGTCAACCAAAGCCCTCCGGCGGGGTGAGCATATCAGTGCCTTGCAAGAAGCATTCAAAGCACTGCAGATATCTGACATTTACCGTTATCCACAACAACGGGTAGAAGTTTATACGCGAATTGGGTTTATCTATTCCGAGCTTTCACAAAACTCATTTGCTTCCCAGTATTTTTTTGAAGGACTGAAGATTGGCGAGAAGTGCGGTTTGCAATTTGAAGTCGCGGACTTGTATACCAAGCTGGCCTGGGTTTACAAAGAAGAACTGAACTTCACTTCGGCCCTGGATTTTCTGAATAAATCAGAAGCCATTCGTTCCAGTATTGGAGATATTCACGGTGTATCGGAATGCCAAAATGTGCGGGGGCTGGTGTACTTTTTACAGAAAGACTATACTCAATCCCTGGCCGAATTCAGCAAGGCGTTGACTATCCGAAAGTCAATGGGAAATGAATTGAACGTGACCGCAACCATGTTCAACATGGCATTGGTATACGAAGCCATGGGAAAAAATGACTTATCACTGGAACTCCAAAAGCAGTCGATGGTAATTGAGGAAAAATTGAATAACAAACTCGGCTTGGGCATTTCGTACAACAGTCTTGCTTCGCTGATGACAAAGATGGGCAAGTACAGCGAGGCAGAATACTATTTATCTAAAGGCAATCGGCTGTCAAAAGAAATACGTTCCAAGGTTTTGCGGAGAAATGTCTATATCAATTTTGCGAAGCTGTATGAGGCTACAGGAAGACTGAAAGAGGCCGTTGCTTTTCATTTGAAATACGAATCCCTGAACGACAGTATGTATTCGGAGAGCAGCAGCTTGAAGCTGGCTGAGATGCAGGCATTGTACCAGGTGGAAAAGAAGGAGCAAGAGATTCAGAGACTGGACTTGCAAAAGAAGGCCCAAGAAGTGGAATTGAACTCGCAAAAATCATTGGCGCAGCAGCAACGCTTTGTTATCGCAGCATCGCTGGTCTCCATTGTCTTGTTGTTGATTGCCGGTGGATTGGCGTTACGTTATTATAGAGAAAAGAGCAGAGATAATAAACGCCTGGTAAAACTCAATAGCGCAATTCTGGAACAAAAAGAAGAAATACAGGCTCAGTCGGAGGAACTGATCGAAGCGACCACAACTATTTCAAGTATCAATAAAGAACTGGAATCGAAAGTTGAAACGAGAACATCTGAATTGAAACAGGCGTACAAAGAGTTGGATACTTTTTTTTATCGTGCTTCCCACGATTTCCGAAGACCTATCACAACGTTTTTAGGTTTGGCAGGCGTTGCCAAAATTACTGTGAAAGACCCTGTTTCTCTTGAGTTGTTTGACAAAGTCAGTGAAACAGCCGAAAGCCTGGATAAAATGCTTCAAAAACTGCAATCCATCAGCGATGTGGGTGCGCAACAAATGATTTTCAAAGAAGTGTTTATTAAAGAACTGGCGGAGGAGATTCTAGGTAGCTATGACAAGCAGTTTCAGCAGAAGAAAATTGCTGTTCATTTGGATGTGAAAGAGGCCCAGGCACTGATTTCTTATCCGGCCATGGTCAAGATCATTATCGAAAACCTTATAGAGAATGCCATCCACTTTGCCGGAGTAGTCGACCCTTACGTAAAAATAAAAATAGTGGTTGATCATGCCCGTGCGTTAATTGAAATTGAAGACAACGGGCAGGGCATTCATGAAGAATATAAGTCCAGGATATTTGAAATGTACTTTCGCGCGAACGAGCATTCCAAAGGAAACGGGCTTGGCCTGTATATCGCAAAAAAGGCTGCGGAGAAACTCAATGGCAGCATTCGGTTCACATCCCAATACAACAAGGGTACAACGTTTGTGGTAGACCTTCCCAACGGTGAGGAATAAAAAAAGCGATGTGTTTAAACATCGCTTTTTGATAAAATCTGAATTGTTTGTTACATACTCGATCCTGAGTCCATCCCTGAGTTTCCTGAATTCCATGATGGAGGCTCTGGTGTCGGTGTAGGTTCTGGCGTTGGTGCAGGAGCCGGTGCCGGAGTTGGAGCAGGCATAGCCATCTTCGGAGCTGGCTTCTTCTTAGCGGCTGGTTTCTTCTTAGCGGGTTTCTTAGCCGCTTTCTTTTTAGCTGCTTTCTTCACCACTTTTTTCTTGGCGGCCTTTTTAGCGGCCTTCTTCACCACTCTCTTTTTAGCAGCCTTCTTGGAGGATTTTTTAGATTTTGCTTTTCCTTTCTTCGCGGCTTTTTTCGCTTTCTTTGCCATAGTACTATGGGGTTTAAATTTTGGAGTAGATGTTCAAGGTTTAATTCTTCTGAAATTTAATTAAGAGTTTGCTTTGAATAGTAGTGAATGAAAAAAAAATTTCGCTATGAATCGAAGTTTTTTTTGAATGACATTCCCTGATTATTAAATGTCATTCCCCAACCTGCCAAAAAAAATATTGGCCTCTGATTTTGTTTTTAGCAAAATACTAAATATTTTAGCATTCGATTTAATACAAAAAACACTATGACCGCAGACGCAAAAGAAAAAATGAAAGCGCTTCAGCTGACCATTGATAAGCTCGAAAAAACCTATGGCAAAGGCACTGTGATGAAGCTAAGTGATGAGAAAATTATGGATGTTCCGGCTATTTCGACAGGTTCGCTCGGCTTGGACATAGCATTGGGCATTGGGGGTATTCCGCGCGGTCGCGTTACCGAAATCTATGGACCTGAATCGTCAGGAAAGACTACGCTGACGATGCATGCCATTGCCGAAGCTCAGAAAAAAGGTGGGCTCGCAGCATTTATTGATGCCGAGCACGCGTTTGACAAATCGTATGCAGAGAAACTAGGTATTGATACCGAAAATCTGCTGATTTCTCAGCCTGATAATGGTGAGCAAGCACTTGAAATTGCTGAGCACCTGATCAGGTCCGGAGCGATCGATATCATTGTGATCGACTCAGTTGCCGCCCTCGTACCGAAAGGTGAATTGGAAGGCGAAATGGGTGAAAGTAAAATGGGATTGCAGGCCAGACTAATGTCTCAGGCGTTGAGAAAACTAACCGGAACGATTAGCAAAACAGGTTGTGCCTGCGTTTTCATCAATCAACTTCGCGAGAAAATTGGAATTGTGTTTGGCAATCCCGAAACGACAACGGGTGGTAACGCACTTAAATTTTATGCCTCCGTGCGCCTCGACATTCGCCGGATAGGGCAAATCAAAGAGTCCTCTGACGATATTACTGGCAACCGGGTAAAAGTGAAGGTGGTGAAGAACAAAGTTGCGCCTCCATTTAAGGTAGTCGAGTTTGATATTATGTATGGAAGGGGTATTTCCAAGTCAGGTGAGATTGTTGATCTGGGTGTTGAACTTAATGTTATTCAAAAGTCAGGCTCCTGGTTTTCATATAATGGGAACAAATTAGGACAGGGACGTGATTCGGTTAAACAGCTGATCGAAGACAACCCGGAACTGTCTGAAGAGCTTGAAAAGAAAATTAAAGAGAAGATCTCCAGCGGAGGTGAGGAAGTGAAGAAGGCTGAAGAATAATTTCTTGAGCCCGATCGCTTGTGAAGAGGTACTGCTTTTTTGCGGTACCTCTTTTCTTTTTTGTAAACGTGCTATCTTGTCGCGATGAAATTTCTGCAGTCACTTGCCTTTAAAAGAACAACAGCCATCGGGTTTTATTTGCTCATACTGTCAGGTTCTTCCGTGCCGGGACAAAATATACCTCATGTATTCAAGCTGACCCCCGACAAACTTATTCATTGCGCGGAGTATTTTGTTTTAAGCGTGTTGATGACAAGATGGTTGGTATCAGAATACGATTACTCCAGGAAGATACTATTTTACGTTCTCCTGATCGGTGCTTTTTGCGGGATGACAGACGAGCTTTATCAAGACCTGATCCCTAACAGAACTCCTGACTTCTTTGACTGGTGCCTGGATTTTGTAGGCACAGTGTTAGGTATTACTGCGTTTGTGCTTTTCAGAAAGAATCGGGAGCAAATCTGAGTCTGGAGCAAGGTTCTCATTCCTTTCCCGGTAAAAAAATCGCTAATTTTCGTATTAGAACAAACCAACCCATGAAGACCAGTAACCTATTTCTTCTAGGCGGATTGCTTTTGGCCATTTCCGGCCAGGTAGCTAGTCAAGCCAAGTACGACAAAGCAATTAATGCGACTGAAAAATCGTACGAGGCGGGCGATTATAAAAAAGCTATTTCCGGCCTGGAGAAGTTCAAAAAGAAAGCGTTCAAGAAACTTGGCCAACAAAACCCATACACGACCAGGTACTATTTACTCATTGCTAAAAACAAACAGGCTTCCGGCAAAATCACAGATTTCGAGAGCAATGTACAGACCGCAATCTCATCAAGTTTAATCAATAACAAGGAGAACAGCCAGGCTCATGGCCAGCTGCTTGCAGACATTGCCGAACTCTATATTCTTAATGGTTCTTACAAAGTGGCGCGGGATTACCTCGAGCAAGCGAAAAAGATTTTGATCGACGGGTCTTTTATGACCGAGGCCATCAAAACTCGCTGGGGAGTTTTGAATGCTGAAGCATTAACGGGCCAAGGATATTACAATGAGGCTGCAGCTATTTTGTTGGAACAGGAGAAATATTTTTCCTCACGTGCTGTCAAAAATGAATCGTACGTGGATGATAAAGGGAACCTGAAAAGCCGGAAAATTCCTGACGAAGAATTGAAAGTGCGCTACCAGGATTACGGACGGTGGATGACAGACCTGGCAAACGTATACCGGAACCAGGGGAATTTCAACAGTGCAGACTCCGCTTTTTCTTCAGCAGCCCGCTGGATCGATAAGTATTTGGGGAAGTATGATTTTTCATTTGCCCGCAATCAGTATTTGCACTCGATGCTGATTGTTGAAAACGGATTAGAGTTGGACCGTGATTTTCCAAAAGGAACAGGCTTCGACAATGCGCTCAATAACTTAAGGGCTACTCATAAGAACACACACTACCTGGCGGCATCCATATATGAGGAGTACCTCAAGCGCTTGCTGGCACAAGGAGGAGGTGCTCGCTATCTGAACACGCGGAATGAGTATGAAAAAATGATCAATGGAAACTACAAAGGCACAGCCTATGTAGCCCGTTTACGCGCTGTTGAGTTTGATGCAAAGCTGGACCGGGACAAAACCCGCAACCTGGAGACGCAAGCACAAAAGATGTTGTCAGAGACTCACGAATTGCCGCATAACCATCTTGTGACCGCGCACGTGCTTGAATTCCTGTACGGATTGGCAGTGTACAAAAAGAATTACGCAGGTGCAGAAAAATATCTTACAGACATCGTTGCGATAAAGACAGACCTGTATGGCGAGAGTGCACCCGAAACTCAATTGGCGCGCATCAAATTGGGTAACTTCTATCTGGACTTCACCAATAAGATTGCGGAGGCAGGAAAGATCTATGAGGAAAGCTTCACCAATTTGGTCGAGAAAGAGATTGCCATTCGCCATAAAGACCAGCTGGAAATCCTCAACCATCTGGCCGATTACTATGAGATAACAGACAAGTATGATAAGGCAGTTGAAGCATTGGCAAAAGCAAAAAATGCGGCCCGCGTAAAGTACGATTACAATGATTACCTGTACGGTGCTGAGCTTACCAACAACGCAAGGCTTCAGATTAAACTTGGGCAGTACGAACAGGCTGATGAAAGTCTTACTGCTTCATTGAAAATCCTTGAGAATTTCCGAAAGGAAGAGGATAAGAAAGGCTACTTGGTTGAGGCCATAGAAACACAGGCTGCACTGCTAGGCATCAAAGGGTTGTTTGATGATGCGGAGGATAATCTTGACCGCGCTGCAAAAATTATTTCGAAGGCAAACCGGATCATTGGTGTGGATGAATCAACGAGTGCCAGTCAGTTGTCAGGTTTGTTTATCCAATTGGGTCGCTATTCGGATACTGAAGAAATTCTGGAAGACCTGATCAAGGATTATGAGAAAACATACGGCCCCAACTCAATCCGTTTGATAGACCCGTTGGTAAACATGGGGAGACTCGCTTTGGTGAAGGGAGATTATTCTGAAGCAGATAAAATTGCAACTAGAGCCAAGCAAATTGCACAAGCAGTTTATAGCGACAAGTCGACAAAGATGGCCCCGATTCTTCTGCTGATGGGTGACATTGACAATATCATTGGTGACTACGAAGCAGGTGAAACGAATTTCAGAACAGCACTTCAAAGCCAGGAGAAACAATTCGGGCATAACCACATCGAAGTTGCGAAGTCAATAGCCCGCCTCGCATTAAATAAATTCTACAAAGGAGATGCACCGGCTGAAATTGAGAAAATGCTACTCGATGCGCAGAAAGTCATGGGTGACCGGTTAGGTAAAGAAAACCCGCAGTATGCCGAGATTTTGAAAAATGTAGCTGTAATAAATATTGCTCAAAAGAAATATCCGATCGCGTTCAGTTCGCTGACGCAGGCTGAGGCCATCTGGAGAAATAAAACAGGTAGAAAAAACAATATCAATGCGGCCAGCATTTATACCCTGACAGGTGATGTCTACTACCAGATGAAAGTTTATGCCAAAGCGGAAGAATTTTATAACAGCGCCAAGAGCATTTATGACAAGTACTTCAGCAGTCAGCATCCTGAGTATGTTAAAGTAGTTTCTAAACTCGCCAAGGTTTACTACATGCAGAAGGAGTACAAAAAGTCAAAGAAAAGTATTGAAGAGGCCCTTAACACGTATGATGTTTTCATCAAGCAATATTTCCCTGCACTGAGTGAACGCGAAAAGGCGAAGTACTGGAATACCATGAAAGGAGATTTTGAATTTTACAACACACTGGCATTTGGCCAGCTGGAAGATTTCCGCGACTTGGCAGGTAAGGTGTACAACTACCAGTTGTTGACCAAAGCACTGTTGCTGAGTTCTTCGATAAAAATCCGTGAACGGATTCAAAACAGTACTGACGAAAGTCTGAAGGCAGCTTACAATAACTGGGTGCAGAAAAAGGAATTCCTTACAAATGCACTGTCTATGAGCAGCACACAACTAACTCAAAATGGAATTGACCCCAACGCTCTAAGCGCGGAGGTGGAAAAACTCGAGCGTGAATTGAGCGAAAAATCAGAATTGTTTGGTCAGAGTTTTGAAAACAAGAAAATAACCTACGAGAACGTGCAAAAATCACTCGGCAAAAGCGATGTAGCCGTGGAGATGGTCCGTTACCGTTACTTCAATCACGACTTTACGGACTCAGCGATTTATGTGGCGATGTATGTGAAAAATGACGGAGCACGACCTAAAGTGATAATCTTGCCTGACGGAAAAAAGATGGAGACCCGGTATTTCAGGTACTATCGCAATAGCATTGTCAGCAAATTGCAGGATTCTTATTCATACAAGATTTTCTGGGAACCAATCCAGAAGGAAATAGGTCAGTATGCTACCATTTTCCTTTCACCGGATGGTGTATACAACCAGATCAATATGGAAGCCATACCTACTCCTGATGGCAAATATGTAATCGACAACTCCAACATTGTGATTGTTAGCAACACGAAAGATTTATACTTACGGAAACTGAAGACCCGCGCACAGGCTTCAAACACAGCCACGATATTCGGAAATCCAAAATTCTACCTCGCAACGTCTTCAGAACGATCCATCAGTGATCTGCCGGGCACAGAGAAAGAGGTAAATGAACTACAGGAACTTCTGAAGCAGAAAGGATGGAAAACTTCCGAGTTCCTCGAAGCATCTGCTAGTGAAGAGAAAGTGAAGGAGTTGGAGAGTCCAAAAATCTTTCATATCGCAACTCACGGATTTTATACTCCTGCTATCACCGAGGATGATGCCCAAAAGATGACGGAAAGTGAAGCGCAACTCACTGAAAACCCGCTGATGAAAACGGGGTTGTTGCTAAAAGGCGCGGGTGACCTGCTGAACAAGACCAAGTACAATTACAATATGGAGAGTGGCATCCTTACTGCTTACGAAGCTATGAACCTGAACCTCGACAAAACTGACCTGGTGGTACTGAGTGCCTGTGAAACTGGCTTGGGAGAAGTTTCGAATGGGGAAGGAGTCTATGGACTTCAGCGCGCATTCCTGGTAGCGGGTGCAAAGGTTTTGATCATGAGTATGTTCAAAGTTGATGACGAGGCTACGCAGAAGCTTATTCTTAATTTTTACAAGAAGTGGCTTACGTCTGGGAATCTTCGCCAAAGTTTTGTGGATGCAAAAAAGGAATTACGTGCCGAATATCCTGAACCAATTTTCTGGGGTGCATTCATGATGATAGGATTGGATTGAGCTTGATGTATGGAGCAGTCCATTCAAGCTTGGCTGAATGTCAAGTCGAGTAGAAAAGCGCTCGAGTTTTATAAGCAGGCATTTAGTGCTATTGAAACTTACTGTTTGGACATGGGCGATGATGGCGTTGTGGCGAAACTCTCAGTCGTAGGGGCAGAGTTTTGGATAGGCGAGGAGTCACCTGATCATAAAAATTTCAGCCCTGAATCTTTAGGCGGAGCAACAACCAGGATGGTTTTAATTACTGACTCCCCCGAGAAGTTGTTCGACAGAGCACTGAAAGCCGGAGCTTCTCAAATATTTCCTGTGAGCACCGCTCATGGTTGGAAGCTTGGGAGGGTGGTTGACCCCTTTGGACACCATTGGGAAATTGGACATCCGGTAGAGAATTAAGAATAATGTCGCAATCGCACCGCTAATATGTCGTTTTCCAGCACCATCAGTTTATAATTTTCAATCCACCTTTACATCGTAATCAAAATCACAACAAAACATTAAAAACTATGGAAACTGCACTTAAAACCATCACAGTAGAGAACACAGTAAAAGCTTCTGTCGAAAAAGTATGGAAGTTCTGGACCGAACCCCAGCACATCAAAAAATGGAACAATGCCTCTGACGACTGGCATACTCCTGCTGCGGAAAATGATGTGAGGACTGGAGGTAAATTCAATGTAAGAATGGAAGCTAAGGACGGAAGCTTTGGATTTGATTTTGGAGGCGTTTATGACGAAGTAAAAACACACCAAGTGATTGCATACACCATGGGCGATGGCCGTAAAGTCAATATCAAATTTGCTGCGAACGGAAATGAAACAAAAGTGACTGAGACATTTGAACCAGAGACGCAGAATTCGATTGAGATGCAACGAGGCGGCTGGCAGGCTATACTTGACAATTTCAAAAAATATACGGAAGCCAATTAATCTTCGTCACCATGAAAAGGACAAACATTATTTACTGGATTGTTACGGGACTCTTCGGTGCTTTCATGATGGTCTCAGCCATTCCTGATATACTCCTGTTCCCCGATGCGAAAGAATTCATTGGCCGCCTCGGTTATCCCGATTATTTCATCCAAATGATCGGCATTTGCAAAGCGCTCGGTGTGATTGCCATTCTTGTTCCTGGCTACCCGAGAATAAAAGAATGGGCTTATGCCGGATTGTTTTATGACCTTCTTGCGGCAGTATGGTCACAAGTTGCGACTGATGGCTTTCAACCACAGATTTTCGGGATGATCCTTCCGCTAGGGTTTGCAGCAACATCGTATATATTCTATCATAAAAAATTGAAAGGAGCTTAATCCGCTCCTTTCTTTTACTACACGTTCGCGAATTTGGTTTCTTATTCTATTCGTATTTGCAGAATTGGCTAATTTTTTTTCCTCAAATGAAGTAGTGCAGTATTTTTTTCAATTGTTACTTACTCAGGTAGCCTGATTTCTTATTCTTTAGCATTGACTTCTTAACTGATTATAGTCACTTTTGAATCCCTCTATTAGAATTTGCCAAAGCATCTTATATCTTCCGTTATAAAAACTAAAAGGAGTTTGATTTACATGTTTAAGAAACGATTTCTATTGCTGTCAATATTATTCTGTACGCTTTACTTTAACAGTGGTGCGCAGCACCATACAGATAAACCATCAACACATGGCATGTTGCTGATGGGAAGCGAAAAAATATATGCTTCGCACTTGCCGATGTTTCATTCACCTCACGACTACCAGGTGCTAGTGACCTTAATCTTCGATGAGAATAGCAGAAAGAAATACATAGATGACCGGAAAGCTCACCCGGAGGAATTGATTTACACTATCGAACCAGAGGTCTTTGTGTTGCCCGAGATGATTAATCATACCAGGAAATTCCAGGCGTCCGTTTATCGCGGGCATTTCGAACGGGGTGGAATGGTAATAGCAAAAGACGTTACTGTTACCATTGAGCAGGTTATTTACTTTGGCCAATTCAAGACAGGTGCGACAAAGCCTTGTAATCTCCAGTATTTTCTATTTGGCAACGATAAGGAGCAATTTCTGGTACACGTCATTAATGCGAAACCCGATTTTGATGAAGTGATTAAGGTGCAGCAGAAAACCTTTAACCCTAAAATATTTGAGAACTCACCCTTCAGGATATTGGAGTTTAAAGAGGCGGATAAGCGCTCCGGGCTATCTTGGAAAACCAATCGCTCCCAAATTCTTCAAGACCATACCAATATAGAATTCGAGACTCATCAACAACTATATATTGAGTTTGGTGATTTGAATTGATCAAGTAGTTGCTGTTCGTAATATTAGATATTTTGATATGCGTCTTTTAATAATCTCAATATATCTGATTCTTGGCCTCGCGTGTACTATAGCTAGTGCTCAATCAAAAACTGACTCTGTTAAAATAAAAGAGCTCAGTGTCAAAAAAGATGCAATTGCTCATTGGATTTCCAGCCTTTCTCAAGTGTCGTACCAGGAAAGACATGAATTGTATAAAAAAGGTGTAATTGTGCGCTATGTAAAAACGAACAAAGGCGCTACTGTAGAGCAAGAGATTGAAAAGAGTCACGACCCAGAACATTACGTTCTCTTGTACAAGGATGAAGCCGGACGCGTTCTCTATACCGAAGAGAGCACGTGCTACGAAAAAACAAAATGGTCACTTTATTTACGCCACTATTTTACTACGGAAGGCAAAACATTTCTGTTTGAGATGACCGGAGTTCAATCTCTCGGTGGTGACAATTTTGATGAAGGCTCGCTTGTTAGCTATTACGATGATAGTTTAAAACTACTTCACTCGGGCAAAAAATGCACAGGTCAGAGCATGACATGCGCCGGGTTTGATCAACTTCCTTTTGCCCCGTCTCTGACACTGAAAGATTTTTTGCAGAAAAAGAAAATTAAATATTGAATCTGTTTCCAATTTGAACTTATCTGGTTTGGAAAATTCAATACGTTGATCGTAGCTGCCTGCCGAAGTAGCAACGCAGGCAAGGGATAGCCCGCCCGGCTACCCAGCAACTGCATTTTTGTAACTTAGCCTTTGTAACATCTCAACTACCCCACCGTCTTGCCTTTGAAACGATGAACCTCGAAGACTTTCAAACCCGCGTTTTGCCGGCCAAAAACAAGCTTTTTCGCTTTGCTTTGCGACTTTTGGGCAGCACGGAAGAGGCTAAAGACGTGGTGCAAGAGACGATGATCAAGGTGTGGAACGGGCGCGATATGGCCGAAGTGCAGAACATGGAAGCCTGGTGTATGCGCATCACAAAGAATCTGTCGCTGGACAAGCTCCGGAGCCGCCAGCGCAAATCTACAGGCCCGATCAGCGAGAATTTTGAAATTGCGCAGGAGAGTTTGTCGCCACATGAGAAAACCGAAATTCATGAAAGCATGAAAAGAATTGACGAAATGATGGCTGCACTGCCCGACAAACAACGGCAGGTGATGCACCTGCGCGACATTGAGGGTTACAGTTACAATGAAATTTGCGATATACTGGAACTGGATATGAACCAGGTGAAGGTGAGTTTGTTTCGCGCCCGGAATGCCGTGCGTGAGAAGTTACTTAAACTGAATGCTTATGGACTCTAAAAATATTGAAGCGCTTCTGGAAAAATACTGGAACGCTGAAACTACACTGGAAGAAGAACGCGAGCTGCAGGAATTTTTCAAAGAATCTAATTTCCCCGAAAACCTGGCTGACACCGCTGCGCTCTTCCGTTATTTCGAAGCAGAGAAGGCCAAGAAATTAAATGAAAATTTTGACACAACTGTAACAAAGCAAGTGCAGGCGCGTCATGGAGGAAAGATCGTAGATATGACAAATTGGTTTCGAGTAGCGAGAATAGCAGCCGGAGTAATCGTGGTTGTAGCATCGATTTACCTGGTGGGTCAGGAAGTACGCAAGTCAGGAAAGAATATTGACGATACGGAAAGCGACCCAAAACTGGCTTTCGAAGAGACCAAGAAAGCATTGCTGATGATCTCGAAAAATTTCAATAAGGCACAACGTGAAGCGAGCCGGATCAACTTGCTGAACGAGGCAGAACAGAAAATTCAGCGCAAGCCAATTGAAAATGAAAAAGAACAAAAAAAAGTAAGCATCTAAAAGACATTAAAAATTTAAAATTAAACGAGCTATGAAAAAGTTAATGATTGGAGCGGTGATGATGGTGTTGTCGGTAGCAGCTAATGCCCAGGGTGACGGGATTTCAAAGTTCTTCACCAAATACCAGGACGATGAAGCATTCACCAATGTGAAAGTGAGCCAGAAGATGTTCGGCCTCTTCACCAACATGGACGTGGAAAAACCGGAAGACAAAGAAATACTTGACGCCATAAGCAAAATTCAGGGATTGCGTGTGCTGGCGAAACACGAAACGCGCGATTCGCGTGCGCTCTACAAAGAAGCGCTGACTTCGGTGCCTGGCAGCTACGAGGAGTTGATGAGCGTGCGTGACAAAGACAAAGACATGAAGTTCTTTATTAAAGAAATAAGCTCAGGGAAAATCGGTGAACTGATCATGGTGATGGGTGGCAATGATGAATTTATGTTGCTGAGTTTATTCGGAGAAATTGACCTGAAGAAAATCGGAAGCATCGGCAAGAAAATGAATATTGATGGCTTGGATAAGCTGGACAAAATCAAAGACAATAAAAAGCATTAAGAGAATAGAATTCTGAATTGCGAGTTTTGGGTTGTAACATTTTTGCAGCCCAAAACTCGCAACTCTTTTCATCCCTCACCGTAAAGAACAATAAGCATGAAAACAATTGCCGGTATTTTGCTCCTCGCCATTTCAACTGTGGCAGCAGCGCAGACTAAAACCACAGAAGAACTTGATAAGAAGTACGAAGGTCTCTCGCTGTATTTTTACAAGAACACACTGCGGATGTTCAATCAGAGTGATAACAAGGATTTTGATGAACTGATTAAGGACATCGAGAAGATGAAGTTCATGATGATCGACAAAACGAAGACTGCATTTGAGGGAGATGACTTCAAGAACCTGGTGAAAAGCTACCAAGGTGAGAAATATGAAGAAATGATGACGAGCCGATATAAAGGAAAAAACCTGGGAGTTTATATTCAGCAGCAGGATGGCCGGGTAAAGGGCACCGTGATCTTAGTGAATGATTCCTCTAGTCTTTACATTCTGGATATTCTGGGTAGGGTAGCACTGGACAAAGCATCAACGCTCTTTAAGACACTGGATGAAAGCACTGACATCGGTCAGAGAATAAAGAACTTTACCGGTGTCAATGACAAGGTAAAGGCTAAGAAAAAAGAGCACGGTGTCAAAATCGACTAACCCATAAAATTTCTCTCATTTGGAAACAGTTCTTTCAACCAACAAGCTGACCAAGAATTTTGGAAAGCTTTGTGCAGTAAACCGCCTCGACCTGGAAGTAATGAAAGGGCAGGTGTTTGGTATGCTTGGCCCCAATGGCAGTGGGAAGACCACTACGTTGGGAATGCTCATGGGTGTGACCAACCCGACTTCAGGAAGTTTCACCTGGTTTGGCGAGCCGTCCACGAATATCACCCGGAAAAAAATTGGTGCCGTACTTGAGCATCCGATCTTCTATCCATACCTGAGCGGTCAAAAGAACCTGGAGCTGAATGCCATGATCAAAGGCGCTGACCCCTCGAATATTCCCAAGGTTCTGGAAATAGTTGAACTTAGTACACGTAAAGACGATAAGTATAAGACATACTCGCTGGGTATGAAGCAACGTCTGGCCATTGCCTCTGCGCTGGTGAGCGACCCGATTATTCTGATCCTCGATGAACCGACCAATGGACTTGACCCGATGGGTATTGCTGAGATTCGTGAAATTGTAAAACGGATCGCAGCTGATGGAAAGACCATCATACTCGCCAGTCACTTGTTGGATGAAGTTCAGAAAGTATGTACGCACTTTGCAATTCTGAGAAAGGGCAACCTGGTGCACTCCGGACCTGTCGATGATGTTGGCAAGGGTGAGGAGACTGTGGAAGTGGTAGCTTACCATGATGACTTGTCACATATACTGCACGAATTCCGCGGAGCGCTTTCTGTAAAATCAGAGAACGGCAAGTTCAGCGTGCGCATGCGCGAAAGTTTTCACGCGGTGGATCTGAATAAATTCCTTTTCGAAAAGGGAATTATAGCATCGCATATCCTCACTCAGAAAAAGAGCCTGGAGAAACAGTTTTTGGAAATCTTGTCGGAGAGCGCCAGCCAACCTATAAAAAATTAAGGTCATGTTACACTTACTGAAAGTTGATTTAAAGAAGATGACAAGCTACCGCACCTTCTGGGTGGTGTGCGGCTTGTATTTTATTACGCTTGCATTCACTACTGCGAGTGGAATGGAATTCTTAAAGTGGCTAGCTTCTTTTATTGGAGGGTTCGGCCAGAAAATAAATATCGACAGGATTCCTCTTTATCATTTCCCGGATGTTTGGCAGAACCTGGTTTACGTCAGCGGACTGTTTAAAGTAGTGCTGGCAATAATGGTGGTGATCTCTATCACCAACGAATTTCAATATCGCACCATTCGTCAGAATATCATTGATGGAATGAGCCGTTGGGAATTTCTCTTTTCAAAGATTCTGACCAACGTACTGTTAAGTCTCATGAGCGTAACGATGATCTTCCTGATAGGTATGGTCACAGGAATGATCTACTCCCCGGAAGTTGTATGGTCTGATGTTTTCACGGACCTGGAATTTTTCCCGGCATACTTTCTTGAAATTTTTGAATTTCTCTCTTATGCGTTGATGCTCGGCATCCTCGTACAGCGTTCAGGTCTAACTATAATCCTGTTACTCCTATCGCATATGATTGAGGCAATCCTAAAAGTGAACCTGCCGGACGATCAGGATTGGCTTGGCCAGTTCTTCCCGATGCAATCCATCACTAACCTGGTGTCGCTCCCTTTTGCCAGGTATGCCTTGCAGCAAATTCAGGATTATGTTTCGTTGAGTGCAGTTGCCATTGCCCTAACCTGGACTTTTCTCTTCAACTATTTTTCATATCTCAGGCTGAAGAAATCAGACATTTAATGCATCGAACCCGGTTGCATTAAATAAGCAGAATGGCTTTCTTGCGCGGATGTTTCGACACCCGTTGTTCAAAGTACCGTTTAGTTACGGCCTCATTGGTGGCGTAATCGGTTGTATCGTAATTGCCTCACTTTTTTACATGGGGCAGCACCCTTTTTTAATGCCGGTGATCTTTGATTTTCGAATTGTCATTTTCTCTGTCTTTATTTTTATCAGTTTAAAGGAGTTGCGGGAGTATCATCAACAGGGGACTTTACTATTCTGGCAGGGGATGATCGGGAGCTACGTATTTATAGGAACCTCAGCAATTATCGCATCGATTTTTACTTTTTGTTTTGCCTTGTGGAACCCTTCCTTCCTTCCTTCGTATATCGAAAAGGTTCAGGAGCGAATGACGAAATACCAGAAAGAGTTTGAAGAAGGGATGGGTGTGGAGGCTTACCGGGAACAACTGGCGAAATTACCGGGCACTTCACCCTTTGACATGGCAAGCGACTACTTTTTGAAAAGTTTGATTATCGGTCTATTTTTGACAATAATAATCTCGGTAATTCTCAGAAAACAACCTTCACAAACCAATTAATTATGGAAGAAAACCAAACAGCACCCGCAGTGACCACTAGATCGGCTGGTATTCGTTACGGCTTGATCATGGGTATCGTTTCGATTGCCTATTTCTTGATTTTGAACGTATTGGGCGTTGATATGACGCAAGGCCCTGGCAGTTGGGGACGCTACATCTATTGCGGTGTCCTTATTTTCCTAGGACAGAAATACTACAAGGACAATGGTGATGGTTTCATGGCTTATGGCCAGGGAATCGGGATTTCATTCTGGATGGGTTTGATCTCCGTTGCCATTTCCAGTGTGTTCACTTACATCTACGTGAAGTTCATCGATAAGTCATTTATTCAGCAGATTTTGGATCGCACCCGTGAGGGGATGGAAGAAAAAGGCAATCTTTCTGACGAACAAATCGACCAGGCAATGACAATGACATCCAAGTTTATGACTCCCGAGCTCATGCTCGTATTTGGAATCGTATTTGGAATCATCGGGACAGTGGTCATTGGTCTGATTGTGACCATCTTCACTCAGAAGAAGAACCCTGAAGCTTTCGTTTAAATCATCTGGACGTTGGATATATCACTGATCATTCCCGCTAAGGACGAGGAAGAATCTATACCGGAATTGATACAATGGATAAGCCGTGTGATGCAATCGCACGGCTTTTCATATGAAATTATTTTTATTGATGACGGAAGTACAGATGGCACGTGGGATCAGATCAAAAAAGCTGCTGAGGCAAATCCTTCCGTTAAAGGGTTAAAATTCAATCGCAACTTTGGGAAATCTGCTGCATTGCACATGGGATTCAAGGCGGCACAGGGCGAAGTAGTCATCACGATGGATGCGGATCTGCAAGACAGCCCAGATGAAATACCGGAACTTTACAAATTAATCAAGGAGCAGAAATTTCAGTTGGTCAGTGGCTGGAAAAAGAAACGGCATGATCCGATTACCAAAACGCTTCCTTCGCGGTTTTTCAACTATGTGACCCGGAGAATTTCAGGAATAAAACTCCATGATTTTAATTGTGGTTTGAAAGCTTACGAGTCTGAAGTAGTGAAGAATATTACGGTGTATGGCGAGATGCATCGCTACATACCGGTGCTGGCCAAGTGGGCTGGGTTCACACGAATTACGGAGAAGGTGGTGGAGCATCGGGAACGCAAATATGGCTATAGTAAATTCGGTTGGGAACGCTTTGTTAGAGGTTTCCTGGATTTACTCACGATTACGTTCGTTGGTCGTTTTGCCAAAAGGCCAATGCATTTTTTTGGAGCCTGGGGAATAGTTTCTTTTTTGTTAGGATTTGCCTTTACTATAAAAATTCTGTGGGATAAAATGGATTCTGTATTCATATCCAAAATTCCGCTCAAGCGGGATGTAACAGAACAACCAATCTTCTACCTGGCGTTAGTTGCTGTGGTGATCGGTGTGCAGCTTTTTCTTGTCGGGTTCTTAGCTGAACTGCTGGCAAGTCAATCAGTATCTAAGAAAGATTACCTGGTTATTGAGAAGGTCTGATTCTCACTGAACTTTTTTTCCACTACTTTTGTCACCCATTTACTCCCATTCTTACACGAATTTTGAAATCGTGACTTAGAATTTTTAAAACTGGGGCTGACCGGTTTTGACAGGATGTTCGGGGGTGTATGCCAGCATGCAAGCTCATGAGGGTAGAGCTTTGAACACTGCTCTCAAACCAATAAGTGGCGAGAATACTTACGCCATGGCTGCTTAATCTGACCTAAGGTTAGACAAGCTTATCTACTGATAAGATCGGTAGAAGCCATCATCGCCCACACTTCTGTTTAGCGGGTGTGGATCAGCGGTGTCGACAGCATAAACTGGGCCCCGTTGTTGTTGCGCAACGATGTCGAGATAACAGTAACTAAGGAGTCAATCAGGCTGTTGATAGCCTTGTGATTCCCGACAATCAAAATCAACTAAGCATGTAGAACGTACACGTTCGTCTTCTCTGGACCAGGGTTCGATTCCCTGCAGCTCCACTCGGCCGCCATAGCTTTAGCGAAGGCGGCCTTTTAATTTAAGCTTAAATAAACTCTCAGAAAATGTGGTATGTGTACGTCTTACTTCTAAGCAATGGAGATTATTACAAGGGATGCACCAATGATTGGGAGAGAAGATTGAGCCAGCATCAGAATGGGCAAGTTGAATCAACAGCCGGAATATCAGCCGCTCGATCTTGTCACCTACGTTGCATTTACTGACAAATCGAAAGCTTTTGAGTTCGAAAAGTACTTGAAAAGCGGTTCGGGCAGAGCGTTCTTAAAACGACATTTTGTTTAATTCTCTGCCTTCGCTGAAGCTTCGGCAGATGAACCTGCAGCTCCACTTGGCCGCCATAGCATTAGCGAAGGCGGCCTTTTTATTTTGGAACAACTCAGCTCGTCACAAATTTCTCATTGCCTAACAAATTATTATTTACATTTACCATCAATAAGTTCTTTGTTTAATTTCTTATCAACCGAAAAAGGTTTTGCTTAACTGCGAATTAATAGGGAATCGTGTTTAAATCACGAGCTGTCGCGCAACTGTAAGTAACATTTTGGTTTCATCACGTAATAAGCCCACTGTTCCTGCAAAGGAATGGGAAGGGCGATGAAGCTGTTACAAGCCAGGAGACCTGCCTGTTTCGATCTGCCCGCAAGGGCAGAAGTTGACAATGCTTTCGCGATCTGAAGCAACTGTCAGGAGACATGCAAAGAAGACCAGCCTGGTTTTTCGTGCGTCAATCCTTTCTGTTATTTCATTTCGTGCCGGCATTGTGAAGTTTCTGCAAAAGAGCTTTTAACTCATGTTCAACTAAAACAGTTAAAAGAAAATGCAAACGCACAATCTTGGCTACCCGCGCATTGGTAGTCATCGAGAACTCAAGAAGGCCAGCGAGCAATTTTGGTCAGGAAAAATCACGGTCGAAGCCCTGATAAAAACAGGAAGTGAAATCCGAAAGCACAACTGGCAATTTCAAAAGGATGCCGGCATAGACCTGATCCCATCCAATGATTTTTCATTCTACGACCAGGTACTCGACACCTCTTTCATGGTTGGTGCAATACCAGAACGTTACCATGATGTAATCCTTGACAAAAAGAATTCAGAACTCGATCTCTATTTTGCTATGGCACGCGGATATCAAAAGGACGGTCTTGATATCACCGCCATGGAGATGACGAAGTGGTTCGATACCAACTACCACTACATTGTGCCTGAGTTTACGAGAGATCAGAAGTTCAGATTGTTCTCAGATAAGGTGGTGATTGAGTATGCAGAAGCAAAAATGAATGGATTCAGTACCAAGCCGGTCATCGTAGGGCCAGTGTCCTATTTGTTGCTTGGCAAGGAAAAGGAAAACGGCTTTGACCGGATTGACCTGATCAAAAATCTGCTGCCTGTTTACATCGATGTGTTGAAGAAACTCGAAAAACAAAATGTAGAATGGGTGCAGTTTGATGAGCCGTTCCTGGTGATGGATTTAGAAGACAAGGTCAGGGAAGCATTCAGTTATGTCTATTCAACTTTAAAAAAGGAATTCCCTTCCATCAAAATAATGGTGGCGACTTATTTCGATGGACTTAGGAATAACCTGGATACGGCCACAGCTTTGCCAGTTTCAGCACTCCACGTTGACCTGGTTCGTTGCCCGCAGCAATTGGATGAAGTATTGAAAGCCCTTTCTAAAAACATGAAGCTTTCATTGGGCGTAGTGGAGGGAAGAAATGTATGGAAAAATGACTTTCATCAATCCCTGGAGTTGATCAACCGGGCTGTAGATAAAATCGGTTCGGATCGCGTATTCATTGCACCCTCTTGTTCATTGCTGCACTCCCCATGCGACCTTGAACTGGAGGAAAGCGAAAACCTGAGCGATGAAATAAAACAATGGCTCTCCTTTGCAAAACAAAAAATTGCAGAGGTGGTTTCACTGAAACAACTCGCCTCACCGGAAGAGAGCAAACTGGCCATGCCCAAATTAGCGGCAAACCAACTGGCAATCGAAAGCCGGAGAGTGTCGAAGAAGATCCATAATGATTTAATAAAAAAACGAGTTGGATCGATCACCGATGCTGATGCGAAAAGGACAAGTGTTTTTGCCATTCGGAAAAAGAAACAACATGAAGCTCTTCGCCTCCCGATGTTTCCGACAACGACCATCGGTTCGTTTCCTCAAACCACCGAGGTACGCGCAGCTAGGGCGAAATTGAAGAAAGGTGATATTACCGAAGGGCAGTATGACACTTTCATCAGGCGTGAAACTGAAAGCGCCATTCGTTGGCAGGAAGAAATTGATATTGATGTTCTGGTACACGGAGAGTTTGAGCGCAACGACATGGTGGAATATTTCGGTGAACAAATGAGTGGATTTGTTTTTACACAAAACGGGTGGGTTCAGAGTTATGGAAGCCGGTGTGTTAAACCTCCGATTATTTACGGAGACGTTTCACGTCCGGAACCAATGACAGTCGAATGGTCAGCGTATGCGCAGTCATTGACAAAAAAACTGGTGAAGGGAATGCTCACCGGGCCTGTAACGATTCTTCAGTGGTCTTTTGTGCGCAATGACCAGCCACGTTCTCAGACTTGCGCCCAGATAGCCCTGGCGATCCGCGATGAAGTAATTGATCTTGAGAAAGCAGGTATTCGCGTCATTCAAATTGATGAACCTGCTATCCGGGAAGGTTTGCCGTTGCGAAAATCAGACTGGCAGGAATATTTGCAGTGGGCAGTAAGATCGTTCCGGATTTCAAGCAGTGGAGTGAAAGATGAAACACAAATTCACACACACATGTGCTACTCGGAATTCAACGACATCATCGAGAACATTGCCGCAATGGATGCAGATGTGATAACCATAGAATGTTCCAGATCTCAAATGGAGTTGTTGGATGCGTTTGCCGACTTCAAGTATCCGAATGAGATCGGACCCGGTGTTTATGATATTCATTCACCCCGTGTACCATCGAAAACCGAGATGGTGAGTTTGATGGAGAAAGCAGTAGCGGTTGTCCCTGCAGATCAGCTTTGGGTCAATCCGGATTGCGGTCTCAAGACTCGTCATTGGGATGAAACAAAGAAGGCGCTGATTGAAATGGTGGCAGCTGCCCGCGAACTCCGTGAATCGATCAAGGAACCATCGATTATTTAAAATGTTACTTTTAGCAGGCTTGCCGTCATTGGTTAGCCTGCTTTTTTAAAACATGTCAGCATACAAAACTTATTTCAACTGGAGCACCGGAAAAGACTCTGCATTGGCACTGTATCATTTGCTTCAGAATAAATCATACAGGGTAAAGCACCTGGTCACTGCTGTCAATGCATTTCACAATCGCGTGACTATGCACGGAGTTCGCCGGGAATTATTGGTCAAACAATTTGAATCAATTGGTATTCCTTTTAGTACAGTCGAATTGCCTGAGATGCCATCGAATGTTGTCTATGAGAAAAAAATGGATGAAAGTATCAACCGGTTGAAGCTGGATGGTTTTGAGTGTGCAGGATTTGGGGACATTTTTTTGGAAGACCTGAAAGCCTATCGCGAAACCCAACTTAAAAAGCACGGCATTGCTGCGATCTTCCCATTGTGGAAAAGGGATACACGTGAACTTATCGATGAATTCCTTTCATTGGGATTTAAGGCCATTGTTGTTTGTGTCAATGCAAAACTACTTGATCGCTCCTTTGCAGGCAGAATGATAGATCACTCTTTTGTAAAAGAATTGCCTGACAATGTAGACCCATGTGGAGAGAATGGTGAATTTCATACGTTCTGTTTTGATGGCCCGGTTTTCAAGACAGCCATTGACTTCAACCTTGGCGAAGTGGTTTATAAGGAATACAATTCAGCGAGTGGATTTTGGTTCTGTGACTTATTGCCGGGAAAATGATGATCAAGCATGAGATAAAATATTGCCCCAGGTGCAAGGGCTCATTCGAATGCAAAGTGGGTTCGATCCTGGATTGCCAATGCACCAAAGTGAAACTAGTCGACGAAGAACGGGACTGGCTAAAGGAAAAATTTGACGATTGCCTGTGCCTGGCTTGCATGAGAGAAATGAAATCAGACTATCGCAATGAGAAGCTGACAACAAGTCTGAACAAGCTTTTGCGAAAGTTTTAGCGGCTAATTTCCTTTGACTATATTCGGCTCAAATCAATTTCAGATGAAATACCTGATATTATTATCTTTTCTTTTTGTGGCGGCATGCAATTCAAAAACCAACCAATCAGAAGCAGAGCAAAAAGCGAGTGATTCAACTTCTATTGTCGCGGTCGAATATGAATACTATGGCGGAGCTACAGATGACGGCTATTTGTATCATAAACTTTCATTGAATCAAAACGGAAACGAGATATCCGGAACCATTTTCTCCGGCACTTATCTTGGTAAATCTGAGCAAGGATTTTATACCATGCCTGCGGCAACAATTACTTGCAATCTGACAGGCAAGGCAGGCGCTAAAGATGAAATAATGATGTATTTAGGATCGATCTCTGACACTTCCCGAATGGATTATTCGTACACCTATCCTGATCAACGTAAACTTTTTGGAGAGGATGCGAATGGAGATGCGGTGCAGGCTATTTATAAAACGGGTAAAGATTTTCGTTGGGTCATTAATGGAGACACGCTTCTCTTCTCGAAAATTCAGGCAGCGCCAGCAAATTGATCAGCTTTCCGTAAAACCAGAAACTCCTCCCGATATAATAAACTTCATCGCTACTGCTCCCGGAATGTTGAGCGGTTTGACGTTCTCTTTCGGAACTACGTAGTGGTCACCGGCTACAGCATAAGATTGCGGAAAATAAACCACCACCATGTCTTTTAAACCAAGTTCAGTCAGATCTAATTGAGTAATAAATCCGATGCGATGAAGTTGATTTTCTTTATTAAGAGTGACCAGCACAGGACGATCGAATTTTTTCTTGTCACCTACAAACGCAGCCAGCAAGTCCTTGATAGATGAATACACCAACTTGACCAGGGGAATGCGGTTGACCAGGTGATCGAACCATTCCCCAAGCCTTCTGAAGGCGAAGATGGATGAAAAGTACCCGAAGATGGTGATCCCGGTAAGGATGATCACGAACCCCAAACCCGGATAAGGCAAATTAAGCCGGCTGTCAAGCCAGATGAAGGAGATGTAAATAAAGTAGACAGTGGCAATGAGAGGGACAATGAAAATTGTGCCCCCAAAAAAGTAACGAATTACCCTGCGTATAAAACCTTTCATCTGTCTTTTTGTCCTGTTAACAACTAGAGCCCGTGGGTTTGTTCCAGCCACCGGATTATTCCCCCTTCTGTTTCAAACCAGTTTACTTCATTATCCCGTTGAAACCAGGTAAGCTGTCGCTTGGCATATCTCCTGGAGTTCCTTTTTAATAAACGAACCGCTTCTTCGTAATCGTATTGTTGGTCGAGGTAATCAAAAATTTCACGGTATCCAACGGTTTGAAGAGCGTTCAGCTCTCTGAATTCATAGAAAGACTTGGCTTCATCAAACAAACCGGTCTCAATCATATCATCCATCCGGGTGTCTATCCGTCTGTATAGCTCTTCCCGCGACACATTCAGACCAATCTTGATAACCTCGAAAGGATGTTCCATTTTCTTTTTCACCCGAAGGTCGCCCATTGATTTATCTGTGGATCGTAGAAGCTCAAGTGCGCGCATTAACCGCTGAGGATTTTGCTTATCGACTGAAGAAAAATAATCAGGGTCAGCTTTTTCGACCTGCTCTTGCAACCAACTCAATCCTTTGTCAAGAAACTCTTTAGTGATTTCCTCACGAAGGCCTTGCCGTACTTCTGGCATGTCGTCAAAACCTTCAAGTGCTGCTTTGATATAAAGCCCGGAGCCGCCCACCATGACCAGATGTTCAAACCTCGTGAACAGGCTTTTAATTAAAGCAAGAGCCTCCCTACCGTATTTTCCGGCATCAAAGTCATCATGTATTGATTTATTGCTGATAAAATGGTGAACCACTTTTCTTAATTCATCAGTAGAAGGCTTAGCCGTTCCGATATTCAATTCCTTGAAAACCTGCCGGGAATCAGCCGAAACGATTTCAGTACCCAGTTTTTCGGCAACGGAGATGGCGGCAGCCGTTTTTCCAACAGCCGTTGGCCCTACAATTACAATTAATCTCTTCGTGGCAGAACTCAAAGCTAGATTCTTAAGCCCAAAAGTACGCGGGCATCACCGATTTTGAATATTGAATCTGAAATTTTGAATACCTAACTTGCACCCCAACCACTATGTTTATGATTAAGTATACCAATCAGTTTCTGGCAAAACTGGAAGATGTAATTGCCGAATCGGATTATATTTTAAGGTACGAGAAGGGGAATTTCAAGGCCGGCTATTGCCTGTTGAAAGAGCAGAAGATCGTAATTGTGAATAAGTTCTTTACCATGGAAGGTAAGATCAATGCGCTGCTGGACATTCTCAAAACAGTGCCATTGGACACGTCCAAATTTTCCGAAAAGAACATGAAACTCTATGAGGAGCTCACCAAAGCAGAGGTGAGTATCTAAAAATCCGAACTTGAAAGTTACATTCCTCGGCACCGGTACGTCACAAGGTGTGCCCGTGATCGGGTGCGAATGTGAAGTATGCCGCTCGCTGGATTACCGCGACAAACGACTGCGTGTTTCCGTCCATATTGAAATTGAAGGTAAGAGTTTCGTCATTGATACAGGCCCCGATTTCAGACAACAAATGCTTCGGGAAAGAATAAACCGCCTCGATGCAGTTCTGCTCACCCACTCACATAAAGACCACATTGCCGGCTTAGACGATGTCCGAGCTTTCAACTTCCTTCAAAAGACCGAGATGCCGGTTTACGGAACATGGGCAACATTGGAACACCTGAAAAAAGAATTTTACTATGCTTTCGAAGGAGAGAAGTATCCGGGTATCCCCGTATTAAGTCTCCGTGAAATTGACCAGGCCGACTTTGAAATAAATGGAGTCAGGATTGTCCCTTTGCCAGTGATGCACCTGCGAATGCCTGTACTTGGTTTTCGTATAGGTGATTTTAGTTACATCACTGACGCCAATCACATTCCCGAGGAGACCTTTGAAAAATTGAAGGGTACGAAAATCTTAGTGTTAAATGCACTTCAAAAGGAAAGTCACGTTTCTCATTTTACACTGAATGAAGCAATTGAGCAGGCACAACGAATCGGAGCAGCTCAGACTTATTTTACTCACATCAGTCATAAGATGGGACTTCACAATTTCGTGAGCAAAGAGCTACCTCCCTCCATAGCTTTGGCACATGATGGTCTGATTGTTCGCTGTACTCCATAGCTCCTCTTGAAGTAGTACCTTTGACACGTGCACAATAATTTTTATTTCCTGCGACAGTTGAGTGCTAAGCTCAACGATAAAATTACCGGGTATAGCATAGTATCGTGTTTCAGTCAGAATAAAGATGAGCTAGTAATAGAGCTTAACAACTCAAAAGAATCTTTTTTTATAAAAGCCAATCTCGAACCTGATTTCTGCTGCCTTTCTTTTCCTGATGAATTTCATCGCGCCCGGAAAAACAGTATTGACCTTTTTAATTCAGTTATCCTCAAGGGGGTTGTCAAAGTCAGGCAGATTGAAAACGAACGGAGTTTTTCGTTTGATCTGGAAGGGGATATATCATTGATCTTCAAAATGCATGGCAATTTTGCCAATGTAGTTCTGACGAAAGAAAACCGTGTTGAAGAAATTTTCAGGAACCATTTGCAAACCGATCTTACGAATGAGAACCGTGACAAACCCATCGATATCAGCAAGGATAATTTTTTCAGGAATATTAATAATCTGCCGGCAACTTTTTTTACGCTTGGAAAAGTAGTCTTTGAATATTTGCACGAACAAAATTTTGAACAACTTGACCCCGAAGCAAAGTGGCAGTTATTTAATCAGACAATTCAGATGCTTGAGAAGCCAGTGTACTATATCACTGAATTGCGCGGGAGGCTTATCTTCAGTCTGCTTCCGATGGGGAAGATCATTCACAAACACAGCGATCCAATTCAGG
Source organism: Cytophagales bacterium WSM2-2 (assembly GCA_015472025.1). Taxonomy (NCBI): domain Bacteria; kingdom Pseudomonadati; phylum Bacteroidota; class Cytophagia; order Cytophagales; species Cytophagales bacterium WSM2-2. The sequence continues at coordinate 2,795,453 of BNHL01000001.1, forward strand.
CCATCAATGCCTTTGCAGGCCAAACTCTCCGTGATAAAGTTTTTCTGAATGAAAAGAGAGAGGCTCTAAGCTATTTACAGACGCGTTTGAAAAACAATGAAGCATACGTATCTAAGAGCAGTCAAAAACTGAAAGAATTGGAACAAGATCATCACTACCAACTTTGGGCGGACTTGATCATGGCTAATCTTCATACCCTTGCACAAGGGCAGGAAAAAATATCACTGGAAAGTTTTTATGATGGTAAGCCAGTAGAGATAAAGCTGAAGAAGGAATTGAGTCCTCAAAAGAATGCTGAGGTGTTTTATCGCAAGTCGAAAAACCATCAGATCGAAGTAACTAAACTCAGGGATGCTGTTAATCAAAAGGAGCAGGAGATCAGCAAACTCAAATCATGGATTACGGAAGTTGACGAAACCAGCGATGTAAGAGCATTGCGTGAACAGCTCGAGTGTACCGGAGCTGTCAAAAAAACTTCGGTTCAGTCAGAACCGCTACCGTATCGTGAGTTCGAGTTTAAGAATTATAAAATCTGGGTAGGAAAAAATGCAGAGGCCAATGACAAACTCACGCTAAAATATTCTTTCAAAGAAGATCTTTGGTTGCACGCTAAAGATGTAGCCGGTTCGCATGTACTCATTAAACATCAGGCCGGAAAAAATTTTCCCAAGGATGTAATCGAATATGCAGCGGGTCTTGCTGCATATTATTCGAAACGAAAGAACGAATCATTGTGTCCTGTAGCCATTACTCCAAAGAAATTTGTCCGTAAAAAGAAGGGCGATCCTGCAGGCATGGTTGTGGTTGACAAGGAAAACGTAATTCTGGTGCCACCTGCTCAACTCTGAATTGGAAAGCCGTTATTCCCTTGTTCTGAAACTGTATTCTTTCTGCGATATCATGTAGCCTTCAGTGGACCTGAGCGACCAGGGTAGAAGAGTGAATTCGTAATCCCAGCCTGGTTTGAGTGCAGTCTTTAGTTGCAAGGACTTTCCATCTTCTGACCATTTCACTGCGTCTTTTTCTCTCAATAATGGGAAATGATCGATTCCTTTTTTTCCAAGACCAATGGAAATACCTTTGCCCATGGGCCTGTCAAAATAAATAATCATCTCTGTAAGGTTGCTATCGATCTCCGCATTGGAAGAAATGGGTTCAATTCTGACAACCTGTGGTCGCATCTTTTCGAAGTCAGCCACTAACTGATTAACATCTCCAAGGGACTTATAAAACTTAATGACTTCAGGAATGAATGATTTGAACGTAGGATAGGTTTGCCGATTAGCATTGTATTTCTCAAGCAGGTCGTGCAGCTTATCCATCCACACCCATCCTCTTCCTTGCTCATCCCTGATTCTGTTGATTATCCCTTTGTCAGATGCACCGTGCATTTTGGCATATTGTATTTCACCTTCTCTCACCAGTGATTCGTTGACCATGATTTCCCATCGGCTGTATGCCATATTTTTCATGGGCTTGCTCACAGCTGAAAAGACGCTCTTGACTTCGGGAGTAAACTCGCTTGCCCTGGCATAAACGAGATAATTAACAAAGGAATGGTTGTATTCATGGATGATAGTAGACTGAATATGTTCGGGTTTAAAAGTGGCGAAACCGAGACTATCTGGTAGTGCGTTGCTAATGATAGGGTATAAATCTTCCCGGCCATCAGGGAAAACTACCTTGGAACCATAATTAGCTCCACCATTGCCAAGACCTATGATCAGGTTAAATATCCCTTTTGGCTTTTCCCCATAGAATTTTTCAAACCACGAAACATCAACAGTTCCCATGGAAGCCTTAAAATTTTTCTGAGCTCTTTCATAATACTCCCGATGCGCAGAAAAGAATTCTTCACATTTCGCATCGCGATAAAAATCACGCAAAAGGACAATGAATTTGTCGGCATTGCTTTTCCCCCATCTTTCTTCCGGGATTTGCTTAGTGAAAGTAACGACTGGTTTAAATTCAGGAGGAGCACTTAAATGGACAGCCAAGTCCATTGGCCCATTGTATCCCATTCCCCGGGTACGGACCAGTTTCCTGGCGAACTGAACGGCTGCGTGATTTTTATATGGGCCAAAATGTTTCTCAATATCTTCTACATACCGGTTTAACTGTTTCATGGTATAACCTGTACCCTCCGCCAGCCTGAAAATGATACTGACGGTCTCCACGCGTTGATCAACCACAGGTTCCGGAGAAGACTGCGCCTGAAGCTTCAGCGTCAGGATACTGCAAAGGAAGGCCACATAAAGACCTCTTACTAAAGACTGGCTATAAAATCGCATAGGACTTTTTTATACAAAAGTGGAGTATCGGAAAATCAGAGTATTGTAAAAATCGGACAGCTATCGAACTTCGAAGATGATTTTATTGTCTACGCACTCGAAATTAGTTGAAAATTTGGATGGACTTTTGCCGGTAAAGAACTGGAACTCACGAATCAGGTGACTTTGATCGAAATAATCAACTCCATTTGCCAGATGCTGAAACGCGAATGACCGGTGATGATTCAAATTCCACAATACCTTTCTGAAGCGTACGATCCTTGAATAGTCTTTGGGTGAAACATCAAAGTAATTAGTGAATAGTCGGTAAATCTTTTTTTCTGAGCATCTCATTTTCCGGCTTATTTCATGAAGTTTCGTTTCGTCATGACTGTAATCAAAATGATGTAGTGTCTCAGCCAGGAATGGATTTTCATTGGCCTGTAATTTTTTCAGAAGGAAATTTTCAATCATCTGACCACGCTTGGTAAAATCAGTTTCGTTAAAGACTGACTCAAAGAAAAAATGACTTCCAGTGCCAAGGATATCGTCAAGGTGGTCACCGGCTATAAATGTTTTTGCATTGAAAGGGAAGAATGAGTAAAAACCGGCTGGAGTGAAATCAATACAAATTTCATCCTGACAACCTTCCTGTGAAAATTCGCAGGGTTTCATATACATCCCTGTAAAATAGAAAGTAATTCCCCGGTGAGCCTCCATTTGCATAGCATCATCGCCGAGTTTTTTTATTTTTTTTCCTCTAATGATGCCAAGACAAATATTATTGTTGGCAAATGCGGTGATACATCGCTTGTCCTGCGGGTCAGCTGAATGATTGAAAATTATGTATTGTACACAAGGCCTCAGGTGTCTGGAACTGATGCTGTAGGTACTGATCATAGTGACAGCTTATTAGCGTGCTAACGGCTGTCAATTCAAATGGTTTAGGCAGCAGTCAGCTACTTCACCACATTCACTTTAATTGTATTGGTCTTGCCGCGTTCATTGATTGGCATGCTAGCGAGTACGATGAAAATATCTCCACTTTGCACATGACCATCACGCTTCAGAATTGCCTCAATGTCGGCAATGGTGTCGTCAGTGCTTGCAGCTTTGTCGTAGTGGTAGGCACGCGTGGCCCACACCAGATTCATCGTATTGATTATTTCTTTATTGCTTGTAAATGCAAAAATATTGACGTTCGGTCTGTGTGATGATGCCTTGTAGGCGCTATATCCAAATTGAGTCAAACCCACAATCGCCCTGGCGTTAACATCTTTTGCGAGCTTACATGCGGTGAGAATCAAATTATCATTGAGGAAGTCTTTTGTGTTTTGCTCTGGATGGAATTTGTAGAAGATGTCGCCACTTTTTTCTACAGAACCTATTGTTCGCACCATACTTCGAATTACTTCGAGTGGATATTTACCTGCGGCTGTTTCCGCTGAAAGCATTAGTGCATCGGCACCATCCATCACGGCATTGGCAACGTCATTCGTTTCAGCGCGTGTAGGACGTGGATTTTCGATCATACTCTCCATCATTTGTGTGGCAACGATCACTGGCTTTGCAGCTTTGTTACATTTATCCACAAGCATCTTCTGCACCATCGGAACCTCTTCCATCCAGATTTCCACTCCGAGATCTCCCCGGGCTACCATCACCGCATCTGTAGCTTCAATAATTGCATCGATGTTGTCAAGCGCTTCAGGTTTTTCGATTTTGGCAACGACCCGTGTGGTCGCTTTATGCCTCCGGATGATGTCTTTGATAATCTCAATATCGGTGGCTTTGCGAACAAAAGAGAGCGCTACCCAGTCCATGTGGTTTTTTAAACCAAACTCCAGGTCTTCAAGGTCTTTGTCCGTAAGCGATGGAGCGGTAACTTTTGTTTGTGGCAGGTTGATTCCCTTACGTGGTTTCAAAGGTCCCCCATAGATTACTTTACAGACAACATCCGTATCCCTTACTTCTGTTACGGACAATTCAATTTTTCCGTCATCGATCAAAATCATTTGCCCGACCCTTACATCTCGTGGAAGGTTTTCGTAAGAAGTGCTTACAAGTTCATTATTGCCTACCACTTGTTTGGTAGTGATGATAAGTTCTTGACCGGCTTTAAGTTCTACGCCCGGTTGTACATCGTTCACCCTGATCTTCGGTCCTTGCAAATCCTGAAGCAGAGCAACAGTGGTACCCATCTCTGCATTGAGTTCACGCACAAAGTTGATTACCTTCTGATGGTCGTCATGAGTGCCATGTGAAAAGTTCAGACGAAATACATCCACACCTTCTTTAATGAGTGCCTGAAGCATTGCTTTTGAATTGGATGCGGGGCCGATGGTGGCCACAATTTTGGTCTTGTTGTAAGAGATACGTTCCATTCAGAGTAGGGAAATTGGATTAGAAAATAAAATGCTCCTTTGATTTGATAGCATCCAAAGGTATGAAAGCAACCAATTCAACGGAAGGAATTTTTCTCAAGAGTTCCTGCAAACGATTGTTATCAGCATAAGTCTCACCTCGAGCCAGCAGGATGAAGTCAAATCGTGGAAGTTCGGGCAACAAAAGATTCCGATCATCACTTTCTTCAAGTGGCTTATTCTTTAGAAGCTTTAACAGGCTAAAGGGCGTGTCGTGAGAATAATGCAGGTAGTTGTTGACAGATTTATTTTTATGCATCACTTCATAGTCTTCCGATTTAATGAGATTAACATTCAGCGCATGATTGAGTTCCCACGCCATTTTATAAGACTTGATCGTTGAAATGATGCCGTACACATCAAAGTCGACTGTGTACTCAATATCCAGACGTTTTTTCTTCATTTAAGCGTAAAGAACCGGAAGTTAAGGAGATGATTTTGTAGTGATTTTCATCAAATTTCAGGATTGGGAAGGCAAAACCAAAAAGTTTGACAATTTGCACTCAAATCCCTTTCTTTGCATCGTTTTTTGAATCTCTAAACCTTACAATCATGTCTGAAATTGCACAAAAAGTAAAGCAGATCATTATCGACAAGCTTGGCGTAGAAGAATCGGAAGTTACGCCTGAGGCAAGCTTCACCAACGATCTTGGCGCTGACAGCCTTGACACAGTAGAACTCATTATGGAGTTTGAAAAAGAATTTAATCTCTCCATTCCTGACGATCAAGCTGAAAATATTGCTACTGTGGGTCAGGCGATCTCTTATCTGGAAGAGAACGTGAAGAAATAATCATTTACAGCACGCCTTCGCATGAGTTTCAAACGAGTAGTGATTACGGGCGCGGGCGCGCTCACCCCCATTGGAAATACGCTCAATGAATATTGGGATGGATTGAAGAATGGAAAGAGTGGCGCAGCCCCAATTACGAAGTTTGATACCACCAAGTTCAAAACCAAGTTTGCCTGCGAGGTAAGAGGTTTTGATCCTGAAAAATTCATCGACCGGAAAGAATCCCGGAAGATGGATCCATTTACTCAGTATGCGATGGCCGTGGTGGATGAAGCCATAAAAAATGCGAACCTTCCGCTGACCGACTTAAACCCTGACCGCGTAGGTGTGATCTGGGGATCGGGCATCGGGGGGTTGCTTACTTTTCAGGAAGAAATGCGCTCCTATGCTGCCGGGGATGGCACTCCGCGTTTCAACCCGTTCTTCATTCCTAAAATGATCCCCGATCTTAGCGCAGGGCACATCTCCATCAAATACGGATTTCGCGGACCTAACTATGTTACGGTATCCGCTTGTGCTTCTTCCACCAATGCGATATATGATGCTTACACTTACCTGAAACTGGGTAAAGCAGACATTATTGTGTCAGGTGGCTCCGAAGCAGCAGTTTGCATTGCCGGTGTAGGAGGTTTCAATGCTCTAAAAGCATTATCGGAAAGAAATGATTCACCGGAGACGGCATCCCGCCCTTATGACAAGGATCGTGATGGATTTGTTCTTGGCGAAGGTGCTGGTGCATTGATTCTGGAAGAATACGAGCATGCAAAAAAGCGTGGAGCGAAAATTCTGGGAGAAATCATCGGTGGTGGTATGAGTGCCGATGCGTATCATATTACCGCTCCGCATCCGGAAGGAGCCGGTATCATCAAAGTGATGGAATATGCCCTTGAAGAAGCCGGCATCAAACCTGAACAGGTCGATTACATCAATACACACGGGACATCAACTCCACTTGGAGATGTAGGTGAAATCAGAGCCATCCAGAAAGTTTTCGGTGAGCACGCCTACAAAATGAACATCAGTTCCACAAAAAGTATGACAGGCCACCTATTGGGTGCTGCTGGTGCGATAGAGACGATAGCTTGCTTACTTGCGTTGAATGAAGGTATTGTTCCACCAACCATCAACCATTTCACTGACGATCCGGAGCTGGATTCCAAACTCAATCTTACGTTTAATAAAGCCCAACAACGCAAAGTGAACATTGCATTGAGCAACACTTTCGGTTTTGGTGGCCATAATTTCTCTCTCATTATTAAAAAAGCTGAGTAGTTTCTTGTGTGGAACTTACTGACTTTCCCGAAGTCCAGCAGTAAAGAAGACAAGAAGATTGTTGCAGCCATTCAAACCATAGCCGGGTTTGCGCCTTCCAATTTGGCTATCTACAGACTCGCGACTATCCACAGCAGTAAAGCGAAAGACATCTCGGGGTTTCGCGAATCCAACGAGCGACTGGAATATCTCGGAGACGCTATCCTTGGAGCTGCCGTTGCAGATTACCTCTTTAAAAAATACCCCTTCAAAGACGAAGGGTTCCTTACAGAAATCCGGTCACGCATCGTTAACCGGGAATCGCTCAATAACCTGGCAAGAAAAATCGGGATAGCTACTATTGTGCAATACGATCATCGCAATACACAATTGCAAAAAGTAATTCTGGGAAATACACTTGAGGCGCTGGTCGGTGCAGTTTATCTTGACAAAGGATACTTGCGCTGTAAAAAATTTGTGATCGATAAATTGATCCAGCCACATTTCGATCTGGAGGCGGTTGTTAACTCTGATACAAACCATAAAAGCCGCGTTATTGAGTGGGCACAGCGCAACTCGAAGGAAATTAAATTCGAGATCAATGAAACACGCCATGGCAGGCAACGCGAATTTTCAGCACAGGTGATTATTGATGGCAAGCCGTTTGGTAAAGGATATGGCCTTACCAAAAAGAAGGCAGAGCAGGATGCCGCGGAAAAATCCTGTGTTCAATTGGATATCGACTGACGACAGTCCCGCCTGATTTTTTCGATCGACAAAGCAACGAACATACGATAAAGCGAATCTATAGGTAAGTCGTGGTTCGCTATGAAAAAAAGTCTTTTTATCGCTTTGATGTTGCTCAGCACGAATGCATACTCCTGCTTTATGCTGTTTATTGTTAATGAAAAACACATAAGCCCTCTCGATTCAACGGGCAAACTTAGGCTGACGGGCAAAGTCATAGACAGTAAAACGAAATCACCGATAGCTTTTGCCAATATTGGCCTGTTCGAAAGAAACATCGGTACACTCTCTGATCCGGATGGTAGTTTCGAATTGATAGTTCCGCGAAGCTTAATCAATGACTTCATCATTTTTTCAGCGATTGGATACGAACGACAGGAAAAACCAGTAGGACAAATTCTTTCGGAAGGAATTATAATAGAGTTGAAGCCATCCGGTCAATTGCTTAATGAAGTTGTAGTTACCGGAAAGAGAACGTATCAAAAAGTAGCGCGATTAGGCTGGATGGGTGGTAACGATGGTGTACTTCCATTTGACACTATTCAGGGAGGAGGAACTATCGCGCTATTGGTTGAGTCACCTTCCGTTCCTTTCGACATCGAGAAACTTCAGGTGCGACTCTTGTACAATTCAAAGGAGACGTTAATGCTTCGACTTCATCTCTTTACTTATGATACTGCTCGGCAAATTCCAGGGGAGGATCTGTTGACCAAAGAGATTATCCTGAAGGAAGAGAAGCGATTTGGCTGGCTGCGATTCGATCTCAGTGAGTATCAAATTACGCTTATGCGGAAGAAATTTTTTATCGGATTTGAATGGATTGATGATCGTGAAACACGTAACTCTCTCCTTAAAGGGCTCAAAGAATGGGAAAAGTGGAAACGAGATCAATACAATTCTGGAAATGAAAAAGTAGAGCGTCTTGTGGTGAAGACTCCCGAAGGCGAGCATGAGGAATATAAGTACCGCGCGAACATGATGAACTGGCCTGGGTTCAAAAGTCTTCCGCCTTTTACCGGGCTGATGGTTCAAAGTGGCAAGAATGGAAAAACTGTTCGTCTGAAGACGTTCGAGCGCAAGACAAGTATGGGTAAGTGGAGCGAGCTCAATAGCACACTAAACGTGATCGTCACAATAAAATATTGAGATCCCAGCGTACGAATCCGCCAATCCATTTCGTTTTGGGGCAAAACCCAACCCATGAAGCATTTAGCATTAATCACCTTATGCCTTGTCGTCATTTCTATAAATTCCAACGCGCAATATTATCAAGCCGATAAAAACCACCACCCTAAGCAAGTCCTTGTTGCGTTAAGCCCGATAGCAATTGAGAACAGAACATACTTTTATGATGGTAAGAGAGTCAATTTTGAAAATCTGGTTTTTCCATTGATCTCGATTCATGATCAGCAAGTAGACCGAAATCTTAAAACCATTCGCAAGCTGAAATTTATCCACAATTCTATTCGATGGATTCCAACACTTTATGCGCTTCAGTTTTTGACGGGTAGAGCTAACCCTCAAAAAAATCTGGATACTTTTTTAACGGTCTTCTGGGGCGTAGTAGCGGTTGATTTGGGATTAGAAATAGCTATTAACAGAGTAAAAAGAAAAGCAATAAATAAATACAACGAAATCGTACTGTCACCAACTACGTCATATGCACCAGACAGTGGGCTTAACTTTGGCTTAAAGATGAAGTTTTAGGGCTTAGAATTTTATCCCCACAGGGCAATGATCAGAACCGTGATATTCATTGTAGATCATGGCGTTCTTCACATTGGATAAGAATTTTTGATTGACTAGAAAATGGTCAATGCGCCAGCCGATGTTTTTCTCCCTTCCACTGATCACAAAATTCCAATAGGTGTATTTCACTTCGGCTGGATAGAAATGACGGAAAGTGTCAACGAATCCTGCGTTCAGTAAATTTCCAAATCCATCAATTTCCTGCTGAGTGTAGCCAGCGCTTTTGTTATAATTTTCTTTGGGTCTGGAGAGATCGATAGGTTGAAAGGCTACGTTGAAATCTCCGCAAGCGATCACGGGTTTTCTTCGTACCAGCCATTGGAGATATTCACGAAAAGCCACATCCCAGGTCTGACGATAGTCCAGTCGCTTCAATCCTTCTCCACCATTCGGAGTGTAAACGGTGACCAAAAAATAATTCGGGTACTCGGCAGTAATCACCCGGCCCTCCTGATCGTGCTCCTCAAGTCCTAAGTCATAGGAAACATGGATCGGTTCTTCCTTAGTGAGAATGGCAGTACCGCTGTAGCCTTTCCGTGCCTTGGATGAATTCGCGTAAACCTTGTATTCGGGAAGAAGCTCGCAGGTAGAGAAAACTTCATCGGTAGTAGCCTTTGTCTCCTGCAGGCACAGGACATCCGGAGCCATCTCACGCACATTGTTGATAAATTCCTTTTTGATAATAGCGCGAATACCGTTGACGTTCCAGGAGACGAGGTGCATAAATTTATTTTACTTTTAAAAATAGATACTTTTACTGAATTGCTTCTTACTTTTTAGATGAAAGAATTCCGCACAGAACTGACACCGAAAGGATCATCTTCCCCCATTGGACTGAAAGATAAAATTTTCACCATTGGTTCTTGTTTTTCTGATGAAATCGGGCAGCTCCTCATTGAAAATAAATTCACGGTTCGTAAAAATCCGTTTGGCACGGTCTACAATCCAATTTCTATTCATGACTTGTTGTTGTTTGGATTGAATAGGACTTCTCCTTCAGCTGGAAGCTATTCGAAGAACGATGAGATTCACTTTAATTATTATTTTCATTCCTCATTTTCCTCACTCACGAATTCTGATCTGGAAAGCAAGGTTCAGAACTCAATAACTGATTCGAACCTCTTTTTGAAAAATGTGAATCGAATTATCATCACTTACGGGACCTCCTTCGTATATCAATTAAGGAGTAATGAGACAGTTGTTGCCAATTGCCATAAGATGCCTTCCTCAAATTTTGAAAAGCGGTTACTTTCAGAAACAGAGATTGTAAAGTCATTTGGAGGATTTTATTCGACACTAAAATCGATAAACCCTTCGGCCAGGATCATTCTGACTGTCAGCCCGGTCAGGCATTTGAAGGATACCCTTGAGTTGAATGCCGTAAGTAAATCGATCCTACGACTGGCTTGTCATTCAATCACGAATCAATTTTCCAACGTAGAATACTTTCCCGCTTACGAGATTTTATTGGACGACCTCCGTGATTATCGTTTTTATAAGACAGATCGACTGCATCCGACTGAAGAAGCAGTGGGGTACATTTGGGAGAAATTCATCGAGACTAACGTTGATGACCCCGCAAGAAAATTTATTTCCGAATGGGAGAGAATTAAACAGGACCTTGCACACAGACCTCTCTTATCTGACTCGGTGAGCTATTTCAAATTCCTCAATGCACTTTTAGCGAAGCTTGAAAGCCTTCAGTCGCAAGCTGATGTATCAGAAGAGGTTTCCAGTATTAGATCAAAACTCAAATTGTAATTCGTACTTCTAAATTTTTGCTTGAAAAAATGCCTAACAAACTCATTCATTCCACTTCACCTTACCTGCTTCAGCATGCTCACAACCCGGTAAACTGGCAAGAGTGGGGAGCAGAGGCACTGAACGAGGCGGCAAAAACGGATAAGCCGATAATTGTAAGCATAGGGTATTCTTCATGCCACTGGTGTCACGTGATGGAACGCGAATCTTTCGAAAGCAAGGAGGTGGCAGACATCATGAACGAGTATTTTATTTGTATTAAAGTCGATCGTGAAGAGCGGCCTGACATTGATCACATCTATATGGAGGCGGTACAGGCGATGAGCTCTCATGGAGGCTGGCCTCTAAATGTTTTCCTGACACCAGATCAAAAACCTTTTTATGGAGGTACTTATTTCCCTGCTCATCAATGGTCGAAGCTGCTGCTGCAAGTAGCACAAACGTTTAAAGTAAAGCGATCGGATATCAATGTATCTGCGGAGGAACTGGTAAGTCATTTGCAGACCAGCGATCTTCAACGTTTTGCAAGGAATTCCGTGAGAGGAGATTTTTCCCGTGAGCAGCTGGATTCCATGTTTGGAATTTTACAGAGCAAGTTCGATACAAAATGGGGCGGTATCGACAAGGCGCCAAAATTTGTTATGCCCACCGTATGGCTTTGGCTGCTGCGATATTACTTCATCTCGAAAAACAAGAATGCGCTTGAAATGGTAACACTCACACTCCGGCAAATGACTCGAGGAGGATTGTACGATCAACTGGGTGGAGGCTTCTCGCGCTACTCTGTGGATAGTGAATGGTTTGCTCCTCATTTTGAAAAAATGCTTTATGACAATGCGCAACTTTTAAGTTTGTATGCAGAAGCCTTTGCCATAACGGGAGACAAATATTTCGAAGAAATTATCTACGCGACCAAAGGTTGGCTTGAACGGGAAATGACAAGCCAGCAAGGCGGGTTTTATTCTGCTTTGGATGCCGATAGTGAAGGAGTAGAGGGGAAATTCTACGCCTGGACTTTTGATGAGATCATTGAGGCGGTCGGAGATAAGAACTCCCCGGTCCAGGATTATTTTCAGTCAACAAAAGAAGGCAATTGGGAACACGGATTGAATATCCTCCAACCTAAAGATGCCGGCATAGTAAAAGACACGGTGCTTACCGCTGAGTGGAAGAAGAAAATGTTCGACTATCGTGAGAAAAAACCTAGGCCATTACTTGATGATAAAATTCTAACCGGCTGGAACGCGATGACCATCCGAGGACTTGTAGATTGTTACAAATCATTTGGTGACAGTTCTTTCCTCAAATTGGCATTGAAGAACCTGTTATTTATTGAAGCAAATTTGATTTCTGACGGAAGAGTGTTCAGAGCCTTCAAAAATAAACGGTCTACTACGGAAGGTTTTTTAGAGGATTATGCTTTTTTGATTCAGGCGTATCAATCTCTTTACGAAGTTACTTTCGATGAAAGTCATTTGACAAAAGCAACTCAATGGATGGAATACGTCTTAGAAAACTTCTTCGATCCTCACGAAAAATATTTTCACTTTACATCAGTCCAGGCCGAAAAATTAATCGCCAGGAAAAAAGAAGTTTTTGACAATGTAATACCTGCTTCAAATTCGGTGATGGCCCGGTGTTTGTTTCACCTCGGGATATTATTGGATAAGGATGATTGGAAAGAGATGGCATTGGACATGACTTCGAAGTTGTCGGCAATTATTGTTTCAGAGCCGGTGTATATGTCAAACTGGGCGATTCTGTTTTCGGAGATTTTGCAAGGCATGAATGAAGTTGTTATTACTGGCAACGAACTCGAGGAAAGCCGGAGGTCCATTCAAAAAAAATTTCTCCCCTTTTCAGTTTATGCAGGGGCAAAATCAAAAAGCAATCTTCCTTTACTGAGTGGAAGGGAGTCGATGGATGGGGAAACAAAAATCTACGTTTGTCGCAATAAAGTTTGCAAATTGCCTGTGACAAAAACAGAAGAGGCTGTCAACCAGATTTTATCGGAATGAAAAAAATTGCATTCATCTTCATTGTATGTTGCATCGCCTGCAAACAAAAAGATGTTTTGCCGCCCAAACCGTTACTGCCTGTTCCCGATAGCGCGCAACTGGCCTGGCACGGCATGGAGATGAACGCCTTTGTTCATTTTTCTATAAACACCTTTACTGACAAGGAGTGGGGTTATGGAGATGAGGGCGAAAAAAAATTTAACCCGATTGCATTTGATGCAAGACAATGGGTTTCGGTTCTAAAAGAGACTGGATTCAAAGCGCTCATCCTGACATGTAAGCATCATGATGGTTTCTGTCTTTGGCCAAGCAAATACACAAATCACTCGGTAAAAAACAGCCCGTGGAAAAATGGCAAAGGAGATATCGTTCTTGAAGTTGCCACGGCATGCAAAGAGGCAGGATTAAAATTTGGGATTTATCTTTCACCGTGGGACAGGAACCACAAAGACTATGGCACTCCCGCTTATATTGAATATTATCGCAACCAACTGAAAGAACTGTTCACTCTTTATCCCTCCGTGTTTGAAATGTGGTTTGATGGTGCCAATGGCGGTGATGGCTACTATGGAGGAAAGCGTGAGACACGAAGAATTGATGGTAGAAATTATTACGACTGGCCTAACACGTTAACAATGGTCAGGCAGTTCAATCCGAATATTATTTTCTTCAGCGATGCCGGGCCTGGCGTACGGTGGGTGGGTAATGAGAAGGGAGTGGCGGGAGAAACGAATTGGAATACGATCAGTGCTGACACACTATATGCCGGAAAGGCCGGCATTGAGAAGTTGTTGAATGAGGGAAATGAAAATGGCAACCGTTGGATTCCCGCTGAATGTGATGTGTCGATCAGGCCCGGATGGTTTTATCATGCCAGGGAAGACACTCTGGTGAAGAGTCCGGAGCAACTTCTTGAAATTTATTTGAAATCGGTTGGTCACGGATCACTATTGTTGCTGAACGTTCCACCTGACAGGCGAGGGCTTTTTCATGAAAATGATATCAAGGCATTGAGAGGGTTTAAAAGCTTGTTAGATAAAGAATTCAAAACAAACTATGCGTTGAACGCCTTGACAAAGACTGAATCTTTTCGTGGTGATGATGAAAAATATTCACCTATGATGACCACGGACGGAGACATGGAGACTTACTGGGCGACTGACGATGACAAGGTATCCGGAAGTATTGAAATCGATCTAGGCAAGACAGTTAATATTAAATATGTAGTTCTCCAGGAATATATTCCTCTGGGCCAGCGAGTGAAATCATTTTCGGTAGATGTATGGAAGAATAATTCGTGGATGAATGTGGCTAGCGCGACTACCATCGGACGTAAAAGAATTCTGAAAATCGATTCAATGGAGACAAATAGAATTAAGGTGACTATCTTGGATTCAAAAGCGTGCCCAATAATTTCTAACATTGAAGTTTATTAAGACGTGCAGGACAATCAGGTAAAAAAGTCACTGTGGATACTCATAGTAGTTGCTACTGTGGTGCGATTGGTTCTCGCCTCGCAGCTTGAACTTGGCAATGACGAAGTTTATTATTGGACCTATGTGCTTTATCCCGATTGGAGCCATTTCGATCACCCTCCCGTGGTGGGGATCGTTGCACAAATAGCCTCACTCAATCTGTTTCTGAGCGATGATTTCTTTCTCCGTCTCGGCCCTATAATTTTATCTGCACTAAGTACCTGGATTGTTTTTTTGATCGGAACAAAAATCAAAAACCAGAAGACAGGGTTATATGCGGCATTCCTTTTTACGGGCTCAATTTACTGTTCTATCATCAGCGGTTTTTCTCTTACTCCGGATGCACCCCTGATTTTCTTTTGGGTACTGGCAATGAACCTGATGATGGATTTTCTTGCTTCAACAGAAATTACAGGTGTAGAGCGGAAGAAAATTCTATGGTTCGGATTAGTAGCGGGTTTTGTGATGATATCGAAATACCAGGGGGCTTTTTTATGGATTGCTGTTTTTGCATATGTGTTGATCTACAACCGGAATTGGCTCAAGGAGTTTTCATTTTACCTGGCAGGTGTTATCTCAGCTGTTGTTCTGCTTCCGTTGGTGTTATGGAATGTCAATAACGATTTCATCAGTTTTACATTTCATACTGCACGTGTAGCACCGGCATGGGAATTCCGGCTGGATTATTTTCTCACAGAAATCTTAGGACAGGTAGCGTACAACAATCCCGTTAATTATGTGTTGATCGTGATTGCGGTTGTCGCCTTTTTGAAACGAAGGAATTTTATTGAAGTACAGTGGGCAAGAATTTTGATAGCAATTACTCTTCCACTTTGGATCGTGTTCACCGGGTTTTCTATATTCCGGGCCACGCTTCCCCATTGGACTGCTCCCGCATTTCTGCCTCTGATATTACTGGCAGCTGCATTTTGGTCGGAGAAAAATAAAGAGCAATCAGGCACGCCATTTTGGATAAAATTTCCACCGCTTTTTCTGGGAGGTTTGTTGCTGATTGCGTTGTGGCTGATCAACTATTCACCGCTGCAACTGGGGAAGAAATCAGAGGTACGTAATTTTGGTGAGGACGATTTTACCCAGGACTTGTATGGCTGGGACCAGGTGGCCGATGCCTTTACAAAAATTGCGGAGCGGGAAGAGAAAAATGGCACGATGCCTGTACAGGCCGGAATAGTTTCGCATAAATGGTTTCCTGGCGCACACATTGATTTTTATGTTGCTCAACCGCTCCACCGGAAAGTATTTTTACTGGGCGAGATGAATGACATTCACAAGTATGCGTGGATAAACAAATATCGGGGCGGCTTGCAAAAAGGACAGGACTATTATCATATTGCAGTGACCAACGTTTACAAAGATCCTGCGGAGTTATTTGGAAAATATTTCAGCGAGATAACACCTACAGACACCGTTGAAATAAAACGTGGAGGAGTAACGATGAGATTTGCATTCATTTATCGGTTAAAGAATTATCAGGGTAATTACAGTAACCCGCTGCCATGAGCGAAATCAATCAAGTGCTGCTTTACAAGTTTTTGAAATTCGGAGCTGTGGGAGTTTCGGGCATGGCTGTCGATTTTGGGATTACGTATTTTTTCAAGGAGAAAATTAAGGTGAACAAATACCTGGCTAATACATTGGGTTTTTTTTCGGCCGCCAGTAGCAACTATGTTCTCAACCGAATCTGGACATTTGAAAGTGATGATCCGGCCGTTGCATTTCAGTATTTAAAATTTCTATCGCTTTCGACCGTAGGTGTTTTGTTGAGCAATGCTATCATTTATCTGTTGCATGATCGCTGGCGATGGAATTTTTATTTCGCGAAGCTGGCTTCGATCGGTATCGTTTTGTTCTGGAATTTTTCAGCTAGCTATTTCTTTACTTTTGCTGTGAGATAATCTTTCTGGGTCCATGGTTTGTAGCCCGCGGATCGTTGAGAAGAGAGGCTTAAAGTGGGAAATATTTGCCTCTTAAAAATTGGATGTCAATGCAAAAATTTCAAAATTAGGGGAAGCTAAAACCCTAATTATACACTATGAGTTTCTTTGACAATCCTAATCGCATTCCTGAAAACTACGGCTTGCGCATAGCGGCCGGACTGATCGTGTACTTTTTGATCATGCATTTTTGCGGGCTCGGCAACGTTGTGGAGCTTCGCCTGCTCAATCTTCTCATCCTGATGGCAGGAATTTACTTTGGATTGAAAAAATTCAAAGAATCTCACGGAGGACATATAAATTACTTCCGTGCCTTGATTACCGGCGTTGCCACGGGGGCAGTCGGATCTGTGCTGTTTGGAGTGTTCATGTTCCTTTACATGAAGATTGACGACAGTATGATGCAATGGATTATAACCAACGAACCCATGGGCCGTTACCTCAACGCATACATGGCATCTTTTATCGTTGTGTTGGAAGGTGTCTTCTCAGGCCTGCTCGTTACGTTCGTGTTAATCAACTACCTCACAACTGACGAAGTGGGGCAATCATAATTTATTGAAAAAATTAACGATCATATTTTTATGGATTGGCTTGTGCCAATCCATTTTTGTTTTCGCCCAAATGGATGTGGAAACCAGGAAGATTGAATTTTTACTCAAGGAAGTGGAGCAATTGAAGGGCGCAAAATTCTGGCGTAACGGAGCATCTTATTCACCTCGACAGGCGGCTGAACATCTGAGGTCGAAATGGAAGAGAGCAGGTAAACAGATCAGGACTTCAACGCAGTTCATCGACAATATTGCATCAAAATCTTCGGCTAGTGGAAAGGCTTACGAGATCGAGCTCATGGATGGGACTAAGGTGCAAACCAGTGCATTTTTGTATGGGAAGTTGAAAGAATGGAAGGAATAACGAGACTGAATTCTCGTTTTAAAACCCCTCAATAAATTCATAACTTGCCCCCTCATTTTTTTATTTTGTGGGCAAATACAACGAATTCAAAGAACTCAACCTATCCAAGGCAGCTTCAGAAATACTGGAATTCTGGAAACGTGACCAGATTTTCGAAAAATCGGTAAGTTATCGCGAGGGTAAGAAGCCATTTACTTTTTACGAAGGGCCTCCTTCGGCCAACGGAACTCCCGGCATTCACCACGTGATGGCGCGTAGTGTCAAAGACATTTTCTGTCGCTATAAGACGCTTCAAGGCTTCCAGGTAAAACGCAAAGGCGGCTGGGATACGCACGGTCTTCCCGTGGAGCTGCAGGTGGAGAAACAACTGGGCATTACCAAAGATGACATCGGCAAGACGATATCGATAGAGGCATATAATCAGAAATGTCGCGAGACCGTGATGATGTATAAAGACCAGTGGGATGAACTTACTGAGAAAATGGGCTATTGGGTTGACCTTGAAAACCCCTACATCACCTACAACAATGAATATATCGAAACGGTATGGTGGATTCTTAAGCAATTCTATCAAAAGGGATTGCTGTATAAGGGATACACCATTCAGCCTTATTCGCCATCCGATGGCACAGGCTTAAGTTCACACGAGTTGAATCAGCCTGGCTGTTACAAAAATGTGAAAGACACTTCTGTCGTTGCTCAATTCAAAGTGATTCGTGACGCGAAGTCAGAGTTTTTGTTCAGTGGAGCAAAATCAGATTTGTATTTCCTCGCATGGACGACTACGCCATGGACGCTTCCGTCAAATACAGCGCTGACAGTTGGAGAAAAGATCACTTATATACAAGTGAATTCGTTTAATCCATATACTTTCAAACCGATTAGTGTCGTGTTGGCCAAAGATCTTGTAGGAAAGTATTTTTCCGAAAAGAACAAAGACCTCAAACTCACCGACTACAAGCCGGGTGACAAGGCAATACCTTTTGAAGTTGTGTGTGAGTTTAAAGGCAAGCAAGCCGTTGGTATTCGTTACGAGCAACTGATGCCCTACTTGCAACCCATGTACGATGCAGACAAAGCATTTCAAGTGGTCGCGGGTGATTTTGTAACTACTGAAGATGGAACCGGAATAGTACACACCTCACCAACCTTTGGTGCTGATGACTTTCGCGTAGCAAAACAAAATGGAATACCACCGCTCACTTTAAAAGATGAGTTGGGTAATGAAGTACCCGTTGTAGATCGCAAGGGGAAATTCATAAAAGAAATCGGGATAAAGCTGAAGGAGGGAGTGGAGCGCTTTAAAATCAAAACGCACAGACCTTTGGGTGAAAATGATTTCTATGTAAAAAATTATACTGATGAAGACGAAAATAATCCGGATTACAAAAACACGGATGTCATCATCTCCATCATTCTGAAAGAAGAGAACAAGGCATTTAAAGTTGAGAAATACGAACACACGTACCCACATTCATGGCGTACGGATAAACCGGTATTATACTATCCGCTGGATGCCTGGTTCATCAAGACAACTGCGTTAAAAGACAGATTGGTTGATTTGAACAAGACGATCAATTGGAAGCCAGAGAGTACGGGTACAGGCCGCTTCGGCAACTGGCTCGAAAACCTGGTGGATTGGAATTTGTCACGCTCTCGCTTTTGGGGAACACCACTTCCGATTTGGAGAACAAAGGATGGGAAGGAAGAGATTTGTATTGGATCGATCGAGGAATTAGAAAATGAGATCGGGAAAGCCTCAAAGGCCGGAATCAAGAATCCGGAATCCGGAGTGAATGACCTGCATCGCCCTTTCGTTGACAATATCACTTTAGTCAGCCCCTCGGGTCAACCCATGTATCGTGAACCTGACCTCATTGATGTTTGGTTTGATTCTGGTGCCATGCCCTATGCTCAATGGGGTTTGAACAAAGAAAAGCTCAAGGCAAACGACCGCATGCCTTTTGGCGAAGGTTGGATAGGCGCGTTCCCTGCAGACTACATTGCAGAAGGCGTAGACCAGACCCGCGGATGGTTTTTTACTCTGCACGCAATCGCTGGACTGCTCTACGATAGTGTTGCATTTAAAAATGTGATCTCCAATGGCCTTGTGCTTGACAAGGATGGCAACAAGATGAGCAAGCGCAAGGGTAATGTTGTTGATCCTTTCAAAACACTGGAGAAATACGGCCCGGATGTTGTGCGCTGGTACATGATCGAAAATGCACCTCCGTGGGATAATCTCAAGTTTGACATCAGTGGAATCGAAGAAACACAGCGAAGGTTTTTTGGGACATTACAAAATACATATTCATTTTTCGCCTTGTATGCGAACATCGATAGTTTCGTCAAGGATGAAATGAATAATGTTCCTTATGAGAAATTGACGCACCTTGATCGTTGGATCGTGTCCAAACTACAGTCGCTGATCGTTGAGGTGACTGCCGCGTATGAGGATTACGAACCGACCAAAGCGGCAAGAGCTATTCAGGAATTTGTGAATGACCATCTGAGTAACTGGTACGTACGCCTCAACCGGAAAAGATTCTGGCAACCGAACCTACGTGGCGAACTTCCGGAAAATAAAAAAGCAGCTTACGAGACATTGTATGAGTGCTTGTTAGTGACAGCCCAGTTGATGTCACCTATTGCGCCTTTCTTTGCTGACTGGTTGTATAAAAATCTGACAGACAACATTCGCGACCTGGCGAAGAAAAATAATACACCGCTGAAACCGGAATCCATTCACCTGACTGACCTCGTGAAACCGGAAACGAATCGTATGAACAGCGAACTTGAATTGTCTATGGAATATGCTCAACGTATTTGTTCGTTGGTGCATTCGATACGTAAAAACAGCAAGATCAAAGTTCGCACTCCATTACAGCGCGTCCTGCTTCCTGTACTGGATGAGAAATTCTCCAACCGTATCAAAGGCGTGGAAGACATCATCAAGTCAGAAGTAAATGTGAAGTCAATTGAATATATCGATGATGCATCAGGCCTCCTGGTAAAAAGTGTAAAACCCAATTTTGCAAAACTGGGTAAGCAGTACGGACCGAAGATGAAAGAAGTATCAGCCGTGATCAATTCTTTTTCTAAGGAAGAGATCAATGAGATTGAAAAGAAAGGCACGTTAGTTAAGGGAGGTTTTGATCTGGTGTTAGAGGATGTATTGATCTCTTCACAGGATATTCCAGGATGGTCGGTAGCCAGTGAAGCCGGTATTACGGTCGCCCTTGATGTAACGATTACACCTGAGTTGAAACGCGAAGGAGTAGCCCGCGATTTTGTGAATCGTGTGCAAAATATGCGCAAAGACATGGGCCTTGAAGTACTTGATAAAATAGACATTGAAGTGGAACAGGATGGCGAATTGGCCACGTCTTCACTAAAAGAATTCAGAGACTACATCTGCTCCGAAACCCAGGCTCTTAGCTTAGAGTTAAAGGAGAAAGTTCAAGATGCAGTTGATGTGGATATGGACGAATTTGTGCTGAAAGTAAAAATCAAAAAGTTTTAATAGTGACTTCAATGAAATTCCTGAAATATTTTCTCATTACCCTGTTCGTTATCCTGTGCGACCAAACGAGTAAGCTGTTGGTGCATAACAGCATGCAGATACACGAAGAGATCAACGTGCTGGGCGAGTGGTTCAGACTGCATTATTTATTAAACCCAGGGATGGCGTTCGGCATTAGATGGGATAATGAATTTGGGAAACTGGCACTCACTGTTTTTAGAATAGGAGCGATGTTTGGAATTGGCTACTACCTGATGCTCTCCGTGAGCAGAAAGGCCCACTCCGGTTTCCTGATTTGCCTTGCGTTGATTTTAGGAGGAGCAATCGGCAATGTCATCGACAGTACTTTTTATGGTGTTTGGCTCGACAACGCTCCGATGGGTTCACCTACGAGATGGTTTCATGGCCAGGTAATTGATATGCTCTTCTTCCCGATCGTAGAATTCAACTGGCCGGATTGGGTACCCGGTGTAGGCGGAGAGTACTTTCTATTTTTTAGCCCCGTATTCAACATTGCAGACTCATCTATTTTTATTGGTGTGGTATCGATATTGATTTTTCAACGCAGGTTCTTCCCTCACCTGGAGCACAAGGAGATTTCGTCTGAAGGTCCTTCCTCCATTGACAGAGTGAGTGGAGAGAATGCCCCATCGGTTGTCGCGAGTGAATCATCCGAACCGACTCCTGAGTCTGGGAACAATTCGACCAACGATATCGTTTAGAATTTCATGGCAGAAAATCTCATTATAGCTTCTACGACTGCGAAAGCAGAGCGCTACGAAACGTTGCTCCCGCAAATTGAATCGCTTATCGCAGGAGAGCCGGATGTGGTAGCAAACCTTTCCAACGTTGCAGCGGCACTCAAACAGACTTTCAAATTTTTCTGGGTTGGCTTTTATCTGGTAAAAGGAAATGAGTTAGTGCTTGGGCCCTTCCAGGGACCAATTGCTTGTACCCGGATTGGTTTTGGAAAAGGCGTCTGCGGAACTTCGTGGAAAGAAGAAAAGACGATCCTGGTACCTGATGTGGAAAAATTCCCCGGACATATCGCGTGCAGTTCCGATTCCAAATCGGAAATTGTTTTACCCGCTTTCAAAAACGGCAAAGTAGCCTTGGTGCTGGACGTAGACAGCGACATGCTCAACGACTTTGATGAAACAGATGCCGAACACCTGGGCCGACTGATGCGGTCCATCGAGAAGTTCCTTTAACCACGATTAATTTTACTTTTTTTTGATTTTTTTAATGATTTGCACTCAAAATAAATATTGTTTAATATGCACCTAAATAGGTGCATATTAATATATGAAAAAGAACATTCGAAAAGAAAAATTCTACCCTTTGCGGCCTGAGGATGTTTGGGAGGCACTCACTGATCCGAAGGAAATATCAGCTTGGCTAATGCCAACCACTGAGTTTGTTGCTACCGTTGGAGTTAAGTTTATGCTACAGGCCAAGCCTATGGGTAAATGGGATGGAAAGATTTACGGAGAAATCCTGATCGCCGACAAACCCAGGGTTTTGTCATACACCTGGAAAGGTGACCAGATGAAAAGCAACACCATACTCACCTGGACTTTAGTACCTCAGGATAGTGGCACACTTTTAAAACTTGAGCACACCGGCTTCGAAGGGTTCAGTGATGTTGTCCTCGGACTATTCCATGCAATGGGATGGGGCAAGTTTCTCCGCCAATTATATCAGCGACTTATAAACAAACAAAGCTATGCCAAGAAAGAAGTATGATATTTTTAAAGCAATAGCGGACCCGAGTAGACGGAAAATAATCAGTCTCCTGACAGTGTCAGGTGCTTTGTCCATTACTGCAATTGCCAGTGATTTTAAATTGAGCCGGCAGGTCGTTACGCGGCATATCAACAAACTGGAGCAGGCCGGCCTCGTGCAAATTGAAGATGCAGGGCGTGAAAGGTATTGCCGGGTAGAATTTGGTCCGTTAAAAGAAGTATTTGATTGGGTATCCTTTTATGAAAAATTCTGGGATGAGAAATTAAATTCGTTAGAAGCCCACCTCTTAAAAAAAAACTAATGCAAGGAAAAAATCTTAATTGCAAATACAATGAAAAAGAATTATTGGGAAGTTTCGGATGAACAAGTAGTCGAAAAAACTGGTAAAGGAATTTCAGAATGGACGAAGATTCTTGACAAGTTTAAAGCGGCTGAAAAAAAATCGAATGATGTTGTGGCACACTTGCAGAACGAATACGAAGTCCCACGCTATTGGGCTCGGACACTTACAACACATTATTTGAAAGCGAGAAATTCTTAGGCTTAGTGGACAAATCCAGCGGTTTACTGAATCACTTGGTTTTTGTAACTTCACTAGCCCATGCATAAGGCGGTTGTCATATTGACGTTGGTCTCAGGCACACTCTACGCACAAATCGGTGCGAAGGTGCAGTCGAAGATTTTTGGCGTCTGGCAGAATTCGCAACCGGGTTATCAAATGACCCTGATTCTCAAGGAAGACAACACGGGCGAATTTGATGGTGAAGCAATTCAGTTTTTTATTTCCACAAATAAGCTTGCTATTACACAAGCAGGCGAAACGACCAACTATACCTTTGTCCAGCAAAATAATTCCCTCACATTATCAGGAGGAGATATTGACGGCTCCATCATTTTTACCAGGAATGGCGCAGGAAATGAAAAGACAGTAGCGCAAAATGCGGGACCCGTAACGAAAACTTCCAAGGCTAGTGACATCATTGGCTTATGGTCTGGAGGTAACGAGAACATCGAATTTAAGACTGATGGCACTTGTAATTATCTGGGTCAAACCTATCAATACCAGACCTCACCTGGGAATGTGACTCTGATCACCAGCCAGGGGAATCTGATGATGGGTTATTCGGTTGCCAATAGTCAGCTGACATTGACCGCTAACGGAAGACAGCTGGTTTATTCAAAGGGAAATTCCAATGTTGATAGCACGAATAATTCCGGGAAGGGAAATGTTGCCCAGGAATTGGTGGGCAAGTGGTGTTACATAAACGTGAACAGTACTAACTCTGGCGGAAGCAGCAGCACTAAGTGCATTACTTTGAATGCGAATGGCTCCTACGAATATTACGGTGAAAGTTCACGAAGTGTAAATACTTCTGATTTATCGGGCGGCACTGCTTCTCAAAGTTCAGATCGTGGGACATGGTGGGTGCAAGGAGATCGTATATACTACAATTCACAGAGCAGCGGCCAGGGTTCGTATCAGTTGCAGAAACAGAACCACCCGAAGAACGGAGACCCGATGATTATTCTTGATGGACAAACGTATGTTACTTACTATAATAAACCGCCTGGCACTAGAATTAAAACCTAAAAAATATGAAATCGAAATTTACACGCAGAGATTGGTTTAAGTCGACTGTTGCACTGACAACAGGTTTGGCTTTTTCATCATCGGTACTTGATGGCTTGGCTGCTCCCATGAGCAAGGCTGAGGAAGATTTTTATTCAAATCCCTACAACGGAAAAACCCGGTTGAACTCTAACGAGAATCCTTACGGACCGTCGGAGAAAGCAAAAAAAGCTGTGATGCAAATTTTATCAGAAGCCAACCGCTATCCGTTTTCTGCCATAGATGAGTTTAAGGAAATCCTGGCAAAAAAAGAAGGTGTATCAAAGGACTATATTCATGTTGGTGCAGGTTCCGGAGATTTATTATGCCAGTCGGGTGCAGCATTTGGAATAGAAGGCGGTCGCATTGTTTCCGGATATCCTACTTTCCCGGCACTCATGAATTATGCGCAGGTTTTCAATGCAACGTGGGATAAGATTGATCTGAATGAAAAGCTGGAATTCGATTATAATACATTGGCGGGCGCAATCAAGAGTGACACACGCCTGGTGTTTGTCTGCAATCCGAATAACCCGACGGGTACGGTTGTCGATCCAAATAAAGTGAGAGCGTTCTGTGAAGAAATTTCTAAAAAAGTGCCAGTGTATGCCGATGAAGCCTACCTGGAATTTTTGGAACCCGCGCAACAAATATCAATGGTTGACTTAGTGAAGAAAGACATGAACGTGGTAGTGTCCCGCACTTTCTCAAAAGTGTATGGCCTTGCAGGACTCCGGATGGGCTATATCGTTGCCAGGCCCGAGCTCATTAAGAAAATAGCCAGGTATGGAGGAGGTATCCCCATCAATCAAACCGCTATTGCTGCTGCAACCGCGAGCTTGGGAGACGAAAACTTCATGGCAATGGTGCGGAGCAAAAATGCTGTCGCGCGCAAAGTGATGACCGATTACCTAGATCAGAAAAAATATTCCTACGGCAAGACGCTCACGAACTTTGTATTCTTCCCGGCACCTAAAGATGGTAAATCGATTTTGAAAGGAATGGAAGATGCCGGATACCTCATGCGTATCTGGGATTACCAGCAAAAGGAATGGTGCCGTGTCAGTATCGGTACCGAGGAGGAAATGAAGGGCTTTGTCAAGGCATTTGGCGATTTTGTTGCCTGATCCCATTTTCAAGTTTCTTTTCTGTTGTTTACTTTCACCGAATGAAAATATTTATTTCGGCAATACTAATTTTTTGTGTTGCCTGTTCGACTAAAAAGAAAAACGAAGCCATGGTGCAATCTTCTGTCAGCGATTCGCTCAAACTATTTTCCATTTCCAATGCCAATGGGATGAAGATGGATGTCACCAATTACGGTGGCCGCATTATTTCCCTGTTTGTGCCGGATAAGAACGGCAAGTCGGGTGATGTCGTTCTTGGATACGATTCGCTTAAACAGTACCTGACTGGCAATTTGTATTTCGGGGCGATGATCGGACGTTATGGCAACCGGATAGCCCAGGGAAAATTCACACTGAATGGCAAAGCGTATCAGCTTGCACAAAATAATGGAGTCAACGCATTACATGGAGGAACATCAGGATATCATGGAGTTTATTGGGACGTGACGCAATCCGGAAACAATTCGCTTCGCATGACTTATCGAAGTAAGGATGGAGAAGAGAATTATCCGGGCAATCTTGACGTGACTGTGACGTATACACTTACTGACGGCAACGAGTTGGTCATCGATTATGAAGCCGCGACAGATGCGGAAACGATTGTTAACCTGACACACCACTCCTTTTTTAACCTTGCGGGGGCAGGAAACGGAGACATCCTCAATCATGAGATGATGATAAACGCCAATGAATTTACCCCTGTTGATGTAACGCTGATACCAACAGGAGAGTTGAGAAAGGTAAAAGGCACAAACTTTGATTTCACTACGCCTCATAGAATAGGAGAGCGGATTGATCAAAAAGATGAGCAACTTAGTTTTGGGAAGGGTTACGACCACAATTGGGTATTAAATAAAAAGGGAAATGAATTTTCACTGGCTGCTAAAGTTAGAGAGCCTCTGAGCGGTCGTACGATGGAGGTGTGGACAACCGAACCAGGGATTCAATTCTACTCTGGAAATTTTTTAGATGGCACGGATGTGGGAAAGGGAAACACACCCTATCCATTCCGGTCGGCTTTCTGCCTGGAGACACAACATTTCCCGGACTCTCCAAATCACGCTAATTTCCCTTCTACGATATTGAAGCCTGGTGAGACGTACAAGCAAAAAACGGTGTACAAATTTGGGGTAGTAAAATAACAACGGGTAAGTCATTTGCTGTTGTGGAATTGTCGTGCTTGTTCGCCTGCAGTCTCCGCGCATTTTTTAGCGTAGCCGTAGTAAACGTCATAGCCGAACGTATCCAGAAATACTTTTGACATCGTCATTTTCAATCTCACCGTGGGCATTTTAACCAGGTTCTTTTTTTGATAGTCGTAAATCGTCCAGCTTCCAACGTATTCATTGACTAATAGATTTATGCTTGAATTGCCGCCACCAAGTTGGCCGTTTACCAACTCGTATCGTGCCATTCCTATCAATCTTATCTTCTTAAACCTCCTTTGATATTTGAATTCAGCGCTCCAGCCGGTTCTCCCTTGGTTGGTATAAAGCTGAAATCCTCTTTTCGTCAGTATAAGTCCAGTACGGCTCGATGCCTGTCCGAGTGCTTTACTTTCAATTCTTTTGAACCCCTGGCTGGATAACGCGCATACTATTTTTGATTGCAGCGTGTCAATAAAGGTGGTATCAGGTTTGAGATCCCCGTCAAAGTCTGTGAGTAGTCGCGATTGCGTGTGTCCAATGACAGTAATGGAAATGCAAGCAAAAATATTGAATATCGTTTTCAAAAAAGGGCTTAGTTATGAGCGCTCCGGCTTTGCACTTCTTCCGCTGTCAGTCCGAACATCGGTGGAGTTTTCACCTGAAGTAGATTCAGATAAATATAAAGTTGTGCGCGATGATGAATTTCATGTTCCACCATAGCCCGCATCCATTTCCATACGGTTATTTCTGTATTTCCCGGAGTGAAACATTTGGCGGTGAGATAGTCATCGGTGAACCCAGTCAATATGGCCACTGATTCTTGGTGAAGTCTATTGAAGTAATTCACCACATTTTCATATCCATCAGCCAGCTCCTTTCCACAACCTGGGTAAGTGCTTTTCTTTCCGGCAATGGTCTCTATAAACATGTAACGCTCAATTGTAGCAATATGCCTTATCTCGTCACCGATGGTAAATTTTCCAGGCATGTAGGCAAAGTCCAGTTGATCTGCGGGAACAACTTTGACCAATCGATTCGTTCGCTCGCGGATGCTATTCCAATAGTCAACAAAAGATTTGATTGATCTTATTTCCATTTATGTTTTTAGTTGTGTATGCTTGGTACTAAAATAGAGATAATTTACCAGCCGCTAGCTCTGCTTGAATAAGACTTTTACGATATCACCCCTCAATGAAAACGCAGCTTTGGTCTCATTCGGAAATGTTATTGACATAGATGTTAACAACCGGATAATTGGGTTGCACAAATTTTTGAGACAAGACTCATTTTCAGGATTTACGGAGTCTGTTCCAGCTTATGCTTCACTGGCAGTGTTTTACAAGGGAGTTTCCTTCAAATCGGTAAATAAATTTCTGATGAAGTCATTAGATGAATTGGATTTTAATGAGCCAGCGGTAGTCAGACCCACTCTGGAGATTCCGGTTTTGTACGATGGTGATGATCTTGACCTGGTTGCTGAGTTGCACCAACTCGCAAGGGAGGAAGTAATTGCTATTCATACATCCAGGTCATATCATGTATTTATGCTTGGATTCCTTCCCGGGTTTTCATACATGGGCACAGTTGACGACCGCATTGCTACGCCCCGAAAAAGTTCACCGCGCATCCTGGTTCCCGCAGGAAGTGTTGGTATTGCCGGATATCAGACCGGGATTTATCCGCAATCATCTCCAGGTGGATGGCAATTGATTGGGAGAACACCTCTTAAAATTTTTGATGCCGGAAGAAGCAAGACTTGCCTTATCGATGCCGGTGATCAGGTCAAATTTTCTCCAATCAGTAAGACCGAATTCGAAAAACTCAATGAGTATTAGAATTCTGAAGCCATCACTCCTGACAAGCCTTGTTGCTAACAGGCGAGAAGGTTTTCGCAGTTGGGGAATTGGTCCGGGTGGGGCTATGGACCATTTCGCATTTCATGTGGCCAACTACCTCGTCGGAAATGAGAATGAAAGTGTGATCGAGTTTGGCTATTCTTCTGCAGAAATTTTATTCGAGAAGAACTACCTGGTTTGTGTTACAGGAAAGGGCTATACAGTTCAAGTTGATGGAATTGATTTCCCGCTGTGGAAGCCATTGAAAATTGCATCTGATTCAAAATTAAGCCTGACTAAAACTTCCAAAGGAGCATGGGCGTATATGGCTGTTCATGGAGGTTGGAGAGCGCAAGCGTGGCTCGGGAGTGAAACGACTAACCTGAGTGCCATCAGTGGAGGATTTCAGGGAAAGCTTATCCAAAAGAATGATGTGATCGAAGGGAATCTTTCCGTACCAATTGCCAAATCACAAGCGTTGACCTGGGGAATCTCGACCAGGGAGTTGAACCAGGTATATTCACCAGTTGACGAAATTCGATGTATGTCGTCTATTGAAACTGACTTGCTTTCAGAAGTGACGGAACAGAAATTTTTTACTGAAGATTTTATTCTTTCAAGTCAAAGTAACCGGATGGGCTATCGAATGCAAGGCCCCAGACTTTCGCTGAAACAACCAGTTGAGTTGGTTTCGTCCCCCGTGGATTTTGGAACGATTCAATTGTTACCCGACGGAAATATCATTGTGCTAATGGCGGACCATCAAACGACTGGTGGTTATCCGAGAATAGCTTCAGTTATCAAAGCGGATTTGCCCAGACTTGCTCAGGCCTTTCCGGGAGAGAAAATAAAATTCATAAGAATCGCCTTTTCGGATGCAGAAGATTTCATGAATTCTGAAAAAAATCGTCTTGCAGAGTTGAAGCGAAGTTGTCATCTTCAATTCAAAAATTCTATTCAGCTATGATGGGAAAAGCGATCGATCTAAATTGTGATGTGGCTGAAGGAGTCGGCAACGAAGAGTTATTAATGCCATGGATTAGCTCTGCTAATATTGCCTGCGGCTATCATGCCGGAGACGAAGATCTAATGAAACGTACAATTGATCTTTGCCTGAAATACAATGTTGCTGCAGGAGCTCACCCTTCTTTTCCGGACCGGAAAAATTTTGGGCGGACTAACATGAACTTACCGCCAGATGAAGTATTTCAAATTGTTTTAGAACAACTTACTATTATTGGAAAGATCGCCAAAGACCAAGGCGCCCGACTGCATCATGTAAAACCGCATGGAGCGCTTTATAATATGGCTGCAAAAGATGCGATTCTTGCCGGGGCGATTGCAAAAGCGGTTAAGGTATTTGATGCCAGCTTAGTTTATTTTGGGTTGGCACAAAGTATCATGATTTCGGAAGCTGGGAAATTGAACTTAAAAACGGCCAATGAAGTATTCGCAGACCGAACCTATCAATCCGATGGATCGCTTACGCCTCGGACAGAATCAAATGCTTTGATTGCTAATGAAGCAGACGCGCTAAGCCAAGCCATTCGATTTGCTAAGGAAAATAAGGTCATAAGTTTATCTGGTGAAGAACTCTCCTTAAGAGCTGACACCATTTGCCTTCATGGCGATGGAGCGCACGCTGTCACTTTTGCGGAAGTAATTCATAAACGACTTATAAACGAAGGAATCAAAATCAAATCAATTCAATGAAAAAATCCTTTTTGTCGGGGCCCCTTGCTGGAGCGGCTTTTTTAATGGCTACTTCCGCGATCGGACCTGGCTTCATTACACAGACTACAAAGTTCACAGAACAACTCAGGGGAAGTTTTGGATTTGTGATATTGATCTCTGTGCTGCTCGACATTGGAGCACAGTTAAATATCTGGCGATTGGTTAGTGTGAGTAAAATGTATGCACAAGACCTTGCCAACAAAGTGTTGCCCGGAGCAGGTCATTTTCTCACCGTTTTGATTCTATTGGGAGGCCTTGCATTTAACATCGGCAATATTGCCGGTGCCGGATTGGGCCTTCAGGTGCTCACAGGTTGCAGCGTGGAGACGGGAGCTATTATCAGCTGTGTTATTGCTGCCATTATTTTTTCTGTTAAAGAAGCTGGCAATGTCATGGATGTTTTCGCAAAAGCGCTCGGATTTATTATGATCGGTCTGACTTTGTATGTCGCGTTTAAATCGGATCCTCCAATGGGAGAAGCAGTTATTAAAACCTTTGTCCCGGATCAAATCAATGAGTTGATCATTCTTACGATTGTCGGAGGTACAGTCGGTGGATATATCAGTTTTGCAGGTGCTCACCGACTGCTTGATGCAGGTATATCTGGCAAAGAGAATCTTAAAGAAGTTTCGAAAAGTTCGGTCTCAGCTATTCTGATTGCTTCAGTGATGAGAGCTATTTTGTTCATCGCTGCGCTGGGTGTTGTGTGGCATGGAATTTCATTAGGAAATGACAACCCCGCAGCTGCCGTGTTCGAAAGCGCAGCCGGCAAAGTCGGTTATAAAATTTTCGGACTGGTGCTGTGGAGTGCAGCCATTACTTCTGTGGTAGGATCTGCATTTACTTCTGTTTCTTTCGCGAGGTCAATTCACCCGGCGATGGAGAAGTACTTTCGTCAGATTATTATTGGATTCATCTTATTTTCAACGATCGTATTCCTCATCATTGGTCAACCCGTCAGGGTACTCATTGCTGTTGGAGCAATCAATGGATTGATTCTTCCGTTTGCCCTTGCCATTATCCTGTCAGCGGCATGGAGGAAAAGTATTTATCCTGATTACAATCATCCGAGATGGTTGTCCGTGGTCGGATGGATTGTAGTAGTCGTAATGTCCTACATGGGCATTAAAGGTCTGGGAAGCTGGTTCTAAAAAAAGATCTGGTTGCAATCACACTTGCAACCAGATCAATTCTATTTTATTTGCACGAATAACTAGCCTCAAGGTATTTCGCTCCCGAGCTCGCTTTGGCCGGCATGCCGTTTGAACCTGTAGTGATCGAATAAGTCTCTGTTGAAGCAACAACTCCGGAAGAATTTTTCACTGTGATCTTCGATCGAATATTCTTCATGGCAAAGAAATCAGGGCGGTCAGGAAAGAAAAGTCCGAACAGTGGATTGGGAGACGAACTTATTTCGTGAACTTCTGAGCTTAGCAGTATTGGAGTGTAAGAAGTGGGATTGCTTCCAAATGCCAACGTGAAAAGAGCAACGATATCTACATTGATTTCCATTTTGGTAAAATTTCCACTACCGTCATAGGAAGAGAAGGCAAAGTGTGACACTTCGAAAAATGTGCCTGTTGAATTCGGTGACCAGCCTTGCACCTGCTGTACGGTGCCATCGCTGTTGTAAACTAGTCTGAATTCATCATCGGGACTTGCCAGCTTCGAAATTTTGGAATTCGTATAAGTCACAGTATAAGTTCTGGTAACTCCCGTTTTGACGATGGTCTGCTTTATTTGAGTCAACAAGCCAGCGTTGTAACTATACGAGTAAGTGTAAGCAGAGTCTGTTCCATCGTATACCTTGACGGTGTTCAGAGAGGCCTTGTCATCGGCAATCGTGATTGCGAAGCGGGTGTATGCCCTGTCAAAGTAAGTTGCCGATTCAGGTAAACAAGATGCGTTTGATGGCTTCGGATCACTGCCTCCGCAGGAAATCAGAAACAAGAGTAGTGTTGAGAAGCCGACTGATTGAAAAATTTTATTTTGCATAGATTGTTGGTTAAAAGATTTACATGATTTTTTTTTAACCACGTACAAACCTTATAGTAGCCGTGGCAGGTTCCGCATCTGCCACCGGCTTTGATTCACATTTGTTATTTGGCCTGCATTTATTTTGATTGTTTGATAGTTGGTGATCTTTTAGAAAGATGAGGATAAAACAAGCTTCGGCTCAATACACTTTTTGTGGGCTATTCGGTGTCCTTTGCCAACGACCTCTTTTTCTTTACCAGCGCCTTTGGGCTATAGAATCATCAGCAGACTATATACAATGAATTGTCTTCAAGAATTGCGAACGATATGATGCACCAATAGGAAGTTCGTGTGACCCTATGAATATGTGTGACTGATCGAAGCTATCTATCCGGTTAGGATTTACGAGATACGATCGGTGAACACGAAGTAATTTTGTATGCGGGTTTTTTCTAATAAATTGACTGAGGTTCTGTGAAAGCGGAAACTCTTCATTTTTTGTAACAAGCTTTAAATAGCTTCCGGCAGCTTCTGCATATTGAATATCATCAATTTGAATTTTTACGAAACGGCCATTCTTTCGAACAAAAAGGGGTGGGATCATTTCCTGTCTTTTGGTTTCGGAAAGTCATAGATCGTGACGATTTTCTAAACCCTCATTTTGTCAACGGCACCAATGCTTTTGCATTGAAGGCTATTTTCTTTGAGAACTACAAGAGGTGTATGCGGTCCATGAACTCTGCGCGATGTGCTTCACTAAGCGGGAGTTTATGGTTTTGAATGAAAACACTGGAATCATCGAAACTCTCCACGCGATGCAGGTTGATGATGTAGGAGCGGTGAATTCTGATAAGATTGGGGAGGGGAGATTTTTTCAGAAAATGAGCCAGATTTTGAGAAAGCGTGTAGCGCTGGTCAATAGTTTGTACATGAACGTAGCTGCCTGCGGCTTCCGCAAATAGAATATCATCACAATGAATTTTCTTGTACCGGTTATTGGCTTTAACGAACAGGAAGTCACCAACTACTATTTCGGAAGCTGGCAATTTGAAATTAGACCGTTCAATTTTTTCGAGTTCAATACCGATTGAAAAATTGTATAACGCCAGGTCCAACGCAGCGAGTAAATTGACAGGTGTAAAGGGTTTGATTAAAAAAGCATTAGGTCTAGTGCTTTTAGCAAGCTCGTAAGTAGCGTGATCCGAATTAGCAGTGATGTAGATAAAAGGTATTCGGATTTTTAATTGAAGTTCCTTTACCATTTGAATACCGTTCATTGAACCGGCCAGCTTTATATCTACGAGAACAATATCAGGCTTCAGGCTGAAAAGAAATGGTAAAGCTGTTTCTCCATTATCAAAAGTTCCAATCACATCATATCCTTCTTCCTCCAGCTTGGTGCGGATGTCCTCAACAATGACAAATTCGTCTTCGATTATAACAATTTTAGGTTTTTCCATTGAGTTGATGTGGAAATTGAATTTTAACCTTTGAACCTTGATCTATATTCAACTGCCACGTTCCCCCTAATTTTGATTTAACCAACTGATCCACGAAGCGAAGGCCAAAGGATTTAGAATTGCGCGGTGGATGATGAGACGAATATTTTTGACCGTTATCTGATATAATCCATTGAATTATGTCTTTAGTGTTTATCAATTCCAGTTTTACTTTTCTCGCAAGCTGCTCCTCGGAGAATGCGTGCTTCATTGCATTCGTCAGCAATTCATTACAAATCAAACCGCAGGTCATAGTCCTCTCTACGTCCATTTCTACTACATCGCATTCCACTTCCAGGCTCAATGCTTGATTATCTGCGAACGACTGCACCAGGTATTGACTTAATTCTTCGAGGTACAAGTCAAGTCTTACACTTTGAATGCTCTCTTTCTGATACAGTTTTTCGTGAATTAGCCCCATAGAATAAATCCGGCCATTAAGTTGGAGCAGCGTTTCACGCGTTTCACTAGTAGTGTGGTTAACTTTCAAATTGATCAAACTGGAGATAATCTGCAAATTATTTTTTACACGATGATGGATTTCGGATAACAGAATCTCCTTTTCGCTGTTTTGAGTCGTAAGCTCCGTGTTTTGTTGCTCAATGATCTTGTTTTGATTTTCCAGTATTTCAGCTGAACGCTTCTTTTGCCTGAACCGCGAATAGTAAACAAACCCTGTCACTGATACACCCAACACCACCGCAGCAGCCAGAATGATGAGGAGATTGCGGTTTTTCATCTCTGCCTCATGAAGCAATGATGCTTCTTTCAGTTGAAGGAGTTGCTTGTCTTTCCTTTCGCTTTCGTACAGGTAACTGAGTTTGGAAACGTTTAACCTCGCAGCGCCTTCCGTAAGCTTTTTATTCAACTCGTTAGCTTTTAAAAGAGCTTCAAGAGATTTATCAAATTGTTTTTCGTGCTGGTAAATTCGTTGCATGGCTTCGTATGAGCTGACCTGCTTGGGTAATGCCCCTATTTTGGTAGCCAGTTCAAGTGCTTGTGTAGCATATTGCAACGCTTCAGCGTACCTGCCATTTTTTTCGAGTACTCTGACGATTGCAAGTTTCGCCTGCGTGACTGGAAGTCGATTGTTCATCAATTCATGCAGATCAAGAGCTTTTTTGTAGAACGATAATGACTCGTCAAATTTGTTTTGTTTGAAGTAGACTTTTGCCATCAGGGAATAGCAGGCAGCAAGTGTATTTTTTGTTCCGGTCTCGGCTTGCTTTACCATTCGCAGGCGATAGAAGTAAACGGCAGAGTCGAGGATTCCGAGCGCTTCGTATGCTTCACCGAGGTTCTCCAGGAAAGGATCGTAATTCGCCTCGGCATAATATCGGTTTGCGTTTCTAAGATAGGAAATGGCGAGTCGTTGATTGCCAAGGTTCATGTAGTCCATACCGACATTGCGAAGTGTTTGCGCAATGTTTAAAGTATTACCCTGTTTCGTTTCAAATTCAAGATCTGTCAGGTTTTTGTGAATTCGTGATCTGAAAAAAGCGGAGTCGCTAAGGGCATTTGCCGAAGCCACCTGGTAAGACCCACTGATGAACCCGGGAATCTTCTCCTGCATTTTCATTGACAAGATGACTTGATTGATGGCGGCAGTATAGTCACCCATCTGATCGTAAAGCAGACCCGTGTGGTTTTCTACCCGTGAGACATAAGCGGTATCACCGGCGGATAGATATTCTTTTTTGGCCAATGTATAGTAGTAGAGGGCTGAGTCAAAATCTGCGGTATAGAAATAATTAAGTCCAATGTAATGATGCGCTTTCCCAGTCCAGAAGACAAGATTGTTTTTTCTTGAAATGGAAAGTACTTTTCTCTGGAGAGCAATTGACTTTGGATATTCCCCGTCTTCCCAATAGCGATTGGCAGCATTTTGAATAGCCCTGATTTGAATCACCGGGTTTGCGCCAGAATTTAAATAATTCAGCGACTCAAAGGCCAATTGTTTGGCAAGCTTCTGGTTGATCCCATAGTAATAGTCCGAGATCAGGAATTTTAAACGTAATCGTATCGAGTCATGCGTAGCCTTCTCAAATTGCTGTTTGAGCAATCCGATATTTTGCGCAAAAGTCAAGTTCGAGGCCAACGCCAGTATGCAACACAGTCGTTTCACATACCGAAGTTAACTTTAAATATTTCCTCACGGGCAATTATTGAAAAGCAGTTATTCGCTTCGTAACGACTTTACAGGATTGGCCAGCGCTGCCTGCATGGACTTGTACCCTACGGTGATCAATGCAATCGAGATAGAAATGATGCCTGCCAGGAGTATAATCACCGAGCCAATTTCAATGTGATAGGCGAAGGAGTTCAACCAGCTGCTTAGCGCAAAATAAGAAACGGGAATAGCAAACAAGAAGCCAAAAGACACCAATCGCAAGTACTCTTTTGACAGCATTAAGGACACCTGACTAACAGAAGCCCCAAGTACTTTTCGGATACCGATCTCTTTGGTGCGTTGTGCAGTATTGAAGGAAGCCAGCGAGAATAATCCAAGACATGCCAACGCAATCGCTACAGCGGCAGCGCAAACAAACAACCTGCTTCTTTTCTGATCATTTTCGTAGAAGTTAGCCAGGCGTTGATCCAGGAAGTTGTACTCAAGCAGGTGTTTGTTATCCACCTTGTAAAATATAGCCTGCATCGCCTCAAGGTTCATGCTCAAATCTTTGACGGTCGAACGAACGGTAAAATAATCGATGGCTTGTACGGGATTATTTTGATAAGCGATTATCATGGGAGCTATTTTCTGATGTAAGCTCTGAAAGTGAAAGTCTTTGACAATACCGATCACATTTACTTTGAACGGCTGGTCAAGAGCTTCATCGGAGACAGCCATATTAACTGATGGTATGGTCATGGCATCACCCGGCTCGCGAATACCCAGTAATGATGCAGCGGTCTCGTTGATCAGTATGGCACTGGAGTCAGCTGGAAAGGCCTCTCTGAAATTACGGCCTTTGAGCAAAGAGATTTCGAAAGTTCTTAAGAAGTCCTGATCAGCGCCAATGAAGTAACAATTCAAGCCGGTGGGCTCATTCGCTGTCACCGCTTTTACACGAGCCAGGTTTTTCCATTCACCAGGCACGCGTGAAGAGACGGTTACACTCTTCGTTGAAGGAAGTTTGCTGAGTTCCGTTTTAATTGTTTCAAATCCTCGCCTCACCGCTCTACTGTTAATGTCCAAAATGATAAGCTGATCCTGGTTGAATCCCAGGTTCTTATTGTTCACATATTCAATTTGCTGGCGGGCAGTAAGCGTAGCAATAATCAACGCGATAGATAGAAAAAACTGAAATACAACGAGTCCTCTTCTCATCCAGGCGGAGCCGTATTTCATTTTGGAATACCCTTTGATGGCTTCCACAGGTTTCATACGCGACAGGTAAAAGGCAGGATAACTTCCCGCCAAAAGGCCGGTAAAAAAAGTAAACGCAGTCAGGAAAATCGCAGTGGATGGTGTTACCAGGGTGCTCATGCTGATTGTCTTTCCGGAAAATGTGTTGAAAGCTGGGAGCAGTGCGTTACAAATTCCGAGCGCAAGTATGACGGCAATGAAAACAACCAGGTTTGACTCGGCAATAAATTGAAAGATAAGTTGACTACGATATGCTCCCGCAACTTTCTTGACACCAATTTCTTTTCCACGATTGATTGAAAGAGATGTGGAAAGATTTACATAGTTAACCAGTGCAATTAATAAAATGAACAGTCCGACCGCACCAAAAATGTAGACGTATGTAATTTCTCCAGAACGAGCGCTGAAGCCACCACGAATGGAGGCTGAATGGAAGTGAATATCTTTCAGTGGCTGAAGCCAGAAGTAAAATGGAGATGCCTTTTCTGCCCTGTTCTTTTTAGCTAACGATGTCAGCGTGGTACTCACGGAGTTTGCATCTGCATCTGACTTCAAAAGATAGTAAGTTGAAAAATAATTGGATGACCAGTCGGATGTCTCGCTACGTTTATACCACTCCTGGCTGGCATTGCTCGCCATCGAAAAAATGATATTCATTTGTAAATGAGAGTTCGAAGGAAAATCTTCGAGCACACCTGTAATCGTGTAAGGCTGATTGCTGCGATCACTAAGGAGGACTTTGCCTACTGCCTTTTCAGTTCCGAAAATTCGAATCGCTGAGGACTTAGTCAAAAGAACCGTGTAGGGTTTGCTTAACGCATTTTCCCGTTGACCTTCAATTAATGGAAAGTCAAAAATATTGAGCAGTCCCTGGTCGGCGAAATTCATGTCTTCATAAAAGACATTTGCATTTTCTGAATTGGAAATGTTGGCTCTGCCCAGGACCGTCATCTTTACCGTTTGCCCAACGGCAGGAATATCGTTTCTGATCTGGGCAGTTAGAAATGCCACACCGGCCATATCAGTCTCTTCACCCTTGTTATTCTTTTGATGTTCAATAACCCTGTAAATACGATCTGCGTTTGCGTGATTTCTATCGAAACTCAACTCATCAAATAAGTAAAGAGAAATAAAGAATACCGCCACCAGGCTTACCGCCAGACCTCCAATATTGATCAGTGAGTATTCCCGATGATTAAAAAGGAAACGGGATGCAATGATGAAATGCTTTAACATAGGTTGCGATTTATTCCCATGTTAAACGAACATCATGCCATAAATAGGAACCTTTAGTTTGCAATTTTTCACGCTTTTATGAGGGGAGCACCGTCCCTTTCCGGTCAGCAATGGTCGGGCGTGGTATTATTATAGCATTTTACAGCCTTTGAATTTTGTATGGATTTGTAACCGTACTTTTATATTTCAAATGAGGATTCTCAGTATAGGTTTTTTCTTTTTACTTACTCTGAACAGTTATTGTCAGTATCGAAATGCACTATTCATTTCCGGGGGTATCGCTGATCCTGTTGGGAATTTCAGATCAAATGACGGAGGAGCTGCCCTTACCGGGGTAGGTTACAACATAGGGTACAATCGCCAGCTAACTAAGTCGCTTTACTTTGCTGTTTTGCTCGCAAACCAGTCGTTCAAAATAAATGAAACAGCAATCGTCAGCGGAACCAATTGGCGGACGTCTTCAATTCTTGTTGGTCCGATGTGGTCAATATCAACGAGTGAGAGCAATAACGCATTTTTCCAGCCTCGATTTCTGATTGGACAGATGTCAGCGCGATCACCGAATGCAACGATTGGTGCCACCACGATCCCGTCGGCCAGTGGCGATGCGTTTGCGTTTCTGATTGGAGCCGGCTTGAGACTGGATTTAACTAAACGCGCCAGCCTCTTTTTCAATCTCGATTACCTGACAGCAAAACCGACATTCACACATAAGATTTTATATTCAAACGGTCAATCTGTTACAACAAGCTTTGATCAACAAATTAGTGCGATAAGTTTTTCTATCGGATTGGGCGTTCGCTTCTAGAAGAATAAAAATCAGTGGTGAGAAAAATAAAGGAACGAACTATGATTATTCATTCTTTATTTTTTCTCCTTTGACAGGAGAATAATCCGTAACAACTTTCCCATTAACGATAATCTTTTCAAAAAAACACTTTGCGCCAATCGCAGAGTTGAAGTCTTCAATATTCTGAATATGGAAATGCAAGTGTGGTTCGGAAGAGTTTCCTGAGTTACCACATTGCCCGAGAAGATCGCCTTGCTTCACCTTCTGCCCTTGTTTCACTACAATCGAATTTTGCTTGAAGTGAGCGAAGAACAAGAATTCATTTTTGTCGGTCTTTAAGATGACGGTGTTGCCAGGGACATAAGTCGGGTTGAGTACGCCAGGCTTATTGTCTTTGATGCCATCTACAGCCAAGACCACCTCAGCATCGCATGGTGCGATCAACTCCTGTCCGAAAGCATAGTAGTCTTCGTTGGCCTGACCATTGGTTTTAAAAGATTTTCCTCCGTTGGTAATCAAAATGTCGAAAGCGTTCTTTTGTGCCGGGTATGCCACGTGGTAATTCTGCGCCTTGGTGTCGCCTCCCCAGAACACAGTCCACTCACCTTTGAAAGGCAGTTTCAATCGGGTCACGTTTCGCTCAAGCTTCGGCTGACTTTCGTCAACAAATTGCTTGACGTAAAACCCTTTGATTTTTTTGTTGTCGTCTATTGACAACTGTAGCGCCAGCGTAGCACTCTCGAACGAAGTCTTATATACTGCGTATGAATTCTGATAACTCGTAAATTGTTTTTTGGTGATTGAACCGACCTGTGATTTCAGTCCAGTGAGAAATTCCCGGGTCTTGTCCAGTGGCAATGCCTTCTTCATCTCTGGCGAGAACATGGCAAAAACGCTGTCGTATTGATCTTTGTTATAAGTTCGCTCAAAGGCATCTGCCACCGATTTACTTGCAGCCGACTCCTGTGCAAACGCTGATAAAGCACAGAATGAAATAAGTAACGACAAGAGCCTGTTTTTTTTCATATAACGAGTTTTGTTTAAAACATCGTAACCTGGCATTATCTTACCAGGTAATTCCGAAAAACCCTCGCTGGCTCATCGCAATTATAGCAATGACAATAACCAGGGCAATCGTGTTGAAAATAAACATGCGCTTATGTTTCGCATTGTCATCACTCAGTTTTTTGGAAGAAATTCTGGCGACAGAAATCAGTACAATAGCAATCAACATTCCGGTGACGTGCTCCACAAGCCAGTAGCGTGCAACGGAATCCTTCATGGCTGCCCCACTGAAAATAACGATAGGACTTACAAAATAGAGGATCAGGCCCAACAGCAATTGAGTGTGTGTTGAAATAAAGAGAAAAAGGCTCAGTTTGTTGTCGGTAGTGGTGAATGAGGATTTATTCTGCCAGCTCATGAAGCTGCGAATAATAACGGTTAGCAAAAGAGCTAATAAAACAAATCGGTTAAGTGAGTGAAGTACTAAGATCATAGAATTTATTTTTTGGAAAATTACAACATCAAACGACACAAAACCACCACATTGAAACTTAAAATAGTATTGGCGAAATGACTGCTTGTTAGTTACTTTGATGGAGATATGAAACGTTTAGGGATACTGATTTCTTTCATTGTGTTTGCCGGTTTGATACAGGCGCAGCCTGACACTGTAAGGGTCGGTACTTATGTAATGAGTGTACATGATATTAACTTCCATGATCAGGAATATACGGCTCGCTTCTGGCTTTGGTTCCTGTATCGGGGGAGTGAATTTGATTTTGAAAAGCAGTTGGACATCACTAACGCAAAGTCTATCGACCCTCCCCAGTTGCTTGAAGACAGCCTTGAAGGGAAGAAGTATGTGATGATGAAGATGAAATGTGTGATGAAAGAGAATTGGAACGTGCTGGATTTCCCTTTCGACAGACAGCATTTGAAAATTCAGATTGAGAATTCACTCTTTGATAAAAAGAGCATGGTCTTCGCGCCAGATGTTAAAGGGAGTAAATTTGATTCTGACGAGACGCTTGCCGGATGGGAGATCAAGAATTTTAAAGTCAGTGTAGCCGACAACCTTTATGAAACTGGTTTTGGAGACAACCGTCCCGGCCATGACAACCAGACTTTTTCTGCGTTTCTGATTGAGATGGATATTGAGCGAAATGCCTGGGGGCTTTTTCTAAAAATCTTTATCGGGATGTACATCGCTTTCCTTATATCGATGGTGAGTTTAGCGCCACACCCGGAAGAGTTGGAACCCAGATTTGGGTTGCCGGTAGGCGGCCTCTTCGCTGCGGTGGGAAACAAATACATCATCGATTCAATCCTACCAGAATCTGCATCTTTCACTCTGGTAGACACACTCCATTCTCTTACCTTTTTCTCAATTTTTACAACCCTCGTAGTGTCAGCTATTTGCCTTCGGATGAGTGAACGCGGCATGCACGAACAAGTCGTGAGGTTTAACAAAATCAGTGCACGAACGATTGCAGTAGTTTATATTTTGATCAACGTGATTCTCGTTGGCCTGGCCATAGGTGACTAGCTCAGACTTTATTCTTGGTGTCAATGACGATGGTGACGGGGCCATCGTTCAGTAATTTTACTTTCATGTCGGCACCGAACTCGCCTGTTTGCACCGGTTTTCCAAGTTGTGTCGCGAGCACAGATACAAATTTTTCGTAGAGCGGTATTGCCACGTCAGGCTTGGACGCCTTGATGTGACTGGGCCTGTTTCCTTTTTTTGTGCTGGCGTGAAGTGTAAACTGACTCACAACAATAATGTCTCCAGCATCATCTTTCACGCTGACATTCATTACCCCTTCGGCATCATTAAAAATCCGCAGATTCACAATTTTACCAGTCAGCCATTCGATGTCTTCGGCATTGTCGGCATCCTCAATGCCCAGAAGTACGAGAAGCCCTTTTTCAATTTTGGATTTTACGAGTCCTTCTATTGTTACAGAAGCTTCCGAAACACGTTGAATAACCGCAATCATTTTCTTTTTAAATTTTGAGTCGGTTGGTAACCCAGTGGAACCATTTCAGCAATATTGAAGCTCCAACCGAGGTATCCCTGGAAAGTCAGGCTGCGAAAGTCTTCGAAGTAACCATTTTCATAGACTTTCACTGGCGGACCATAAAAGACGATTTCTGAAGACTGAATTCCCCCCTTGTACCGGGGATAAGCATTTTCAGGATATTCGTAAGCAAAGGACAAGTACAGAGTTCCTTTGAATCGGATCTCGCTGTCACTCATAATATCACTCTTCTTCAAAGGATTCAGTTGGCCATCGTGAATCTCAAAGTAGTTTGCATAAAGCTGGTCGTATTTTAGTGCTAGTAAGAAATGTGGAATTGATCCAAAATATGCGCGATCTCTTTCCTTCATCCATTTTTCCTTTTGCCTGGGAGTCTGAGGTGTAAGCTCCTCATAGCGCGGAATGCCAGACATCCACACCTCATTAAGTTCGTCATTAAAACTGAACTCCTTCAAGTCGTAATGAATCAGGTACCCGAGCGCCTTATTTTCTACGATAATTGGTTTTCGGACTTCCGCCATGATTTTATTTTTTTCGCGGTAAACAAAGATGTCCTGCGGGTTAAGGATTTTGCAGCGTGAGGCGTTACTCGTAGTGCCCAGAAAGTACTTTATAAATCGCGAATAATAATATTGATTTTGTTTTTCTCTTTGGGCTGTAACTGACACTGCATCGAATTGGATAGCAGAAGCACTCAACGCGATGATGAGCCCGGAAATGGAGTCCCCCGAGAATTGAATTGACTTGGAATATGAACTATAGCTAACCAGGGAAACAATCAAATCGTATTTTCCAGAGGGAATTTTATCCAATAAAAATGTACCACCTTCACCTGCCGAAACTCCGAGAGTCGTATTGGCAAGATACACGGTAGCGCCCGGCAGCCCTTCTTTCGTTTTAGTGTCAATGACTTTGCCGCTGAGCACTGAAAATTTTTGCGCAAAGCTTACATGAAGGCTGCAGAGTAGAAGAAAGGCCACGAACGATTTCATTGGCAGGTCAGTATGATTGCAGTTCGCCGGATTCGTGAACAAAACTTCCTTGTTGTCCTCTTTTTGCAAATGCGAGCATTGCCCTCGCGACTTTGATCGATTCAATTGCCTTATATTTCTTCGGAACAAGCCAACCAAATATTTTGAAGAATACTTTGGCTGCGTCTTCACCGCTTCTTTGTTCAGTACGTGGGCCAAACAATAATGATGGACGAAAAATATGATAACCATTAAAACCCATCTGTCCGATCAGCTCCTCTACTTCACCTTTTACCTGGTTATAAAAGACCGATGAGCGCTTGCTTGCACCTAGGGCAGAAATCAGAAGAAAGTTTTGGACTCCATTACTTTTGGAAATTTTGGCGAGTGCCAATGGCGCATCCAGGTCAATTGTTCTGAATGCCTCTTTTGAACGTGCTTGCTTCATCGTTGTACCCAGACAACAAAAGACATCGTCAGCTTTTAGCTCACTCGCCCGGTCGTTCAATTGGTTCAATTCACAAACAACATTAATCAACTTGGAGTTTTCTATCGAAAGTTTCCTCCTGCTGATGGCGATCACCCGGGTGTAAGCTTCATCGTTGAGCAGCAACTGGAGAAGTTGATTGCCGATGAGGCCGGTACTTCCTGCGACTAATGCCGTTTTGGGCATGAACTAAAAAGTTTGTTGAATTTCTTTTTTTAGTTCACTCAGTGCATGTCCGATCGGATCAGTCTTGCGATCCATCACCTGTTCGAAAATCTTTTTTGCAAGGTCAATGCCCGTAGACTCATTACTCATCTGTCCTGCGGATTCGTTAATGAGCATGATGAGATCTTCTTTGCCATTTTTAACCTGGTTCCAAACTTCTTCCGACATGTACACTTGCTGTGAAACATTGTGGTTGTACTCATTCCGGATTTCATCCAAAAGAATTTTCTGAAAGTCACGGGCGGTGTAAGCCGGATTATTAAGCCGGATAAGCAGGTTCTGTGGCGAGATACGCTCTAATAGCAGTGTAATGCGTTCATAAGCCTGGAGTCGAGCAGGTAAGATTGTTTCAATACTGCGGGTACGTACCTCCAGTTTTCTCAGTTCAATCTCCCGTGAGATGAACGCGCGTACCATCAGGTAGACAGCGTAAAGTACCACCGAAGCAGGAACCAGGATTTTGATAAATTCGATAAGAGCGTCCATAAAAAATATTTACTCGAAAATTAACTATTTTTCGCTGACGTTTGTTTCCAGTTTGTAATCATTCTGAATGTTTGACAATCTCCGCCCAGTTTTACTTACCCCACTTGCAGCCGCTGAGGCACGCAAGATCATGCAGACCAAGAACATCCCTGCAGGTTACGGCTTGCGGGTAGGCGCACGCGGTGGACATGGATGCGGAGGGGTATCCCTTATTATTGGATTTGACAAGCAAAAGGAGTCAGACCTGTCTTATGAAGTTGAAGGGATAACTATTCTCATTGATAAAAAGCACACCATGT
The DNA here is from genome assembly GCA_015472025.1 of Cytophagales bacterium WSM2-2. NCBI lineage: Bacteria > Pseudomonadati > Bacteroidota > Cytophagia > Cytophagales > Cytophagales bacterium WSM2-2. The sequence continues at coordinate 2,839,918 of BNHL01000001.1, forward strand.
ACCTGATCGGCAAGGCTGTTGACTTCTATGAGGGAGCCGATGCCCGCGGATTTATCTTCGTGGAGCAAGAAGCCATTGAGCGTGGAGGATGGCATTGATTTTTGTTTCTGTGTTGCCGATTCCAGGCAATTGAATAATTAAGCTGTACCATTTAATAGAACAGACGGAATTGGTGGAGTCTGAGCGTTGCTTTATGTAACATCGGCCGTTTTGGTTTTGAATAAAAAGAAATTTAAAATCAAATGAGGAAGTCAACAGCGCAAATTCTAAGCTTAGCTCTGATTTCAATGACTCTTACCGGCTGTCAGGAAAAAGAAGAAATACAAGAACAAGATATGTCAAAAGCGACCCGGTTTTGGCTCGAAGCGCGTTCGAATCCACTTATTATTGGTGAGATGCAATTTGGGGAGAGTTGGCAAGTCGTTCACGAAAGATATTCTTATACAGACAAAGGGGATATTAAAATAACTGACATAGACCTTCTTTCGGATCCCAAATATCATGCGTACAAGGAGTTCTGGATTTTTGGAAAAGACTCAGTACTACAATTTCACAGGGGCCAGTTATTTGGAAAAAAGGATGCTTATATGGCTAAATTCAAGATTCACCCGAATAGCGAATCAAACGTGATAACCATTGATTTTGTGTACGATGGCGGTGTCCAAATATTTCCGGAAGACTGGGAGATTACTTCACTTACCACGGAGCAGCTGATTTTGACTTGTACAACTCGAGATCAAAATCACTTCTACGAATACACGTTTCAAAAAAAAGGATGGCCGTGGTAGCCTCAACTCAATTTTGTTTATATACCACGACACTTGCTTTCTTGCAAACTCCTCCGATCGGAGGATTGAATTTTGAAATTTTTACTTCTGTATTTACGGCACTCGGAAATTTCTGCAAGATCACTTCAGCAATATTATGAGCTACTCTTTCCAGTAGCTTGGATGGTTTCTCCATTTCTGCTTTTACCAACGCGTACAAATCCTCGTAATTAATAGTCCCCGTAAGGTCATCCTGAAATGCAGAACTTTGAATTTCTGTTTCGACAATGACGTCTACTTCAAACTTATTTCCCGAAGAGCGCTCATGTGGATAGACTCCATGATAGGCATGAAACTCCAGGCCTTCCAGCGTAATTTTTCCCCTCATTATTGAATTTCGTCAAAGAAGGATCGTTGGGTTTTCATTGCTTCAGCCATAGAAGGCTTGGCGGGCTCTGGTTGCGGAACGGAAATCTGCTGTGGTGCAGGCTCAGTCTTTTTGATTTCGGCCTCTACTTCCGCGTTAGGGAATAGAGATTTCTTGGTTTCACGTTTAGCAAGAGCGAGATGCTGGTCGGGATCGAAATCACGAGATGAAGCTTTTGCGCGTTCAACGCGATCGATTGTTTCAGAAGCAATACGCTTGAGGTCACCCAGCAGGTTTTCTTTATGCAGTTCCAGGTTTTTGTAATGCTGACCCAGGGTTTTGAGACGCTCCTCCATTTCAGCAAGCATTTGCCGAGAGCTCATTTCTGCTTCTTCAATGGTATTCTTCGCTTTCGATTTGGCTTCGTGCAAAAGGGCGTCAGCGTTGAGCTGGTTCTCGCGCAAAATCAACTCCGCAGTTTTATTGGCTTGTTCAATCACGTTGGCCCCGGTATCTTCTGCAGTCTTCAGAGTCTTGAAAAGAGAGCTCTCCACTTCGCGCAGCTTGTTCACTTCGCGTTCGGTAGCTTCCAGTTTTATTCGTAGCTCCTTGCATTCATCCAGCGCGCGCTCCCATTCCTGTGAAAGGGACTGTAAGAACGCATGTACTTCGTCCTTATCGTAGCCACGGAGGGCACGCTCAAAGGACTTCTGACGGATTTCCAGGGGAGTGATTTTCATAATGCTCTTCGTTTAAAAGTTTAAAAAATAACTCGTTTCAGTTTAAAAAATTACCCTGAGGAGGGTGAAAAATAACAGTCTGTAATAGAACGTGTTACAAAAATAGTAAATCCCAGGCAGAAATGGTACGGTCATCGCTGGCGCTTATCAACTGGTTATTGAACGAGGTCCAAAGCAGTTTGTTTACCGAAGTGCCATGTCCTGCATGTCTGCTTTTGTCAATGACTTTCAACAGCTTCAGGGAACCGGCATCCCAAACCTTAATTGACTTGTCCATACTACACGTTGCAAAATGCATGCCGTTCGGACTGAACGAAATATGGTTGATAGCGTACATATGGGCTACAATTTCTTCCGCTTTGGCGTATCCGGCCTGGATGTCCCACACATTGAGCCGGGCATCACGAGAGGCACTAAGTAAAAACCGCTCATCAGGCGAGTAGGTCAGTGCGAAAACGGAGTTAAGGTGAGCTTTGATTTCATGCTTTAATGTGAAATTATCCAAGTCGAAAATGCGGATGTAGTGGTCACTAAAACCGACTGCCACTTCGCCTGTCGATTCGTTGACTGCAATGGCGCGTGCACTTTTATCCGTTGGCGCTATTCTTTTTCGGATTGCCCATTTTTCCAAATCGATGACAGAAACCATCCCGTCTCCGGTTGCAACGATGATATCATTTTCAAAAGACTGTATATCGAAAATTGCAGCAGACGTCAATTGCAATGAAGCAAGCTCCTTTTTGCTGAGGTAGTCAATTAAATGAATGCCGGAATAGTTTTGTCCTGCGACAAGCTTTTTTTGCTTCGCCAGGTGATGCAAGGAGTAAATTGAATTGGGTAGCTGGGCGATGAGATCGCCATCGCCTTGCATTTGCAGATCCCATTGGGCGATCATCCCATCACCGGCTCCGGAAAAAAATAAGTGAGGTTCATCACCAGGTTGTAAAGTATAAACACAGTCGCGATGTCCTGTAAAAGTGTGAAGTTTGGAAACTTGGATTTGGCTCAAGATGATGAAACGGATATTTTTGACAAAATTGATCGTTTAAAGGACCAATTACCAATGCCTCTCAAAGAATTTCATCGCGAAGAAACCCAAAGCGGTTGGGCTACCTGGCTGATCTCCGAGACGGAAGAGGAATTATCGAGTGAAATTATCGGAGATGTACCACATGAGATAGCGAATGACAGGAAACGCCTGGAATGGCTTGCCGGGCGACAATTGATTTTGTCGCTATGCAATCATTTAGGTCTCCGTTTTTTTGGAATCCGGAAAGATGAATATGGAAAACCATTTCTTGAAAAGTATCCTCATCACATTTCTCTGTCACATTCCTTTCCTTATGTGGCTGCTCAAATTGATTACGACACGCCTGTGGGTATTGACCTGGAGCAACCGCGGGAAAAATTACTGAAGATTGCTCACCGGGTTTTGTCACCTGCGGAACAAAACGATGCTGGCAACGATATTATAAAGCATTGCATCTATTGGTGTGCTAAGGAGGCAATGTATAAGATTCGCGGTTCGGGTGGTTTGTCGTTTGCCAACCATCTGATTGTTGAGCCATTCGCGCGGCAACAGCATGGAAAACTACACGGTTCAATATTCGATGCAGATGAGTCCCAGAAAGTATTGATGAGTTACTTTGTAGAAAAAGAATATGTTCTCGTTGTAGGGAAAACATATTAAGTCAATGGATAAAAAAATAGATGCCTTCTTGTCGCAATATCATGAAGAGGTGTATGTGAACGCATTAAAACTTAGGGAAGTGGTTGTTGCCAATCTGCCGGATATAATCGAGCAGTTGGACGCTCCAGCGAAAATGGTAGCGTATTGTTATGGTCAACGTTACATTGATTTGATTTGCATGATCATTCCTTCAAAAAAAGGATTGAAGCTCGGGTTCAACCGTGGTGTTGACCTACCCGATCTGGATAAATTGCTCGAAGGAACCGGAAAAATTTCCCGATATGTAGAGATTGATTCTGACAAGCAGATCAAATCGAAAGCATTGAAAAAACTGATTCGCGATGCCTTGGAATTATATCATCAGCGGTTGAAGAAATAAAATCTAGCCTAATAACTACCTCTAAAAACGATAATGCCCCAGGAGAAAACCCCTGAGGACATTATCTACTTAACCTACGTCTCTACATATGAAGAACTTTAGCCGCCTACCTGGGTTTCAGTTTATAGACAGGGGGAAGATCTGAATCATTATTCATGGAAACCTTTAAGTCTTTAATGAGTCCGTTGTGGATATCATAAATCCATCCATGTACCCACGGGCTATTTCGTCTCGACCAGGAATTCTGGATAATGGAAGTCTGACTTAAATCAAAAACCTGTTCGATCACATTGTAATCGGCAAATGTATTCTCACGGTCTTTTTCATCTTTGATTTGATCCAATTCATCACCATAGATCTGATAAACATCCTTTATATGACGGATCCAATTGTCGATGATGCCAAACTGTTTGTTGCCCATAGCGGCCCGGAGGCCACCGCAGCCATAATGACCGCACACAATAACGTGTTTTACTTCCAGCACATTCACGCCATAGTCGAGTACGCTGAGCAAATTCATGTCGGTATGGATTACCATGTTGGCAATGTTGCGGTGCACGAAAATCTCGCCAGGGTTCGTGCCGGTGATTTCATTTGCAGGCACACGGCTGTCGGAGCAACCGATCCAGAGAAAGTCCGGTTTCTGAATATCAGCGAGTCGGTGGAAGAATTGTTCATCTTCTAAATTTTTTTGTGCTACCCATGCTTTGTTTTGCAGTAGCAACTTTTCGTAAGCTTCCATGGCTTGTTCCATTATTTATAGTTTTATGCTTTTTAATTCTACGTTGATATTTTTTGTTTTTGAGAATTCGATGAAGTCAATAATAGCTTCACGAATGTCATTGTCTATGAATTGCGCCTGACTTCCATCAATCAGCACTTTTGATCCTGCCGGTATCAGTTGAAACTTGTAACGAAGGGATGATTTGTTGAGAAACGAAACATCTTTGGTTAGCACCAGGAGGTAATTTCTTTTGTCAGTCACCATAATCATGGCCTCATGAAAATTCGTCTTGAGGATGAAGAACACGGAGGTGAGTATCCCGGCAATAACGCCTTGCAGCAGATCAGTAGATATAATCACAATTACCGTGACGATGAACGGCATGAATTGACTCCAGCCCTTTTTGAATTGCTCGTAGAACATTTCTGGCTTAGCCAGCTTTAGTCCTGTGACAATGAGTATTCCAGCCAAAGAGGCCAGAGGAATTAAACCCAACACATTCGGAATTAGCAACACCGCGGACAGCAACAGCATTCCATGCGATATAGTAGAAGCTCGCGTCTTTGCACCTGCCAGGATGTTGGCTGAACTGCGAACGATCACCGATGTGATAGGTAGTCCACCAATCATTCCCGACAACGTGTTTCCCACACCTTGAGCGATTAGTTCGCGGTTAAGCGATGTTACACGCCTTGCGGGATCAAGTTTGTCGCTAGCCTCAATGCTCAGCATTGTTTCAACACTGGCAATCAGCGCCAGCGTGATAGCAACAGTATATATTTTAGGATTGGCTAATTGCAGGAAATCCGGAAGCATAACAAATGAAGAAACTTCGCTCGCGGCAATCGATGGCAACGAAACAAAGTGCTTTGAGTTGATAACCAATGCTGGTAGAAAATTTTCAAAAACAAGATTGAGCAACACCGAGGCCACCACTGCAACTAATGGAGCAGGTACGAGACTTATTTTCCTTGATTTGATGAAAGAACTATCCCAGCTAATTAAAATGGCAACAGACAACAGCGCAATCACTATAGAGCCCGGAGTCATCAGGTCCAGCGCGGATACGATTTCCGTGAAAGTGTTGGAGCCATCTGGTTGAAGAAAAGATTCGTCACCTTCATAATCAGCGTCCAGCCCGAGTGCGTGTGGCACTTGCTTTAAAACGAGAATGAGGCCGATCGCTGCAAGCATGCCTTTGATTACCGATGCCGGAAAGAAATGTCCGAACACTCCTGCTCTCATGTAACCGAGCGCCAACTGAAAAATCCCGGCCAGTACTACGGACAGCAAAAAGGCCTGGAAAGAGCCAAGGTCCTGAATTGAAACTACAACAATTGATGTGAGACCGGCAGCCGGACCACTTACACTTAACGAGGAGCCACTCAGGATTCCTACTATAATTCCTCCAATGATTCCGGCAATGATTCCAGAAAACATAGGAGCCCCGGATGCCAGCGAAATGCCAAGGCATAGGGGGAGGGCTACAAGAAAGACTACAATGGACGAAAGAAAATCCGTCCGGAAAAAATCCTTTAGGTTCATAAGAGATATTATTTCGTTTTAAAAATTTCTGAGGCACACTTTGCAGCAGTGCCGATAAGTAATTCAGAAATTTAAAAACGAGGCGGCGGGGTGCTTATCTCCTGATGATGATCAGATAAAAGAAAAGAAGTTTGAGACAAGCCCGGTTGTGAAGCAAGTGCAACCTGGTGAAAATGATTTTGCGTCAGTTCATGATCATCATTGTCAGTGTCGGTTTCTTCGCTGTCTTCAGAATCTGTTTCTTCAGACTCGCTACTCTCAGCATCACCACCGTACTTCAAATTGAACAGGTTTGTTTTCGCTACGAGGCCTGATTCTGCAAAAATTTGAAAGCAAAATGAACGAACATGCTTACCTATCGCCACGGAGAGCGAGCAGTAAAGGACCAGCATGAAGAGAATTCGTTTCATTTTAACTCAATTCCAACCACAAAAGTAACGATTTTTCGTTGGTTGGCGAAGGCCCTTCACACCTCATCACGCAAAATCATTTATCTTTAACCTCAAATTTAACCCCAAAATGAGGATACTTCTGACTTTACTTTGTCTGTCTTGGTTTATTGCATCTGCTCAGGAAATCAGCCCCCGTTATGAGCTGGTGAAAATGAATGACAATGTAAATACCCGGTATAATGAAGTGTCACCAGTCATTTCCCCAGACGGAAGAAGTTTGTACTACTTTGTAAGTGATCACCCCGAAAATACTTACGGAAAAGAGAGTAGCCAGGATATCTGGATATCAACTCTTGATGATAAGGGTAACTGGACCAAAGCCAGCCACATGACTTCACCTTTCAACCAAAACCGGTTCAACCAGGTTTTTAATTTCATGCCAGACGGTTCGTTGTTTATTCGCGGAGGACGGTCAAAAAACTCGAAAGGATTTTCACTGATCACCCCTTCTGGTAGCGACCATGAACTTGATGTGACCGACTTTGATAAGATGGATAAAGGTATGTTTTATGGAGCTACACTTTCGGCAGACGGCAAGCAGATGATCATTTACTTTTCAGAGAAAGCAGGAGACAAATTCAGCGATCTGTATTTGAGTAGCAAACAACCTGATGGCCATTTTTCCAAACCGGTAAAATTAAAGATCAGTTCGGTGGCCGATGATTTCGCACCATTCCTGGCTCCCGACCAAAAGACCCTCTACTTTGCCAGCAACCGCTTTGTGAAAGACAGGGTAGGAGGAATCGATGTTTACAAAACCACACGCCTCGATGAGAGCTGGCAGAATTGGAGCGAGCCGGTAAATCTAGGTCGGGCAGTAAACACACCTTCAGATGACGCCTACTTCTCCATCGACTCCAAAGGAAATATTTTTACTGCTCGTGCAGGAGCAAAGGTGGATGGAGGAAATTACGATTTGTTAATTCTGAAGCCGAGAAATATTAATATCGTGCTGTCGGGTATGACGTACAGCCAGAAAACGAAACAGCCCGTGGTATCGAACGTGGACGTGAAACTTAAGGAACTAAAGCAACCGATAAGTTTGAAGACTGCGGCTACAGGGAAGTTTGAGACGCGTATTCCAGAAGTGGATTCTTATAGCATCTCAGCAAATGCATCCGGCTACCTGCCTTTTTCAAATGACTATAAAATTCCAAGAATTAATCGCGATACAACATTGCGTATCGAAATCTATTTAACTCCGCTCGCTAAACAACTGGCCCTTGCAGGAGATATTTTGGATAAGAAAACGAACAACAAAGTTCCTTCTCCAAAAATTTCAATTTTACAACGCGGTACATCCGCTTCCATGGCGCCAGCAGCAGAGGGCGGTAGTTACAACCAGGATATCCAGGGTTTCGGTTGGTATGTTTATACAATCACAGCTGAGGGTTACCTCAATGCTTTGGACAGTGTTCAGGTCGTTGACGAAAATACCATACCAGTAGTGAAAAATATACTCATGACTCCAATTGAAGTCGGTGTTACCGTGCGGTTGAAAAACATTTACTTTGACTTTGACAAGACCACACTAAAATCGGAGTCATTTGTAGAGCTAAACAAGGTGGTCGATTTCCTCAAACAGAACGCAAAAATCTCTGTCGAGATTGCCGGTCACACAGATAGTAAAGGGTCTGATACCTATAATCTGAATCTTTCGCAGGGTCGTTCTCAGGCTGTGGTGGATTACCTGGCAAGTCAGGGCATCGACAAATCACGCATGCAGGCCCACGGCTATGGAGAGAGCAAGCCGATCGATACGAATGATACGGAAGAAGGCCAGGCAAATAACAGACGCGTGGAGTTTACTGTCTTGAAGATTGGTCAGTAGGTTACTCTGGATTGTTGTTGCGCCTTAGTAGCAACAAAGATTCGCAATTTGCTCAGCTGATTGGACTACTTGCCTCCGGATTATCAAGGAGGTTGACTACCTCATCGTAATCTTTTTCAAAAATATAAAGCCGGACACCTGGAAAGATATCATTTCGGATAGGATAGAGGTTTACGAAATTTTCGTCCGTCAGAAAACACGGGAAGCCGTACGCATCCAACTTCGTTTTTGCCAGATTTGCCTCCACTGCGGTGTCATATGCTCTGAACACAATAATTTTCTCCTGCGATTCACTCATAAAAAATGCATTCTACACAGATATGCCAGTTTCAATTCTTGTAAAGTTACCATGTTTGTGTCAAAACAAACCTTTGTAATATGACAGCCAAGTTGAGTAATAAAATGTTTGCAATCCTTTTTACGACAGCTATTTTTCTGTTAATCATCTTAACAAGCCTGTAGGATTTATCCGTTTTTCCTTCCGGTTTTGATTTTGGTCATTGTCTCCCGTACAGCGATCGCAGGGAGTGATTGTTTGTTCTTTTGAAGGTAAGACTTCAAGTCTTCGCGATGCATTTTTACCATGCTTCGCAGCGTCCATGATACTGCTTTGGTGATGAGGATTTCGCGTTCACTTTTCAACGAGTCGATAAGTTGAAAAGTGAGTGATCGAAGTCTTTTGTCATCAGTGCGAGTAAGCGGTTTGCAAAGGAGGACGATCGAGGCCCTTCTTTTATTAATGTTTTTGCTTTTGTTCAGTTTCAGTAAAAGTTTTTTCCAGGAAGTCCAATTATCTAACAAATCGTCTGCCTTGAAGTGACCATAACACATGGTATCAACTTCAGCCCAGCCCTGAAGCGTATTTAGCCATTGGTCATAAATCTTAGGATCAAAGTCTATCATTAGTTTTTTTGAATAATCGAGCAGGATTCCGGCAGTCATTTTTTCTGTTGAAGATTTGCCTTTGACTAAAGATGAAGTAAACTGCAGGTACTCTTTCGGGGTGAATGACTTTGATCTGAACCACGTCCGGACCACTACCCTCAGTTTTGGCATGCTGATCGAATAGCGCGGATTTTTGTTGCCCAAATAACTGTCGAGGAAAGTATGTTTCGTGGCCTGGCCTGAATTTTTCTCTATTTCCGTGAGGAGTTCTTTGTGAAGGGATTGAATATTCATATGATCAAAATAATTCGTGTGTAGTACAAGGTTTGTCTTATTTTTGCAACGAAGTTAGACGTATAATCGGGCTTCATAGTTCTTTTTGGCTCCGTATTTCAATGGATAGAATTTCAGATTCCGATTCTGAAGATGCAGGTTCGATTCCTGCCGGGGCTACCAGAACGGGCAGGTCAGAATATATTGGCTTGCCCGTTTTATTTCCACCAAAGTGCTCCCAGCCATCTGTTCGCAAAACATTATTGCCTTCCTACTTGAAATTCTAGAGAATCTCATTTTAGTCAAACCTTAATCATCCTTAACGCAAATTCATTTTATCGTTCGACTCGAATGGTTTGTATTTCATCCGCGACAGCACGGATTTCACCACAAAGCTTGTCGTTTGTAATTTTGCCTTTAAGTTTTTTGTGCCACGCAAATTGTATGTTGGGTAACTTGCCATCGTCTACTTCTTCTAAGAAGTGAGAAGGTAAATTAATTGACTTGGCCTCATTTTTACTTAGCCTGATAATATGAGCGCTATCTGTATAGTCATAGTTTCGGTAGATGTTCAGACTGTCGGCTTCTTCGTACCATACTACGGTGTTCTTATCTTTATTTACTCTGTTGTCGGATGGAAATTTTTTCTGGAACTGATTCAGCGGTTTGATACTGGCATACCCTATTTGATAAAGCGTGCCTTTCTCTTTAATCGAAAACCATAAAGTGTCGTCAGGAATTTTCTCGTTCTCAAAGGATATCGTAAAACTTTCATACAGATCATAATCATTTCGGTTGGTGTATTTCATTTTCTCTCCGTTTGTATATATTTCTATATCGCGCCATGAAATACGAAATGGTTTACAAGAGACATTCAACCGGAAGCCTTGATGCGTGATATCAATTTTTACCCCAAAGCGTTTTGTTTGGCACACGTCATACAATGGTTCTGATGCTGTTGGCTCGTAAAAGCGTTTGCTCGGAGAAAATAGAATTTTAAAACACACCACCACCACCACCACAATTGCGATGGCAAGTATCTTGAACACTTTTCCCGCTGGATCAAATGCTTCTTGTACTCTGTATTTTTGATAAAATAGAATGCCTATAATTCCAAGAACAGTTCCGATTGGAAAAATAAGCAGGTGGAGAATGCTGGTGATCAAAATAACAACCGGTGCCCATTTTTTATTTTTCAACAGCCCAATACATCCGACTATGGATGGAATAGCGACAATAACATATACACAAGCCAGAATCCCGGAAACTATGGTGGCAAGGCCCAATGCCACTTCTCCCAGAAAAGAAAAAACTCCTCCTATAACATTCAGGCCGAATACCATCACATCTAAAACGGTATTTGTTGTTGACAAGGGTTCTGGTGCTTTATACGACATCACCTGGATGTAGAGAAAAAGAAACACACCAACGAACAGAAGAAATATTGCACACACAGCAATCAAGTAGCGCACAGCGAATTTTCTTTTTCGCTTTTGCCATTGATCTGTCGGGTTACCTTCCTTATTGTTATTCATAAATAAATTTATTCCTAAATCATTTGAAGTAAATCAAGAATGTTCAAGAATCACTTTTGCCCAAAATATAGCAATATCTGCACGTAGGGAATGCCAATCGAGTATATGCCCCTTTTTACTTATTAAAATCAACTGATTAAGTAATTTGTCTTTTTTAAGCTACTGTCAGGCTCTTAACTGTAGATATTCAAACACTTATTCACGCCTGTCACTTAGTCTACTAACTTATTTATAACTTTAAGTGAAGTTCTCCCCCTTTGACTTTTGACGCTCCAATTTGTAGTTATGGATTCCCAGCTTTTGGTTTCTAATGTCCTAAAACATATCTCATTAAATTCGGAAGAAAAGGAGCTCTTTATTTCCCTTTTAAAACTCAAGTCCTTGAAGGCCGGTGAGTTCCTGGTTCGCGAAGGAGATATTTGCAAACATGAATCTTTTGTAACCCGAGGATGTCTCAAATCCTATTATGAAGATGATGATGGCGTTGAGCATATCCTGGATTTTTTAATTGAAGAATGGTGGGCCGATGACCTTTACAGTTTCTTTACACAAACACCATCGAAGTCTAACGTCAAAGCAATTGAGGACTCGGAGGTCCTGCAGATCAGCAAAACTGACTTAGAGAAACTTTACCAGCAAGTCCCAAAATTCGAGAGATTTTTCAGGCTGCTTTTCCAAAATGCGTATATCACTCAACGCGATCAAATCAACCAGATTCTGTCCGCCCCTGCTGAAGAGCGATATATTCAATTTTTGAAACGGAAGCCCTACGCCCTGAAACGGTTTCCTCAGAAAGACATCGCTTCTTACCTGGGTGTTACTCCCCAATTCTTCAGTACTTTGAAGAAAAAGCACGGGAGTTAATGTAGATTAACTTTCTTCTCCGCCAGCCTCCCTTTTTTTGTCTGCAGAACAATTGACTCCGAAAAGTCCGGAAGTTTTAATTGACAAATCGCGCAGACTAAATTTTAAACTCAAGACCCATGAAAAAAATAGCAGGACTCGTACTGGTCGTTTTCTTTTCGACCGGATTGGCTTCTATCGACAACGGAAATGAAAAAAACACAAAAATGAAAGTACAACAAGCAGAGAAAATTTCGGCTCAATTATTTGAGGCTATCGAAAAAAATAACCTTATCGTGCCTGGCAAAACTGAAAAGCAGATTGTTGACGAGATCACTAAACTGGCTTTCGAAAAATTTGGAATTGAAAAGCATTGGCATAAGAAGATTGTCAGGAGTGGCAGAAATACAACGGCTATTTATAATGACAATCCTCCTGATGTTGCGATACAGAAAGATGATATTGTGATTGTTGACTTTGGGATAATTGCGGATGGCTGGGAATCGGATTATGCAAGGACGTATGTGCTCGGTAGCGATGCAAAAAAAATAAAACTGAAAAAGGATGTCGAAAAAGCGTGGTATGAAACCCAGGCTTGGTACCGAAAGCAAACGAAATTAACGGGGTCAGATTTTTTTAAATACCTGGTCAACAAGGCAAAAGAATACGGCTATACCTATGGAGGAGAAATTGGCGGTCACATTGTCGGGGAATTTCCACATGAACAGCCTGCGAATCCCAAGAGCTTTGACCTGGATGTTCATCCGGATAACCACAACGATCTATTTTCGCGCGATGCCAACGGAAACGAAAGACATTGGATATTAGAAATGCATTTTGTGGATAAGGAGAATAATATTGGCGCCTACATGGAGCAGCTTCTTTAGGCGCAATTAAACTATCTGCGTTTCTTCTTCATCAGTGTGCTCGTGCTTCTGCCCTTGTTCTTCTCGGCTGTTTTCAAATCGATGAGGTAAGACAGGCTGATACAAAAGACTTTCATCCGGGCTTTCAGATCGCCATGATAGTCGTTGATGCCTTGAAAAGTTTCCATTCCGTCTCTTGCCATAAATGAATGCCCGATTTCATAGCGGAAATTCACATGAACACGCTGGTAGCCGAGTGGCTCGAAAATGAAACCGGCAGCCAGGTTGATCCCCAGTTGAAGACGGTTGGCATCCGGAACATATACCGTGGAAGGATCCGGATTGTCTCCGGCTTGCTGAAAGGAGAATTTGTAGTCCAGCACAGACGAGCCATCTTCCCATTGTTGCAAAGTGTACAACGATCCTTTCCCGTTAAGCCAGTAACTCAGGTTGGGTCCGATTCCTCCGTACCACTTTAGAACTTTGTCATTGCCTACAGTCATTTTAAACTCCCGGGTAAACAGGATCGGCATATCAATGGAATGATAAATCTCTTTGTGCATCAGGTTGGGGGCCGCGTTCGAGCTCAGATTTTCTCCTTTACGCATGTAGACCACTGCCGTATGCATGAAAAAATTCTTGCGAACCTGGAATGATAGCCCTCCCCCAAAAAAGTAGGTTGGAACAGGAGCCTGCTTGTAGAAATCACGACTTGCTTTCTCCTGGAAAGACACCCATGACACCCCCGCACCAGCGATCGGCCCAACAAAAATTTGAATGGGCGTTTTGGTTGGAGATGTTCTCGTTTGCTGAGTCTTAGTTTGGGCTAAGGATGGTGTAAAAATGGGAAAAAGAAGGACCGCAAATAGAGAAAGAATGATCTTTCGGGGTATATCCATTTGGAAGTAAAGCTATTAAATAATTCATGCTCAGGCGAATAATTAAGGCGTTTGTCGCCCGACGGGAAGGTCAGTGGCGAATTACTTCGACCAAACACCCTTTTGCCACGACCAGTAAAGGCACGGTTTTGGGGCTAAAAAGGCTAAACCTTTAAAAAATGCGTAAATTGCTTTGTAGTTGGATACATAAAAATTAAGCTTTGGGTCGTCAGAGAGCTGTTTCTGTTTTTTTCACCCTGCTTATCCTTTGCGGAATACGAGTATCGGCTCAGAACTATTCAGTGTATAATAGTTTTTACCTGAACCCCTACTTGTACAATCCCGCGGAAGCAGCCACTGACTATGCCTATGTTTTTGCAAATTATCGCAAACAGTGGCTTAACCTGGAAGGCGCCCCGACCGTAGCCACACTCAACTATAATACCTTAATTGACAATTCACGTGCAGGCATTGGCCTGAAATTATCATCCTATTCCCGTGGCCTTCTGAATACGAGCGAAGCGGTAGTTACTTATGCTCATGGCGTTGTACTCAACCCGGAAAACATATTGTATTTCGGTATTTCGGGTGGCGGTAGTTCAAGCATGATTGACATCAATAAAGCGTCTGATCCTAACGACCCGGCTTTGGCCAACTATCCTAGTGGATTTCGGCCTTCCGCCAACTTTGGAATACGACTGGCATCGCAATCAGGGATTACACTTGGCGCTGCCTTGCCGCAATTGTTCGGTTCGGTGTATTCGCTGGAGCAGCCGTCAAAGACAGGCCTGGTACCTTTTGACAATATGATCTTTACATTTTCATTTAAGAGAAAATTAGAGAGTCGTATCGTCACCCGAAGTTCACGTGGTGTAAGCACTCGAAAAAAATCAGCCGGAGGAAATGCCCCGCTGGAATTGTATGCACTCTATCGCTACGCAGCAGCTGGTAACAACCAATTCGAAGCAGTGGCCAAATTCAATCTCTCAAGTAACTTTTGGCTTGGAGCAGGTTATCGGCAACAGTACGGACTTATTGGAAGTGTGGGAGTTCAGGTTGACCGCTTTATTTTTGCTTATAGCTATGAACCTGGTACACAACCGGTCAATGGTTTCTCTGCAGGAAGTCATGAAGTACAATTGGGACTTCGCATCGGAGGTGAAAAGAAGTTCAAGATCAAGGCCCCTGTTTTCAGGTCCACGCTGGGCACCGAAGTTGTGCGCCATAACCCACGCTACCACGAAAAGACAGTAGATGATGAGGAGGCCTTGCGTGATGAAGACAAGAAACGCTACTATGTCTACGTAAAAACGTTCACCGAATTTGATAAGGCCGAAGATTTCAAGAAAAAACTCATTGCCCAGAAGTACAATGGGCAGATTTACTTCTACCCTAAAAATAAACAATATTACGTGTATACATTCGAAACCACCAAGATCTCAGAAGCGAATGAAGAGATGAAAAATCTGAAATCTTACACGAAACTGAAAGAGGCCAAAGTGTTAACGGTTATCGATAAATAGATTGTTACATATGCGTGTCGAAATTGATTTATAGACGTTAAGAATTCATCAATGGTAAGAATCGCCCTGATTGCCCTGTTTGTAGTAATGGCTTTGGTTTCCGAGGCACAGCTTGTTATTCATTCCGTGGATAAGACTTTTGCTGCCGCCAATGAACTGGTCTCCATCAAAGGATCTGGATTTGGCTCAACAGCAGCTAATCTTGTTGTTTATTTTGGAGGAGCAAAAGGCACTATCAGTTCGGTGTCGGATCAATTGCTGGAAGTCCTTACACCTTTTGGTACTTCTTTTGAAAGAATCACTGTATTTAATAAAACTACCGGCTTGGGAGCTGCTTCACCACAGCCTTTTTTTCTGAACTATGGAGGCACGCATGGCATCAGTAACTCAAATCTGAAACCGCAAGTAGACTTTTTTGCGAACAGTGGATTATACGATCATTGTCTCTGCGATTTTGACGGTGATTCCAGACTGGATGTGGCAACAGCTAATTCGACATCAAACGTGATCTCGCTTTTAAGGAACTCCAGCACCCCGGGCAGTTTAAGTTTCATTAAAACGGACGTGACGGTTACAACAACCGGAACCATCCACACACGTTGTGGCGATATCAATGGAGATGGTTTATCTGACTTGCTTGTTTCCGAATTCAATGGAAGCAAACTTTTCCTTTTTAGAAATACTGGCGGATTTTCATTCAACATTACCACGCTTACATTTGCTGGCAGAAAATTAAAACGGCCGGAGATCGCAGACCTTGACGGAGATGGAAAACCTGAAGTGATTATTACCGATCAGGGCGCGGGGGATATTATCGTCCTGCCCAATATCAGCACCACTTCTACGATATCATTTGGTCCTACTAAAATCATTCCCGTTCCTGGATTCGCATCTACCGATGGAATTTCTGTAATTGACTTGAACGGGGATGAATTAGCAGACATCGTCATCGATCAATTTCAGCAGGGGTCAGGTAATATTGTCGTCATTAAGAATTCCAGCACTCCAGGCAATATCAACTTAAGCAATCAAGTAACCTTGACCGTACCTGGTACAATGGTGAATGTAAAATTAGGAGATATAGACGGTGACGGCTTGCCAGATATAGTAGCTTCCATATTGATTGGTAGTAACGGTATTAATGTTCTTCGGAATAAGAGTGCATCTGATATTCAATTTGGTACTCCTGAGCCCATTGCTATTTCATCTCATCTATGGGGTGTTGATTTGGGTGACCTGGATGGTGACGGGAAACTTGATATTGTGCTTGCCTCCGTGACTGATCCTACGCTCACCATTTTGAATAATAACAGCACTATCGGAAACATAGCGTTCACCATCTCCAACATTGCAACGACCTACGTTAACCGGGAAGTGAGAATCGCAGACATGGACAATGATGGGAAACCGGATATTACCTTTACGAGCGTTGATTTCCTTGGTAATATTTCTTCAAAGGTTTCCATCATTCGAAACGCTTCGTGTATGACTCCAGCCGTAACACCTGGAGGACCATTAACGATATGCGCAGGTTTCCCTTTACGATTGAATGCCAGCGTAGGAGGTGGGATCACGTATCAATGGTTCAACAATGCCGTATCCATTCCCGGAGCCACCAGCTCTTTTTTTGATGTTACTGTAGGAGGAAATTACACCGTGGTTGCTACTGCAGAAGGCGGTTCATGTGTGAAAACTTCAAACGCAGTAAACGTGACTGTGAATGTGGGGCCAGGACTTGGTACTGCTGCACCGACTAACAACGGGCCGGTATGTTTAAAAGGCACCTTGCAACTCAACGTTGCTGATGTCGGGGCTACTCAATATAAATGGCGCGGACCGGAAGGTTATACAGGAACCGGTGTTTCACCTGCGTCAGTTGCTAATTTTACATATGACAATGCGGGGCGGTATTTTCTTGATGTCTATAGTGGTACTTGCATCGTTCAACAAGCTTCCACTGTAGTTGATGCGGTGGCATTTCCCAGTTTTCGTGTTGCTACTGCCAGTACCGGCTTGCTCTGCCAGGGGCAGAATGCAGCACTCACATTGGTGCCAAGTGCTTCGAACGTTACCTACCAGTGGTTTGAAAAAACGAATGGAGCTATCAGCGGACAAACGAGTTCGTCATTTACTGCATCTGCCTCCGGAAATTATTTTGGGAAAGTAACGAGTACACTTTACCCGGCTTGTCAACCTTCGGTTTCCGATACAG
This sequence comes from Cytophagales bacterium WSM2-2, assembly GCA_015472025.1. Lineage (NCBI taxonomy): Bacteria > Pseudomonadati > Bacteroidota > Cytophagia > Cytophagales > Cytophagales bacterium WSM2-2. Next base: position 2,857,428 of record BNHL01000001.1, read on the forward strand.
TTAGTATTAAAGTACTGAACTTACCGGTGCCCGACTTTGTATTGCCATCACCTTCGTGTGCGGGACAATCACTTACATTCGCAGATCAGTCTACTTCTGATTCACAAGCTACAGTATTGCGGTCATGGACATTTGGTGACAGTGGAACTGCAACAGATGTAAATCCTACACACACTTATGTTGCGGCAAACAGTTACCCCGTGAAGTTGACCTTGTCATACACCGGGGGAATATGTTCTCAATCGGTTACAAAACCACTTTCTGTTCAGGTTGCACCTCCGCTATCAATTACTGCTCAGGGCAGCGTATTTGCGGTATGTGATGGAGCTTCGATCACGTTGACAGCGTCTGCTGGTTTCAGTTCTTATGCCTGGAGCAATTCAGCTACCGGGCAATCAATTACAGTGACGTCAGCAGACACTTACACGGTTACTGCCACGGCTGCGAACAGTTGTGTGATCAAGGCTGCACAGGTAGTGACACAATTGCCTACGCCAGTCATTACTATTTCTGCTGATCCAACTTTAGTTGATGAAGGGAAGCCTGTGCAGTTGTCCGCTTCAGGACTTGCAAACTACGCTTGGAGTCCAGGCAAAACGTTGACAGATTCAACGAGCGCCAATACGGTAGCATACCCTGTAGTAACAACAACTTATGTTGTCAAAGGAAAGGCTGCGAACGGGTGTAGCGGAGAGGATTCGGTAACTGTTAATGTGAAGGGTGAGAACCTGGTAAATAAATTAAAGCCCACAAATTTCTTTTCGCCGGGTAATGGCGACAACATTAATGAAAAATGGGAAGTAGAGAACATCGATACATTTCCACAGTGTGCGATCTCTATTTTCGATGAGAAAGGACTCAAAGTATACGAGGCAAAACCCTATACCAATGCCTCCGGATGGGATGGTTCTTACAATGGAAAACTGCTACCAATCGGGGTCTATTATTACATCATCAAATGCGATGGTGACACCAAGGCAAAAACGGGCAGTATCACGATTGTACGCTAATTTCAATAAGCCATTTATCCCTCATTAGGTCGATTCAGCGACATAGCTAAGGACTTGGCGTTACCTTAGGCTACAGGCAGAAATTCATTACAAAAAGGTTAGCCAAATCCATTGATTAGTAAGTAACTGAGGGGTCAATCAGACAGTAATAGTTTAGTAACTTTACATTAGTGACTTATATATTACATGGTCTGGGCCTCAAAGGATTACAACTTAACGCGCATGAAAAAGATAGTTGGATTTGTAGGGCTGTTGGTCTTAATCTCCTCCCTGGCCTTTAGCCAGGAGAGCAACTGTACGGATGGCATCGATAATGACGGTGATGGATTTATCGATTGTTATGATAGCGAATGTGCAGCGAACGCTGCCTGCAAAGGCGGTTATGTAGGTAATGACGCCAACTGCGAAGCAAAACCATCCACATTCCCCAAGTTTTCGATGGCCCTCGATTGGGGTTCACCCAACCAGGTAACAGATCACCTGACCAGGATTACCATCGGAGACCTTGATCGCGATGGAGTGCCCGAAGTAATAACGCTGAATAGTGTTACCGATAAGATCTACATCCTTGATGGCAAAACGGGAGCCATTGAAAAATCCCTGACACCAGGTTACGATGTGCAGCGCGAAATGGTCATCGGCAATCTTAACAACGATAATTGTGCTGAACTTTTTACCTACGGGATCATCAGCAATGAACATTATATCATTTCTTACGACTGTAACTTCACTGAATTGTGGAGGACCAAGATTCGAGGTAACGTGGGAGGTACAGCCGGAGACCCCGTTCATTTTGGTATCGCTGATTTTGACGGAGATGGAAAAGTAGAATTATATGCTAAAGACATGATCCTGGATGCACATACCGGAACGATCATTGTTGACAGCACTACAGATTGGACATATCTTAATGGAGGACCTGTTGCCGTTGATGTTTTGGGAACAGGTAATCTCCAATTAGTAATTGGTTGCAGCATTTACACAGTAAGCCTCGGGACACGAGCTGCAGGAGCAGGCAGCATTACACTAGCTAAAAGCCGGAGTGAATATAAAACCCGCACCAACCCTTCAAAAATAAACTACCACACGACCAGTGTTGCTGATTATAATTTGGATGGATTCATTGACGTCCTCGCCACCGGATCATATCAAACCTCAGATAACAGTACGGCTTTCTTCTGGGATGTACATAACGATGTACTCACAGTTTATAATGATTACATCGCTGGGAACATCACCATCAATGGTTGCTCGGGTTCAACCGGAGCCTACTATGCCAAAGGGTGGCAGTCTGGAATGGGGCGCATTAATATCGGTGACCTGGATGGTGACGGAAAATTGAATGCATCTTACGTATCTGGAAAATTCCTATATGCATTGGACGACAAATTCAAACTCTTGTGGCGTAAAGACGTAAAGGAAGAAACTTCAGGTTATACCGGTTGTACATTGTTTGACTTCAACGGTGATGGAAAATCAGAAGTGGTTTATCGTGATGAAAAATATTTGTACATCATCAACGGAACGGATGGCACGACTTATACTCAACAAACGTGTGTTTCGCGAACGAACAGGGAATACCCGATCGTTGCCGATGTGGATGCAGATGGAGCAACCGAGTTGTGTGTTACTTGCGGTTTTGATGATGTTTTAGCACAGACCAATTTTTGTAACAATACTTATTATCAAAATGGACACGTGCGGATATTTCGTTCTGCAGCTGAGCCGTGGGTGCCTGCACGCAAACTCTGGAATCAGCACGGGTATTTCAATGTCAACATCAATGATGACCTGACTATTCCCCTTCATCAGCAAAATTCAGCGGCTGTATTTTCTACAGGGAATTGTACTACGGGGCCTAACCGTCCTTTGAATTCATTCCTTAACCAGGCGCCCTTTATCAACTCGGCTGGTTGTCCCATTTATGCTTCACCAGATCTTAGTTATGTAACAGGCTCCTTGAAAATAAATCCGCCTACATGTCCTGACCAGAACTTCACGGCATCATTTCAAATCACTAACAAAGGGGATGTTCCGGTGACAGCCACATTGCCTATTACATTTTACAGCGGTGATCCTATGGCCGTAGGTGCAGTAAAACTAAACACCTACAACGTTAACCTTACTAACTTTATGCCGGGTGATACCTATACGGCTAACAATGTTACAATTAACGGCCCGGGAACAAATTTCACGCTTTACGGTGTAGTCAATGATGCGGGTACAACCGTGCCGACACCGATCAAACTGCCGAATACAAACATTATTGAATGTAATTACAACAACACCTTCTCAATGTCAGTGAAGCCATTGCCCTTCGCCCTGATGGCCGAAAAACTTGCCGACAACAGGCAATGCGGAGGCGTGCCTTCGCCTAACAATGGTGCTGTGGCAGCTTACCAGCTGGTAAGTGGTGTGAAGGTGACTGCACCGTACACATTCAACTGGTATAACTCCGGGAAACCAATCAGTGGAGCACCAGCTTTTGTGGGAGCAATCTACACGGGCGTTCCGGCCGGCACATATACGGTCTATGCACAATCATTGACTTATGGTTGTGGATCGGATACCATCAGTGTTGTCGTTCCGTTGGTCAACAACACGCCACCAAATATTCAGATCGTTCAAAATAAGAAAGCAACCAATTGCCAAAACCCGAATGCGGAATTGGAGGCTACCGTTAACAATGGTGTAAATCCTACAGACTTCACGTTTGCATGGTACGAGGGTAACACCATATTTTCTTCCCCGGTGATTGGCGTAAGTCCCATTGCTTCGAATCTAAAAGGAAACACGGCATACACGGTGCTGGTAACGCAGGTTTCTACAGGTTGCCAGAATACAAGTTCATTTACCGTTCCTGACAACGCAGCTCTTGTTGTTGTCAATGCGACAGCGACAAGTGTAACGTGTTCGAACGCTCAGGCGAGTGTGTCAGCAGATGTGGGGGGGAATACTTCGAACTATACTTTCAAGTGGTACAATGGCTCTGCGGTTAAACCCGTGGCCGATTTTACCGGACCGGTTTATAATAATGTTCCTCAAGGCTCGTACACCGTGGTAGCCACGGACAACAACTCCAGTTGTTCAAGCAGTCCACCTACCACAATTTCAGTAACGCAAACGGCACCCATCTCCGTCACTGCAGTGAAGTTAGCTGATCAAACTTCATGCGATCCAGCTGCTCCGAACGGGTCAGCTTCTGCCAATGTCGGAGGCGCAACATCTGGATATAGTTTCAAATGGTTTGCAGGACAGAACACGCTTCCTGCAAATCAGGTTGCGACCACAAGCGCTGTTTCAAATTTTGCGCCAGGCGTTTACACCGTGCAAGCTACAGACAATGTCACCGGATGTGCGGACACAGACGAGGTCACAATCAAGAACATAATTGTTATACCAACAATCACCGCCACCACAGCTGATGCGGATCATTGTGTTCCTTACAATGGCAAGGTTACTGTAAGTGTGTCAGCAGGTGTGCCGGCTGACTATACGTTCTCCTGGTATAATGGATCAACTGTAAAGGTCGCCACGGACTATGCTAATACTACAAATATTCTTTCAACTCTTGCACCCGGTACCTATACCGTGCAAGCAATAAATACGATACTGAAATGTCCTGCTACCGCAATCACGGCAACGGTGCTTGACAAATCCCCGGCTATTTCAATGACGTTGAATAACACAGTGACGATTTATCCATCGGATTGCAACAACCCAACAGGAACATTGGGTGTGCAAGTCACTGAGAATCCGAATTTGAATACCTTGGGCTATACGGTTAATTGGTACTCAGGAGGTCTGCCTGCAACTGGTTCTATTCTATTCACAGAGAATGTGGCAACCAGCCCTGGCACAACGATACTTTCAGGAATTTCAACGGGACATTACACCGTAGTAGCAACCGATAAAAACAGTGGTTGTTTTGGAAGTCAGGATTTTGCCTTGCCGTTTGCGAACAGCCACAAACTTGACACGATCTCTCATGTTAATGTGAATACTTGTATTCCCGGTAATAACGGAAGCGTCTCAATGAAGTTGACGACTTCAACGCCTACGCCTCCTTTTGTTGAGGGAGACTATACAATAAAAGTCTACCAGGGAAGCAATGATACCGGTGCCCCCATTGAAACCATTAACGGTGTTACTGGTCAGCCGAACTACGCTACTTCAGTACCGATGACTCCCGGGTTTTATACAATAGTTGCCATCTGTACTAACGCGGCACGCTCTACCGTGGGATGTAAAGTATATGGTCCATCGATTTATATTAAGCAAAAGGCGGTGAACCCGGTGATAAGTGCTACTTCACAGAATTCAAATACGAACTGTGGAGGTGCAACTCCAAACGGAAGTATCACCGTGGGTGCCGATGCTGCTCCGGCAACCAATTACACATTCGCGTGGTTTAACGGAACGAATACGGCAACTCCGCTTGCTTTGCCTGGAACGACCGGAGGCGTCAACGGTGAGATGGCGCAGAATTTGGCCAAGGGTTCCTATACTGTGAAAGTGACGAATACAACTGCAACCTCTACCGGGTGTTTCTCCATAATGACTTACAATCTTTTTGACAATACACCTGTACAATCATTATCTGCGGCCAACTTGACCTTAACAGCTCAGAAGCTTTGTGCGAGTCCCCCCGACGGATCTGCAACCGTAAATAGCGTGACCGAAAACGGTGCTTCAGTGCCAACCGCAGGTTATTCCTTCCAGTGGTTTGATTCATCAATGACGCCTTTCGGTGGGAACGGAACATCGCAAACAGGTCTGAGTGCGGGCACTTATTATTTGAAGGCAACCAACACAACAAATAATTGTTCTACTGCTACACCGGTTCAGTTTGTGGTTGATGATCAAATCAAAGGATCAGTCAATGTCGCTTTGTTCAGATTTACGGAACCTACCCGTTGCTTTCAACCAGCCAATACACCAGGAACATTGCGATCAATTGCTTCGGGTAACAGCACCACAGGCTATAGCTATAAATGGTATTTGGGTACCTCTGCCAGTGGCTCGGTACTTTCTGTGATTGACTCGATCACCAATATCTCAATCACACCTCCGGCTACATTCATTGACTACACAGTGGAGGTGACGAACAACTCCAATCAATGTAAAGTCACAGACACCTATCGACTTGTCAATAAAATCTACACAGTGCCCTTGAGTGCATCAGCATCCACACTGACGAATTGCACACCGCTGAACGGTACTGTGATTGGCACGGTGACTAATGGTTATCTTTTGAATTACAGTTACAACTGGTACAGAGGTAAAACAGCTACTGGCATTGCGAATTATTTTGTTCGTCAGGTGCTAGCCCTAGACACTGGATATTACACCGTGGTTGCAAAGGACAAGGCGGATTCAGTATTCTGTCAGTCTGCTCCACAGACAGTTCATGTAGATGATCAACGAATTTACACCGCACCGATTGCGATTCAGATTTCACCGTTGACCAATTGTGACGTGGCACGCCCTAATGGTGTGGCCTCTGCCAGCGTGCAAGGCAACGTAATAGACTACGACTTCAAATGGTATACGGGAAATAACACCGCAGTCCCACCGATTTATACAGGCGCGGAAATCTCAGGACTCAATGATGTTTTGTATACGGTCATTGCTACCAACCGGATTACGCTATGCCCGAGTACAAGCACAATTAAGATTAGCAATGCACAAGTCACTGTTCCTCCTCCCGATCTGACAGTGCTCTCTAATGTGACCAGTTGTGCTACCGACAATGGTGCAATCAGTGCCTCGGTTGCGGGAAATACAAAAGACTATGTTTTCCATTGGTACATTGGTTCAGTAGTAAAAGCGACTCGCGATTTTACAGGTGAAATTTTCCAAGCCATTCCGAAAGGTTTTTATACGGCAACTGACTCCAGCAGGATCACCGGTTGTGTATCTGGCCCGACCACGGGAGAAGTAAAAACCGAAACACTTGATCCTCAATTTCACATCCTTATTCAGTCAGCGAGTTGCGGACAACCCAATGGAAGAGCAGAAGTAGTCATCGACAATGATGCTTCAATTGAAAGTGTGGCATGGGATGTTAATGGTACAATCCTAAAGGGACCCGTACTCACGAATGTTGAGGCAGGAACATACACAGTGACGGTCACAACCACGTTGGGTTGTACGGCTTCGAGTACTTTCCTCATTGAGAACGACATCCGACCATTCAATGGATTATCGCGTAATCGTGACGGACAAAACGAAGTCTTCTATATTGACTGCATACAAAACTATCCGAACAACGTAGTGAAAATATTTAATCGTGCAGGAACATTGGTTTACCAGAATGACGGCTACAATAACCTCGATGTTGTGTTTGACGGACATTCAAACAGGGGAGTAAGCCCGCTGGGCAATATGCTTCCGGATGGAACCTACTATTATATTATAGACCGGGGTAATGGAACCCGGCCCATGGCAGGTTATATAGAAATCGTTAAATAGACTTACAGCCCAACCCCAATGACCCGACTAGGCTATTTTTTGATTCTGATAGGAATCGGTGTAACTGCCGAAGCTCAGCAAACACCTGTTTTTAGTCAATACTATTTTAATGAACTCGTGATCAATCCGGCTTATGCCGGAAGTCATGTGCAGCTGAGTGCCACGTCTATGTACCGGAACCAATGGGTAAACATGCCCGGTGCCCCGAAGACTTACCTGTTTAGCGCACACACATCATTGCTGCATGATAAGATTGGCGTGGGGATGATGATCAACGTGGATAATATCGGAAGCTATTCCAATAAGAATCTTTATCTCAGCTATGCCTATTTTTTGAAATATCCGAAGTCAACACTTTCGCTCGGCCTCCAGGCGGGATTCGATTTTATTGGAGCGGATTTCAGTAAATTGGATTTGCAAAACCCCGGCGATCTTTCTTTTATTCCAGTCAACGCGTTCAGACCGAATATTGGAACAGGCCTTTACTACAAGCGTAAAAATTTCTTTGCCGGTTTTTCTGTGCCGATGTTGATCAACAATAAAGTTGATTATACGGACGCCAATGCAGTAGCTGCACAGATCCAGCAAGCCAGATATTACTTTCTGAGGGCTGGAGGAATCTTTCCGATCAACAAAATGAATACAGTGCAGTTCAATCCTTCATTCATGCTTCGATCACAAGAAGGTCAGGCACTGGCATTAGACTTGAACGCAGCCTTTGTTTTCTATGAGGTTTGCAGTGCCGGAGTTTCGTATCGTACTGTAGATGCCGTGATTACATTTGTAGAATTGAAGCTAAGCGATAAGATTCACGTAGCCTATTCTTACGACTGGACTACTTCGCCTCTCAATACTTTTTCTTACGGCACTCATGAATTCATGATCAACTTCCGCACACGGATTCGCGACATCCACAAAAATCTGGAGTGTCCTTCATTTTACGGGTACAAGTAATCCCCAATTAAGTAACAATCGCGAAATATTTACACCACTTCTTTTTGTTTTCTCACTAAAAAGCATACCTTCAAAATGTTGTTCTAAAAGCACCCGCGACTAACACGGATGCAAGCGTTACATTTTTTTATTGGGTTTTTGAGTTGTACTAAAAAAATTTGCTGGAGGCAAATCTGTTTTGGGAAGTTCAAACGACAATACTGTTTTGTGGCCGCTTGTTGTATATGGCGCAATCGTATGTACTCTGATTGGAGCCATGCTGGGACTCTCCTATGTATTAGGAGGGCGTCACAAGGATCGTGCGACCAATGAGCCTTACGAAGGTGGAATCATAAGCGAGGGATCAGCCCGGCTTCGCTTTTCATCACAATTTTATATGATCGCCATGCTCTTCGTCATCTTTGACGTAGAGACGATTTTCATTTTCACCTGGGCCATCGCTTTTCGCGAATTGGGATGGCTGGGCTTTGCAGGGGTGGTAACTTTTATCATACTCCTTGTTATAGTGTTAATCTACGAGTGGCGCAATGGCGCACTTGATTTCGGTCCCGATGGAAAGAAGATTTTAAAAGCGTATAAGAAAATAATAAAAGAAGAGAAAATTGAAAGCACGTGAAACGGCTAACAAATAAAAGATGAACACATGAAATGGTGGTTAAGTAAAGCACAAGAGCCTGTTAGCGCTATACAGGGAAACGGCTCAATGGAAGAAGCCGTCCGCCAGAGCATTGTGCTTAGCACAGTTCATGATCTTCTCAGATGGGGCCGCAAAAATTCAATGTGGCCCTTTCATTTTGGTCTCTCCTGTTGTTTCGTAGAGATGGCTACCAGCATGACCCCGAAGTATGATGTGGCCCGGTTTGGCGCTGAGGTGATTCGGGGTACGCCCCGTGAAGCTGATGTCATGATCATTGCAGGGACAGTCTTCATAAAAATGGCGCCAATTATCAAGAGACTTCATGAACAAATGATGGAGCCTCGTTGGGTAATTTCTATGGGTTCATGTGCCAACTCCGGAGGCATGTACGATATCTATAGTGTTGTGCAGGGAGTTGACAAATTCTTACCGGTGGACGTTTATGTGCCCGGCTGCCCGCCACGTCCCGATGCATTTATGGAAGGACTTACCTTGTTGCAGGCCCGGGTTGGTAAAGAAACGCGCCCTTTAAGTTGGACCATCGGAGATCAAGGAATTATCAGACCTGAAAAAATTTCGATGAAAGACAAAAAGCATGAACAACGGATGCAGATGACTGACTTCCGTTCGCCTGATGAAATTTGAATTTTGAAATATCGACTACAGATACTAAAGCACTTTGTTCTATTTTTTTGAGGTATGCACGATTGAGTAGGTGATTAGGAAGTTTTAGGGACTTGTTCTAGCTCTGGATTGTTTTGACCATGAATGCTATGAAAGATCTCGATCCGCCTGAACTATTACAGTTGAAGTTTGGAGAAGATTCGGTCTCCAGGCAAGCAACCCGAGATGGTATTACCACCTTGTGGGTGCCCTCTATAAAAATTTTTGAAATTCTTCTCCACCTCAAATCAGAAATTACAAAACCTTTCCTCTTTCTCTATGACATCACTGCCATTGATGAGCGTGCAAAGAAAAAAGAGATCGATTACCCTTCAAGTCAATTCACTGTCGTCTATCATGTTTTTTCCTTTGGACGGAATAGTTTTCTCCGGATCAAAACAGCTTTAACAGAAGACAAACTTTCGTTACAGAGTATAACTAAACTCTGGATGAATGCAAGCTGGTATGAACGTGAAGTGTATGACATGTTCGGCATCCAGTTCAGCGGCCATCCTAACCTGAGAAGGATATTAATGCCAATGACATGGCAAGGTCATCCGCTGCGTAAAGAACATCCTGCGCGGGCTACGGAGATGGGACCGTTCCGGCTATCCGATGAGAAAATTGACAAGGAACAGGCTGCACTGAAATTCAATCCTGCCGAGTGGGGAATGCAGACGCAAAGTGAAGATGCCGACTTCATGTTCCTCAACATAGGCCCTCAACATCCGGGCACACACGGTGTACTTCGAATTGTACTTCAACTGGATGGTGAAGATATTGTTGACGCTGTTCCTGATATTGGCTTTCATCATCGGGGCGCAGAGAAGATGGCGGAGTGGCAGTCGTGGCATACTTACATTCCTTATACCGATCGTGTCGATTACCTCGGAGGTGTTAACAATAACCTCGCGTATCTGCTGGCAGTAGAAAAACTGGCGGGCATACAGGTGCCGGAGCGCGCGCAAGTGATTCGTGTAATGATGTGTGAATTTTTTCGCATTGCGAGTCACCTCGTTTGGTACGGAACATTTGCACAGGATATCGGGCAGCTCTCGCCCGTGTTCTACATGTTTACCGATCGTGAAAGAATTTTTGATGTAGTCGAGGCAGTCTGCGGAGGACGCATGCACCCGAACTGGTTCCGCATCGGAGGTGTAGCACAGGATTTGCCCAACGGATGGGAGACACTCGTGAAAAATTTCATCGACTACTTTCCGAAGAAACTGAAAGAGTACGATAAGATGGTGATCCAAAACAGTCTCTTCAAGGCACGGACACAAGGCATAGGCATCTTCACACAGAAAGAGGCAATCGAATGGGGAGCAACGGGAGCCAACCTCAGGGCCTGTGGATTGGAATGGGATTTTCGCAAAAAGCAGCCTTACTCCGGATATGAAGATTATCAATTTGATGTTCCGATTGGAGTGAATGGCGATTGCTACGATCGAGCGGTAGTTCGGGTTGAAGAAATGCGCCAAAGCTTGCGCATCATTGAACAGTGTTTGAAAAATATGCCGGCCGGTCCATACAAGTCAGACCATCCGCAGGCAACTCCCCCGATCAAAAAGCACACGATGAAAGACATCGAGACACTGATCACACATTTTTTGAATGTGAGTTGGGGACCTGTAATTCCCCCGGGAGAAGCGATGAGTTGTACAGAAGCAACCAAAGGAGCCAACAGCTATTACGCGATCAGCGATGGAAATACTTCGCCATACCGGATGAGAATCAGGACTCCATCATTCGCGCACATGCAGATGATTGCTTACATCAGCAAAGGTTATACAGTCGCTGACTTGTTGAGCATTTTGGGAGCAATGGATTATGTATTGGCAGATATAGACAGATAGACTTTAGATGTGAACTTAAAGACACTAGACGTAAGATTTAAGACTGAAGATGTTATCAAAGGAAGAAATAAAAGGAATTGATGAAGCGATCAGCTTAGTGCCCTACAAAAAAGCGGCATCGATCGAGGCATTGAAAATAGTGCAGAGTCATCGCCACTGGGTTTCGGACGAGAGCTTGAAAGAAGTGGCGAACTATCTCGACATGTCCGCGGAAGATTTGGATTCAGTGGCAACGTTTTACAATCTCATCTTCCGTCAGCCGGTTGGCAGGCATATTATTTTGGTATGTGATAGCATCAGTTGCTGGGTAATGGGACATGAAAAAATAAAAGAGAGGTTGAGCGAACGTCTCCAGATCGACTATGGTCAGACGACAAAAGACGGACGATTCACTCTGTTGCCCAATCCTTGTCTCGGTACCTGCGATTGTGCCCCAGCAATAATGATAGGAAATGATTTGTACAGAAACTTAACGATAGATCAATTGGATGACATCCTGAAAAAATACGAGTAGCGATCAATGAATAACTGACAACGATTTTGGAGAAGCCATTAACACAACACTTACGCAAAGACAACAAGCCGCTCAGCTTGAAAGAGTATGAGCAGGTGGGTGGTTATCAGGCGTTGCGCAAGGTGATGAAGATGATCCCTCAGGATGTTCAGTCGGCAGTGAAAGACTCTAACCTGAAAGGCAGGGGAGGTGCGGGCTTTAGCACTGGCTTGAAATGGAGTTTTGTTCCAATGAATGCACCCAAACCAAAATACCTTATCGCGAATGCGGATGAAATGGAGCCGGGCACATTCAAAGACAGAATTTTATTGGAGCAAACTCCGCATCAACTGATCGAAGGAATGATCATCGCTGCTTTTGCGATCCAGGCGAATGAGTCGTTTGTGTTTTTGCGCTGGGCTTACAAAACAGCTGCACAAGCAATCACTCAGGCGATTCACGAGGCACACCAGGCGGGTTATCTCGGAAAAAATATTTTAGGATCAGGTTATGATCTTGAGATGCATCTTCACACAGGTGTTGGTCGCTATATGTGCGGTGAAGAAACAGCATTGCTGAATTCGCTCGAAGGCAAGCGCGCCACTCCAAGAGCAAAACCTCCTTTCCCGCAAGTCAGCGGATTGTTTGGTAAACCGACTATCGTCAACAATGTTGAAACACTTTGCTGCCTTCCACACATTTTGAACAACGGAGCCGAATGGTTTAAAAAACTCAGCCTCACGCAAGATGCAGGAACAAAGATTTATGGTGTTAGTGGCAAAGTAAAAAAACCGGGAGCGTGGGAGTTGCCGATGGGAGTAACACTTCGAGAATTAATTGAAGAGCATGCAGGAGGGATGCAGGATGGGCTGAAATTCCGTGGAGCACTACCCGGAGGTGCATCAACCGATTTCTTAGTCGAAGAACACCTGGATGTGAAAATGGATTTTGTTTCAGTTGCGGCAGCAGGAAGCCGTCTCGGTACTGGAACTGTTGTTGTGCTTGATGATAAAACTTGCCCGGTCGGATTTGTGAAAAACCTCGAACATTTTTTTGCTCAGGAATCGTGTGGGTTTTGCACACCATGCCGTGAGGGTCTTCCCTGGATTGAAAAAACCCTGGAGTCAATCGAGACCGGAGATGGACGGCCCGAAGACCTCAACCTCCTGGATGCACAGGCGAGGCTCCTCGGTCCTGGAAATACATTTTGCGCGCTGGCCCCCGGAGCGATGGAACCACTTCAGAGCGCATTAAAGTACTTCCGAGCCGATTTTGAAAAGCATATTCACGAAAAGTCATGCACCTATGTAAGAAGCCAAAAACTAGTGACAGTGTGACGAACAACTAACAACGAATAACCAGCAACGAAACAAATGGCAACACTCTATATCGATAACCAACCCCACGAAGTGAACTCCGGGCACAACCTGCTCGAAGTGTGCCTCACACTGGGTTTGGATTTGCCTTACTTCTGCTGGCATCCGTCATTGGGTTCGGTAGGGGCTTGCCGTCAGTGTGCAATTAAGATTTACAAAGACGAGAATGATAAGAAGGGAAGACTGGTGATGTCATGTATGGAACCGGTGACTAACAATCAACGGATTTCAATTACTGATGCAGAAGCGAAAGAATTCCGGGAACAGATCATCGGGTGGTTAATGACAAATCATCCGCACGATTGTGCAGTGTGTGATGAGGGCGGTTCTTGTCATTTACAGGATATGACGGTGATGACCGGGCATTCGTATCGTCAGTTCAGGTATAAGAAGCGGACTTACAAAAATCAGAATTTAGGCCCGTTCATTAACCATGAAATGAACCGTTGCATTCAGTGCTATCGCTGCGTTCGATTCTATAAAGATTATGCCGGTGGCAAAGACCTCGATGCCTTTGCTTCACGCAATAAAGTTTACTTCGGTCGTCACGAAGACGGAGTTTTAGAAAGTGAATTCAGTGGAAATCTTTCCGAGGTTTGCCCGACCGGAGTATTCACAGACAAAACACTCAAGCAGCACTATACGCGCAAGTGGGACTTGACGATGGCGCCTTCAATCTGTCAGCACTGTAGCCTGGGTTGTAATATTATTGCGGGTGAGCGCTATGGCTCTTTGCGCATGATTAGCAATCGCTATAACGGTAAAGTGAATGGCTACTTTATTTGCGACAGAGGCCGTTTCGGATACGAGTTTGTCAATGCACCTGATCGCGTTCGCCAGCCAATTCTGAATGGGAAAGTCATCAACCGTGATGAAGTTCTTGAGGAGATTAAGCGTCTGCTTAAAGAAGCAAGAGTTATTGGTATCGGTTCACCGCGTGCATCGATTCAATCCAATTTCGCTTTAAAGGCCTTGGTTGGAAAAAATAATTTCTACCATGGTGTTTCAGAAAATGAACACGACATGGCAGAGCTCGCCATCCGGATTTTGAAAGAAGGCCCGGTGCGCACTCCGTCTTTAAAAGAAGTGGAGGATTCTGATGCTGTCTTCATTCTTGGAGAAGATTTGACCAACAGTTCGCCTATGCTTGCATTGGCCGTTCGACAAGCGGTGCGTGTCCAGCCGATGAAAGATGTTACAAAAGCAAACATTCCGGAATGGAATGACTTTGCTGCCCGTGAGTACGCGCAGGATAAAAAAGGACCACTTTTCAGTGCTACCATTCACGATACAAAATTGGATGACATTGCGACCGACACTTATTACGCAGCTCCTGATGATATTGCACGATTGGGTTTTGCTGTGGCGCATCGAATTGATAGCTCCATTCCTGATGTTGAGAATTATCCTGCCGAACTGAAAAAACGTGCTGATCAAATTGCGGAGGCATTGAAAAATGCAGAACGACCGGTTATTATCTCAGGTCTTTCCAGTGAGAGTGATACGGTGATGAAAGCTGCCGCTAACGTTGCCTGGGCTTTGCACAAGAAAAATAAAAACACCGGGTTAGTACTCACGATGCTGGAGTGCAATTCACTTGGACTTGCATTAATGGGAGGTGGAAAATTGGAAGGCGCATTCAACGCGATTCTCCACAGCCACGCAGACACCGCCATCATCATGGAAAATGATTTGTACCGTCATGGCACTATGGCCACGGTTGATAAGTTTTTAAAAATGTGTAAACAGGTGATCGTTATTGATCACACACCACATGCCACATTAAGAAAAGCGCACGTGATTATTCCGGCCGGTACTTTTGCCGAATCGGATGGGACACTGATCAACAACGAAGGACGAGCTCAACGTTTCTTCCAGGTTTACGAAGCGACCGATGTGATCCAGGAAAGCTGGCGCTGGCTTTTGAATATGGGTGTGAATGCCGGCAATGAGCGAATGAGCAAATGGAAAAACTTTGAAGATATCACCAAAGCGATTTCCGAAGAAGAAGAATTTCTGAAGGGAGTAGAAACAATTACACCACCTTCCAATTTCAGAGTTGCAGGGCAGCGTATTCCCCGGGAACCACATCGCTACAGCGGTCGTACAGCTATGAATGCAAATGTAGATGTGAGTGAACCAAAACCACCGGAAGATCCGGATTCATCTCTGTCGTATACAATGGAAGGCTTTCGTGGAATTCCACCTTCATCACTGATTCCTTATTTCTGGTCGCCCGGATGGAATTCCGTTCAGTCGGTAAATAAATACCAGGAAGAAGTTGGTGCGGCATTGCGAGGTGGCGATCCGGGTTTGCGCATGATCGAAGCAGATCCGAAAGTGGAAGCAAATTATTTCATGACAGTGCCAGAAGTATTTCAGCCAATTACCGATCACCTCTGGATGGTTTGGACGCATCACATTTTTGGCTCTGAGGAGTTGAGCAGGAAATCTTCTTCCGTTGCACAACGCCTTGCAAAACCATATGTGATGCTGTGCCCGGGAGATGCAGAACAATTGAAATTGTCAGAGGGACAGGATTTTATTTTCGAAGTAGAAAAGCAAGTGTACAAGCTACCCGTGAAAATTAACAAGACGATGCCAGGAGGTGTGGCCGCACTGCCTTACGGACTTGAAGGCATGCCGGCTACAGGTCTACCCGCTTGGGGGATTGTAAAAAGGATTTAAGAGTAAGAAATGACAGAAACATCATATAACCCATGGTTGATCATTGCAGGAGTGCTGGGAGGTCTACTCACCATTGCTCCGGGATTGATCTGGCTTGAGCGCAGGCTTCTTGCATTGTGGCAGGACCGCTATGGTCCCAATCGTGCGGGTCCTTTTGGTGTGTTGGTTGTATTGGCAGATACCATCAAACTATTTTTTAAAGAAGACTGGATTCCTCCGTTTGCGGATAAGCTCGTTTTTGTAATAGCCCCGGCTATTGTTGCGATCACGGTGTTGATGAGTTTTGTTGTTATCCCATTTGCTCCGGGTGTGATTGTTGTCAACTTTAACATTGGAATACTCTTCTTCCTTGCCATGTCATCGATGGGCGCCTATAGCATCATCCTCGGTGGATGGGCGTCCAATAATAAATATGCACTTCTTGGTGCGATGCGTGGTGCGGCTCAATTGATTTCGTACGAAGTTTTTATGGGATTGTCGCTAATGGGTACTGTGTTGCTTGCCGGATCATTCAGGCTGGAAGACATTGTCAATGCTCAACGTGACATGTGGTTTGTTGTTCCGCAGTTTATTGGCTTTGTCACTTTCCTCATCGCGGGAATAGCAGAGACACACCGGCTTCCATTCGATATACCTGAAGCCGAGAGTGAATTGATTGCGGGATTTCACTCGGAATATTCCGGGATGAAATTCGGATTATTCTTTGTTGGTGAATACCTCGGGATCATGTTGATCTCCAGTTTGGTAGTGACATTGTTTTTTGGTGGATGGCTCGGACCCGATTTCCTTCCGCCATTGGTTTGGTTTGTAATCAAAATGTTCGCTTTCATCTTCCTCTTCATTTTGCTCCGTGCCTCGTTGCCCAGGCCACGCTATGACCAGTTGATGGAATTTGGTTGGAAAATATTACTGCCATTGACATTGTTGAATTTATTGGTGACGGCAGCAATTGTTCTTGTTCGGAGTGGAGCTGAGATGAATATTAAATTTTGAAAGATATGTTTAGCATCGTCCAAAGTATGTGGCTCACGTTTCTGCACATGTTTCATAAACGTGAGACCATTCAATATCCCGAGGAGAAAGTGAAACTCCCGGCACGCTGGCGCGGAAGGATCGTGTTGACGCGCGACCCCGACAAAGGCGAACGGTGCGTAGGATGCTACTTGTGTGCGGCCGCATGCCCGGTCGATTGCATTTCATTACAGGCAACCGAAGACGAACACGGGAGAAGATATCCCGAATTTTTCAGGATCAATTTTTCGCGCTGCATTTTTTGCGGATACTGTGAAGAAGCGTGCCCTACGTATGCCATTCAACTGATTCCTGATTTTGAAATGGGAGAGTACGATCGTCAAAACCTCGTTTATGAGAAAAGAGATCTGCTCATTGACGGACAGGGAAAGTATCCGGGATACAATTATTACAAAGTTGCAGGTCTTGCGATCGGAGGAAAGGATAAAGGACAGGCTGAAAACGAAGAGCCACCAGTAGACGTCAAAAGTTTGATTCCATAATGATAAAACAACAAATGAAGAACTAAAACGTGCAGACAACATTTTACATAGCAGGAGCCGTAGCCATTCTTTCAACCATCATGGTGATTACCCGATTCAATATCATCCACGCACTGTTATACTTGGTAGTTTCTTTCATGGCGTTGTCAGTTGTATTCTTCATCCTGGGAGCACCTTTTGCAGCAGCTTTGGAAATCATCATCTATGCCGGTGCGATTGTAGTGCTCATCATTTTCGTGATCATGATGCTTAACCTGAAAGCAGAAGCGATTGAACAAGAGAAAAAATGGCTTACACCTGAAGTTTATGTCGGCCCCGGAGTTTTGTCGATCATACTGTTGGCGGAATTGATCTATATCATCAGTATGGGTGATCCCGGTGCGCCTTCCAAAGTAATAGATGTAAAAGACGTAGGTAAATCATTGTACGGAGAATATATTCTTGGAGTCGAGCTCAGTGGTATGTTGTTAATGGCGGGAATTATCGGGGCATATCATCTTGGACGGCAGAAGAAAAAAGTAGTACATCGGTTCCTTGAAAAAATCGAAGAATGAACGAAATACAAATTACCGGAGGCTTATTGTTGGCAGGGATTCTATTTACGCTCGGCCTGGTTGGCGTTCTGATCAGGCGCAATATCATCTTCATGTTGGTGTGTGTGGAGATTATGTTGAATGCTGCCGGACTGGCATTCATCGTGGCCGGCTCAAAGTGGGCTCAACCCGATGGTCAGGTGATGTTCATTTTTATTCTCACCATGGCGGCAGCAGAAGTTTCAGTTGGGCTTGCATTGATTTTACAAATCCATCACCAACTGAAGACGCTTGATGGTGATGCAGCAAATACAATGAAAGGATAGATGGTAAATAAGCATCATGGCGAGTAACGAATCCCGATAGCTATCGGGACCAACAACGGATAACTAAATAATGAATATTTGGCTCATACCGGCATTACCACTACTTGGAGCGTTCATCTTGATCGTGGCTGGTTCCGGTTTGCCCAGGCGCGTGGCCACAATCATTGGTTCCGGTAGTGTGGGACTTGCAGCCTTAGTGACTTTGATTGTTGGTTACAATTTCATTTCAACGGGAGCAACTTCAGTTGATTTTATTGCCTGGCAGTGGATCGATGTGGCCGATTTTTCTCCAGCCATAGCTTATCATCTTGATGCGTTGTCACTTGTTTTCATTTTCGTCATCACATTCGTGGGATTTTTGATCCACGTTTATTCTGCTGAGTTCATGGCCGAAGACGAAGGATGCACACGCTTCTTTGCATATTTAAATTTATTTGTCTGTTCAATGCTGACACTGGTATTGGCAGACAACCTGGTGTTGCTTTACCTGGGTTGGGAAGGTGTAGGATTGTGCAGCTATTTGTTGATTGGTTTCTGGTACACGGATGAAAAAAATGGATATGCCGCTCGCAAAGCATTTATCGTAACACGTGTTGGAGATACAGCACTGGCAATCGGCCTTTTCATGCTCTTCCAGAATTTTAATACACTCAATATCCAAGAGATTGCAACTCAGGCTACGCAGCAATGGACGGTCGGCTCGGAAACAGCAATGATCATTTCTTTGCTTCTGTTAGGTGGTGCAGTCGGTAAGTCAGCACAATTGCCACTACAAACATGGCTGCCCGATGCGATGGCCGGCCCTTCGCCTGTAAGTGCGTTGATCCATGCAGCAACGATGGTGACTGCGGGTGTCTATCTGATCGCAAGGACCCACGTTATTTTTGAAATGGCGCCTGGTGCACTCCTGATTGTCGGGATTATTGGAGCTGTTACATTGACTATCGCAGGTTTCACAGCTCTTACCCAACACGATCTGAAACGTGTGTTGGCATATTCAACGATAAGTCAAATCGGTTACATGTTTTTGGCGCTGGGTGTGAGTGCGTGGTCTGCAGCAATTTTTCACTTCATGATCCACGCTTTCTTTAAAGCACTTCTCTTCCTTGCTGCTGGAGCTGTGATCATGGCCTTGCATCACGAGCACGATATGTACAAGATGGGAGGGTTGAGAAAAAAACTTCCCGCGATTTACTGGACATTCCTTATAGGAGCTTCCTCACTCGCAGCGTTACCACTGGTCACAGGAGGATTTTACAGTAAAGACCAAATCCTTTGGCTGTCTCTCGCTGGAGAAAATGGTAATATATGGTTCTTCCTGTTCGCACTGTTGGGAGCATTTATCACTTCGATTTATACTTTCAGGATGTTGTTCCTAACCTTTTTTGGAGAGGAAAAAACTCACGTGGGACATGCCCCCGGACGAGGGATGACTATTCCACTATTGGTGCTTGCCGGGCTTTCAACTCTCGGTGGTTTTATTGAGTTACCTCATTCGTTCGGACACTTTACGATATTCTCAAATTTCCTAAGCCCAGTGTTGCCATCTGTTGCTGTACAAGAAGATTTCGAAAACATAGAATGGATTGTACAGTTGGTCGCTGCGGGGGTAGCGTTATCGGGAGTGTATGTGGCGTACGTTTTCTACATCGTGAAGCCCGGACTCTCTGAAGAGTTGAAAATGTCGGCAGCCGATCTTCATAAATTCTTTTTCAACGGTTGGGGATTCGATGCCTTGTATGATAAGCTCTTCGTCAGGCCTTTTGTATTTATCTCCAACATTAATAAAAAGGATATAGCAGATAAACTTTACGATGGGCTGGTGATGCTGGCTAATTGGTTCAATAGAATATTAGCCTACACACAAAGCGGTGTGTTGCGCTGGTATATCATGGGCATTGTGATCGGGGGGATTTTATTGTTAACACTGGGATTGATAAAAAGCTAATACTGAAATGATCCTGCTTTTATTCATCGTTATATTAATGGTTGCCGGAGTGGTAGCCTGGATTGTTGCGGAAAAAACCGCATCCATTGCACGATGGATTTCATTGATAGCACTTGCAGTCAACCTGGCGTTGGTGATTTATCTCTGGAGCACGCAGCCAACGGAAGAAAACGCGCCCCAGTGGATAGCCCGATACGTTGTTCCATGGATACCCTCCTTTGGTATCAGTTTCTCTCTCGCGATGGATGGACTGAGTTTATTGATGCTCCTCCTGACTTTTTTCCTGGGAATTTTTGCTGTGTTGATTTCATGGAATGAAATTCAGGAACGCGTTGGCTTTTATCACTTTAATTTGTTGTGGGTGTTGGCAGGAATTACGGGAGTCTTTCTCACGATGGACTTGTTCCTATTCTATTTCTTTTGGGAAGTTATGCTTATCCCAATGTATTTCCTGATTGGGATTTGGGGACATGAAAACAGACGATATGCCGCGTATAAGTTTTTCATCTTCACGCAAGCGAGTGGTCTATTGATGCTGCTGGCTATTCTCGGCTTGTTCTTCATTCACGGAGGACAAACCGGCACTTTTACTTTCGACTATTTCCAATTACTCGACACCGAGATGTCGGTTGATACTGCACGATGGTTGATGCTGGGATTCCTGGCTGCTTTCATAGTGAAGCTACCGGTTGTTCCTTTTCACACGTGGCTCCCCGATGCACATTCACAGGCACCAACAGCCGGTAGCTTGATATTGGCCGGGCTCTTGTTGAAGACCGGAGCCTACGGATTGATTCGCTTCGTACTCCCGTTATTCCCTTCTGCTGCAATTGAAATCGCTCCGTGGGCGATGCTATTTGGTGTGATTGGAATTTTGTATGGAGCTTCACTTGCTTTTTCACAAACTGATTTGAAGCGACTTGTAGCCTACACCAGTGTCAGTCACATGGGTTTTGTAATTCTTGGTGTCTTTGCATTCAATGAAATAGCGATGCAGGGCGTAGTGATGCAAATGATCACTCACGGGATCAGCACGGGAGCACTCTTCATTTTAGCCGGTGTACTTTATGAACGTATTCACACCCGTGACATTACTCAGATGGGCGGCTTCTGGAAGAAGGTTCCATTCATGGGAACGATCGGCCTTGTATTTGTATTGGCTTCGCTAGGTCTGCCAGGACTTGGAAATTTTGTGGCGGAATTTCTCACGCTTATTGGAACGTGGCCAGTGAGCCCGATGCTTACCATTCTGGCAACTATTGGTGTCGTGTTTGCAACTGCTTATTCGTTGCGAATTATGCAAAAAGTTTTTCTTGGTGAAACTTCGAGTGATAAATTCTTGCCGGACCTGTCGCTACGGGAAAAATTTATTTTGATTCCTTTGGTTGCAGCGATTATCTGGCTTGGATTATTTCCGCAAACGGTGATAAATACGGTCAGGCAGGTTGTTGCAGATCCATTTACTACCGAGCAGATTATTTCTTCAGATATAGAAAAAGAAGATGGAGTTCAGTAATATCAATATCATTGACGTACTGCCGGGAATGTTCCTGGTGACGGCCTCGCTAGTTGCTACGTTATCGATTGCGATTAAGCGAAATCACAAACTGATCTTTGGCGTAACAACGATTAGTTTGCTGGGTGTATTCCTGTTCCTGATCTTCTACGCAACGAATCACAAGTTCAATGTGGAGCCATTGTTTATCATCGATGGGTTCGGCACGTTCATTACTGGCTTGCTGGTGATGAGCTCACTCGCAGTTTCATTACTGTCGTATGCTTACTTTGAACAACGTGAGGAACGAAAGGAAGAATACTACATTTTGCTGCTGCTGGCTACACTTGGCTCAGCCATGCTGGTGATCAGCAAACATTTTGTCTCGCTCTTCCTTGGACTGGAGATTTTGAGTATTTCGTTGTATTCGATGGTGGCCTATTTGAGAAAGCGACCACGCTCGGATGAAGCTGGTCTTAAGTACCTTATCCTTGCCGCATTCTCTTCTGCTTTTCTATTGTTTGGTATGGCGCTCGTCTACGCCACGACCGGCTCGATGGATTTTGGCGGCATTGCAGCATACCTATCCGGGATAAATAAGCTGCCGCTATCGATGCTGGCGGGATTTGGACTGATGGTGGTCGGCATTGGATTTAAATTGGGAGTGGTTCCATTCCATATGTGGACGCCCGATGTGTACGAAGGTGCGCCCGCGCCTGTCACCGCATTCATCGCCACTATTTCTAAAGGAGGCATGATCGTGCTGATCGTTCGCTTCTTCGAACAGATTGATGGCTTTAAATACCCGGCATTGGTTCTCACGTTCACGGTGATCTCGATTGCGTCCATGTTTGTAGGAAATTTTTTGGCTATTCGCCAGGACAACGTCAAACGGGTTCTTGCTTATTCTTCGATCGCACACATGGGTTATGTACTTGTTGCGTTCATTGCCGGAGGAGAATTAGGCACGGAGGCAGTGAGCTTTTACCTCGTGGCTTATTTTCTTACTAACATTGGAGCCTTTGGAGTAATTTCAATATTGTCAGATCATGATCGTGATGCAGAAAGAATAGAGGACTACAAAGGGTTGTTTTGGAGACATCCAAAGATTGCGACAGTCTTCACCGCGATGCTCCTTTCACTGGCCGGTATTCCGCTGACTTCAGGATTCGTTGGCAAATTTTACCTGATCGCTTCAGGCGTAAATTCAGGGACGTGGTTGCTGGTGGTGATGCTCGCACTCAACAGTGTGATTGGTTTATATTACTACATCAAGATTATTGCTACGATGTTCGACAAAGCGGAAGGATCGGAAACGCTGGCACTGCGCCCACGATTGTACCTGATCAACCTCATCACGCTTGTTGTCCTCTCGATGCTCATGATTTTTTATGGAATTTACCCGCAAGGTTTGATCGACAGGATTCGCGAGTTTTTGCAATGAGGAACGGTTGATCCACGCTTTAAAATTTCGTATATTCATCAAGCCTTCCGAATCAAACCCAACTACCATGGGAAAAGTGAGAAATATTCTGGAATCGAAACATGAATCGATCTTCACTGTCGGCTCAGACATCACGGTCTATCGTGCCATCGAACTGATGTGTCAAAAAAATGTAGGCGCCATTATCATTGAAGACGATGGACGGCTTGCAGGAATTTTCACTGAGAGGGATTATGCACGGAAAGTAATCCTGAAAGGCAAATCATCGAAAGATACGCTGGTGAGTGAATTGATGACCCGCAATCCATACACGGTTAGTCCCGAGACAACAATTGATGATTGCATGGGGCTGATGAACGACAAGCAAATTCGTCACCTCCCGGTGTTGGATGGACTTAGCCTGGTAGGTGTGATCTCTGTTGGAGATTTGATTCGTTACATGTTAGAGGAGCAGCGGATGATCATTGAGCATCTCGAGAACTACATCACGCACTAAGCTCAGAGATTCTCGTTAATCGATTTTAACCTTTTGAAGACCTGGTCAAGGGTAGTTTGCAACCCATCTAATTCCACTACAATGGAAATTTTATTGGTTTTATATTCTCCCTTGGGTTCTTCCGAGTTGGGCTTATCAACCTCTACATTAAAAAGGGCGAAAAAATCGTGATTTAGCACTCTTGAGATCTTCAGGAGCTGCTCAGTCTTAATCTCAGAGCGTGCAAATATGGAATAAACATTTCGGGGGCTGGTATTGATCCTTTTGGCAAACTCCGAAATCTTCATTCCCGAATTTGTATATACTCTCTCAATTTCTTTACCAATATGTAACTCCATGTCACAATTTTAGAATCAATTATTCACATAGCCTTTGTGTCATATAGTAATAGAAATGCATGATTTACGAAATAGTTGTGCAATTGTGAATTATTTGTGCAAAGTTGGCAGGAAACGACCAAATTCTATGTACAAATACAGGATTAACCATTTTTTAAGCTGCCTTCCAATGGCTGTTTCGATAGAAGGATTCACAAAAGACCTCTTTGAGAAGTATCAAATTCATCAGCGTGATTTTACCAGGGACAGAAGTATTGAGATAGATGATACTTTCTTTATTCCCTCCGAACGTCTGAACATCTATGCCCGTGAGTTCAATATTTCGGTTGAGGATCTATATACCAAACCGGAATAAAAGCGAGCAGCCCCGTTTCCGAGGCTGCTCTGTTTAAAACCCCCGAAAAACTAATTAGTTAACAATGAATATTGAATTCCATCCAGGCACCAAAGTTTTTCCTGAATAGGTAACTTTTACACTGTATTGACCGGATGCAACATTGGGCACCGGGAAGTTGACCTGATCCATTGATCCGCCATAACCATTGGCCACAACACCAGTAACCGTGGCGGCATATTCGGTTGATGTTCCTGCATCGTAATCATATCCGATTAGCTTTACAGTATAGTCGCCTGCGTTGGTTGAGCCATTTTTTGTACCGAATGAAGCTGAGGCACCTTTGGCAACACTAGAAGCCGTAAAAGTGGATGAAACAAAAAACTGTCCCGACGCAGCTGCTGTTGTGCTCACGGTGAGATTGCTTGCATAAACCTTAGCCTTTGCTGCATCGGGTTTGTTGCTGTAGCTCAAGTTGTATGAACCAACAGCTCCGCCATTGCTTCCCGTCATCACAGCCACAATTTGTGTCGATGTGCGGGAGAGAATCATTAAATAAACATGCTTGCTTGTGTCGGCCAGGTTAGTTGTAACAATTTGAGATCCGCCATTATAGTTTTTGGAAAAATTTTTCCCGGTGATGGTGATGATTTCTCCGTTAATGACAGAAGTTTTATCAATCGAAGTTAATTCCGGATCCGTAGTGGTATTAGTTGGTGCTGGACTGTCCTTGCTACACGAAAAACAAAGTGCCACAAGGGTTAATGAGATTAAAGAGCGATAAACAGGACTAAACTTACTTTTCATCAAAGGATTGTTGGTTGATTTGAGTTGCAAGTTGAAGTTGATTAGCCTGTTGTACAATCGCATGATTGTGTGGGTGTACAAATGAAGTAGGAAAAATTTCGATTTTAGACACTTAGCCCGAGGATTGCAGATTAGTCTAGCAGGTGGCAGTTTTTTCTATTGACAGGATGTCGGAAAAAAAGAAAAACAGCTCCAACGTTCAGGAGCTGTTTTCTTGGTTGTCATTTGGTTAGAATGACTCGTTGGACTTTGTGGTGCTAAAGTGCAGTAAAAAGCAGTTTGCCACATCACACAATTATGTGGTGGAAGAAAAAACTGTTTACATCGCATTCCTTTTTAGCCATCGGCAGATTTATTGATTACAAATCAAATCCAATTTTGAAAATTAACTCAATAAAAAGCCAGACCATGTAAGTCTGGCTCTTTGTAAGTAGAATTTTTTTCTAATTGAATTCGAAATGATATTTCCCGCTTACACTATTTACTTTTCCTCCCGCTAATTTTTTGTCGTACTGAAATTCGAGCACCAGTTTCGTGTCAGATTCCACGACAGTAACATCAATGCCCTCATCGCGTATCAAATGATAGTTGGGAGAAGTGCCTGATATCGTGAATGAACCGGTTTCTTTCCACACCGGAGGCACTGCACCCGTTGTTGTATATGTTTTAGCTGGTGTGAAATTCAACTTTAGGTTAGGAAAGACCGCAGTTACGTCCTGGTTGTCCAGCGATGCAACTGATATTGTCCAGGTTTTGACGCTGAGTTTCCCAACGAAGATATCATCGGCAGACGGATCGTTTTTTCCGCAGGATAACGGTATCCAGAACAGGAAAGAGAGCAAGAGTATTTTATTGATAGTCTTCATAAAATTTCGTTTGTGGTTTCTGATTTTTGATTAGTCATTTTTGATAACGCGAACCACGCCTTTGTCGCGAACGCGGATTAAATACAATCCGCTGTTTAGCGAAGTGATGTCCAGTGAAAGCGTATTGTTGCGATAGGCGGTCAGATTGAATTTACCATGTGAGCGCCCGGTGGCATCAATAATTTCTGCTGACGTATTCTCCGGATTGCCTGCATCCACTCCTTCGATGAAGAAGATTCCTTTGCCAGGATTCGGATAAACGGAGAACGAAGATGCTGAAGCTTCTATGGCAGTGACCGCAACGACTGTTGCTTTTGCAATAATGTGATTATAACCTGATGAAGCATCGCTGGTAAATGTTATGGCTCCGGTTATTTTGCCGACAGCACCAGGAGTGAAAGTCACATTGATATCCAATGATCCTCCGGCAGCTATCGAACCGCTGCTTTTATCACCTGAAAATCCAGATGGATAATTAATAGCAGAGAGGTTTAATGTTCCAGTTCCTGAATTGGTGATCGTGAACTTTTTGGTGGCGTTCAATCCCATGATGATCTGGGTGCCCATGTTCAAAGTATCTGCGACCACACTGGTTCCGGACAATGAAATAATTTTAGAAACGACAGTGAGTGGCTGAACTACATCCAGTGCTGGTGCGAAAGGACCATTGCCGCTTTGCGATGCCGTGATGTTGGTAGTGCCTATGCCGACAATCGTTACGGTATTTCCATTTATGGTAGCCACCTGAAGATTCGAACTTGCGTAGGTCACTGCCAAACCAGAGCTCGCTGTAGCTGAGAGTGTGAAAGGAACATCGCTTACTGATTTTACCGGCAATGCTGCAAACGTGATCGTCTGGCCTTGTTTTACAATTAAAGGTTGAACAACTGGTGTGGCGCTGTTGTAATTTCCATCACCAGCCTGTGTGGCAGTAATGTTGCAGGTGCCCATGGCGACTACAGTCAATGTGTTTCCATTGATGGTTGCAATGGAATTATCAGAGCTGGAATAAGAGACCGGAAGCCCGGAACTTGAAGTAGCAGCGAGTGTTACAGGAGGAGAGTTGAGTCCAATGGGAGCCAAGGTATTGAAGGTAATTGTTTGATTAGCCTTGCTAATAGTTAGTGTACCATTCACAAAAGTGAAATTATAGTTGATGCTTGATCCGCCACTGGGAATTATATTGACCGTTCCTGCCGGAGTTGTTGCGATTGCCGCGCATGTGGCAGTTGGCGCTGAAGTAAGACTTGCAGCTGTCTCTCCGTTGACAAACCCGGAGTAACTTACCACGAACGCTGGATTAGCTGCACCATAAATTCTGTTGGCATCATTAGCAGTAACAGTAAGCGTTGCCTTATTAATTGTTAAAGTGCCGTTGACGTAATTGAAACTATAGTTTGTTGCTGCGCCACCGGACGGAACGATTGAAACTGTTCCGACAGATGTTGAAACTGTAGCTGTACTTGTTGCTGTCGGAGCAGTTGTCAGGTTTGCAGCTGTTTCTCCATTGACAAATCCGGAGTAGTTTACAGAGAAGGCGGGGTTTGCAGCTCCGTAGATTTTAGAGGCGTTGTTTGCAGTTACTGTTAAAGCTGCCGGGTTCACGGTTAATGTTCCAGACCCTACAAATCCATTTACAGAATAATTGGGTCCGACATTTCCACCAACTGGCGTTATTGTATAAGTGCCCACCTGGCTTGTAGCTGTTGCACTTGTAGTAGGAGTACTGAACGCAATAGAAAAAGCGGAAGCATCATCTCCATTCACAAATCCTGAGAATGAATAACTGAAAGACGGATTTGCAGCACCATAATTTCTGGAAGCATCAGCTACTTTTATTGTAAGCGGAGCTTTGTTTACCGTTAAGGTTCCATTGACATAAGCGAAAGAATAATTGCTTGCAGTACCTCCCGATGGCACGATGTTGTAAGTACCTGCCCCGCTTGCTGTGGTGGCTGAAGTGGATGCCGTGGATTGTGAAGTTATCACTGAAGAAGTCTCACCATTTACAAATCCGGAATAGTTCACAGAGAAAGCTGGATTTGCCGCTCCGTAAGTTTTGCTCGCATTGTTGGCGGTAGCCGTGAGGACAGCCTTATTGATAGTTAAAGTTCCATTCGCATAATTTAAAGTGTAGTTAGTCGCTGATCCTCCGGAAGGCACGATTGAAACCGTACCGACTGGAGTTGTCGTAGTTGCACTACTTGTTGCATTTGGAGTTGTTGTCAGCACGGACGCAGTCTCTCCATTCTTGAATCCCGAATAATTTACCGAGAAGGCAGGGTTAACGGCTCCGTAGGTTTTGCTGGCATCGTTCGCAGTCACGGTCAGCGTGGCTGTAGTCACCGTTAAAGTTCCGGCTGTAATCGAACCGCCGGCACTTACGGTATAGTTTGGTCCGACATTTCCACCGGCTGCATTGATCGCATAAGTGCCCACGGGGCTATTGGCGGAGGCGGTCGTAACAGGAGAGCTGAAAGCAATCGAAAATGCAGATGCATTGTCACCATTGACAAATCCTGAATAAGAGTAGCTAAATGCGGGATCTACAGCTCCGTAGCTTCTGGAAGCGTCATTCACTTTCACCGTGATTGGAGCTTTGTTTACCGTCAAGGTTCCATTAACGTAAGTGAACGAATAGTTGCCGGCCGTGCCGCCTGATGGAACGATGTTATAGGTTCCGGCACCGCTGGCTGTGGTGGCGCTGGAAGTTGCTGTGGACTGCGAGGTTAACACAGATGAAGTTTCACTATTCACAAATCCGGAATAGTTTACAGAGAAAGCTGGATTTGCTGCTCCATAAGTTTTGCTCGCGTTATTAGCTGTTGCAGTAAGAACTGCTTTGTTGATTGTTAGCGTCCCATTGACATAGCTGAAGTTGTAGTTCGAAGAGACACCACCAGATGGAACGATCGAAGCTGTACCAACAACGGTGGCTGTTGTTGCCGAACTTGTGGCGGTCGGTGCTGTAGTGAGGTTCGCAGCCGTCTCGCCGTTTACGAATCCGGAATAGTTTACAGAGAAAGAAGGATTTGCAGCACCATATGTTTTACTGGCATCATTGGCTGTTACTGTTAGTGTTGCAGGATTGATAGTCAATGTTCCCGAATTTATTGCACCTCCAGCGCCCGCACTTACGGTATAGTTTGGTCCAACGTTTCCACCGGCTGCATTGATGGTGTAAGTGCCCACAGGACTTGCTGCAGTTGCCGTTGTTGTCGGTGTGCTGAATGCAAGTGTGAAGGCCGATGCATCCTCTCCGTTAACAAATCCTGAATAAGAGTAACTGAAGGTTGGATTTGCAGCTCCGTAAATTTTTGAAGCATTGTTCACGTTTACAGTTATGGGAGCTTTATTGATTGTTAAAGTCCCGTTGGCATAAGAGAAAGTGTAATTGCTGGATGACCCTCCGGATGGCACGATGTTGTAAGTGCCGACACCTGTTGCGGTCGTAGCCGAACACGTTGCAGTCGGTTGAGTGGTCAATGCAGAAGAAGTTTCACTATAGGCGAACCCGGAATAGTTTACCGAGAAAGATGGGTTTGCAGCACCGTACGTTTTACTCGCATTGGCTCCTGTTACGGTTAAAGCTGCTTTCGAAATAGTAAGTGTTGCCGTTGTTGAGTTAGACAGGTAGTCGACATCAGCTGCCTGTTGTGCTTGCACTGTTACTGTTCCTGCACCTAAAATGGTTACAAGACCCGAGCTGGCATTGATCGATGCATAGCTGCCTCCGGCTGTAATCGAGTAAGTGTATGAACCTGTAGATGCTGAAGAGGAAGTCATGCTGAATGATGAGTTACCGTAAGTCTTCGAAGCATCAGCAAATGTTATGGCTGTTGTAACCCTGTCCCAACCGTGGCAGTTAGTTTTAGTGGAATTGGTAGTTGTGAAATTGGCACCACCGGTTGCTGTATTGGCTGTGATGTCAGCATAGTCTGCATTTACATTTCCGCTAGCTTTGGTGAGAGTATATGTACCGCCACCATACGGGCCGAGAACTACATGGCTTCCGGATGTTCCGTTGACTGTTAATGTTCCATTGATCGTTTGATTGCTGCCCGAACCAAACAGGCAGGTTACCCCCGGATTCACAGTCAAATTATTGAAAGTCTGGAATCCTAAAATGGCGTCATTCATACCGGAGTTACCTGTTTTCATGACATCATAGTAGGTCTTGTTCATACCAACAAAGTAGTTCACGAATTTCACCAGTGACGTTCCGGGATTAATCGTGAGTATCGTTCCACTATAGTTCATATTAAAATCATAGCACGTGATCGTTGAGCTACCCATGTTAAAAGTGGCATCACTATTAGCAATCGCTACTGTATTTACAGTGATGTTGTGATTGTTCGTGTTGAAAACTCCGCCAATAGTTACTTTTCCGTAAGCAGTTGATGAGTAATAATTGTCATTCAGGGAAGAGGTACCCCCGCCATACATCAAAAGGTTGCAGTCCTTCATATCGTTCCCTGCCGTTGTCACAACTGATCCTAATACAGAAATATAGGAGGCATTCATTTTCATGTTCGGAACGAAAGTCAGATTTCCACCGACAAACATGCTGCCATAGCCGTAAAGCTCAGAGGTGGCGTTGGCGGTTCCGCTCCAGGTCATGCTTTTCATGGTGATTCCTTGTGAGCCGAAGTTGACCTGTCCGCTGGTCGATGCATCAATAAATACATCATCAGATCCGCCGGGATACGCTCCGCCAGCATAGTAGTTGGTGTTTCCAATAGCCGGGCCGCTGGAAGAAGTGTTTGACCAGTTTCTGCCGTCAAACCAGTTGTTATCATACCTGGTTGAAAGCCAATAGTAGTTTGCCGCCTCAGACACAGTTGTTGTAATTCCAATGAGGAATGGAATGAGCAGAAGTAAATTTTTTGTTCTCATGTTTTGGGAATTGTTAGGGTCACGATGGTTTTGTCCACCGTGTTGGGATAAGTTTTGTTCGGCAAA
The DNA here is from genome assembly GCA_015472025.1 of Cytophagales bacterium WSM2-2. Lineage (NCBI taxonomy): Bacteria > Pseudomonadati > Bacteroidota > Cytophagia > Cytophagales > Cytophagales bacterium WSM2-2. Next base: position 2,888,642 of record BNHL01000001.1, read on the forward strand.
GTAAACGGGGGATATCCCGCGGTTAGTGGGAAGAATGATTCAGAAGCCGGTTTTGACTAGCAAGCAGCTGTTTGGGTGAGTGAGCAATTCGGCATTGCACTCGTCTTAATAAGGAAAATCTCAGGATTTGACTTCTCTAGAGGAAATGCAACCTTCTCTCGAGTTCTTCTTTGGCCTGTCGGCCTACGGGTACTTCTGCATTGCCCTGCAAGACCAAAGTGCCTCCTTCGTGTTTGAGGTATTTGATCACTTTCTCCAGATTTACGAGGTGAGACTTATGAACCCGCAGAAAATTGTGAACCTTCAACGATTCCTCCACTTCCTTAAGTATGCGTGAGATCACATACTTTTTGTCATTGGTGAATATCATCGTGTAGTTGTCGGAGGCTTCGCAGCGGATGATATCCTTCACTTCTATGAAAATCATTCCGTTAAGAGAAGGAAGCCCAACCTTCGGCTGAGCTGAAAAACTCATTATTTTCTGCAGGAGATCTTGCTGCGTAAGGACCTCGCCCGCAGTTTTTGTTTTTTCCAATCGGGTTATAGTACGCTCTAATTCTTCTCGCTGCACAGGTTTGAGCAAGTAGTCCAGGGCGTTTACTTTAAAAGCCTGCACGGCATGCTGACTATAGGCTGTTACAAAAACAATTGCAGCTGAAAGGGGATTTACTTTTTCAATTAATTCAAAGCCAGACTCATTCGGCATCTCGATATCGAGGAAAACAACATCCGGAGAATGAGTTTGTATAGCCCGGACTCCTTCGTCCACATTTTGGCACAGCGCTACCACCTTGATACGCTGGGAGAAAGAACTGCTGAGAAGAGTCTCCAGCATCTCTCTTCCACTACGCTCATCGTCAACAATGATTGCCTTAAGCATATGCAAACAGAATTTTTACCAAAGTCCCGACCGCTTTACCGTTGTCATTCAGATCAAAGATATTGATTTCTGATTTTCCATTTAAGAATTTATTCATGGCCTGCAAACGCTCAGAAGTATATTGCATTCCCTTGGAGGCGAATAGTTTACTTTTTCTTGTAGCAACTTTCATTGCTTCCACCCGGCCTATTCCGTTATCCTGCACTTCGCAGAGGAGGGATCCATTCTGCTGCGAAAATGAAACGACCAGTTTTCGGTCACCCTGTTTTGGCATCAGCCCGTGGAGAATGGCATTTTCAATGTAGGGTTGAACCACCATGGGCGGAACTTCTAATGCAGTTGGATCAGGGACAACAGTTTCAATTTTAAATTCAAAAGAATCATCAAATCGCAGCGACTCCAGCTCCACATACAATTTCAGAATTTCAATTTCCTCCGATAGCGGTATCAAATTCTTTTCTGAGTTGTCCATTATCTTTCGAAGTAGTAATCCGAATTTGGCCAGGTAATCAAATGCCTTGGCGGATTCTACTTTCATAATTAAAAACTGAATCGAGTTAAGCGAATTGAAAATAAAATGCGGATTGATCTGTGCCCGGAGCGCGCGAGCTTTCAGGATTTCTTCTGTCTGTTTTTGAAGTTTCCTGTTTAGTGATGCTTTTGTTGTGACGCTATAGTAGACGATACCAAAAAAAATGCAAAGACCGGCTACCAGGCCGATCAGACCATAACGGAAGTTTTGCTCGGCAGCGAACGCAACTTTTTTCAAGGCCGCATCCTTTTCAAGGAGATTGATTTCAGATTGTTTTTTATCCAGCTCGTACTTCTTCTCTAATTCATAAAATTGCTCCAGTTTCTTTTTGCCAAAAACGCTGTCTCTGTAATTGGTGTATTTGAAATAATATTCGTACCCGTTTTTGTAATCCTTCATCCGGATGAAAATCTCCGAAAGGTTTTTGAATGCCAGTTCAATTTGTTCGGGAATTTGATATTCGTTCGCAATTTTTAATGCGTTGCGAGCAGCAACCAGCGCGTGGTTGATGTCACCTAATTTTGAATAAACCCCCGCCAAATTATTGTAAGCGATGGACTGCCCTTCGTTGTTTTCACTTTGAATTGCAATTTGCAGCGCTTCATTCAAAAGAGCCAATGACTCTTTCCATTCACCTTTTTTTATTTTCAGGTTTCCCAATTCATTAGTCACTGCAACCAATCCTCTTTTGTAGTCTGCTTTGCTCAACAAGAGCTTTGCTTCGTTGAGTGCTTTTTCTGACTTTGCCAATTCCCCCATTTGTTCGTAGGCATTACCCAAATTAGAAAGTGTGATGCCCAACCCGACAAAGTCTTCAGGTGGTGCTATCGCTACGGCTCTCGTGTAGTAAGAGACGGCCTCCGGATATTTTTCCATTTTCTCGTACACAATTCCAATGTTGGCCAACACCATTTTTATGGGTGCATTTCCGGCACGATTAGATTCATAGATTTTAAGCGATTTTAAATAGTAGTCGAGGGAGGTAAGATAATTTCCATGCTTGCGATAGCTCTGCCCAAAATTGTTTAGAGTTTCAGCAATGCTTTCCCAATCGCTGATTTCCTGATAGAGCGTCAACGCGCTGTCGTAGCATGAGAGCGCTTCTTCTTTTTTCCCAATATCATCCCAGGTCAACCCTGTATTATTGTACCCGTTGGCCATCCATCGCTTGTCATTTATTTTTCGATAGTGTAAAATGGATGATCGGAACTGCGTGATTGCTGCAGCTGCTTTCCCATGATCCTTCATCAGCAAGCCCTTTAAATTAAGTGCTTTCGCTATCCCTTTATCAAAATGTGCATTGGTGGATAGTTCTTTCGCTTTATCAGCAAAAAGAACTGAGCTGTCCGGGTTGCTGAATCGAAGCATTCTCCCGACAGACAAAGCGGTCAAGGACCTTGTAGTATCCGCCAGTTTTTCGTTTGCAAACTGACTTAGCAAGCTGTCTTTTCGGGATAGCTTTTGTGCTTTTGTGGGTGCGATACAAACCAGGAGAAAAAAGACCAACCATAGAGATCTGGATGTTACCCGAGTTTTATTCATAAAGAATGCCCTCCTAAGCAAAAGTCAGTAATTTTTTCCTTTCGAGGTCGTGAACTCCCCCAATCATGTTATGCTGGTATCGTCTTCAATCCATGAAATTTACGTTGCCTCTATAATTAAGCGTATGCAAACATAATTTTAACCAGCGTACCGGTTGCCTTACCATTGTCATTCAAATCAAAAATGTTAATCTCTGATTTTCCATTTAAGAATTTATTCATGGCTTGCAGTCGTTCAGAGGTATACTGCATTCCTTTGGAAGCGAATATTTTATTTTTTCGCCTGGTTATTTCCATGGCTTCTGCACGACCAATGCCGTTGTCCCGGACTTCACAAAGCAAAGAGCCGTTCTGTTCTAAGAAAGTAATGATTAGCTTTCGTTCACCCTGTTTCGGCATCAATCCATGCAGGATGGCATTTTCAATATAGGGTTGGATCACCATCGGGGGTATTTCGAGTCGTGTCTCGTCCTCAACCAATGATTCAATTTTATATTCAAATGAATCTTCAAAGCGAAGTGACTCCAGTTCTACATAAAGTTTAAGAATTTCAATTTCATCTGATAGCGATATCAAATCTCTTTCCGAGTTGTCCATTATCTTTCTTAGTAGCAAACCAAATTTGGCCAGGTAATCAAATGCCTTGGTGGATTCTACTTTCATGATTAAAAATTGAATCGAATTCAGCGAATTGAAAATGAAATGCGGGTTCATTTGCGCACGAAGCGCCTGGGCCCGTAGTATTTCCTCTCTTTGCTTTTGAAGTTTTTTGCTCAAAGACGCCTTCGTAGTAAAACTGTAGTAGACGATGCCTATAAAAACACAAAGCCCCGCAACAATGCCGATTAATCCGTACCTGAGTATTTTTTCTTCTTTCAGAGCTGATTTTTTTAATGCTGCATCTTTCTCAAGCAAACTGATTTCAGATTCTTTCTTGTTGAGCTCGTATGAATTTTGAATGTCACGGATCTTTTTGTTGAGATCAGCACTTTTCAAACTATCGCTCAGGTCCAATGCTTTTTCCAGGAAACTAATGGCAAGGGATTGTTGTCCAAGTTCTTTGTACTCTGAAGCTAAGGCTCTGTAGTTTAGCAGAATGTTTTCTTTGTTATTAAATTTTTTAGACAAGGCGAGGCTTTCCTTGGAGAGAGGTAATGCTTTTGCAGGTTGATGTAATCGCAGATAAACGTCAGCAAGATTGAGAAGAGCGAGCTCTATATATTCGTTGCTCTTTAAATCCTGAGCCAGTTGCAAACTTTGTTTCAGGTTTTTTTCGGCCAGGGTGAACTCCTTCAGATTCAGGTAACAAAGTCCAATGTTTCCCAGGCAATTGGCAATGAATACTTTGTTGCCCAATTCCTTGTTTAAGGCCATCGATTTTAAGAAATAATCTATCGCTTCATTATATTTCTTTTGATCGATAAGGACCGTCCCCATGTTGTTATTGATATTCGCTCTCACCAGCCGGGAGTCTTTAAGTGAATCACTGAGTTGCAGCGCCTGTTTATAATAGTTAATGGCGTTGTCGTAGTCTCCTTGTTTTTTCCACAGGATACCGATATTGGCCAGCACTTTAACCTGGCCTACATAGTTTCTTGATTTCTCTTCCAGCTCCAATGCTTTCAAATAGGAGTCTAACGCAGCGAAATAATTTCCCTGATATTGGTAAGCGAGTGCAAGGCTATTCAGTGCATTGGCATGTTGAGTGTCGAAGCGATTTAATTGAGCGAAGGCCAACGCTTTTTTTTGATACTCCTGGGCTGTCGGGTAATCACCTTTAAAAAAATAAGCAGTGCCAATGAAATTCAGAGCTGTGGCAATTCCTTTTTGATAAGAAATTTTTTCAGCAAGGTCATAGGCCTCCTTACTGAAAAGGACAGCAGAATCAGGAACAGCCAACCGGTATGCCCGGCTCAGGCTAATCAGCATTTTTACAAAGGAAGAATCCCTGGGAGCTGCGCTTGAGTAGACTTTAAGCAAACTATCGCGTTCAGATAGCTTTTGCGCACAGACCACACTATTAATAAATATGGCAAACAGCAGTACTGGAAAAAGCCTGCACATTAGTTTCATCGTGGGGGATCAGGGAAAGTAAAATTAAGAAGAATTCAACGATGAGGCAGCAGTTAAATCATTAACTCTATAAAAACAAAACTGCCGGACATGAGCCCGGCAGTTTTAAGACCTACGATTTTTTTATTGTTTACTTCTTTACCTCTTCATAATCGACATCCTGTGCATCGTTGCTTCCGGAATTTCCACTGTTTGAAGAATTTCCTTCGTTAGCTCCGGGTTGCGCGCCAGGCTGTCCGGCTGCAGCGTACATCTCCTGAGAGGCAGTCTGCCATGCAGCATTGAGTGTATTTATCGCATTTTCAATCGCCGCAACATCTTTGCCGGCATGTGCAGCTTTCAGTTTTTCCAAGGCTTCGTTGACAGCAGCTTTATTTCCATCAGAAAGCTTGTCTCCGAATTCTTTCAACTGTTTTTCGGTCTGGAAAATCAATGAGTCAGCCTGGTTAATTTTCTCGATACGCTCCTTCACTTTCTTGTCTTCCTCAGCGTGAAGTTGAGCTTCTTGTTTCATTTTCTGAATCTCTGCATCTGTCAAACCACTGGAGGCTTCGATACGGATTTTTTGTTCCTTACCTGTACCCTGATCTTTTGCAGACACGTGAAGAATACCATTCGCATCGATATCAAAAGTTACTTCAATTTTGGGTACCCCGCGCTGAGCCGGAGCAATTCCATCCAAATGGAATCGACCAATCGTGCGGTTGTGTTTAGCTTCGGCACGCTCACCTTGTAAAACATGTATCTCAACAGAAGGCTGGTTATCGACCGCAGTTGAAAAAATCTCTTTTTTCTCTGTCGGAATGGTTTTGTTCGCTTCAACCATCACCGTCATCACACCACCCATCGTTTCAATACCCAGTGAAAGTGGAGTAACATCCAATAACACTACGTCTTTAATCTCACCGGTTAATACCGCGCCTTGAATAGCAGCGCCTACAGCTACCACTTCATCGGGGTTCACACCTTTCGATGGCTTCTTGCCAAAGAATTTTTCTACTTCCTCCTGAATGCGAGGAATACGGGTTGATCCACCCACCAGGATCACTTCATCAATTTGAGAGACACTGACGCCAGCATCTTTCACAGCCTTACGGCATGGTTCCAGCGTTCTTTGAATCAAATCGTCACACAGCTGTTCGAATTTCGCGCGTGACAATTTTTTTACCAAGTGTTCAGGCACTCCATCGATAGAAGTAATGTAAGGCAAGTTGATCTCTGTCTCGGATCCACTGGATAATTCAATCTTTGCTTTTTCTGACGCCTCTTTCAAACGCTGCAATGCCATCGGGTCTTTGCGCAAATCAATATTTCTTTCTGCTTTGAATTCATCTGCCAGCCAGTTCATGACGCGCATGTCAAAGTCGTCACCACCCAGGTGTACATCACCATTGGTTGACAATACTTGAAACACTCCCTCTCCAAGATCCAGTATTGAAATGTCGAAAGTACCGCCCCCCAGGTCATACACAGCAATCTTCATATCCTTGCTTGACTTGTCAAGACCATAAGCTAACGCTGCAGCAGTAGGCTCGTTGATGATACGTTTCACATCAAGGCCTGCAATCTGCCCGGCTTCTTTCGTAGCCTGGCGCTCAGAGTCGTTGAAGTAAGCAGGTACAGTAATCACAGCCTCAGTCACTGTCGTTCCAAGGTAGTCTTCGGCAGTGCTCTTCATTTTCTGCAGAATCATTGCAGAAAGTTCCTGTGGTGTGTAAAGACGATCACCTATGCGCACGCGCACAGTGTCATTGCTGCCGCTTTCTACCTGGTAGCTCACCATCTTCTTTTCACCGCTCACTTCACCGAAATTTTTTCCCATGAAGCGCTTGATAGAAGAGATCGTATTTTTTGGATTGGTGATGGCCTGGCGCTTGGCAGCATCTCCTACTTTGCGCTCACCTTTACCATTATCTAAAAAACCAATGATCGATGGCGTAGTTCTCCGGCCCTCGCTGTTGGCAATCACCACCGGCTCGTTACCCTCCATTACGGCTACGCACGAGTTGGTTGTTCCCAAGTCAATTCCAATTATTTTTCCCATGATATTTTAGAGTTTTCGGTTGCTTTTTTAAGTCACAGCAGGGATGTCAATCCTTATGCCATCAGGCTCCGATACCTTAAAAAATGACATAGTGGCAGAGTGGATCGAGAATTATAAAGGTGATTCAGGCAAGTTGGGCGCTTTGCCACGATAACCCGACTTTCAATCTTATAACCTTTTAGAGGGCGTGCCCATCGTTCGTTCCTCACTCAGGTCGGGCTGTCGGCAGTCGCCAGTCCAGCGCGCAAGTGCCATTTCGGGCTCCACAATGCCTCCATCCCTCACGCGGGTTAGGACTAAGTTTCGCAGTTTAGTAATTCTATAAAAGACTAAGGAGTCAATTTTCTTCAAGGCACTACAGGGTTGTAACAACTCTTGCCTCGTTTCGTCTTTTCAATTGTCACAAACCCTACCCAACACATGAACCCATCTAAAATTTATGCACGAATTGCTGGTCTGATTTACCTGATCATTGTCGCGGGTGGCATCTTCAATCTGAAGTATATTCCTGAGACTTTCTTTGGCGATGATCCCATAGCAACGGCCAACAATTTCAAGGATCATGAATTACTTTTCCGAGTGGGCATTTTGGTTGGGATTATTTGTTTCATTGGTTTCTTACTACTCCCGTTGGCCTTATATAGGCTGCTTAGCCCAGTCAATAAAACACAAGCTGTAATGATGGTCACACTTGCTGCCGTGAGTGTACCGATTTCATTTGTCAATATGCTTAACGAGTTCGCCATATTGACCTGGCTGGGTAATGCCAGTTATCTGAAGGCGTTTAGCAATGAAGAAATTCAGGCGCAGGTTTTATTGCACATTGATTATTACCGCAATGGAAATAAACTGGCGTTTATCTTTTGGGGACTTTGGCTGTTTCCGTTTGGCTACCTGGTTTTCAAATCTGGTTTCCTTCCTAAAGTGCTTGGTGTTCTCCTTATGTTCGGCTGTTTCGGCTACGTCATTGATTTTGCAGCACGATTTATCTTTCCAGGGTATAAAGACCTCCTTATCTCGGAATATATCCGCATTCCGGGTTCATTAGGAGAATTGGGTATCTGCCTTTGGCTACTCATTGTTGGGGTAACGACTCCAAAGGCAGAAATTTAAAGTACCTAAACAGCTCAATTTCAAACTTTAGAAAAAATATTCATATAATAACTGCAATTGCGATTAAAATAGTGTAACTATATTTACTGCAATTACGAATAATACAATATGAAGAAAACGAAACTCGGTGAATTTGAAGAGTTGGTTTTACTCACAGTTGCTGCTTTGCAAAAGGATGCTTACGGGGTGGAGATCAAGCGCGAACTGGAAGATCGACTCAAGGAAAAATTAAGTGTTGGATCAATACAGTCAGCGCTTAAGCGGATGGAGGAAAAAGGCTTCCTGACTTCTCAATTTGGCGAAGCCACACAGAAAAGGGGAGGGAAGCGCAAGCGTATTTACACTACTACGTCACATGCCCATAAAGTGCTTGCCGAGATGAAAGAGATCAGGGCAGGTCTTTGGAGCGCCATGCCCAAACTTGCTTACGAGTTGAAACTGATTTGATGAAAGGGTCAAACCATATCGTCCCACCGCAGTGGCCCTTGAGGGTTCTGAGATTCTTTGTCAAAAGAGAATACCTCGAAGAGATTGAAGGTGATATGGAAGAACTGTTCTACGATAATGTGGAGCAGTGGTCGCTTCGGAAAGCGAAAAGAATCTACACCTGGGAGATGCTCAAATTGCTAAGGCCGGTGCTTGTCAGGAATCTGGAAGTAATTGAAAACTTAAATCGATACGCCATGTTCAAAAACTACTTTAAAGTTTCTGTCAGGGGTTTAATGAAAAATCCACTGAACTCATTTATCAATGTGTTCGGTTTATCAGCCGCAATCGGCATTTGTATTTTCGCTTACGCTTTTGCGCGATGGACATTGAGCACTGATCAATTCCATGAGCACAAAAACGAAGTTTACCTCGTCACTTTTTTTGCCAATCGCGATGGAGCACAACAGCAATTTGGCCGGACACCCAGGCCCCTGGGTGAAATGATGAAAGCTGATTTCGCGAACATCAGCAAGATGTGCCGCGTGGAGGACCGGAATGTGGTAATGAAGCACAAGGATTATGTCTTTCACGAACGTGTCCGGTACGTTGATCCCGAATTTCTGGAGATGTTTACTTTTCCGTTGAAGTGGGGAAGCTCAACGTCACTCGGTGATGTGAGTAGTATCATCCTCAGTGAAGATATGGCCATCAAATATTTCGGAGACGAAAATCCGGTGGGCCAGGATATCTTAATGATTTTTGGAAAGGATCCGCAAAATCCTTCGCAGACACTCACCAAAGCTTTTAAAGTGACGGGTGTGGCGAAAGAATTTCCCAAAGCATGCACCATCCGCTTTGATTTCCTGATCAACTTCGAAAACTTCCATACTTCAGAGCAAAGTTTTGATTTCCACGACTGGAATGCGTTTGTAAACGCAACACTCATTCAGGTAGAAAGCCCATCCGATCTCAGGAATATTAAGCACAGTATGGAAAAATACAAGAGGCTGCAAAATGATGCGGTGCAAAAAGATTGGGCCCTCTCTTCTTTTGCATTCGAACCTCTGGCAACGTTGCATAAAAGATCTGAATTTATCAGGGACGATATTTCGAGAAGCTCTTCCGATAATTATAAATCGATCGTGTACATGTGCATCATAGCTGTCCTGATCATGACTCTTGCTTGCTTCAATTATATCAATATCGCCATAGCCACCGCAGCGAAGAGACTGAAAGAAATCGGCTTGCGAAAAACGATAGGAGCTACCCGTAGACTTGTCATCATTCAGTTTCTATCAGAAAATGTAGTAGTGACTTTTTTTGCGCTTGTACTGGGCCTCATTTTAGGAATGACCTTTTTTATTCCGGGGTTTGAACGAATGTGGAATTTCAACATGGACTTCAAGCTCACGGACCCTAACGTTTGGATTTACCTGCCTGCCATTCTACTGATTACCAGCGTTGCTTCAGGTATTTATCCCGCGTTATACATTTCAAGGTTTCAAGTGGTAGGTATTTTGAAGGGTTCAGTAAAATTTGGCCAGAAAAATCCACTCACTAAAATTTTCCTTTGCTTCCAGTTAACGTTAGCCTGCATCTTCATCACGATGTCGACCATGTTTTATCAGAACAATAACTACATGGCAAAACGAAGCTGGGGATACAATCATGAGCAGACTATGTACGCTCATGTGGCCGACCGCGAGTCGTACGAAGAATTGCATGCGCTGATGTCTCAGGCTCCGGGTATCGTTTCTATTTCAGGATCGAATCATCATCTTGGCAAGAGTAACGGAACAGCGGTGTTGCATTTCCCCAGCCGCGAGATTGAAGTGGATCAAATGCTGGTGGATGCGAATTATTTTGAGACGATGGAAGTGCCGGTCATCATGGGCCGCGGTTTCAATGACCACGAGGGCAGTGATACGAGATCTGTTTTAGTCAATGAGCTTCTCATTAAAAATATGTTGTGGGAAAATCCGGTAGGGCAGCATTTCACTATCGATAGTTTGCAATATGAGGTAGTTGGCGTGGTCAAAGATTTTCACAGCTACAGTTTTGCCAAGCCCATCAAGCCCACCATTTTCAGAGTAGCAGACAAAAGTGATTACCGGTTTTTGTCTATGAAAGTAAGAAAAGGCGCTGAACTAGAGACATACAGAATGTTGATGGTAAAGTGGGCGCAACTGTTCCCACAAATTCCTTTCGAGGGTGGCTTCCAGGAAGACGTATGGCCAGGCTATTTCGAGGCAAACAAAATCTACAGAATCGTTTGGGGTGTATTTACATTCATTGCTGTGTCACTCGCCATATTAGGACTTTACGGTTTGATCACACTCAATGTAGCAGGACGCATCAAAGAATTCAGCATTCGCAAAGTTCTTGGAGCCAGTGTCAACAGTATTGCGGCAAGCATCACTAACCAGTATTTGGTGCTATTCGGAGTAGCGCTGACTATCGGTGCCCCGGTTGGATATGTTTTGACAAAACTGCTTTTCAAATCTTTTCCCTATCACATGCCGGTGGATTTCTCTTCATCGGCTATTGCGGTAATGATCCTGATCACGGTGTTGCTGATTACAATCTATACGCAAATCAGAAAAGTACAGAAGATGAATCCCGTGGAAGGACTGAAAGTAGAATAAAATAAGTTTTCCTGATACTGGTTTCCGGACGCCAGGTTTTTTCAAAAAATTAATCACACTTAAATTCAATTAGCATGAAAAATCTAATGAGTATAGGATTGTTGTCTCTTCTTTGTTTGACTGTACTTGCACAACCCTCGGTGGAGAAGGGCAAGTCATTCTACAGTGAAAAGAAGTATGACGAAGCTGAAAAAGCGTTCAAGACCATACCTAAAAACACGAGAGAATATCCGGTCGCCAATTATTTTTTGGGTCGCATTGCGTTTGATAAAAAAGAGTACGATGATGCGGCTGATTATTTCGAAATAGCAACGGAGCTTAATTCAAAGAATGCAGAGTATTTCAATTGGCTTGGCGATGCCTATGCTGCCATTGGAAAAAACGCAGGGTTGTTTAAGCAAATGTCGGTGGGGCCGAAAGCGCTGCGTTCATGGGAGAAGGCGGCCCATCTGGATGAAAAAAATATTGATGCACGTGTTTCCCTTGCTGGTGCATACATGCAAGCTCCTGCTTTTATGGGTGGAGGTGAAAGCAAAGCCCAGGCCATCGGAAGCGAAGCATTAGCACTGCTTGAAGAAGCGTTGAAGAAAGCACCTGAACATCACATTTATCTCTATTGGTATGGCAAAACTTCGGCCACAACGAGTCTGAAGATGGACCGTGGTGAAGAATGCCTGCTGAAATATTTGACATTCATTCCTAAGGAGGGCGAACCTTCTATTGCTGGTGCTCACCTGCGACTGGGGCAGATCAAGGAAAAGAAGGGCAACAAACCCGATGCAAAAAAGAATTATGAATTGGCTGTAAAGTTGGACGGCAGCTTGAAACAGGCCAAGGAAGGATTGAGCCGGGTTTCGAAATAAGCAGTAATTGGAGTGGCTAATTTAAACAGATACAGACGTATCAATAATTGTTTTGTTTAGCGCATCGATTAATGAATTCACCTGCGAGAGTGTGGTTTGATCTGTTATTTTATTGTCGCGGCTCACTTTTGTTTTTACGTATGAGATCACCAGTTGTGTTTCGTCTGTGATATTGGATTCTATTATTTTCAATGTCTTGAGCAATGAAGCGTGGCCGTTTTCTCCCTGAGACGAAGCAGTAATCAGAGCGACAGGCTTGTGTGAAAATTCGCATGAGGAGACGGTCCAGTCGATGGCGTTTTTTAAAGTACCGGGCACGCCCATAGCATACTCGGGAGTGCAGATTAAAATCCCGTCAGCGTCTTTCAGCTGTTTGCGAAAACTTTTCACTGCTTCGGGGGGAGTTTCGTTGTCCAGGTCAGGGTTGAAATGAGGTAGTTCATCGATCCGGTTAAAAACAGAAATCTCAAACTTATCTTTGGTAAGGTCAATGATGGCATTGATGAGGTTTAAGTTGCTGGAACTCTGACGTGTGCTCCCGGAAATGGCGATGATCTTCTTTTTGGTCATAATATTAGAATAGAGTTAGACCTAAACGAAACACCCCCGGATTTAGTTTCCGGCCTTGTAGATTTGTGCCATGATTCCATTCCTGAAAAATAAAAGCTTCGCAATCGATCTGGGCAACAACAATACTTTGCTTACAGATGAAAATCAAATCCTGTTTTCTCAACCGTCATTTATTGTCTTTGATGAAGAGAAACGATCGGTAAAGGCAGTTGGGGAGGAAGCTTTTAGTATTTTCGAAAAGAACCATGGTAATCTCAAATCAGTCAAGCCGCTGCAATGGGGTGTCATTGCTGATTATAGTTCAGCATCGGTGATGATTGACAGAATGGTAAGACAAGTACACAAGAAGAGTTGGTTTACTGGTTTTGATCATATCATTTCGGGAATTCCATACTATTCTACTGAAGTGGAAAAGCGTGCTCTCCGCGATGTACTGGATCAATTCAATTCCAAAAAGAAACATTTGTTTTTTGAACCATTAGCTGCGGCAGTGGGTATGGGCATGAATATCCGGGAGCCGGAAGGCAAGATGGTTATTGATATTGGCGGAGGCATCACAGAGATCGTAATTATCTCTCTTTCAGGCATAGCTGTTTTTCAATCAATAAAAATTGCGGGAGATACTTTTACGATTGAGATCCAGGATTACTTCCGGAGAAATCATAACCTCGCGATTGGCTGGAAGACGGCCGAGCAAATTAAAATACAGGTGGGATCTGCCGTTCCACAGTTGACAAACCCTCCATTGGCCATGACTGCCAAAGGCAAAGATATTTTGGAAGGGATTCCTGCAACAAGACAAGTGGAGTATGCTGAGATAGCTTATGTGCTGGATAAGTCGATCAAATCAATCGAGGAAAGCATCATTCAAACACTCGAAGTTTGTCCTCCCGAACTTTCAGCTGACATTTATCAAAATGGAATACATTTGACCGGTGGCAGCGCACTATTGCGCGGACTCGCAGACCGGCTTCAAAAAAATATTCAATTACCCATTCACCTGGATGAAGAGCCATTGCTGTCTGTGAGCAAAGGTATTGCTCAGGCGCTGCGCGAACCGAAGCGATTTCAGTCTGTGCTTTTCGAGTGAGTCAAACGTTGACCATTTCAGCGACTGCTGCCTTCGAAAGTTTTTGCTGCAAATCGGAGGGAACCGGAACATAATCTGCCAGATGCTGTGTGAAGCTCGCTCTGCCCTGAGAGATGGAGCGAAGGGCCGTTGAGTATTTGTCAAGCTCCGCCAGAGGCGCTCGTGCTTTGATCACCTGGTAGTTTCCACTGGTGTCAACACCCATAATGAGTGCCCTTCGGGTCTGAAGGTCCCCCATCACGTCACCCATGATTTCTTCCGGTACTTTTATTTCAAGATCGCAGATCGGTTCAAGTAACTGAGGCTCGGCTTTCATGAATGCATCTTTGAAGGCCATCATCCCTGCAATCTTGAATGAAATATCATTTGAGTCGACAGGGTGCATCTTGCCATCATGGATCATGACGCGCACATCGCGTACATATGAACCCGTGATCGGCCCCTCTTCCATTTTTTCCATCACACCTTTTAGAATCGAAGGAATAAATCGCGTATCAATCACACCTCCCACAATGCAATTGTAGAAGACCAGTTTTCCACCCCATTCCAAATCGATTATCTCTTTACCGCGGATATTGAATTCCGTTGGCTCAGGCATGCCGTCATAGAAAGGTTCTACTTTAAGATAGACTTCACCAAACTGCCCGGCCCCACCCGATTGTTTTTTGTGCCGGTAACTTGCACTCGAAGGCTTGCGAATGGTTTCGCGATAGGATATTCGTGGGGCAACAAAATCAATATGCAGTTTGTACAGGTTTTCCAAAAACCATTTGCAAACGGTCAGGTGCAACTCGCCCTGAGCAGAGATAATCAGCTGCTTGAGTTCTTTGGAGAAAGCCACTTCAAGTGTCGGGTCTTCCTGGTGAATTTTGCCTAACACTTCACCGATCTTTTCGTCATCGTTTTTACTTTGTGCAATTACGGCTACCTGCATTCTTGGTGGAGGGAAGACGATTGGCTCAACAGCAATATCAAGCCCTTTGGCGTGAAGTGTTTGATTAGTGTAGGTGTCTTTCAATTTTAATGTTGCGCCAATATCACCGGCCACTAGTTTTTCTACGGGATTGCGTGTTTTTCCATCCATAATGAATAGCTGATGAAATCTCTCCACAGCTCCTGTCTGTGTATTGATCAGTTCAGAAGTAGCAGTCACCTCTCCTGACATCACTTTGAAGTAGGACAACTTGCCCAGGTTAGGTTCGAGGTGTGATTTAAAAATAAATAAGACCGCAGGCTGTGTGCGGTCGAATGAAAGTTCTTTTCCTGAAGTTGTCTTTTCGGGTTTCGCATCGACAGGTGAGGGAGCCACGTTGTCGATGAAACCCATCATACGGCCTGTGCCCATGTTCTTCTTGGCTGACATTACGAACACAGGGAATAAGTCATGATGAACCATTCCTAACTTCAATCCTTCGCGCATTTCATCTTCATCCAAAGTTCCCTTCTCAAAATATTTTTCCATCAACTTCTCATCGTTCTCTGCCGCTTTTTCCACCAATTCGTTGTGAAGCTCGTTTGCTTTTTCTCTTTCCGTTTCCGGGATTGGAAGTTTTTCCGGCTTGCCTCCGGTAGTTGGGAATTTGTACATCACCATTTTGAGCAAGTCAATAATAGAGTTAAAACCCTCGCCTTGATTTACCGGGTACTGCATTTGTGTGACCGCGTTTCCGTAATGCTCTTTCAATGAAGCGAGCGATGACTCAAAATCCGCTTTCGGATGATCGACCTGGTTGATCGCGAAGATCACCGGTTTATTAAATTGATTGATGTAGTTCCAGATCAGGTCTGTGCCTACTTCGGCTCCGTGTTGTGCGTTGATTGCGACTACACAAGTATCGGCAACCCGAAGAGCCGAAATCATTTCTCCCGCAAAATCGTCAAAGCCAGGTGTGTCAATGATGTTGATTTTGTAGTCACGCCATTCGGTGTGCAACACAGTAGCAAAGACAGAATTGCCGCGCTCCTGTTCGATCTCATGATAATCACTTATCGTGTTTTTTCCTTCAATGGTTCCTCGTCGGTGAGTGATGCCGGCTTCGAAAAGCATGTCTTCTGCCAACAAGGTCTTTCCTGACTTGGGTGCACCGAGGAGAACAATGTTCTTAATGTGCTTGTCATCATAGATTTTCATAACAAACGGGGTTAGGTGGGACTTGGAGAATGGGGAAATGAATATAACCTAAAAAAGGAGAAAATGGAAGTAAAAATGCCTCGTATTTTACCTCTCAAATACAGTGCCTTTCGGCCGTTTTTATGAAGAAAATAGTTAAGGTTTTGAGCCAAATTTCACCCTGAGTGCGCAACTGACTAGACGACCATTGTCATGCGCGAAAACACCTGCAAAAAATAGCAAAAAAGAAAAGCCACGCTGAGTGGTTATTCAATTGGTGCAACCATCGGATTAATGGCCGCATCGAAAGAAAGTATTCGATAAGTTGTTTTGGTGGGGGATCGATATTCCCAGAGCAAATAAAAGCATCACTGACTTTGCGATAGCGACTGCGAAGAAAAAAGGTAAATCGTGATCTATCGCAGTTGAATATTATGAGCATCTGCATTCGAAAGAAAAAACATTCACTGCTTTCAGCTTCCCTGCTCATTACCGCCTTATGAAGAACCTGAAAAATTTTCCGCAGTGATTAGACGCATTGTGAATGAACCCTAGCTATCTAATCTTCGTATGAAGCTGTATGGAAAATCCTTATGTTAAGAGCGCTGGCAAAACCATCGGATTTTATGGACTCTCTTTTCTGATTTTTAATCTTTGGGAGAAGCTTGAGCCAAGCGGGCCATGTACACCAAGCCCCGGCATCCTCGGCTTTTTACTTTTGATTCCCACGAGTCTTGTTTTGCTATGGATCAATTTGCTTACCAGGCATCGTAATAAAGGAAACAGTGTTTCGGCAGTCATTCACCTGGTGGTGTTTATCAGCCTTTGCTTCTTTCATCGATAGTTATCTTTGACTGGCGAATTTGTACTAACATTGCGTGTCAAAGCAAAGGCTGACTTGCAAAAAGAACCGTAATGAAACTCCTGCACCCATCCTCCTGGAAAGACTATGAACTTATCGACTCCGGTTATGGTGAGAAACTGGAGCGTTTTGGAAAATTCATTTTGGCGAGACCAGAACCTCAGGCGATTTGGCAGAAGTCAAAGCCAGAAGAAGAATGGGGTAAACTCGCTCATGCTCATTTCACACGTGAACAAAAAGACCATTTCCGTTTTGGAGACGAGGTGAAGGGAGGGTGGAAGAAAAAGCAATCTATGCCCGATAGCTGGAATGTGAATTATGGATATAATGATCTTTCACTTACGTTGAGATTGGCGCTCACCAGTTTTGGTCACGTGGGAATTTTCCCTGAGCAAGGGGAGAACTGGAATTTTATTTTTGACACGGTGTCGCAGTGGAAATCGCCCTCACGTGTTCTGAACTTGTTTGCCTACACTGGTGCAGCTTCTATTGTAGCACGACAGGCGGGGGCAGATGTTACGCATGTAGATGCCTCACGTCCGGGCCTGAATTGGGCCAATCAGAATATGCAGTTGAATAAACTGGATAATATCCGGTGGGTGTATGAAGATGCGTTGAAGTTTGCGAAGCGCGAAGTGAAGCGCGGGAACAAATACAACGGTGTTATCATGGACCCGCCACCCTATGGTCGTGGGCCGGAAGGTGAAAAATGGACCCTGCAAGAGAAGCTTGATGAACTTGTTTATCTGAGTAGCCAACTTCTGGAATCCGAGAATCGATTTTTTATTTTATCGATGTATGCTGTTGGGTTATCTGCAACTGTGGGCTTCAATGTAGTTAAAACTCATTTTCAAAACGCAAAGTTGGAGTGCGGGGAATTTTTCCTGAAACCAGCTAACGGTTATGATCTTCCCATGGGCACATTTGTGCGTTTTAGAAACCCTCTCTAGCCTAAAAAGTGAATTTGAATTTTGCTCAAATCTAAAGTTTAGCCATATTTGCACCCCGGTTTTCCGGGAGTACCAAAGATGCCTTAGTGGCGGAACTGGTAGACGCGCACGACTCAAAATCGTGTACCGAAAGGTGTGCCGGTTCGATTCCGGCCTGAGGTACTAAAAAAAGCTTTCAGTGAATCTGGAAGCTTTTTTTATGGGTGTTGGGAGACCTACTTCTGCAAATCCCTGTACATCTGGTCCAGGTCAACTAGCTTACCGGCATTGAGCTCCAATGTTGTCGCGACTTGTGTCAGTTTATTTTTAGTTCCGGTTTCTGTTTCGGGTCTTTGGATTGGTCCGTTGAAAATCAGCATTTGATCGAAGCAAATTGTAACCAGGTAGACCTGCTTGATTATTGACCCGGAAGAACCTGGTGGCATATCGATGACCCACTCCATAAACACCTTGTTGTTGATCGAGGTGAATTCCACTTTCTCAGTCACGGATGCTACTTTGAGTTGATCTTCGAGCCACTTCTTTTCAAATTCGCGCCAGGAGTTGAGAAATACTTTTTGCGAGCCGATGTTAAGCGATTGGGTAGTTGGAGTCTTCGTGTGGAATGGCGCCAGCGACACCTGCATCAGTACGCCATCGACCCAAACGAAATTTTCCTGTGGAGCTGGCTCGAATGTACCCGCAAAAAATTTTATTGTGAAGGAATTTTTGCTTCCGTTGTAAATCGCAATGGCACCATATTTGGCCTTCATCCAGGAAACATTGAATTCTTCCGGTTGCTGTGCGGATGCAACTGTCGTGAACAACAAGCCTAGCAGCGAATTGATGAAATATTTAATGCTCATGGAATAATGGGCAAAGCTATTGCCACTGTTTCAAATGAGCAAGAATGTCTGAAACCGCGGGACGTTTATTTAGGAAAGGCTTATTCTGCCGATTCTTTGCAACCAATGTATTCCCCGAATGGCGAGAAGGGGCAGAATTATCAAACACGCCCCCAAAAAAATGACGAACATCATTTGCAATACGAAGCCTGGGGTAGGCTCCACCGCATATTCTTGAAATTCATATTCTTTTTCGGACCTGCTTCCTTTCATCAAGTCCATAATTGATGTCAACCGGTTCATTTTAGACTTTGCCTGTTTGTTCTTGTTATGGAGCTCTAAATTTTGAGCGCCAAAGGTTAACATGTTATGGTTTCAAGTCAACGGGTTTTTTCCCGTATTGAGTACGGTATTTTTCCCGCACGTGTCGTGAAACTCTGCAAAACGCGATTTGAACCGGATTTTAAGATTTTACGATCTACGAAAAATACAGGTCTGCTTCGGCCTTGCGCCTTCGAACCAACCCCTCCTGTACCTGGCCATTGGAGTGTACCCAGCGCATGAATTCGTCCCGAATAGTCGGATCATTCGGATTTGCATTTACTTTCAAACGAAGTGTGCTTTGTTTAAGCGATCCATCTCCCAGGTTATAGGCAAACGAAATAAGAGCACCAAATTGGTTAGGGGTCAAGTCATCGCGAAGCAAAGGATCAATGGCGGCAGATTTTTGATTCACTTCGTATTTCAAAAATGAGGTGGCTTGTGCCTCGGTGATATCCGGGTCGCCCATGGCCACACGTTTGCCACGCATGTAGTCAGGTGGATATTGAATGGTGCCATAACCGATTGTAAAGACATCGGGACGATCGGCTGCCCCGTGGTAAACGTGAAGTACGAGACCCTCAAAACTCTTTACAAGGTCGATGCATTTGTCGTTGATAGTGATCATGGGTTATTTGGGTGTTGGTTATTGGCCTTTTAATGCGATAGTGACTAGCGCTCCTAAGATTACCCCGCCAATTCCCCATTTGACATTATTTTTCTTAATGCGCGCCATGTCTTTAATTAAAATTGTTTTCACAGACGAAATGCTGTCCTGTGCAGCTGCAATATTATTTTGGGCTTTACCCAGCGAGTTCTTGATACTGGTCATTTCACCGCTCGAGGTTTCAATAAAGACAGACGAGTTCTTCAGGGTTTCGTCAAATGTTTTCCGAAGTGCGGTGTACCTGCCATCCAGATCTAAGATTCTTTTCTCGTAAAGATTAATCAGATCACTTTGCGTGCTGACAAGTTCTTTCAGTTTCGGATCGGCTGTATTTATTTTTTTTAGTTGATTCCTGTAAAAGGAATAGGTCTGCTTGTTCAATAGGAAAACGGTGTCACAGTTCACTACGATCGTGTCTTTCAAATAATAACGGCTGGCGCTCAGGCCTGCACAATTGAAGGACTGGGCGAGCGATTGTACTTCGATCAGGCAAGCAATGGAACAAAGGATGATAAATTTTTTCATATCGCTACTTACGGTTTTTTAGTTTCAATGACAGGTACCTCCGGAAGATCCTGGCCGGTGAGATCTACGGTTTTATTTAGCTCTTTCAGGCGGACCTTAATGCTGTCTCTTTTGGCAATGAAAGATTGATCGCTGACTCGTTTCTCTAAGTCAAGCCTCTCAAGTCGCCCCTGAACATCGCGTATGTAAGCACTGAACCTGGTAAAATTACGCTGGAGAGAATCGACCTGGCTTTTGGAATATTTGATTTCCAACGAAGCGGAGTCGAGTTTTTTCTTAGTGCCGTCAAGGGTCTTCAGGGCTGAACGCAGATTGGAATTAGTGACAAAAATCTGATAAAGAGCAACAGCGACAATCAGCAGAATAATTACCTGGGCCCATTCCTTTAATTTTTCCATACAATTTTTAGTTGGTTAGTTTTATTTCTTCTTGTCTTCAGGTTTGAGACTGCTCCTCAGGTTGGCCACTTTGCCCAACACATCAAACCAGAAAGGAGCTCCAAGGCAGATGGCGAGTATCGTCATCAATAAGCCTCCAATTTTTTTTAATCCAAACCACACAACACCCCAGCACGGTCCGTGATTTTTGATGGAGAGATCAAAACTTTTATCTGGCCAGCCGATGGGAATGTACATATTTAAAGTAGCCACCGTGGTCTCCATGTTCGTTTTTTCTTTCTTCACTTCATTCACCACACGGTTCAGAGACAAAGCCAATTGCTTTACGGAGTCTGAGGAACTGGTATCTTTTGCCAACGCCTTGGCGCGTTGTTGAATGTCGTTGACTTTATTAATGTACGTTGTGTCTTGAGCAGCTGAATAGGCTGCGCCAGCCAGCTTCTGCCGGGCTTCCGGATTGTTGTACAGGAAATTCGCCAGCTGGAGGGAATCAATATTCAACGCCAGCGTAGTGATAGTGGCGAAGAAAAAAGTGTACCAGACCGTTTTCCGTTTGTAGCGACCCGACAACCGCTCCATAATGCCGTTGAACCACTGCTCTATTTGCTCTTCGAAATGCTCAGCATCATTCATCTTGTCAGTGATCTTTTGCTGAATGTGTGTTTTCATCACAAAGTTTCGCAGCAATTTTTTTACAGGCTCCGGAAAAGAAGTGCTTGCGATAGCTCCATCAATGTCACTTACCCCAAGTGGTTTAGCAGGAGACGGGGTTGTAGCGGTTGCGGGTTCTTTCTGAATGGCAGTGTAAACTTGTTCTGCAACAGCTTTAGCGAAGTTCTTTCCATTCATATAATGAGTGGACTTGCCTTTGGCCGTGAGACCGCTAAGTAAAATGTTATCCAGAATGGCATGGGCTGTCTCAGCAAAAGTTGTGCGAATCCACTCTTCCAGCATCTTGGCGCGTAGCTGGATGAAGGTCGAGTAAAGCTCGATGCACGAGTTATTAATCAGCGCGAGCAGGAAATAAATGAATATTAAGCCAGCTACGAGATCGAGAATCGGGAAAGAGGTCATTTCAAATAAAGTTTTAGTATAAAAATATTTTATTGGAAATCAATGGATCGAATCGATCAATCTACTTATTGCACCGATGGCCGGAAAGAAAAAATAAGCTCCTCCCTTCATTACGGTGAACTGCGGAACACCTGTCAATTTTTTTCTGACCGGGCAATTTTGAATGGTAAACTCACCTGGCGGTTCGGCTTTACTCACACCGTTCACAGGTGGTTTCCCATCAATTCCGACAATTGGGTCAGGGTCATTATATAAGTGATAAAATTTTTTGTTGTTCATCCATTGCTGCTGAACAAACTCAAACTGCCTGCTGATATTTGTATTGAAACAAATAAATACCAGTCCGACTTCATGAGCTGGCTGCGCAGCCTTCAATATGTCTTCGGGGTTCATCGATGGAGCGCAAGGTGCACCGTAAGGCCGACCTCTCCGGAGTATGCGATGGCGATTCGTAACTGTGGTTGATTCCACGGGGTCATCATTCATGCCATCACGCGGATTGGCCTTGCGCACATGTGCTCCAAAAGGACATTTTTCCCCGAACTTGTCAGTCGAGTAGTATCCGAAATTATTTTCTTCAGCAAGTTTTGCGTCAGGCTTGTCGGGTGACAACGCGAGTGGCGTTCCATTGAGATATCGCCCCATCATTTTTGAAGCGAGATGGATGGCTTCATTTATGTCACCTCCCGATTGAGTGCTCATGTAGTTCCAAAACTCTTTCACATTTTGTTTGAGTTGGCGAAAGACCATGTAGCTGCCGTTTTTACCAAAATCAAATTGATCAGGAGAATCAAGGATGGGAGAGATCGGCATCTTGTCATATTCATTCAAATATCCAAAAATAAACTCTCCATCGGCAACTACGTTACTTTTTGATGAGACCTTTTTACCCTTGAGACTTCGGATGACCGGTTGAGATATGCCATCGTGAAAACCGAAATGCTCCTTGTCACCTTCCAGGTCGTCTGAAATAATAGATTGAACAATGGTGACTTTATGAACAGCCAGCAATGATTGCATCTCTTCTACTTTCGCATTAATGGCATTGGTATTGGGAGCGTAAAGCATAAGTATGAAATGAATTTCCGATTGAGCACCCCAGATCCATTTTTCAGGATCGTTGCTGTTATAGTCACCGAGGATACGCTGACGGAATTTGGACTGCATGCCTTCACTAAACTCACTCGAAAAATTTCTCTTCATTTTCAGACCGAGCTGAGTAAACCCGTTATTGGTGAACGCAATGTTCATTGCACCCGAAGTCGGATTCTTTTCGCTGTTGGTGATTTGCGAATGGACTTTGCTAAGGAATTCCTTGAAAGAGTTGTTGTCTGAGATTTTACACAGAAGGAAGCCGGAAGATCCCAAATCTTTGTAAGCGCGAAGCAGTAGTCCCTGGATGTCTTTCTTGTCCAATGTTTCCATAATAGCCTGTTTATAATTTCTTAAGCCAAATTATCGTCTCTTGCTTGCTCATCGGTTTGAACAGCCCCTGATGAATTTCATTGTTGTTGAGAATATTGACTACCGAAAGCGACTTGTAAGCGCTGTACCAAACCTGTGTTGGTATCTGGTGGACACGCGTCCAGTATTTGAAGCGTTCCTCGTCTGTGGCGCCATCGAAAACGAGGTTTTTTGTTTTTGGAAATAACTCGGTATTACTCCACACTCCCGTGAGGCCAACAGCAGCTTTGTCAATGAAATCACCGAGGTAGCTTTCCCATGAGCCATCAAAGTTGCTAAAGAAGAGAAGGCGACTGTTGTTGTCAATTGCTACCCAACGGGCAAAATGAATGGTAGGAATGTTTCCGAGCTTGCCTTTGTTGAAAAGGGTTTTAGCGAGGAGATTAATCGCCCAAAGCACTGCTCTTAAAATAAATAGTCGAAAGGCACCCGGCTTTATATTGACCAGGTGCGTCAGTTGGTTTTGAACGTTGAAGTCTTCTGCCTTTTGCAGCGTTACAATCTTTTTGTCAAGATCCTGGTTATAGTCAACTTCAATTTGTTCGTCAGAATTTTCTTTGAAGCGCAAAATGATGTATACGATAATCAGTATCGTGACCACAATTGCCAGGAGCCATAGGAAATTCATTCGTAGGAGAAAAATCAAAACGAGTGTAACAATGGCAACTGTAACCAGGATGGGAGTGAGAGAACCTAAATGGATACCAGGAGGAGACCGTTTAAAACCTTTGCTTTCCAGGTGACCGATAATATTTTTTTTGATCACTTCGGGCTCAAAATTTTCCTGTGGATGTGTGTTCAAAAAAGATTGAATTTCCTGTCGTACTTCATTCTGGTAACGGATCACTTCAACTGTCAGGCCCCGGTGCCCGATATAGAAAGCGTTGGGCGGGGGTAACATATGACTTTTAATGAATCCTACCCATTCGTTCTTTCCGGGATAATTTTTGCAATGCGCGTATACTTCATCGAATCCGTTGCCAGCTTTACTGATTAGTTCAGTGAGATGATCGTCCAGGTCGCCATCAAAGTTGCTGCTGAAAGAAAGCCAGGCGGGAGTCGGCTTCCCGTTGACTTGTGAAGCCTCGATGATCACGAATCTTGCGAAGTGAATACTTTTCAGTTGAAGAAATGGAATGCACTTATTGGATTCCACGTCATTAGCGATCAATTGTAACAGAGACCTAAGGCTTTGCAGACGATCTGGCTCAATTTCAACCAGCACTGTCAGCGGATTTTGATAGATCATAGAAGAAATTTATTTATCGAACTCTAACCAGTAAACATCAGGAAACGGCCCGTCACAGATTGCCTGCCTGCTCCTGGAAGGTTTCAGGTTTTTCAGACGGAGAAGCGCAGCTACTATTTCAGTGATCTGCACTGCGTTGATATAGCGGCCATAGCAAACGTGCATGCCATAACCGAAGTGCAGGTATTCGTTTTTCCGACTGACAACGAAATCTTTAGGATTCTCAAATGCACCAGAGTCATGCATAGCCGAAAATATTCCGATAGCAACTTTGTGATTGGCGGGCACTGAGTACTTTCCATTTCTCCCGATCCGCACAGGCCGTGGTGTATAGCGCACGATGATCGGGTTATGCGGATTAAATCGAAGGGCCTCGTAACAGTACTTTCGCAGGTCTTCGATTTTATTTTGCTCCGCGAGCCTTACCGCTTCTTTTAATTTCTCCGGCCGGCCAAATAATTCTTCTAGTATCAACACCACGCACTTACTCGTAGTGTCCACAGCACCGATCATAAGACCGCAAAGATTTCTGCGGATGAAATCACTATCAATAAAATCATGACGATCCCGCAACTCAAGCAGACGGGCGAGGAGTGAATTGGGTGGAGGGTTTTTATTGGTATTGAATTTAGCAATAACCGTTTCCATGTATTCCTTCAGTTCAGAAGCGACAACTTTTGCTTCGTCATGTACTTTCTCGTCATTTGTGAGGTTGAGAAATAAGTGATGGAATAAAGTCCTCATCCACTTTTGCATGCGACCACGATCTTCAACGGGAATACCTAGGTAGCGCTCAATGAATGCGATTGGTACAACCCGTGAAATGGTGCCGATGATTTCAATTTTCCCTTCTGCTCTGACAGCCGAGATGAGTCCGGCCGACTCTTTGGCAATCATTTCTTGAATCCACGGGAGGTCTTCGTGCCTGGCTACAGATTCCATGATTCCTTTTTCGCGGTCATGCACCGGAGAGGTATCCATGCCCAGGAAAAAATCCAGGTCCAGGTCTTTCATTCGGCCAAAATTGATCTGGGCTATGGTAAAGTCATCCGGGCGGAGCAGCGCCTCCTTTACTTCTTCAAACCGGGAGATCACAACCCAATTCCCAATTTTCAATACGGGGAAGAATTGCCTGAGGAACCCGGAAGTCAATCGGAGAAACCAGGGAGCAGATAAAACAGATTGCATAACTCAGACGGGGACAGAAGGCAAAACATCGAGACTGATCTGTCGCATGAAGTCATTAGTGAAAACATGCATACTCGCCACATCTTTCATTACTGCATATCGTGCACTTAGCCAGGATTCAACTTTGGCATCCGTGTACATCGTTCGCAGTGTGGTCTTGTTAAGATCCAGGAGCTTGCCCCAATGGAACGTGAACGGAATTCCCTGCTTGATCATTTCGTTCCAGAAATTGGTATAGAAATTCATCGACTCATTCGAGAACACACTATCCAACTCGATCACACAAGTATTTGGGAACCGGGTGAAACCCAGAGTAGCCTGGGTCCCTCTGACATAGCGGAAGGCAAGAACTCCTACAAATGGACCTTTTGATTTATTGACAGCCACGAAAAGCTGTCTCACCTGGTTAACGTAATTGATGGGCACGCCCAAAGCAGAACTGAGCACTTTGCCATGTGTGTCGGTATTCGTAAACATTTCGCCATGAGTTCCCCATACATCACTATACGGTTTATAAGAAGCGCCCACAAGTGCATTGACAGCTCCGGGCACGATGGCTGGTAGCGCTTGTGTTATTTTTCCAATGAACACCGGTGCATCATCTCCGGGCGCAATCCCAGTGGTCATTGCCGGTGGCGTATAAGGTGTTTTGTACGGACGCTTGTACATCACTGTCATGTAGGCCTGGTTGCTTGTATCGTATTGGTTGATCAATGCCTGGAAATGATAAGGCCGTTCATGTCCGTTGGGAAGTGACACTGCGGTGTTGGTAAAATCCAACGTTTCCATCAGGCTGAATAAGTTGTTGTCCATTGGCACGCGCAGTCGAAATGCCTGATAAAGGAACAATGGATCTGTTTCCAGCATTACTCCATGAATAAAACCAAAGCTTCCGAAACTGACTAACGCGGCATTGAACATATCATCATCCCGCACCAACTCTGCGTTCAGAATTTCTGCGAATGAATCTGAGGCAACCGGGTAGCTTTTTCGTTCCAGCCAAATATGACGGGTAGGACTTGTGATGATATGAAGGCCCACAACGTAATCCGGTATGGACCCCACATCAATGGCTGCACCGTGAGTGCCGGTAGACATTCCACCTACAATGGTTTGACCATTACTTGCTCCGGTTGTCTTCAGTGACCGTTTTCTTTTTTTAAGGCGGTCATTTAATTCCTTAACTGAAACACCGCACTGTGCAAAATATAAATCATCTGGTGTTTTGGCATAGCCCGATGAGACATCGTCACGGCCGATGGCCAGTGAGAGGTTAAGCGGTTTGGTGTTGAGCAGGATCCCATCAGTGGCAGCGATTTTAGTCCACGACCATTCCCCGCCAAGGATGCGGAGCGTTTTACCGGAAGCAATGGCATCTTTAATAATGCTTTGAATCCCTTTTGTCGCATCATTATAATCATCGACTACATCTCCTGAGTCCTGGTTGGCGAGATTATACAGGTCGTTGATATTTTGTGTGAATGTTTCGTGCCTGTTGGTCCAGCTTTTTGCTCCTGTTTTACTGATAATCATTTGCAATTGTTTTTGGGTGGCTAATTTTTCTTTCGGTGATTATCTGTCGTCCCCTCGCGCTCTCTGGGTTTCGCACACTTCCATTGGATTTGAATTGGATTCCAGATACCGAGTGTGGCGATGTTGATCAGTGAATAGCCAAGGTTGGTTGTAACCCTAATCTCGTCCAGCTGATTGATATTCATTTTATCGCAGTTGTCGGTAACGAGATCAATACCATTATTGCGCTTGGCCGCCAGTCCCCAGAAGAACGAGTGAATGGTTTTCTTTTCATAACTCGTGGAAGGATCGAAGTTGGCGGAACTGATCCGGTAGTGGTAGCACCCCTGGTTGATAGTAAGGATAAGGGCGAGCATGGGCATTATAGCGCGAAGTCTGACAGAGGCCAGCCATAGATAGATCCGGTTTGAATGTGTCTGCATTAATTGCTTTTTTGAGTTTGTTGGCTTGCCTACTCTGTTTCTTCGGATTTTCGGCTTTCCTCCGGTAAATATTTCAGGGGTTAGCCTGTGATAGTTCGCAGGTCAAATCGAAATGGTACGAGTATTATTACCCGTTTGGAAGAATCTACCGGGGTAATTAATAGCTGAAGGAGTGCATCGTAGGCCATACCTTTTAAGGTTTAGTTGTGCCTGCGAGCCGTGTGCTCTCGGCATTATTTCAAATCCGCGAAAAACACCACATTTTTCCCCGCTGTTTTAGGTAGACAAATCTTGATGAAAGAAAGGGATAAAGTCAACGGGTTTTTCCCCGTATCGGAGACGGGAAAAAACCCCGATTCGAATTACATGGTAAAGCTCATGACCATGTCGGTTTTTTATTCATATTGCGGAAAATGATTTAATAAACTTTAATCGTAACAATTATGGCAAAGAAGAAAGCGACAGAAAAAGTAAAGGCGTTCCAGTTTGTATTTGAGCCTCAAGGCTTACAACGCCTTCTTGACATGGGTCCCAAGAAAGTCCTTTTCACAGTGAGTATTGAAAGTGTTGAAACAAAAGAGGGGAAGATGGTTGGCGCGTTAAGGATTGATGCATCTGCCATTAAGCCGAAGAGCAAAAAACTTGGAGATGGTGATGTGCCTGGTTGCCCAATCCCACCATGCACTACACAGGATTAATAGCATGAAAGGGGAATCAAAGTACTAGGTTGGAATACTTGATTTCATATGTAGTTGAGCCGCTTGCTCTCTTTATCAACCTACTTGCGTTCCTGTACGCTTTTCTAAAAATAGAAAGGAACAAAAGGTACTTGGTATTATGTGGATATTACCTTTCCGCTACTGTGCTCATGCTAAACACGTTGTCCACAACTGCGGTTAATACACATTTATACAATGTCTTGTACGTGCTCACAAGCTTAGCAATGGCGTATTATTATAGCGCCCTGCTTACATCGACATGGAAGCGAGGTATCACAGTTCTCGTTGGGGGAGTAACACTGACCTATTTTGCGGCTAATATTTTGCTTGGCAATGATAAGCTATTTGATAGCAATGGTTATGTTATTACCTCTACGGGAGTTGTGCTACTTATCTTCCTTTACTTACATCAGATTTTTTCTAACATAACGGAAGAACAACTCTCATTAAAGTTTGATTTTTGGTTTGTTTGCTCTCAATTAATATATCATTTAGGGGCATTTGGTATATTCCTCACGTATCATCGCTTAACAGAAAAGGTAATAGATGCCAATTATTTGCATGAAAACAGGTTGATTCTTACATACTTGTGGGGAATTCACAATGTTCTCTTATTTTTAGGGGCTCTACTAACCTGTAGCGGCCTGATATGGATAATTTATCGCAAGAAGTCACCATCATCGTAGCTGGCTGCGCTTTCTTTTTGTTGGTGGCCATCGGTATTATCATCTTGGTTCTGATCTATCAGAAGAAGCAGTTGCTATATACTCACGAAAAAAAACAACTTCAAAATCAGTACAACGAAGAGTTGCTGAAAACAAGACTGGAAGCCCAGGAAGAGACCCTGAATTGGCTTGGCAAAGAGCTTCACGATAATCTAGGTCAGCTATTGAACTCTTCGAAAGTCCTGATTGGTGTAGCACAGCGGACCGGAGATATGAAGGAGACCCTTACAACTGCCAACGATACGTTGAGCCAGGCGATAGCGGAAGTAAGAAACCTTAGTAAATCACTTAGCAACGAGTGGCTGGAACAGTTTAGTTTTATTGAAAATCTAAAGGCAGAAGCAAACCGGATTAATGCAACTCGGGAAATAGTCATGACCCTGGAGCACCCAGAGAAAATTGTGTTGCCACGCGATCGTCAACTGATGCTTTTCCGGATGGTTCAGGAGGCATTTCAAAATTCTTTAAAGCATGGGCAGGCTTCCAGGATCAGGATTGCGGCACAGCAGGATGATGGATCGGTAAAGGTCACCGTTGAAGATGATGGAAAGGGTTTTGATGCTGATTTGGGCAAGAGCGGATTCGGCATGAACAGCATTCGCCACCGGGCTTCGCTGATGGGTGGAACAGCACATTGGAAATCGGGTACACAAGGAACCACGGTTCACATTCAGTTGCCCCAAAATTCGAAAACGTGAACACCGCTTTATTTTAACGATATTAGCGAAGAAACTTTCATGTCACATAGATTAAGAAATCGTTAACCCATGAATATCAAGGTAGGTATTGTGGACGACCATCAGTTATTTAGCAAATCGCTAAGTCTTCTGTTAGCTAATTTTTCGGGGGTCGAAGTTATTTTGCGTGCACATGACGGAGTGGACCTGCAGGAGAAAATTAAAACGCTGTCGTCCTTGCCAGACATTATGCTGGTAGATGTTGAGATGCCTAACATGAATGGCGTTGAAACAACAAAATGGCTCAAAAGCACACATCCGTCAATCAAGCTCATTGCCTTGTCGATGAATGCCAAGGAAGAGACTATCCTCCAGATGATTCACTCTGGCTGTAGCAGCTACCTTTTAAAAGATGTCGACTCGTATGAGCTGGAGAATGCGTTGAAAGAAGTGTACGTCAACAATTATTATAACTCTGAATTGAATAAAGGCAGCCTGGGCCAGCTCTTGCTCACCAATCAAAGTGGAACTGTCATTCAATTCAACGACAAGGAAAGGGATTTTCTCCAACATGCTACCAGCGACCTTACCTACAAGCAAATTGCCAACCTGATGAAGGTGAGTGAAAGAACAATAGACGGGTATCGTGAATCTCTATTTACCAAGTTCAGAGTGCAGAGCCGCACTGGAATGGTGCTTGAAGCGCTGCGCAGAGGCCTGGTGAAAATCTGAGTTTCTTACTTTCCTGTTGAACTGATCGATGACACGAAAGTCTCCGTGTTAAATTGAACCAACGCCTCCAACGCAAAATGATCAGATAGGTCAGCATGTCTCAAACTCCATTGCTTTTGAAATGCTAAAATCCTGCGGTGAACAATCCGTGAATCGACAGGGTCACGGATGAGAATGTAATCGATTAGCTCGGCTTCGTCTCCACCTTCCACTTGCAAGTCGTTGCGCTTTCGATCATATGAAAACTTCAGGTCACCGGCCAGTTCTCCATCTGTAGCCTTCAGGCTTTGGAGCATCAGGCGGTATTCGTCCTCATTTTTTTTCTTGATGTTAAAATCACCACAGATGATCTGTGGTACATCTGGACGAAACTCCGGCTTGAGTACCCGGTGATAGAATTCTGCACATTGACTCTGGCGTATCCACACCGGTCCGGAGTTTTGTAAATGTGTTCCGGCAACCTGAACACGCTGATGATTGATTTCAATTTCCGCAAGCAAGGCGCCTTTACGAGAAAACGCATCTATCCCTGACCTGTTTTTAAAGATAATAGACCGCGTGGACAGAATGGGATGCTTGCTGAATATCCAAATGCCGCTATTGGTTTTGAATGACACCAGCTTTTGGTTGGCTGGTCCAGCCTGGTAAGGGAATTTTTCACGCAAAGCCTCTTCAATCTTTTTTCTCGACTTACGGTGAAATGCTTCCTGGAAGACGATCACATCATATTCACTGCCCGCCAGTATTTCCCCGATCGCTTCAGCGCGGGTTGTCTTGCCCTTCATAGCCACAATTCCAGGGAGCATATAAATGTTCCAGGAGAGTATTTTAATTTCTACAGTAGAGGGGGTAGCGTATTCGGACTGGCAGGCACCGATCTTGAAGGTAAGTAAACTGATAAGCAGAATCAGTTGTGTCTTCATTTTATGGCGCAAAGATCGATCTCTCTTATTATTTGAAGATGATTCCCGCATTATGAATGCATCAAATGCGCACGGCCTAAAATCTCTTTTTATTAACTTTGAGCAAAACAGAATTATGATTTACAACTCTATCATCGAGACCATCGGTAACACGCCTATCGTCCGGCTCAATAAACTGAATAAGGGTATTGCGGGTACGCTGTTGGCCAAAGTCGAGTATTTCAACCCGGGCAATAGTACCAAAGACCGAATGGCTTTGAAGATGATCGAGGATGCCGAAAAGGAGGGAAGGTTAAAGCCTGGAGGCACCATCATTGAAGGTACTTCGGGCAATACAGGTATGGGGCTGGCTCTCACTGCCGTGGCCAAAGGCTATAAGTGTATTTTTACCATGGCCGATAAGCAGTCGCAGGAAAAAATTAATATTCTCCGTGCGGTAGGAGCCGAAGTAATCGTGTGTCCTACTAATGTTGAGCCGGAGGACCCACGGTCTTACTATTCGGTGGCGAGGAAACTCAACCAGGATATTCCCAACTCAATTTACCCTAACCAGTACGACAACCCATCCAATGCCAAAGCACACTACGAGACTACGGGGCCGGAAATCTGGAACCAAACAGCTGGAAAGATCACACATTATGTAGCAACCGTTGGTACCGGCGGGTCGATGTGTGGAACTGCCAAATTTCTGAAGGAAAAAAATCCAAACCTCATTGCTGTTGGAATTGATACGTATGGCTCCGTCTTCAAGAAATATAAAGAGACCGGGATTTTTGATCGCAATGAAATTTACCCTTACCTGACCGAAGGATTTGGCGAAGACATTTTACCAAAGAACGTTGACTTCAAGATCATCGATACTTTTATTAAAGTGACCGACAAGGATGGGGCTATCATGGCGCGCAGGCTGTCTCGTGAGGAGGGATTGTTCGTGGGTTGGAGCAGCGGTTCAGCTTTGCACGGTGCACTGGAATATGCTAAAGATCATCTGAAAAAAGACGACACAATGGTGATTCTATTGCCTGATCATGGCACGCGCTATCTCAACAAAGTGTATAATGACATGTGGATGAAGGATCATGGGTTCACTGAGGAGCGCGCTTTCATTACGGCAAGGGAGATAATCAT
This sequence comes from Cytophagales bacterium WSM2-2, assembly GCA_015472025.1. Classification (NCBI taxonomy): domain Bacteria; kingdom Pseudomonadati; phylum Bacteroidota; class Cytophagia; order Cytophagales; species Cytophagales bacterium WSM2-2. Next base: position 2,920,913 of record BNHL01000001.1, read on the forward strand.
GAACAGAAATGGTAAAGACACACTTCATACCGTTACCAAAAAATCAACAATCGGTGAGGCTATACGCCTGATGAATAAAGAGGGGGTTGACCAGGTGCCCGTGATTGAAGGCCAGGAGTTTGTCGGAAGCGTATCCACATCAACTCTGGTGGAGAAAATTATTTATGACCCGACTTTGAAAGATAAGTCTGTGGGCGAGATCATGGATGGGCCTATGCAGGTAGTCGCGGTAGATACTACCCTTGATGTTCTTTCATCTATGCTCAATAAGAATAATAAAGCGCTGCTGGTTCGTGATGAGAATGAAAATGCCCACATCATTACCCAGCACGATATTCTGAAGGCAATGACCTCCTAGAATCTATCACCCCAAACCCATGAGCCAAACCAACCCGCACCCCGATTTTCTTTCCGATCGGCACGAGTTCCAGATTGATCGCATGATCTTGTTCAGCGATGCTGTCTTCGCTATCGCAATTACATTACTTGTCATTGAAATGAAAGTACCGATTCTCAAGGTCAGGAATTCACATGAACTTACTAAAGCACTGGAGGAAAAAATCCCTGAATTTCTCGGGTTTGCACTGAGCTTTGCTGTGATCGGGCAATTCTGGGTTACACACCATCGGCTGTTCGGCTACATCACCAACTATACACAGGGCTTACTTTGGCTCAATCTTCATGTGCTATTCTGGATAGCGCTCGTGCCTTTTACGAGCGGCCTCAATTCATTTTACGGCAATCTTGACATCGCATGGATGGTGTACAACTTCAATATGCTCATGATTTCACTGAGTCTCTTTTTCATTTATAGATACGCAGGGAACCCCGATCGAAAATTATCTACCCTCGTTGACCAGCCAATAGTAAAAAAATATTCTTTTCAGAGATCACGATATATTTCTGCTATTTTTTTATTGGCCATTTTACTTTGCATTCCGGATTGGGAGCCGGCATCGTGGGCTTCCCGATTTGTTTTGTTCCTGATCCCCATAGCCATCAGTCGGGTAAATAACAGAGCCAGAAAAGAAATGAGCCGCGTGGCGTAAACCACACGGCTCATTTCGAATAAAGCACATTAAGTGTCTAAGGGTAGCGGTAAAAAGTCTTACTTACAATTCGCCAGCCTTCTGTGAATTTATAGAGCAGCAGGTGGTCGGTAAAAATTTTCTTACCCTCTCTGCTGAGTTCAAGGACAACTGATGCCGAGGTTCCGGCAACAGAAACTGATACGAATTTCCCTTCCACTTTTGGTGAAGTGGCATTAGGATTTTTCGCACGACTGGCTTCAATGTTTTTTATCCAATCTTCAATAGCCAGCGGCTTGACATCATTTTCCATCAGGCGCAACATGTTGAAACTGGGATGAAATCCTTTGCGGATATCTGCCACCGGCCCACCATTATGAATGCCACCGATGTAAGCTGAATTGATGACCTGTTTCACGTCTTGCTCGTCATTCTGGGCAAAGGCTGTCAGGCCCATGACTACAAAAGAGAATAGAAGTATTTTTTTCATAGGTTTTTATTTCGATTTAACCGGAAATAAAGGGAGAAGGTTGTGGTCAGAACCTCTTTTCACAAATCGTTAAGATTTTAGTGCTTAATGAAGGCTACTTCCACGCGATCATTGTATTGACCAAGTGTTCCCCCTTCCGGGTAAAGCGGCACGCTTCCTCCTTCGCCTTTCGTAGTAATCCGGCTCGCGTCAATTCCTTGCTGAACAAGATAAGCCTTTACTGTTTCGGCTCTGGCCAATGACAGTGCTTTCGAAGTTATCGTCTCTTTTTTATTACCAGCCGGGTCCATGGCAAAAAACTTTGTACTCGTACCCATGGTATAAGATTCACGTACTTGCTTGCCATTGCAGTACCCATAGATTTTGATTTCATATTTCGGATTCTCCTTCAGCAAATTGACAAGCCCGTCCAGCTCATCTTGTGAACCTTGCTGCATAATAGAAGCATTCTTGAAAAAATGCACATTATTAAAGTCAATGTAGTCGCCCTTTTTAGCTTTCTCCAATGTGAAGGTGATGATGTTCTCGTCTTGCGATCCTTTCTCTCCAGGCGGGCTAGTATAGATAAATGACAAAACCTGTTCCTTGTAGCCGGGTATCTGCGTGGTAATACTGTACGCTCCTTTTTTGTTCACAGGCGCTTCCAGGTAAACGATTTCTCCACTTTTAAAATCCCTGAATTGAGTTGCACCGATTGTTTCTTGCAACTGTACGTGTCCCGCTAACTCTTTCCCTTCAGCGTTCACTAAGTGAAAAGAGAAAGGTTTCCCTTTGGGTTTCGCGGTCACTACAGGCTCCGCTTTTTTCTGCGCTGCAGAGTCTGTTTTGGGTGGCTCAACCTTTACAGTCTTCACGCTGTCCTTTTTTACAGGTTCTACTTTAGGTTCTTCTTTTTTTACTTCGGGAACAACAACTGCCTGGTCGTTACCCAACAGACCTGTGAAAACCCAGGCATCTTTATAGTTTGTCTCGACTTTTATTTTGATTAGCAGATTGTAGGCTTTCTTCCGATCCTCAGTGCTAAGAATGTAAACATAGTAAAGCTTTCGAGTCGGTTGAATAGCATACTGAGCCATAAGGCCAGTTTGATTAGCCTTAGTCGTGAAGCGAATAGCGTTGTCCATGACTTTGAAAGCGCCAATGACCACGTAATGTGATTCCGGGGGGGCGGTTTTCTGTGCATGTGACGGAATTTGGATTAAAGCGAACAACAGGACGAATGCAAGCGATAGTGAGGCCCTCATGAATTTGTTTGTGCAGGTCAAGTTATGAATATTTTTTTCAAGGAAATGGTAACACCTGATGTGAGTTCTGGAAATCTAGTTTTTGGTTGAGATCACTGAGAATGATCTGGAAATAGATTCTCCATTTTCATCAACGATAGTCAGTGTATGGTTGCCAGGAAGAGGGTTCAAAGAAAGCTTGTGGGTCTTGGTTGTTGATGAAATGAAATTTCCGTCCAGGTGCCAGAAGATGGTTGCAGAAGAGCTTCGATGCGTAGCCTCGAACACCGCATTGCCAAGACTTCCGTCAAGCTCCCGGGGTATAAATACTTTTGAATTTATTTTGGGATAGATCAGATCGATGGACGCCAGCGTGTTCGGATTCTCACAATCAATTCGAAGCGGAGGTGGCACCCGGTAGGAAGCGCTTTTCTTTTTAAAATAGAATTCTTCTATCGGTGGTAAAATGAACCAGGAAGTTTCTTCGGTTTTCGACAATTGCTCGCATGAAGAATTGACCCGGAATTTTTTATCAAGTGTCAGGAATATTTTTTTATGGTATGGACAAGGCTTGGTTTGCAAACCGGGTTTTGCAATTGAAATCCTTTCAGTGGTTGTACAAAGAGAGCTTGCACGATGCCCGCTTTGTTTGCATACCGAAACATCCTGCATCTCGGCATAGGGTTTTCGAAACCATGGATTGCCCGGAAGCACTGAAAAAAGATCGAATAAAAGTGGAGCCGCGGCTTCAGTGCCTGTCAGGCCGGGCCGACCTTCGCCATCTGCATTACCCACCCAAACACCAATTGCATATGATGGGTTTACACCAACAGCCCAGGCATCACGAGAGCCAAAGCTGGTACCGGTCTTCCATGCTATTTTTTTTGTACTGCTAAAATTTTTCCACCCACTGCCTTCTCCTGGCCGGTAAACCTCTTTCAAAGCATCAAATGTCAGGTAAATAGAAACAGCACTTAGCCACGATGATTCTTCACGTGGGTGAGAGTCAGTTATTACTTCTTGCTCATATGTCAATGCATGGAAGTCATTTTTTGCATATCTGTTTTTGCCTTCGAATTCAAAATAGTTATTAAGTGTACGGGCCATGGATGAAAACGCCCCGGTGATATCCCACAGGTTAGCTTCGGCTCCGCCCAACACCAGCGATAACCCATAGTGGTCTGGTGGTCTGTTCAATGTGGTGACACCGATGTTTTTCAGAAGGTTGTAGAATTTCTCATACCGGTATTCTCGCAGTTCGTGCACCGAGGGCACATTCAGTGAACGGATAAGAGCGGCATTTGCCGGCACAGCGCCATCGTATTCCCTTGAAAAATTTTTCGGGGCGTAACCTCCAATGAGTGTGGGCACATCGGGCCACAAAGTTTGCGGCAGCATCTGTCCTTCGTTCATCATGGCGGCATAAAGAAAGGGTTTCAAAATGCTGCCTGTACTGCGAGGTGCTGTGATGACGTCAACGTCTTCGTTATTTTCAAGCCCGGACTTCGTATTGCCCACGTAAGCCAGAACTCTGCCAGTCTTTACGTCAACGATGATAGCCGCAGCATTGTGGACCTGGTTCGCCCTCATTCGTTGGTGATGGTCTTCAATGATTTGAATCGTGCGTTGCTGCAGGTTTTGGTCAATGGATGTTTCAATCTTTTGACCGGCCTTTCCTTCCTGTATAACCCGGGTCAGCAAATGGGGCGCTAGCCGTGGAAGCGCCAACGGGGCCTCGGGTACTTGTTCCGCTTTTGCAAGTGAAAGTGAAAGAGCATCAATCTTTCCTTGTTGCGCAAGCTTGTCCAATAACCGATCACGTTTTTGTTTTAACCTGCCTCTGTTTTTTCCGAGGTGAACGAGTGATGGATTATTGGGGAGGACTGCAAGCAATGCCGCTTCGGACCAACTGAGATCTGAAGGGCTCCTGCCGAAGTATCGCCAGCAAGCGGCCTCCAGCCCAACTACATTTCCTCCGAATGGAGCATGTGAACTATAGAGCGCGAGTATCTCACTTTTAGAGTGACGCCATTCGAGTCTTGTGGCCAGGATTGCTTCAATAATTTTTTCAAAAAACGTTCTCGACTTACCCTTTCGTGACAACCTTATCACCTGCATTGAAATCGTACTGCCACCGCTGACTACTTTTCCTGCACGTATGTTTTGCCTGATCGCGCGTGCCATCGACAATGGGTCAACTCCAAAATGATTATAAAATCGTTTATCCTCGGTGAGGACAATCACTTCTGCAAATTTTGATGGTACCAGTTTTGAAGAGGGGAATCGCCACTGACCATCACTTGCAATAGAAGCGCTCAGCAGGTTGCCATTTTTATCGTTGAGAACAGTAGAGCAGGGATCTTTAAAAAGCGTTACCGGTAATGAAAAATAATAGGCGACACCTAGCAAGATGGCTGCAGCAATGAAAACCTTTATTTTCTTGTTGATTTTTTTCACGGGCGGAACTTAAAAGCAGAACACTTGTTAGTCGATATAAACAAATTTACAAGTCCTCGGAGAAACGTATTGCAATCAGTAATCAATTTTCAATCTTGCACTTTTATTCTATAGGTCATGTCAGACAACAACCGTTTTACTTCAATTGTGTTGCTCGCTGTACTTTCCCTGATCTGGGGTACATCGTTTATTCTCATCAAGCAGGGGCTTAAAGTTTTTACTCCCGCACAGGTGGGATCGCTTCGTGTCGCAGCGGCTGTGGTCTTTTTGCTGCCCGTTGCCTTTCAGCGGTTGAAAGAACTTCACTCAGCTGACTACTGGAAGCTTTTTGTTTCCGGGATGTTGGCTGTTTTCATTCCTGCTTTTTTATTTTCCACCGCGCAAACTCATCTGGACAGCTCACTGGCCGGAATTTTAAATACACTCTCCCCGGTGTGGACAATGATCCTCGGTTTTCTTTTTTTTAGTCAGCGCTTTCGCGGATTAGCGATCATCGGGATAATCCTCAGTTTTGGTGGTTGTGTAGTTCTCGCCATGGCACGAGTCGGTGGAGGATTTGGGTCATTTAACGTTTATGCGCTGTTGATAGTCCTGGCTTGCGCTTGTTATGGGATGAATCTTAATTTTCTGAAATTTAAAGTGACTCATCTTCAACCCATGACTATTATAAGTACGTCATTGTTGTTGATCGCTCCCCTCGCTTATATCTACCTGTTTGGATTTACAGACTTTACGGATCGCTTGGCAAATACAGATGGAGCGTGGAAGGCTTTTGGATACATTATGATCCTGGCACTGATGAGCACAGCGGTGGCTAATTTACTTTTCTATAAGCTGTTGAAGATTTCTTCCCCGCTGTTCGCAAGTTCTGTCACTTACGTTATGCCAATCGTATCGGTGATGTGGGGAGTGATCGATGGAGAACATCTGCAAGTTGGACATTTTGCAGGAATGGTTCTCATTCTGGGCGGAGTATTCTTGGCGAACCGAAAGTAAATCAGGCGAGGGCCTCGACTTCTTCTACTTCTTCGGGCATCATTTTCTTGAACAGATTTTCAATGCCAGCTTTCAATGTGATCGTTGATGAAGGGCATCCACTACAAGAACCTTGTAAAGTTACTTTCACTCTTTTGTTTTCGTAAGAATGGAATGTGATGGCACCACCATCCTGCTCCACTGCAGGACGGATATATTCGTCCAGGATCGTTTTTATTTTCTTGATCGTTTCAGTCTCTTCTTGTTCCGGAGCGGTCTCTTCTTTTTTGTCGAGAATTAATTTTCCTGACTCCAGGAAACTCTTGATATGGTTTTTGAGCGTATCCTGTATTTCAATCCACTCTACATCTTCTTTTTTCGTTACGGTAACGAAATTGCTCATATAGAAAACGCGCTCGACAAAGGGATACATGAAAAGCTCTTGAGCCAGGGGAGCATCCTCGGCCTCAACCGGAGAAGGAAAGTCAAAACTCATTCCCTCCGGAACAAGCATCTCGTTTACGGCAAATTTGAGTGAGTTCGGATTCGGGTTGCTTTCCAGGTAAATATGAATGGCTTTGGGAGCTGTTTTTAGCATGGTAGTAGGTCTTTATTTTTGACGCAACAGGTCTATTTTTGATTGCAACAAAATTACTCAATTTAAGTTCATTGGGCTACACCAGTGGCTAACAACTATTAGCCATAACTATTATCTTCGCGACTTAATTTGCCCCCGTGAAACTGAAGAATCTTTTACTATTTATTCTGGCATTTGCTACCCTCGCTATTATTCTTGGCGTGGTTAATTATTATATCACTCCGGTCAATGATTTAGTGCTTGTAATCAGTCGCTGGATAGTGTGGGTGTCATTGATTTATTACGGTTACCTGCGAAAATCGTTGACTACATGGATTATCATCTGTGTTTTGTTTGGATGTGAAGTTGGTTTTTCGTTTCCGAAGGTGGCCATTCAGCTCAATGTGTTCAGTGGAATTTTCTTAAGACTCATTAAAACGATTATAGCTCCATTAATTTTTTCTACTCTGGTCGTTGGTATTGCAGCGCACTCCAACCTCAAGCAAGTCGGACGTATGGGCGTGAAAGCCCTTCTCTATTTTGAGGTTGTTACCACGCTTGCTCTTTTTATCGGGTTGGCCGCTATCAACCTTACGAAGGCAGGTGAAGGTGCTCACATTGAAATTCAACAGGCACAGGAGCAGAAAGCAGAGAGCCTGCTGGCACAGAAAAAATCACATGACGTTGTACTCGATATTTTCCCCGAGAACATTGCAAAAGCCGTTGCTGAAGGCCAGGTGCTTCAGGTTGTTGTTTTCAGTATTTTCTTTGCTGTGGCGCTGGCCATGTTGAGCGAAGAGAAGAGAAAGCCGATGCTTCAATTTGCGGAGGGCCTTTCAGACGTAATGTTCAAATTCACAAACATAGTCATGTACTTTGCTCCGTTGGCGGCAGGCGGAGCGTTGGCATATTCTATTGCTTCTTTTGGATTCGATGTGCTGAAGAACCTGATCATGCTGGTGGCTACACTTTATGCTGCACTCTTCGTCTTCATTTTGGTCGTGCTGATCCCAATCGGATTGATCATCAAATTGAACTTTAAGAAATTCATCGCAGCCATTACTGAGCCTGTGACCATCGCGTTTTCTACAGCAACCAGTGAGTCTGCTTTGCCGAAAGCCATGGAGAATCTCGAAAAGATGGGAATACCCCGCAAGATTGTTTCGTTTGTATTACCTACCGGCTACAGTTTTAACCTCGATGGAAGCACACTTTACCTTTCACTCGCTTCTGTTTTTGTTGCTCAAATGGCAGGTGTTGACCTTTCACTGATAGATCAGATCAAAATGGTATTCATTCTCATGCTTACCAGCAAGGGTGTGGCAGGTGTGCGTGGCGCTACTTTCCTGATCCTGGTGGCGACTGTTGCTGATCTTGGCATTGATCCACACAAAGCTTTCGTGATCCTTGGTGTCGATGCAATTATGGATATGGCTCGCACAGGAACAAACGTACTTGGCAACTGCCTGGCTACTGTTGTCGTTGCCAAGTGGGAAGGCGAGTACAAAGACTAATCATTCACATTTTCACGATGATCAGCTCTTGTCTTTTTTGAAAACATACATCACATAACCTATTAGCAAAAAGACAGTTCCATAAATCAACGCAATTAACTGTGTGTTGATAGGGCGATTGTACCGACCCGATACCTTAAGATAGTGCAACATGGTATGAGTATAGGGAATGAGGTGCCCGTACTTCCAACTGAGTGACGCCATTGCCACGATCCAGAGGACGAAGCCGGCCCCGATACCTACCAGAAAATTTTTGAACTTAAGACTGATAAGATATTGCAGCGTAATAACAGGAAGGCAATCGACAAAGTACAAGAGATTTTCTTCCAGGAAATTTCGAAATGGAATTGGGTCTTTGGGATATGGCACACTGAAAAACAAATACGGGACCACGCCAGAGAGGTAAATCCCGATATTGAATAAAATAAAAAATTGCACCATCATTACTAAAGTTACCCCTAGCTTCGAAAAATAAATTATGGTCAGCGATTGCGGAGTGGTGTGTAATTGTTTCCACGTATTGTTCTTAAATTCCAATTGTGTGATAAGACTCATGGCCAACGTGATCCCTACAGGTAGCATGAAAATCGCCATCGACTGCCAGGAATTTACCCACAGGCCTTCCCAAAACTTATTGACAGAGTACACCTTGGGCAATTGCTCGTAGCGAATCATTCTTGCGAAGATGATAATTACAGGTGTGAAAAAAGCACCAACAATTACGAGCCAGGAGGCAAGGCTCCTTTTTTTCTTTAACCACTCACTCTGAAAACTGTTAATAAAAGTCATCATCTCCTTAGTTGTTGATTAGGTTCATGAATATCGTTTCAAGATCATTTTTCACGGTGCTGATCTCATAGACATCAATTCCGTTGGAAACCAATTGCTGATTCACTATGGCGATTTTTTCTCTTGAAGAAACCGGCATCAAAATTTTATCGCTTTCAATCATCGCTGCAAGGTCATGTGTCTTCATAATTTCTGCAGCCCTTGTATTGTTGTTGGTTGAGAAGACCGTGTAGGATAATTTTTGCTGGTGGGATTTCAATTCCTCCAGTGTTCCCTGGAATGCAACACTTCCTTTATTGATCACCCCCACATGAGTTACCAGTTTTTCGATTTCAGCGAGGAGGTGACTTGAAATGAGAATCGTGATCCCCAACTCCTGGTTTAGTTTTTTCAACAACTCCCGCATTTCTATGATACTGTTGGGATCAAGCCCGTTTGTCGGTTCATCCAATATTAATAAAGACGGACTATGAAGCAGTGCCAGGGCAATTCCTAAACGCTGTTTCATGCCCAATGAAAACTGGCCCGCTTTTTTCTTACCTGTATTTTCGAGGGCCACCAGTTTAAGTACGGCATCAATTCTTTCGTGTGGACTGCGATAGATTTTACGAAAGACTTCCAGGTTTTCGCGGGCGGTTAAATGACCATACAAAGACGGGCTTTCAATGAGCGACCCTATTTTGCTGAGAAAATCGGTGCGGTTCTGCTCCAGTGATTTTCCAAAAATAGAGATCGAACCTTGTTGTTTCTTCAGCAAACCCAGGATGAGTTTCAGCGTTGTTGTTTTACCAGCGCCATTTGGTCCGAGGAAACCGTAGATGCTCCGTTCTTCCACTTGCAGGCTTATCGAATTCAAAACAGTTTCTGCTGAAGAGAATTTGTAGTGCAAGTCTCTTGTTTCAAGTAGATAGTTGCTCATAGTTTTCGACCACATGACGATCAGGTTTAAAGAATGTTACGGGGAGATGATAATCGTGCCTCACGGTTTCGGAGTTCGTGTTGTTTTTAAGGGGATTTTTTTCTAAACTAAAGGGACAATTAAATCAGAAAAGCCACTGGAGGGCGTCCTGGGAAGGAGGAGTCGATTATTCAACAAAAAAGAATTAAAGCCATGACAACAAAGACAATGCTTAGCCCACAAGTGAAACTTGAATTGAAACCACTTTCCAGAGAGGGAGTAGATGCAGCGGTCGCGAAAGCCGAACACTATAGATTGTTGAATCATCCAAAAATGGCGGAGAGCATTTGTCTCGATGTGCTGAAAGTGGCTCCCGACAATCAAAAAGCTTCAGTTATTTTATTATTGTCGTTGACAGATCAGTTTGGTCAGTCGTCATCGAAAGCAAGAAGCGAGGCGTTAGGGATTGCTAACAAGTTACAAGAGGAATATTCGCGCCTTTACTATGCAGGCATTGTCCATGAGCGACAAGGTGCAACTGCATTGACTTCTGGCCTGCCGGGCGCAGAGTTTGACGCTTATGAATGGTACCTGGAAGCAATGGAGTTTTACGAGAGAGCCGATGCGGTTCACAAAGTTGCCGCTAATGATGATCCCGTGCTCCGATGGAATACCTGCGCGCGCATTATTATAGAGTACAATCTAAAACCCCGGCCAGTAGACGAAAGACCCGTTCTGCAAGAGTGAAGATTAGCTCATCCGAATAACTTTGTCTCTTCGTGCAAAATTTGTCCAGGCGATCCTATTTGTCCATAAATAACTACTAGTGGGGTAGTCATTCACTTTATCTCGAAAAGGCCGATTGCATTGAAATTTCGAAGATTATCCCGTAGCTTCAAATAAAATCGGCTGTAAAACAGATTCCGACTAAGTACTTCAGCCCACCAATTCGTCTTAATTACAGAAATCGTTTGCGGTAAAAGTTTTTATCAAAAGCGAGAGTATGCAATACCTGAACTTTTAAATCCGGAGAGCATTGCTTTATGGGCCAGGAAGATCATTTTTTAAATATCAACAAGGGTGAAGAAAATCTTCATGCCGGGCATGTCATTGACGTGGAGGCATTGATTCGCAAAACCTTTGAAGAAGACGCACACTCAGGGATGGAAATGATTTTCCGTCACTATTATGGAGTGTTGTGCAGCCACGCAGTTCGCTATGTTTCTTCCAAAGCGCTCGCAGAAGATATTGTTTCCGACATATTATTTGAGTTTCAGTCGAAGGGCCTTAACAGTACTATCACCACTTCCTACAGAGCATACCTTTTCACTTCCGTGCGGAACAGAGCGTATGACATTCTGAAGAAAGAAATGCGGCATGGGAATACTGTGATTGAAAATGCAATGTCCGTAGCGGCTCAGCATTCCGAGCAACCGGATTCCATCACTCAGTTCGAAGAGCTTCATCATCTCATCGAAAGCACGATCAATGCAATGCCATTGAAGCGGAAGCAGGTATATCTCATGCACCGGTTTGAAGGTAAGAAGAGCAGGGAAATTGCAGATGAGCTGAAACTTTCCCAGCGCACGATTGAAGCGCATATTCATAAAGCAATCTGGCAGGTGCAAGCGGCACTTAAACAACATTGGCTCTGGACATTTATTATTTTTTTAAACATATAATTTTTTGAGAGTGCTGCGGATTTGAAGCAGTCGGACTAACAACTTTTAATGATAAGCGATGTCAAAAGAAATCACGAAAGAAATGCTCTTTAATTACTTTGCCAATAAGGCAACGGCAATACAGAAAAAGAGAATTGACGAGTGGGCGAGGGAAGCCGACAACCGGGAGATGTTTTACGAATGTCTCACCGAATGGGAAAGCGAAAATCTGCAATACGTAAGTGATACGGAAGCCGCCATCAGGCGGCATCAAAGGCGTCTGAGCCTCGACCATACTCAAGAACTTGTAACAAATAATTCAATCGGCTTAAGACGTCTTTTCGTGAGATTATCTGTTGCGGCCACCGTCCTGATTGGTTTAGGAATCACGGGATATTTGTCACGAGACCAATGGTTATTCAAAACATTGACCACGACTTATGGCGAAACAAAATCAATTCTGTTGGATGATGGAACTAAGGTAGCACTCAACGCTAACTCAACTCTTACAATTCCACGGTTCGGGTTTGGCAACTACACAAGAAATGTTTCTCTGAAAGGAGAGGCGGATTTTTCTGTTGCTCATATGCCTGGCGACCAAAAATTTGTTGTTAAAACTTCGGATGGCCCGGATATCATCGTTCTCGGCACCGAATTTACGGTGTATACCCGCCTTAACCGGTTCAAGGTTGCACTTAGCAAAGGAAGAATTCAGTTGAACTACAAGGACACAGTCAGGAATAAAAATCTGATTATGCGGCCGGGCGACCTTGTAACAATCAATGCCAAAGGAAAAGCTGTGCTCGCAAAGACACCGGATCCAAGGGTTTACTCAGCCTGGAAAGACAGTCGTTATGTTTTTGACCACACCTCCCTGCAAGACATCGGTATTTTGTTTAAGGATGATTTCGGCTTGGAAATCGTAGTCGCTGACCCCGAGATTTCAACATGGTCAGTATCGGGAACTTTCAAAGCATCCAACGGGGAAGAACTCCTGGAGGCGTTGGCGGAAGCATCCGGTCTTGTTTACAATAAAGAAAACCAACGAGTGATCATTTACTCGGCCAAGAATAAAACTAAATAAACACTAAACCATCTAGCTATGAGGAAAACTATACGTTCGTCATTGGTCTGCGCGATATTGTTTCTTTTCGCAGTAGAGAATTTTGCTCAGATGACGGCAAAAGCACAACAGATGAAAAGCGATCCTTCGGAAAAAGTAAAGGAGCGAAAACTAAAAGAAGTTTTAAATGAATTGAAGGATTACTACAGTATTGACATTCTCTTCTTTGATCGCTACATCGACTTTAATATTCCATCAGATGTAGTTCGTTGGGATAAGACAATCGAGCAGAACCTGGAAGAGATTTTAAAGTCAACCAACCTTGAATATAAAAAAACCAAGAAGGGCGGATTTGTAATCTCTCCTAAAAAACTCACGCAAGTTGAGCTAAACGAAAGTCAGTTAATTACACAACCACAAAATCCGATTGTAACTACAGAAGGATCGAACCAGACGCAAATCAAGAGCGTAGTGATACCTGGCGCTATTTTAGTAACTGGAATTGTCAGGGATGAAGCAGCGCAGCCATTGCCCGGTGCAAATGTGGTTGAGAAAGGAACGACCAATGGTGTCGTAACGGATGCTTCAGGTAAGTATTCAATCACCGTTCAAGAGAATGCAACACTGGTTTTTTCATTTATAGGATACGTCTCATCTGAGGAAGCAGTCGCGAGCAGATCGGTGATAGACATTTCGTTAAAATTTGATGTTCAGGCTTTATCTGAAGTGGTCGTTTACGGTTATGGAGAGATGAGACGCTCGGACATGACCAGCGCTCAATCTTCGATTTCTTCAAAGGACATCAGCCGTACAATAAACACCACACTTGATCAGGCGATTCAGGGAAGAGCTCCGGGAGTTTATGTAACACAAAATACAGGAGCGCCCGGTGGAGGTGTTTCGGTGAACATTCGCGGAGTGAACTCAATCAACGGCTCGAATGAACCATTGTATGTTATTGATGGTGTCCAGATTCAGGGCTCCACATCGATCACGGGTACTAATGCATTGGCAAGCCTGAACCCTTCAGATATAGAAAGCCTGGAGATTCTTCAGGGACCTAATGCAACGGCTATCTATGGATCACGCGCCACGAACGGAGTTGTGTTGATCACCACCAAACGCGGCAAGTCAGGTGATATGAAAATCACTTACAACTATTCTTACAGCCTTCAGGATCGACCTAAAAATCTTGACGTGATGAACCTGCAGCAATATGCGCAGATGTATCTCAATTATAAGAATGCAACTGGTGACCTGGCCGGTATCCGCGATGACTTCCGTGATCCTTCTCTTCTGGGAAAAGGAACGGATTGGCAGACAGCATTATTCCAGCAGGCAGCAATGCAAAAACAGCAGATCAGCTTTAGCGGAGGTACAGATAAAAGTTCTTACTACCTGTCGGGCGAACGAATGACTCAAGAGGGAATTGGTTTGGGCTCCGGCTTTAACCGCACATCGGTTCGTCTGAATGTAGATAACAAACCACGTACATGGCTTTCCATTGGTACGAATGTCATGGTTTCTCAAACTGATCAAAAATTGGGGACCATGGGAACCGGAACAACCAACTTGTGGAATAACCTCATTCTTAACGCAGTTCAACTTGGCCCGGATATTCCGGTGAGAAATATTGATGGTACTTACGGTGCTGGTAATCCTGCGATCAGTACTGCCCAGCAGTATACACCACCCAATCCGGTGGGACTCGCTAACCTTGTTACGAATCAACAGACAACAAGAACATTGATTGGAGGAACGAGTGTGGGTATAAAAGTGATCAAAGGCCTTGAGCTTCGTTCAAACCTTAATGCAAATATCGGTTACACCAATTCTACTGTATTCTATCCCACTTATCAATTCAGTACATATCAGTTCAACAATACGGCTGTGCTCCAGAACCAAACCAACTTCAATACTTACTGGTTATGGAATCAGATGGCAACGTACACGAATGATTTCGGGAAGCACCACATCAATGCAATGGTGACGCATGAAGCACAAGCGTCTACTTATAAAAACCTGATGGGGCAGAGGCAGAATTTTCCGACCAACAATATTCTGGATCTCAATGTAGGTGACCCCGCCACAGCAGCGAATGGCGGAGGTCAGGGTTCCTGGGCGATGGAATCGTACCTGGGCCGCATCAATTATAATTATGACAACCGTTATATCGTTACTGCTGCTTATCGTGCAGATGGTTCTGTGAATTTTGCTCCTGCAAACAAATGGGGATACTTCCCTTCGATATCGGCAGCTTATCGGATCTCCAATGAAAAGTTTTTCGATGTTCCGAAGATCAATGATTTGAGATTACGTTTTGAGACGGGGATAACCGGTAACCAGGGAAATGGAGGAGCTATCTATGGCACACTGAATGCCGGGCCATCGCAGTGGGGGACAAGTTTTTCTCCAGGAATATATCCAAACCCGAATTTCAAATGGGAGCAAACCAAGACTAATAATTTCGGGTTGACACTCGGACTTTTCAATGGCAGAATTCAATTGGATGCCGACTATTACATCAAGAATACTGACAACCTGATTCTGCAAAGCACGCTGCCGTGGTACCTGGGAACATCGGGAGCTTCGGCAATACAACCTCCTGTTGTTAACATCGGCTCACTTCAAAATAAAGGCTGGAGTTTTTCAGTTACTACCGTGAACATGAATTCCGGTGCTTTCAAGTGGACTTCCAACTTTAACATCTCCGGGTTTAATACAAAAATACAAAGCCTCACTACCGGCTCCGGCCAGATTGATCGCATCCTCGGCCAACCAAAAGGCAACGAACCTTTCATAGAGCGTTCAGTTGTTGGTCAGGCACCATGGCAGTTTGTGGGAAATATTCAGCAAGGAGTTTTTCAAAACCTGAATGATGTGATCAACAGCCCGCGCCCTGTAGATAGCAATGGAAATCAACAGCCTGTAGCTGTAAACAGCATATGGGTAGGAGACGGAAAATACCAAGACGTTAGCGGAGATGGAAAAATTGATGACAAAGATTTAACCTTCATCGGCAACCCGTGGCCAAAATGGTTCGGAGGTTTTACCAACAATTTCTCTTACAAGGGAATCGAGTTGAGTGTTATGATCACAGCCAGTTATGGCAACAAGATCTACAACTTAACCAGGGACGAGGAGACCAATCCAAACAATATTAACCTTGGGCGTAACATGTTTACATCAGTCCTTAATTACGCAAACGTGCAGAACGATGCAGACGGCAACCCTTACCTGACCAATCCCAATACGGTCGTGCCCAGAATACAAAGCAGCAAAGGACTTAACAACAACTTCGATCGCTATACCAGTACCTATGTTGAGGATGGATCGTATGCGCGGTTGAAGAATGTAACGCTTAGCTACAACCTCCCGGCTTCACTGATTGGCAAACAGAAAGTGATACGAGGTGTAAGAGTAGCAGTCAGTGCTCAGAATTTATTGACGATCACAAACTACAAGGGATATGATCCGGAAGTAGGAGCGTACGTGGGTAATTCCTATTCGGGCGATGCGATGGTTGGAGTGGATTATGGACGTTATCCGCTCACGAAAGTTTATTCATTCAGTCTTGGCGTTGAATTTTAAAAATTCTAAAGAAGTCACTATGAAAAATAAGAATAGTGTTGTGTTAGCAGTGCTTGCGTCAATTGCGATGCTAACTGGTTGTCAGAAAGATTTCCTGAACATACCTCCGCAAGCTTCGCTGGTGGATGCTACCTATTACCAGAACGATGACCAGGTACTTGCAGGAACAGCAGCTTTGTATTCAGCTGCGTGGAAAGATTATTGTGATCAGGCGAACTGGAAAATAGGAGATGTGAAGGCAGGCCTTGTGTTTGCACCGTTTGCTTATGCCGACTATCGCGATTTCTCCACGTTCAATATTACCGGACTCTCTGCGAGCAATTTGTTTGCGTACAAGTCTTTCTATGAAGTGACCGGTCAGGCGAATACGGTGATTCACAATCTCAATCGTTATGTAGGTTCTGCTGTCAGTCCAACAATTAAAAATCATGCTATCGCAGAGTGTCGCTTTATGCGGGCAACAGCTTACACTTATCTCGTAATGAATTATGGTGCTGTACCGATCATTGATGATAATATAAAGTACCTGAATAACCCTGCGTTGAGACGAAACACAGTCGAAACAGTATGGGAATTTGTTAAAAGAGATTACCTGTTTGCTGTTAAGAATTTAATGGATCAGGCTCCGAAAGGACAGGTAGGACGACTCACGCATTGGGCGGCAGAAGGTATGTTAGCAAGGACTTATCTTACGCTAGCAGGTCTGAGTGGAACCCTGAATCAAACTTACCTGGACTCGGCAAAATATTATGCCGACCGTGTGATCCGCTTAAGCGGCAGGTCGCTTCTTGCCAACTACGCTGATCTCTTTCACTATCCGTATGATAACAATAACGAATCGCTTTTTGAATTAGAGTGGGTTTATTCATCGAATAGTAATTACAGTTACCAGTACTCTAATACAATGGTTTCGCAAATCACTCCTGACAACAGTATTGCAGCCAACGGAGATGGCTATGGCAGTGGGTTCGGTGCTACAAGTTGGATGCTCAGTCAGTACTCGGGTTTAGTTGTCGGATATGCGAATGGCGCTTCTGCATCTCCCGGTTTCACTGCTGATCAGCGATTGCAAGCTACGTTTATGTTACCCGGCTTTACTTATCCTGAGATTGCGGTACCCAGCGGAAGTACTTTCATGTCACAACAGCATGTTGTTCTTTACAGTCCAAAGAACACCACCACAGCGAGTCCCGGTGATGGCCAGGGTTACAATATGGGCTTCATCAAAAAATATGTGATTGGCAATATTCCTGGTCAGACCAATAAACAGGATTATCCCAATGATACTTACATGCTGAGGCTCGCTGAAATGTACCTGATCTATGCAGAGGCAGCAGCGCTAAGCAATGGTGGCTCGACCTTGGATGCTCAAGCGCTGGCTTATTTTAATGCGGTACACACGCGTGCCGGACTTCAGCCTGTTTCAACAGCACTCACGTGGGACGTAATATTCTATGAGCGTGTCAAAGAATTTGCGATGGAAGGCATGGTGTGGTACGATTTGGTGAGGCGCCACTATTACGATCCTCAGCATACCTATGACATTCTCAATAGCCAGGATCGTGGATTGTTCCAGGTGGTACCTACGCCATGGCCTAATCCTACCGGCTGGTCAATCTATAAGACCAAATGGTTTACGTTGCCTTCGCAGATCGATGTGGTAACAGCGAATGATGGCAATTTCTTTATGCCGATACCACAGGCCGAACTCAGCCAGGCGCCAAGTTTAAGTCAGGATCCTGTGCCATTTACATTCAATTAATATGAACATCATTTAAAAAGAATTTGTATGAAATTAAAATACAGACACTCTTTACCAATGCTGCTGGTGCTCGTTGCTGGCGCCATCTGGTCAAATTGTTCGAAGGACAACACGAACGTAAAACCTTTTATTACTTATGTCCGAGTCACCAACCCAACTTCTTCCGATTCATTACTGGGATCGGCTGGCCAGGGGCAAATGATTGCAATCATCGGTGGAAATTTATCATCGGTTAACCAGGTTTGGTTTAATGATCAGAAGGCAACTTTGCTCCCGACATTCATGACCGATGCTACGATAATCACGCGGGTGCCTTCGCAGATTCCCGGTACGATTACCAACCAGCTCAAAATGATTTTTGGAAGCGGAGATTCCGTGTTCTATGATTTCTCAGTAAATATCAGCAAGCCGCTTATTGACCATGTCAGAAGTGAATATGTAAATGCAGGCGACTCCGTATTTATTTACGGCAACTATTTTTATGCACCACTTACCGTTACGTTCACTGGTGGGGTTCAGGGCCAAATTCTTTCAATTGCACAAGATGCCAAATCCATTGCCTTGAAAATGCCTTCCGGTGTTCAACCCGGCCCGCTGACAATCACAACCAATTTTGGTGAAAAGGCTTCTACGTTTTGGATGCAGGACAATCGCAATATCATTGCCAGTTTCGATTTACCTTTTACTAACAACTATTATGTGTGGAAAGGAAAAGAAACCGGCTTTCTTATTTCATCGGATACTAAGGTTCCCAGCATCAATGGTAAATTCTGTCGTGTGAATAAAGGGGCATTGGGAGCATATCCGTTCCTTGAAATTTATGGAGGAGTGGGGGAAAGCGGAGTAGGGGATGTCTCTACTGAAACAAGGAATATACCTCAAGAAGCATTTGCCGCCCCAGGCAATTACAGTTTGAAATTTGAAATTAATACACTGGCTCCGATCAATGGTGCTGATTTACGCATCTATATAGGTAATCAAGGTGACAACGGTGGCAATTTTGATGCTGCAAGACAATCAAACTACTATCTCTGGCAGGCACCGATCTATGCATCGTCCAGTCTTAATGGCGTCTGGAAAACCGTAACGATTCCATGGGCAGATGTTTATATGGCTAATCAACAGTTCCCCTATAGTAGCACGGGGTATGGCATCTTTTTGTATTGGCACGGTCCTAATCCGGCTACCTATAACTATGCTATGGATAATATCCGGGTAGTACCTAATAAATGATTTGTAGCACCTTAAAATCTGAATGATTTATGCTAAAAAATAAAATGAGTAGGACAGCCTGGTTGTTGCCATTGATGCTGTTCATAATATTCATCTCGTGTCAGAAAGACAATGCTACTGTGGATCCTGTGCTGATTAGTTTTGGCCCTACAACGGTGAAGCATGGCGAGACGATTAAGTTTATCGGGAAGGGGTTGGACCAAGTCACGGAAATAGTAATGCCGGTGGACATCAGCATTCCCTCAAGTGCTTTTACAACACACACCTCCAGTCTGATTGAGCTTGTAGTGCCGGAAATCTCCACCGTGGGATATGTAACTTTGAAAACCAACAAAGGCAGTCTTACCACCAAAACAACTTTTGGTGCAGCTTATGCAATCACTGTCCGGTCGTTTACTCCCGCCACCACCAGGCCCGGAACAAACATCACCATCAATGGTAGTTATCTCAATTATGTAAAGAAGATAACTTTTTCACAAGGCCAGTCAGTGACACAATTTGTGAGTCAATCACTTCATCAGTTGGTATTACAAGTTCCGATGGCAGCACAGACAGGAGCATTCTCTCTGACTGACATGGCTACCACTCCGCAAGTTGTGAGTCAGGATACTTTGAATCACGATTTGATATTGACAGTAACTCTGCCTGTTGCGACAAGTTTTTCACCAGCAGCAGGAGTTACACAAACTTCTAATCTCACTATCAATGGGACAGACCTGGACCTGGTATCACAAATAGAATTTACAGGTACAGCAAATCCCATAAGGACTTTTGTTAGTCAGTCGGCCACACAGATCGTGGTTGCCGTACCTAACACCGCGATCACGGGGTCACTCAAATTGACAGCACCTTCAGGTGTTAAAGTAACTACTCCTTCAGTCACAATCCTTGAACCTGCAGTAACCGCGATGACTGCAGGCAAAGCAGGAGTTAGCAACGTCACTATTACCGGTACCAATCTTAGTTTGGTGGCATCTATTACTTTTCCTGGTGGCGCTGTCGTAGCCTCAACTTCTTTCGTGAGTCAGGCGAGTGATGGAACTTCAATTGTAGTTGCTATTCCGGCTTCTGCTACTCCC
Source organism: Cytophagales bacterium WSM2-2 (assembly GCA_015472025.1). Taxonomy (NCBI): domain Bacteria; kingdom Pseudomonadati; phylum Bacteroidota; class Cytophagia; order Cytophagales; species Cytophagales bacterium WSM2-2. Next base: position 2,941,253 of record BNHL01000001.1, read on the forward strand.
GGGACTTTGCAATTGGTAACGACTCATAGTTTTACTGTGAGTGTACCGAACTTCAAGATCACGTTGCCTGTGGCTACCAGTTATTCGGGAACAACACCCGGAGCCAGCACAACAATCACAGGCACAGATTTGGATTTGGTGGCGAGCATCATTTTCCCTGACGGGACTGCGGTTGCATCGTCTTCATTTACTGCTCAGACTTCTACGTCCATCACGGTTACTGTGCCGGCAACGGTCACATCTCCGGGAGCTTTGAATTTCAAGATTGCCAACGGATACCAGGTTGCCCAGCCTACTTTTGGAGCATGCTCAACCAGTTTTGCCGGTAGCTCTTTGCTTTACAGTTTTGATGCTAATCTTCAAGGCTGGGGAGCCGGTACTTTCCAGGCTCCGGCCGGACTTGCGGCAGCTTTCACTAGTGCCGAAGGACACAGTTGTCCCGGTGCCGGAAAATTGACAATTCCTTTCGCCACTTATGGACAGAATGCGGACATCGAAATTAACCCAGGTCCTGCAATGGACTTTACTGGAAAATCGAAGTTACATATGTGGGCCAAGATACAGATACCCGCAGGTACTGCAGCAGCGATCAACGGAGTACAAGCCTATGTTAACACCGGTGGTTACTCGAAATACAAAGGCAACTTTGTAAGTTTCTCCGGTGCACTACCTGGTGGCGGAAGTTTCTCTGACGGTAACTGGCATGAGATTGTATTTGACATCGCAGGTAATTTGAGCTCAATCACAGTCAGTGTTATCAATCAATTTGGATTGCAGATCTTATTGCAAGGCTCTGCACCAGGAGGTGGACCGGCAACGCCTCCACAGGTAATTCTATTGATTGATGATGTGTGGGTCGAATAAGTTTTGATTTTTTACAGACAATGTTTGGTATTTTAGTTTAGGTATATAGCGCTTGTATAAAGATCATGAACTGATTTTTTGCAAGCGCTTTTTTTACTTTTTAGCATTATGAATAGAATTATCCTTTTGTCGTTGCTGGTTTTGATCGTCTCTTGCAATAAAACGAATGATCCGGTTGTGCCACCGTCCAAGCCGACATCGAACCAGGTTACGATCACCATTGATCCTGCGAATGTCAAACAAGAAATGATTGGCTTTGGTGGTGCGCTGACATGGTATAGCAATTGGGTAACAGGTAACAGTAAAGTAAATGAGATTGCCGATCTGATGTTCTCCGATCTCGGTATCGATATCATCCGCTTTAAGAATTGGTACTACCCAGACAACTACCCAACCGACAAAACAACTACTACCATGACGGCCGATGGTTCTAGTATCGCGTGGAATGCTACGAACACTTTATACAATCTTGCCAAGCAGCGCAACTCCAAAATCAAGATATTATTTAGTTCGTGGGGGCCACCAGTATCGCTAAAAGACAATGGAAAATTGCCGGAAGGCACTTTGAAAAAAGACAACGCAGGCCTTTTCATGTATGATGGCTTTGCACAATATTGGAGTGATGTGTTAGATCATGTTCCATTCAACCCGGATTACATCAGCATTCAAAATGAACCTACTTTTGTAAATGCAGGCTGGACTACCTGTCAATGGTCTAATTTCGAAACACCTTCGTTGCCCAGCTACAACGTAGCGTTCAACAAAGTCTACAATCAAATAAAAACGAGAGCATACGTTCCGGTAATGGTTGGCCCGGAGTCGGCAAACATCCCGGCGTTTGTCACCTTTGCGAATGATTTGCAAAGCAATGCTAACTGTGGCGTTTACGCTTTTCACCCGTATGATGTCAGTGCTTCAACGATTGGTAGCACTATCAATACATCCTTGCAAAGCGTAGGGAATTTTTCAACGAAACCCAGTTTGATGACTGAATTTTCAGACAACCTGGATTGGTTCAACACTGCATTGTTTATTCAAAAGGCTTTGCTGTATGCGAACATATCGGGCTATGTTTATTGGAAACTCACGTGGAATACTCCAACGTCAGGTGCTGACAACGCAATGGTCAGTATCGCTTCAGCCAATTCTACAGCAACTTACACGGTCACACCTTTTTATCATCTCATCAAACATTTTGCGAAATATGTTGATGCGGGACACCATCGCGTTGACGCAAGTTCATCAAATACATCGTTGCTGACGACAGCATTTATTAACCCCAATAATTCACAATTGACAATTATTGTTGTTAACAACGGCACGCAAACAAAAGTGGATTTTACTGCTACCGGAAAAACAGTCAGCAGCATGAGTGCATACCAAAGTGTAAGTGGCAGTAGTTACTACCAATCGGTTCCTGTTACTTCAACAACACAGGCGATTACTTTGCCTGCACAATCGATAACGACCGTGGTCCTGGGTATTTGAGTTTTTTTAAAATTTTGGTTATGATAAAGCGTTTTATACCATTTTGTCTTTTACCGGTTTTTATCTCCCTTGTGGCATCCTGTCAAAAGAATGCCACACCCGGGCCTTCCAAGCCAACCGGATCTTCAGGCCTTGATACGGTATACAATCCAACTGACCCCACGGTAGCTGCTTCATCCGGTTTTTTTTTAGATGATTGGCAGCCGAGGCAGTTTGTTGCTCCCTCCAATATTTTGGGAACGATAACTACAAGCACTCCGACAGACACGATCAATGTCGATATGAATAAGGTTATTACTAAAATCCCCAAGTATATATTTGGCAACAATGCAAATCAATGGATGGGGCCGATTATCACGCAACCGGACTTGATGGGTTATTTGAAAGATCTGAATCCGAATGTGCTCCGGTTCCCCGGGGGCAGCATCAGTGATGTTTACTTCTGGAATGCAGCGGTCAACACGCCACCATCAGATGCAGCAACAACACTTTACAACAATGATCTTTCAGCAAAAACGGTCGCTGTTTCAGACTATTGGTGTGGAACGAATCCGGGTAACTGGACCATTACCCTCGACAACTATTATACTTTGCTGCAACAGACACATTCCGCAGGAATGATCACCGTGAATTACGGCTACGCCCGTTATGGCAAAGGACCGACACCGGTACAGACCGCTGCGCACCTCGCAGCACAATGGGTTCGATATGATAAGGGGCGGACGAAATTCTGGGAGATAGGAAATGAAAGTGGCGGAACCTGGGAAGCGGGATATAAAATAAAACTCAGTGATAATCATGACAGTCAACCGGAGATAATATCAGGGGCACTATACGGTCAGCACTTCAAAGTGTTTGCAGATTCCATGCGTAAGGCCGCGAATGAAGTCGGTGCTGTCATTAAAATCGGAGCACAAATAATCGGGAACGATGCGGCTTATTCCGGTATTACGGACAAGTTATGGAATGGCGGACTGTTTGCGGCAATGGGCAATGCAGCTGACTTCTTCATCGTTCACAATTATTATGCACCCTGGCATCAAAATTCTACAGCGTCTGTTATTCTGAATACCGCTATCGCGGAAACGAAAGCGATCAAAGCTTATGTGACTAACAGTGCTGCTCAAAGCGGAGTGCAGATGAAACCAATCGCACTTACTGAATGGAACATCGAATCTGAAGGGAGTAAACAGAAAGTGTCATCGGTTGCGGGCATTCATGGTGTGCTGGCACTCTGCGAAATACTCAACAACAGCATCGGCCAGGCAGCTCGCTGGGATTTAGCCAACGCGTGGGAATCGGGCAATGACCATGGACTGTTTAACAACAGTGCAGGATCGACTGAGCCAGGCGCATCTCCTTGGAATCCGCGACCTGTTTTTTATTATCTCTATTATTTGCAAAAATATCTTGGTGATCGATTGGTCAGTACCTCCGTTTCTCCTGCGACCTCTGACTTGAGTGCTTATGCTTCTTCATTTACTTCAGGTGAAGCCGGTGTTGTTATAGTGAATAAAGGAACGTCTGCTCATACCGCAGTTGTCAACGTCAATCACTTTAATCCAGGGGCCAAAATTTATTGGTACACACTTACACCGGGAACAGACAACGGAGAATTTTCAGGACAAGTAATTGTCAACGAAACTAACCCGACCGGTGCCAGCGGAGGCCCGCTGAACTATCCAACGATTAAAGCTTTCAGAGCTCCGATTAGTTCCGGATCATTTAAAGTAGGAGTGCAACCAAGAAGTGTTCTTTATGTTGTTGTTGATAAGCACTAGCTGTGAAGACTCAAGATGGGAGTTATTTCTTCAATGCTGCAGCAATAGCTTGTTCGACTAACGGCTCCATAATTTTATAGCCAGCCATGTTGGGATGAACGCCATCATTTCCCAGGTCTTTCTTCAATCCTTTTCGCTCATCCGACATGGCTGAAAAGTAGTCAAGGTAGATGTGTCCTTTCTTATCGGCATAGTCCTTTATCATCTTATTGAGCGTTGCAATTTTCTCCGCAGGTTCCAGACCAGGTTTCCATGGATAGTCGAAGACCGGCAACACAGACGAAAGAACTACTTTGATTTGATTGGCAGCTGCCAGATCAGCCATTGACGCAATATTGTTCATGATTGCTTCGAGAGTAGTAGGCCCGGTGTTACCTGCGATATCATTAGTTCCGGCCAGAATGACCACGACAGCTGGCTTTAAACCGATCACATCTTGCCTGAAGCGTACAAGCATCTGGGGTGTTGTTTGCCCACCAATGCCGCGTCCGATATATGGTTTTCCTTTAAAGAAATCCGGGTCCATATTAAACCACCCCTCCGTGATTGAGTTGCCCATGAAGACGACACGTTTCTCATCACTTTTAGGAGCTTCGATTTTTTTATTGGCTTCCTCGTATTTTTTCAAGTTGGCCCAGTCTTGTGACATCAGAGGAAAAAACGAAGAGATTGAAAGCACAACTATTCCGGTTAATTTTTTTGTGATCATAAAATGAAATTGCCTGATCAATTTCGGAAAAATAGTGCAGCTAACAATTACCGAATACAAACATTCTTGAGTGTATTGTTGATCAATATTTTGGGGTGAGGCTAGCTAATGACACCTGATCCTATCAACTCCTCGTTCTCATACCACGCAGCAAACTGTCCGGGAGTAACGCCTCGTTGAGGCCGGTCAAAAATGATATAGAGCCCGTCTTCTTTTTGGTGAAGAGTACAATTCTCCAGTGGCTGGCGATAGCGAATTCGCGCCTGGAATCCTTTTGATTCACCTGTTTTCAATTTCAGGTCTTCGCGAATCCAATGCTCATCTTTGGTAGGTACAAATAAACCCTTGCGATAAAGCCCTGGGTGATCTTCACCCATTCCTGTATAAATGATATTTTTTTCAGTATCAGTCCCGATCACAAACAAAGGTTTTTCAAAGCCACCGAGGTTAAGGCCTCTTCGCTGACCGATCGTATAGAAATGAGCGCCATTATGTTCACCAACTACTTCACCACTTTCCTGAACGAAATGATATGGAGCTGTTTCATTGACGAGATCGTCTGTTGCAAAACCGTTTTTAAATGCTGATGCAGTGGCTGCCACTTCGATCACTTTTCCTTTTTTCGGTTCCAGGCGTTGTTGCAAAAAGTCAGGTAAGTGTACTTTACCGATAAAGCATAAACCTTGTGAATCTTTTTTCTCAGCTGTGGCGAGTCCTGCTTTCTTGGCAATCGCACGAACTTCAGGTTTCAATAGTTCACCTACTGGAAATAAAGCCTTTGAAAGTTGTGCTTGCGTTAATTGACACAAGAAATAACTTTGATCTTTGTTAGGGTCTTTTCCGGCGAGGAGTTGATACACTTTTTTGCCATTGACCTCCGTCTCGCCTTTTCTCGCGTAATGCCCAGTGGCTACAAAGTCAGCGCCCAACTTCACAGCGGCATTTAAAAAGATGTCAAATTTGATTTCCCTGTTACAAAGAATATCGGGATTGGGAGTACGCCCCGCCTTGTATTCGGCAAACATGTAGTCTACGATGCGTTCCTTATATTCTTTACTAAGATCAATCGCCTGGAAAGGGATTCCCAGGTGCTGCGCTACAATCATAGCATCATTGCTGTCATCAAGCCATGGACATTCGTTGCTGATGGTCACAGAATCGTCATGCCAATTTTTCATGAACATGCCAATTACATCGTAACCTTGTTCCTTCAATAAATAAGCAGTTACGCTGGAATCAACACCCCCTGAAAGACCGACTACTACACGTTTCATAATTCTGGTTCAAAATTCCAAATTCAAAACTCCAAATTCAAGTCAATTTGAAATATTGAATCTTGAATGTGGAATTACTTTGCAGAAGCCAATTTCTCCGCTAAAAGTTCATTTATGATCTGGTTGAAACGCTCTTTGTATTGTTCATAATAGACCCCTGTGCCCGGGCCTTCAAAACCAGTATGGATGTGCTTTACCTTCCCGTCTTTGCCTATGATAATAGTGGTAGGGAAACCGAGCACTTTGCTGAGCATAGGAAGTGTTTTTGATGCTTTCTCTGTATCGTTTACTCCTGCAATGACGAAGTCGTAAGGCACTTTCATTTTTTCGATCATCTTCTTCACGCGCTCACTGGCGTAATTGAAATCATCTTTGCGTTCGTAAGCGAGTCCAAGAATTTCTACACCACGCTGATGATTTTCATTGTACCAGGGCACGAGGAAGCGAGTTTCATCCATGCAATTCGGGCACCATGTTCCGAAAATCTGCAGCACCAAAACTTTGTTTTTAAAACGATCGTCTGAAGGACTCACAAGATTCTTATTCAGATCAGGAAACTTGAAATCAATTTTATCATACCCTTCCTTCAGGTAAGTGAGCGATTCTGCATCAGGCATTTTGGCGTTTCCATTTTTTACGCCTTTGAACGATTCGTACGTAAGTTTCCCGGCGTAATAGTCTCCCTTAAGTGAGTCACCTGATTTTGTCGCGATAAACACGTAAGCATGGTTTCCATCAAACGTACTGACCATAAGTTTGCCATCGACTACATTCCCTTCGAGGTAGCGATAGTCTCCTGTGGGTGTAAGGAAGCTTCCCAGGAGATGATTCCCATCTTGTTCGAAAACGCCAACAGAAGGAATAATTTTGCCTTTTGGCGTTTTGAATTCGACCTGGTATTTGCCACTGAAATCGGTCGTTTTTTCGGAAGTATTTTTAGCGTAACGATAGTCATCACCAAACGTAGCCGAGAAAGGCTGATTGGCTTCGGGAGCATAGTTCTTCACAAAAGTGCCCGTGAGTTTGTCACCGTCAATTTTTGCGCGCAACTCTGCATCGAAAATGTGAAGCACCATTTTTACAGAGTCACCGAAGATGGAGACTTCATCGAGGAGGATCTTTTCAGAACCATTCTTAAGATAGACAAGCAAGCTGTCGCTTTTCTTTACGACATCGAAAGTGAATGGTAAATCATGCCCCTGACAATCAATTACTCCCCGCCAGGTGCCGGTTTTAAACTCAACAGGCTTGGAGCATGAAAAAATGGCTACCGCAAGAAGGATCAGTAAAAATCGCATTACTTTTAAAGGTTAATGAATGGATACAACGCTGCAAAATAAAAAAATGTTCGCGGGATTACGCGTTTTGGAATTAGCCTCTGTTTTGGCTGGCCCCAGTGTGGGGCAGTTCTTTGCCGAGTTGGGAGCTGAGGTAATTAAAGTGGAGAACCCCAAAACAGGGGGTGATGTCACCCGAAGCTGGAAAATGGCAGGCGAAAAGACGGACGACAGGTCGGCTTACTTCTGTTCGTGCAACTGGGGTAAAAAATCTGTTGCTCTTGATTTGACTTTAAAAAATGACCAGGAGATTGTTAAGAAGTTGTCAAACCGGTCGGACATTGTCATTGCGAGTTATAAGCCAGGGGATGCAGAAAAACTGGGAGTATCTTATGAGCAGCTTAGAGTTACTAATGACAAACTCATCTACGGTCAGATCAGCGGATATGGTTCTGATGATGACCGAGTCGGATATGATGCAGTGATCCAGGCGGAATCCGGTTTTATGGACTTGAATGGAGAAGAGAATGGTCCTCCGATAAAAATGCCGGTGGCGCTGATCGATATTTTAGCGGCACATCATCTGAAGGAAGGATTGCTGTTAGCCCTTTTGAATCTTCAGCGCTCGGGAAAAGGAGATTTGGTAGAGGTGAGTTTAATTCAGGCAGCTGTTTCTTCTTTGGCAAACCAGGCAACAAACTGGCTTGTGGGCAATAATCTTCCGGTACGGCAAGGATCAGCGCACCCGAACATCGCCCCCTATGGCGATTCTTTTTTGACGAAAGATGGAAGGAGAATATTGCTGGCAGTCGGAAGTGACAGGCAGTTTGAAGATTTGAAAGAAGTGATTGGCATTGAACGTGACACACTTACGGAGTTTGCAAGGAATCAGCAACGCGTAGCCAGGCGTGATGAATTGAACAAACTGCTTTCCGATAGAATCGGGAATATGGAGTCTCGTGTATTGATTCAGCAATTAAACTCAAAAAAAATTCCTGCAGGATTTATTCAGAATCTAAAAGAGGTTTTTGAGATGCCACAAGCGGCTGAATTGATAATAAGTCAGAACGGTATTTCAGGGGTGAGAAATTTTGCAGCTCGTTTGAAAAATCATGCTTTGGACCCACAAAATTTAATCGCTCCACCTCATTTGGGTGAACACACACAGGAGGTAATGAAGTCGATTCAATAGGCTTTCTCGTTTTCATAAGGCAATCAAACCCCTTATATCAGAGTATTTCCATCCCCAAAAATGGCACTTGAATTTTGTTAACGTTTTTATAATATGCTGTGCTGAAATCCTTAAACTAAAACACATACATCGTGAAAGACATCAGTTTATTTTCAAAAAAATCATTATTGGGCTGCGCATTCCTGCTTTCCACTTTTGTGGCATTTTCACAGCAGGATCCTGGCAAAGCCAAATTTCTGGATCCATCCAACATGAATACGTTGGTAAAACCAGGCGACAACTTCGTTGAATATGCCGGTGGTATTTGGCTTAAGAAAAATCAAATTCCAGCCAAAGAAACACGCTGGGGAAGCTTCAATATCCTTCGTGATTTTAACGTGAAGGCGTTACGCACTATTCTAACGGAAGCCGCAGCAGACACCAAAGCCCAACCTGGATCAGTGAAAAAACGCGTTGGCGATTTCTTTTCTGCAGCGATGGATACCATCACACTGGAACAACTGGGGGCAGGTCCCATTCAGGCCGACCTCAAGAGAGTGAATGGTCTGACTGACCGGCCGCAGGTTGTGAAAGAACTTATTTATCAACGCTCGAATGGAATTGGCGGACCTCTTTTCGGATTTTTTGTAGGACAAGATCGCAAGCATCCGGACCGTATGGCGTTACAACTAAGTCAAGGTGGACTGACATTGCCCGATCGTGACTACTATTTGAAATCTGATCAGCGCTCAAAGAAAATTCAGATAGCATATAACACCTATATCACGACTTTGTTCAAGTTGAGCGGCTCGTCAGAAGATCAGGCAAAGAAAAATGCGGAAAGCATTTTTGGCCTGGAACAGAAACTGGCTAAAGCACAGATGAGTCGCACTGAAATGCGCGATCCTCAAAAGACGTACAATAAATTTGCTATCGCGGATTTTACCAAGAAGACTCCTTCGCTCGACTGGCAAATGATGCTGGCTGACATGAATATCAAAGGACAGGACAGTATCCTGGTGAACGTTCCTAAATTCTTCCCGGTCGCTGACAGCCTGGTAAAAAATGCCCCGCTGGAAGATCTAAAAGTATATCTCCAGTGGAATATGCTGCGCGCAGCTTCTGCCTATATGAGCAAAGCATTCACGGATGCTGACTTTGCCTACCAGCAAGTGTTGACTGGACAGAAAGTTCCAACCCCAAGATGGCAACGCGCTTCGAGCCTCACCGATGGAAGTGTTGGCGAATTACTCGGACAACTTTACGTAGAGCAGCACTTCAAGCCTGAAGCGAAAGCCCGGATGAAAGAAATGATCACAAACCTGATCAAGGCGTATGAGATCCGCATAAAGCAATTGGATTGGATGTCGGATGTGACAAAAGAAAGAGCGCTAGCGAAACTGAAAGCATTTACTCCGAAGATTGCTTATCCTGATCAGTGGAGAAAATACGATGGCCTTGAGGTCAACAGCAAAACATTGTTGCAGAATGTACGCAATACCAACCGTTGGGCATTCAAGGAAATGGTGGCTCAATTGGGCAAGCCGGTTGATCGCACACGTTGGGGAATGACTCCTCCGACAGTGAATGCTTACTACAATCCGGTGATGAATGAAATTGTTTTCCCTGCGGGAATTCTCCAGTATCCATTCTTTCACCCGGAAGCAGACGATGCATTTAATTATGGTGCTATAGGAGCTGTGATCGGTCACGAAATATCTCACGGCTTTGATGATTCAGGAAGCCAGTACGATAAAGACGGCTCACTTCGCAATTGGTGGACACCGGAAGACCGCAAGCGTTTTGATGAAAAAGCTAAGCAGTTGCAATTGCAGTTCGATGCCTATACTGTCCTTGATACATTGCACGTGAATGGCAAACTGACCATGGGAGAAAATATTGGTGACCTGGGTGGACTGAATGCTGCCTACGAAGCTTTCAAAATGACAGCTCAAGGTAAGTCTGACAAAAAGATTGATGGCTTCACACCCGATCAGCGATTCTTCTTATCGTGGGCTCAGGTTTGGCGCAGCAAAACCTTGCCTGAGACTTCAGCGCAGTTAATATTGACTGATCCTCATTCACCTGGCGAATACCGTGCGATTGGAGCACCGACCAACATGGACGCCTGGTACAAGGCTTTCAATATTCAACCTGGAGATAAACTGTATAAGAAACCAGAAGACAGGATTAAAATCTGGTGATATTTCCTTGAAAAAAAATCCCAAAGACAATCTTTGGGATTTTTTTGTTAAGTAGAATTTATATGTTGTCTCTAGTTATCGTGATCTACTAGGAGCCTCTCAGTGACTTCACCGTATTCTATTGAATTTATTTTGACGTAGTAGGTGCCGGTTGGCCATCGACTTGTGTTTACTTTAATGTCAAAAGCCCCAGTTTTAACCTGAAATTCACTTTGATATATTTTTTCTTTTAAATCTATATCATAAACACTGACTTCGAGTAAATCATTTTGAGTTGATTCGCCCTGAATAGAAAACTCGTCTGAAGCAGGGTTGGGATAAAGGTTATAATTTTTCTGAATAGTTAAGAGTGGAGCGGAATTCAGGTACTTTCCAACAAAACTAATATAGTATGCTGGGTTTTGGGTTATTCCAGAGGAGGAATTAAGTACATCTTCAAAAAGAACTGAACTTGCTGAATAATCTCCTGCCACGTAAAACGAGTTAGTTGGATCTGCATGACTAGAGGCAATCCCATATGCATAGATAGATCCATTTGTAGCGCTGATTTGTCTTTTTAATTGGATCCCACCGTTTAAGTCATAGCCGATAATAAAGCAGTTATTAGCATTTACTCCAGTTAGTGAAGTTCCATCGCTAAACTTCATATTCGCCTGATAATCTCCAACAGCATAAACAAGTTTGTCATTATAAGCTACAGTTATGGCCTTGCCAAATTGACTATTAGATCCCTGGCCTATCCCGCCTTCCTGCTTTACCCAGGCTACCTTTCCTGTTGAAGTGTATTTGGCTACAAAGGCATTGAATCTACCATTTGAATTAGTTCCTGTTAGAGTAGTCGATCCGAAACTCTCCACTCCAAAAAATGATCCTGTGATATAACAATTACTCCCGATGTCTGATGCAATAGCATTTGAAATACAATTGCTACCTGCCTGACCTACGCTTTGTTGGGCCCATATTACTGTACCCTGAACATCATAGTATGCGATAAAAGCTTCGGATTGTCCATTATTACAAGAAAGGACTCTTCCTCCAAAATTAGCACTGTTAGTTTGAAACCTGCCTGTGACAAAACAGCCTCCTTTAGCAATTGCAATTCCTTTTCCTTCGTCAACAAAGTTTCCTCCCCCTTGCTTTGCCCAAAGCAAATTGCCCGAGGCATTGTACATAGCAACAAAAACATCAGTGTCAAAGCCGGGAGTTCCGTTGCAAGTCAAAGTTGTACTGCTAAAAAATGCAACATAAGAGAATTCTCCTGTGATGTAGCTATTGCCGTAATCGTCAACAGTAATTGCATTGGCAGTAACTGAATTTACGAAATTGCCAACATTGGGGGCTTTACCTGCTGATTTGGCCCAAACCGGAGTTCCATAATTATCATATTTGGCGATAAACATATCAGTGGCGCCGGGAAGAGTTTGAAATGGTTTCAATCCAACAAATGAAGCGGATGTCGTGAATCTGCCGCATACGTATACATTGCCTGTCTTATCCAATGCAATACCATTGCAAAAAACATTTCCACCTTTAATTTGAGTAACCCAGACCAAGTCTCCAAGTTATCATATTTTGCCACGAAGCCGTCAACTCCTGAAGCAATCAGGGTCTGACTTTCAAAACTAGTCTGCCCCAGAAAAGTACCAGTGACATAAGAATTACCAGATAAATCAGTTGCGATGGCCCTTACATACGGTGCGGCAACTCCGCCTTGAATTGATTTGGCCCATTGCCATGCCTGCGAATAGCCGGTAATTGTGAAAGAAAGAAGAATTAATAGGATGAGTAAAGGATTGTTCTTCATAAAATTTGCTTTTTAGTTGAAGCAAGAATAGAACAATCAACCTTATCAGGATATGATAACTTATTTTGAAGTAAGAATGATTTATTAGTTAGTAAGTATTAATTGCTAAAGTAATAGGGAACCGATGAAACGGAATAGAATTTGCAATTAGATGTGGTTTTTATTTTAGTTCTCAGTCAAATGTTCTTTCCAGTTTAAATCTTCCTGCCAGAACGCATCGACACGTACTTCGCGATTGTTGTCGGTTTTAAAATAGTAGATACCAACACTGTCGTAGTGATTGTATTGATAACTGGAAAACTGAACATTCATGCCTGGCTTTAGATCATTAAGCTCTTTGGTGACGGTATATCTTTTGTGCTTCATGAACGGGAAGCTCCTTCCACGCTCAGAGTAGATCTTACATTTTGGATGTTTTGCCTGAAACTCAAGAATGGCATCCCGCGAAAAATTATCCTCTGGGATGAAAATCTCAGCCAGGCTTTTAGATGCGTTTAAAGCTGTTAAATCTTTTATTCCCGTTGAAGTAATGTCGAGCGTTTTTAGAATCGATAATTCGCAGACGAGGTTCAGGTCATCGGTGGTGCAATGATGGAGAACCAATTCTATAAGTGATGGAAATTTTTCTACGCCACGAAGGCTCTCCGTTATTCCGTTTAAGAAGTGGAGATGCGTAAGGGATGGCAACGGTCCGATTTTTTCGAATGTGGGCAACTTTGTATTCCTGATGAATATTTTTTTTAGTTGCGTAAGCGCAGAGATGGGTGTTAAGTCTACATCGAGGTCACTGAAAACGAGCTCTTCTAGCTTGTTAAGTTCGCCAATGAATTTCAAGTCCACTACTTTTTCCCCAGCGATGACAAGAGAAGTCAATTCTCTTAATTTGCCAACACTTTGCAAATTTCCAAGCCCATTGCCGGCGAGTTCCAGTCGCATCAGATTTTTTTGAGACTCGAGCAAAGTAATATCTGTGATATTGCCACAGTGTTTTAACGCAAGGTAGGCGAGGTCAAGGTTTTCAAGGCCGGTAAGACTTTTCAGAGATGAAAGACTGCTAAGCGTAAGGCTGGTCAGCGGAAGACTTTCAAGTGGTGCAAGGCTGCTTACAGAACAGTTGGTAACATCCAGGTGGTCAAGTTTGAAAAGTTGATCTAACTCTTTTTCACCGGGGGTATATTGGTCGCGGGCCTGACGATCTGAGTCCAGGTTTGGCCGAAGTTTAATTTTAAAAAATCGCTTCCAATACGCATCCAGGCTACTCCACCATTCGGTTTTGTTTAAAGACATATAGGTTTGGTTCATAGGTTACTTCAGCAAACTTTCGATTGTCATTCTGAATCTTACGGATGAGGGTCGCGCTAGATTGTCTGTTATTATTTTTCCAGTTTCGTCAACTAGTAAATAGCGGGGGATCAAGAAAGTGTTTTCCCGATAGATATCTTCCTGGATGGAAGCGTTCAATTTTTCTCCGGCCCGGATGTGATACCCGTTGGCGTTAAACCAGTTTACATCTTTTTTCCATTGTTCTGCTTTATCATTTTTGTCGACACTAATAAATAGCATTTCAATTTTCTTTTTCTCCAGGAAGGAATAAAAATCCTCATCGTATTTGCTGATCTCCGATTTACAAGGTCCGCACCAACTGGCCCAAATATCGATCATAAGCCTTTTGCCCTTGAAATTTTTGAGGAGATTGTGGAGGGTTCCGTTTTCGAATGTGGAGTTGACATACTCAATCCTGTTAAATCTTGAGCTGGCATCCCGTAGCGGAGGAAGCGCATCCGGATCAAACTCAAAAATCTTGGGATCGACTTTTGTATTGAATTCAACTTTCTCATACCACTGTTTGAAAATCAACGACCCATTCATCCGCGTTTCAGTTGAAAACGGAAAAAGAATGGCTCCCACCTTTCGGTAATCTGAATAATAAGTGATATTCTTTAGTTCTTCATTTTTAATTGCATAAAGCAAATGTGTTCGATCACTGAAGTAGTAGGTTTTATTTTCTGACTTTGACCCTACTTCGAAACACGAAGTATCATTTACTGTAGCCTTGCCAAGGTATTTGAACTTCCCTTTGCTGAAGAGTTGCTGGATTTTTTTAGAAATAGCTATCGATACTTCTGCCTTCTCGGGTCGGGAATACACAGGCGGGTAAATCTGGAAGAAATGAGTTGACGAGCCCTTGTCGTTGGAAAAACTCTCATACTGTTTTTTTTCTGAAACAAAACTGGCAGTAAACTTGTAATAGGGGATTTTTTCAATCTCTTCGGTAACAGCCGTATCTTTTTGCCCAAATGAAAAGAGCTTGAATTTTTTGACTGCAGTTGTCAATTGAGAGATAGAATCTTTTCCGCCACTAGCCTGGAGGTAGCCTTCAATGACTGAATTAGTATCCTGAGCGCACAGATCAACACAAAGGATACAAAACAATCCGACAAGCAAAGATCTTCTCATAGCTCAAATCTAAATGACATCCTGTGAAGAACCGAATTGAACTAAAGTTAAGAGAAGATGCCTTTCAGGTCAAGTACCCCATTCTCAACGAAAACTAGCCTTCACTGCAATTTGATCAGTTATTGAGCAGTGTAGGTGGAGACCAGCTCGGCACTGCTGCCGTTAAAGATTGCAACGAACGTAACTTTCATCGTAGTTGCTGTAAGCAACGTAAGCGGGTAACCGTCTACTGTGCCGTCAGTATGAGTAATCATTACAACATTTGTACTCGGAATGAAAGCCCAGGTTGCCGTCTCCACAATTTGAGGATCTGTAGAATTGCATTTCGTTGGCCCCTCGTCTACTTTGTATTTACCATCAGCGCTGTAAATGAAAAGATTATCGGTCAGGCAATCCGATATAGAACTGTACATATCTGTACCACCGACGGTGAAGCCAGTTAGTTTCCATGTTTTGGAGATCAATGCTATGTTGATGCTGGGTGGAGGATTATTTTTAGTGCAAGCTCCTGAACCCAATATCATCAGACTTAACCAAACTCTCGTTGCAAGATTTTTCATTTTGAATGCCACAATTTCATACGCGAACCTAGCAATTGACTGACGGAGAAACGAATAATTTTGTTTCAAAGAGTAGTATAAAAAAAGAAGCTACCATTGCTGGTAGCCTCTTCGCTTTGAAATTCATCCGGCCTAATTCGCTGGCATGGCACCAATGTAAGATGAGGGTGCAGGCACCGTGTATGTATTTCCATTGATTGTCATTGAGCTTCCAACCGTAAACCCTGACTTACCTTTGTTCAAGGCAGGAGAAGCGCTTTGAAGGTGGTAGTCAGTTGTCCCCATAAAATTCACGCCTGTTGTATTCGCAGCGGTTGCTGAAGCGAACGTGCTCACAGCGAAGTTCACAAACTTAGGATCGTTATCACCACTGTTGCCAGCCAGGTCATGCGAAGTTTCTTTATCGCCTGATTTGATAACGCCAGAACCGGGATAAAACTGTGTGGAGATTCCTGATTCACTTCCATAATAAAGATTGTAACCAACGTAGATGTTGGTTGCATAGTCTGCATCGCTGGTAATCCGGGTTCCAAATTTACAGTTCACAATTGCATTGTTGTAGATCTGACCGCGCGCTCCTTTTTCATAGTTAATAGAGCCCCCGTGAGCGGAAGTTGCTGTTTGGCGATAGCCTGAATTGATGATGGTGTTGTTGAACGTGTTGATGTTGGTCTGAGGTGTGGTTGCCGTCCCGCTCACGTTAGAAATTTTCATTCCGTTGGTAGCGGTGCTAAAGATCACGTTATAAGCGACATCACCAGTGGTACCACTCTTGATATTGATTGCTTCACCGCCCGTTGAGCCACAAAGTTCATACACGTTGTTCGTGATGATTACCGTTCCACCTAACACACGCATGCCATCGTCTTTGGTGTATGCTATACGCGAATTTTGCATCACCAGTTTACCAGTGTTGCTTGTGAAAGCCAGTCCATATCTCGAAGCTCCGTCTGTGTAGATTCCGGCTTGCTGGGATACATTCGCAGCGCCTGCAGGTGCTCCGGCATATTCAATATTAGTGTATTGTAAAACCATTTCGGTACAAGTAGTTGTAGCTTGTACTCCACCCCACAAACCGGCAAAGATGTTGGCGGTTGTGCGCTTGGCAACCGGAAGAGTGAAGAGAACCGGTTTATCTTTCGTGCCAATGCTGTACAAGTTTCCTTTAACAACAAATTCAGCGCTCCCTTGTGAGCCGTCTCCATCAAATATGACAGTCACTCCTTCCTGGATTGTCAGGGATTGACCTGCAGGAACTGTGAGAGATCCTTGTGCGATGTAGGTGGTATTCTTAAGCCATGTTCCGCTGACATCCCCTGCCGGAACATTTACCGGAGGCTTCGTGGTTACGGCTACTCCAACAGTTATTGAAGAGGTTTGCTTCCCGGCATCAATAGCCGTAATTGTGATCGTATAGTTTCCAGCTGCACTTGGTGCGATGTAGCTTACTTCAGCACCGCCTGTGCTAGTTCCTGTTCCCGTAATATTGCTTACTATAACTGTACCCTGATCTGCAGTTGCGGTCACATCAGAAAACTTTCCTGGTGCAACAATGGTCAGTTCAACTTTGTCAGAAGCGTCCGTAACGATAGCGAGGCTTGTTTTATCGGGTGTTACTTGTGGTGCCGGAGGTGGTGCATCATCTTTTTTGCAAGACGAAAGTATGAGCAGTCCCGCGAAGACTCCCGTGCTCAATAGCTGTGAAAGTGTTTTCATAAGTAGAAATTTTTGTTTTGGTTTTTAAAAATTATAGCGTACTCCGATGCGGTACGATTGATAGTACTGATCCCACCGCGTCAAAGTTGAACTTCTCGAATTTTGATATGGATAGTCGACTAAATCCTGATTATAAACTGGTTTCTTGATGTACACTTTGTAAGGTGAATTCAATAGGTTCTGCACTTTGACGAATATCTCGAAGTGTTTTCCAACTCTTTTTTCTGCTGATATGTCCATTTGCACGATCGACTTCTGCCATTGGTCTGTGTCCAGAAATGGAGAGACGTTCTCGATTCTCTCTCCGGTATAGACAAATGACACTTGTGCATTAACTCCTTTGCGCATGTCTTTGTACAGAAGCGAAAGGTTGCCGATGTGCTTGGCCTGACCTTGCAGCGGACGGGTTTGGTCTACATTGACGGGAATAATATTCGATGTTGGGTCATTTGGGTTTTCCCGAACGCGAATAAGTTTTGCTGTTGTGATCTTTGAATCGGTAAACGTGTAGTTGGCGCGAATACCAAACTTGTTGAAGTACCTGGTAAAATCAGCTTCGATTCCCCAGTTGTTGGCATCTCCATAATTACCGGGCTGAATAGCGAACTGACTTGTAGAACCGTATGGAACCAGTGCGTATTCGATCGGATCGATAATTCGCTTATAAAATATTCCGAGCAGGAATTGTTCACTGGCGCTTGGAAAATATTCCCAACGTAAATCAAAATTGTGCGCCTGTATTCTTTTCAGGTTTGGATTTCCAGCAGCTGCGTAGTTTTCTGTAAAACTATTGTCGGTATAGTAGGGAACGATTTCAAAAAAGCCAGGCCTGCAAATCGCTTTGTAGTAAGAGGCGCGAACATTGACAAGTTCGGTTGGCATGTACTTCAAGTTGAGACTTGGCAGTACATCGGTATATTTTTGATTTTGCGATGGCGTTTCGGCAGGCTTGGGATAAAGGAGCGTATAACCCTGATCTGTATTTTCTACCCGAACCCCTGTCAGCATTTGTAATTTTTTAACGGGAAGAAATTTTACTTGCCCGTAATAGTCGAAGAGATTTTCATGAGCCTTGTAGTTCTGCTCATCCGACAAACTTCCCAAAGGATTGAGTACAACGAATTTTACATCACTGTAAATTTGCCAATCGGTTCCTTTGTATTGAGGGGCAGGACTGGGATCTAAATTGTATTTGTTGTAATAATTTTCTCTTTGCTTGTTTCGGTACATCGCGCCAAAAGTGAATGCGCCATTCCCCTCGCGAATGAATGCAGGTGAAAAAATGAAATTGATGTAACCCGTGTAATCCTGGTCGGTATTGTGATCCCATCGCCTGGGCAAGTTTCTGTCAACCGACTGAGGAGATTCTACAAAATTGACGAGTCCACTGGTCCGATTGAATTGCGCATTGTCAGGTTGCGCACTTTTAGCAAGAGAATAAACAGCTGACCAGTTGAGAGAAAAAATCTTATCGGAAATAAAATGATTGCCTTGCAGCGTGGTGTTGAAAATACTTTGGTCAGTCACACGAGTGCGAGTCAGGTAGGAGTAAGCAGCCGAGCCGTTGGCCGGATCATAACCTCCTGTAGCACCGAGCTTGGTTTCTTTTGTATCGCGAGTTTGGGCTTGCAACATGCGGTAGTAACCGGAATAAAGTGTGAGCTTATGTTTTGAATTGATAGCGTAATCAAGATGCAAGTGAACTGCTTGGCGCATCTGCTGTGTAGAATAATTCCTTACCTGCATTGAAGTGAATTGAGGAAGGTTCGTTCCGTTGAAATCGATTTGGGTGTCGAACCAGACACTGTTCGTGCCCCTGTAAGAATTCTGAAAACTGCCAGCGAGCATCACGCCCAGCTTATCTTTGAAGTAGCGGTTACCGACAGAGATACTTGCGAGGATATCGGGAAGAGGTTTTACAGAAGTGATCTCCAGGTTCTTCTTTGAAAAATTGGAAACTTGTGCCTGATATAACGGACCATATTTCTCGGAAGGAGCTTGATAACTGATCACCGACCGGTCGAATTGTTGAAAGTCACGGTTGATGTTGATCTGGTTGTATCCAAGTTGAAGATCACCTTTAACTGACAATTGTTCTGGAGCTCCCTTCATGACCATGTTCACGGCACCTCCAATTGCATCGCCCTCCATTGCTGGCGTAAGCGCTTTGCTTACTTCAAGTCGCTCGAGTAGTTGTGAAGGGAAAATATCCAAAGGCACATACCTGTTTTCATTATCCGGGCTCGGAATTTTTATTCCATTGACAAGAGTGTAGTTATAGCGTTTGTCCATGCCGCGAACGATCGCATACTGAGGATCACCATTCGCATTACGAACCAGGGAAATGCCGGAAATACGTTGGATGACATTCGCTACAGTGATGTCGGGTGAGATTTCAATTGTTTTGGCAGAGACGATGTTCATTACCTGATTGGCGTTCTTCTCTGTTTTCCTGGCTTCGAGATCAGAACCTGATTCTGCTTTGACGGTCACCGTAATTTCCCCTAGCAATTGAGGATTTGGAGCCAATGAAAAATCGATAACCGCGGCTTCTGACTCCGAAGAGATGGTGACGGATTTATCCTCAGGGAAATAGCCGATAAATGAAACTGTCAGGACATGCGACCCCACCGGCACATCGCGAAGGATGTAAGTGCCGTCCAACCCTGCGATCGCAAATTGCCCCGTTGATTTTAGCTGAATGCTCGCCCCCGTCATAGGCTCTTTGTTTTCATCCAGCAACTTTCCTTTGATTGTTGCTGCCAAAACGATATGACCTGAAAGCAGAGCGCAGCTGACAACTACGCTTTTTAAAATATTCCTGATGATGCCAACGACTCTCATAACTCCTTAAGGTTTTTTCATGGAGAGCGTTGATGTCTGAATGCCGTTAGGGGCGATGATCAGATCTTTTCCTGCCATGTCCTCCCACCGGTACAGCTGAAATGTTTTGTCGGTTGACATTCCGACAAACAGTCCCGATTTGAATTTTCCCGGAAAAGAAATGCTGGTGACTTCAGATCCGTCACTCTCCATAGTAGAAGTGTTGATCATTTTAATCAGCGGATGATCGTGAGGATTGGCATTTGTTCCTTCCCGGGGAAAAACCTGGAAACGATTCGATTGCTGATCGGAGACAAGGATGTACCCCTTTCCATTTTTCAATGTATAAATGGAAATGCCTTCGTGATCTTGTGTGAATCCAGTGGTGCCGAACAGGGCGAGTTGCTGATTGCCTTTCTCAGCGCCTGCAAAGTATTTGTGAACCCCAACACCTTCGTCCGAATAATAAACATAACCCAGTTCATCATCCACAGCAATGGACTCGATTTCTTTTTTGCCACTGTACTGGCCGAATTTTCTTACCAGTGAAGCCTTCACTAATCCGTGATCATTATCTTCTAGAAGGTATTGCCATAGATAACCGTCCGAAGGGCCACTCTTCCTGCCGACAATGGCGTAGATCTTTTTGTCTTCCGGATTTTTATAAAGAGAGATTCCCATCAGGTCACGGTATCCTTCGCCCTTTTCGCCTTCAAAAACTTCGATACCACCGTTATCGATTGACTTCATGTCGGGTAAACTGAAAATCCGCAGCTTGTGAGTCATTCGTTCTGTAGCTACTGCGATGTCCACAGGTTTATTATTCAAGATCAGGCCATACTCGATGTCAACATTGTTTGGACGCTTCAATCCCTTTACTGTTTTATCAACTTGGATCTTACCGTTCAGGTCAAATACATAGAGTGCTCCATTTTCATCTTTGTCGGTGCCCACAATCAAACTTTTGGCAGTATCTAAGGGATTAATCCAGATCGCAGGATCGTCCGAGTCGAATTGAACAGCCTCGGTAACGACAACCGGTTTTACTGCTTGTGTAGAAGAGTCGGCCGACTTAGATGGGGTGCAGGCTGCAATTGCAAAACCTGACGCGAGAGAGAGAAGTATTCTTTTCATTTGAAAAAATTGCGCTGCAAAGATGCCGTTGTCACTATCGGTGAATCAATGAAACGACATCAGCAAAAAGGCAACAAACCGTGTTTTAGGCTGTTATCAAAAAGGCAACAAAAACAGAGAAAGTTGATTCAACAAATTGCAGCTCAGTGATTTGAGAATTGTTACCTGTAAATTATTTAATCATTACTCAAAGACTACCGATGAAATGGGAGAGACTATCGCCCTGAGTCATGCCGAGTTTCTTGCGAAGACGATAGCGGGCAATCCGAAGGCTATCCGGAGAGATTCCCAAAACAACGGCAATGTCTTTGGAAGGAATGTTCAATCGGATGAGC
Organism: Cytophagales bacterium WSM2-2; assembly: GCA_015472025.1. Taxonomy (NCBI): domain Bacteria; kingdom Pseudomonadati; phylum Bacteroidota; class Cytophagia; order Cytophagales; species Cytophagales bacterium WSM2-2. Next base: position 2,962,850 of record BNHL01000001.1, read on the forward strand.
GAAGCCAGTCGCAAATCGGAGGGAGTCAGGTCCTGGGAGTTTCTTTGCAACCGCTGGAAAAAGTCCTGGTGTACTTGCTCAAAAATCTGGCGGAAGTCGTCCCAGTCTTTATCCTGGACAAAATTCTGCTCGATCATCTTTCACAAGTGATTTAATTCCTTTGCGATGATCGCCCGGGCCATCTTTCAGAAAATCATTTAGTTTCTGCTGTATGTCTTCCAGGGTTTTATTCTTGGTGATGATATTCAGTGTATGTGAAGTGAGCGCTTTTGATTTCGTATCGAGTTCTTGCTGCAACCGTTGCTCGTGCAAATGAGTATTCTCGATTTCCGTGAGCATAAGTTTGTTTCGTATTTCATTTTGCTCAATGATCTCTTTGTTTCTTCTGATCTTCAGCCGCTGCCGACTGATCACCACACCTCCGAGCATTGCGAAAAGTGCAAGTGATGATGCGAGTGTGGCCTTGATGGTATTGTTCAACTTCCGGTCCAATTCAAATTGCTGCAAGTCGTGATTCTTTCGCTCTATCTCGAACAAGGTTTGGAAAAGCGCTAGTTGACGAGTAGCGTCCTGTGTGTATAAATCCTGGTACATATTCCGGCCGATGTCCAGATTTTTGTAGGCGTTCTTAAAATCTCCTGTAAGGCTGTAGATCTTTCCCAGGTCTTTATAAGCGCTGCAGAGTTGATATTTGTCTTTGAGGCGGGTGGAAAGGTCTACAGCTCTCTTCGTCCAGTCGATGGCTTTGTCGTATTGCTGCGTCTTCCGGTAATTGTCTCCAATGTTATTGATGTTGACAATCATAGCCAAGCTATCGCGCGCAATTTCATTGAGTTTTAGTGCGCGCATAAAAAATTTCAAAGCCAGCTCGTAATTCTCAAGGTCCTCATAGATACTTCCGATGTTCTCAAGGATAGTGGCAGTGCCCTGAGGGTCATCATTCTTTTGATAAAACTCTAATGCCTGATTTTGATAAGAGAGCGCCTGTTCATACGATTTCTTTTTTTCATACAAATGCCCGATGCATCCAAAGGAAAAAGCGATTCCCTTTTCATCCTTCAATTCCTGGTAGAGTTGCAGCGCACGCTGATGAACTTCAAGAGCAAGGTTAGGTTGTTTGATATTATAATAGACCAGGCCAAGTTGATTCAGGTTCTCAGCATTCAGTCTTTTGTTATTCAGTCTTTTGAAGAGATCATCCGCCTTGAGGAGATTATTGATGGCCTCCTGGTAAACGCCTTGGTGGAAGAAGACCTTCCCAATGATGTGATAACTGTTGGCGATCCCCGGAAGGCAATTCTCATTGACTGCTTTTTGCCGGGCTTCATTTGCATAATGAAAAGCGGAATCGGGTAGAATGAATAAAAATCCCTCAGCTGTGCGGTTTAGTTTTTCAATTTTGTCACACTCGGTTTTTGAATCTGCCCGCGAAATGTTCGGAAAGAGAAACAGGACAGTCGCCAGCACCAGCAGAAATCCACTTTGCTTCACATGCAAAGTTTATACAAGAGACACCGTTATCCGGCTCCTAGGATTTTACTAAAACGTTAAGTCTGTGTTAAGGGAGAATCTATTTCCGAACAGAAAGTTCGCCAAATGTAAATTTGTCAACTTCAGCGCCTCCTCTGACCAGTACTTGTGACTCGCCAAATGTCCGGAGCCTCAGGTTTTCTTCAGCGTTCACCTTCATGCGACTTTCTCCAAAAGTGGAGGATAGGATTTCAGCGCAACGAAGCGATTGCGTATCGATTTTATTTTCACCAAAGAGCTTGTATTTCAGCATTTCTACAGTTCCGCCTCTTACTTTAAGATCATGCTCACCGTACAGAGCGGCTTTAAAATTACTTACAACGATTTCGTCAAATGTGATCTGGCATGCGCCATAGGCGCTGAGCTTAAATTTTTTATTCACAATAGCACCTTGTACATCCACATTTTGCTCGCCCCGCACAATCAGTTTTTGCAGTGCACTGTAAGTAACGTAAGCCGTGATGGAAGCATGGCGGTATGCATTCCTTTTCATTGTTATGCCATCATGATTTTCGCGCACTCTTTTTTCAAGGAAGCGAGAGCCATCGAGGTAAATGCGGAGTGTCTTGTTTCTAACCGTCACATTGATTTTTGATGGATCTATATTTGAATATCTGATTTTTACTGACTCTTCTGCCCCGGGAACAAGCACTACATTAATTTTGGGCGATGCGATAATTCGCTTAAAAGGAGCCACTTTTTTTTCAAAGTCCTGGGCAGAAAGGCTCAAAAACGAGCAAATTGTCAATATTCCGGCGATAACGGTCTTCATATGTATCATTTTAATCAAGACTCAGACTTCGTACAATAGGTTGCATTCAGTTATAAAAATAAACCAAATAGCCTCCAATTTTGGGCTCTTTTGCTTTTAAATGATACTCTGCGCTTGGGTGTAGAGCTTACGCTCAAGTACGATTTTAATCCACATCGAGTTACCAGTATGCGCAGGCGGGGGCGTTAGCTCTTGCTGTCCAAGGATAAAAAATAACGCGACTAGTAGTCTGAAATAGACCACAAGATAATTCACACTAAAACATAACGGCTAACTCCGCGTGCTTCGCGAATATGTTCAAGTGGCCAATTCGTAGTCGAGCTTTTAACCAAGTCTCTATTCCTTCAAGGGTGTTTTTATTTATTGTTTTTCTCATGATTGGCGCACCAAATACTCGGGCTCTGTGCCAGGATCAGGAGAGTAAAGTGGAGGCCGCGATGCTTTACAATATATTAAAGTACGTGGAATGGCCGCAGGATGGCGTGGGCGATAAAATCGTTGTCGGTGTCTATGGAGAGCAGAATGTTCTTAATTCCTTAAAGAGTACATACGAGGGGCGCCTGATTGGCTCGCGAAAAATTGTTGTGAAGGAGATCAAATCGCTTAACGAATCGGCTGATTGTTCCGTCTTTATTACTGGCAAAGGGAAGAGCCGGGATCTCGAAACGATCATCAAATACTTCGGTGGGAAAAGCGTGCTTTTAGTAACCAACAAAAATGGCGATGCAAACAGAGGAAGCTGCCTTAATTTTGTAGAGGTGGATGGAAAATTAAAATTTGAAATAAACAAGGCTAAAATAGCATCCGCTAACCTAAAAGTCTCCAGTGCCATTTTGTCTATGGCGATTCTCATTTGATCCAAGATCATAAGGAAACATCGAGGTATACCTGCCAAATCCTTGGTGTTTCTTAGAAAATCTGCTCACCGGATTATGATACTTGTGTTCTTAGCACAATTCATTTTGTCTACCAGCTATTCTCTTACCTGAATTTGCCCAATCTATTTCTGCCGTAGTTCGCCCGTTGTACCCAATTTCTCATCAATAACATCCCGTTTTTTTGTTTTCCATTACCCGGCTCCGCGCACACAAATGGACTCGGAAATACCCAAAAGGCAGCTGGATTTGCACTAAAAATGCAAAAAAGTGGGTTAAAGTGGTTGGAAGTGGTTGAAAATTACATAAGTTTGCTTAGGAGAAATAGACAACCACTAAAAGTCATGACTTTCTTCACCAGTGAATATGAGTGTAAGCTTGATACCAAGGGCAGATTGGTGCTGCCCTCGCGGATCAAATCCCAGCTTCCGTCAGCCGATGGGGAAAGCCAGGAATTGGTCATTCGCAGGGGTTTCGAGCAATGCCTTATCATTTATCCCTTGGTGGAGTTTAAAAAGGTCTTCTCAAAAATTTCAAGCCTCAACGAATTCAATGAAGAGTACCGCAAACTCCAGCGAAACTTTTTGTCGGGCGTGGTTACGGTAGAGCTTGACGGCAATGGCCGTTTTCTCATCCCTAAAAACATGTTGACCTACGCACAAATCGACAAAGATGTGATGCTGGTTGGTACCGGAGCGAAGGTTGAAGCCTGGAATCCCACAATCTACGAGAAGCACCAGATCCAAGACCCCGGTGAGTTGTCCAAGTTGGCAGCGAAGTATTTGAACGAGTGATGAGAAAGGCCGGGTTTCATAGGATGAAATTCTGGCCTCGCGAAATCCTTCGGCTGCAAGCCTCAAGCTACAGGCTTCTGGTTGAAAACAGATTTAATAAGAGTCGGCTATTTGATTCAAGCAAAACAATAGCAGACAAGTGAGAGTGCAATGTTCATTGAAAAAAATAGGGTGAATGAAATCAGCTTCTGCTTATGAGCGGTTATCATAACCCGGTAATGTTAAATGAGTGCCTCGAAGGATTGCAAATCGATCCCGAAGGCACTTACGTGGACGTGACCTTTGGTGGAGGCGGGCATAGTCTCGCGATCCTGGAAAGACTGAAAGGTGGAAAACTGATCGTGTTTGACCAGGACGAAGACGCAAAAAAAGAAGCAGAGAAAATACAACATCGTTCTTTCACATTTTGTCAGGCAAACTTTCGGTACATGAGACAGTACCTGAAGCTGCATGGAGTAAGTAAAGTCAACGGCATCTTGGCTGACCTTGGTATTTCATCTCATCAGATCGATGAGGCATCCCGCGGGTTTTCCACCCGCTTTGATGGCCCATTGGATATGAGAATGGACCGGAAAGCAAAAGTCACAGCTGCGAAAATTTTGAACAGCTACAGTGAAGAGCAGCTACACAAGATTTTTGGAATGTATGGCGAACTAAAAAATGCAAAGACGGCAGCGAAAGCAATCGTGTCAAAACGCGGTGGAAAATCTCTCGAGACGACACTCGATTTGAAAAACGCTTTGCAGTCGATCGCCCCAAGAGGGAAAGAGAACAAATATTTCGCCCAGGTGTTTCAGGCGTTGCGCATCGAAGTGAATGAAGAGATGCAGGCCCTTGAAGATTTTTTGCACCAATGTGGCGAAGTGATGGACAAAGGAGGAAGGCTGGTGATCATGAGCTATCATTCACTGGAAGACCGGTTGGTGAAAAACTACATAGCCACCGGTAAAATGTTTGGAGACGTGGAGAAGGATTTTTTTGGAAATAAGATAAGGCCTTTTGAAGCCGTAAATCGAAAACCGATTGAAGCCTCGGAAGAAGAAGTAAACGAAAACAAAAGAGCGCGAAGTGCAAAACTGAGAATAGCAGAAAAAATATAGGGTTGTTGATGTATTGCAATCAACGAATAACCAACAACGAACAACTAATGCAATGGAGAACAAATTTAAAATAGAACCTGAACGGGGCAATGAAGCGAAGGTGAAACCCTCAAAAGTGGGGAAGAGCGCCTTTTCGGGTTTTGAAAAGAGACTGAGGCTGGAGACCTACTTCGAAGAAGGTTTTCCCGTTCAGTATTTACCAAAAATCCTGTTCGTTGTTTTCCTGGGATTGATTTACATAAGCAATACACACTATGCCGATAAAACGGTACGCGCTATTGACAGGACCGAAAATGAAGTAGAAGACCTTCGTGCCGACTTCACCACATTAAAATCAGATGTGATGTTTGCCAGCAAGCAGAGTGAGGTAGCGCGCAGAGTCAAAATATTGGGTTTGGAAGAAAGTCTGAGACCACCATTTAAAGTAGTTGTAGAGAAAGGTGAATATTAAGAAGTCCATATTAATAAGAGTACGAATTGCCTTCATCGGTATATTCCTGTTTGCAGTTTGCGTAGCCGCCAAGGTCAGCCATATTCAAATGATCGAAGGGCCGAAGTGGGAAAAATTGGCGGAGGAAACTTTGTTTGATTATAAAACCATCCAGGCAACACGTGGCAATATTTATTCTGACAATGGCAGCCTCCTGGCTACGTCTCTGCCTTTTTATAAAGTGGCTATTGATCCGACTCTTGCCAAGGATGAAGTGTTTAAAGACGGAATTGATTCGCTGTCGTATCATCTGGCAAAATTTTATAAAGACAGGTCGCAAAAGGAATACAAAGAGATGTTGAAGGATGCGCGCGCCTCCGGCAAGCGGTATTTCATTATCAATAGAAAGCAAATCAACTATCAATCGAAGAAGGACATGACCTCATGGCCGATCTTCCGCCAGGGGAAATACAAGGGCGGGGTCATTTTCGAAAGAATGGATGTGCGCTATCGTCCATTTTCAAATCTCAGTCGCAGAACCATTGGTTTTGTAAACGAAGATGAGAGAGGAGCCGGACTGGAATACAGCTTCAATGAAGTTTTAGGAGGCCAAAATGGAGAGGCGCTCTTTCAAAAAATTGCGGGAGGTACATGGAAGCCGATATTTGATGGCAACAACGTCAAGGCGGTCGATGGACTGGATATCCAAACAACGATCGATATCAATCTACAGGATGTAGCAGAAACTTCTCTTCATCGTGCTATGGAGCAACATGATGCCGATGAGGGAACAGTTGTGGTGATGGAAGTAAAGACAGGAAAGATCAAAGCCATTTCGAATCTCTCAAAAGATGAGGAAGGGTATTCAGAAAAATTCAATCATGCGGTCGGTGGGTCTTTCGAGCCTGGCTCTACATTCAAACTCGTGACGATGATGGCGCTGCTTGAGGACACTAATATTAAGCTGAGCGACACCATCAACACCGGCAAAGGAGAATTCACTTTTTACAACAAGAAGGTCAAGGACCACGATGAAGGTGGCTATGGACGTATTTCTATTCAGTCGGCTTTCGAAAAGTCGTCTAACATCGCGATGGCGAAATTGCTCGATAAACATTTTGGCTCTAAGCCAGATAAATTCCTTGCGCATCTCGATGAACTGAAACTTTCGCGGCCATTAGGCCTCCAGATCACGGGCGAATCTTATCCTAAAATTACCAGGCCCAAAGACAAGAACTGGAGTGGCATCACCATACCGTGGATGGCTTACGGGTATGGTTTTGAGATTTCGCCATTACATACACTTGCCATTTACAATGCAGTTGCCAATGACGGCAAGATGATCAAGCCGATTTTTGTAACTGCCGTGACCCAAGGCGACAAAGTCCTCCAGGAATTTGAAACCGAAACTATGGTTTCAAAAATTTGCTCTAATAAGACATTGGCTCAGATGAAAATATTGCTGGAAGGTGTGGTTGAACAAGGAACGGCAAAGAGCTTGAAAAATGCGTATTACAAAATTGCTGGTAAGACCGGAACCGCCCAGATACTGAAAGAGGGACGTTATGAAAAAAGATACATCACTTCCTTCGTTGGTTATTTTCCTGCGCATGCTCCGAAGTACTCGGCAATTGTTTTGATCAAAAACCCGAGAGGAATTTATCAATATGGTAATAGCGTAGCAGGTCCGGTGTTCAAAGATATTGCTGATAATATCTATGCCCGCGATCTCAACCTTCATGCCCCGATGGAACAAAAGCAAGTGACCGAAGCAGGTGCATTTCCTGTGATTCGCTCAGGTCGCCAGGAAGAAATAACGATGCTTAGCAACGAATTGGGTGTTTCTAATCATTCTGCTACAGAAGAGGAGTGGGTGAAAGCGGCAAAAGATGCCAGCTCGATTGTGTGGAAGAAGAATGCGATCGTGAAGGACATCGTGCCTGATGTTACTGGAATGACTTTCCGTGATGCAATTTATTTATTAGAGAAGTCAGGATTGAGAGTGTACTATAATGGCAAAGGACGGGTAGCGGAACAATCTCTTTCCCCTGGAACGAAAATATCAAAAGGAAGCAGGATTCATTTAAAGCTGAGTTGATGGCTGCATTGCGCGACATATTATATAAGGTCAATATTACCTCCACGTCAGGTGACATGAATGTGGATGTAATCGGTGTTGCTTTTGACTCGCGGAAAGTGAAGAAGAATTTTCTATTTGTTGCGATCAAAGGTCGTCAGTCGGATGGACACGAATTTATCGAGAGAGCAATTGACCTCGGAGCGAGTGTAATTGTTTGCGAAAAATTACCTGAGACGATTTCTGACAAGGCGACTTTCGTGACTGTGAAAGGAAGCGCCAAGGCGCTTGGCATAATCGCTTCCAATTTCTACGGCAATCCTTCTCAAAAATTAAAACTCACCGGGGTCACAGGAACGAATGGGAAAACGACAGTAGCAACACTCCTTTATAAACTTTTTACATCGATCAATTATAAAGTCGGCATGTTATCCACAGTTGTGAATAAGATTGTTGACAAAGACATAGTTGCAACGCACACCACTCCAGATCCCATTCAGATTAATGAACTACTCGTACAAATGCTGGAGGCTGGATGTACGCATTGTTTTATGGAGGTGAGCTCGCATGCTGTTGACCAGGGACGTATCGAAGGCCTGCAATTTGCCGGAGCCATTTTTACGAACATTACTCACGACCACCTTGACTATCATCACACTTTTGAAAGCTATATCCGCGCGAAAAAGGGATTCTTCGATGGACTTTCTTCAGATGCATTTGCCCTCGTGAATATTGATGACAAGCGCGGTATGGTGATGTTGCAAAATAGTAAAGCAAATAAGAAAACTTACGGCCTGAAAAAAATGGCCGACTTCAAATCGAAAATTATCTCGAACTCGATCATTGGCCTGGAGCTTGAGATCGCTGATAAAAATGTTTGGTTCAAATTGATCGGTGACTTTAATGCTTACAATCTTCTGGCAGTCTACGGCACGGCATGTCTGTTGGGCGAAGATCCTGAAATGGTGTTGTTGAAGCTTTCGTCATTGACTGGAGCCAGTGGAAGATTTGAATTGGTGCGGCCCGGATCAAAGTTTACAGCGATTGTGGACTACGCTCACACACCAGATGCCCTGAAAAATGTTTTGGAAACGATCGAGCATTTCAGAAGCGGGAACGAACAGGTGATCTCAATTGTGGGCTGTGGCGGAGACCGCGACAAAACGAAACGACCACTCATGGCGGCCATTGCATGCAAGTACTCTAATAAAGTGATTTTTACTTCGGATAATCCACGAAGCGAAGACCCGATGCTGATTATTAAGGAAATGCAAAAAGGTGTTGGGCCGAGTGAAGCAAAAAAGACACTTGTGATGGTGGATCGTGAAGAAGCCATCAAGACGGCTTGCATGCTTGCAAAGGAAAAAGACATTATTCTGGTAGCTGGAAAAGGACATGAAACGTACCAGGAAATTAAAGGAGTGAAACATCCCTTTGACGATAAGGAAGTTTTGGAAAGAATGTTAAAAATGTTTGCCAACTAATGCTGTACTACTTATTTACATATTTAGACAGACAATTTGATATCCCCGGTGCCGGAGTGTTTCAGTACATTTCCTTCCGTGCCGGAGTGGCTGCTGTTTTGTCGCTACTCATTACGATTACTTTCGGCAGTAGATTGATTTCGTTTCTGAGACGCAAGCAAGTGGGTGAAGACATCCGCGATCTCGGACTTGAAGGTCAATTGCAGAAGAAGGGAACACCAACCATGGGTGGGCTGATAATCATCGCAGCGATTCTCGTTCCGACTTTATTAATGGCCAAGCTGGACAATGTTTATGTGATCTTGCTGGTGGCGACAACTCTTTGGCTTGGACTGATCGGCTTCCTAGATGACTATATTAAAGTGTTCAAGAAAAATAAGGAAGGTTTGGCTGGCCGGTTTAAGATCGTTGGGCAAGTGGGTATTGGGTTAATTGTTGGACTGACTCTTTGCTTTAACGATGGTGTTGTAGTCCGTGAACCTGTTCCATCTTCGACTGCAAGTGTAGAGGTTATCAAACCCGAATTGGACCAGCGGATGAAATACACTGACGTAAAGTCAACGAAGACCACACTTCCCTTTTTTAAAAACAACGAGTTTGACTATGCAAGCCTGCTTCCATGGCTTGACAAGAATTATACTTGGATCATTTATACATTGATGGCCATCCTCATTATCATAGCCGTTTCAAATGGGGCCAACATTACAGATGGCCTTGATGGGTTAGCTGCCGGTACGTCCGGTATTATTGGATTGACACTTGCAATCCTTGCCTATCTCTCTGGTCGTGTAGACTTCAGCTCGTACCTCAATATCATGTACATTCCAAATCTGAGTGAGCTGGTGATTTTCTGTACTGCATTCGTTGGAGCCTGTCTTGGATTTCTATGGTACAACGCATACCCTGCACAAGTGTTTATGGGAGACACGGGAAGTCTGTCGATGGGTGGAATTATTGCTGTGCTCGCTCTTGCAGTAAGAAAAGAACTAATGATTCCGTTGTTGTGCGGAATTTTTCTCATAGAAAATATTTCAGTGATTATGCAGGTCTCTTACTTCAGGTATACTAAAAAGAAGTATGGTGAGGGGAGGAGAATATTCCTGATGTCACCGCTGCATCATCACTATCAGAAGAAAAATATTCCTGAAGCAAAAATTGTTACGCGATTCTGGATTGTCGGAATTCTTTTGGCAATTCTTTCACTCGCAACACTGAAATTGAGATAATGGCAAAGAGGCTTGTCATATTAGGAGGAGGGGAGAGCGGCACGGGAGCTGCACTTTTGGCGAAAGCCAAGGGGTGGGATGTCTTTGTCTCAGATCAGGGATCGCTCAAGGAAAAATATAAAGAAGAGCTACAAGGACAAAGCATTTCATTTGAAGAAGGTCAGCATACACTCGATAAGATCACTAACGCTGATTTGATTATCAAGAGTCCGGGCATTCCTGATAAGGTTGAAGTAGTCAAAAAAGCGAAGGCTGCCAAAATTGAAATCATTGATGAAATCGAATTTGCCTTTCGTTACATCTCAGGAAAAGTAATTGCGATCACTGGCACCAATGGAAAGACAACGACAACCCTGTTGACGTATCACCTGATGAAGTCAGCCGGCCTGAATGTGGCACTGGCCGGAAATGTAGGTGAGAGTCTTGCACGCAAAGTGGCCCTGGAACAGTTTGATTGGTATGTGGTCGAGATCAGTAGCTTTCAACTGGATGGTACTAAAAAATTTAAGCCAGCTATTGGTATTCTCCTCAACATTACGCCTGATCATTTGGATCGCTACGAGTACCAGATGCAGAACTATGTGAACTCAAAATTCCAATTGATACAATCGATGAATGGTTTTGATACGTTCATCTATTTCTCCGATGACAAAATAATTCAGGCGGAGATGTTAAAAAGAAAAACGGAAGCGCAAGTAATCAGGGTTTCTCTTAGCGACAGTTCTGCACAAGCTCATTTTGACGGTCGTGTGATGTTCTTTGACCTGGAGCACGTTCTTTTCAGTATTGTACAGCAAGACACGAGTCTGAAAGGCCCGCACAATCTCATCAATACAATGGCAGCTGTTGCAGCAGTGTATTCTGCAGGAGTATCGATGGATTCCATCAAGTTGAGCCTTAAGACTTTTAAGAACGCACCACATCGGTTGGAATCAGTCGCTACGATTAAAGGAGTGGAATTTGTAAATGATTCGAAAGCAACCAACGTGGATTCTGTGGTCTATGCGCTCGGAAGTTATCCCGGCCCATTGGTTTGGATTGCAGGTGGAATCGACAAAGGAAATGACTACTCCTTAATTAAGGAAGAAGTAAAAAGGAAAGTACGGGTATTGATCTGTCTTGGCAAAGACAACGAAAAACTTCGTGATGCTTTTGATGGAGTGATTAAAGTTATCCTGGAAACGCAGAACGTTAAGGAGATGGTTCAGCTGGCGTGGAAAGCTTCAGTGCCCGGTGATGTCGTGTTGTTGTCACCGGCCTGTGCAAGCTTTGATCTGTTTCGAAACTATGAAGACAGGGGCGATCAGTTTAAAAATGCTGTGCAAGAATTGAGGAAGGAAAATGAACTCATTCATCAATAAAAATTATTGAAATGAAAAAGTTTAAAGAGTGGGCTGACGAAAATTTGCAGGGAGACCGGGTGATCTGGGCTGTGGTCTTTGCCCTGTCATTGATTAGCCTTTTGATCGTCTATAGTTCTATAGGGACGCTGGCTTACCGGAACACCAGGTCCACGGAGTTATATCTGCTTAAGCATAGTTCAATGATTCTGCTTGGCCTTGCGGCTATGTGGATTGCTCACAAAATCGACTACCGCTACTATTCGAAACTTTCGCGTCTTGCTTTGTGGGCGAGTGTGCCGTTACTGCTCTACACTTTCAAATTTGGCGTGAGTGTTAATGGTGCATCACGTTGGATAAATCTCCCAGGGGTAGGATCTTTTCAACCTTCTGATTTTGCCAGCCTTGCCCTGATTATCAATTTGGCGAGCATGCTGTCGAAGCGTCAGCAGAATATTGATGACATCAAAGAGTCATTAATTCCTATTCTGTTCTGGTGTGGAACGATCTGCGGACTTATTGCATTATCAAATTTTTCAACGGCTGTGCTTCTTTTTGGAACCTGCATGCTGATCATGTTCATCGGCAGGGTTCCTGTAAAATACCTGGCGATGCTTGTGCTGATCGGATTGCTTGCGGGAACAGCCGGACTTTATTTTGGCAATCGACTTCCCACAGTAAAATCAAGGATCACCAGTTTCGTTGAAGGAAAAGAACTTCCCTTCCAGGCACAACAAGGACGAATCGCTGTGGCAACAGGAGGATTTTTTGGAAAAGGCCCAGGTAACAGCGAGCAACGGAACATTCTTCCTGAATCATATTCTGATATGATCTACGCTATCCTGATTGAAGAGTATGGAATGGTGGGAGGAGTAGTGGTTCTTATCCTCTATTTAATTCTCCTTCATCGAGGAATGAAAGCGGCTTACAACAGTGAGCGAGCGTTTGGGGGACTGCTGTCAGCCGGATTGAGTTTCGATTTGGTGTGCCAGGCCATGGTGAACATGGGGGTAGTGGTTGGTCTTGGGCCGATCACCGGCCAGCCGTTGCCATTCATGAGCTGGGGCGGAACAGCTATGGTGTTTACAGGAATTTCTGTAGGAATTATTCTAAGCGTGAGCCGGGGAGAACAAGATGAAAACTGGAATGTACAGTCTCAGGAAAGTGATAACAAGGATGAAGTAAAAGCAAAAGCGGCATAAGTAATTGAGCTCGAATCAACCATATCGAATAATCATTAGCGGTGGCGGCACTGGCGGGCATATATTCCCGGCGATCTCCATTGCTAATAAATTCAAAGAGCGTCATGCCGATGCTGAAATTCTTTTTGTCGGTGCAAAAGGAAAAATGGAAATGACGCGCGTGCCCGAAGCAGGATATAAAATTATTGGCTTATGGATCAGCGGACTTCAGCGAAGACTTACATTGGAAAATTTACTTTTCCCGTTCAAGCTCGCAAGCAGCTACTGGAATGCCGGGAGCATTGTCAAGAGATTCAAGCCTCATGCGGTCATTGGAACTGGCGGATATGCAAGCGGTCCCATTATGCTTGCGGCTACGCGCAGAAAAATCCCATCGTTGATTCAGGAACAGAATTCGTATGCAGGACTCACAAACAAACAACTGGCGTCCAAAGCCAATTGTATATGTGTAGCCTATCCGGGAATGGAGAAGTATTTCCCGGCAGATAAAATTGTATTCACGGGAAATCCTGTCAGGCAAAATATCCTGAACATCGACAATAAACGTGAACAGGCACTTTTGCATTTCGGACTCAATCATAATCAGCGGACGTTGTTGATCATTGGTGGTAGCCTCGGCTCGCGGACAATTAATGAGAGCGTTCTTGCCGGTATTGATCAGATCATTGAATCACAGATGCAAGTGATCTGGCAGACAGGCAAAATTTATTTTGATGAAATCCGCGAGAGGATTAAAGAAAAAGACTTGAGGCACATCGCAATTTATAGTTTCATCCAGGACATGGATCTCGCGTATGCAGCTGCCGATGCTGTGATTTCGCGTTCAGGTGCGTTAGCAATTTCAGAATTATGCCTGGTGAAGCGCCCTTGCATATTGGTTCCTTCGCCCAACGTGGCAGAAGATCACCAGACAAAGAATGCCATGGCTTTGGTCAAAGAAGAGGCAGCTCTGCTTATCAAAGACGAAGATGCGAAGGAGACTTTAGTGAGTGAGTCACTAAAACTGATTTTTGATCTGCACCGTTGCGAGGTACTCAGTCAGAATATTGGAAAACTGGCGAAGCCAAACGCAACGGAGGATATCGTCAATGAAATCGAAAAAATGATTAGATGAATTTGAATAATTACGATAGTATTTATTTCCTTGGTATCGGTGGTATCGGTATGAGCGCTCTGGCACGGTGGTTCAAACATGCTGGCTTACGCGTGGCCGGCTATGATCGAACGGCTACGCCTTTAACTCATGAGCTACTGGAGGAAGGAATGGAAATTCATTTTGAAGATCGCATCGAATCTCTTCCGGGTTATTTGACAAAAGAAAAAACGCTAATTGTTTTTACACCAGCGATCCCCAAGGACCATAAGCAGTATAATTATCTCAAGTCGAACGGATTTACGATCGTAAAGAGATCAGAAGTGCTTGGGATGCTCACTAAAAATTACAAGACAATAGCTGTAGCCGGAACACACGGCAAGACAACCACGTCCTCTTTGATAGCCCATATTCTGAAAGTGGCGAATAAAGATATGGTCTCATTCTTGGGTGGCATTACAGCTAACTATGACTCCAACCTGGTTATGAATGGAAAGGTGAGTCCTCAAACGATCATGGTAGCTGAGGCAGACGAGTTTGATCGTTCTTTCTTGAAGCTTTTTCCTCAGATCGCAGTAGTCACTTCGGCAGACGCAGATCACCTCGATATTTATGGTGATCACTTGCAGATGCTGTCAGCCTATAAGGATTTTATTTATCAGGTGAATAAGGGTGGTCACTTGGTGATACATGAATCTGTTGCTTCATTGGCAAACGAAGCAAAGCAGATTACAAAAGAAACATATGGAACAAACCGGGGACAATTTTTTGCCGCCAACATTAAAGTTGATCACGGATTTTTTGAATTCGATCTCGTGGGGCCTGGCCTTAAGATCGAGAAAATTCAGCTAGGCGTCCCCGGGTTTCATAACATGGAGAACGCGATTGCAGCAACGATCGTGGCCATGAAGCTGGGTATCGATGACAAAACAATCAGGCAGGCGCTGGCTTCATTCCACGGTGTGAAGCGCAGGTTTGAATTTGTGATCCGTAAAGAGAGCTTGGTTTACATCGATGACTATGCACATCATCCTGCAGAGATTGAAGCATTTTTGAAATCGCTGAAGTCAATGTACTCAGGCAAGAAATTGACTGTAGTGTTTCAGCCACACTTATTTACGCGTACGCGCGATTTTGCAGAAGGATTTTCGAAAAGTTTAAGTATTGCTGACGAAGTATTACTGATGGACATATACCCTGCTCGCGAAGAGCCGATTCCGGGGGTTACGAGTGATATGCTGTTCAGTGATATCACGAGCTCTGTAAAAATACGATGCACAAAAAAGGATCTTGTACAAAAACTGGAAGACATAGATGTGCAGGTGATTGCCACAGTTGGTGCTGGTGATATTGATACGATGGTGAAGCCCATCAAAGAAATGCTTTTAAAAAGAAACGGGAAATGAAGTGGAAGTTGAACATACGGAATGAAGTGAAAGTGGCTGTCGCGCTGGTTGGCATCTCATTCCTTATTGCTTTTGGAGAACGCAAGCAGGGGGGGAGTATGTGCAATGATATTATAGTAGAGTTAGACAACCTCCAGGAGAATCATTTCATGGATGAAGCGGACGTATTGAAGTTGGTCGAGAATTCCGGACAACCAGTGAAAGGAACAGGAATAGACAGGATTAATCTCAAGGGCATCGAATCCAAATTGAAGACGGACAAGCATATTAAAGACGCTCAATTGTTTGGTGACCTTAAAGGTAATTTGATTGTAAACGTAGATCTGCGCAGACCGATTGCACGCATTGTTCAGGCTGATGCTCCAGATGCCTACATCGCTGAAGACGGAGTGATTATGCCTGTGTCGGAAAAATATACATCACGAGTGATGTTGCTCAGTGGAGCTTTTATGAAAGAATTACTCAAGAGCGAAGATTTAAAAAAGACGGAAGAAGGAAAGCAGATAATGGAAATGATAGAATTCATCAGCAATGATAAATTCTGGAAAGCGCAGGTAGCTCAGATGGATGTAAGCTCTGATGGAAGAATAACAATTTACCCGCAAGTGACAGGTCAGCGGGTGGAGTTTGGAAAAGGCGCTGATATTGAAAACAAGTTCAGAAAGCTGATGATTTTTTATAAGAAGGTTCTGCCCCAGCGCGGCTGGACAAGATACGAACGGGTGAACCTGGAATATGAAGGACAAGTAATCGCAGAATAGACTTTTAGATATAAAATAATAGACTTAAGATTTTAAAAAGAGAACACAACCACTAATAAATAATAGAGTCATGGAAAACGAAAGAATAGTAGTAGGCCTTGATATCGGGACAACGAAAATTTGTGCCATCGTAGGCCGCAAAAATGAATTCGGCAAGCTTGAAGTGTTGGGCATGGGCAAAGCCGAAAGCGAAGGCGTGATCAAAGGCATCGTTACCAATATCGACAAAACTGTTTTTGCCATTGAAAAGGCCATTAAAGAAGCGAGCGACATGAGCGGCATTGACATTGGCGTGGTGAATGTGGGTATTGCCGGGCAGCATATCCGCAGCACTATTCACCATGGAAGTATTACGCGCACTTCTAACGATGATGAAGTAAGCATAGAAGACGTAAACCGTCTCACCGAGGATATGTATCGTATTGTGATTCCTCCGGGCAGTGAGATCATCCACGTCATGCCACAGGATTATACTGTCGACTATGAAGAGGGCATCAAGGATCCTGTAGGAATGAGCGGAGTGAAACTGGAGGCTGACTTCCACATCATCACTGCACAAACCAGCGCGATCAACAACATCAATAAATGTGTAAGGCGAACAGGCCTGGAAATTCAGGACCTGATCCTCGAACCTCTGGCTTCGAGTCTTGCCGTACTTAGTGAGGAAGAAAAAGAAGCCGGTGTTTGCCTGATCGATATCGGAGGTGGTACCACTGACATTGCAGTATTCCACGATAGTATTATTCGTCATACTGCAGTTATTCCTTTCGGTGGAAATATATTGACTGCGGACATACAGGACGGATTGAAAGTAATGGCAAAACAAGCGGAGCAATTGAAGACGCGTTTTGGGAAAGCAATTGCTGAAGAGGCGAGCCCGAATGAAATTGTTTCGATCCCGGGAATTCGTAACCGCACAGCGAAAGAAATTTCAGTGAAGACACTTAGCCATATCATTCAGGCAAGGATGGAAGAGATCATCGAGATGGCTCATACGGAGATTATCAACTCCGGATATGAGAGCAAACTGGCGGGTGGCATCGTGATTACGGGCGGAGGGTCGCAACTCAGTTGCCTGAAGCAACTGGTGGAATATATGACCGGAATGGATGCGCGTATAGGATATCCTAACGAGCACCTGGGAAAGAGCAAACTTGAAGCGGTGAAAAGCCCGATGTATGCCACTGCCGTAGGACTTGTATTGTCGAGCTTCCGTTCGTTGGATGAACGTGAAGACCGTTACAAAGAAAAGATGGCGGAAGTGAAGCCAGTAACTAAAGTGAAAAAACAAAATCTGACTTCCGATTTCTTCACCAATATCCTCAACAAAACAAAAGGATTGTTGATTGACGACCTTGACGGAAAGAATGAGTATTGATAGAACAAGAATTTACACGAACAAATTAAAACAGAACAACCACCTAAAATCATAAGTCATGTTTGAAACTGGATCATACAAATTTGATCTGCCGAAGCACCACAAGTCGATCATTAAAGTGATTGGCGTAGGTGGCGGTGGCAGCAATGCGGTGAACCACATGTATAAACTCGGCATCAAGGATGTAGAGTTTGTTGTGGCTAACACCGACTTGCAAGCGCTGAACAGCAGCCCGGTGCCTTACAAGTTGCAGCTGGGCGTTGCCCTTACCGAGGGTCTCGGCTGTGGAGCAAACCCGGAAGTCGGTCGTGCAGCGGCACTGGAGAGCAAAGATCAGATTCGCGAGATGCTTGCAGGAACAAAAATGATTTTTGTGACGGCAGGTATGGGCGGAGGCACTGGGACAGGTGCTGCACCCGTGATTGCAAAAATTGCGAAGGACATGGATATACTCACGGTGGGTATTGTCACAGTTCCATTCGGTTTCGAAGGAAAGAAAAAAACAGCACAGGCCGAATTGGGAGTGGAATCGCTGCGTGCAAGCTGCGATACGGTTCTCGTCATTCTCAATGATAAGCTTCGCGAAATATATGGAAACCTCGCTATTGGACAGGCGTTTGGCGAAGCTGACACAGTATTGACAACAGCAGCCAAAGGGATTGCAGAAATAATCACGTTGGCTGGATATGTTAACGTGGACTTTCAGGATGTGCGAACAGTGATGCTGAATGCCGGTGCTGCAGTAATGGGATCGGCAGAAACGCGAGGCGACAACCGGGCGATCAAGGCAGCGCAACAAGCCCTTGCTTCTCCGCTCCTCGACAACCGCGACATTATGGGCGCTCAGAAAATCTTGTTGTCAATTATATCCGGGCAAGAAGCAGAATTGCAGATGGATGAGCTTACCACGATCACGGAGTACATTCAGCAACAAGCAGGTGATGAGGCCGAAGTGATATTTGGTCATGGTGTGGATAGCAATTTGGGAGATCGGATTCGTGTGACTGTTATCGCAACCGGGTTTGTCAGTGAAGGAAAAATTGCCAAGAAAGAAAAGAAAGTTGCAGAGCTTGATCGTACCCAGATTCCACTATTCAATTCCACCGACAATTCTGTAAATCAGAGAGGAGCGGAAATTGAATTGAAATTGAAAGATGGAGGTGATCGACCGATCCTTCAAAAGCCAGAAAAACCCGTTATTCAAAAGCCAGTTGAGAAGCCGATTATCTCAAAGCCTGAAGATAAACCCATCCTGAGTAAACCGGAGGAGTCAATTGAAGAACGCACCTATGTTTTCCAGAACCCATCGGCTGAAGATGAAGGCGAGGACAGTCTTCTGGGAGAAGATGAAGAATTTAAGATCGGAACAGAAATCTCTTCAGACCAGGTCATCAATGAAGAAGGTTTGATGGAGGTTCGCAAAACAAAAGAGCGCCTGGAACAACAGGCACGTGAGCGGAGAGAAAAACTGAAGGCAAACAAAAAGCAAGAGATGACAAAGGAAGAATTCAATGAAAAGTGGACGCTTCCTGCCTACCTGAGAAGAGGTGTGAAAGTGGACAACGATGTGCCTCACTCCTCAGAACCTTTTATTTCACGTTACAATTTGAATGATGATAATAATTTGTTAGGCAACAATAAATTTTTGCATGACAATGTGGATTAAAATCGTTGTTAGTTGCTCGTTATTGGTTAATCGAAAATCTCGAATAATTAATAACGATCAGCAAATGACGAATTGAAGATATGGCATACCCGGCACGACTGGTCTTACTCCATTCGTAGTGGTTGTTGGAAGTAATAATTTTTTGCCGGTGCCGGTGTGCCTTCTTACTCGGTCAGAGATTTTGAAAATGCAGTATTGATTTTTTGCTGCGCTGACCGAAAGTTTTTTAAACTGGAAAAGCCGGGAACTATGCCCCGGCTTTTCTTTTTTTTGATGAGTATAAGGTTCTAATAATCTAGATGGCTGAAGGAACTATATCCGGACCTTCCAAAGTCCGTTGCTTGAAAAAGAAGCCCATCCATAGAATAGAAGCACCGACAAACAACAGGCCCGTGATCATTTGCCAACCGAACCAGTTGGCCATATTATGCATTTGCAAAATTCCGACCAGAGTGATGAGCATATATAATAGTCTAAACAACTCCAGTGCAGGCGCCCATTTTTTAGCTTGCATAAGGCCACCCCACGCAATTGTCATCAGGAAAACTCCCGTAGTCATTACAAGCCGGTCAGTGATTGTCAGAGGTAGTTTGAGATTAATAGCGATGAACATGTAAACCAAGCCTGCGGCTATTTGCGCTACGATGTATGGCTTTGTTTTTAAAAACTGTACACTTGAATATTTGACTTGGTCATTCAGTGCGTAACCTACGCGCGGGAAATTTTCACCAACAGTTTTTGGCCGCCATCCGAGAGGCATAAACCAGATTCGCAATTTATCCCACCAGTTGGGCGCAGCAACAGCATCATCCCACAGTTGTTTCCAATATTGAATATTAATAAAAATGGGATCCCAAGTCCGTGGAGGGTGGGTCACACCATAACATACTTCTTCTTTTTCTTCTTCAAACGAGCCGAACATTCTATCCCAGATGATCAGGAATTCAGAAAAATTCTTGTCGAGGTATTGCGTGTTTACACCGTGGTGTACGCGATGATGTGACGGTGTTACAAAGATCTTTTCGATGAAACCCATTTTAGGAATCAAACGAGTATGGTGCCAATAGGCAAGAAACAAGTGAACGGCTGCCATAGAATAGATCATCTCAGGAGAGAAGCCGGCAATGGCGAAGATCCAGTCAAAAAACAGAAATTGAAATATACGCTGAGTGAAACTGGCTCGAAGTCCAACTGACAAATTCATCTCTTCCGAAGAATGATGAGGCATGTGAGCCGCCCAAAATATATTGATCGTATGCCCGACACGATGAAACCAGTAGAAAACAAAATCCTGAAGTAGTAAAAGTAGGATGAGCCAATACCATGTACCCGGAATATGCCAGGGAGCGAGATCATATAGCCACCCATAGAAATGATAAACAAAAAAGAGCACAGCCAGGTTGACACATTGATTGCCGATGCCGGTGGCGAGATTGGCAACTGTATCCTGAAATCGGTAGTAGCCATTTTTCTTTTTGATGCAAAAGGCAATTTCAAGGAGCAGCAACACAATAGCGAGGGGAGAAAGTAATGCGTAGATGTTCATGGTTCAGTGATGATCAATTAAAGCTACATTTTTGCAGACCTTTTTTCAACTGCTTGCACGATGTATGTCTAATGAAAATCTTATCGCTTTTTACTTTTCGCGAACTGATCCTCCAACGATTGACCTTGCCCTAAATCCCGGATGACTTCCGAAGTCAGAGGAACAGTAGTAAAATTCTTCCAGAAATCAGCATGATACTCACCAACCTGTGTATCGATAGTCGCCCCGAATTTTACCATGAGCCTGGAGGGATCAGGTTCGCTTTTATTTTTGGTAATAATCCGGTTCACTTTAAACTCTCTGAACAAGTTTCCCTTTTCGTAGGTTGTCTTTGTCTGGAGATCATATTTATCGAATTCCCAGAGCACATGAATATAGTCGGGATAATATTTCCCTTCGTATTCACGATAAATATTAATCACTTTTAAACGGAACAACCGAAACTGATGGGTTTTATCAAGCGGCCCAACTTCCGGTTCAGTGCCGCCATTGAATGAGAGATCCATCTCGCAGCGTATGATTGCTCGGGTTTCTTCATCAATGAAAAACTTGTACGTCCTGTCGGGATATTTTCCACTGGTCACAACATACACGTATCTTGAATCGACCGACTGTACGCTTTCGATTTCATACTTGTTCTTTTTGAAATTATCGAAATCAAAATGTTCAGGATTGGCAACGAAGTCGAGCCGGAGGGTGGAGTTGAGAAGGTTCTCCCCATAGACTGCTTTCATGAAATCAATTTTTCTACTTTCCACAAGCTCGATCGCCTGATGATAATGGTCGATATTTTTACCGTAGGTATTCATGGCGATTTCAATGAGATGATTGTATTTCCCATTCGCCTGACCCAACTCACGATAGTAGGCTTCAAGTTTAAACGATTCATAGTCGTAGTTCTTCTTTCGCCAGAGGATTGCTTCTTTAATCAAATCATTTGCGGTGATCTTACTCGCCACGACTGTAACCTCTCTCAAAGAATAGTTTTCTATGGTGAGCTCAACAGTAGATCCATTTTCAAAGGTTGATAAACTGATCGCCTTCGATTTGTATCCGATCATTGAGAATCTTAGAGAGTCACTCGTATTCCTCTCCAGGGCAAGTGTGAATTTCCCTTCCGCATTAGTGTTTGTGCCAATGTTATTTTTTATGACAGCGACAGCGACAAGTTCCAGCGGCTTATGTGTTTCCTTGTCGATTATAATGCCAGAGATCAAGCTTTGACAATGAGCAATGACAGGAAACAGAAGAGAAAGAATGAATCCGGTTTTCACATTTATAGGGTTTGGTTCGGGGATAACGACAATTTACCTCTCCTTATTACAAGGCGTTATTTTATAAGAATCAGGAATTCCTCTAAGTTTGCAGGCCCGTCTTGCTTTGTAAGGGCAACTAATTAGAAATACGTATGAAAAACTTTGGAATTGCAGATGCCCTTGCGGCACTTGGTGTAAAGAAATCAAATCCAGGAACATCGACTGGAACCAAATGGCTTAAATCATCAGGTACCTACATCGATTCTTACTCACCTGCAGACGGCAAAGTTATCGGACGGGTGCAAGCATCGGACGAAAAATCCTTTGAAAAAACCGTAGCGCAGGCGAAGAAAGCTTTTGTAGAATGGAGAAAAGTTCCTGCGCCTAAACGTGGCGAAATCGTGCGTCAGATCGGGGAGGAGTTGCGTAAGCAAAAGGACAATTTAGGTAAACTTGTTTCTTACGAAATGGGCAAATCTTATCAGGAAGGTTTGGGAGAAGTCCAGGAGATGATCGACATCTGTGATTTTGCAGTGGGCCTTTCACGGCAACTCAATGGGTTGACCATGCATTCCGAGCGGCCGATGCACCGCATGTATGAGCAATATCATCCGTTGGGTATTGTCGGTATTATTTCGGCTTTTAATTTTCCTGTGGCAGTTTGGAGTTGGAATTCCATGTTGGCCTGGGTATGCGGTGACGTCTGCATCTGGAAACCCTCCGAAAAGACGCCATTATGCAGTATAGCCTGTCAAAATATTGTTACTAAAGTTTTTCGTAAGAATAACGTTCCCGAAGGAGTCTCTTGCATCGTCAATGGTGATTATAAGGTTGGCCAGCTGATGTGCGATAACGAAGAGATACCGTTGGTTTCAGCGACTGGTTCGGTGCGCATGGGTAAGGCGGTTGGGCAAGCGGTGAGTGCGAGATTGGGCAGAGCCCTGCTGGAACTCGGTGGTAACAACGCAATTATTATTACTGAAAATGCAAATCTCGATATGTCCATCATTGGTGCTGCTTTTGGTGCTGTAGGTACTGCCGGACAACGTTGTACCTCTACACGGAGATTGATTATTCACGAGAGTGTTTATGAAGAAGTAAAAAACAGGTTGAAGAAAGCGTATGCACAACTGCGTATTGGAAACCCGTTGGATCAACAAAATCACGTTGGTCCATTGATTGATAAACTGGCAGTAAAGATTTATAATAATGCTCTTTCGAAAATTGAAGTTGAAGGAGGTAAGTTCCTGGTAAAGGGAGGTAAGCTCTCTGGCAAAGGGTATGAATCGGGATGCTATGTGAGACCGGCAATCGCTGAAGTCAAAAATCATTTCGAAATCGTACAGGCAGAAACATTTGCTCCGATTCTCTATTTGATAAAGTATAAAACTCTTGATGAGGCTATTGAATTGCAGAATGGCGTTAAACAAGGATTGTCTTCGGCGATCATGACGACCCGGATGCAAGACATGGAGAAATTTATTTCTCATGCCGGATCTGATTGTGGTATTGCTAACGTAAATATCGGCACTTCAGGTGCAGAGATCGGTGGCGCTTTCGGTGGTGAAAAAGAGACTGGAGGTGGCCGCGAGTCAGGATCGGATTCCTGGAAAGTTTACATGCGAAGACAGACAAACACAATCAATTTTGGAGAATCTTTGCCATTAGCGCAGGGAATCAAATTTGATTTGTGACGCCTTCCTTTTGTATGTAAGGTTATGTGTGGATATTCGAAATAGTTCGTTTGGAAAACCAACATATTCGGCCTATTTTTAACATTAACCAATTTTTAAGCCCCAATGACGTCTAGAAAGTATCGTGCTGTCATGCTCATTGATGACAACGAGATCGATAACCTGATCAACCAAAAAATGATCGAGGCAGCTGCTATTACTGAAAATATCTACACACACACAGGGGCCAAAAGCGCGATCGAGTTTTTGAAAAATATGGAGAAGATGGATGTGGCTGATAAGGTCCTTCCTGATGTCATTTTCCTGGATATCGATATGCCCCTGATGGATGGCTTCCAGTTCCTGGATGAATTTGAAAACCTTACACCTGTGACACGAAAGAAATCAAGGATTGTGATGCTTACCTCATCGATCAATCCGCAGGATTTTAACAGGGCAAAAAAATACGAGAACGTAAAGCTCTATTTGAATAAGCCACTCTCGCACGAAAACATTATGAAGATTGATGTCTGAGATCAGGCGTCAACAGCCCCTTCAATAGCCGAGAGCATTTCTATAAACTCATCGTCCATTTTAATAAGTGAAGTAGGGGCAAAGTAGTTCACCTTTACTTCACGGAACTTTGGAATAATTGCACTTATCTTTTTGCCTTTCTCTTTCTTCGCCTCACTTGTAGCTACACGAAGAATTTTCAGGAAGAGCAAAACATTCTCACAGTCGTCTTTGCCGAACATGCGTATCTGCCGTTGAATGCTGTTGGTGAGTTGGGTAAACAACTCGAAATCTTTCAGCATACAATATTGCAGGGCAAGCAAGGCCTTCACCTCCATTTGAACAAATGGATATTTCTTTAGACTTACCTCATTCAACATCCCATTGATAATCTTGGCGGCCTGATCGAATTTGCCGGCATAATAACAACTGATTGCCTGGTAACAAATGTAGATCACATGCTTTGGAACATCCTGTGTCTCCACTTCGATGTCAATCAGCAGGCCTTCGTTTTCTGCAAATAACGTCTTCTCTGTATTGTTCCGAATGTGTTTTTCGATCTTCGAGATAAGGAACCTGGCTGAGAAAGTGTAGTTCGGGTAATTTACCAGCAAAGTGGTGGTGGCATCATTGATTTCTTCGTAATGCTTCTCTGCCTGACGATACACTTTGTAGTGATTGTAATATTCCAGATGCAAGAATTCAAAGACGAGGTTCAGGTGATAGTAGAGAGGATCGAGATTGTAGGTCTCAAAAATCTTCTGAACACGGGAGAAAATATCCTCGGTGGCCTCACCGTCCTGCGATCCGGTTTCATCGGTATCAACAAATAACCGGTGAAAGATCAGCATGCAACTCTGATAGATGTATAACCGGTGTGATTCGTACAATTTGGAGACATTGTGCATCTCCTTGAGCAACAAATCAAGGCCAAGTTTTTCAACCTGGTCCCCTGTAAAAAAATAATTGCCGTACTTTTTGAAGTAATCGGCAAGTAAGTCTTCGGCCTTATCCACAGCAAGCATGTAGGCCACGTGACGGTTATAGAGCTGGGAGTAGTTAAAATATTCAGGAGAGTGGATATGGAGCTTCTTCAGCGACTTGTACACCACAGTGAGCTCACTTGCCAGATCGTAATCTTGAAGCTCCTTTTCAAGTTTCTTAAGTGTTGTAATGGAAATCGTCCTCTTCTTGGTAAACAAAACCTCGTTGAGGTTGGCCACCTTGCGTAGGATATCCGTGCGGGGACTTTCCATTTGCTGGAGCAGGTGCTCTTCGATTTTTTGATTGAGCCTGGATCGTAAAGTGTAGTAAGCGTTCGCGTTAACCTCAAGTTCCACCATGATTTTGCTGTCAGACAGCTGTCGTTCGCGTAAGGCCCGGAGCACATAAGCGGACTTTTCGGCATTACTCTCCATCAACGAGTCATGAATCTGCTTATAGTCTTTCTCAGAGAGCTGCTTGATGATGTTCTTGAGTTTGGCCATGTAAAAACGCTTATACTGTTAAAGTTACAAAAATTAAATACCGACACAATAATCAATGATTGTCAATACGACATTTTTTAGTGGATGGGCTGCCAACTTTTCTGATTGTCACAAACGGACTGCTTTTTGTCTACTCTGAGAAAAGAAAGTATGGACTCTTATTCTCAAATGATTGTAGACGCAGTGTCAATGGTGAAGAATGCTGTTGTCAAAATTGATGTTTATAAAAAAGTTAATGGTAAAATGAGACCTGCTGGTTCAGGTTCCGGTTTTATCTTTTCCTCTGATGGACTGGTATTTACCAATTGTCATGTCGTCAACGGGGCGGAGAAAATCATGGTCTCGCTTCTCAATGAAAACGAAATTGAAGCAACGTTGGTGGGCAAAGACCCCGACACCGATCTCGCGATTTTGAAAATTTATTCGGAAGGATATTCGGTCGCCAGATTGGGCGATGCCGAGGCGCTGCAGATTGGACAGATTGTGATTGCCATCGGAAACCCATTGGGCTATCAACACACGGTTACCATGGGTGTGGTAAGTGCACTGGGGCGCACACTTCGATCCCAGAACGGAATGCTTGTCGATAACGTGATCCAGTCAGACGCAGCTCTTAATCCAGGGAATTCAGGAGGGCCAATGATTACCACGGAAGGTAATGTAGTCGGGGTAAACACAGCGATCATTCAAGGTGCCCAGGGGCTAAGCTTTTCGGTTGATATTAATACTGCAAAAGAAATCGCCAGCCAATTGATTGCTAACGGCAAAGTATTCAAAGCATACCTCGGTTTTCAACTACAAGAAGTAAGTATCAATTCGAAGATCAAACACCACTACCATCTTCCTAACGATAAGGGTTTGTTCGTAGTAAATGTGGAAGAAAATTCACCAGCATCACGGTCACAGGTGTTGCCCGGCGATATCATTGTCTCATTCAATAATAAGCCGGTACAATCGCTGCATCAGTTGTTCAAAGAACTTACGAAAAAGGAAATTCTTGCCATCACTGACATTTCAGTGATTAGGCACACAGAATTGCTCAATGTGAGTATTTCGCCTGTTGCGAAAGCAGCTTGAAAGTCCTTTGATTTGCTGGCTTAAGCTTTTCTCACCCTTTTTCGTGTAAAAGGATTAGGTTGTCTCATTGCTGTTCCTATTTTTGGGTTGAATAAAAACCTAAACCATGAGACGCATCCTATTCCTATTGTTCTGTCTTCCAATAGTATTGTCTGGACAGAATATCCGCTGGGCTAAAGACGGCAACGCTTACTACAGAAATGAAGCCGGTGAAGTCAATCGTTATGAATTGCCGGCTAATACCAAGACTGTTTTTTTATCTAAGGCAGAGCTTACACCTTCCGGGCAAACCGAGGCTTTGCGAGTAAGGAATTTCGTCCTGTCGGATGATGGCAATCAGGTTTTGATCTACACGAATACCAAACGTGTCTGGCGTCTTGACACGCAGGGTGATTATTGGGTGTTGAATAAAGCCACTAAGTCCCTCGCCAAAATCGGGAAAGACAAACCCGCGTCATCTTTGCGTTTTGCGAAATTCTCTCCTGATGGAAAGAAGGTGGGTTATGTAAGTGAGTTTGATCTTTACATTGAAGATCTGGCTACCGGCCAAGTGCAGGCGGTGACATCAAATCATTCGCGAAAACTGATCAGTGGAACTTTTGATTGGGTTTATGAAGAAGAATTTGGATGCCGCGATGGATTTCAATGGAGCCCCGACAGCAAGATGATCGCGTACTGGCAAATCGATGCGAACAAGATCAAGGACTATTTCATGGTTAATAATACAGACTCGGCTTATTCTAAAATCGTTCCTGTTGAATATCCAACCATCGGACAAAATCCTTCGCCTGCAAAAATCGGAGTGGTCGATGTTGCCTCAAATAAAACCACCTGGTTGAATATCCCCGGCGATCCGCAACAAAACTACCTGCCTCGAATGGATTGGAATTCTAACAGCGAAATATTTGTACAACAACTCAACCGCAAGCAACAGGAGAGTAGGATTTTTACTTGTAGCCCTATGAGCGGTGAAGCAAAGCAAATCGGTAAAGAGAATGACAGCGCGTGGATTGACATGTTCTCGTTTTCATCAGATAATTTCTATTCCCGTCACCCGTTTGCATGGATCAACGGAAATAAAGAATTCCTGTGGATGAGCGAAAAAGATGGATGGGCTCACTTATATAGAGTATCAAAGGATGGAAGCAAAGAAACGATAATAACCAAAGGTGATTATGATGTGATTGATTTTGTTTATGCTGACGAAAAAAACAACACAGCCTATTTCATGGCTTCGCCTTCAAATGCTACCCAGCGCTATTTGTACAAAACAAAATTGGACGGTAAAGGGAAGCTGGAATTGGTCTCTCCCGCCGAGCAGCAGGGAACGCATGACTACTCCATATCACCCAATGGTAAGTATGCACAGCACAGTTTTTCCAACACGTTCACGCGTCCGATGAATGAGCTGATCGATCTGACAACAAACAAGGCCCTGAATGAAAAAGAGAGTATTGCAACCAAACTTGCAGCGGCACCAGCCGCGACTAAAAAAGTAGAGTTTTTTAAAGTTAAAACAGAAGAAGGTGTTGAGATGGATGGTTGGATGATTAAGCCAACCAACTTTGATCCGGCAAAGAAATATCCTGTCGTATTTCATGTTTATACCGAACCTGCGTCTCAAACAGTGCGTGATGCTTTTGGTGTGGGCAACAATCGGATGTATCGCGGTGACATGGCCAATGAAGGATACATTTATATGTCGCTGGATGGTCGTGGTACTCCGGCTCCCAAAGGACGCGAATGGCGCAAATCGATTTACAGAAAAATCGGACAAATCAATATCAAAGATCAGGCAATGGCAGCCAAAGAGATTTTGAAATGGCCATTTGTAGACAGTGATCGCATTGCCGTTTGGGGATGGAGTGGTGGTGGCTCAACCACATTGAACCTGATGTTTCAGTATCCTGAAATTTATAAAACTGGAATTGCAGTAGCGGCAGTTGCCAATCAGCTCACCTACGACAATATTTATCAAGAACGTTACATGGGCCTCCCACAGGAAAACATGGAAGACATCGTGAAGGGATCACCGGTAACTTATGCCAAAAACCTCAAGGGAAATTTATTGTACATTCATGGCACTGGTGATGATAACGTGCACTATAACAACGCGGAAATGCTGGTCAATGAATTGATCAAACACAATAAGCAATTTCAGTTTATGGCGTACCCGAATCGTTCACATGGCATCAGCGAAGGCGAAGGAACTAACTTACATTTGACAACCTTATTTACCGAGTACCTGAAAAAGAATTGCCCTCCGGGAGGAGTTGATCCTCAAAGTATAAAAGTGGGAGACGTTCTTAAAAAATAGACTGAAGACGAATCGAACAACAACCACAAAATGAAGACATCGAGAAGAAAGTTTATTCAAACCTCTACTGTGCTTGCATCGCTGGCCTCGGTACAAAAACTATTTGCACGGGAATCAGCGGTCACCAAACCTATCGTTATCTCTACGTGGAATTTTGGTGTGGGCGCGAATGTGGAGGCGTGGAAAATTTTATCGGCAAACGGACGTGCACTTGATGCAGTTGAAGCTGGGGTGCAGGTGCCGGAAGGAGATCCCAAGGAAACTACGGTTGGACTTGGAGGGGCGCCAGACCGTGATGGACGAGTCACATTAGATGCCTGCATTATGGATGAATTTTCCAATTGTGGAGCCGTTGCATGCCTGGAGCATATCGTCCACCCGATTTCTGTAGCACGAAAAGTGATGGAAAAAACTCCGCACGTGCTCCTGGTCGGGGATGGAGCTTTGCAATTCGCGTTAGCCAATGGTTTTAAAAAAGAAAACCTGCTGACTCCGGAATCAGAGAAGGCATGGAAAGAATGGTTGAAGAAGAAGGAATATAAACCCGTGGCAAACATTGAGAATCACGATACGATCGGAATGATTGCTATGGATTCTAGCCAGAATTTTTCAGGGGCTTGCACAACCAGCGGAATGGCGTATAAGATTCATGGTCGTGTCGGTGATTCACCAATCATCGGTGCAGGACTTTTTGTTGACAATGAAATCGGTGCGGCAACATCTACAGGTGTAGGCGAAGAAGTGATCCGGATTTGCGGATCGCATTTGGTGGTGGAGTTAATGCGACAAGGGAATTCACCTCAACAAGCTTGTGAACTGGCCGTGAAACGTATCGTGAAAAATCAACCCAAGAAATCAAAGGAAATGCAGATCGGTTTTTTGGCCTTGAATAAAAACGGAGAGATGGGTGCTTATGCTTTGCAAAAAGGCTTCACGTATGCGGTTTATTCTAAGGATGTTCCGAACAAGCTGTTCGAGGCCAACAGTTACTATCAATGACATTAGAAATTGTCGTTTATAATATTGAGTCGGCACTTAAAGCACAGGAAGGAAGAGCTGACAGAATTGAGCTCTGTGACAATCCCGGCGAGGGAGGCACAACACCATCTTGGGGTGTGATAGAAAATGTCAGGCAAAATTTGAATATCGATGTTTTTGTGATGATCCGTCCTCGTGGCGGTGACTTTCATTATTCCAGCGATGAGTATCACGTGATGAAACGCGATATTGATCAGTGTCAAAAAATAAGTGTCGATGGTGTTGTATTTGGTATTCTGAATCCAGATGGCACGATCGACAAAAAAAGATGTAAAGATCTAGTCGATCGGGCACGGCCTTTGAAAATTACTTGTCACCGCGCTTTCGATATGACCCGCGATCCGTTTGAAGCCCTTGAGGATTGTATCGAAGCAGGCTTCGACCGGATTCTTACTTCAGGACAAAAACTGAAAGCCATTCATGGAGTTGATCTCATTGCTGAGTTGATTAAGAAAGCCAATGGCAGAATCGCGATTATGCCGGGTTCAGGAGTAAATGAGGATACTGTGGAAGAGATCGTCCGGAAAACCGGAACCAACGAAATCCATTTTTCAGCTACGGCATTTCGCGAAAGCGCTATGCAATTTCGTAACCCGGATATTTCACGAATGGGGGATGAGTCAGGTTCGGAGTTTAAATTGAGAACAGTTGATCCAGAACGCATCCTGAAAATGAGGGTGCTTGCCGAGAAAATCAGATAGCTATGCGATTGCATTTGTAGTATGGGTTGCGCGCAGAGCTTCCACAAGAGCAGATGACTGAAGAAGAAATCACTTTGGTTCCGATGGGTGCAGCACGTCTAAGGATATCAGCATTGCCAGGAGTAAAATAAAAAAGCCTGAGATTTTCAGGCCTTAAAGTGGAGAATATCGGATTCGAACCGATGACCTCTTCCATGCCATGGAAGCGCTCTAGCCAGCTGAGCTAATCCCCCGAAAGGGCAACAAAGATATTTTAATTTATTATTTCGACAAATGGGAAGGATACTACTCTTCCAGAATTCTCCGGGCTACACGGAATCGCTTAATGTAATAATCAGTGAATAAATTAGCTTCCGTTACTCCCATCGAAGTGGACGCATGGATGAATTTTACATTTTGCTTGCCTTTCACTTCTGTTACAAGGCCGACATGAGTGATGACACGCTTCTTTTTGCCGGTTGCAAAGAACAGAAGGTCGCCTGGTTGTAACTCGTCTTTCTTTACTTTCAGTCCCTTCAGGGCTTGTGCATCGGCTGTTCTGGGAAGGACAACATTGATGGCCTTATATGCATGACCGGTTAGCGCTGAGCAGTCAATACCGGAGCGCGTGGTGCCACCCCATAAATAGGGAGTCCCCGTATAAGACCGGGCCGTTTTGATGACGTCAGATACTTGCTTTTCCCGGACTTTGGCCTTGCGTGAAACCCCGCAGCCGGTAAGAAAAACACTGAGCAATAAAGCCCAGCAAAAGAAATTTAAATGATTAATTTTATGCTTTCCGAACTCGAACATTCGGACACAAATGTACATTAAATGATGCATACGGAGCACATGGAAGTGGCTGTAAATTCGGGGGTTAATGAAGAAATTATTAAGTCACTTCAGACAATAGTTGGCAATAACTATGTGATCGTTGACGAATCAAAACGCACGGAATATGGCCACGATAAAACCGAGGACTACCAGTTTACACCAGATTTAGTGGTGCTACCGGGCTCTACACAGGAGGTTAGTGAAGTGCTCAAGGTTTGCAATAAGCATTTGTTGCCGGTAACTCCGAGAGGTGCGGGTACAGGTTTGAGCGGAGGAGCATTGCCGGTGAAAAAAGGAGTGGTTATCTCCATGGAGCGGTTCAATAAGATTTTGAACATTGATGAATTAAACCTCCAGGCGACTGTTGAGCCTGGTGTGATTACAGAAGTCTTTCAAAATAAAGTAAAAGAGAAAGGACTGTTTTACCCGCCCGATCCGGCCAGCAAGGGTTCATGCTTTTTAGGAGGCAACCTGGCTAACAATTCCGGGGGACCGAAAGCAGTGAAGTATGGAGTCACCCGGGATTATGTAATTAATATGGAGGTAGTACTTCCCACTGGGGAAATTATTTGGACTGCAGCCAACGTGCTGAAAAATTCAACTGGATATAACCTTACCCAATTGATGTGTGGTAGTGAAGGAACTCTTGGCGTTATAACCAAGATTGTTTTTAAGCTGAGAGGAATTCCGCAGAAGACCGTGTTGATGATGATCCCGTTCGTCACAAACGAGGAGGCTTGCCGGGCTATAGCGGCTATTTTTACTGCAGGCATCGGGCCATCAGGTATGGAATTTTTTGAACGGGAAGCGGCAGAAAAGACTTTTGCCTATTGCGATAAAGTACTGAGTAGTCCCGTGACAACTAAACTAAGCGAAGGCATGAATGCCTATCTTCTTTGTGAACTGGACGGCAATGATGAAGAAGTGCTTATGCGCGATGCTGAGCGTGTGATGGCGGTAGTTGAAAAGTTTCAAAGCGGAGAAGTTCTCTTTGCCGAGAGTGCAGCACAAAAAGAAGAGCTTTGGAAGATCAGGAAAAATATATCTCCGGCTGTGAATTGGTATACTTTAACAAAGTCGGATGATGTAGTAGTGCCCCGTGCCAATTTACCTAAACTAATCTCCGGCATAAAAGAAATTGGAAAGCGCTACGGCTTCAATACGGTTTGCTTTGGTCACCTCGGAGATGGCAACCTTCATGTGAACATCCTGAAAGAAAATATTACTGATGAACGCTGGGAAAAAGAAATTCCGGAAGGCATCGGAGAGATTTTCAAACTGACCGTGAGCCTCGGAGGTACACTTTCAGGCGAGCACGGTATTGGTATTGCCAAACGCCCGTACATGTCGATCGCGATGAGTGACGTAAACCTGAACCTGATGCGTGGCATTAAAAAAGTATTTGACCCCAATGGAATTCTCAACCCCGGAAAGATTTTCTAGTTCTTTAACCAAAACCCCTATGAAAAAACTACTTCTTATTGTCTTGGTTGTATTTGTTTATTCATCGAACTCTATCGCTCAAAAAAAAGGCAAGGGATGGAAATCGCTTTTTGATGGAAAGTCGATGACCGGTTGGAAAATGTATAAGGACAGGGCAAACAATTCATGGGAAGTGAAAGACGGAGCGCTTCATTGCAAAGCACCGGTGAAAGGTGAAAGCGATCAACGGGCTGACTTGATGACAGTTGAAGAATTTGAAAATTTTGAATTGACTTTCGACTGGAAGATCTCTCCACAAGGTAATAGCGGAGTCATTTACCGGGTATCGGAAGAATTCCAACAGCCGTATTTGTCTGGCCCTGAATACCAGGTGATCGATGATAATGGTTATGCAGAGAAACCAACCGAAAAACAAAGGACCGCAGGAAACTATGATATGCACGCACCCTCAGTGGATGCAACAAAACCCGTGGGTGAATGGAATTCCTCCAAAATTGTAGTGAATGGAAACCATGTAGAGCACTGGCTTAATGGTAAGAAGGTCGTGGAGTATGAATTCGATTCGGAGGACTGGAAAAATCGCAAAGAAAACAGCAAATGGAAAAAAGCCACGGGTTATGGTATGACAAAGAAAGGTCACATTGACCTTCAGGATCATGACCACGAGGTATGGTATAAAAACATAATGATAAAAGCACTTTGATCTTAGATTCAAAAATTGGCGCGGGTAAAATAGTATTGATTGGGGTTTCACTGGAGGCCCTCATCGTTTTGTTTTGTGTGTTGACCCAAGGGGTTACACTGGAGGCCCTTCAGACGATTACCCGGTTTTCCGGACGACTTTCATTACTTGCATTTAGCCTGATCTTATTGTTATATGATAAACCAGGAGCGGTAAGGTTGGACAGAGCATTTTTGCTTTTTGCCATTCTTCACGGCATCCACCTGATCGAATTGCTTTCGTACGTTGCCCTCTCGGGAGTTGAGCTTATTCCCACCCGTGTTGCTGGTGGCTTTGTTGCTTACGCGATGATTTTTGCCATGCCTGTGATTAACGCACGAAAGGAGGAAGGTAGGATTTCCGTGAGTACTTATAATCGAATAGAAGACGTCTTTTTTCTGTACGTCTGGCTGATTTTCTTCCTGACTTACCTCCCACGTGTGATGGGTAAGCTGCCTAATGTTGGTGGGACACATACTGAACATGTTGTTTTATTTTCATGGGTTGTTCTTTTAGGACTAATTAAAACCATAGAAAAACTGGGGCCTAAATTTTCATCGTAAGCCATGTGTGGGATTACGGGAATTTTTGCATTCAACCTTGTCGGCAAATTCAACCTGGTCAATATCGCGGCAGCCACGAAGGCGTTGAGCAAACGCGGCCCCGACAACCAGGACATCTACCACGATGAATTTGTCGGGCTCGGACACCGCAGGCTTTCCATTATCGATACCAGTGTCGTTGCGCATCAGCCCATGTGGGATGAATCGAAACGGTATTGCATCATTTTCAATGGTGAGATTTTTAATTTCCAGGAACTAAAGAGAGAACTCGAAAATAGAGGAGTAACTTCTTTTTTTTCCCATTCAGACACAGAAGTTCTGCTGAAGCTTTTTATTCTCGACAAGGAAAAGTGTCTTAACAAACTCAATGGTTTTTTTGCCTTCTGTATTTATGATATCCAGGAGAAGTCTTTTTTTATCGCCCGCGATCGCTACGGAGTGAAGCCATTGCTTTACCAACTCGATGAAGATAAATTCCTGTTCGCCTCCGAAATGAAATCTATTCTTGCTTATGGCATCGAGAAAGAACTGGATTACACTTCATTGCACACCTATCTGCAACTGAATTATATTCCTGGTCCCCGAACAATATTCAAGAATGTGAAAAAACTTCTACCGGGTCATTATGCAGAAGTGAAAAGCAGGAACCTGGAAGTCAAAAGCTACTATTCCATACCATACCCTTCGAACAAAGAACAAAGAACAACCAATAACTATGACCAGGCTAAAGAAAAATTCAAAGAACTTCTCGAAGCTTCGGTCCAGCGCAGACTGATTTCAGATGTTCCGCTCGGTGCATTTTTAAGCGGGGGAATTGATTCGTCAGTAATAACAGGATTGGCTTCCCGACATAAACCAGACCTGCACACTTTTTCTATCGGATTTAAAGATGAAAAATTCTTTGATGAGACGGAGTACGCGAGATTGGTGGCCGGTCATTTTAAAACAGAGCACACTGTTTTTTCACTAACTAACAAAGATCTTTTCGAGCATGTAAATTCCATTCTGGATTACATAGACGAACCTTTTGCCGATTCCTCCGCGATTAACGTCTATATATTGAGCAAGGAAACTCGCAAACATGCCACGGTAGCTCTTTCGGGTGACGGTGCAGATGAACTTCTCGCAGGATACAACAAGCACAGCGCATTTTATAAAGCTATTCATGCAGGTGGTCGTGAATCACTGGTAAGTTCGATGCTGCCGCTGTGGAAGATGTTGCCTAAGTCAAGAAGCGGATTCATCAGCAACAAGACCCGGCAGCTCCACCGTTTTGCGGAAGGGATGAAATTATCTTCGAAAGACAGGTACTGGCGATGGGCAGGTTATGCAACGGAGTCAAATGTGTTGAAACTGTTTTCGGAACAATCGATGGCTAATTTTGATCGCCAGGAATATGATTTATTCAAACAGGAGTTATTAAAAACCATTCCGGAAAAGGAAAGCATCAATGATATTCTTCTAACTGACTTCAATTTAGTTTTGGCCAACGACATGCTCACAAAAGTAGACTTGATGAGCATGGCCAACGGTCTTGAGGTTCGCTCGCCCTTCCTGGATTACGAATTGGTGAATTTTGCATTTTCAATTCCCGATGATTTCAAAATTAACCCTGAGATAAGGAAAAGAATTGTTCAGGATTCATTCAGAGAAATGTTGCCGGCCCAACTCTACAATCGTCCGAAGAAAGGCTTTGAAGTGCCGTTGTTGAAATGGCTGAGGAAGGACATGAAATCTTTGATCAAAGATGATTTGCTTTCAGAGAAATTTATTCGTGAGCAAAATATTTTCGACTACAAAGCCATTAACAAACTCAAGCGAATACTCTTCTCGTTAAATCCGGGAGATGTTCATGCGCGAATATGGGCGCTCGTGGTGTTTCAATGGTGGTGGAAGAAATATGTTAAATTGAATAGTTAGTTGGTTTCATGCTCAATGCCGGATTAACAAATCTCTATCTTAACGAGTCCAGGTAAAGTTGCTCCACTTTCTTTCTTGCCCAAGGTGTTTTTCTTAAAAAGGCAAGACTTGATTTAATACTCGGATCATGAATAAAGCAATTGATTTTAATAATATTCCCCAAGTCGTCCCATCCATAGAGTTCCACCAGATGATTTAAAATCATCTCCAGTGTTTTTCCATGCAAGGGGTTGTTTAATTGTTCCATGATGCCTGCTTTTTTACAATCCAATCCATTTCCTGAATTCAGGAGCCGTTTCTTTACTCACATGCACTTCTTCTTTCATTTCCGGTTTTAAGAAAACCTGGATCTTCCCGTTATCGGGTTTGAAGCGGTCAATAGCTTTTTGACAAGCGAGAAATTTCCTGTTGATTCGGAAGAAGAGTTTTGGATCTAATTCTGTTTCAAGTTCTCCGAGGTTTTTGTCCACGATCATTTGCCTTCCGGCAAAGTCCCGGACAAAGACGATTTTATGCTCGCTAAAGAAATAGGCGATCTCTTCCCGATTCAGAGCCACGAACTCTGTTCCTTTCCGCGCAACAATTCTCCCTGAAGTGAGTGAAGTTTGCTGCTGAATGATCTTTTGAAGATTTCCCAGGAAGAAATGCTGTTCCAGTTTCTGTACTTTTTCAAGTGATCTCTTAAGTTTCTCTTCTGTAATAGGTTTCAGTAAGTAGTCTATCGAATTAAATTCAAAACTCTCCATCATATACTTGTCGAAAGCTGTGGTAAAAATTACCGGAAACCTCACCGGATGCTTTCGAAAGATCTCAAAAGAGTGATCATCTGAAAGTTGAATGTCGACAAAGGCGAGGTGAGGCTCTTTGTTCTGACGCAGCCATTCGATGGTTTCTTTCACACTCCCTAGTTGTGCAGCTATACGAATGGATGGATCAAGCATTTGCAGCATCGCAATGAGTTTGGCGCGTGCTGGCAATTCGTCTTCAATGATCAGAACATCCATGTGTCAACTGTTAATAGGTGTTAGTGGAAACTGAACTGTAAACTTATCTCCCTTGGCTTCGGCCACAATACCTTTGCCTGTCACCAACCGGAAGCGTTCATCCAGGTTTTTCAAACCGATCTTTGAAGAATGAGCCCTGTTTTTTCGTTCGCGAATGGAATTGCTGATAACGAGTTGTCCTTCAACAACGTCTACATCAATTTGCATCGGGTTTTTTTCACTGATCTCATTGTGCTTGACGGCATTTTCAAAAGCGACAAAAACAGAAGTAGGAGGGATAAGAAAATCTTTCCCTGCTGAGCCGTTGAACCTTTTTTTAATGATTAACGAATTCCCGAATCGTAAGTGCAACAAGTCCGTGTACTTGTGTGTGAACTCCAGCTCGTCATCCAGTAACACCAATGTTTGATCTTTTTGGCTGAGGATGTAACGGTAAACTTCCGCGAGATCCTCCGTAAACTTAAAAGCAATGGCTGGGTCTGTCTTAATAAGGTGTGTCAGTGTGTTCAATGAGTTGAACATAAAGTGAGGATCGATCTGGTTCTTTAATGCCGCCAGCTCGGCTTCAGCTTTCGCCCGTTGTAGTTCGGAATTCTTCACCTGCTCGTTTTGCTGCTCTTTTACCATGAAGACCGTTTCGTAGACGTGGGTCACAAACAGTACGCAGATTACATTCACGAGTGCCACGACAATAATTACATCCCACTTGATTCCGCTAAAACCAGCGAGGTTGTACCACATGCATAGCCATGCCACAGTCAGAGGTGTGGTATAAAAGATGTTGTTCATGAATAGCAACACCAGTTTTTCGATAGGCTTGTCGAACCAGGTGAACCGTTTGCGTGTGCGGAAAAGCAGGTAGCGGTTGCCTTGCCAGATCATGAGTGCCAAACCGATAAAATAAAGATAGCCGAGCCAGTAGAGCCCATCGCGGTAAGTCAACGGACCGAAAAGACCTGTAAGATTGGGTATGGCAATGCCAAAGAAGGGTATGCACACCAGTCGCATGGTGGTGTCATTCAACTTCACGTCATTCGCTATATCCTTATTGCTTTCCGGTTCAGTCACGATTTATTCCGGTTCAGTTACAACTTCAAAATTCGTGTTTTTAAAGTTCGCAATTTCAAGTCACCAATCGACAAAATGAACAGCAAAAATGAATATGAAAATGATTTTATTCCTGATGATCGCCATGAATACATACGCACAAAATTCTTTTAAGGCTGAACGAATACAGCGATCTGCTTCATTTACAGTCAACACTACAATTGAAAAAGCATTTCCGTTTTTTGGACCGGTTCGCGAAAAAGAATGGGCTGCTGGTTGGGAGCCGCAGATTGTCTATTCCAATCATCCGGAGGTAGAAGAACATATGATCTTCAAGACTTCTGGCGTGCAACATGGAGAGAGTGAGTTTCTTTGGATGCTCACGCAGTACAAACCTGAAACGTATTTTATTGAGTATACAGTTTCAACCCCGCAACGCGTTTGGTTTATCACTGTTCAATGCAAGGCCGCTGGAAAGAATACTAATGTTACCGTGATTTATACTTACACCGGTTTGACTGAACAAGGAAATGAATTGAACAAACGCGCCATCGAAAAAATGTATACCGATAATCTCAAAGACTGGGAAGCAGAAATTAACTATTACCTCTCTACCGGAAAACAAAAAGAAAATTAAACATCCAAAAACCATGAAAATCTGTAAAACCCTCGCTGCACTCCTGCTGGTTCAGGTTGCATTCGCTCAGGCGCCAACGAAAGAGCGCATCCTCAGTATGTCGATTGAAGTAAATGCATCCGTGGACACGGTTTGGTCCCGCTGGACAACTGAATCCGGACGCAAGAAATTTTTAGCGCCTTCATCAAAAATGGAATTGAAGACACTCGGCTTTATGGAAATTTTATTTATGCCACAGGCACCCGAAGGACAACGGGGAGCAGAAAACAACCGCGTGCTAGCCATTCAGGAAAAACAAATGCTGAGCTTCACCTGGGATGCACCACCTACTTTTCCGGAAATAAGGAAGCAAAGAACTGTGGTTGTTATCCGTTTTGAAAAACTGGCTGAGAAGAAAACGAAAGTCACGATTAACCAGATGGGCTGGGGCACAACTCCCGACTGGGATACGGTGTACGGTTATTTCACCAAAGCCTGGAGTACGTTCGTTCTGCCCAACCTGAAATACTCATTGGAAGTGGGCCCGATAGACTGGAGTGATTTTCCAAATAAGCTTCCCAAAAACCTTGCTCCGGCAGTAGTAGCAAACTAAATTTCAAATAACAAATTTCCTGAACTTAAACTCATAACTTTAATTCAAACCTTATGGACGTTAAACTCAATTATCTCGCAGTACTCGTATCTGCACTTTCTACTTTCTTAATTGGTGGACTCTGGTATTCACCAGCAGTTTTTGGAAAAGCGTGGATGCGTGAAAACGGATTCACAGAAGAAAGTATGAAGGGTGGCAACATGATCAAAATTTTTGGATTGGCATTCCTGCTGGCTGTCATCTCTGCTGTAAACCTGGCTATGTTCATGGGCCCTGAAAATGATCCGACTATGGGAGCGCTCTGGGGATTCCTGGCAGGAGCCGGATGGGTGGCAACTTTCGTGGGAACACACTATCTCTTCGAAAGAAAATCATTCACGCTGTTTTTGATCAACGCAGGTTATAGCATTGTTGCGCTGACAATCATGGGTGTGATACTGGCGGCCTGGAAGTGATTTTAATTGTTAGTTCTTAGTTGATCGTTGTTGGCTCACCACTCTAACAACTAAGAACTAACAACGATCAACTAAGAACTACTTACTATCCCTCAACGTCACTGTTCTATTGAAAACCAATTTTTCTTTAGTAGAATCAGAGTCTAAACAGAAATAACCCATTCGTAAAAACTGAAACCGGTCTTCCGGTTTGGCGTTCGCTAATTCAGGTTCAGCGTAGACAGTATTTAATATTTGCAGGGAATTCGGATTCAGGTGATTTTTAAAATCATCTTCGATGGCATTCATGTCTTCTGCCAGGAACAGACGTTCATATTGTCTCACTTCAATTTTTACTGCGTCTTTGACGCTCACCCAGTGGATCACACCTTTTACGTGCACACCTGAAGTGTCGTGGCCGCTGCGGCTTTCGGGAATATATGTGCAATGCAACTCCGTTACATTTCCGTTAGCGTCTTTAATCACTTCTTCGCATTTGATAATAAACCCACTCTTCAATCGCACCATTCCTCCCGGTGACAACCGGAAATATTTCTTGGGAGGGACCTCCATGAAATCATCCTTCTCAATGTAAAGCTCGCGGCCGAATGGCATATCGCGCACGCCTGCGTTCTCTCTTTCAGTGTTGTTTTCCGAAGGCATCAGTTCCGATTTTCCTTCCGGGTAGTTAGTAATGACTACTTTCAACGGATCGAATACCACCATCCGCCTGTCGGCAATTTTATTGAGGTGTTCGCGCACGCAGAATTCAAGCAAACTAATATCAATAAGATTGTCGCGCTTGGCGATACCAATCTTGTCACAGAATTCACGGAAAGCTTCAGGAGTATAGCCTCGCCTGCGAGCCCCGCTGATGGTAGGCATGCGTGGATCATCCCAGCCGCTCACCAGTTTTTCATTCACCAGTTGCATCAGCTTGCGCTTGCTCATCATGGTGTAAGTCATATTTAACCGCGCGAACTCAAATTGTTTTGACGGGTAGATCTCCAGTTTCTCGATGAACCAGTTGTAAAGTTCACGGTGAGGCACAAACTCAAGCGTGCAGACGCTGTGCGTGATGTGTTCGATCGAATCACTCTGCCCGTGGGCGAAGTCATACATCGGGTATACACACCAGGCATCTCCCGTGCGGTGATGATGTGCGTGTTTGATGCGATACAACACAGGATCGCGCATGAGCATATTTACGTGACCCATATCGATTTTGGCACGAAGTACTTTTGAGCCGTCAGAATGTTTACCCTCCTTCATTTCAGTAAACAGCTTCAAATTCTCTTCTATACTCCGGCTACGATACTGACTATTGACTCCCGGTTGCGTGGGGGTACCTTTTTGCGCTGCCATTTGTTCGCTGGTACTATCGTCCACGTAGGCCAGGCCTTTTTTAACGAGCGTTACGGCAAACTCATATAACTGAGGGAAATAATCTGAAGCGTAAAGTTCCTCCGCCCACTCAAAGCCAAGCCACTTCACATCGTTCTTGATGTTCTCCACATATTCCGTTTCTTCGGTCACCGGGTTGGTGTCGTCAAAGCGAAGGTTGGTCTTGCCGCCATATTTCTGGGTCAGACCGAAATTCAGGCAGATGCTTTTGGCATGGCCAATGTGCAGGTATCCGTTAGGCTCGGGCGGGAACCGCGTAGCAATGGTCTTGTGCTTCCCCGATTTCAGGTCAGCCTCGATGATCTCTTCAATGAAATTTAAACTCTTCTCTTCCGTGGTCATAAACAATAAAACTCTAATGATAAAGAATGCAAAAATAGGTGAAATAGGAATGTTCTAATAATGGAATGATGACGTTTGGCCATTTATGCTGCTCAGAAAGATGAGCACCATATCGCTATCTGCAGTTGTAACAAGGCCAGGGGAAACAGTTTTATATTAACCCCTCCCTACTAACTCTCCCCAAACCATCATCGCTCTTCTTGTTATATCCATTGAGCCCGGTTTCATCTCAGTACTGTGTTTTTCTATAAGGTCATAGTAAAAATCGTAAACTTCGTCAGCTGGATCGGTGATGCCAACCAATGAGAGAATCGCTTCGCTCAAATCCATTTGATACATGCTGCCGTCAAGGTCTGTTTGTCTCAGATAGTTAAAGAACTTCCAACTTTTTAATTCTTCACGGATCAGGAATATGCAGAGATCGGACTCGCGTGGTAGATTAACAAGATGACTGGATGATATTAAGTTCATGATATGGCGTTTTGAGGGTAAGGAGCAAAATTGAATTCGATCTTTTGCTTAGTGCGGACTAAGCATTTATCCAGCCGATAGAAATATTATCAGGTGAACCTGAATCTTGATTTCGTGGAGTGAGTATGTGAAAAGAACGCAAAGACAATTTTGCTTATCAAAGCAGTCTCAAATTGTAACTGTTTCAATTTTATGGTGAATCAGCTCATCCTTGGAATGAATCAGTTCATAAGATGATCGAACTGATTCAGTTTTTACAGGCCCAGTTTTAGAAGGAGATAAACTAGTTCATAATAAAGATGAACCAGTTCAGCTAAAAACCGAACTGGTTCGTATTTGAAGTGGGGAGGGGTACTCCCAAGAGCCGAAATTGAGCTTATTTCGATGATTTACGAGTATTACTTCTTCTTTCCCTGTCCGAAAAAACGTACTGCCAAATCGTTGCTGACCACCTCAGCTCCCGGTACTTTCATTCTTGCGGCCTGCTTTACATTATTATAGAATGCGAGAGCTGCCACGTACGCTTCACTGCCACAGAGCAATACGGTGTCGTCCAGGGTTTGTACCAATTGGTTTAGCGGACGCTGTACTTGTAGCAGAGCTTCCGTGGCATC
Organism: Cytophagales bacterium WSM2-2; assembly: GCA_015472025.1. Classification (NCBI taxonomy): domain Bacteria; kingdom Pseudomonadati; phylum Bacteroidota; class Cytophagia; order Cytophagales; species Cytophagales bacterium WSM2-2. The sequence continues at coordinate 3,005,597 of BNHL01000001.1, forward strand.
CATGTCAATTTCCAGTTCACTAATGTCAAGGTAAGCAGGCACAAACTGTGCATTGGTTTTGGCAAAGTCCAGGGACTTTTGAACGAATGGCATGGTACCATCGCTCATTTTAGGAAGGTGCTTACGTTCTTCCGGTGCGAGCGCTACAAGGTACGGTGCCAGTACGGTATTGATGGTAGTGATTGCATCAAGCACTTGCTGCAATTCGCCCGAAGGGATTTGAATAGAAACTCTGTTCTCTTGCATAGGTAATTGGTTAAATATTTCAGGAACCTACTTAAGGATGAGACTTTACGAACCGATTAATTATTCTGAGGTAAGTGTGAATTAATCCATGGTATGAATTTGTTATCGATGCAATAAGTGTCAATAGACAATAGAGCATTATTTTTAGGTGAGTACCTGGGGGAATACATCAGATGTTGAGATTGTAGACCATTACTAACGGGTACATGAAAATGAGAAAACTAAAAAATATCCATCCAGGCGAAGTGCTTCAGGAAGAGTTTTTGATTCCCCTCGGATTGAGTGCTTACCGTCTTGCAAAAGACATTGGTATTCCACATACGCGGGTATCCAGGATTATCAAATGCAATAGAAGAGTCACTGCTGATACAGCTTTGCGGCTTGCAAAATATTTTGGCAATTCAGCCAAATTTTGGCTTGGACTTCAGGACGATTACGATATTGAAGAAGAAAGGCAATTAAAATGCAAGCAACTGTAATCTATCGAGAGTCTTGTCAATTCTTAGATGATTGAGCAATTTTTGGATTCACTAGAATGTATGGAAGGAAATTATTTGGACCAGTTGACAATAGTCAGCCCTTTAATCCTCTTGAAGTGCTCTGTATTATTTGTGATCAATTGAAGTTCGTTTGTGATCGCGATACCAGCAATGAGAGTGTCGGTGTGCCCAATTACAATCCCTTTCTTTTTTAGATCCGCCTGAATTACAGCTGCTACTTTAGCCATCCGTTGAGTTAAAGGAATGATTTTATTCAGTGAGACGAATTCCTCAAATTTTGCCAATTGCTTTCTCGCGTCTTTGTACAGAAGGCCGTTTAGAACTTCATAATATGTGATGATGCTCATGTTGATGAAGCCGTGTTCTTTAACATACTCGTCAGCATTTGCAATTACCTTTGGATTCCCTCGCAAGAACTCTGAGAGAATATCCGTATCAAGCATCGATGGCTTCATAGATCGACTTTGCGATCAAAAAGTTTAATTCGCGATTTTTTTGTTTGGCGAACAAAATCAGAATAATCTTTTTTACTCATGCTACTGAAAGCGCCACCATAAGAAATGATTTTTTTACGGTCACGCTCTGTTTGCTTGGACGTAAGCGTTAATGACTGGATGAATTGATGCAAATCATCAAGCCGGTCAATCGGAAAATCTTTCAGTTCTTTTAATATAGTATTCAGTGTCATTGAGATGTAAGTCTTTTGCAAAGGTAATAAATGTATGACGAGCTGCCCAGAGTGATCTTATTGATTATATAAGTGTGTAAGCCTAGCCCAACTAAGCGTAATCTTCATCGGGAGATTATTCTTTGACATATATCAATTAATCAGAAGTATGAATTTGTTAGCATGCATCGGAAATAAGGGGCGCGATGGTACGGGGAAAACCCCGGCTAGACCTCAGACAAAAAATAAATTGAACAAAAAATGAATAAACTAAAATTTCAACGGGACGAAGGCACGGATTTCTATAAAGAACTGACGGCTGCGCTAGACCAGTATTTTTCCGCTAACAAAATCGGGAAAGAAGGCAACTACATTATGCTCTTTAAAATGGGAATGTATTTCGGGTTCGTCATCCTGTTTTATTTTCTCATGATCACATCCACAGGCCTATTGTCATTCTATGTTTTTTATCTGCTGCTGGGCCTGGCTGTTTTACTCACCGCCTTCAATGTTTCGCATGATGCTGCGCACGGAGTTGCTGTGAAGAGTAAATTCTGGAATAAAATGCTGTTCCAGGTCAGTTTTCAACTGCAGGGCAACAACGCCTACGTGTGGGGAAAAAATCATAACGAATCGCATCATCTCTATACGAATATCGAGGGTAGTGATATTGATGTGCTGAATAATCCCCTGGTGCGTATGACCGAGAGCCAGCCACTTCGGTGGTTTCACAAGTATCAACACTTGTACAGCCCGGTACTGTATTTGTTTTACTCGCTCAACTGGTTTTTGTTTCGTGAAACACTCATGCTGCTTAACTACACGAGCCGGACAATTAAGATCGACATTCCTAAATCAGAAGTTATCAAGTTGATTTTATTCAAACTCTTTTATGTGTTTTACATGATCGCCTTGCCAGCCTATCTGCTGCCTTTTGGCACGGGAGCTGTTTTGCTTGCATTTCTACTTAACCACTTTATGGTGTCATTGATCTTTGTCGGTGTTCTGGGTGTATCTCATTTGTCCGACTATGTTCATCACCCAAAACCGGATAACGAGAACAAGCTGAATATGAGTTGGCCTAAACTGCAAATGCTTACATCAGTCGACTACAATGCGGGGAGTGTTTTCTTTAACTGGACCCTTGGAGGTTTCAATGCTCATGCGCTGCATCACCTGCTTCCGAATATCAGTCACATTCATTACCTCGACATCCTTCCCGTTTTCCGGGAGATCTGTAAGAAATACAATATCACTTATCTCGAGATGCCGTATGGTAAAGCGATCGTGGCCCACTTTCGTTTTCTGAAGGCCATGGGCCGGCAACAACAAATAAACCCAAGAAATTTTGAGAGACAGACATATTCATATTGAACAAGATAGCTCGCTGCTCCGGGAGATATATCAACGGGTAGACGAGGAACTTACGTTTGGAGGGAAAACAAAAATTCTGCTCGTCTCCAAGTTTGCATTTTATTTCGTGTGGATGGTTGCGGCCTATGCAGGCATATATGTGGCAAGCAATACAGTCCTCTTTTTTGTTTCGTATGTAGCTTACGGCCTGGCTTCGGTGTTGATGGGATTCAATTTTGCGCACGACTTCAGTCACAACACGATATTTAAAAGCAAAAAACTGAATCAAGTGTGTTTCACTATAATCTATGCGTTGTTGGGGGCGCATGCCGAAGCATGGAAGTACAGGCACATTCATTCACATCATTTTGCCCCGAATGTAAAAGATTACGATTCGGATTTGCAGATCACCAGTCTGATCCGGGTTGAACCGTCTAGCCCTATTCGGTGGTATCATCGAATCCAGCATATTTATGCACCACTGGCCTACACCACTTATTCCTTGTATTGGGTCTTCGTGAAAGACTTCGTTATCTATTTCAGTGACAGGAGTAATCCCCAACGCATGAAAATCTACTGGCATATTTCATTCTGGCTGCAAAAATCATTTTACCTGAGCGCATTGTTGATTTATCCGGTTCTCTTTTCGAATCACCACTGGTCAACAGTTGCGACTGCATTTTTGGCGATGCACCTGGTACAATCCCTGTTTCTCTTGTTTACATTTTTTATTACTCATCATGTGGAGAACACAGCCTATTTCGCTACAGATGCAAATGGATATATTTCAACTTCGTGGGTGACCAACCAGATCAAAAGCTCGAATGATTTTTACCCTTTCAGTAATACGGCCAATTTTATTTTCGGAGGATTTAATAATCATGTGGCACATCATTTATTTCCCCATGTGCATCATGTGCACTACCCACAACTGAACCGGATTTTGTACAGGGTATTAAATGAACATCATATAAAGCCGAATGAGACTACCTTTTTTGGAGGAGTTCTTTCGCATCTCAGACACCTGAAGAATATGGGAGCATGAATACAATAACTGACAGAATAAGAAAGTTCGAAATTTCTGCAGTTGTACTTACAGTAGCCGGTAAGTTCATTTTTGCAGATTATTTAAACTGGAAACTACCTTACGACACGATAGCAATACTTTCATGGACACTTTATGTCGTGAAAAGAAAAAAACAGATTCCAGGCATCGCAAAATACTGGGGATTCAGAACTGACAACATCAAAAAAGTAACTATGATTATTTTGCCTTACGGTGTTTCAATGGCAATTCTTTGCTTCGTTGTGGGTATCTACCGGGATACTATCAATATTACGTGGCATATCATTCCGATTCTTATCCTTTATCCGATTTGGGGAACAGTTCAACAATTTCTTTTGATGAGCCTGACTTCAGGCAACCTGAATGACCTTAGCAACTCGAACCTCAACAAGGGACTTGTGGTTTTAGTATCTGCTGTTCTGTTCGGGATAATCCATTACCCATACACCTGGTTAATGATTGGGACATTTGTCCTTGCCATTTTCTATGGCTTTGTTTATTTGAAAGAGAAAAACCTTTACGTCCTGGGTGTATTTCATGGTTGGCTGGGAGCGATACTCTTCTACACAGTTGTGGGTCGCGATCCTTTTAATGAACTGATAGGTAAAGTCTTTTAATGACTTTTACATTTGTTTTACAGGACGTAACCTCGAACTATCCTGCTTCAAGCTATCATACCCGGAATTCGCCTCCATCGACTTTGAATCTTTGATCACATTAAATTTGATTTCATTCAGAGGCAGTGGAGCGGTATTACTATTCGGTCTTTTATAAACTAGCTTTTTAGGTTTAACTATATTCTTTACCGCACTGATGAGTCCCTTGCCCGGCTTGTTTGAAAATAGTACCACTCCTTGTGGTCCCTTCATGTAGTCTAAATAATTGTCGTTCGCATTCATCGACTGTTGAGGTGCATAGAGTGCAATCCTTCTCATGATTTGTGCATTTTCCCTGGCAAGTTCTTCTTCCTTGGTCAGAACGGGAGTTGTGTTTAGTACTTTTTCCTTGAACTCACTTTCTGTCAGTGTAGAGTTTACGGTTACCGGATCAAGCGTTCTCACTTTAGGAGCCATCGCTACAGTCAATCGCTTACCCGACATTTCATTCTGAAATTTTATAGCAGCGTCTTGGTAACTCAAATGAGAAAAAAAGATTGTATCGCCCGGTTGTGCGTACACCAGAAAACTTCCTTCGGAGTCACTGTAAGTATTATAGTTGTTTGTCCAGATGTAAACTCTGGCCAATGGTTGCGAATTAACAGAATCTGTCACTGTTCCATGTACTTGCCGATAACGATTCTTTGTTAGTGACTGAGAAACGACTTCCTGAGAAAATAGAAGCAACACAAGGCAAGAAAGCCATCTCAGCAGCGGGTGATCTAACAGATAAGAAATATTCATCACAGCAGGTTCAGGCCACAGCCTGAGTAATGGCGTGGGTCTGTTTCAGTTGAGATGCCTGTAATCCTAAAAAAGTTTTATCGCCTGCCTTGCACTTTGGGCTTCGTGAAATACTATATCGTAGCTCTGTGTTTATCCACCCAATATGCCCAGATCACAACCAGCCATTGCAAGTGACCCGCCCACGCGATTGCATTAACATCCGGAGGCGGAGGACCAAGAATGTTACTTACGGAGATGAGAAACAAAAAGGCGATCAAAGACCAAAATCCGAATTTGCCAACACGGTCAAGTGCTTTCGTGTTTCTCACATACAGGAAAACACCCACAACAAACAGGGCAGTCTCAATCACGAACGTGGCTACTTTATAATTCCATAAGCCGAGTCCTACTTTGACTGATTCCGAAAGTGTGAGCGGCAGGTCCGGGCGGTGCGTAAAAAAATCAAGTAGCCAATGACTTGCAACGCATGCCGCTATCAGCAACCCTGCGGATGTATCTTTCTTAACAAAATAAATGATCGCAAAACCGGCCGCTGACCATACCAACGCCATCACCAGGCTGTGGGTGATCGGGTAGTGGATAAAATTGAGCGGTGTCATGGCAGTGATGCCGGGTTCGATAATGACTTGTTCGATATTCAGGAGCAACAACGTGGGCCAGAGCAGATCCACGAATTGAACAGCGAGAAAATAAGTACCTAACGACAACGAAGGCTTGACTGACTTGGCAGCCATACCTACTGCGAAATGGCCTATGAACATAACAATGGGGTTTTTCTTTCAAAGGAAATCAGAAAAATGAGGAGAGAAGAAAAATATTTTACGGAAGGCATTGGCTATTGGGTTTCGTAAAGTGAAATCTCCCCTGCTGGGTAGGGTTTTGTTTGAATCAATTTCATCACAGATCACCCCAAAAATAATGGTATTCACCCCATGGGCTTATCCTTCTGCCACCGTTTTCGTAAATTCATGACGATCTCTTGTCTATGAATTCATTAAAGAAAGCCTTAAAGGCTCCCTTTCCTTATTTTCTCAATGAAGAGAAGAAGAATGTGCTGCTTTGCTTCGGTGTTTGCGTGTTTCTGATCGGGTTCATCCTCGTATTCAATCCCAAAGCGATCCATGCAATCGACAAGACGATGCTCATCGTAGCATTTACATTCCTGGTATTATTTCCGGGTGTTATTCTTGCTCCTAGAGTTTTCCCGGCCGCATTTGACACAGACACCTGGACGTTTGGTAAACATCTTGCATTTACCGGCATCCTGGTGCTGATCATTGGTATGGTAATCACCACAGGCCTTTATACACTAGGTTATTACCCTCGCTATTCGTTTGCACAAACAATGCTTCATATTTATCCGGATGTCTTCACGTATGGTATGATTCCAATTACCCTGGTTACGTTGATCACGAGGAACCAGATGCTAAGAGAGAATTTGAGAAGTGCTTTGAACGCAAATCTTGAGCTGGATAAAATACAACGGCTAAAAGAACAAACCCAGGATCAGCGCAATACCAACTCCATTATTATTCACTCCGATACCAGCGAGACCCTTACTCTTAATGTATCCGAACTTCTTTTTGTAGAGGCGGACGATAACTACTCCACTTTTTACTGGCGCAATGGAGCAAGTGTGGAAAAGAGAATACTTCGCATGAATCTTAAAAGCGCTGAAAATCAACTGAACAATGATTTTACCATTCGTTGCCACCGTTCATTCATCGTCAATATCAATGTAATCGGAGCCATCTCGGGCAATACCAATGGATATAAACTCAGCGTCACCGGCTATGATTATTCAATTCCTGTTTCGAGAGCTAAAGGAAAAGAAGTTATCGATAAAATCGGGCAGATCAGAAGCGTGATGGAGCTTCAATAAATATTCATTCGCCCCGCGTTTTAGTTACTGCCGTCATTTGTTTGCTGATGACTTCATTTTTTGATCGATTACCACATTGTTCTGATAAAGAACTTTTGGCATCCGTTATTCGCATCATCACGAAAGTGATTTCCTAAAATCAGGATGTCGAAAAATAAAAATGATGCGTATGAATTTTGATGTAAACAAATGGCTGCACAATCTGCAAAGCACCGGAACTAAGTATTTCCTTTTTGCAGGTATTTCTTTCCTGTTGTTTTATGTTCTGTTCAGGAATGTCTTTACGACTATCCGTATTCAGAGAACGTTTCCCCGGCATAAGGACTATTACCGTGATATTATTTATTCCATGATATCGATGACCTTCTTTGCTACGATAGCGTATGTGGTGTTCACATCACTCCGTCCTTATAATCATATTCATTATGGCACTGTTGCTGAATATGGCACTGTGTACTTTTATCTCAGTTTCATCTGGATGTTCTTCCTGCACGATGCTTACTTCTACTGGATGCACCGGCTCATGCATCTCCCCATGCTTTATAAGTATGTCCACCGCATTCATCATCAGTCCACCAATCCATCGCCCTGGACAGCGTATGCTTTTCATCCACTCGAAGCCATAATAGAAGCTGGCATCGCTCCCCTGATTGCTTTTACCTTGCCGGTAAACCGCTACGCCTTCACACTCTTTATGATATTTCAATTAGGATATAATGTGTACGGACATCTCGGCTATGAAATTATACCTAAAGCATGGCGAGAAAGTCGTTTGGGACAATGGCTCAATACGTCCACTGCGCACAATGATCATCATCATTATTTCAAAGGGAATTACGGCTTGTACACGCGCATCTGGGACCGCTTGCTGAACACGGTTGCGAAAGAAAAAGAAAATAAAAGCGCTTAGCTAACTTTCAACAGCCCGTGTTGTTGAAAAACTTCTTTGGCATGTGCCAGCGCATTGCTTACGGCTGCGCCCCCGGAATAAAACAAAAGCTGAAGTATTACTTCTACAATTTGTTCTTTGGTGGCGCCAAGTTTTAATGCGGCATCGATGTGTGCTTTCAGTTGCGGAACAGGATGTCCTAATGTAACGCAAGAAGCGATCACCACGTATTCGCGTGTGAGTAAATCAAGATTGGGTCTTGCCATAATACCTTGCATTGCCCAAACGATTGTCATGTCCACGAAATCGGGGCAAACATCTTTAAGGTTATTTACCAGCTGCTCGCCTGCCTGCCCGCCATGAAGCTGATTTAGCAGCGCGAGACCTTTTCTGTACTCATCTGACCTGTTGTCCATCTTTTTTAGGTCAAAATTCTCGCTCTGATTTACTTTTGTCAAGTAGTTACCTCAAAGTGCGATAGGGACAAATTTGTCAGTAATGCTAATGGCCAGTGAGTTAAAAAGAGAAATAGCGACAAAGAAATATTCGGCTGCGAGCGATTGCCCGATCACTGCGACCATCCATGTGATCGGGGGCAAGTGGAAACCTGTCATTATCTGGTTGCTAATAGACAACACCAAACGATTTGGTGAACTTCACAAATCCATTCCGGGCATTACCCTGAAAGTACTGACGCGTCAACTGAAAGAACTTGAATCGAATGCCATTGTGAACCGCAAAGTCTATCGGGCGGTGCCTCCTAAAGTAGAGTACTCACTGACTGAAAAAGGAAAGTCATTGATCCCACTCATGGAAACGATGGCCTCCTGGAGCCGGACAAATATCAAGAGCTGATTTGGAGTAGAGATAACATTTAATGATAACAACCAAACTGGTTAAGAAAATCGGTGAGCTTTCAAATTTCTCTTCTGCTGAATTTGATCTATTCCTTTCTTGTGCCCGACAAAGAGAGATGGCAAAACGGGAGCTACTGCTGCGGGAAGGCGATGTCTGCAATGATCTTTATTTTGTAGAAGAAGGATATCTGAGGGCGCATACTGACCGGGATGGAAAGGAAGTAAGCATCCGTTTTACTTTTGAGGGAGAATTTACCAGCAACATCAAAAGCCTGAAATTGCAGCAACCATCGGTTTACTCCATCACCGCAGGTGAGCCTGCATTGGTTACGTTGTTTGACAAAGATGCGTTGCTAAAACAGTATTTTCATTCGCCAGCGATTGAGGCATTGTGTATGCGCGTGTTGGGATTCATGTACATGGATGAAGCAGAACAGCACAGCCTTCACCAACGCTATACACCTGCACAACGTTACCATCACTTGCTGCGTCACAAGCCCGGGATGGTACAACGAGTGCCGGTCATGCATCTTTCCTCTTACCTCGGTATCACGCGAGAAGCGCTGAGCCGTATCAGGGCTCGAAAAAAATAAGTCAGGCGAATTATGTGATTTTGATCACACACTATACTGTGTTCTTCTTTTGAATTTTGAGTTCTATAAAATTCAAATTGAAGAATATGAAATGGTATAATTTTATTGCTTGCTTTTTTCTGGGTGTATTCCTGGTAAATAGTCTTCCTCACTTCATTCACGGCATTTCGGGCAATCGATTCCCAACGCCTTTTGCTACTCCGCCAGGAAAAGGGCTGTCACCACCAATAGTTAATTTGCTGTGGGCGTATGTGAACGTGACTATCTGCTTCTTTTTGTTCAGAGCATCACGAATAACTGTGGAAGAAAAATGGGGCGTGATTGTATTTGCTGCCGGATTCATAATCATGAGTATCCGCCTCTGTATGGTATTGACCAATAAAATGTGAAAGGAAATTACTGTTATTTCAAGGGTATGGTTGTACTCACGTAAACCTGGTGGTGATAGGGAGGATTTTTATTTCGAAATTGACCCTGCACTAACGAAAATAAAAAAAATTATAACTGGCAGGCAACGAAAGCATGCCACTACGCATTTATATAACCAAATAGCCAATCTTGACCGAAATCGACATTATCAGGGGTTGTCAGAAGGAACTGAAAGCGGCACAGGAGCACCTCTTCGAGGTGTATTCGGATCGTATGTTCAGGCTTTGCTTCCGGTATGTCAGGCTTCAGGCAGATGCGGAAGATGTAGTGATCCGCGGGTTTAGCAAAGTCTTTGAAAGCATTTCCAATTTTAAATACCAGGGAGATGGAAGCCTTGAGGCGTGGATCAGGAAAATTGTAGTGAATGAGTCATTGATGTGGTTGCGCAGAAGGCATAACTTCAATATGACAGAAACGATTGAAGACACGCTTCCTCAGATTGACCTCAGCTCATTAGGGGAATTGGAGGCCAAAGATATTTATGGGCTCATCGGCCAGTTGCCCACGGGCTACAGAACTGTTTTCAATCTTTTTGTCATCGAGGGCTATAGCCACGAGGAAATAGCAGCTATGCTAAAAATTAGTGAAGGCACTTCGCGCTCGCAGTTGTTCAAAGCAAAAAGTCTTTTAAAGAAAGCATTAACCAGGGAGGGGTTTCAGTATGGAACATGAAAAGAAAATACAGGATAAAATTCGAAATCTCGAATTGACCCCTATCCGCTGGAACAAGCAAGAAGCGTGGGCTGCTGTTCGTAAGGAGACTAAGGCAGCTCCACGCAGATTATATTATTATGCAGCAGCCGTTTTGATATTGGCTTTGGCCCTGACTTTTTCATTGCAATGGAAGACCACAGAAAGAAAAGAAACAAGCCAGGCATATCAGGTTAAACAGGAAAAGGAAAACGACAAGGAAGAAATACAGAAACCAATGGAAGAGGTCCGTACTCCGCAGCTAAAGCAGGAGAAGATTTTTACAAAGCCCGAGATCACAAAGAGCGACAGGATACTTCCACTGCAGACCCTTGCTCCCTTATTTATCCGGCAGCGTGATTCAGTCATTCTCAACTTGGAGAACCCAGTCGCTTATCAAAAACCGGATACGCTCTCACTACAGAATGCTGAAGCACAGGTATCGCCTGTTGAACCGGTCATCGGGGTTTACTCCCCCAAAGAAGAGAATAACGCCAGGCGAGCTGAGAAAAAACTCAGGATAAAATTATTCAGCCTCCCGGAAGAGAGGTACGCAAACAATGTCCCAGTCCCATCTACACCAACGCTATCGGTTAGAATAAACTAGTCACTACTTTTTAAATAAATAGATTATGAAAAAATACTTTTCATTAGCCACGCTTTTGACTTTACTTTCATTGACGGCAACAAGTCAGATCAGGAACAGTACTTATTATTCCAGAGATAATATAAATCTCTTCCCCGATTCTATCCGGGTTGAATTTCCGGACGAGCAGGCCTTTGTTGTCTTTGAGCTGAAGGAGTATAATGGCAACCGCACGCTTAGCGATTTCAATACCAACCTGAAAGATTTGATCTTCTACATCAAGAAAACTTCGAACGACAAAGATTTTACCATTACGCCCCACCAGGCGAAAGTAGTATTCAACGGAAATGGAGATAAAGAAATAGAAGTAGCCTCAACAAAGTCCATTCCCACAAAACTGTCCATTAAGAACAACCAGATGACGGAGTTACTTCCCCCGGGCTGGGAGATCATCATCAGGAAGGCGGATAGTAAAATCTATATCTATGGTAAAAACCTGGATAGCATCGAGAAGATTGTAGGAACGGATTTTTCTTTGGTGACAACCAAAATCAATGGGCAATCGCTGCAATCCATCGGGAGAAAAAGTATTAAAGCCAGGCTGATTGTGAGAAATGGAATTGTCGAGAATGCCGACATTGAAATTAAACACCCGGGCGATTTTCTATTTGTTCATCCTGCGGTGGGATTCGGATTTGTGTCAGATGCATTTTATCCTTCATTTACTCTTGGATTGGCAGCGATTTTCCGGGATCGCTATGGGCGAAAAAACCACATGATCAAATTAAGCGAGGATTACCTCTTGTTTACTCGTAGAAGACTGGATGGAAAGCTGACTGTAGGCCCTAACATGGGAATTTCATTGAGCTACGGAGCGAACTATGCCAAAAATAGTGTGAGCCCTCTTTGGATGACTGTGGGGGTTGGAGTAATCAGTAATCATCGTAATAACACGGCATATGATACCTATTTCAGAGGCAATACAATGCGCATTTTTGCTTCATTTGACGTTAGAAACAATTTCACCATTATCCCGGAAATGTTTTTAACAGATGACGTGAGCAACCAGATCTATGGCCTTCGACTTAACTTCAATTTGCCATAAGCAGATTGTTTTGATTAAAACCATGTAGGCCATTTCGCCTATAAGGTTATTTTTACGACATGGTTTTAATCGAGTCGGGGACTTCTCACTTACGAATCTTTGCCCTCGTAGTTTTTGTTTTAGCTGGCGTATCCGGCCAATGCCAGGAAACTGACGCTAAGACTAAACGTCACCAGCTGACCTTCACCTGCGACAATGATTTTCTTTTGTTTAAAGGAGAGGACGGTTACTACACGAATGGTGTATTCATCAGGTACGACAGGATAAGCGTGAAACCCTCAACGGCTATCAAAAGAATTTATTCGTATGAACTTGGGCAGATGATTTACACGGCACACAGCCGCAAAATCTTGCCTACCAGCAACCCGGTAAACGCTCCTGTGGGCATCGATCAGATCGACAGGCCCATTGCAGGTTATTTGTATGGCAAGGTGACGCGCACCACATTTTATAATGAGCGCACCCTGCTGGCTTTGGGTGTCTCCCTCGGAAGTACCGGTGACAACTCGTTCGGTAAAGATGTGCTGGAGTTTTGGCATCGTATGATCGGAGTGAAAGACTATTGGAACTGGGTTTGGAATTACCAGGTGAAAAGCGAATTGGGAATTAATCTGCACAGCACATTCGCGCGTTCGTTAATTCAATCGCATTCTTCCTTTCAGATCACCCCCGTCACGCAAGCCACGCTGGGAACTACGTTTACCAATCTGTCACAGGCGGTGCTATTTCAGTTTGGAAAATTGCAGCCGATGTCATCGAGCAGTTATTGGCACAGCCGGTTGCAACTTGCTCCCACCGGGAGACAGCCAGAGTTGTTCTTGTATTATAGACCAGAGATCAAATACCAAGTGTACAACGCCACCATACAAGGCGGTATGTTCACGGCAGATAAAGGCCCGATCTTATCAGATATAAAACCCTTTGTCTTTTCTCACGAAGTAGGCGTGCGGTTTTCTGTTCCCAGGTATTGCATCGGGTACAATGTTGTCTTTCAAAGCAAAGAAGCCGCTAGCCAGTTTGATGGAGAGTGGTATGCGAGTATGATGGTGGCGTTTCGCTATTGATTTGGAGAGTAGCTAATACTAAACATCTTCATCATCTCATCCAGCGCGCTTTCCGAGTGCATACGTTCACCGTTTTCAAGTGACTCTTGTTGAGCAAGTGCCGCTCTTTTGCGCATCGTTATTTCGTAAGAAGAAATAGCCTCTTCTATGGTAGTGTATTCATCGGATGTTAAGCATTCGCTTAATTCCATGGCGTCCAGCATGGCCATGTTGGCGCCTTCTCCTGCAAAGGGCGGCATCACATGGGCGGCATCGCCAAGCAGGGTAGCGTTAGGCAAGGCTTTCCACGTTTGATCTAAAGGCATGCAATAGATAGGACGTGGTATAAGCGGTGTAGCTGCATTTTCAAACAACTCGTACCAACCGTTACTCCATCCGGAATATTCTTTCTTAAACCATGCCAGCATCTGTGATTTGTTGGAATAGTCCAAGCCGTTAGTTGTGGCCCAGTTTTCATCCGTTTTGAAGCTGGCATAAAAGCCAACATCACCGTTGCCTTTCTGACCTCCCAATAAACACTTACTGTTTCCAAACGCCATTATCTTTCCACCATTAAGTAATGCATGAATATGCGGTGTTGCTCTCGCTGCATCATAAATAGTGATCTCAAGCATAGTTACGCCTGAGTAAAGAGCTTTGATGTCGGTGATGTACGGACGTACTTTAGAATTGGCCCCATCTGCGGCAATGACGATATCTGCATAAGAAGGGGAGCTTTTTTTAAAATGCAACAACCAACCTTCATTTTGCTTTTGCATGGAAATAAAATGACTGTTCCATACCACGGTGTCCGGTTGAAGTGATTCTAATAACAAATTCCTTAGCGGGCCACGGTCTATTTCAGGACGAAAGTATTGACTTCCAAAAGCTTCGGCAGGTTTAGTATCATGATCGCTGAAGAATATCGCTGCATGTTCATTAGTGATCAATTTTTTATCTGCACCCGGACGAAAACTCTTTTTAAACTCTTCCAGTAAGTTAGCATTGCGCAATGCCGCCAGACCCGATCCTTCATGCATGTCGAGGGGTGAGCCTACCAGGCGGGCGTGTTTATTCAAATCTCTTTCATACACTTTTACAGATAAGCCTTTCAGTTGTAAAAGCCTTGCCAATGTTAATCCTCCCGGGCCTCCACCCACAATGGCGATTTGCTTGTTCTTTAATTTCATACCGATTATTTAACGGCACAAAATTATTTCGAGGCAAGCACTGAAAATTGTATAAATCGGTCGTTTTTGTTTCGCTTGAGTTCTTTTGGCGACACACCTGCAAACTTCTTTATTTCTTTGATCAAGTGACTTTGGTCCGCGAAGTCCAGTTCAGGAAAAGGTTTGCCTTTGGCAATGTGCTCCAGCGATGCCCTGAACCGTAATATGGTGCAGTACGATTTTAGTGAGATGCCGAATTGTTGATTGAAATAGCGGTTGATTTGTCGACTGCTCCAGTGCACGCTGTCCGAGAGTTCTTTTACAGTTAATGCGCCTTTTGACGAATAGATCAGATCAAAGAGTTTTTGTTTACGGTTATCTATTTCTTTGGGCAGAAGGGATAGAATTTTCTGAGAAGCCTTTTTGCAGAAAAGATCAAAGTCCTGTAAGTCGTTTGCGTTAAAATCCCAGAAGTCGGCAGGCAGGTAAGTGGCGGTGTTCAGTAAATTAGAAACGGTATTGTGAAAGACATACTCCGTGGCAAGCAACTTAAAGCTGACAGCAAACAAAAGCATGTTAGGATCTAGTGTTGCCGGGTCGGGGAGGGTTTCAATTCCGGAGAGTACAACGTGAAATGGTTTTGTATCAGATTGCGCAATGATCAGCTTCACAGGCCCGTCCGGTAACACGACAATTTCTTTGCCTTTGTCAGATGGATTGTGCACCACCCAAAAACTTTCTACAAAGTCGGAAAGTGATTTATCGGGTTTGACAAGTTTGAAGATCACACCGTTGATGATTTATTGAAGTTACTGAGTTGAAAAAACAAATTGCAGAATGCCCAAGAAGAATTAAAAGAATAGTTATTCTTTATTTTCTCCGTTGCCGAATGAACATTTGAAGCCCTCCAAGAGCCTTTCTATGCGATTTTTTTCTTGTCCATCGGTCATGTCAAGAATTACGACTTTGTCAATTGAAACACCATCGTCATTTGCAGCAAAAATTGAAAACCAAATTCCTTCATTGAAGTCCTCATACCATGTGGTCATGATGTCGTGCTTAGGCAGGTACAGGTTTTCAATGTCTACTTGCCTGAATTGAATTTCATCGTCAACCATGTCGTGATTTTTTTCGCAAGCTTGTCCAACAGTAGAGACCCAACAGGCATCATTATTTATGATTTTGGAGATTACTTCATTTAGATAGTTTTGCGACCTATTGTTGTCCACCAGGATGCACAGCCAATTGGACTTAGGCAACTCGCTGGCCCAATTTCTCTCAGTAGAGTATGTAATGAGAATTATTTCTCTTTGATTCAAGATCATGGTTGACTAGAAATGCCTCATAAATATCAACAATAACCGTGACTCTCACTTTTCACGTCTATTCATAATTTCTCCATAAGCAATAAGGGCATACTTCACCGCTTCCTCCGCGCTTTGCATTTGATTACCTAGCTTCTCCATGAGGTGATAGTAGAAGTTATGAATGTCATGATTGTCATCCGAAAATCCGGCCAGCAAGAGAATGGCCGTGCTAAGGTCTGTTTGGTAGGAGGTGCCATCAAGGCCAGCTAGCCGCAGATGGTTGAAGAACTTCCAGTTTTTGAGCTCTTCGCGCAGCAGATAAAGGCAAAGATCGGTTTCGGAGGAGAGGGGAAGGAGGGGAGCAGTGGTATTGAGTTTCATAGTTTCGATTGCATTTTATTATGATGCAATTGTAGCCATGACTTATTTAATAAGTGTTGGTAGATCTACTAGCAGGTAAATCAGATTAATTGTTTATTTTTTGCGCAAACTTTTTTCATAGGAAAATCCATTGACAACCGGATGTCACAGTTAAATATAGTCTCTTAACTCTGTAATCTCGCAGAGTGCCCTTTCAGCAAAAAAGAAAATCACTACTGCAATCAGATAGTTAATTGCAATAGTGATTAAGTATGACTCGCAGCTTTTGCCTTATTTGTTAATCCAAACGGGGATTTTTATGTAGCTGTCGCAATACCATTTTATTTTCAATGGCTCTTTTGCATCGGCTATTGTTTCATCACTCACATCTTTGCCCGTGCCATAGTTAACTTGCCATTCCGGGTTTTTGTTAACGCCTACTACAATAACAATGCGGCTGCCTTTGCTTAGTTGCTTACCTGTGATATAAGAATCTCTGATAGGTATTGTTTCTTTTTCACCAGGGCGAAGCAGTTGTCTTTTGCTATTATCCTTTGCATAGCTTGCTCTTTGCAATGCACTGAAGCCGGCTTCTGAATAGAGGGTGAAATATTGCCCGTCGGGCATCAGCTCATACATTTTGATGGAGATATCAAAATCCTTTTTATTTATCGCTGCCTTTATAGAACTGACTATTGAACCACTGACGGCCATCGGCTTTTCGACAGGCTGCGATATAAAGCTCAAGCCATTGACAAGATCTGCATCGATATTATTCTCAATAACATTTAATTCAAACCTGGTGGTGTCGCTTCTATCCTTGAAATCGATCTCTTGCCGTACATATTCATTTGCAGCAGGCTGCGTACTCAACTTGAAGTATTGATTCATTCGGGTATTGTCGAGGTAGAACGTAAGGGTATCGTTGCTCATGCCGGTAAGCGATGATGCATGTCTCCACTCATTGGTGCCCATGATTTCGTAGTTCACTTTGTCTTTCAGCAAAGATGGTTTCGGGCCATTCTTTAAAATGTAAGTAAACCACTGCACGGAAAGGTCTCTGAAGTTGAATGAAGTGGCGTTGGCATCAACTTTATATTTTCCTACCTGCCTGGCCGGAAAAGACTGCGCTCCGCCATGGGTATAGGGGCCAATAACTAAATAATGATCGGCCTTGGGATTATGCAAATGGTGTTGCTTGTAATAGTACATGGCACCGGTTTGGTCGTCATCAAAATAACCGGTGGTAGTTAAAACCGGAATATTGATTTTTGAAAAATCAGTTTTGTACGCAACCATATTCTGCCAGTAGGAATCAAAAGAGGGGTGCTGTAACCAACGCTGAAATATGGTATTTGGCCTTCGCTCGATGGTATCCAGCGCACGGAAAGATTTTCCTTTTTTATACCACGCGTTATAGACAGAATTCCAATGCGCAGTATTTCCAAAATCTGCCTGGTCTGTACCTTTGTGATTGGTGACATAATGAATCCATCGTAACATATAACTCATGAATACATTGCCCGCCATGGGATAATCTATGCCGATGCCTACAGCTACTTCAGGCATAATTGTTTTTAGAGCGGGGTGCAATGTTTTCGCGGCAGACCATTGTGCAAATCCTAAATAGCTTCCGCCTACCATACCCACCTTTTCGTTACTCCATTTTTGCTTGCTGATCCAATTAATTACATCGTATGCATCAGTGGCGTCATGCTCAAACGGCTCCATTGCCTGGGGGCTGCTTCCCTTACCACGGGTATTAGCTACCACACATGCGAAATTCTCGCTTGCATATAATTTGCCATAGGATACATCATTGACTGAGTCAGCGTAGATATTAAAAATGAAAACGCTTGGCAATTTCTCTTTCAATTCTTTTTTCCGGACAATCAATGCCTGAACCGTGCTGCCGTCTTTTGTTTTGATCAATGTTTTTTCAACTAAAAACAGTTTGTTTTCTTCATCGCTCACAATCTTACGCATGGCAGGTAATATCTGCCTGTAGAGGTGGTACGTAGTAAAAGATCTGATCAACCGGACAGCATCGTCTATGCGCAGGGTGTCTTTTGTTTTGCTTTGTTCGATCGCGCTGGTCAGGGGTTTTTTCAGCTCCACTAAAGAACCCCCTGCATAATTTGCCAGCGTTGTTTTTCCGGCACTGCTGAACTGTGCATATCCTTGTGCGAAATTCTTTTTGAATAGGGTGAGAAAATCTCCACCGGCTTTTTGTTGTGCCAGCTTTGCCTTTGAATAGGTTTCGTATTGAAAACCCAGGCCAACTATGTTGAGCTGCAATTTCAGTGAATCGATCAATGAATTAGACAAATCATACTGTCCGGCAGCGAAGGTAAAACGAAACATATTGTCGAAATAGGTCTGCTTATCCGCGTTTTTATACTTGCTGATCACTTGCTTTGCCAAAGCCGGAATAGCCGCAGCAAGCTTTGAGGTATCAGCATAATTTTCTTTTGGAAAATAAAATCGTTGAGCCAACGAGGGAGTTGCTGCCGTGAGCAGCAGTAAGAACAAGATTAAACTGTTTTTCATGCCGGGTTGTATTTTGTTTCAGACAAAGTAAGTCTGCCGGCCTTGTATTTGATAGCACGCAGCTACCTGAAAGCACGAAACTACCAATCAATGATACCGGATTATCATTAGGGGCTAGAACCCGGTAATAATTTATCCAATGAGGTCACAATTATGCAACAGGATTACAATGATAATTGATAACATTCCCCGCACGGGTCTCTACTTTGAGCGCTTACATTCAGTAATGGCTAGATAAATGGCCACAGGTGAAAGAGAAAAGTGTAGATTTTTGGTATACAAGGCACCACTGTTATTGTATTAACGTAGTCTATTGCTACACTCAGCAACGTTGTTGCAGTAGTTTACATTCTTGTACCTGTAAGCATCACAATGATTGCTACAATCATAAACTCTGTTGCTACTTTCTAAATAACAGTTTCTAATGTTTGGATAATTTTTACTGCGATCTGTAAAACAATTGCTATTGTTTACACATCTGTCACTATTGTTTTCGGTGTGGTTGCAGATGTTTGCAATTGTTTTGTACACTTTTATACCACAACCATGCTAAAACTAAATGTGAACCGTATTTTAGAGATCAAGGGTATAGAAAACCCAGGTTCTTTCCTTATGAAGAACGGCTTCAGCCGTCACACGGCTTATCGTCTGCTCAATAATTCTGTGCGGATTATCAACTATGGCAACCTGGAGAAGCTATGTCTCCTCCTCAACTGTACAACCAATGATCTTTTCTTTTGGGAAGACAACACGAAGGGTAAAATTTACAAGGACCACGTCATGAACAAGCTCACGCACCCGCAAACAGACCCCACGGTAAGCGCCAGGATTCGCGAAATGCTCCTGCACAAGCCCGATGCCGTCCGCAACTTTATCAATGGCCAGTCTTCAGGAGTGCCTATTATTTGATTTGATAACAGGGCCAGCTATCCACTTCAAATTTTCGTACATTTGAATATGCTTCGAGTGAAAGACTATATCACTATTGATAAGGAAATATTATCGGGTAATCCTGTTTTTAAAGGTACAAGGGTTCCTATTCAAACTCTTTTTGATCACTTGGAAAAAGGAATTCCACTGGATGAATTTCTGGAAGACTTCCCGACGGTAAAAAAAGATCAAGCCATCACAGTAATCGAGATGGCAAGTAAAATTCTGACCTCAAAAAACATCGAGCAAATCTATGAGACTGCTGCTTGATGAAAATCTTCCCAAGAGACTTAAACTGGACTTAAACGAACATGAAATTCACACAGTCGCTGACAAAGGCTGGACTGGAGTTTCAAATGGGAAATTATTGGGATTATTGATTGAAAATAAGTTTGATGCTTTATTGACGTTTGATAAAAATCTACAGTATCAACAAAATTTTACAAAATATACTATCACTGTTATTGTCTTGAACGCGCCCGATAATAGTTACGCTACACTGAAAGGACTCCTCGATAAGGTAAAGGCTGTGCTGACTTCTGATTTAAGAACAGGACCAATAGAAATTAAGTTGTAGCAAAGACATAGTCACCGCTGTGCTCTTCGAACTTACTTGAGTTGGTGCTTATACCCGATTCAAAATAGAAATTATACCCGCTTATTTCTCAACCATTCGGAAGTCGCTGTTCTTTAGAGATTCCATGATGTCTTCTTTAGTGAAATTGACCTGCAGGTATTTTGCAATAATGTCTGCACTGATGGCTGTGGTGGGTGGTTTCAATAGATGATGTTTGTTCTCATACATTTCCAGGAGTTGTGCGCACCCGGCCTCAATAAAAATATTCTTAACGAGCTCGTTGTTTTCGAGGTCGTAAGAAAGGAACGTGGTAAGCTTATCAATGGCAAGAAATTTATTATCAGCCTTTTGAATACCGGTAAGTTCATAGAGTTTCTTGCCTTCAGGTGTGCCCTGATGGGTAATAAAAAGAAAGGTGTGGATGAGTACTTTATCCGCCTGAATTGAGCAGACGAGATATCCTATTTTCTTTCGCTGGTAGAGGTAGTCAATAAGAATCTTTCCGTTGTCGAGCTGGTGCTGCGAAACAGTAAGCAGGGATTCGTATAGTGAGTAATAAATAAGCCCGGTGTCTATACCTATTCGTTCCTTCATACGCAGCAATGCGTGCGACTGTATGAATACCGGCATCGTCATATCTTTTTGATGGCCGGGCTGCAGACTGGACGATTTGATTTCAGCCCAACGCATATCATGGTCAGGAAACATCCACCCCACACGATATGCAGGCCGGGTTTGTCCATCAATTGTGAAATGCACCATGACTGGATTTGTTTTGCAGATATCCACCATGCACCGGACTGTATTTTTCTCTTTCTCTTTCTCAGGTTCTATGTGATGCTTGCAACTGATAAAGCCCGTGTCGAAGCGACTTTGCATAGCTCCGAAGGTGAAGTTGACCCAGTGCAGCTTTTCGAAAACCTTGAACATGTGGTCGGTGGTACTTGTTTTACCAAGTACTTCCCTGCACTCGCGGGCTGCAGGGAAATCCTCATCCTTGAAAATTTTGACTACGAAGATCAACGTAAGGCCTTCGATCAAATAGATCGCTAATGGTGCCAAGCCTTTGCCATCCGGCAGCTCTACATCCATCGTGCTGATAATTGCAACAATATATTCACCGAACTGCCTTACCTCTTTGATTGTATACTGATCCAGCTCGTTTGACAGTGTAACTCTTCGCAACCTGCGCGTATAAATCAGTTCAAGCTTGTCGGAGGGGATTTTGGAATACAGGTCGTAACCGGCAATCAGATTGCATATCTTTTTCAGGTTGGCAAAAAAGAGCTTCCGCTCTTCTTTTCTTAGTCTGGCGATTTGGTCTTTTTCACGATTTCGTTGCTGGCGCGTTTTCATATACTTGAAGTTTTGCGCTAGAAACTCTAAACAGAGTCCTGGCGAGTCATAGCAATGAAAAATTGGTCAAATGCAACAGACTTTTTTCTGGCATTTAAGGGTATGGTATGTTTGAGTTACTGTAGAGCGTCTTTGTATTATCTGAGCACAGATTTGCTCGATTGATCAAGCTCTATCTTGTAAAATTGTAAGGGTTGCATCTGGCTCGTATACTCACGATCTTCACTGGCAGAAAGTGATTCGAGATGAGAGCATCAAAAAGTAATAGTCTGTTGGCGCTAATAATTGCGAGCATTTTACTCTCTTGTACCTATGACGATCTCTTTGTTGCCCCAGCTAGGGCAGTTATAGGCCCTGGAATTTTGGGAAAATGGAGCGTTGCAACTGATGTCTACTATACAGGAACAGCTTTACAGAATCATGAAGTAGAATACACCGGCTTGCCCGGAGATTACTACGACTTCAGGACTAACCGAAAGTTGTATATCAAGGAAGGACTCTCTTTTGATACCTTAAGCTATACGATTCTGTCAGACACGTCTATTGTTATTTATGGCTTTGGCTACCTCGGAAACGGACTGCCGCCTACACTCAAGATTTCAAACTTTTCGGAGCACAACGCAGTGATAAGTTCACCATTCATAGGAACCCCAGGCGGAATGTTTGGCCGCAGCGTGGTGCTTTATCGATAGCGAGAAAAGGAGTGCTCAGTCAAGCACTGTCAGTTCGACCCGTCCGTTTCGGCGGGCAAAGCTACTCTTAGAGTCGTAAATCGGTTTATTTCCACCCATTCCAACTGCTTCAATACGGTCTTCGGCAATGCCTTCATTTACTAACCAGCTCTTGATCACTTCGGCACGTGCCTGTGATAATTCCTTGGCTGAACCTTTATCCCGTACTACATCTTTACCGAGAGCGAAATAATTTTTGGAAGACCCCATGTAGACAATATCTCCACGGGCATTTCCATTGGTATGCCCTTCAATACGAATTCTCATTTTAGGTTCCTGGTTCAGCATTTCCAAAACACCCAGGAGCTGGTCCTGACTGGTCGGCACCATGATCGCAGCATCATTAAAAAAAGTGACACCTGAAAGGGTCGAGCTCGAGCCCTTGGTGATCCTCTCCATTTCGAATGTGACCATGAAGAAATTGCCAAAGAGAGTAACATCTTCGTTGAGCGTGTCTCTTTCAGTTTCCTTGTAATTGATAGATTGAGTTATGTCTTTAAATCCGAATGCGGACGCAACCAGCGAAATGCTACCGGTCTTAGATTTGGGATCAGGGATAGTGAAATACCCGTTTGCTTTCACCGAGCCGAGAACCTTTGAATTATCAGCATCAAGAATTTTCACGGTCCCATTCAGTACTTTTTGATTGCTTTTCTGAATTACGGACAGAAAAATAGGTGTGTTGCCCAGGTGCTGCGGCTTAATCACGGGCTTGGGTGTAGGATTGGGAATATACTCAGTGACCAGAGATGCAGTCACTGTTTCTTGTCTTTCGGGAGTGACTGATTTAACGGTTATAGAGTCAGTCACCGGAGTACCTTCTTTGATCTCGCGCCCGTCTTTTATTTTCAGAACCCAGGCCGCAGCAAAACTATCTTTTGAACGTGCTAGCATCATCCGGTCAATCGCCTGACGAAACTGGCTGAAATTGTAAGACTCAAGGTAGACGTACACGAAGCCTTTGCCTTCTTCCAGGCCGTAGCCGGAATGAAAACCTCGTTTGTTCAACGTTTCTGAATAAGACGCGGCCTCCTTACTCTGATGCCGCATGAAAGTGGAAACGACTACGTAATAGCCATTCGCCAGAGGTGTTACTTGTTGTGCAAAAGAGGGGGCAAATGAAAAAAAAATGAACAGAATTATAGACAGACGCATATAGGGGTTGTTAGATTAAAGCCATTGCCAACGTTCGGGTAGTCAGACTACTCAAAACTAATTCTTACGAAAGATTACAGATTTTCCTGATTATCCAAAATAAGAATCCGCCACCGGACAAATTCATGGAGACCTGTATTTCACGGGCACAAGGTATGCAGTCACGGGATAGAGTAAATACCTGTTTTGCAAATCGGGTATTTATACGCGGGCATTAATTTGAAATCGCAGGGGAAATCAATGCTCAATTTACCTTGATTTTTCCGGTTCACGGCTTGTCTGTCAAATGACGTGTAAATGGCGTCCAAAATTGGCGCCTATGGCCTCCTTTAACACGTAATATTGCCCAGTGAAAAACTCAAACCTATGCAACAACCTGAACTTGCCCGGAGGCTGACTGCCTTGCGAAAAGAAAAAACATTTACCCAGGATGAACTGGCCGAAAAGAGCCGTGTAAGCGTGCGTACCATTCAGCGTATTGAAGCCGGAGAAGTAATGCCGCGCATGTTTACAATAAAAATTCTCCTTGAAACCCTGGGCCAGGACTTTGAAACATTTTCAAACCAATTCAAATCAACTATGGAAACAAAAGCACAAATCTCTAACCGTAACCCCTTGCTGATCTCTGTATTTGCGGGGGCCATTTATCTGGCTGCCCAGATATTATTAGGAGCCATGGATATTGCGTGGCTTACCAAAGACAGGCCATGGGAAGGGTGGGTGAATCAAATCTACATCGGCCTCAGTCTATTACTTTGTATTGCTTACCTGCTATTCATGCGCGGGTTCATTATCCTTGGAGGTGTATTTGGAAACAACCTGCTCAAAATTGGAGGCTATGTCATGATCATGGGCATCATTGGCGCAAGCTTCCTGGATATTTCCACACTCTCCACAGAAGATGTTGAGACGCTTGAACTTCCTTATTCGACTGCGTCCGTTTTTCTGGGAGCTTTGTCAATTCTGTTTGGTATTGCGCTTGTCCGTCTGCAGGATGGTATGGGTGAACTTGCACGCGCAGCAGGGGTAATGGAAATCGTTATTGGTTGCTCTTTTGTGACGGTGCTCTTTTTCTTTATCGGCTACGTTGTCATGGTACCGGCTGTTGTTGTTGAAATTATTGTGCTGTTCCGTGCCTATGAGTACTTGTCGCGGTCGGAGCCAACGGGTATTGCCCCAGTAGCTTAGCGACTTAATTGAAATCCCTCGGCTTCAGCCGTGCTTTTACGTGCCCGGGCAATGGCTTCCCGGATTTATAATCGTTCACGAGTGCTTTTAATTTCTTCGAACCGTACTTTGAATTTTGTGCGATTCCTTTGATGACGATCAGAGACCCTGCCCCGATAAAAAAGTATTTGATCGGGTCGGAAGACCGCGAGGGATTCGTTTGGTAAATATTCGTGCCGGACATAGTAGTCGACTGATGAGGTGTTGATGCAGTGGCAGTGGCAAGGATGATACCCATAATAACTCCGCAGCCGATTACCGCCCGCACCACAATGCCTTTTCGTTTACGTTGAAAGAGATTTTCCAGCGCCTTGATGGTGTCCTGCCTGTGCTGTCCGGAGTCGTTTGCGAACAGGCCTTCAATCTTGTTTAAAGCCCGGGTTGAATCACGCACATCCTGGGCGTTGGCTAAAAACGGAAACAGCAGTAACAGGAGGGGTATCCATTTCATGCTGTATATAATGGACTACCCCCGGTTTTTATTATGCCCGGGGCTGGTTAAAGTTATTTCGCAGCTACCTGGAATGCTCTTTCGCCATTTTTTTCCACTTCACGCAAAGTGCGCATTTGCTTCATCTCTTCGAGGAGGGCTGCCAAAGCAGTTTCATCGGTAGCGCCAATGTGTGTGCGTATTTCAGCGAGTGTCCGGATTTGGTTAGGTGCTTTTCGGAAGTCTGTAATGAAATTGAGGATATCAATCTTTTTCATGCCGAGGACGTTTTGAAGTGTACTCATACGGAAATCAGGGCAGAAAGTTGGGTTTACCGTGAAGTGTCATGTTGGAGACCAACCATAAACTACTCTGTTAATACTTTGCTGCGGATTTACTTTTATGACACGCCTGCTTCGAAAAGATGAGCCACTTCCTTATGACATTCTTCTCCTTGCCGATGAGCCTGTGGAAGTTGTGGACCGATACATATTTGATTGTGAAATCTATGTGTATGAAAGAGATGGTAAAATAATCGGTGAATACTCACTCTATCCTATAAGCAATGAAGTGATTGAAATCAAAAACATAGCTGTACTCACGGAAGAACAGGGAAAGGGAGTAGGGCAATTGTTGTTGAAGGATGCTGAGACAAGGGCACGAGAAAAAGGATGCAAAACACAAATCATTGGAACGGGAGATGTGATGATGATGCAATTATATGTGTACCAGAAAGCCGGCTTTGAGATGTATGATCTCAAAAAGAATTTTTACATCGACAACTACCCACGGCCTCTTTTTGAGAATGGTTTGCAGTTAAAACACATGGTGATGTTGAAGAAGGAGTTGAATAAAAATTATTAAGTTACCTGTTGTTTGGAATTTGAAAGACAAATGAACTCTCCAAAAATGACAAAATTAGCGCGCCACTTGATCTTTGGAGTCATAGGCCTCCTAGTTGCTTGCAGCTCAAAACAGGACTCTAAAAACTGCAGGCTGACCTCCGGTGAGAGGACAATCTGCGATTCACTGCAGCTTGATTCGGCAATTGTATGTGATATAAGAACGTTGCATTTTGGTGAAATCGAACCCTTTCATTACTCTCTTTCAAAAATTATTGAGGGGGACAAAGAAATAGAGGCAGAACCTATTTTTTTGAAGGGGCTTGTGCTACAAGAATCTAATTCTAAATCGTATGACCTGGTGTTTGCTCTTAGCGCCAAACTTAGAGAAAGAGGTTATAGTATTTTTCTATTGGAGAACAACTTTGATATTGGCAAAAAACCTGACCGGATTGGAATCCTCAAAACGACAGACAAGTTCACAGTGCTAAAGGAAGTAGGTACAGACGGAATTAATTTCGATATCACTAACGACAGCTTGATCACAATTATGAAGCGGTTCGATCAGAAGTATAAACTTGAACTCATTGGGGCTTCAGGGGACTGGTGTGAATTCCTTATAAAAAATGATCCTCAGAACTGGATCGATTTTGCCAATGAAGTTTATCGGGTTTGTCCAGATGTCGTGGACCAGGGAACCGGAACCGTTGAAGCACTCGCTGAAGAAATGAGAAGGACCAAGCGACTTTACTTTTGGTGGGATTGAAAACTCTTCGTGTGCGTACTCACACGGAATCTCGCACTAAGTCCTCCACTTAAATGATTTCTCATCGATGGCTCGCATCGTACAAAGTATGCCTTCAAGGTGATCGTATTCATGCTGCAGTAGTTCTGAAAGGTCACCTTTCATTTTCCATTCCTTTTCCTGCCAGGATTCGTCCAGGTATTTGATCGTCAGCTCGCGGTGACGTTTTACCCTAACCAGAAGGTTGGGGAAACACATGCAGTCATCCCAGACTTCAAACATCTCGTCACTGAGGTACGTGAATTGCGGATTGATGAACACTACGGGTTTATCGATGTTCATATAGATGAGCCGTTTCATGATCCCTAACTGTGGAGCAGCAATGGCCCTACCGAAATTGTATTTGGCCCGGATCTCCAGCATTACGTTATTAAGGTCGGCAGCCCAGCTTTTCACCAATGGGAGCTCCGACTTTTCAACTGGCGAAGAGACCTCATATAACGTTGGGTTGCCCAGCAACAGCAGGTCATTCAAATTCTTCATTTAACGGATTTTGATTTAAGTCTTAAATTTAAAGAATCGAAAGGAGCAAAATGAACTACACATCCAGAGACGGAAGACAAATTACAATCCGGCGGCCGACAGAAAACGATGCTGAGGGGATAATCAATTATTCAAAAAAACTGTTTGCCTCTACCGATCAGGTGCTCACCACGCTGGATGAATACACTATCACAGTGGAAGCAGAGGTGGACTGGATCAATAATTTTAATAGCAATCCAAATTCCAGGCTTTTGATTGCGGAGCACAACAGCGAGATCGTTGGATTGTTATTTTTTGCCACCAATGTGAAGAAGAAAAATATGCATGTTGGAGAATTTGGAGTGAGTGTACATCCGGACTACCAGGGCATCGGAATAGGTCGTGCGTTGGTTGAGTCGTTATTGGTGTGGGCCAGGGAGAATAAGAGGATTGAAAAAGTATTCCTGAACGTATTCCATACCAATAAGAATGCAATCAAGTTATACGAACGTCTTGGTTTTATAGAGGAGGGCCGTCACGTCAAAGCAATCAAGCAACCTACCGGCGAGTACGTTGATGTTCTTCAAATGTATGTTGAGACGAAGTAATGCCTTAGCCCTTTATTCATTCGCAATTCAACTATTATATTTGAATCGATGAATTCGAAGAGTCATAAGTTTAGCGTTACCCTGTTATTTGCCTGTATTTCTTTGGGGTGCCTGAGTCAAAATAAACTTGCCGGTTACTATGCCAGCAGCACGGCCCAGTCGGGATTTTTTGTGACCCGCATTGAGTTGAACGAGGACTTCAGTTTCAAGTATGAATTTGATGGCGAGGTTGCGTATCACTGCGGTAAAGGAAAATATACTATTGACGACAGGAGTTTTGTCCATTTCCAATTTGAATCTAACAAGCTGGATTCAGGGGCCCGGACTGCCAAATTGCTTTTTGGAGACTTCAGCCGACCTAAGAAGTTGCTGGCCAAAGACGAGAAACTCTTTTTTGTCAGTGCCGATGATAAGATTTTAGATGAATTTTCGCTGAAGCGGATTAAAGGCAAACGGCTGGTACTTCGAGGTGAAGGTGCCGCTACGAAATAGAAGACTAAGATAGTTATGACAGATAATGAAAGAACAGTCGTTGACTTTTTGAAAATGGTTGAAAATAGAAAGTCATCTGAAGAATTGAACAATTTCTATCATGAGGATGCCGAGCAGATAGAGTATCCCAACGCCATTGTCAAAAACACAGCGATTCGGAAATTAAAAGATTTGAAAGAAGGGGCTGAACGGGGAAAGAAGGTAATGCAGAAAGAAACGTGTGAAATAAGGAAATTGTATTCACTTGGTGATACCGTAATTCTCGAAGCGATTTGGCGTGGCACACTTGCCGTCCCTCTTGGAACAATTCCGGCAGGCGGACAACTGACTGCTTACTTTGCCCAGTTCTTTCAATTCAAAGACGGTAAAATCTACCGGCAGAGAAACTATGACTGCTTTGAACCTTTTAATTAAGGGTTAAAACTGCTAAGCAACAACGTCTCTTTCCAGCTCATGAATTTTTCCATTGTGACTTTTGTTGCCGTTCACTTTTTTCTTGGCGGCTTGTATAAGTTCTAGCTCCCTGATATGCTCCTTTAGTTCTTGTTCTTTTGCACGAAGTTCTTCGTATTGCTGACGCGACTCCAGGAGCATTGTCTTTGTCCTGGAATTGATTCGTTCGATATTGATTGCAGATGCGACACTTTCAGCAAATTTTTTCAGGAGTTCAATTTGGTATTGTTCGAATTTTTTGAAGGCGGCAATTTCCAGTGCACCGGTTACTTTGTCATTTACCTTGAGTGGAACAATCAGCAATGTATTTGGCGTGGCGTAGCCAAGTCCTGATGTGATTGAGATGTAATTTTTGGGAAGATCGGTCACGTGAACAACATCTTTTTCAATTATACATTGACCGATAAGTCCATCACTCACTTTTATTCTTTTCTCCACATACTTTCTTTTTTCCCAGGCATAGCAAGCCACGAGTTCCAGATCTTCGCCGGATTCGGTGAGCAAGAATAAACTGCCCTGGTTGCATCCAGAGTATTTGACAATGAACTGAAGTATGTTGTTGTACAGTTTCTCTGGATTGTTTTCGACTTGATTACGCAATAACATGCTCATCTCAGCCAAGCCCTGGGTTGCCCAGGTGCGCTTGCGGTCGGCCTCCGCGCTGGATTTCAGACTGTCGCGCATGGTCAGTAAAGCACTGCCTAAAATATCCTGATCACTTAATGGAGTGAATGGATTATCCAGATTTCCTTTGCCAATGTTATTCGCAAAATCCTGATAATTCCGGGTACCCGAGACAAGATTGTTTAGCGCTTTGGCCATATCATTAAGTTCAGCCACTTTGAACTGCAGACTGGTTTCAGGCACTTCACCAAGGCTCATCTTCGCGATAATTGTTTTCATCACCCGGATGGGAACTACAAGGACTCTGAACAATTTTCGATTAATGATAAATGCAGCAATCAGAGCGGCTCCAACGACCAGGAAGAAACTGAAATAAAGTTTGAACAGATTGGCTGAGCGCGCCTCGTTTATTCGTGTACTTATTTTCTCCAATTGAATGGCTTTGTCGAGATTGTCAATCGCGCCAAATAGATCACTTTCCAATCCACCGCCAGTGTAGATACCCAATTCACCATCGACTTCCGTTAACTCTTTGAACACTGTTTCGTAGCTCATCAGGATATTTGATACCTTTTCTACTTCCTCATCCCGGACGTGGCGTTCCAACGTCATGGTGAAGTTGAAGACCTCATTAGAGATATTGTCAATGATTTTTTCGTCACCCGTCAGCAGGTAATCTTTGACAAAGAGCTGCAAATTGATAACGGCAGCTTTATCAGTCCCGAAATCATATTGGAGTAAAGTCTTTACGGACTTGTCAAATTCTCCGATCAAACCGTAGGTACCATAGCCGCGGATCTTCAGTTTATTCACCATGTGCATGAAGACGGTGTCATAAGCATTAAGTGAATTTCTGAGATTCATCAACTCTGCCTCATCTTCGGAATAGAACATTTCTTTTCGCGCCTGGATTTCTTCTATGTTTTTCTGAAGCTCATGCAACTGTGCGGCATAGCGGTCGAGAAAGAAACTTTTTCCGGTAGCGAAGAACAACTCATTTGTTTTTTCCCTAAGAATAAATTCATTTGACGCGCTCTTCATTTGCATTTGCGTTTCTTTGAGCCGCGCAAAACTTTCTTTCATGGAATCGATCGTGATCATTTGCCTGATCCATACATACCCTAATATTTCCAGGGCTACAATCAGCGCGGTGAGTGTAATGAATCCGAATACAATCTGGGCGCTGATGGAGTTGCTTCTGATGTTTTTAAGGAATTTCATTTTAGTTCCTGCCCCGTGTGATGTAAGTTAAAATTACCATAGAGCTCTTGTGTTTGAGTATCCAGTTCATTTCCCCGGAGAATAATCTCATGTAGAGAAGTCATTGAAAATACTTCTTTTGGCACCTGTATGATCCGGTTATTTTGCAGATCAATTTTTTCCAGCGTTTTCACTTCAGCAGTTCCCTTTGAAATAGTAGTAATGCGGTTGTCAGCAAAGTCGACTACTTTGAGCAAGCGAAGTCGTTGTGACAGGTTTACTTCAGTGATCCGGTTATCAGCCATCAGCAATGAGCTAAGCGAGTCCAGGGAATAGACCTCGTTAGGAATTTCAGTAAAGAGATTGCCCGTCAGATTTAGGCTTTTCAAATGCTTCAGGGCGCTGACTGAGCCAGGTAAACGACTGATTCTATTGTTGGTCAAATCCAAGTCTTCAAGCTTCGGGAGTTTTCCGATCACTTCTGGTACGCTTGTCAATCGATTGTTTCCCAGGTTCAGCACCCTCAGGTTGGTAAATTGTTGAATATCCTCCGTGATCTCTTTCAGACTTTGGTTACGGAGGATAAGTACCTCCACTTGTGAAGGCGACTTCAACGCTTCCTCCAGGTCGTCAAAATAAAATTGCCTGCTTTTAAGTCTTTCTAAATAAAAGTAGACGAGTGCAAAAAATATAATTGCAAACACGGTGGAGATCCCCACCACAATCCTTCTCCTTATTCTCATATCTCCGTAAGCAGGTCATTTACTATCTCATTTTTCCACCTTTCACGGTCGGCTTAAGCATGAACATTCGCGTGATCATAAAGCCAAAGCGCAGACCGCTGTCGGTGGTGGCAGTAAGAAAATCTTTCTCAATGCTCCCGACACTGTTGGTAACATGCAGGTTGAAGACGTGACCACCAACGGCAATCTCTCCGCCCACTGCCACAGGATTGTATATTCCGGAGGGCTGGTTGAACATATGGTGATATTCAGTCATTAAATTAATGCGGCTGCTGACTTTCAAACGAGCCCCAAATCCAACGCCATACATGTCATTGCTATATTCACTTGAAGGGACAGAATTTCTGTGTACAACGGAACCTGTTATCTGTGCAGCAAATTGCTTCGAAAACTGACGGCTAATAGCTGACTGGAATGTGTAAACCAATTGATTGACAAACTGATTGGTTTTGTATATGTCATTCTGCCTCCGTAGTTCGCTGTGAGAAAAGGCGCCACTGAAAAATAACATCACGCTTACCGGAACATTTTTATCTCCACCGGTAGTTTGTACCAATGGCCTGTATTTCACATACAGATCAAAGTTCTTTCCCAACGAAGTTCTGCCAGTACCAATAGCGAGCACATTGTTGACTCCGTATTCGAAGCCGAGGCGTGTATGAGACTCATCAAACCCCCACAGGTTGTATGGTCCTTCCTCAAACTTTCCGAATCGGTGAGTGAGAACAAAATCCAATCGATGTGCCTGAGGTAAGGTAGTAGTATTACCAAGAATCAAATGCGGACCATTAAACGCATCTTTGATTGGCGTCCGCTCTTTGGGTGCATCATCGAGGCTAAGCGGATCGCCTTGTGCAGATACACAGCATCCTGCAAGCCAGAAGAGGACGGTCAGCCGAATGGCTTGTGTGGTTGGTTGGTAAGATCTAATAGACATGATTTATTCTTGGTTAAGCTTTATTCATCTTTAAAAGAACATCCACCGTAAACTCGGGCGCCACTTTGAGAGCAACCAGTCGTGGAATTTTGATATTGAAATCAGAAAGGAATACGCTGAATTTAGAGGTGACCGTAGCAGTATTGCCTTGAACTGTAATCACTGCCGGGAATTTTAATTCCTTTTCTACGCCATGCAAGCTGAATTTTCCACGGACAGTCACTTGATAAGTTCCGTCTTTGGATAAGTCTGTGTCATTGATGATCTCCCCGGAGAAAGTGGCATTAGGGAATTTATCTATTTCCCAAAAATTTTCTTCTGCATGTTTTTTCTGAAGTTCACCCTGAGAAAATAGAAAACCGTTGAGCGGTTGTCTGAAGTTGAATTTTTTAGCGGCCAGGTCCAGCTTCCCAACGAGACTTGAGCTTTCGGCTGTTATCGTCTCCTTGGGAGCTTCGCCCGCCAGTTTAACCACCCCTTTTTGGCCGCTGTAAAGCTGCGCCTTGGCAAAACCGGAAATCGTCAATATTCCAATGAACAGTACTTTTCTCATTTACTGATGTCTAATTATTCTTTGCGCCCTCGGCAATCCATTTTTTTATGGTCTCTATTTCACAGGTAGTCAGGTACCACGGACCATCGGTGAACGAATGAGGCATGTTGTGTGTCTCTATCATAAACCGCAGCTTGCCATTGTCGGCTTTCTTCTTCAGGTCTTCGTAGCGCGTAAAATTTCCATGCTCAAAATCACTTGTGTGGCATTGAGGTAAAGCGCATGTCTTGGCAACAATCGGGTAGACGTGCACCGAGTAGGATATTTGAGGGGCAGTCAGCACGGGGCAATCGCCCAGTTCTTCTTTGGTATTGACACACTGTACCAGCAGGGCCGCAGCCAATAAGACGATCAGTTTTTTCATATCAGTTGCCTCCTACTTTTAAGCCACTGGGTACTTTTGCTGGAATTTTTTTATCGAAATCGTTATCCGTCAGAGCTTCCAGAAAAGCGACAAGAGCTTCCTTTTCTTTTTCAGAAAGATGGAGCGGCTGTACTTTAACACTCATTTGAGCCCGGCTAATGCTGTCGTTTTCAGAAACTCCCTTGTTGTAAAAATCTACTACTTCCCGCAGGGTACCGATGGTGCCATTGTGCATATAAGGAGCAGTAAGCGAAACGTTACGCAGTGTTGGAGTTCTGAAAAGATTCTGTGCTAAAGCACCTTTGTCCTTGGGAGAAACAATCGGGTGATATTTTACACCCAAATTGTAGAGCGTGAAATCAGAGAACATAGGCCCCGAGTGGCAATTCGCACAATTACCTTCGCCGAAAAATATAATTAGTCCCTGTTTCTGAAGATCAGTTAAAGCATCCGTTTGCCCGGCTACATATCGATCATAGGGACTATTTTTGGTGACAAGACTTCGTTCGTAAGCGGCAATTGCTTTACCAATATTGTCTTTGGTAATAGCACTTTGTCCTCCGCCAAATACTCCGTCAAATAATGTCACATATTCTGCGATAGCTTTCAGTCGTTTGACAAGCGTATCGGCAACAGTAGTTGCATCAAAGGAACCTTTGCCACGCATGTGTGGAGGATTTGCCAAAGGCCCAAATGCCTGAGCCTCCAAAGATCTTCTGTTAATATGCCAATTCAGTGGTGATCCGCTTGGATCAAATACCTGGGTGCCATTGATTACGCCTATGTAGCCACTGTTTAAAATAGTAGGTGAGTTTCTGACGGAATAAGAAGCCGACAATGGACGATCGTTTCCGGCAAGTCTCGAAGCACCCAATCCAGAGCCACCTGGACCGATGGAGAGTTCAACACCATCAGCGTATCCCAATGACGGATGATGGCAAGTGGCGCAGGAGATATTTTTTTCACCCGATAAAAGAGGCTCCCAGAAAAGAATTCTGCCGAGGTCAATCTTTTCAGAAGAAGATGGATTGTTCGATGGATGAGTCATCTCCGGCAGCGCCTCCAATTGAAGTAAGCTTATTCTCTCATCCAGCGACTGTTCCTGATCCGCGCAACTGGTGAAGAGACAGACGAAAAGAAAAGCTGTAGCTACCGGTTCGATAAACTCAGTCCATCGAACAACCCGATTCTCCTGATTTATTTTTGAAAAGTATTTCATGGTTATGCCTGCCCCAGCTGTGCACCTGAAGCGACACAAAGCACTTAGTATCAATAATGAATTGCTGGTAGACCTGATTCATTCTTATGTATTTATCCCGGAGCATAAAATACAATTCCGCAATTTTTTTTACCGGGATACTGGTGATTTCGATGCATGCCTCACGTCAATTCTACCTGAGTTGCTGCCCAAGCAGGAAAAAAGACGAATGACCGATCGTTTGTTAAATTTGCTAAACCACAGAATTAAATAAAGATGAATGCACTCACCTTTAACGGAATTGAAAATATCGCTTACGAAAAAGTAGGTGATCCGGAAATTGCAGAATCTACGGATGTGATTGTGAAAGTTCGATGTTGTGCCATCTGTGGCTCCGACCTGCACGTGTATCATGGGAGGGAGGCTGGGATTGATCGTCACACGTGCATGGGACACGAGTTTGCCGGTGAAATAGTTGAGGCAGGAAAGAATGTGAAATTGTTGGCTGCTGGGGATATTGTGACTTCGCCTTTTTCGATTAGTTGTGGTCATTGCTTTTATTGCCGGATAGGCCTGACGGCCCGATGCACCGAAAGCAAACTTTTTGGTTGGGTGGAAAATGGCAAGGGGCTGCATGGCGGGCAGGCCGAATATGTTCGGGTGCCCATGGCTGACTCTACTTTAATGAAAGTGCCCGAGGGTATTTCATTGGAAGAAGGAGTGCTGGCAGGAGATGTGGCGTCTACAGGTTTTTATAGTGCAAAGCAAGCACAGATCAAACCGGGTGGAATCTACGCGGTGGTCGGGTGTGGCCCGGTAGGACTCATGGCTATTCTTGGTGTGCGTGAGTTTGGCGCTGAACAGATTTTTGCAATCGACAGAGAAGAGTCGCGCTTGCAAGTCGCAGAATTATTCGGGGCCACTCCAATTGATACTTCCAGAGCCAATGCCGTTGAATTACTAAAAGACTCTTCGGAGGGTCGTGGAGCCGATGCTGTGATGGAAGCTATCGGCAATGAATTCAGTATTCAACTGGCTTATCAGCTTGTACGGCCCGGTGGAATTATTTCGAGTGTGGGAGTGTGTACCGATAAGTATTTTCCGATATCACCGGTTCAGGCCTATGATAAAAACCTGACTTATATAACAGGGCGGTGTCCGGCACGTGCAATGATGCCCACCGTATTACCTTTGATGCAACAGAAGAAATATCCTTTTAGCTCCATCATTACGCATCGAATGTCGTTATCGGAGGGCGTGAAAGGCTATGATATTTTTGCTAACAAAAAAGATAACTGCCTTAAGATAATGTTGCAGCCCTAACAATGTTTTGATTTCCGGACCTGTCCCGCGCTTTTGCAAGCGTTTTTAATTGGTTAGGAATCACAAACGATTCTTCCGTTTTTTGAAGTAAAATCGTGTGATCACCTTGGATCGTCTCAGAAAAATAGTTCAGGATGGCAAGGAAATTATTGTCAGTAATTTCTCCGGCCTAAAGGAAGATCAAATGATAGAATTGGTCTCGAAGTCGCGTACTATGGTCATCCGTGAGGGGACTCCTAAAAGAATGTTGGCGATCTTCAATTCAAAGACCTTTATCACCCCCAAATTCATGCGTCATATTGAAACCGATCAATTGGAGTCAATTCCCTTCCAGATCAAGCAAGCGGTGGTCGGTGTAAGCGAAACGCAGAAGACAATAATGATGGGATACAATATGTTTCGTAAGCGAAGTGTGAGATCTTTTGAGACAGAAAAGCAGGCCATTGATTATTTGCTTGAAGACTAAATCATGTGGAATAATCATATCAAGGCGTTTCTGATTTTTGCGGTGTTATTGCTGGTGCTTGCAGCACTTATAGAAAAAAGTAACAGCAGTAGTGCAGGATTTATCAACTTTAAGACGGGGACTTTCGTGGCAATCGCAATCGGTTTCCTGCTGATTCACTTCCTGATCAGTACTGCATTGCTTTCGTGGCTTTCAAAACATGTCATATTGATTCATATCGGATCTATCCTGTTAACCATTCTCATTATCATAGTGGGTTTTAGCGTTTTCATGAATATCAGCCAGGCCGCTGACAACCGCAGGTACATGGAGCAACGGGAGGCCCGTAAGCTTCGCATGGGTGTAATCGAGCTCAAGGAATGGTGGTATGTTCCGGATAGGAATAACCCAACGGAAGTTCATGCGATCGTAAGAGTAACCGAGGCGGGGAGATTTGCAGGCTCAGGCTTGGGGGTAGGAACAGATTCGGAAGGTGAAGAGATTTCTGTTCTTTCATTGGATATTCCCGAACAACGGCAAGTGTTAGCGGGAGAAGAATTTGAACAGGTGTTCGTAGCAGACACACTTCGACCGGGCGATATACTGAAAGATGTGGAACTCAGTTTTTACCTGTTTAAAAATGAGGAAGGCCCCAGTTCGAATGATGTCAGTAAAATTTATAAGACCAAGATTGATACAGACGATGACGGGCATTTTTTCTATGCTATTCTTCCTCCGCCACGAAAATCAAAACTATAATCACCTGGACGGAACAGTGAAGTAAAACTTAGACCCAGCGCCCTCTTTACTTTCCACACCAATCGTTCCACCGTTCTTCTCAATAAAATCTTTGCAAAGAATTAATCCAAGGCCGGTACCTGCTTCTTTGGCTGTGCCCAACGTGGAGTGTTTTGTGCCAAGTTTGAAAAGCTTTTGCATAGCGGCTTCACTCATACCCACACCGGTATCGGTGACAGAGACTGTATAACGATTTCCATCCGCAGTTGCTCGCAACGTGATCCTTCCGCCCTCAGGTGTAAACTTAATCGCATTCGAAAGCAAGTTCCGCACAACGGTATTGATTGAGTGCCGGTGCAACTTTACGGGCAATTGCAATGTGTTTTCGTTTTCGATTGTGATCTTCTTGTTCTGCGCCTGCCCTTTGAGCAAACCTTCATTTTCTTTCAGCACATCCGCTAAATCAAATTCTTCAGGCTTGAAGTCAATATTGCCGGTTTGAGACCGCGACCATTCGAGTAGATTTTCGAGTAGCGTAAACAAATTCTTTAACGACTTGTCAATATCAAGCGAGAGCATCTTGATCTCGTCTTTCGAAATTTTATCGATATGATTGAGCAGAAGTGATGAGAAAGAAGTCAGTGAATTCAAGGGGCCTTTGAGATCGTGACCAATGATTGAAAAGAGTTTGTCTTTGGTGGCGTTGATCTCCTGAAGTTTGCGGTTGGATCTACGTTTCAGGAAGTAGAGATACAGCACCAGCAACCCGATGATCATGCCGAATGCAATGAGCAGAAACAGAATATTCCTTTGCTTGTTTTGAGCTTCGATCACTTTTTCACGTTGCTCACGGTCAACTTCCAGCTTGTCGATCTGCAATTCCTGTTTGGCCATGGCATACCGGTTCTCTGCTTCCAGCAGCTGACGCTCATTTTTTTCCTTGCCTATGAAGTCCTGGATGTTTAGGAACTCTTCACGCTGCTCCAGTGCTTTTTTAAAATCTTTTTGCCCCTTGTAGCATTGACTGAGGTAATCATAGCTTTTCATCAATTGCTCATGATCTTGTGCTTTGCGGCCTGATTGCAGGGCAAGTTGTAAGTTTGAAATGGCACGCTTATAATTTTTTTCATCTAAATAAAGGACCCCCACATTGTTATAAGATTGTGCCAATCCATTGTCATCCTTTAAGCGCTCACGGATATCCAACGCAGCTACATGATTCGCCAGCGCACGTTCGTGATTTTTCATCAACCGGTACATCTCGCCAACTTCGTTAAGAGCGATCGCCTCATTGAGTTTATCTTTTACTGATCTGTAAATCTCAAGTGCGTCTTTGAAACTCTGAAGTGCCTCTTTGTTTTTCTTCTTTCGCGTAAGGAGCTGGCCGATATGAATCAATGCGTTAGCCTCAAGACCTTGCTGTTTCAATTCGCGGGCATAGTCTAGCGCCAATTCGTAATCATCAAATGCCTCTTCTTCCCGGCCATGAGCTGCTTTTACACGTCCTGATTCATTCAATATTAATGTCTGGATGTATCGATTTTTCTCCTGGTCGCTCAGACGCTGGGCTTGGTTTAGAAACTCCAGACTTTTGTAATTATCCCCCACGTTTTCAAATACCCTGGAGATGGCCAGGCATGTAAAAATTTTTTCCTTTTGGAGACCGAGTGAATCTTCGATGGCCAGGGACCGGATCAACCAACCCATCGATTGTTCATAATCTACGATACGGGTGAGATGCAGTATGCCAAGCTCAATTAATGCCCTTACTTCAGCCGGCTTGTCTTTCTTATTTCGCGCCTGGAGCCTTCTGGAATTTGCCTGTGGGATTTCATTTTCAATCGACTTCGCATTTTTAGGATGAAAGAGATTTTCATACCAGAGGACATCCGTGTCATTTTGAGCTAACGCGGGCAAAGCAAAGCCCAGCCACACCAGACATGCAAAAAATAATTTCATCTGAAATACATTGAATGGATACTCAAAGGTAAAA
Organism: Cytophagales bacterium WSM2-2; assembly: GCA_015472025.1. NCBI lineage: Bacteria > Pseudomonadati > Bacteroidota > Cytophagia > Cytophagales > Cytophagales bacterium WSM2-2. Next base: position 3,044,478 of record BNHL01000001.1, read on the forward strand.
AAGGGAACAGTATTGGAAACTACGGATTGATAATAAATATTACTTCTTGATCAATGCAATCCTGACGCAACTTTTTGGATTAAAATCAGGTTATTTGTCCGATGCCCAAACTCTACGTCAAAAATATGGTCTGTGATCGCTGCAAAACCGCAGTGAGGAAGTCATTGGAGAAATTTGACATCGCCTTTAACTCGATCGAGTTGGGAGAAATAGAAACGGACTCTGAACTAACAACCACTCAACTCGATCAGTTTAAAAAAGAAATTGAAGCCCAGGGCTTTGAACTGATTGAAAGCCGCAACGCCCGGTTGGTAAGCCAGATAAAAAAATCCGTGATGGACTGGGTGCGCAGCACGCAAATCAAGAAATCCAAGCTATCTGTTTTTCTATCGGAAGAACTTCACAAAGACTATGCGTCTCTCAGCAATCTTTTTTCGGAAATTGAAAGTACAACGATCGAGCAGTATTCGATCCATCAAAAAATCGAACTTGCTAAAGAGCTTTTGGTCTATGACGAACTTTCACTTACTGAAATAGCTGACCGACTCGGATATAGCAGTGTGGCATATTTGTCGAATCAGTTCAAAAAAGTGACCGGGCTTACGCCAATGCATTTCAGAAAGATCGGAGCGGAGAAGAGGATATCACTTGATAAAGTGTAATTCTTACCAAGGATTTTACAACATCCGCTCGGGAGGCCATCCGTATATTTGAAAAAGAATAAATATAGATGACACACACCTATTCGGTATCGGGGATGACTTGCGGTGGCTGCGCGGCCACTGTTCAGAGAACACTGTCGGCTATTAAACAGGTTAAAGAGGCAAAAATTGATGTCGCCACGGGAACAGCCATTATCACAATGTCTGAGCACATCCCTTTGGTCAGGCTTCAGGAATCACTTAGTGGATATCCGTATACTCTTTCAGAAGAAAACGGTGTGGTATCCACGCCCCAACACGCTAGTGTAAGCCATGTTCAGGATCAGTTTTGGAGTGACATGGCTGTTTGGAAACGGGCTTCACTCAACACGTTGAATTGTCTCATCGGGTGTTCTATCGGTGACTTTGCCATGGTTATTTTCCTGCAAAGATTTTACCCTGTTGTTTCTATGACTGGGCAAATGGTTTTGGCTACGCTGGCGGGGTTGATTACTTCCATCGCATTGGAAACCGTCTTATTGAAGACAAGGGAAAAATTTGCCTGGAGCAGTGCATTTCAGACGGCTTTGTCCATGTCTTTCATTTCGATGGTAGCGATGGAATTGGTAATGAATGCCACGGACTTTATGATCACCGGAGGCAAGGCAGCTTTCGGGAATCCAATGTACTGGACAGCTCTTCTGATTGCCATGGTTGCAGGATTTCTTGCGCCTTTGCCTTACAACTACTACAAGCTCAAAAAATTCAACAAAGCCTGCCATTGAGCCGAGGTACACGCTTGCTAAAAAACTTTTAACTTAGCGATTGTGGTAAATTGCCGTTAAAGGAAATGTGGTCACAGTCGAATCACAGTTCGGGTATATTTATCCTGATTGTGCATGTCTATAAAACGTAGCGGAATGCCAATACTTCATCAATTTTATACTGAGAGCCCTGGAAAATGAACCGTTGCTTCCCTTTGCTACTTGCTGTTCTGTTTAGCTTTTCTGCAGCGGCACAATCTCTTTTTTTCAAAGACTATTATTTACTGAAGAAGAACGAACAAGTCAATGTCAATAAAATCCTGCAGGATAAGACGGGTTTTATCTGGTTTGCCACCGACAAGGGATTGTTCAAGTTTGATGGTCATACCTATCGAAGATTCCTCTCGTTAGACAACCTTCCGGATGAAAATGTAACTGCGCTGGCGGAAGATTCAGTGGGCAGGGTGTGGGTTGGGTTTAAGAGTGGAAAAATTTCGATCGTGGAGAAGAACTCAATAACTCCGTTTGAGCCGGCTGAAGGCATGCCCAAACTCCCAATCTCCGATATCCTTTTTGCACGTGATGGGGCGATGTGGTTTTCGACTCTCAATGATGGAGCATACTATTATGTCAATAGCCGGTTGTACCGTTTAGACGACATTGACGGAATGCCAGACTTGTTTTGTTACGATCTTGAAGAAGATACTAATGGGAATATTTGGATCGGCACGGACGGAGGGGTTGCTGTTTGTGATCGAACTAAGAACCCGATAGAAATAAAAGTACTTAATTATTCTTCCGGCCTGCCTGATAACATTGTGAAAAAAATTGTGAAAGGCACAAAAGAAATGTATCTGGCAACTGAAGACGCGGGTGCTGTTCGATTTGATTTGGAGAAAAGTACATTCAGCTCTCTAATCAAAGGCAAGTGGAGTTATGGAAGCATCAATGACCTTCTCTTAACTGACAACTGGCTGTGGCTGGCTGGCTCACGTGGTTTGTTTACGCTCGACTTAGCAGAGAAAATTCCTCAAGCAAAAATTCATTCAACTGAGCCAACGCTAAGTCTTTCATCAGACGTAGAGGGGAATGTCTGGGTCGGATCGAAGACGGCTGTGCAGCGTACACTGGGCAAACAACTTCAGTACATCGAACCAGAGGCCAACTTCAACGTGATAGCAGTCACAGTTGAGAAAAGCGGGGATATCTGGTTCTCAAATGGCAAGGCATTAGTGAGAAGAAAATCCGGTGTATTGACAAAACCCTTAGTCAATACACCTTTTGCTTCGAAGAGTGTAATCAGTCTGTACACAGATGACAAGGGATTCATTTGGGCCGGACTATATGGTGAGGGCGTTTTGAGAATTGATCCTGAGAAAGGAAGCATTCAACACTTTAACAAGGAGCTGAGAAATGGCAGTGTGCTAAGCGTTTCAGGTAAGGGGAGCAAAATCTGGCTTGCAACATTGGGTGGTGCCATTGAAATAAAAACGGATGCCAACTTCTCAACAACTAACTACAATACAACCAACGGCTTGTCAACGGACTATATCTATCAGGTCTTTGTCGACAGTCAGGATCGGGTTTGGTTTGCTACCGATCGCGATGGGGTGGATATGCTGGATGCAAGCGGTATCCATCACTTCAAAGACAATTTCGATTCGAAAGTCATCTATGGATTCACAGAAGACAACCAGCACCGCGTGTGGGCGAATGTGCAGGGTCTCGGTTTATTTGTTTTCGACGGCAGCAAATTTCAACAGTTCGAGGATCAGTTCAGGTTGCACAACAGCTCTATTAATGTGTTTACATCCGACAACCGGGGCCATTTGCTCGGGGCGCATGAATCTGGCATTGATGTGATCAATCCCGAAAAGAAACTGTTTCGTTATTTCGATGACCAATCAGGCGCGGGCAACAGAATTCCAAATCTTAATGCTGTAGCGAAAGATGCTAACGGATCAATTTTAATCGGAACTAATCAAGGGTTGATCGTTTACTCTTCGCAATCCAATAAGCAGGAATCCCCCAAACCTCATATTGATCGTGTCAGAATCGATGATCAGTATTTTGATTTAACAAAGACAGACCGGTTGAGCTACGACCAGAATAATTTGAAAATTGAATTCCTCGGATTCTGGTACCAAAACCCGGCAGCGCTTAGTTTTAATTTTCAGCTCGAGAACTACGATCCCAACTGGATTTCTTCTCATGATTTTTCAGCCACTTACTCCAAGCTTCCGCCTGGTGACTATACATTTCGACTGAAAGCTTCGGACTCAGAAAATTTTGCAGACCTCAGTGAAGCAGAACTCCATTTTGTGATCAAGCCGCCATTTTGGAGGACCAACCTGTTCTACATTGCTGTGCTGGCTTTGATTTCCTTTGCAGGGTACTCTTTTGTCCGACTCCGTGAGAAAAAACTTCTTGCTGACAAGCGCGCTCTTGAGGCAAAGGTCCGTGAACGTACAGCCGAAATAGAGGCCAATACACATGAGATACAAGCACAAGCCGAGGAAATCAAAGGGATAAATGAAAACCTGGAAGGCCTGGTAATGGCGAGAACAGCCGAGTTGGAGCAGAAAAATAAAGCACTTGAGGAATATGCTTTTATCAACGCTCATGAATTACGCGCCCCGGTGGCCAGTATCCTTGGCCTGATCAACCTCATGCAAAAACTTGATCTGAAAGGAGAGGAGAAAGTTTACGTGGAACATCTGAAAGAATCCGCGCGAAAACTGGATTCGGTAGTAAGCTCCATCACGGAAGCGATCGAACGTGGTGATTTCGGGAAGCCACTATAAAACCTCACGGAGGATTTTATAAATTCGTGCTTTCATCCCAATACCGTTGAAAAATCTTTTCCTCCTCCTCTGCCTGACGTCTTTTTATGTCCGGGCGCAATCTGATTCTGTTTCTGCCAAAGTTCCGTTTGAAGGCATGGACCTGACCTGGATCAATGGTCAAAATCGTCAGCGAAATTTCCCTTTGACATTTACGGATAAGAAAACAGGCGAAACGATCATTACCGGTGTTGCCTATTTTGACGGTTACTACAACTATAACTTTGCACGCCCCATTGACAACACCCAAACGATTTCAAGTACAATTGGTCGCTCCAATGAATTTACATTAAATCTTGCAAGCATCGGAGTTGAATCAAATTATAAAAATATTGTAGGAAGAGTTTGGTTGCAGGCGGGCCAGATGCTCTCCATTGTTCAAGACCTGGATCCTACTGTGCATAAGGGAAGAAATACACCGATCAACAATGTTAAGTTCATACGCGAAGCAGCCGCAGGCTACCGTTTCAATAAGTGGTATGGCCTCAATGTTGAAATGGGAATTTTCATGAGCTACATCGGCTTGGAAAGTTACATGCTCCAGGAGAACTGGAGTTATCAGCGAAGCCTCGTTTGCGAATTCACTCCATTTTATTTTTCCGGAGCACGTGTGCAGGCCTACCCAACTAAAAATTATAAAGTGGAGCTATGGCTGATGAACGGATGGCAGACGTACAGCAATTACAACCAGGGGATTTCCGTTGGTAGCTCGAATTACTATAGACCTCACGAGAACCTACAATTGGCCGCCAACTTTTACTATGGAAAGGATACGAGGAACAGCACACGAATCAGGTTTCATCATGATAATAGTGTGGTGGTACGCTACTATAAAAACAAAAACGCAAACGGAATTTCACAGGCAGGGATAAGTCTGAACACCCATTACGGATTTGAGGCTGGAGACGGAGTCTCGGCAAGTGAGCAATATATGACCGGCTTTTCGCTGGCGAATCGCTTGTGGTTTAATCAAAATAAATTGGCGGTGACTTTGAGGGGTGATGGCATTACTAATCCCGGACTCTACCTCGCAGCAACACCGAGCCCGGTAACACCGAACGCATTCACTGATGCGATGGACAACGACCCTAAAAAGCAACTGAACATCTTTCAAGCAACCGTAACATTTGATGTCATGCCCAATGACCACGTGACATTTCGTTTTGAGTATGGGTTACGACAGAGCAATGTGCCTTATTTTGCAGGCCCCGGTGGCACTACTTCTCCCGATGGCTGGTCGACAACTCCGATCCCACCCGGATGGCAACCCGATTTGAGGAAATCGGAGAATCGTTTGCTCTTCGCAATGGATTTCAGGCTTTAAGATTTTTCTCCGAGAAGCGTTGCGAGTACACCTTCTTTCAATGAAAAAGAAGATACCCTGATCTTGTCAAAGTGAAAATGATCGATGACAAACTTGATCAGGCAACAAGCCACCACAATCATATCAACCCGTAGTTCAATCATTCCGGGAATCTTCATCCGATCAGCCCGACTTTTGGAAATGATCTCCGGATAGATTTCTTTGAATCCCTGAATTGTCAAAGGCGTTTCGGACGCATCGGCCAATGGAATTCCTGATCGAACGCAGTAGATGTCACTCAGCGTATCGAAAGTACCGGAAGAGCCCGCCAGAACTTGGGGCTTGTAAATTTCCAAAGCTTCAAACAGGGGTGGTAATGACTCCTTTAAATATTGAGTAACGGATTCCAGTTCAGTGAGGAGAATGGGATCGTGCTGATGGAAACGTTCGAGCAGTCGTTGTGCCCCGATCTCGAAGCTTTGTTTCCAAAAAATCGTTTCACTGTTTCCAATGATGAATTCCACACTTCCGCCACCGATATCAATCACCATCGCTTTTTCTTTCCCAAACTTTAACGCGAGGTTGACACCATGGAAAATATAATCTGCTTCTTCATCACCGGAAATGATTTTTGTTTCAATGCCTGTCTCCTCCTTTATTCGTGAGATCACGTCAGGTCCATTGTGGGCATTTCGCAGGGCGCTTGTGCCGAAGGCAAAGACTTCAGTTACTCTAAAGTCATTAATCATTGCTTTGAAGCTTTTAAGTGCACTAAGTGCCCGGTCGATGGCTTCATCTGTGATTACATTTCGATTTATTCCCCCGACACCAACCCGGACGGCAAGCCTTTCACGTAACAGGATTTCATAATCATCGTCACTCCGCTCCACGACAAGGAGGTGAAACGTGTTGGTGCCCATATCAATAATGGCCGTTCTCATTGGGGTGAAAGTTATGAGTAAAAAATTCAAAGTAGATAAGCGTCCAAAATGATATGTCTTTACAACTTATAACTTTCCCCTTTCCACTTCTAAGTTCTATTTATATCTTTCGACCTTGACTATATATTATGGAGACCAAAGACGTACTTCTTACCAAATTCAACGAGCTGAAACGCAAAAATGCCGAGGCGCTTTTAGGTGGAGGTGAAAAACGAATTGAGCAGCAACATGCTAAAGGCAAACTGACAGCCCGCGAACGGGTAGAACTCTTGCTCGATGCTGGTTCTTTTGAAGAGCTTGGCAAGTTTGTCATGCACCGGAGCAAGGATTTTGGTTTGGATAAAGAATACTACCTGGGCGATGGCGTGATCACCGGTTACGGAACCATCAGTGGAAGACTGGTGTATGTTTTCTCGCAAGACTTTACCGTGTTTGGCGGCTCACTCTCTGAAACACACGCGGAAAAGATTGTCAAAGTGATGGACCTTGCCATGAAAAATGGCGCCCCGCTTATTGGACTCAACGATAGTGGCGGTGCGCGTATCCAGGAAGGTGTAGTTTCACTCGGGGGATATGCAGATATTTTTTACCGGAATGTAATGGCGTCCGGAGTGGTACCACAGATATCGGCCGTTATGGGGCCGTGCGCAGGTGGAGCGGTTTACTCACCAGCCATGACTGATTTTATTTTTATGGTAGAGAATACTTCATTCATGTTTGTTACCGGGCCGAACGTAGTAAAGACCGTAACACATGAGAATGTGACTGCAGAAGAACTGGGAGGGGCTTCCACTCACAGCATGAAAAGCGGTGTGACGCATTTCGCCTGCGCGAATGAGGCAGAATGTATCAACCAGATCAAAAAACTTTTCAGCTACGTCCCTCAGAATTGTGAAGATGATGTTCCACGGTTGCCTTATACGGCCGGGAATGAAATAAGACCGAAACTGAATGATATTGTGCCGACCAATCCCAACCAGCCTTACGATATGCGTGAGGTGATCGATGGTATTGTGGACGATGGTTCTTTCTTTGAGGTACACAAAAACTTTGCGGAGAATATTGTTGTGGGCTTCGCACGTTTGGCGGGCAGAAGCATTGGTATTGTGGGAAATCAGCCTGCCTCTTTAGCGGGTGTGTTGGATATCCACTCTAGCGTGAAAGGTGCGCGGTTTGTTCGCTTCTGTGATTCATTCAATATTCCATTGTTGGTGTTGGAAGATGTTCCCGGGTTCTTGCCGGGTACAGACCAGGAGTGGAACGCGATCATCACCAATGGAGCAAAACTTTTGTATGCTTTCAGCGAAGCTACCGTGCCAAGAGTTACGGTCATCACACGCAAAGCCTACGGTGGTGCTTACGATGTGATGAATAGCAAACACATTGGTGCGGACATGAACTACGCCTGGCCCACTGCTGAGATTGCCGTGATGGGAGCGAAGGGAGCCGCAGAAATTATTTTCAAGAAAGAAATCTCCGAAGCCGCGAATCCGCAAGCAAAACTGGACGAAAAAGTGGAAGAGTATACCCGCAAGTTTGCGAACCCATACCGTGCCGCTCACCGTGGCTACATCGATGAGGTGATCTTCCCGGAGCAAACCCGTGAAAAACTGATCAGGACTTTCCAGATGCTGGAAAATAAGGTGGCTACACTGCCGAAAAAGAAGCACGGGAATATTCCTTTGTAAAACATACATCGACAGTTGCTTTGAACGGGGTTGATTTGCCTCCGGAAAGTTCGGCTGAGCATTTGTTTGCCCATTTAATAATTGGATAACAGCGTTTGCGTAAGATTGAAAATTCTGAAAATTTACTTCGGTTGAATTCATTACACCTATTGGAGTAAGGCAGCACTTGCGCGAACGAATGATTTCCGCAGCTCTACTTTTGCATTGAAAATAAAACGCAAAATCAATGAAAACAAAGCTCGCTGTCCTGTCCCTCCTCATTAGTGTTACCGCTGCATTCGCGAAAGTTGAACCCTCCGTATCTGTTATCGCAGGCTCAGCCAGTCACATCTTCAAAGTAGTTTACAAATCGGAAGCTACAAGCAAGGTGTCTATATCCATTTTCGATAAAAACGATGAAATGGTCTTCACGGAAACGATCAACGACCTGAATGAATTTATCCGTCCTTATAACTTTTCATCTCTTCCTGAAGGCGAATACACCATTGAAGTGAAAGACAATACTGGAAAAAAAGTAGAAAAGGTGAAATACAGCCAGGGTACGATTGAGAGTATCATTGCCGTAAGGAAACTGACCAGCGTAAGCAATAAATATATGCTCACATCGGTGAATAAGGGCCTCAATGTTCTTACGATTAGCATCTTTAACGAAGATGGAGACTTACTTCATAATGAAACCCGCATGGTAGATGGCAACTTCGGTGTTGTCTACAGCCTGACCGGAGAAGGCAAGTACACCTTCGTGGTAGCTGACAAAACAGGGATGTCGAAGACGATCAATAACTAATTTCAAAACTGCACAAACAAAAAGCCCCGCACGTGCGGGGCTTTTTTTCATTTATTTACCTCTCACTACTTCTTATTGAAATCAACTGAAGTGGAGTTCACACAGTACCTCTGCCCGGTGGCGGTTGGTCCATCGTCAAACAGGTGACCTAAGTGAGATCCACATTTTGCACAAATGATTTCTGTACGAATCATGCCGTACGTGCGGTCAACTTGCTTTTTGATTTTTCCTCCCTCGATCTCCTTATCAAAACTTGGCCATCCGCAGTCCGAATCAAATTTCATATCTGAGGTGAATAGCTCGTTGCCGCAAGCTGCGCAATTGTAAACACCTTTCTCTTTATTGAGATAATACTTCCCGGTAAATGGCCGGTCGGTTCCTTTCTCACGTAACACATGGTACTGCTCTGGCGTGAGAATTTTCTTCCATTCTTCTTCTGTACGATTGATCATTTTTACTGTATCTGACATAGCGTTCTTTTTAGACGTTTTATTTTGGCTGTTGCCACTGCAGGCAACCAACAATAGCACGGACGACATTAAAATCAGCTTTTGCATCTCTTGGTTTTTTAGTCAATATACGGATAACCGATACTCGGAAGATTTAGTTTCTGACGGATTCAGGGGCTTTTGTCATGAGCGGGACAATATTCATTTTGCGCTGAATTCTTATAAATTTGAGAATAAACCAAATGTTATGGATAAGAAGAGCAAACAGTTTCTTTTCAACTACCTCAATAACGCATCGCCTACCGGCTTCGAATCTCCAGGCCAGCAAATCTGGCTTGATTACATCCGGCCTTATGTCGACAGTCATATGGTAGATGTTTATGGCACGGTGGTAGGTGTTGTTAACCCCAAAGCGCAATATAAGGTGGTGATTGAAGCTCATGCAGATGAGATCAGCTGGTTTGTAAACTACATCACGGAGGAGGGATATATTTATGTGAGACGCAACGGGGGTTCTGACCACCAGATCGCGCCTTCGATGCGGGTAAATATTCAGACTGAAAAAGGAATTGTGAAAGGCGTATTCGGCTGGCCTGCTATTCACGTGCGTGATTCTTCCAAAGAGGAGGCTCCATCTTTAAAAAATATATTTATTGACATAGGCGCTGAATCCAAGAAAGAAGTGGAAGCAATGGGCGTGCATGTAGGTTGCGTAGCCACGTTCGTGGATGAGCTCATGGAGCTGAACAAAAACTACCTGACCGGCCGTGCTCTTGATAATAGAATGGGTGGGTTTATGATTGCCGAAGTCACCCGCCGGCTTAGTGAAAACAAGAAAAAATTACCGTTCGGGCTTTACGTGGTTAATGCCGTGCAAGAGGAAATTGGCTTGAGGGGAGCGGAGATGATTTCCCGCAGAATTAAGCCGGATTTGGCTATTTGTACGGATGTGACCCATGACACCGGCTCTCCAATGTATAACAAGAAGGAGAGTGGAAACCTCAAATGCGGGCTTGGACCGGTGGTTTGTTATGGCCCTGCCGTCCAGAATAATGTGCTGAAAATGATCATCCAGACAGCCGAAAAGAAGAAAATACCTTTCCAGCGCCAGGCGGTTTCCCGGTCTACAGGTACGGATACTGATTCTTTTGCATATTCTGCTGAAGGAGTGGCATCTGCGCTGATTTCATTACCCCTGAAATATATGCACACAACTGTGGAAACGGTTCATAAAGAGGACGTTGAAAACGTAATAAATCTCATTTACGAGGTTCTTTTACAGGTTAAGCCCGGTCACGACTACCGTTACATTAAATAAAAGTTAAGAAATCTTACATCCGAAAGTAAGCCCTTTAGGTAGGCCGTTCCGCTTTGACGGAGCGGCCTACTTTTGTATCATACAAACAAACAAATAGGATGAAAACAGTTAGGACTTTAATTGCAGGGGTTGCGATGCTGGTTGGTTCTGCATCTATGGCCCAGGAGCAGCGCCCCATTCATGAGGTCTACTCCATGATGGTATTCAATTTTGTAAAATATGTGCAATGGCCGGCAGGTGATGATAGCAAAGAGTTCATCATTGGCGTGGTCGGGAACAACGAAATGTACACCACCCTCAATACCTGGTATGCAGGTAAGCCTAAGGGTGCAAAGACTTACGTAATCAAGAAGTTCAATAGTGCTGCTGAGATGACCGACTGCCAGGTCGTATTTATCGATCGTAGTAAGAGCGGTGAATTTGATGCAATCAGTGCTAAAGTAAAAGGCAAAGGTACCCTGGTTGTAACCGACCGCAATGGTCTGGGCACAAAAGGAAGTTGTATCAACTTCAAAACGGTGGACGATAAGCTCCGCTTCGAACTGAATCAGCACGCGATAGAAGCTTCTAATTTGAAAGTGGCAAGCACACTTTCCAGTATGGCGATATTAATTTAATTGGGTTTGTTTGTGTGAAAAGAGAGCCCTGGGTAAAACCAGGGTTTTCGTATTCGCAAAAGTTTTCACGTATCTTGGGTGGTTAATGTGAACTAAACTAAACCAAAACATGAGAAAATTAGTTGTCTTAGGCTTTTTCGCCCTCTGCGCAACGGGGGCGCTAGCGCAAACTGAAAAGCCCATTCATGAAATACATGCTGCCATGATCTACAACTTTATGAAGTATGTACAGTGGCCGGAAGATGCAAGTACCACTGAATTTGTAGTGGGTGTTCTGGGCGAGGATAATGTTTTTAATACGCTGAAAAGCTATTATGATGGTAAGCCCAAGGGCACGAAAAAATTTGTCATTAAAAAATTAAACGATGCATCCGAAGCGGTGACTTGTGCGGTGGTGTATATCGGCAAAAACAAAAGCAAAGACTTTGATAATGTAAAAAATGCGATTGCCGGTAAATCCATTCTCACTATCACGGACAGTTTTAACCTGGGTAAGAAAGGAAGCTGCATCAACCTGAAAGTAGTTGATGACAAACTCAAATTTGAAATCAACCAAGCTTCAATTAACCAGGCTTCGCTGAAAGTGGCAGGGCAGTTGACGAGCATGGCTATTATTATTTAAGATTTAGGTTATTTGAACTTTTGCGTTTAGAATTTCGTACTTAAAAAACTTAACACTTCAATATCGATGTAGATTTTATCTGGACGTAATAAAAGTTGGTATGGGAATGGGGGATAATATGATAAAATCGGAGAACCTGCTTCAGGAACTCTTTGAAGATTCCGGGGCGATTGTATTGATTACGGATGGAGACTATAACATCAGGTATTGCTCTTCATCCATTCAGCATGTTTTAGGTTTCAGGCCAATTTCTATCATTGGCAAAAACGCATTTGAATTCGCACCCTCGTCTATTCGCGATCAGTGGAAAGACTGCCTCGATCAGGTCGGCACATCAGCCAAAACTGAAATCCAACTCAAGTCCACCTGGGGTGAAGAAAAATACTTTGATGTAACTGTAGCCAACCGGATTGCCAGTCATGAAATACACGGGCTGGTCATCATGCTCCACGACATTACTTCTCGGAAAAATGAGACCATCGAACTCGCCAGGAAAAAAGATCACCTGGATCAGTTCATCTTCAAGACTACACATGATCTGCGTTCACCCATTCATTCGGCTATGGGGTTGCTGAATTTGCTGGAAAAGGCAAACGAAGAACAACGGGGAATTTATCTTCAGATGACACGCAATACACTTCTTAAACTGGAATCACTTATTGAAGAAGTAAATCATCTTTACAAAGTAGATAGGATGGCGGTGAAAAAGGAAAAAGTGGATTTGAAGAAATTGCTGGAAGAGGAAATTGAAGTGCTTAAGAATCACCCACTGGCTGGAAATATCCATTTTGAAATTGAATTTGCTGAAGAAGCAGAACTTTTTTCTGACGAACTGCGGGTCCGGACAATCCTCGGCAATATCCTATCCAATGCTGTAAAATATTCCGATTCTAAAAAATCGAAATCCTATATCGCCATAAATGCTCGAGTAGAGGAAGAGCACCTCAAAGTTTCTATTTCTGACAACGGGATTGGTATCGCCAAGGAAAGCATCGACCACATTTTCGACATCTTCTACCGCGCAACATCCGAAGGTGAGGGAACGGGACTTGGGCTGCATATTGTAAAAGACACCATTACCCGACTTCACGGAATGATCAACGTTCAGTCAGAACTGGGTGAAGGGACCAGGTTTGAAGTTTCCATCCCTAACCTCATTTTTTCTGCCCCGGAGGATGTACTTTCGGAGGATGAAAAAAAAGCAATTCACTGATCAACTAGGCCGGCTCATCGAAATCAATTTTCCGCCACAGCGGATCATCTCACTCGTTCCTTCACAAACAGAATTGCTTTTTGATCTCGGAGTTGCTGACAGAATCATTGGTGTCACAAAGTTCTGCATACATCCAGCAGAATCTAAGTCCAAACCGAAAGTGGGTGGCACAAAGAATTTTCATTTTGACACGATCGCCAATCTGAAGCCGGATTTGATCATTGGCAACAAGGAAGAAAATGAAGAGTCAGGAATAAAACAGCTCTCAGAAAAATATCCTGTGTGGATGAGCGATATCCTTGACTGGAGTGGTGCAATGCAAATGATCGAAGAAGTTGGAAATCTGATTGCGAAGGACGCGAAGGCAAAAGAACTGATCGAAGAAATTCAGAACCGCTTTAAGAAAATAAAACCACTTAACCCTCAAAAAGTACTCTACCTGATCTGGAAAAAACCATGGATGGCGGCAGGCAAGAATACATTTATCGATACCATGCTCACCAAGGCTGGACTCGTGAACTGCCTTGACGAAGCCCGATATCCGGAATTGACTATCGAAAAAATTAGAATACTGGCACCGGAAGTCATTTTGCTTTCGTCAGAACCGTTTCCGTTTAAAGAAAAACACATTGAGGAGCTACAAGCCGTTTTACCTGCTTCGAAAATCGTTTTAGTAGATGGTGAAATGTTTTCATGGTACGGCAGCCGGTTACTGCATGTGCCCGACTATTTTGCTTCGCTTAATTTGTAGCCGACTGACTTCATGTCCTCCCAGAATCCGGGATAAGATTTATTCACAACCTCGGGAGCGAGGATAGTGACGTCTGCGAGTGCCGCCCAGGGTGCAAAACCCATTGCCATCCGGTGGTCGTGGTAGGTTTCAATTGGACTCGAAAGTTTCGACACGTCTCCGGGAGTCAATGTCCAGGCTCCGGCAGATTCCTCAAGCATCGCCCCGATTTTTTTCAATTCGTTTTGCAAGGCTGCAATCCGGTCGGTCTCCTTGATTCGAAGGCTTTCCATTCCTGTGAATCTTCCTGATATTCCTTTCGCGGCACAAACAGGCAATACAGTCTGGGCCAGGTCGGGGCAGTTCTTGAAATCCCAGGTGATATCCTTTGCCGAATCACCCTTTGTCAATTCTAATGAAGAATTCTTAAAGTCAGATTTTACACCCAGGTGCGTCATCAATTCAACGACAACCCTGTCACCTTGAAGGGATTTTTCTGAAACGTTGGGTAAGGTGATCCTGGCTTCCTTTGCCAAAGCGGTAAACGCAAACCAATAGCTGGCTGCCGACCAGTCGGCTTCAACGGTTACGGAGGAGGGTTTATAAGATCCCGGCTTTACCGAAATGATATTTTTTTTGAAATCCAGCTCGAGATTGGCACCGAATTCCTGCATCAGGGTGGCAGTCATGCTGATGTAGGGGATGCTTCCCGTTTCACCTTTCAATTGAATCGTCAATCCCTTCGGAAGGATAGGGGCTAGCATCATCAGGGCGGAGATGTACTGGCTGCTCACATTGCCGGGCATTTCAATAAAATCCGTCTTTTGAATTTGAAATCCCTGTGTTTCCACGGGAGGAAATCCCTCCTGACCTAAATACCTGAGGTCTGCTCCGAGCGTACGAAGTGCGTCTACCAAAAGGGCAATCGGGCGTTGTTTCATCCGGTCGGTACCGGTAAGTATCTTCTTTTGGTTGGTCAACGCAAAGTAGGCGGTGAGGAAACGCATGGTAGTCCCCGCATCCATCACGTCAATCGTGTGATCCGGGCTATTCACTAATGCTTGCATCAACTTTGTATCCCGGGCTGATGAAAGATTGCTAACTGATGATCGGTTGCCGGTGAGTGCATTCAGGATCAGTGCCCGGTTGCTGATGCTCTTTGACGATGGCAACTCTTTGGCTGTTCCAAAAATTTTTGAGTTACCTTTTATAGTGATTGACGAATTCAAAACGTTAGTGAGTTTAAGAGGCGCGAAAAGTAAAGTTTTCCAAATGTTTTTTCAGCCCGCTTGAAACTATTTATTTTGAAATAAAGTTGAAGGAGTTATGAGCACATCAAAGAAAATTGCAATTGGCTTGGGAGTAGCCGGTGGCGCGCTGTTGGCCGCCTGGTTATTGACCGGAGACCGCAAGAAGAAGACCAAAGAGTTCATTGCAAAAAGAGCTGATGACCTGAAAAAGGTATTCAGTGAGCAAAAAGGCAATGATACCGAAGATCAGGACGTTCATTACGTTTAAATCGACCGGTAATAGTCAAATGACTTCTCTAACTCATCTTCGGTAACTCGTATATCCCACACGGCTTTGCCAATTCCCTCCGGCAAAGCCAACAGAATTTCATTTCCTTTATTTTTCTTGTCCTGGGCAATCAGCTGAATGACCAGCGCGTCCCCCCACGGCATGTCCTGTTTTTCAAAGATCGCGATCAGGAAAGTGGTAATTTCTTGTAGGTCCGCCTCACTAAATAGCTTTTTCTCACGAGCGATAAAGCTTTCCATGATCATCCCCATGGCAATAGCTTCGCCATGAAATATCCGGTTGCCTTCCGCCAGAAAATAGCTTTCCAAAGCATGGCCAATTGAATGCCCGAAGTTGAGAATCTTGCGAAGTCCTTTTTCCCGTGGGTCCTTATCGGTAACTGATTTTTTGAAATCGATGGAATGGCGCACGAGTGTCTCCCAATCCTGGTCGTGCAATGCCTTTGCCCGGATTGTCTGCCACATCTTTTGATCAGAAATAAGGCAATGCTTGATCACCTCGGCAAATCCACTGCGGAGCTCGCGCTCTGGCAGAGTTTTAAGGAACGGGGTGTGGATGAAAGTTGCCTGAGGTTCACAAAAGACCCCGATGTGATTTTTAAAACTATTGAAGTCAATCCCGAGTTTTCCTCCTACACTGGCGTCTACCTGGGAAAGCAGGGTAGTCGGCACAAGGGCAAAGTCAATGCCACGCTTAAAGGTGGCCGCGCAGAATCCGCCCATATCTCCCAACACTCCGCCTCCAAGTACGATCAGGATAGAATGCCGGTCAAAATTCAGGTCGGTGAGCTTTTGCCAAATGAGTTTACAGGTTTCAATATTTTTATGCTCTTCCCCGGCAGGTACTTCGATCACATGATGGACGGGGAGTTGCTCTTTTATCAGGGGATAACAATGATGGTGTGTATTCGAGTCTGTGAGCACCCCGATTTTAGAGTAAGGTGAGGCGCTCAGAAGGCCTTGAAAATCAATTCTGTTCCCTGTAAAAATTACTGATCCTGAATTCATTACATCTTTGAAAAAACAAAAGTAAACCAATTTTTTATCGCCAAATAAGAAGTTTGCCATGCTTATATTTGCGCCCTAAAATCCCAGGCATGGAATCTGACCCCATTGTGCACTTTGATGATACGGCAGTAGCCTTTTCATATAAGAGTGACAAACAGCTCAAAAAAGCGAACCTGATCTTCTCCCTTGTTAATAATCCTACCGTTTCGGCTATAGCTACACGAATGGCTAAGCTAAGCCTGAAGTTGCGACTGCCGGTGAAGGGCTTGATCCGTTCTACCGTGTTCGAACATTTTTGCGGGGGAGAAACAATCGATCAAAGCGAAAAGACGATTCAAAATCTGAATAAGTTCAGCATTGGTACTATTCTAGATTATTCGGTGGAAGGTGAGGAGACGGAACCTGTATTTGACCAAACCACCCGGGAGATTATTGCGACTATTGAAAAGGCGAAAAATAATAAAGCGATTCCATTCAGTGTTTTTAAAGTAACTGGTATCGGAGCCTTTGACTTATTGGAAAAAATCCAGGCAAAGGGAAATTTGACTGAAGAAGAGAAAGCAGCCTGGGCACGTGTGCAGCAACGAGTAGACCAGATTTGCAAGAAGGCGTTTGAATGTGGCGTGCCTGTATTGGTCGATGGTGAAGACAGCTGGATTCAAAATCCTATTGACGAGCTCGCTTATGCAATGATGCAAAAGTACAACCGGGAAAAAGCGATTGTATTAAATACCTTTCAAATGTACCGCACCGATATGCTGGACAATTTGAAAAATGCACTGGAAGAAGCGATCCGTAAAAACTACTTTCTTGGAGCGAAGCTGGTGCGTGGAGCGTATATGGAAAAGGAGGCAGCACGCGCTGCGAAATTGAATTACCCCAACCCGATTCACCCCGGTAAAGATGCTACGGACAAGGCGTTTAATGCCGGACTGGATTTTTGTATAGAAAACATAAATCGTATCAAGTTCATGTGTGGCTCACACAACGAATATAGTAATCAATACCTGGCGTCATTGATCCAGACAAAAGGAATTAAACCTAATGATCCACATATTTGGTTTGGACAATTGCTGGGTATGAGCGACAATATCTCTTTTAACCTGGCGAAGGCCGGCTACAATGTGGCCAAATATGTTCCCTATGGCCCTGTGGAATCAGTAATGCCCTACCTGTTGCGCAGGGCTGCCGAGAACACTTCCGTAGCAGGGCAAAGCAGCCGCGAACTTACCCTGATCCGCAAGGAGTTGAAGAGGAGAAACTCCTCGAAATAATTCAGGCAGGACTTTTGCTTTCTCATAAGAATTAAACACAAGTCTTATGAAGAAAGTCAGAATTCTTGTCTTGATGTTGTGCGGTCCTTTGCTCCTTACCTCTTGTTTCAGGTACCAGTATGCTACCCTCCAATCGACTTTGCCAAAGAAATCAGGAGGCATTATCATTGAAAATGATTCTGTGGAGGTCTCCTATTCATTTAAAGGAGAAAATTGCCCGGTCAGGATTCAGGTGTCCAATAAGCTAAACACGCCTCTCTATGTTGACTGGAAGAAATCAGCTCTGATTTTGAATAACGAACGGTTTAGTTTTTGGGAGGACAAAGCAACATTGAATGCTTCTTCCTGGGGATATGAGATTCACTGGACTAAAAATACTTCGACCACTGGAAGTACAACAACAGGTGAGTTGGTTCGAGCAGAACAAATCAGTTTCATTCCTCCCCATTCCTTCATAACTGCTACTCCGCTTACCGCAAAAAGTTCATTTTTCGAGCTTCCACCAGCAACAAAAGACCAACAGGTAAATCTTGAAGGCTCGGGTCAGACAATGACCGGTAAGAAGTATTCCTTTTCAAAGGAGAATTCGCCCATGAAATTCAGGAATTACCTGACTCTGGCAGGCGATGAGAAATTTGAATACTCGTTTCATTTCGACAATGAATTCTGGGTTTCTGACATCATCTCTACGTTAGCAGCTCCTGCCGACCTCGCGGGTCGCCCATCAACCGAATTTTCAATACGGAAGACCACAGGTTTTGCCAACGGTGTAGCGGTCATCATTGGTATTCCATTGATCGTCTTGTTGGCCGTGTCGAATTCCCATTCCAAATAGAGGTAATTCACTATTTTTGCAGCCTAATTCAAAAGGCAAAATGCAATTATCAGAGCAAGAGTCGATTCGCAGGCAAAGTATGGAGGAGTTAAGCAAACTCGGGATCAATCCTTATCCCCCCGAGTTGTTTGAAATTAATATTACGGCTGACGGCTTTCATAAGAACTACTCTTCTTTAGACGGAAAGGATCTGTCGATTGCCGGGCGTATTATGTCTCGCCGGGTTATGGGAAATGCCTCGTTTGTTGAATTGCAAGACGAGACTGGGAGAGTACAAATTTATTTTCGCCGGGATGACCTTTGCCCGGGAGAGGACAAAACGCTTTACAATACGGTATTCAAAAAATTGCTGGACATCGGTGATATCATTGGCGTGAAAGGATTTGCGTTCACTACGCAAACCGGTGAGCAATCCATTCATGCCAAAAGCTTTACAGTGCTTTCAAAATCGTTGCGTCCGTTGCCAATTGTAAAAGAGACAAAAGACGAGCAAGGCAATGTACACCTGCATGATGCATTTACCGATCCAGAGCAGCGTTACCGCATGCGTTATGTTGACTTGGTGGTGAACCCTCAAGTACGGGAAGCCTTTGTGAAAAGAACCAGGCTTGTGAACTCCATGCGCGAGTACCTCAACAAACAAGGATATCTCGAAGTAGAGACTCCTATTTTGCAACCGCTCTATGGTGGCGCTGCCGCTAAACCGTTCAAGACACATCACAATACACTGGACATGACGCTGTACCTGCGTATCGCCAACGAACTTTATTTGAAACGTCTGATCGTAGGTGGATTTAATGGTGTATATGAATTCAGCAAAGACTTCCGCAACGAGGGAATGTCACGTTTTCATAATCCGGAGTTTACCCAGGTTGAATTATATGTAGCCTATAAGGATTACCAATGGATGATGAACCTGGTGGAGGAAATGATCGAGAAAGTGGCGCTTGATCTGCATGGATCAACTCAAGTGAAGGTGGGCGAGAACCTCATCGACTTCAAAAGACCTTGGAAACGCCTGACGATGTATGAAGCCATTCAGCATTTTACAGGAATAGACATCTCAGCCATGGATGAAGCACAATTGCGAGAGACTTGCAAGCAACTCCATGTGCCTGTTGATAATACGATGGCTCGGGGAAAACTCATCGATCAGATTTTTGGTGAGAAATGTGAGCCTAATCTCATTCAACCGACTTTCATCACGGACTACCCTTTGGAGATGTCACCATTGGCAAAGAAGCACCGCAGCAAGCCGGGACTTGTGGAGCGCTTTGAAGCTATCTGCAACCGCAAAGAAATTTGTAACGCATTCTCTGAATTGAATGATCCTATTGATCAACGTCAGCGCTTTGAAGAGCAACTCGAACTTGGCAAGCGTGGTGATGAGGAGGCCATGACCCTGGATGAAGATTTTTTACGAGCCCTGGAATACGGGATGCCTCCGACTGCAGGCTTAGGTATTGGTATCGACCGGTTGAGCATGATCATGACTAACTCACCTTCCATCCAGGATGTGATTTTCTTTCCTCAGATGAAGCCGGAGAAAAAGACAGAGGTAGACTCTGCTAAAGAATTTGAGTCACTCGGAATTCGTCCGGAGCTTTTTCCAATCCTTGAAAAATTAGGAATTCGTTCCGCAGCTCAATTGAAGGAGATTAAACCTTCAAAATTGTTCAATGATATTCCTGGAATGCGAAAGAAACTTAAACTGGATACTGTTCAGAATCCAACGCTGCAGGAAATCGAAGGGTGGATGAAGTGATTTGATTCGTTAACTCATTGATTCGGTAATTCGGTAACGAATTGATTAAGGGAAGCATAGATACATCATCAAATTAACGAAATCAACACATCATTAAATCAATTAGTATCCCTGCTGCGAATCGATAAAACTCCTCGTGCGGTTCAGTTTCAAATCTTTAAGGAGCGAAGACTTGATTCCGATATTAAACACATACGATTGGAATTTTCCAAAAGGCACCCAGTTGACATTCATTTGCCAGCAGTGCAAATCCCTGGCTAACCCCAAAGTTGTCATAGTGAATGCCCTATTAACAAAGTCATAACCGGCTGAATAAGTGACCTTCCATTTTTCGCTGAGGCTGACATCACCAGAAAAATTTGCAGACTGCGTTACAGTAGCTGGCCCGATGGTTCGGCTATAACTGATGTTGTAGCTCAGTCTCAAATTCCACGGCACGGAAAAATCTACGTAGGTATCAGGATGTTTCAGCAAAAATTCCTTGTCAGCCTGGGGTGCATTTGACTTGGCAACCTTGTCCCGTAGGGCTTTGTCTTTTTCCTGCCCCTTTTTGCTCAGGTTCGTACTGAAGGCAAGCGAAGCATTCGTAATCCGTCCAAGCTTTCCGGCATCCCATGCGTAATGATTAATCCTGAACTCTTTATAAATCGGTTGGTCATGAGTATCAACTCCATAACGTCCAAGCCTGTATTCGTAGGGGTCCAAAGTCGCACTCAAGTTGACATTGATCTTATTGTCAAGAATGTTGGAATTGGCACTTATGCCTATGGCACTCAATTTCATTGAGTCCGCCAGGAAGTTATAAGCTGAACTTAACGATAGATTATTGAGGAGAGACACTTTTCGATCGACCGTGTCTTTAGGCTTCCTTACTTTCATTTCCACGGTATTGGAAATACCAAAAGACATCGATTCATTTCTGCCTAACGGGGACTGCCCATAAACAAAACCTTCGTGGATAGATTTCAGAGCTACCGTGGGCTTACCGTTAGCATCTGTAGTACCCACGCGTTGATAGTACCCATATTTTAGATCAGAGAAGTCAGGGTTATAACTGAATCCTATCGTTGGAGTCATCAAGTGCCTGATTGCTTTTATTCGTGCGTTCTTGTTTTTGGCAAGGTACGTTCCATAGATACGCGTGTTCATACTTAACGAAAAATTGTAAAATGACTCCCGGTTAAATTGGTGCACGGTATCGATTTTTACCGGTTGAGTTCCAAGTGTCAGACTATTGGAAGGAACGGTGCCCCAAACCAATTTGTCAAAGTACCAGAGTTCTGTAAAATTAGCTCCCGCGGTAAAAGTATAGTGCTTGAATACTTTGAATGATGTGCTTATGGGAACAACATGACGGACACCCTTATTAGCATTTTTTAAATAGATATGTAGATTTTGCCCGTTGAATGCCCCAATGCTATCGCGCAAAGTTCCGTCCGTATTTTTGGCAATGTTGCCCAGATCATTGTTGATCTGGTTCACAGCATTCATAGTGTACTTGACCTGCAGGTTCTGCAAAATCAGGCTCTGTGATTTTTTGAAAGGGTAGAGGTTGTTGACGTTGAAACTAATGTCGGGTAATGACAAATCCAGCCTGCGCGTTCTGAAATCCTGGTTATGACGCATGTTGGCCGCCAGAGTGAATGGCGTATTCTGGAATGTTTTAGAGTACGAAATATTTGAACTTGCTTTTTGCTGCAAATTGCTGTTTTGGATTTGTGCTAAATTGGTTTGCCCTGCTCCTAAAAAGTTATTGCTGTTGTTGGTACTTGTGGCGATGTTGACAGAGGCCGCGAAACGCGAAGTGCCCCGGCTCTTGGGTGCATGGCTCCAGGTCAGGCTGAAATCTTTTCGCACGTCTGGCTTTTCGATCTGACTGCTGTAATTGTTAGAGTTGTAGGAAAAAGCAAGCGACCCACTGTATTTGTAACGTGAGATATAGGAAGAGTTCAGGTACAGACCGGTCGAACCCTTAGAGAATAAATCGGCAGTAACCGATAAATTGATATAATCGCTGATGTCAAAATAATATCCGGCCCTGCGCAGAAAGAAGCCCCGAATGGTTTCTTCGCCATAAGACGGAATGATTATACCCGACGAACTTTGACGTTGTGATGGGAACATTCCAAAAGCAAAACCTAGCGGAGTGGGTACGTGATTAAATTCCATATAAAACGGACCGGTCACAATTTTATCACCTGTGATCGCTTTCGCTTTTTTTGAAATGATCCTGAAATGCGGATCAGCAAGGTCGCACGTGGTGTATGCGTTATACGTAGTAAAAATGTCATTCTTCGCGTTTTTGTAAACGGACTGACCATGCATAAATCCTTCACCTTGTTTGGTCACTACTTCGGTGATCCGTGCTCGTTTGGTCTTGAAATTATAGACCATACCTTTAGTCTCGTATGTTTCCTGGCCATCTTTAAAAATAGGAAAGCCTACGAGTTGACCCGTTGAATCTCTCTTACCATTAGCCGTGACAGTGGAGGTCTCATAGTCAATCACAATCTCTTCTGCATCCAGGTTGATCTGGCCGTACGTTACTTTGGCGTTGCCGTAAAGTCTGACAATTTTTTTCCCCAGCTCAGAAATAATGGAATCCTCTGCTGAGTAAACGATGGTCGCTTCGATATCACTCTTAGGTTTTGACTTTACGGAATCCTTCTTGACTTTCGAGGTATCGGATGTAGCCAGTTTGCCTTGGGGAATTGAATCATTTTTTGCCGGAAGTCTGGCAGGAGTTTTGACCGGTCTTTCTACCTGGGCGCTTGCCTGAAGGTGAAAAAAGATGAGGATAATGGCCAAAAAACCGATAAATGTTCGCACGATACCTTGGTCAGTCAACGGGGTAGGTAGTTTACCATGTTGTGAAAAATTCACAACTTTGCGTAAAGTTATTTTAAATCTGTCACACATCGATACGTTCGTTCGGAATATCCCGGTAAAGGTTTTGTTGATAGCAATAACCTTGCTAAACTCATCGGCTACCCCAATTCGAACAGGAACCAAAGTGGCTACCGTGGTTATTGACCCCGGGCACGGGGGTGAAGACCCCGGAACTATGGGCAAAAACTCAAAAGAGAAAACCGTAGCCTTGAAGATTTCATTGAAATTCGGTGCCTACATCGAAAAATATATGCCCGATGTAAAGGTGATTTACACCAGGAAAACCGACAAATACATGTCGTTAGAAGACCGGGCGAACATGGCAAACAAGGTGAAGGCTGATCTTTTCATTTGTATTCATGCAAATGCATTGAGCGGATCGCCTGCCTATGGAACTGAAACCTATGTGATGGGATTGCACAAGGATAAAGGCAACCTGGAGGTAGCCAAACGGGAGAACTCGGTGATACTGATGGATGAGAATTATAAGGAGCGTTATGAGGGTTTCGACCCCAACAGTCCGGAGTCATATATTTTGTTTACATTAAGTCAGAGCGCTTACCAGGAAAGCAGTTTGTTATTCGCTC
Organism: Cytophagales bacterium WSM2-2; assembly: GCA_015472025.1. NCBI lineage: Bacteria > Pseudomonadati > Bacteroidota > Cytophagia > Cytophagales > Cytophagales bacterium WSM2-2. Next base: position 3,068,290 of record BNHL01000001.1, read on the forward strand.
AAAAGGTAGAAGAACAGTTCAAAAAGAAAACCGGTCGTTATAGCCGGGGAGTGAAACAGGCGGGTTTTTGGGTGCTGTGGCGTACGGGAATGCCAAGTGTTTTAATTGAGACAGGTTTTTTGACAAATGAAAAAGAAGAGAAGTATTTACTGAGCACGGCAGGGCAGGACTCCATCGCTATCGGTATTTATCGGGCGTTCAAAGGGTATAAAACTGAAGTGGAATCCATAAATTGAATTTGTGAAATACAGCAAAGAATTGAAGGTCGGAATTTTTAGTGCAGTCGCTATCGCGCTATTGTACTTTGGTTTTAATTTCCTCAAGGGCATAGACTTTTTCCAAACCAAAAAAGTGTACTATGCTGTTTACGACAACATCAACCAACTCACCATTTCGAACCCGGTTTTGGTTAATGGTTATGCCGTGGGGCGCGTTAGTCACATTAAGATTTTGCAGAACAGAAACAATCACGTCCTCGTGGAACTGGAAATTGACTCCGAGATCGAACTCACGGATGCGACAAAAGCGATCTTGAATAGTGAATTGCTCGGGGGTAAATCAGTGTTGCTGAATATTGTTCCGTCTGACAAGAAACTTAATGCGGGTGATACGTTAAAAACCCAGGTAGCGAAGGGAATGTTCGATGTGTTGTCGGAAACAGCAACTCCGGTGGCCACCGACTTGCAAAGCACATTAAGAAAATTCAATACAGCTATTGATAATTTCAGCAAGAACTTTGAGAAGCTGGATATCATTTTCGCGAAACTGCAATCGACTCCAGACTTACTGAATAAAACACTCACTACCACTAACTCACGAATTGAGGATTTATCGGCCAGTTTCAAAGCCGATGCGGAAAAATTAGGTACAACCCTGGACGAGTTAAAACCTGTGCTTGCTAATTTTAAGACCGTTTCTGATTCATTGAAGCGTGTACAACTGAATCAAACACTGGTCAAGACACAGCAAGCGCTGACAGCGCTGAATGAAACACTTTCAAAATTCAAAAAGAACAATAATACAGTTGGTCGTCTGATGAACGAAGATTCGTTGTACGTCAACATGAATAAGATGGTGCTGAGTATCCAAAAACTTTCGGAGCATCTCAACAGCAACCCGAAGCATTTCCTGGCACCGCTGGGCAAAAGCAAGAAGAAAATCGACCGGGATTTACAAAAACAGGAAGAAGAGAAGAAAAAAGCGGCTGCGCAGAAAAAATAGCTCATGGATTTAGAATTTAACAAGAACGAAGATCAACTCAAGCAACTTTGTTCTCAACTGAAAGCCAAAGCAAAAAAAGTAAAGCTGGGCGGAGGCGAAAAGAAAATTAAAGAACAACACGACAAGGGCAAACTCACCGCCCGCGAACGCATTGAGTACCTCACTGATAAAAATTCATCTTTTTTAGAAATAGGACTTTTTGTTGGCGATGGTATGTATGCCGAGCAAGGCGGTTGTCCGTCTGGGGGTGTTGTGGCCGGTATAGGTTATATCAAAGGGAGGCAATGCGTTGTGGTTGCAAATGATGCCACCGTAAAAGCAGGAGCCTGGTTCCCCATCACTGCCAAGAAAAATTTACGCGCCCAGGAGGTGGCCATGGAGAACCGGTTGCCTATCGTTTATCTGGTTGACAGTGCCGGTGTGTTTCTTCCAATGCAAGATGAAATCTTTCCTGACAAAGAACATTTTGGAAGACAATTCAGAAACAATGCGAAGATGTCGGCCATGGGCATCGTGCAGATTGCTGCCATTATGGGTAGCTGCGTTGCCGGTGGTGCTTATCTCCCCATCATGAGTGATGAAGCAATGATTGTCGACAAAACAGGTTCAATCTTTTTGGCAGGATCGTACCTGGTGAAGGCCGCAGTCGGGGAAGATATCGACAACGAAACATTGGGCGGTGCAACTACACATTGCGAAATTTCAGGTGTAACAGACAACAAATTCCCCAACGACCAGGCATGCCTGGATTATATCCGGAATCTGTTTGACAAAATTGGTGCGTTTGAGAAAGCGGGCTTTGACCGTGCTGAACCAAAACAACCTAAAGAAAAGCAGGAGGATATTTACGGTATCTTCCCGGCCGATCGCGTGAAGCCTTATGATATGCTTGACGTGATCAAACGTCTCACTGATAATTCCGAGTTTGAAGAATATAAGCCGCTCTACGGGAAAACAATCCTCTGCGGTTACGCCCGTATTGACGGTTGGGCTGTGGGCATCATTGCCAATCAGCGCAAAACTGTCAAGACAAAGAAAGGTGAATTGCAAATGGGTGGTGTGATCTATTCTGATTCAGCCGATAAGGCCGCCCGTTTTATTATGAATTGTAACCAGCGCAAGGTGCCGCTTGTTTTTCTTCAGGATGTCAGCGGGTTTATGGTCGGAAGCCGGGCGGAGCATGGAGGTATTATCAAAGACGGAGCTAAAATGGTCAATGCCATGGCCAACTCCACAGTTCCGAAATTCACTTTCATCATCGGTAATTCATATGGTGCAGGGAATTATGCCATGTGTGGTAAGGCCTATGACCCGCGTTTGATCTATGCGTGGCCTACAGCTCAACTAGCCGTGATGAGCGGGAGCTCCGCAGCAAAAACATTGTTGCAGATCCGGGTGAGTTCGTTGAAAACCCAGGGAAAAACTATTACAGAAGAAGAGGAGAAAAATTTGTTGAAAGAGATTACAGACAGCTACAACGAGAAGTTAAGTCCGTTCTATGCTGCTTCGAGATTGTGGGTGGATGGCGTTATCGATCCGATTGAAACACGTTCAGTTATCTCAATTGGCATTGAAGCAGCCAATCATGTTCCTGTAGAGAAATTTAACGTTGGCGTAATTCAAACGTAAAAAACAATATTGAATGTTTGAATGAACTATCTAAGCTAGAAAAACAATTAAATCAAATTGAATAATTTAGGTGTTACTAATTCAATCATTCAGTTATTCAACATTCATCACTGACTAGATGCAGGAAAAAGAATTAAAAGCCCTTGTTTCACTTCTTGATGATGATGATCAGCAAGTGGTGTCGCACGTGGAGGGAAAAATCCTCTCCATTGGCAAGGAGGTAATTCCTTTTCTGGAAAACGAATGGGAGAGCAACCTGAATCCGAAGGTACAGGGACGTATTGAAGAATTGATTCATACCCTGCAGTACGACCTTCTTCGTGAACGATTGAAAAATTGGTATTCTGGCAAGGAGCAAGACTTGCTGACGGGAATGTGGATCCTTGCTACTTATCAGTATCCTGAGATTGAATTAGAGAAACTAAAGCAGGACCTCGAACAAATTTATTATGAAACGTGGCTTGAGTTTCGTCCCGACTTGTATCCGTTTGATCAGGTCAAAGTGATCAATAGTGTTTTGTTTAACAAGCTGAAGTTTGGAGCCAACACTAAAAACTTCCACTCGCCCGGCAACTCCATGATCAACGTGGTATTGGAATCGCGCAAAGGCAACCCAATCACGTTGTGTGTGATCTATATGTTGGTAGCGCAAAAACTGAAACTTCCGATACACGGGGTCAACCTCCCCAATTTGTTTATACTTACTTATAAAGACGAGAACCACCAGTTTTATATCAATGCTTTTAATCGTGGACTGATTTTTTCAAAGCAGGATATTGAGAATTATATCCACGAACTTCATCTCGTACCTCAGTCTTCTTTTTTTGAAGCATGTTCCAACCTGGAGATAGTTCGCAGGGCACTGCGCAATCTCGTCATGAGTTTTGAGAAAATCGGAGAACATGCCAAGGCGGATGAGGTAAAGGTTCTGCTGGTAGATATTTCCGATGGCGGAGATCTTGGTGTGTAATTCAACTTGCAAGAACCCGGTCGAGCTTCTTTTGAATCAATTGTTTTTCAGCTTGTGTTTTAGCGAGCCTCACAGCTTCATAGAAATGATCGATTGATTTTTGCCTGTCAATTTTTTCGTAAAGCTCCCCCAGCAGGACAAAATAAAAATGGTTGTCAGTGAGTTTTAGTTTCTCAGCTTCCGAAATTGCTTCTTGGATGCTATTGGCCTTGGCTAATGCATATGTTCTGTTAAGCGCAGCAATTGGGGAATACTCAATTTGAAGCAACTGATTATAGAACTGGAGAATGATCTCCCATTTCTCTTTGGAATCAACAGCTTGTGTATGCCAAAAGGCGATAGCCGCCTCCATATGATATTTGGTGAGTTGATTTCCATGTGCGGATCGATTCAAATAGTACTCGCCTTTTTGAATGCAATCTGCATCCCAGAGATCAGGGTTTTGGTCAGCATACAAAATAATTTCTCCTTGTTCATTCGTTCGGGCATCGAACCGTGAAGCGTGGAAATACATAAGTGACAGCAGTGCATTGGTCTCCGGAGAATCCGTGATTTCATTTTCAGTCAGGAATCGCGTCAGGTAAATAGCCTCCCAGCATAAATCTTTACGAAGCGTGGTATTCTTGCTTTCTGAATAATATCCTTCACTGAAAAGCAGGTACAAAGTGGAAAGAACAGCTCCAAGGCGCAGCGTAATTTCTTTTGGTTGGGGAATTTCAAGGACTACGTTCTCTTCTCTCAATTTCTCACGAGCGCGAAACAGACGCTTGTTGATAACCTCTTTGTTTGATAAAAACGCGTCAGCAATTTCATCTATGCCAAGACCGCAGAGAATCCGCAACGCAAGTCCGATTTGCGCCTCCTGGGGTATGACCGGATTACATAAGGCAAACATCATCTGCAATTGGCTGTCATTGATGTTTTGCGAAGAGAGGTCGACATCCGGTTCGTCAGTAACAGAAAATGTTGAGATTATCGGGGCTACTTTTTTCTCAAACACAGAATTTCGTTGCCAGTAAGTCCTGGCTTTATTCTTGGCGACCTGGTACAACCATGCTGTCGGGTTATCTGGCAAACCTTTTAATCCCCACGTTTCTGTAGCTGTGAGAAAAGTATCACTGGCAATATCTTCAGCGACTTCAATCCTGGCAAACCCAAAGAGTTTAACTAATACAGAAACAATTTTCCGGTATTCAGTGCGGAATAAATGCGGAATTAATTCGTTGGTTTGGTCCATGTAAAATACAAAAGCCCCTGCAAAGGTACAGGAGCTTTTTAAGAATGAATGGATTACTCGACTGCAACGATAGGCCTCACTTCTACTGAGCCACCTACGGTTAAGATCGGACAACCTTTCGCCAATTCAGTTGCGTCTTCTAAAGAGGCGCACTTCACAACGGTATATCCACCAAGGGCTTCTTTCAACTCTACATAAGGGCCGTTAGTCACGACATTATTAGGCTTCACTACCGAGCCAATAGTGTCCAGTCGATTGCCACGGTTGACCAATTTATTTTGTGCGGCAATGCTACCAATCCAGTCCATCCACGGCTTGGTCATTTTCTGTAACTGTTCCGGAGATAATTGAATGGATGCTTCTCTTCTGAATAATAATAAGTACTCTTTCATGATGGTTATTTTATGGTTAATGTTTTCGTTAGTTTAATTGTGCATACTGGCCAGGTATGTAGGAGCCGGCAGGAGTGCGGAAGGCAATGTTCATGCGATTGTAGTTGTTTATGGTGAGCACGACCATCGTCAAATCAATCAATTCCGTTTCAGAAAATTGTGCACGAGCTTCTTCGTAAACAGCATCCGAAACACGACCATCGGTGATGTTTGTTACCGCTTCCGCCCACGCAAATGCCGCGCGTTCGCGATCGGAATAAAACGGAGCTTCACGCCAGGCATCCAGCATATAAAGACGTTGTTCAGTTTCGCCTTCAGCGCGTAAATCTTTGGAGTGCATGTCCAGGCAGTAGGCGCAACCATTGATTTGTGAAACCCTAAAACAGATCAGATCCTGAAGAGATCGCTCCAGCGAGGATTTGTACACGTAAGCCCCCATACTGAAAAGCGCCTTGTATGCACCAGGACTTTTTTCATGGGCATTAATTCGTTGTTTCATAGTGATAGGATTAAATATTGAAATTTATCCCTATGACTAACAAGCCACTTGAAATTGGACAATAGACTGAAAAGAGAAATGCGGATTTGAAAAAAAACTCTGACAATCAGGTAATTAGAGTTCTATCAATATCCGAAACTGATAATCCTTGTTTCCGTTTTGAGAACGCGATTGAATTCTTCCAATGCTTTGTCGTGTCCGTAGACCTCATAGATGATAATCGATGAATTGTTTTCCTTAAAATCTCTTCTTTTCTTGAATCCCAGGTTCAACTGTTGAAGTTTTTTTTCCAGGAACACATTGCAGTCGTCATCCAGTTGAAAAACAATTCGGTAAGTGCGTGATTGATGCCACCGTTCGATCAGCACCTGTATTTTCTCCATTAGTGTTAGTACGACCAAAACAACGCCCGACCCAACGATAGCGATAAAATATTGACCTGCACCAACGGCCATCCCCAAGGCAGCTGAAATCCAAATCGTTGTGGCCGTGGTGATCCCGGTAATCGTAAGGCCGTCCTTGAAGATCACTCCACCTCCGAGGAAACCTATGCCCGTTACAATATTGGCTGCCAGGCGGTCTGGATTGGCCGGACCTAGCGTCAATGAGATCTCGGTAAATATGGTAGACCCCAGACATATCATGATCATTGTTCTCAGCCCTGCTGCTTTGCTGCGGTATTCCCTCTCCAATCCAATGGCAGTACCGATACCAAATGAAATAAGAAGCCGTAACGCGATTTCCATATCCAGGTTAATATTCATGTGCACAGCGATTTTGAAGAAAGTTAAAACGATTGCGATGACTCTGCAAAGAATAACTGCCATTCGCTGAAACTTCCTATTTCTTTTGAGTACAATTTTTATCTTTGATAAAGCGCGAATTGATATGAGAAAACTATTGTCTGTAGTTGATTATCGAGGAGTTATTGGCCTATTGCTGACTCTTTTACTGTCAATTAATATAAATGCCCAGGAGTGGAAGGCGACCTACAACCAGGCACTGGAAAAATATAAAGCTGAAGACTATCAGAATTCACTCGCACTGGCTAAGGATGCGTTCGAAAAATCGAGTGCCGAGACCATGGTTAATCGTGCTTATATCCTGCAGCTTATCACCTCGAATTGTTCTGCTCTTGAAGACGCTGATACAGGATTGAAATACAGTGATCAGGAAATCAGTTTTTTCCAGCAGGCAGAAGGTTTAAAAAGTAAGTCGCTTGCCGAGGCTATGAAAAAGCAAATTATTTTCATGCAGCAAAAAGGCCAAATCAAGCAGGCTCTTGAAAAATCACAAACAGCACTTAAATGTTTTTATGAAAGCTACGGCAGCACTGCTTCGCCAACAGTCTTATTTACGATTATCCGGGGAGACCTTTTTCTTGCCACAGGTGATTCCACAAATGCAAAAAAAATATGGAATGAAGGCCTTCTGTCCCTAGCTGCCCGCGATGAAACAAAAGACGAGTACAAGGACTTATTGTACAACACTGCAGCTTTGGAAGAGAACCTCAAAGATTATTCTGGAGCCGAAAAAAAATATGTTCAACTGAAATCTTTCCTGGAGAAAGAAGGTCTTACGAGCGACCCACTGTATGAAGAAGCAAAAAAAGCAGCTCCCCGGTTGCAGGGTAAGCTACCTACTGCCAGTGATGGGTTGGAACCGCTTCTAAAAAACGCCCTTGCGCTGCAAGCCCAGCGACAAACGGCAAAAGCAATTGAGGTTTACAGACAGTCAACCGACCTGGCAATTAAGAACAATGCCAAAGACAAAACTGCTTTTTCGCTCTTCTTCAACTATTCAAGATTATTGATCGATAATGATAACATGCAGGCAGCCAGTGAGCAACTTCAGAAGGCAAGGTCACTGGCATCAACACTGTTTAGCAATACTGCGTTTGAAAATTTTCTTATCGAACTGACAACTGCCGACTTATACCTCGCGCAAGGTCAAAAGGATAAAGCGGTGACTCAGTATAATTCTCTTGTGCCCAGATTGAGCCGCGATATTGCGATGCTGGGTTCTTCTTATGTCGTTGCTTCTTCCAATCAATTATTGAATAACGACAAACCGAGGGCTGCTGTAAACCTGCTCCGACCATTGCTTTGCTGTTTGGAGGAAAATGGTGCGTTGAAAGAGTCAACGATGAAAGTGGCGTTGACTTACAGCGAAGCGATGTTAGAATTGAACAGACCTGATTCTGCTATCCTGTTTTTAAATCAGCCCTTTATGAAGGGGCTTCCGATAGAATTAAGAAAAGTTGAGGCATTGCAGGCAAATGGACAGTGGACTACTGCCCGCGAAAAACTAATTGCAGTGGAGGCGCAAGCAACTACAGATCAGTCAAAAGGAGATGTGAATTATTACCGGGCGCGACTGGAGCACAAAATGGGAGACTACGCGCTGGCGGAAAGTTATTATCAAAAAGCGATTGGATACTATGAAAAGGCAAACCCTGCTGATTCCTGGCAGGCGTCCAATTCCCTGGCCACACTTTATTCAAGGCTTGGCAACTTTGAAAAATCGGAAAAGATAATTAACGAGGTACTCGGAAAAGTGCCGACAACAAATCCGCTTCATACTTCATTGCTTGGAAATCTTGCAGCCAACTATATTGAAGAGGGACAGCTTCAAAAAGCGAGAGCCATCCAGGAGAAGATAGTGCAACTGGAGAGAGAGACCGCAGGTGACAATCATCCCGATTATGCACTTGCTTTGAGTAACCTCGCTGCAGTTTGTCAGAAAGAGGGAAAATATTCCGAAGCGAGAAAGCTCATGGAAGATGCGTTACGTATTTCAAAAAGTAACTTCGGTGATCAAAGTATAGACTACGGTCTGAAAGAATCCAACCTCGGCACTATTTTGAAAGATATGGGCGACTACGGAAACGCCCGTGCCGGACTAGTTCACGCAGAAAAAGTATTGGCAGAGAAATTAGGGAAATCGCACCCCGACTATGTGTCATGCGAATACAATCTGGCACTGGTACTTCAGAGAACTGGTGATTTGCCCCAGGCAAAGCCACTCATGCAACATCTTACGGGATTCTATCAGAAGCAGATACTGGATTTCTTCCCGGCTATGAGTGAACAAGAGCAAGTGGCCTTTTTCAATAAGATCAATAAAGCAGTTCAGGATTATCAACAGTTTGTGATAGATGTAGCAAAGGAAAACCCTGAGCTGATCGGGCAGCTTCTTGATTTTCGGCTGGCAACAAAGGCACTGTTGCTGAACTCGTCAGTAAAAATTCGTGAGCAGATTTTAAACGGGGGAGACCAGAAATTGAAAAGTCAGTTTGTGCAGTGGCTTTCACTTAAAGAAGAATTGGGGAAACTTTATAACCAGGAGAAAAACAGCCGGAGCCTCAATGAAATAACTCGCCTGGAGAGCCAGGCAAATGAATTGGAAAAAAATATCTCAGGCAGTTCCTCAATATTTAAGAAAGGGAAGGATGAACGAACTGTCAATTGGAAATCTGTTCAGTCGATGCTCCAGCCCGGTGAGGCTGCAGTAGAAGTCATACGTGTGAAGGCTTCGGGGAAAACTGATTCCATTACTTATGCGGCAGTGATCGTTAAAAAAGACAGCGATCCCGTTTTGAAGTTATTCAGACGAGGTAAGAATATGGAAGGTCGCGAATTCAGTTATTACAGAAATAGTATTGTGTTTCGCCTTGAGGATGATCGCTCCTATGATGTCTTCTGGAAGCCTGTTGAGTCTGTGTTGAAGAATATTGCCCGAATCTACTTTTCAGCCGATGGTGTTTACAACAAAATAAATCTGGTCACCCTTCACGATCCTGAAAAGAATGAGTACTTAAGCAAGCGTTACCAGTTTGTTCTTGTTTCAAACCTGAAAGACCTTGCGAGTGAGGGCATTTCAACTGGTGAAAAAGGAAAGGCAGCTCAACTTTTTGGGCCGATTAATTTTGGTCAAAATACACAACCATCAAACCGGATTCTTCGGTCGGCCATTTCTGGAATCTCATCGTTGCCGGGAACTCGTGTTGAAATTGAACGGATAGATCAACTGCTTAAATCAGCGCAGTGGTCGTCATCATCGCGAATTGAAGTTCAGGCTTCAGAGCACAATATAAAATCGTTGCAAAGTCCAGCTATTCTGCACATTGCAACGCACGGCTTTTTTATTGAAACAGATGACGAATCACAAGTGGTGATGGCCGGACGAATGGAGAGTGAAAATCCACTTTTACGCTCGGGGCTGATCTTCAATGAAGTCTCTGCTCCAGCCAACGGTGAAGACGGCCTGCTCACATCTTACGAGGTGAAAAATCTCAATTTTGATAAAACAGATTTGGTTGTACTCTCTGCATGCGAGACAGGTTCAGGTGAAATCAGGAATGGCGAAGGTGTTTATGGATTGCAACGTGCGTTTTTGATTGCGGGAGCAAATAGTGTTTTAATGAGCCTTTGGAAAGTAGATGATGAGGCGACACAGGAGTTAATGGTGCTCTTTTATCAAAATCTTTTGAAAGGAGGGAATAAATCAGCAGCCCTACGATCAGCTCAAGCGGAATTGACCACGAAATATCCTGATCCCTTTTTCTGGGGAAGTTTTGTCTTAATCGGTAAACCCAACTAACCTATGCGGAAGTTCTATAGCACGGCTTTAATTCTTTTAATCTTCTACGCGACTGATATAAGTGCCCAGGATATTTTGGACAAGAAGGCTGTCCCGGGCCTAAGCAGCGCCAAACTCACCGAGTTTTCACCTACCATAAGCGCTGATGGCAAGACGATCATCTTTGAATCGAGTGTGGATCAGGACAAAGGGTGGGAACTGTTTGAATCGCACCTGGAGAATGGCACCTGGAGTACACCGGTTCCGCTCAAGAGTATTAACGAAAAATGTCAATTCATTGCCGGTCCAAGTATTAGTTTCGACGGTAATGAACTTTTCTATACCGCCTTCGTGGAGAACAGCTCCAAGACTGAAGACATTTATTACTCCGAACGCACAGGGGATAACACCTGGAGCGAACCAAAAAATATAGGAGCGCCAATCAATACAGACGACAATTACGAGGGATTCCCTTCCATTTCTTCGGATGGAAAAAGCCTGTATTTCATCCGGCTGAACCTGGAAAAAGAAACGGATAAGAAAAGCAAGGAGCCGTGCTTTGTTATTTATGTTTCCAAAAAGCAAACGGATGGAACCTGGGGAGAGCCAGTGCCTCTTCCCGCACCGATCAACACGGGCTGTGAGCGCGATCCGAAAGTCATGGCTGATAACCACACGCTTATTTTTTCTTCGATTCGCGAAGGAGGTCTCGGAAAGTACGACATGTATCAGACAATCAGGCAAAAGGACGGTTCATGGTCAACTCCGGTCGCTTTGGATTTTATTAATTCTCCCGACAACGATCAGTCTCCATGTATCTCAGCTTCCGGTGACATCATGTTTTACTATACCAAGAATGATATCTATTCAGTGGCCATACCGGACAAGTACAAACAGATGATCAACGCGGTAGTCACAGGTTATGTGCGTGAAAGTAAAAATCGCAATCATGTGCTGTCTAATATCCTGGTCACAAATCTGAGGACTAATGAGTCTTTCACAACAACGAGCAGCGAGGCTGACGGAGAATATAGTCTTGTGCTCAATGCGGGACAGAAATACACCGTCATTTTTGATAATGAAAATTACTTTCCCGATACGTTAACACTGGATTTTGAAAATCAAAAAACCTATCAACTTCAACAAAGGGATATTACGTTAAGAGCAGCGCTTGAAACTAAGATTGATGTGGTTGACAAGGACCTGAAGTTTCGGATTTCGGCTATGATGCAAATTCAACAAGAGGGCACTTCGATTTTTATGGATTCAGTCCGCGAATTGCAATTGCCAAAACAAATGAGGTTTGATGCTCCGCGCAATTACGTCATTCAGGTTTCGAAAAAGGATTACGTCCCGGTGAAGGAGAACTGGACCTTTAAGGAAAAAAGAATAGCCCCCAACAGAAATGTGATTGTGCAACTTGAACATGAGCGTGTAGAGTTTGTTCCGCAGGTTGTAAATGCTGCTACTAAACAAAAGACAAAAGTTAAGGTGTATGCCAACAATAAAGGCGTAGAAGAAGTAATTATTGCTGAAGCCGGAGAGAAGATGTTACTGCGAAAAGGCGACAAGTACCAGGTAGCGACCTCAAGTGAGGAGGGTTACTTCTTTTCTTCCAAGGAAATTACAGCAGGAGAAGTGCACTCGGTTGAACTTGACGTTGTGCCCATCGAAGTTGACGGTAAGCTGGCTTTGAGAAATATCACTTTTGAAATTAATTCAGCTGAACTTAAAGAAAGTTCCATATTCGAGCTTGATCGGGTGGTTGAAATGATGAAAGTGAATCCCAAAGTGTATATGGAGATATCAGCACACACGGACGATATCGGTGATGATGCCTCCAACCTTAAACTTTCTGACAAACGGGCCCGGAGCGCTTGGAATTATCTCATTAATAAAGGGATCAGCAAAGACCGGCTGGTACCAAAAGGTTATGGCGAAACAAAACCACTTAATCCCAACGACTCAGACACGGGCCGCGCGTTAAACCGCAGGGTTGAGTTGCGTGTGTTGAAAATCTGATTCGGAAAATAAAATACGTAGTTTTGGTTTTGGATGCCATCCGATCTTTCATTTGAATTCAATCCTGGCGAAACTCTTTTCGCAGAACTTGTTATCCCGGTTCCGGTAGCCAAACTTTTTACGTATCGTGTACCGGCATTGCTGAACGAAAAGATAAAGATCGGGCAACGCGCCATTGTTCAGTTTGGTGCAAAAAAAATCCAGACGGGAATTATTCTGAATGTTCACAACAATCCACCGCGGGATTATGAGGCCAAGTATATTCTGGAGTTGCTTGACGATAATGAAATCGTCTACAGTCAACAGTTGCAGCTCTACCAATGGATTGCGGAATATTATATGTGTACTCTCGGAGAAGTGGTTAATGCTGCTTTGCCTTCCGGACTGAAATTGTCAAGTGAGTCGATTGTACAGATCAATCCGCGATTTGATCTGGAAACTTCCGAGTTTGATTTTTCGGAGAAGGAGAAAATACTCTTGCAAAGATTGAAAGATGAACCCCTTGGCTACTCGGCCATCGTGAAAATTGTAGGGTCAGCTAAAATCTATAACCTGTTAAAATCTCTTTCTTCCAAGGAGGCAATTATCATTTTTGAGCAAGTCAAGGAAAAGTACAAGCCTAAAACGGAAAGGCGTATTCGTTTAGCGGGCAACTTAACTTCAAGAAAAGCGCTTGAGCTTCTTTTCGAAACGATCGCCAAAAAACCTAAGCAGGAAGCGCTGTTGCTAAAGTATCTTCAATTTGTTCCTGTGTTCACAGATGCGTCTTTGAATGAAAAAGGCTTAGTCAAATCATCTTTGGTGGATGAAGAGACGTCAGACTCCGTCATTCGTACGCTGGTGAAAAACAAAGTTCTCGAGGAATTTGACATCACGGTACCGCGTTTTGGTTTTGACGATCCGCAGCAAGAGTATCCCATTTTATTGAGTGAGACGCAGGAGAAGACGCGTAATTCGATTATTAAATTCTTCGAAGAAAAGAACACAGTCTTGCTGCATGGTGTTACCGGCAGCGGCAAGACGGAAATATATATCGACCTGATCAAACGAGCGCTAGATGGGGGCAACCAGGTTTTGTACCTTCTCCCCGAGATAGCCCTTACTACGCAGATCGTTTTACGCCTCAAAAAAATATTTGGCAGTGCTCTGGGGGTTTATCATTCCAAGTTCTCGGACAATGAGCGTGTGGAAGTTTGGAACGGTGTTCTCTCGGGTAAATTCCGGTTTGTGATCGGTGTTCGCTCTTCTGTCTTTCTCCCGTTCGACAATCTAAGCCTGATCATTGTGGATGAGGAGCATGACTCTTCGTACAAGCAGCAGGATCCGTCACCACGCTACCACGCTCGCGATGTGGCGCTGGTAATCGCGCAGATGCATCACGCCAAAGTGATCCTGGGCAGTGCAACTCCGTCAGTTGAGTCATATTACCATGCTACTGCAGGCCGCTACGGTTTGGTTACGCTTAAGGAACGCTTCGGAACATCCACATTGCCAGCAATTCTTTTTGCAGACTTGGCTTCTGAAAAAAAGAGAAAAACGAATAAAGGTGAATTTTCTTCTTTGTTGCTCAACGAGATCAATGAGGTAACATCGAAGAAAGAACAAGTGATCCTTTTTCAGAACCGCAGGGGATATGCTCCTGTAGTTCAATGTGAAGATTGCGGGTGGGTACCTAAATGCATTAATTGTGCAGTAAGTCTCACCTACCATCAATTTCGGCACGCCATGGTGTGTCATTATTGTGGTTATCGTGAACCTCTGCCAAGTCAGTGTCCACAGTGTACCTCCAAAAGAATTTTAACAATTGGCTACGGCACGGAGAAACTGGAGGAGGAGCTGAAACTTTTTTTTCCTGAAGTCAGAACCGAACGCATGGACCTCGATACTACGCGTACCAAGTCGGGGTATGAAGATATTATCACCGGTTTTGAAAGCGGAGAGACTGGAATTTTAGTTGGCACACAAATGGTAACTAAAGGCCTCGACTTTGACAATGTAGGTCTTGCAGGTGTTTTTGATGCCGACAGGCTCATGCATTTCCCGGATTTTCGTTCGCATGAACGAGCCTTTCAACTAATTACGCAAGTGAGTGGCAGAGCAGGCCGGAGAGAGAAGCAAGGCAAAGTGGTGATCCAAACATCCAACCCGAAACATCACCTGTTTTCTTTTGTGACTGATAATGACGTCACAGGTTTTCTCAAAGATCAATTGGCCGATCGTCAACATAACTTTTATCCGCCCTTTGCACGTCTTATCGAAATCACTTTTAAGCATACAGACCGGAAGATAGTCCGTGAATTTGCCGAGACGATAACAGAGCAGTTCAAATCAAAATTGAAGGGAATGAAAATACTGGGACCAGGCGAGCCAATGATCTCCAAGATCAGAAATGAGTTCTTGCTTCACATCCTTTTGAAAATCCCGCGTGATCAGGGGCATCTTGCTGAAATTAAAAAACTGCTTCAAGACAACGCCAGTCATTTCCAGCTTCAGAAAGAATTCAGGAATGTGAAAGTAGTATTCGATGTCGATCCGGTGTAGTGTTCATGACTGCAGTCTCTGCGATCCACATAAAACAACTTCGGCCACCCTTTCAGGTAGCCGAAGCATTCTATTTGTTTGTGTAAACTGCTTGAACTAAGTATTTAGCCTAGTTCTTCTTTTTCACCTCTTCGAATTTTGATTCCTTCTGTTTGCGCGGGAACACGTTGTCCTCAGGCTCACCTTCAGCCATGTCCTGGTTCGGGTCGATCACTACACTTGCAACCTCTTTGTCTTTAATGAAAGACTTTCTGAATTGATTTTCATTTAAGCGCCACAGTTCCGCAGGTAGCTTTTCGATTTCCTTTGTTCCATCCTTATAAGTCCATTCGATTACGATCGGCATTACAAGTCCTCCCTTATTTTTGAAAGTGAGTTCGTAGAAATTCTTGTCCTGAAGCTTGGCTTTTACTGCTGGTCCATCCACGCGTGTATTGAATTCGCCATACCATTCTTCTTTAAAGTCGATAACAGCAAATTCTTTTGGTCCCTGGCTGAAGTCTTTTGCCGGCTGTGCATCGGCTGTAGGCAGATCACCTGATTTCACGGTGGGGTTTTTCTTCTCCACGTTAGCCTGATCTTTCTTCATGCGATACCACTTTACGTCAGCGAGTTCGAAATCCACGTGATCAGTGGTGTAGTACCATCCACGCCAGAACCAGTCGAGGTCTACAGCAGAAGCATCTTCCATCGTTCGGAAGAAATCGGCAGGCTGCGGGTGCTTGAATGCCCAACGCGTAGCATACTCTTTAAACGATCGATCGAATAACTCAGGGCCCATGATCGATTCACGAAGAATGCTCAAACTGGTGGCCACCTTCGCATATTGTTCATTGCCAAATGAAACAATGTTTTCAGAATTAGTCATTACTGGACGTTGGATGCTCTTGTCACCCTTCATGAAAGGTGCAATACTCTTGCCCGTTCCCCACCAGGAAGGAAAATTTTCGTAACGCTCAGTTTCAGTCCGATATTGGAGAAAAGAGTTGATTCCTTCATCCATCCACGTCCACTGACGTTCGTCATTATTGATGATCATCGGGAAAAAATTATGTCCTACCTCATGGATGATAACAGCGATCGCAGTGTTTTTCGTATTCGGATCGGTGGTGCCATCCTTCTTCGAGCGGCCGCCATTGAAGCAGATCATCGGATACTCCATTCCTATGTTGGCTGTGTTAACAGAAATCGCAACAGGATAGGGATAGTCGATAGTGTATTTTGAATAAGTCTCGAGACAGTTGCGCACTGCCTTGGTAGACTCTTGTTCCCATAGAGGATTTCCTTCTTTTGGATAGTACGACATGCCGAGTGGGGTCTTGGTTGCCAGTTTCACTGCCTGTGCATCCCAGATAAACTTGCGTGAAGTTGCAAAAGCAAAATCACGAACGTTGGTTGCCTGGTATTCCCATACTTTCTTGGTTGTTGCATGTGTTTTTTCTCTTTCGATGGCTTCAGCTTGCGTAGCAATGATCACCGGTTTATCGAAAGTTGTTTTTGCTTTTTCAAATCGTTCGAGTTGTGTTTTGGTAAGGGCAACAGTTGGGTTCATTAATGTTCCTGTTGCTGCAACGATGTGATCGGAAGGAACGGTCAGTTTCACTTTGTAGTCTCCGAAAGGAAGTGCAAACTCTCCCTGGCCAAGGAACTGTTTGTTTTGCCAGCCTTCAACGTCATCGTATACGCACATGCGGGGAAACCATTGTGCTATGGTATAGATGTAGTTTTTGTCTTCCGGGAAATATTCCCATCCGCTGCGCTGTCCGTCAATCTGGCGGTCACCGATGTTGTAAGACCATTCTACTGAAAATGTAAATTTCTCGCCGGTCTTCAAAGGTTGCGGCAGATCAATTCGCATCATGGTATAATTGACGGTATAGTTGAGGTTCCCGCCAGTGGCATCTTTCACCGTTTTGATTTTGTGGCCACCATCAAAGTCACGTGAGCGTCTGTACAACTGCATCGTGTTAAGTGTGTCGGACATCAGTGTGGACTGACTTGCCGTGGTCATGTTCTTTTTGGCGAGGATGTTTTGATCCAATTGTAGCCACAGGTATTTCAACACATCGGGGGAGTTGTTGGTGTAGACGATGGTCTCAGCGCCTGTCAGGCTCTGGTTTTCATCATTGAGCTCAGCTGTGATGTTGTAGTCGGCTTTCTGTTGCCAGTATTTCACACCGGGAGCACCTGAGGCCGAACGGTAGTCTGTAGGAGTGGGCAACTCACTCTGGAGTTGCTCGAATTTTCCTTTCCATTTCTTGTCTTCCTGGCCATAGACAGCCACGGTCGCGAGAAGGAAAAGCGATAGTATGGGTTTTTTCATAGAATAATTGTTTTAGGAGTCTTGTAAAATTGGGTTAACGGAGAATTAATATACTGGGTTTTCCATTAAAGGAACTAATCTCATCCCATAAATGGGGTGGGTTGAAAATCATTTCGCGGATAGCAGCGTGCCCACTATCTTTAACGGCCACCTAACCAAGCGATGAAAGCCTACATTTCTGTCAGTTTTAGTAAACGAAAACGCCTTGATAAGGAAATCCTGGCAATTCGCGAATGCTTAAGTTCGCTGGGTATCAACTCCCTGATTTTTGTTGACAACTATCGATTTGCCGCGAATGAAGAAAAGGAAATGATGAAGCAGGCAATGGAGGACATTGACAAATGTGACTTCCTGATTGCAGAAGTTTCAGATAAAGGAATCGGAATCGGGATAGAGGCAGGGTACGCTAAGGCAAAAGGGAAACCGGTAATCTACTTAAGACACGTGGATGCCGAGCATTCAACAACCGTTTCAGGAATCAGTGATTTCAGTATTATCTATTCGGATTCAGGAGATTTAAAAACCAGGCTCCTGGAAGTGGTGAAAAACTTCTGATCACTTCACAGCAATCTTTGTTCGGAAGCGTTTTGTTCCGGACTCCACCTGAAGCACATAAAGTCCTTCCGGAATGGAAGAGATATCCAACGGACCTTGCGGATCAGAATAACTCGACATTAAGATTCCTTTGAAATCATAGATGCGTACTGTATAGTCTTTCCATTGTGTCTGGACAAACAATGAGTTTTTTGCAGGGTTGGGATAAACCGCTATTTCAGGGGCTTCTTCATTGATACTGGCGACCGCATCATAAACAAATTTGTATCTATCCCTCTGATTGGCGGGAAAATACTCGTAGTACATCTCTTTCAAATCGCCATTGCTGTCGTAGACATTGGCAATCGAGTCCAGTTGTTGATAAGCGCCTTTGTCAAAAAGCCAGCTTCTAAGGTAATCAAGTGTATCTGAAGCAGGCAGGGCGTAGTCAGCTTTGTACAATGGATCATAAATTCCCATTGAGCAATTGTCATCGCCATCGCAGAAAGATGTTTCACTGTGGATTACTTTGTCGTTTGCATTGAATTGGTAAGTGGTCCGGTTTGCACCCGAGCCCTTAAAGTAGAATTCCTCTTCCTGTACGAGGTTGTCTTTGTAATACTTTAATTTGAATGAGCTGTCTACATACCAGTCATGCGATGTCGGGTTGATGTATTCGGTATCGGTAAAGACCAATCTCTTTTGAGCATCGTATTTGTACAAAGTGCGCCAACGGTCTGTCCAGTTGCCATTGATGATCTCCTGATCGGTGTAAGTTATCGTAGTGACGTCAGTAAGATCTATCGTTTTTACAGTGCGATGTGTTTGAATCCATTCTGAACCATTCCATTTGAATTGAGATGCGATAGCGTTTTCATATTCATCGTATGTAAACTCGTATTTTTTATTCTCGAATTCGGAGATGTAAGTCTTTTCACGGTCCTTGTCATCAAATTCGTGTATGATATGGTAGTTCAGCACGAAGTCTCCATTCTGTTTCATGTACTCCATGTCGTCCACCAGATTGCCATGTGTATCGAACTTGTAAGTGTATTTCCATTCCTGAATTATGTCACCGGTGCCACAGGTCTTTTGGATAACGTGCCCATCGGTGATCCAGAAATCACTTTCCTTCCGGCCCTTCGATTCAACTTCCATTGAACTATTGTTACCGGTTTGCTCACAAGTCACATAGAAAGAGAAGGAGTTAGAATAGCGATATCCGAACGGAAGTGTTTCTCTGCCGCTATAGGAACTGACAGTTACGAAACCATTGGCCGATTTCTTTTTCGTTGCTACTTCCAGGAAACTGTTGTATGCTGATCCTCTTACAGGACGGAGAAAATTCACATTAGTTAATTGGGCTGGGAGCAGATTGTCAAGAATGTCTTCGTTTTTGAAATTCGAATCCAATATAATCTCACTGACTAGCGTAGTATCTTTTTGTTCCGTTGAGTAAACGCTCATGTTCCGGAAATCAGTTGTCCTCACGGACTTACCTTCAACAGCATTAAACTTCTCTGTAGCCGGGTTCCACTGGAAACGAGTATATCCTCTTGGAAATTTGAGCGTACTCATCGTTCGAGCGTTGATTGTTTTACTTTTTTGCAGTTGCGACAGGTTCTTCTCCGCGATGGAAGAGTACCAGCGTGGTTTGGCTTTTGACGATGGTGCTATCGAGCCCCACTTGGGCTGACTGCCAGGTACTACAACCTGACCGTTGACTGAATAACAGAATAAGAATGACAAGGCTGAGAAAACGAAACAACGCATTACTTTCACGGGCTAAAATATACAATCACAAAAGTATTGAAGTTACCCCATGTTAATTGGTACAGATGTCTCAAATGGTAGGATATTCATTTCAGTATACCGGCTTACTTAGTATACACCACATATCACGGGAGTAAAGTGCAGGCGTTACTGATCCGTTCAATTGCGGACATCAGGCTCAATCCAGCATAAATTCGTGTATATTCGTTTGCAGTCATAATTTTTTCAAGATGATTAACTACAAATGTCGAGTGAATTAAGCGAGTTGTTTCCCCAGTTCGATGCCGGGCTTATTGAAGACCTGGAGAAGGTCGGGCAATTAGTAGATTTCGAAGAAGGAGATGTCCTGATAAGACCGGGACAATACCTGACCACTTCACTCTTAATCCTTGATGGTCATGTTAAGATCTATCGTGAAGGTGGCGATGGCGATGAGATTTTTCTGTACTTCCTGGAGCAAGGAAATTCCTGTGCTCTTTCCATGATCTGTAGCATCAATAATGAAGTAAGTTCCTTGAAGGGGGTGGCCATGACTAAGGGAAAAGCATTGTTAATCCCAGTTCAGCATATGGAACTCCTGGTAAGAGAGCATCGGCAATGGATGTATTTTCTTCTGGAGACATACAGGTCAAAATTCAATGAATTGATTGAGGTGGTTGACCAAGTGGTCTTTGATTCGATGGACAAAAAACTGGAGTCTTATCTTGAGCGTATGTTTGAGACTTCGGGAAATAAAATAACTATTACACATCAGGAGATTGCTAACGACCTCAACTCATCGCGGGAAGTTATTTCCCGTCTGCTCAAGAAACTGGAATCACAAAAGAGAATTTCCATTTCGCGTTTTGAAATTACCCGGCTGAATTTTTGAGTTTAAAATTGATTTAAAATCCCCTCCTTACGCCCGTCAGGCTTAATAACTAATTTTTAACAACGCATTTTGTTGAAAAAACCGTGAGTGTGATTCAGGTCACATTCGGAGCTACGCGGTGCCTATACTTTCGTGACAAATTTAATTGTCATGACGAAAGGAATATTTTGCTTGCTAGGACTTATTCTCAGCAATAGTATCCAGGCGCAGGATACGGTGAAACTGCAGCTACACGAAGCGCTTGAGGCAGTTGCAAAGAGTAATAGTGAAATTCTACTGGCCACAATTGATCGCGCCAGCGCTGTTGCCAAATTCAATCAAACCAACGCCATTTTTCTTCCACAGGTGAACCTTAGTTATACCGCTATGGTCACCAACAATCCATTAAATGCGTTTGGGTTCAAACTTCAACAGCAATCGGTTGCTCAATCTGATTTCAACCCGGCATTGTTAAACGATCCACCGACTACTCAAAATTATATGGCTAAGATCGAGTTGAGTCAACCACTCATTAATCTCGACATGGTCTATCAACGCAGGGCTGCTGGGCAACAAATTGATGTTTACCATTATAAAGTAAAACGAACAAAAGAATACCTGAGGTTCGAGGTGCAGAAAGCCTATGCCTCCCTTCAACTGGCGCATCAAGCAGTAACAGTTTTAATAGAGTCGCTAAACACAGTTACTCGTCTTTATGAGTCGTCAAAAAATTATTTTGAAAAAGGCTACTTACAAAAGTCAGATTTACTCCAAGTACAGGTTCAGGTAGCTATGGTGGAGAGTAAGTTGGCTGAAGCGAAGAGCAGCGTTCGCAATGCCTCCGACTTCCTAAGTCTGTTGATGGGCGTCAAGAGCGGGCCTGTTTATGCCGTTGCTCCATTAGAGAAAAATGCTTCAGTAGACAGTATTGAAACGCAGGTGCCGGAAGACAGGGCAGATTTTAAAGTGCTGCAGTCGGCACTGCAGGCTCAAGAGTCAGTAATACGCTCAAGCAAGATTGCAGCTCTCCCCAAACTGAATGCTTTCGCCAACTACA
The DNA here is from genome assembly GCA_015472025.1 of Cytophagales bacterium WSM2-2. Lineage (NCBI taxonomy): Bacteria > Pseudomonadati > Bacteroidota > Cytophagia > Cytophagales > Cytophagales bacterium WSM2-2. The sequence continues at coordinate 3,089,919 of BNHL01000001.1, forward strand.
TGTTCAATGATAAGGCAGCTTTTGGTTTCGCTTCGAATGCTTACCTGGTTGGAGCGCAGTTTTCCTGGAACCTGTTTGAAGGAACGTCCCGGCATTACAGAACAAGTGAGCAAAAATTGACACATGCAAAAATTAAACAACAGCTGAACTACCAAAAGGAACAAAGTCAATTGGAATTGAATAGGGCTACCCGGCAGCTAAAGGATGCGCAATATGCGATACTGCAACATGAAACTTCGGTGAGGCAGACTGCTGAAGCATTGCGAATTGTACAAGACCGTTTTGATCAGGGATTAGCTTCAGCTAATGACGTATTGCGCTCTCAATCTTCTCTTTCGGAACAAAAACTGCTGCTGACTGAGTCCGTCTTCAAATACAACACGACACTCGCGCATATCCGATTCATGGTATCTCTTTCTCAAGAAAATAATTAATCCATATGAAAATTAAATTTTATCAGTCGGTAGGACTCATTGTCTTTACCGGCATTGTACTGTCCTCTTGCGTGGACGAAAACAAAAGCGAGGAATTGCAGCATGATAGTGCGGTTGCTGTCCAGGTGGGAATTCCTGTCAGACGCTCTGACGAGAACATCGCGATCAGTGGCCAAATTGAATCGCGGGAAACAGCGATCGTCAGCACGCGTGTCATGGGATTCATTTCAAATATCCCGGTAAAACTCGGAGACCGTGTTCGAAAAGGTCAACTGCTGGTGTCCATTAGTGACAACGACATAAGAGCAAAAGTTGCTCAGGCCGAGGCCATGATCTCCGAAGCTCAGTCCGCTTTGGCGGATGCACAAAAAGACAATGAGCGATACGAAGAACTGCATCGGAAGCAAAGCGCTTCAACCAAAGAACTTGAGAATATCACTCTTCATTATAAATCGGTACAGTCTAAGCTGGAGACGGCCCGACAAATGAAAAATGAAGCCAATGCGATGCTAGCTTACACGAATTTGATGGCTCCTTTTGATGGTGTGGTGACACAGGTCAACGCAGATTCGGGGAGTATGGCAAATCCGGGAATGCCAATACTTTCAGTGGAACGGAATGATCACCTGGTCAAAGCATATGTTTCCGAAGAAGAAGTTGGCAAATTAAAAAACGGTATGATTGCTGATGTCCTTGTCAAATCCATTGGCAAGCTACTGAAAGGAAAAATTTCGGAGATCAGTCCTTCTTCACAATTCACCGGTGGGCAGTTCCTCATAAAAATCCTTGTACTGGAAAATGAAAACGCAACCCTGTTTTCGGGAATGGATGTCAGTGTGAGTATCAGGACGAAAGATGATGCTACCGTAGTGCGACTATTTGTGCCTGCTTCGGCTATCGTAAACAAAGATCAGTTGTCGGGCCTTTACACGGTCACCGATGACCAGACTGCTCAATTGCGATGGCTTAAACTGGGAAAGGAATCGAATGGCGAGGTAGAAGTTCTATCGGGGCTGAGTCCCGGTGAAATGTTCATCACGCAAAGTGAAGGCAGGCTGTATAGCGGAGTAGCTGTTAAGGTGGCATCAATCAATTGAAATTGACAACAACATGAAAGGTTTATCGGGAAGTATTGCAAAAGCTTTTATCCAGTCAAAGCTTACACTCTTATTAATGTTTGCCTTCCTCCTTATTGGAGGATACAGTACCCTTTTCATTCCACGTGAAGAAGAGCCGCAGATTGAAGTTCCTACAGCTGACATCTTTGTACAGTACCCGGGCGCTTCGCCAAAAGAAGTGGAAGCACGCGTTTCACAGCCGCTCGAAAAAATAATTTCGAATATTAAAGGAGTGGAGTATGTGTATTCTACTTCCATGTCCGGCCAGGCTATGATCATTGCGCAGTTCTATGTAGGAGAGGATATGGAGCGATCGCTCGTAAAACTTTACAGCGAGCTACTTAAGAATATGGACAAGATGCCCTCAGGGGTTTCGATGCCATTGATCAAAACCCGTACAGTCGATGATGTTCCGGTTCTCGGATTGACCTTGTGGAGTGAAAAGCACAATGATCACGACTTGAAACAATTGGGACAAGTACTGACTAATGAAATAAAAAAAGTACCCGATGTCGCGTCTGTCAATATTATCGGAGGCAGGAGCCGTCAGGTAAGCGTGACGATGGATAAAGATAAAATGGTGCAAAACCGTGTTGACTTTCTGTCGGTGGCGAAACAAATTCAGGGAAGCAACATGCAATTGCAAGCCGGCAATATGGTGCGATCCGATTCGGTCTTTTTTATTGAAGCGGGAAATTTCATCAGCGAGGTGAGCGAAGTCGGGAACCTGATCATCGGCACCAATCAAGGGAGACCTGTGTACCTGAAGCAAGTAGCCACCATTCAGGATGGGCCTGAGCGGCCTCAGCAATACGTGTTTTATGGCAATGGCCCGTCTGGTGACAAAGTAAAATTCAATTCGCAATATCTCGCAGTCACATTATCGATTTCCAAAAAGAAAGGGGCTGACGCCATGAAACTCTCCGGCCACATCTTAAATGCGGTTGAAAAAACAAGAGGCGGATTAATTCCATCGGAAGTTCAGGTCACGGTCACGCGAAACTATGGAGAAACGGCTTCTGAAAAAGTATCTGAACTTTTACTTCATCTCGCGGTGGCGATCATAGCTGTTTCGGGTTTTGTGATGTTGGCTATGGGATGGCGTGGCGGACTGGTTGTCTTCTTGTCGGTGCCGGTTACTTTTGCGCTGACACTGTTCAGTTATTACCTGCTGGACTATACCCTAAACCGCATCACACTTTTTGCATTGGTGTTTATCACGGGAATTGTGGTCGATGACTCAATTATCATAGCCGAGAACATGCACCGGCATTTCAAAATGAAGCGCCTGTCATTCATGAAGGCAGCGATGTTCGCGATCAATGAAGTCGGGAATCCAACAATCCTGGCAACATTCACGGTGATTGCTGCTGTGTTGCCGATGGCTTTTGTGTCGGGAATGTCCGGGCCTTACCTGAGCCCGATGCCCATCGGAGCATCGATAGCCATGATGCTCTCACTAATTGTCGCGCTCACACTTACGCCTTACCTGGGGTATCTTTTTTTGATAGAAAAAGGACATTCGCAGAAAAAGGAATCGCTACCCGAACATTCAAAAGTCTACAAACTGTACAACGCTGTTCTTCTTCCGATGCTGGAGACACGTTGGAAGCGCTGGGCATTTATTTTAGGAACCGTAGTCGTGTTATTGGGCTCAATGTCATTCTTCTATATGAAATGGGTGACGGTAAAAATGCTTCCGTTCGACAACAAGAGTGAATTCCAGGTGGTGATTGACATGCCCGAAGGCACAACACTGGAAAGGACATATGCAGTGACTCAGGAGATAGCCACTTTTTTATCAGGCCAGGAATTGGTTAAGAATTATCAGGGGTACGTGGGCACAGCGAGCCCGATCAGTTTCAATGGACTAATTCGTCATTATGATTTGCGCACGGGACAAAATGTGGCCGACATCCAGGTGAATCTGGTACACAAAAAAGAACGAAGTATTCAAAGTCACGAGATCGTGAAGCAGCTTCGTACAGCTGTGCAATCCATTGGTAAAAAATACAAGGCGAATATTAAAATGGTAGAAATTCCGCCCGGACCTCCCGTACTGGCAACTATTGTAGCTGAGGTCTACGGACCGGATTATTCTGAACAGATTAAAATTGCAGAGCAGCTCAAATCGCTGGTTGCAAAAACGGAAGGAGTTGTTGACATCGACTGGATGGCGGAAGATGATCAAACCGAATTCCGGCTGGAAGTCGACAAAGATAAGGCGATGCGCTTTGGGGTAGCTCCCGCTCAAATAGCAGCGACTTTGAATGCTGCGTTGTCAAACATGCCCGTGGGCGTGCTACACGACCCTGTGTCTTACGATCCTGTAAACATTGTGTTGCAAATGAGCGATGCTGACAAAGGAAGCATGGAGGAAATCAAAAACCTGAATGTGCTCAATCACCTGGGAATACCGATGCCTATCGGGCAATTCGTTCACATTGCTAAAAGTGTAAAAGACAAAACCATCTACAGGAAAAATCAGCAACGAGTTGTTTTTGTACTTGCCGACCTTGCTGGCAGACTTGAAGGTCCCTTTTATGCTATGATGGATATTTCAGAAAAACTGAAGGGCATTAGCCTGCCGAAGGGGTATGAATTAAAAGAGTCATATCATGGGGAACCGGAACCCGGAGAGAATTATACACTGAAATGGGATGGTGAATGGCAGATCACATATGCAATGTTTCGCGACCTGGGACTTGCCTTCGCTGTAGTGCTCGTTGTTATTTATATGCTCATCGTGGGATGGTTCCAGGATTTTAAAGTACCATTTGTGATGCTTGCACCTATTCCTTTGTCAATGATTGGCATTGTGCTTGGTCACTGGATGCTTTCTGCCTATTTCACTGCCACTTCGATGATCGGATTTATTGCGCTGGCAGGTGTGATGGTTCGCAATTCTGTTTTGCTGATCGACTTCGTCAATATCCGGCTGCAAGAGGGCGTTCCTTTAAAGCAAGCAATTATCGAGGCAGGAGCTGTTCGCATCACACCCATCCTGTTAACAGCCGGAGCTGTAGCCGTTGGTGCCATTATAATTTTATTTGATCCGATATTCCAGGGATTGGCCATTTCATTCCTGGGTGGAACCATCACGTCAACATTTCTTACGTTGTTGGTCGTGCCACTGATCTATTTCAGAATGATGAGGATCAAGATGAAGACACAAAGTAATGCGAGACCGATTTTGTAAGATTCCCCATCGCTAAAACTTGATTAAATTTATGAATGGCTAGAATGCTTCTCGGAGAGAGAATAACCAGTTTAAGAAAAAGCAAAGGCATGTCTCAGGAACTTCTGGCTGAGAATTCCAACGTTTCACTTCGAACCATTCAGCGTATTGAAGCGGGCGCGGCCGCGCCACGACTTCATACGATTAAAACATTGGCTGATGCGTTGGGAGTACCGGTAGAAGAATTTATTTCAGCTCCTGAAAATAATGAGTTGAATCAAAGCGATGTTGACGGACTCATGCAGATAAACTTTTCTGCGTTAGCCGGACTTCTGATACCTCTGAGCAACATAGTCCTGGCTGTGCTCATCTGGCAAAAGAACAAAGCACTTCCGTTGGTCAATGTGATGGGAAGAAAAATCATCAGCTTCCAGATTATCTGGACGTTGGCAACGCTCCTGGTCGTCTTTCTTATTCCGCTTATTCAGTACAGTATCCTCAAGTCTTATGTTATTGGCCGTTTTCCGCCTACCATAATCGTGGTCTATGTCACCATGCTTATTATGAATGTGCTGTGCATTGTGAGGGCGGCACGGCAACTCCAAAATGGAAAATCAGATATCTATACTTTCGTTCCAACGCTGTTCTGAACGGTTTCCGCTGTAGTTGCGCAAGAATGACGTAGTAATGGCGGCATATTTCCCGTCCAGGTCCCCCCATTTTTGCAGCGATAACATTTCTGTCATGAAAAGAATACTTCCTTTTTTAGTCACGATAGTAGTCACGGCTGTTTTAACGGTTGTTACTTTTTTATTCCTCTCGGGAGATGATGATGAAGATCAGGCAAACGTTATCAGGACAACAATCAAATCAAACATCCTGGAAGAAGAAAGGGATTTGATCGTTCACTTACCCCGCGGATATGACTCCACCAAAACCTATCCGGTGATGTATGTACTGGACGGAGGGTCTCAGGATTGGCACATGGCCAACAAGTTTGATGTTCTAACGAAAGCGGGGTATTCCCCTGAAACAATTATTGTAGGGATACCGAACATGAGTGCAGAGAACAGAGAGAAGAACCTGACGCCTCCGTTCATGCTCAAAGACAATGATAACCCGGACAGTGGAAAAGGTGAGGCAGACAAATTCCTGAACTTCATGGAGCGAGAACTTTTTTCATTCATGGAGCACAATTACTCCGCTTCATCGATCAGGTTGATCAGTGGAAATTCACGGGGCGGACTACTGGCAATGTATTCCTTGTTATATCAACCCAACATGTTCGAGGCCAGATTTTGTTACAGTACTCCCTTTTGGCGGCAAGACAATATCCTGGTCTCTAAAGTAGCCGGCTTCTTAAAGAGCAAGGACACGCTGGAGACCTTTGTTTATATGAGTGCCGGAGAAAACGAAACAGAGAATATTAAGAACGGGCTAACGAAAATGACAAAAGCACTTAACGACAATACCCCTGCTGGACTCGTGTCCTATTCGGAATATACACCCCTTGCTACCCATCAAGACAATGCACAGATATCCGCTTCAGCAGCAATTGCGCGCTGGAGCGGATATCAAAAACAGAAAAGTAAATAAATTAGATCGAGATCCTTTGAGACTTAACCAGCTACTGTGCTGTAAAAATATAAACTATCGTAATCGGAGGGCCTTGGGATGTGTCTGTAATGCTCAACTTCAGCGTAGTGGCAGAAAGCTCTGATATGGTCTCTGTTTCAGATGAACCATCCGAATGGTTAATTCGCAGCTTTGTTTCGCCATCCTGAAAAGACCAGGTAGCGTTTTCCGTCTGCGGACTGTTAGGATCGCACTTGAGCACACTCTGATCAAAAGTCACTTTCCCATCTTTGGTAAATTTCATAAGATCGTCCTTTTCACAATCATCAATAACAGAAAAAATATCCACGCCATTGGCAGTGGCGCCTGTGGGCTTCCAGGTCTTCGCAATAAGTTCTGTTTTTGCAGAAGGTTTGGGATCATCTTTATGACAGGATGAAATTCCAGCTAAGATTAAAATGGCAACAAGACTTAGGATGTGTACGGATTTGATCATTGGATAAATTTGGTTTTCGAAATTTCCGAACTAGAAACTAAACATCAGGCCGACTTTTGTGCCAATTGATGGTAATCTTGTTTCAGTACACCTGGAAATTCTCTGCGCCTTTGTCTGGCGTGGATTGCTATTGAGCCGTATAGGTAAACTCAAGTTTAATAGTGGTGCCGTTCTGACTGGTCAAAACTCCTCTTTTCATAGTGGTTGCAGACAGTTCAAAAACATCGAAGAGTTCTATTGTACCACCGGCATGAACTAAAGTCAGTTTTGTATCATTGCTCGAAAGAGCCCAGGTGCCCGACGCAGTTTGAGGCTCCGCAGGATCACATTTCAGAGGGCCCTTGTCTTCCGAGAATTTCCCGTCTTTTGTAAAAATCTGCAGGTCGTCCTTGTCACAAGGAACCACATATTGAAATAAATCTGTTCCATCGATTGTATAACCCGTAAACTTCCAGGTCTTCGCAATGAACCCGGCCTTTGCAGAAGGCTTGGGGTCATCCTTATGACAGGAGGACAACCCGGCAATGATTAAAATAACAACGAGACTTAAGGCGTTCAGGAATTTAGTCATCAATGAATTTGTTTACCTGCTCTTGTGTGCCGGAATATACCTTGGCGGACCAAGCATTAAAATACTTAGCGTGGCCTCCTTCATCCCATCTTTTGCCTGTGCAAGTTGCAGTACCGGAAACTGGTTTTCTTTTGCCCACAACTTCCACTTTTTTTCTTTCATGGAAGGATCATTCGCAAAAGCCAATTGCAATTCTTTTTTGGCAAAGCTATTAGCTGAAATATTAAAATGGATGTGTGCGGGTATGAGGCTGCTTTCATATGGAAACGGATAGTTTTTTGGCTCTATTGTTTCGAATTCAAATTTGCCGTTCTCGTCACTGACAATATACGCGAAGAGCCTCGGATCATGCTCGCTCATAATCTTGTTGACAGAGTCGGTAGGGGCATAACACCCGCGAGCGTCTGCCTGGTAAATTTCAATAGATGCATTCGCAACCGGTTTACCATTCTTGTCGACCAACTGGCCCTTGATTCTGATTTTGATCCCACGCTCACCGGGAGAAGTCAATTTCACCTTGCCTTTAAGAGGATTAGCGTTTAATCCTTCCCGTATCTGCGTGCGCTGCTCGTCTGTCAGTTCTTTGTAGTGGTCGGCAACAGCAAATGACGCTTCGTAGTAACCATCTGTATTTCCGTTTTTTAGTTTTTCAACGCCCTTCAGTGCATTTTGGTAAACTTGCCCGGTAGCAAGAGTGGGAAGAGTAAGGATAAGTAGTGCCAGTATTGATCGTAACATCCTGCAAAGTTAGGTAATTTCAGGATGCTGGTTTTTTCGCAAATTTTTCGCACTCCGTTCAGGCAACAACTAATTTCCTCCCCAATCTTTCAGTACTTTATTGAAAAAGTATATCGACTTAATGTAGATTAACTTTCATCACATCCCGCCTTTCTTTCTTTGCCTTGCCTACGGATGAAGATCCTGGCGCGCATAATTAAATCTTGGTTTTCTTCTCAACTCAGCAGAGGCTTTGAACAAACGACTCTGCTGAGTTGAGGGTTTTGCAATTAAAAAATGAACTGTGTATGAAGGGTCTTGCTGTTTTTGTTGCTATGCTATTCGCCAATCAACCGTTTGAAGTGAATGAAAAGGATAATTTGATGATTTCAATTAGATCCGAATACCGTCTTCGTGACAAGACAAGTAAACTGATTTCGGAAATGAACTATGTCGTTCATGACCAGGGCAACGATTAAAAAAAACAGCGCATGAGCATAGCTAAAAAGGACAGGCCGGCATTGCTTCTCGTGGATATCCAGAAAGGATTTGACGATGTCAAGCATTGGGGTGGACGGAGAAACAACCCCGAGGCGGAAGAAAACGCGAGCACGCTCCTGGAGCTTTGGAGGGAGACCAGCCTTCCGGTCTTTCACATTCAGCATTGTTCCACTAACCCGGTGTCGCCTTTGCATGAAACAAACCCCGGAAATCAATTCAAAGAACTGGTAAGGCCTGCCGCCGGTGAGATTATCATTAAAAAAAATGTCAACAGTGCTTTCGTGGGGACAGAACTCAAGGAACTACTTGATCAATTGAAAATCACCAAACTGGTAATTGTTGGTTTGACCACCGATCATTGTATCTCCACCACCACGCGCATGGCCGGGAACCTGGGCTTTGATACTTTTCTTGTTTCTGATGCTACTGCAACGTTTGGGAAAAAAGGCGTGAATGGTCAAAGCTATAGTGCTGCACTTATCCACGACACTGCATTGGCCAGTCTGCACGAAGAATTTGCAACTGTTGTTACCACTGATTTCATCATCCAAAGCATCCAGGGAAACGTAACAGTCAACCACTTTCTCCTGATACCTTAAGCATTTACATTTTATACCTATACCTAAACTGTTGTTTGCAGAGCTCCCGTCTGGCTCTGCTTTTTTTGTATGTTGTACTGCGGTTATCAAGGTTAGCGAAACCTACCCTTACCGTTTCAGATGCTCAATCACCAACTACTTCTTCAACAGCTCAGTTTCTGAAGCGAGGTAGGCGAAAGCAGGCCAGGCGGTGGTTTGAACAATTTTGCTGTACAGTTCCTTCGCCTTTTGTTTGTCTCCATTAAAGTCATACCAATTGGCCAGTCCATACATCTTAGTCACATCCTGTATGCTCAGCTTATCAGAAGGGATGCTTTCGTCCAGCAGCTCGTTTGGTTTGATCACTCCCTTGTAAAGCATTACGCGTTTGAAGTAGGCCTGCTCCTGGTCCGTCTTGTAATCGGGTGGAATAGTTGTGAGGAGTTTAGATGCTTCACTTTTCTGATTGTTGCGCATGTAGGAATTGTACAACCAGTCGGTGGTGCCTACGATCTCTTTGCTGTCGTGAGCCTGCGCCAGGCTTTTCTCAAATGCAGCAACAGCCGGTTGATATGAACCTTTCAGAAAGTAATAGACTCCTAAATGGTATTCAATCTGGTGTTGATACGTATCGGTCTTTTTCCCCTCGGCATCAAACTCCCATACGTCAGGCTGTGCTTTTATCAGGTCCCGTGCTTTGAGCAGATCAGCTACAGTAAGGTCCAGCCTGCGCAATGTCAGGTAGCGATGGCCGCGATGGCGCAACAGTTTGTAAGAGGAGGGAAATTTAATCAGCCCTGCGGTGTAATTATCTACTGCTTCTTTGTAGCGGGCTGTTGCTACGAGTTGCCTCCCAATCTCAACGTAGTCATCTTCTGAAAGATTTTTTTTGGAGTTGATTGTATTAATGATGCTGTCACTCTTGGCCAGTACTTTGGCGGAAGGAGGAGGGGAGAAAAGAGGCTTGCCCGAAAGAGAAGTTGCCTGGGCATTTGCGCCTTGCCCGTTTCCCGTATGTGAAAGCAAAAGGAAGACTAGTATTGATAAGTTAATTTTCATGGTTGGCAGTTTGAAGAGAATGAAACTACCGAATTTGAATGATGGGTGCAAGAAAGAATCTTTGTGCGGATACGTTGTGAAGATGGCCGCGCGGGAAATAGCTCACGGATGTTCTTGCCTTATCTTTTTATTCAAGTCTTCAGCCGTGTTGTCACTACGCTTGAACCTAAAGCTTCTGCCGTCAGTAAAAGAAATGGTTAGCTCATCGCTATAAGGAATGCTCAGCATAGGTGTTGAGATTTCTTTGCACAGATTCTTTTTAATAAGAATTCTTTTCTTGAAGACGTGATCTATAACGATAGAATCCCCCTGAATGAAAACATAGTGGTTAACTATAATCATCAACATTTGAAGCACGCATGTAGTTATGAAAATAGCCAGGTAGTATGCCCAGGTGGATTTTAAAAGAGCAGTAGCTCCAAAAACAATAATCAGTGCGGCATCCAGACTCAAATAGAATTTATCGTGAGTTTTGTTTCCTGCACCAATGCGAATTAGATCTACTGCACCCATGCCAGTTTCTTTATGGTTATTGTTACTCACTAAGATCATAAAGAAATTTTAAAACTGGTTGGTCAGGCAACCATAGTCGATTTGTTGCAAATGCTTTATCGAGCTCAGCAACCATACGACCCCTCTTTGGTCGACACGGTTTTCTTGGTTTATTTTCCCTATAAACATTCAATCCCTGCCTACCGGCAGGCAGGCCTCTGGGATTGTTGTTCTCACCAAAGTAAGACCCTGGAAGGGTCACATGTTTATAGCTGTGGTTCACAATGAATTTGTTCGATCCCGGATCGTATGTTTTTCTGACAATCCCTGACGCAATTGGTTTACGTTTCGGTCAACCCCGACTGCGCACCGAAGCAATTAATCCGGGTCAATGGCTTGGTTCATCAACTTAGTTATAGTTGCCCCCTCACTTAAATAAAGGGCCGAGCCATTTATTATAAAACTCATTAAAGTTGGATTTTGGGCTGAAAACGTGATTTTTAGAAGCTCCTCATTCATTGAGGCGTACGCCTCGAGCCTCGAGGAGGCCTCCCCAACCATCGAGACGTGTGCCTCGACCTTCGGGGCAAAGCGTCTTAGCCATCAAGGCGTGCGCCTCGGGCTTCGAGGCGGACTCCTCGACCGTCAAGGCGTACGCCTCAGCCATCGAGGCGGCTCCTCGGCCGTCGAGGCGATCGACTCAGGCTGCGAGGCAACTGACTTAGTCAGTCGGCAACCCACTCGTACTCGCCTTCTCTACACTCACGAATAACCATCAACTAACAACGGATATCCATCTTCTTCGTAAAATTCTTCCGTGGCGCAGTTGTCTTCTGAAAAACCTTTTGGATCCCTTCGTTGATATCGAAGCACGCGTTGTCTACCCAGTTGTGAAAGGCCATTGGTGCATCGGGTATGGTGTCAGCTTCCGTCACGCGCGCTACAGACTTGCCGTCAATAAAGTATTCCACGAGTTGCGGGCTCATCACAATTTTATAGTCGTGCCAGTTTTCATCGAGGGCAGGTAATGGCACAGCAGAAATTTTATCTCCGTTTACAGTGTGTGCGAAGAATCCGTTGGTCTTATTCTTCGGGTTGCCGTCACTCTGTTGCATAAACCACGCGATCTTCATCCCGAGTATGGGCACGCCATCGGTATTCCAAAATCCCCAGCCGCGTGAGCCGCCAGTCAGGTTCTCGGCTTTGATGGTGGCTGCGAATGTCACATTGTGCGAACTCGCAAAAGGAATGTTCACGAAGAGGTCGTAAATAAAATTCTGCAACTCAATCGTGTCTGTGATCTCCTCTACCGGGTAGGGGTTGGCGATCACACATGAAGGTGTCAGCGTAGTGTAAGGACTGTCATAGATCTCTGAATTAAAATAGTGCTGGTTGTCGGCAATGGGTATCGTGTTCACCAGGTAGTTTCCATCAGGAGTATTGAACTGATGATCGCCAGCCATATCGATGCGCTGAAACCAAAATTCAGGAGACGGGTTGGTGATAGCATATTTTATTTTGCTTTGAAAGTAGGCGTTGCTCACATAGAAGTCCCCGATTAGCACCAGCATATAATTAAATACAAACTGAATTTCGAGAGCGAGGTCGCCTGGCGTCACCTTCGGCAGTTTCTTCAGCAGGGCCGTCAATAGCAGCACACAGAGACGCACCACTGCCACTGCGCTCAGGCCCTCTATTTTCAGGGCGCGTACAGCTGCAATCCATTCCGTCATTTTTTTCTTGTTCATCGCTGCCAGCTCCTTTTTCAGATCAGGCATCAGCGGTACGGCTTCAATCACCACTTTGGCAATAGGAGCGATTAACAGTGAGAATGCAAAGTTGTTTTTCCGGTTTGGTTTGGGCTACGGCCGAGAACCGGATAACCAGGAAAATGACTGGCGGCTGACAGGCCCGATCATAGCGGGCGCATTCACCATAGGCACAATAATGTATATGTCAGTCAGCGTGGTATCGCAAGGAGGCGTGATCAATTCCTCTTTCTTAAAATTGCTGCCGCTGGTACTCTTGTTCTCATTCACCAACGCATGGACGGAAGAGATCGTGAGCCGCTTCGTTATCGTGACAGGCTTATCTGGTAAAGTGAACCCGGTGGCCATCTGCTGGATATCAGGAAGCATCTTTGGCCTGGCGCATATAGGAGGAACACCTAATGGTGTATTTGGCGTGATCGCATCGGGTGTGATGGGAGGACTCCTCGCAAAATCAGTAATAGAAACAAAGTCGATGGGTTGGGCGCTGCTTATCCACTTCTTACAGGATGTGGTGATCTTTGGTGCCGGGGCCATGGTGCTGGCGAAAGATTACTAGAGAGTTCACGTTCAGCTAACATTGAATAATTAACTTCACCTCCCTATGATCTATCATATCACTACCTCGCAAGACTGGGAGTCGCAAAAGGATAAGCCCGACTTTCTTCCTGCTGACTATCACAAGGAAGGATTCATTCACTGCTGCACCAGCGAACAACTGGCCGGAGTGATGGAAAGGTATTTTAAAGGCAAAACCGGATTGGCACTGCTTCACCTGGATGAATCAAAGCTGAAAGCGGAATTGAAATTTGAAGCGAGTACCAACGATGAGGAATTTCCACACCTGTATGGCGCCATCAATCGTGAGGCGATTATTGCCGTGAAGTACATTTGAGGGCTACCACCTGCATCTTTTTTTGACGCCACTCACTGAAAGATGTTTATCTTTCATAAACACTAAAAATTTTTATGAAGAAAGTTCTTTACTACTCAGTCGTCTTACTGGTATTGGCCGCCTGTAGCACTCCCGATTCTTCCAAAATGAAATTCGTGGATGTGCCGGGGATAGATTCATCTGTAAAACCCGGAGACAATTTTTTCCGGTATGTCAATGGCAAGTGGTATGACACGGTAAAGATTGATGCCGACCAGGTAGGAGTAGGCTCTTATAGGTATCTGAATATTCCACAGAAAAAACTTTTGCAACACATACTGGACAGTGTTTCAAAAAACACCTACGCGTCAGGGACCATCGAACAGAAAGTAGGTGACTTCTATGCTTCGGGCATGGACACGACAACTGTTAACCAGCGCGGATATGAGCCGATCAAGCCGCTGCTCGATCGCATCAATGCCATTAAAGATGTACCTGCGCTGATGAAATATGTAGCCGATGAATTAAAGGCGGGTGATCGCTCTATCATTGAATTTGGCATCTGGCCTGATAATAAGAAGAGCAGTATCAATATTGCACATGCTACCCAGGCCGGCATCGGGTTGCCAGACAGGGAATATTATTTCAAGACGGATTCATCAACACTGGCTATACAACAGGCGTATAAAAAATACATCGCTGCATTGTTTACACTTACCGGCAGTGATGCAGCAACAGCCGCTAAAAATGTTGACATTATCTATGGGATCGAAAAACAGATTGCCAATGTGCACAAAACAAACATCGAACTCAGAGATGTAAAGACAAACTATAACCGGTTGCCGGTAGCAGTTATCGATAAGGAACAACCCAACATCGGCTGGAGTTCGCTGCTGCAAAATCTCGATGCCAAGACTGACTCTCTGGATGTGCCGCAGCTCGCTTATTACGATAAACTGAATGCCTTACTAAAATCAGTCTCTCTCAATGACTGGAAAGTTTTTCTGAAGGCGAGTACCATGGGCACCTATGCCAATGCCCTGAGTTCTCCATTTGTAAAGACAGCGTTTGAACTTAATAAAGCATTGTCAGGGCAGGCTGTTCAAAAACCTCGCGCATTGGTAATGGCAGAAGGCGTTGACCGTTCACTGGGAGAGGCACTGGGCCAGTTGTACGTGAAGCGGTATTTTAATGAAGACGCTAAGAAACGCGTGCTCGACCTGGTCAATAATCTGCAAAAATCTTTCGAGAGCAGAATCAGTCAACTCGATTGGATGAGCGACAGCACCAAGAAAAAAGCAAAAGAAAAACTGTATGCTATCACTAAGAAAATAGGTTACCCAGATAAGTGGAGAGACTACGACAAAGTGAATATTGACAGGACGAAGTATTTTGAAAATGTGATCTCCCTAAACCAGAATGAGTACCAGTTTCAACTGGCGAAATTGAACAAGCGTGTAGATAAGACGGAATGGGGAACAACGCCATCAACAGTTACGGCATACTATAATCCATTTTATAATGAGATCGTATTTCCAGCCGGGATTTTACAATACCCTTATTTTGATTTTAAAGCAGACGATGCTATTAACTATGGAGGTATCGGTATGGTCATCGGTCACGAACTGACTCACGCATTTGACGACCAGGGAGCACAGTTTGACAAAGACGGCAACGTAAAGAATTGGTGGACGAAAGAAGACTATGAGAAATTCAGGGCTAAGACACAACAAGTGATTGATCTGTACAGTTCGTTTTCTGTTTTGGATGACGTTCACATCAAAGGCGCTCTGACCGTGGGAGAAAACACAGCCGACAACGGAGGCCTGGCCATCGCGTACGATGCGTTTAAAATGACCCCACAAGGAAAAGATTCTGTTAAGATCGATGGCTACACCCCTGACCAACGTTTCTTCTTATCGGTGGCGCGAATCTGGAGAGTGAAGACCAGGGATGCATTCATGCGCATGTATGTAAACACTGATCCACATTCGCCTGCAATGTGGCGTGTGAATGGACCGCTTACCAACTTTACTCCGTTCTACAATGCATTTAATGTGCAACAGGGAGATAAGAATTTCAAATCGGAAAGTGATAGAATAAAGATCTGGTAGTGATTTGAATCAGGTTGTCGGTATTCGCGGCTAACAGCCGTTGATCGGGCAGTATTGTTCAAAAATGGCCAATCCATTTTTGACAGTCTGCCCGATTGCATTTGGTTGAACGATTTCGCTATCGGCATTATTCTTGAGCCGGATATAACTTTTTGAGGTCTTCAAGCATCTAATACAAAAAAACCTTTCCCCATGATCCTCACCCACATCAAGTTTTTTGTGCGCGTCTTCCTGAAGGACAAGTTTTTCTCAGTACTTAATATCCTCGGCCTGGCATTGGGCATTGCTGTGGGTATTTTGCTTTTGCTTATTCTTCAGCATGACCTCAGGTTCGATAAACATTATGCCGGTTACGATCGAATCTATCGCCTGGGCGGCCACTTGCAAGCCACTGGCGTTGACGTCCAGGTAGCGCGGAGCGCCCGCGAGTTGGGCTATATCCTGAAATCAGAACTACCCGAAGTGCAGAAGGTAACGCGTGCCAATAACTGGGACCATACGCTCGTGAAGCGGGAGAAAAAAGGAGAAGAGGTAGCGCAATACGAAGAGGATGTAGTACGCACTGATTCAACTTACTTTCACGTATTCAAGCATGAGTTTATTTCAGGCGATGAAAAAACATGCCTGAACCTTCTCAGTTCAGTTGTAATTACAGAGTCTACCGCGAAGCGTTATTTCGGAAAAGATGATCCATTGAACCAGGAATTGCTGATCGATGGTGACACCTGGAAAGTAACGGCTGTTATCAAAGACCTTCCCAAGAACACGCACCTGAAATTTGATTTCCTTCTATCAGGATTGAGCAAGAGTCGCGGATGGACGGCTGACCAGGGCCAAATCAAATCGGAAGCATTTTGGAACCCGGATGTGTATACCTATCTGGTAATGCCAGCGAACTACGACCCGCAAAATTTTGAAACGAAGTTCTCCCCGATCTTCACCAAGTATTTCAAATCCTTTGGCGACCAGGTAGGTGGGAAATACACACCCATCCTTCAGCCACTCGCTGATATTCACTTTCACTCCAAACTTGTCGCAGATGAGCCGGTAGGTAATCTTTCTTATCTCTATGCCTTCACAGGCATTGGTGCATTTATTATTCTGTTAGCCTGTATCAACTATATGAATTTGTCCACGGCCAAGTCGGTAAAACGGGCGGGAGAGATCGCGATGAAGAAAACACTGGGTTCGAGCAGGAGATTCCTTGTGCTTTCGTTTTTGGGTGAGTCCGTTTTTCTTTCGTTGGTTTCTTTACTCCTGGCGGTCACCTTTGTATTTATCGTATTGAGGGCGACTTCATTTAATTCGCTCATAGGCAAAGATCTGTCGCCGGATTTCATGAACAACCCGTTGCTGCTGCTCGGTTCGCTTGCAGTGGCATTAGGTATCGGTGTGTTGTCCGGTTTATATCCTGCTTTCTATTTACCAAGTGTGCCGACACTGAGTGCACTCAAAGGCAGTTTCAAGAATAAGGAGTCCGGCAAGCTCTTACGCAAAGCATTAATCACTACGCAATTCACCATTTCTATTTTCGTGGTCGTGTGTACTTTCCTGATGCGTGACCAGATTGACTACGTTCGCAATATTGATCTGGGCTTCAATAAAGAAAATGTGCTGATCCTGCCTGTTCAGGACACGCTGGTTCAAAATCAATTGACTGCGATCAAGAATGAATTCCTGAAAAATCCGAAGATCACCTCTACTACTACTTCTTACAACGTTCCTGGGATGGGCGTAGGCGGTCCTGTGATGTGGGCGGAAGGGGAGGGAGGAATGAAGCAACAGGCCTTCAAAATAATGACTGTAGCAGATGATTACTTCAAGACGATGAACATTGAGATTGTGAAGGGTCGTGGCTTCCAGCCCGGACCCAAGATTGATGTGGAGAATACTTTTATGTGTAACCAGGCAGCAGCCAAACTGATGGGCTGGGGCGATGACCCGGTAGGGAAAAAAGTAAAATGGTTTCATGGAAAAGAAGATGGTCGTGTGATCGGTATGGTAAAGGATTTTAATTTCAACTCTTTGCACAATACTATTGAGCCACTACTGATCGTCAAATCACAAAAGGATGGAGGCTTCCTTTACCTGAAAGTAGCGGGAGACCGTCTTCCGGAGACGATGACCTACATTCGTGAGAAGTGGAGCGGCTTTGATCCGAACCATCCGTTTGAATATTTCTTTTTAGACCAACGGTTCAATGAGCAATACAAAGCAGATGAAACTCAATACAAATTGCTCTCCGGTCTTTCTTCCATCTGCATTTTTGTTTCACTGTTAGGTTTGCTGGGACTCTCGGCCTTCACGGCCGCTCAGCGCACCAAAGAAATAGGCATTCGCAAAGTGCATGGCGCCACCATTCCGCATATTATTTACCTGCTGTTCAAAGACATCATGTACCTGGTGCTGATCGCTGCCGTACTTGTAATACCGGCTGCGTGGTATGTGATTCAGCAATGGCTCGGCAACTTCGCTTACAAAACGGAACTAAATTATTTCACTTTTGCCCTGGTGGGTTTCCTGGCCATGGTGTTTGCATTCTTCACGGTGGCCTTCCATTCGTTGAAAACTGCACGCACTAATCCGGTGAAGTCGCTGAAGTACGAGTAGAAGTTTCTCTGATCGTATTTAAAAAGATTTCAATTGATTTTGGGAACTAGTCAGTTATTACAAACCCAAACCCGCATAACTTGATTAGTTTTGCGACCACAACTTTATAAGGCCTTAAAGTGATCGACAAAGTAAAAATCCTGAAGACGGAAATCTTATCCGACAATTGGTACATCTTAAGAAAGATAACTTACGAGTACGTCAAGAAAGACGGGACTACTCAAACTCAGACCAGGGAAGCTTACGACAGGGGAAATGGTGCAACCATTTTACTGTATAATAAAAATTTAAAAACAGTAATCCTCACCAGGCAATTCAGACTTCCAACGTTTGTAAATGGAAACGAGACGGGAATGTTGATTGAAGCTTGCGCTGGTCTTTTGGATAAAGACAACGCAGAAGATTGCATCAGACGGGAAACGGAAGAGGAGACAGGTTATAAAGTGACCGATGTGCGAAAGATATTCGAAGCGTACATGTCTCCCGGGTCTGTTACCGAGATTTTATATTTTTTTATTGCGGAGTATTCAAAAGAAATGAAAGTAACGGAAGGCGGTGGCGTTGAACAAGAAGAAGAAAACATTGAAGTTTTGGAAATAGGCATCGACCGTGCAATGGCAATGATCGCTACCGGCGAGATAAAAGACGGGAAGACAATCATGCTATTACAGTATTTAAAACTTAACAACATACTTTAGGCCGAGGAACGAACAACTAACAACCAATACGATTTTATTTCGTCACAATCGTTCCCATCTCCACTACTTCGAAATCAGCGGGCTTCACATTTTTCAGTTTCTGCAGATCATCATTGTCCCAACGCGAGTCAGGTGCCCCGGTCACATAAAAGCTTGTGCCGATGTCCGCAAGAATGATCCCGTATTTCTTCATGGCTTTTAAGATCACCTGGTTGGTTGCCGAATAAGTGCTCACATCGAAGTTGGCGCGAAGGCGAAGGCGCATGCCCATAGGAGTAGGGATAGCACTGTTGGCATTGGAGCCATTGACGAGATGACGAGCCGGGCTCAAATATCCTTTCATGCATTTGTCCTTGGACAATGTAAAGCGGATGGCGTGGTCAATCTCACCTGAAGCCACTTCATCATAACGAACGAGGCATGGAAAAACAGGCAGGCCTGCGGCATCAGCTGATGTCCAACCCGCCGGACGATAGACTTCCTTCGTGAGATCAAACACAGCCCCGGCAGATGCCTGCCAACCGTTACCAGCGACATTCGCGTTGTAGAGCTCATAAAGTTTTTTGTTATCGACATCTACAGCAATCACGTGGCTGTCTTCAGCACCGTTTCCTTCGATCGGAGCTGTTGTAGGAATAGGATAAGGGCCGGGGTCACTTTCATCCCCATAGTCGTCATCGTAGCTATCACCCTGAAAGGTGATTTGCACTTTAGGCTGTTTGTCGCACACTACAACAAAGGGGATGCCGATGGTAGCCCCATTGTAGAGACCGCTGCCAAAGTCTGCTTTTATTCCACCCGAACCGGAAGCCAGGAAAGTGATAATGTTGTCAGAACGGGAATCTTTCTTGGCGGCAGAGATATCCGTATTGAGCGGATGAGTAGCGGGGAATATTTGGATTGTTTCCGCACTTGCGGAAGTGTTGGAACAGGCTGAGGGAGTTACGCCTTTGTCGCTCTTCGAGCAACTCAAAATACCCAACAATGTCAGACAGAGTATCGAAAAATATTTCATGTGTAGAAGTTAAAAATTAACAGGACAAATCTAAATGCGCGCTTCTATAGTTGAAGCACCATTCATCCTATTCTAAATACAGGCTGGCGTACAATCTTGCACAGTTGGAGATACGAAATACCTGATTCTGGATTAGAACCGATAACTGAATTATCTTTCAGTTTAAATTGTGATCATGATAGACATCCGCCAGTCCACCCCTGAAGACAAAGACCAAGTTGGAGAGATACTGTTGTCCATTGTTAGAAAAGGAGATTCACTCGCCTATCCACCCACTTCGTCCAAACAGGAATTGGTTGACTACTGGTTTGCTTCTGGTAAGCGCACCTACACTGCGGTGTCTGAAGGTAAAATAGTCGGGACGTTTTTTATGCAAGACAATCAGCCGGGTCTTGGGTCGCATATTGTCAATGCGGGTTATGCCACGTTGCCCAACAATTACGGAAAAGGCGTAGGTCGCGCTATGGGGCTTTTTTCACTTGACGAAGCGCGAAGGTTGGGCTACAAAGCCATGCAGTTCAATATTGTTGTCAAGACCAACGAACGTGCTGTTCGGCTGTGGCAGGACATCGGTTTTAAAATTATCGGTGAAATACCTGATGCGTTTCAACACAGCACTCTTGGTTTGGTTAACGCTTACATCATGTATCAGAAACTGTGAGGAAAATCAGTTTCGAAACGGCTACAGCAAAACATGTCTCTGCTATCGTTGAGCTCCGGAATAGTGTTGCCAACAACCTGGTCGAAAAATACGGGTCTGGCCATTGGAGTCATCAGACTACAGAAAAGGGAGTAGCGATGGGCATTACCAATACTTCGAAAGTGCTGCTCGCTTTCCTCGATGATAATTTAGTCGGTACACTCCGTCTTGCGCAAAAGAAACCCTGGGCCATTGATGTTTCCTATTTCAGCAACTGTAAGCGTCCGCTTTATCTTGTTGATATGGCTATTGCGCCTCCCCTGCAAAAATCGGGTATAGGGAAAATGATGATCCAGGAATCTAAGAATATGGCTAAGTCCTGGCCTGCCGATGCTATTCGTCTTGATGCCTACGATGCACCTGCGGGAGCAGGAGACTTCTACCATAAATGTGGATTTGAATCCCGGGGCAGGGTGATCTACCGAAAGGTAGCATTGCTATACTATGAGATGCTTATCAAGGAAGTGAAATAGCTTTCTGCACCTGAGTTATCCGCAATGTTAACCTGATAATAGAATAGCTCAATACCAATTGTTAGGTTCTCAATTCCTTTCGGAAACATTCCGGCATGCTGTGGAAAACTTTCCATGACATTTTGAAATGTTTCCGCACGATTTTGAAAAGTTTCCGCATGATTTGGAAAGCTTTACTTACTTCATGGAAAGCTTTCAATAGCCTGATAAAAAGTTTCCGCAACTTGTTGAAAACTTTCAATGTATTGCTGTAATGTTTACGAACCGTATTGAAAATCTTACATTAGTTATTGAAACCTTTACAGACGTTGTGTAAAGTTTTCAACAAGCCATGGAAAACCTTCAACAAGCCGTGTAAACATTTACACATGGTTTCGAAAGGCTTCCCCGACTCGAATTGGTATGGAAAACAAATTCATATAATGGAAGCAACCCTGAAATTCATAGGAATAGTTAATTCCTCTCTCAAGACAATAGAGGACTGTCCTTTGCAAGAAAGCGAGAACGCGCCTGAGGCGACACTGGTTATTCACCCTGAGTTTGCAGAAGGTATCAAAAACATAAAAGCAGGTTCGGAGGTTGTATTGCTCACGTGGCTTCACCAGGCCGACAGGTCAGTTATTAAATGCGTGCCTCGCCATAATTATGACGCGCCCAAGATTGGCGTTTTTTCAACTCGCTCACCAGATCGCCCCAATCCTATCGGACTGCATTCGGCTAAAGTCATTTCCATAAAAGACGGAATGATCAAAGTATCGGGATTGGAAGTTCTTGATCAAACTCCGCTGATCGACATCAAGCCCGTCATTCGGTAAGACTAAATTTTAGAGCATAAAAAAACCGGTGATGCGTGTCACCGGTTTAAATATATGGACCTGTTTGTGTTAAGCCGCTTTTTGTACGCGCTCCATACTAATCTCTTTGTTCTTCACTATCTGAATAATCCCAAGCTTGTTCAGCACCCGAATCACTTGATAGGTCGGGTCGATTTCATGCCAGCGAATGCCACCGAAGTTGGCACGTGCCCCGTTCTTGTGGTGATTGTTGTGATAGCTTTCACCCATCATCAGGAAGTCAACCGGCAGGAAATTCCTTGAAGTGTCTCCTACTTCGTAATTGCGATAGCCGTACTTGTGGGCAAACCAGTTAATGATAGCGCCATGAATAGGGCTCATCAGGAATTGCAAAGGCAACAATAACCACAGCCACCAGGCTGTTGCAAAGCTCCAGTAGAAAGCGACATAAAGCGCACCCCAGAACAGGCGTGAAGGCCACGAGCGAGCAATTTTATCAAAAGAATCCCAGCGAGGCACACCTTCTGTGAAACGTTTTTCAGGAACCATCTTGCCATTGGCAATAGCCGAATAAATCGTCTTGGTCTTCCACATCATATTCCAGATGGTCTCATCATACTTGGGAGAATGCGGGTCGTTTTCCGTATCCGCGAATGCGTGATGCATGCGGTGCATAACACCGTAGCCGAAAGGGCTCAGGTAATTCGCGCCCTGAAATATCCAGGTAAGTATAAAAAACACCTTCTCCGTGAATTTATTCATCGTGAAGGCACGATGGGAAGCATAACGGTGTAGGAAGAATGTCTGGAAGAATAAGGACAAGTACCAGTGAGCTACGAAGAAAATAAGAATTGCTTTCATGTTTAAAGCCAGTTATAGGTTTAAGTAAAGAACTAAGCCAAAGGGCCTTTTACTGTAAGACAAAGAAGCCTATTATTTGTGACAATAGCGTACCATTATTTATGCAAAACCCTGATTTTAGCTCAAAAGGGGACTATATTTTTCTCGAGTGCCGAGGATACATTATTTGGTACCGTACCTGAATAAGCAGATCTGCTCATAATTTGGAGTCGCACGAATGAATGACTGGGAGACCCTCTTGACTACAGCGGTTTTTCCGGTTTGATCGCCATTTGATTATTCAATGCCGGCTTTGTCTGTTGATGAAACTCTTGTTGCAACGCAGGATACATTTGTTGCTTGGCCAGGGGTTATTCTGCATAAGAAACACAACTATAGTGCCCTTTCTGGTACTTGTTTCAAGCTTATCACACAAGGAACTGCCGTGAAATTGTAACACAATATGGTATGACGAGGTAGGACATAAGTACCAGTTGTTTACACGCGAGTCTCAGCTTCGTTTCCTGACCTCCGAATACTTTTGACGTAGACTTAGGGAGGAATCGCTTGGCTCTGTAATGATGTCCTTCCAGATTAAACCTGGGCAAAATTGCAGTGCTGTGAACAAAGGGAAATCTGGAGGAACATCGATGTAGAATTGGCCAACCGCATTTCACGATTTTGTCGCTCAGGTTTTACTTTTTAATCCAATCGTATGAGAGCAGTTCTCTGTTTTCTGTTGATCGCGGCCAGTGTCGCAGCATGTCGCGAGCATGTTGCTTCTGCCGATGAACGGATTGCCGAGTTTCAACTTGAAACACTTCCTGAAGTGATTCACCCAGCGGACAATCCAGTTACCCCATCAAAACGCCTTCTTGGCAAGCTCTTATTTTACGACCCGATTTTATCCGGCGAAAAGGACATCGCCTGTGTTACCTGTCATCTTCCCAATCGCGGCTACGCAGACGGCATCGACCTCTCAATAGGCGTTGGGGGGAAGGGGCAAGGTCCGGACCGCAGTGATTTTTCTAACGGGAGAATACCTCTTCTGGGTAGAAATTCACAAACGATTATCAATGTGGCATACAACGGATTGATCTCGGGCAGTCAGAAATATGATCCGATGACAGCTCCTATGTTTTGGGATGGCAGAAGGAAAAGCATAGAAATTCAATGTATCGGTCCGCCTACGGTTTTCAATATCATGCTCGGTGACGCCTATTCCTCTGCGGTGACTTATGACAGTTTAGTTGCTCGTTTGAAGAAGATACCTGAGTACGAAACACTTTTTTCAGAAGCGTTCGGGACACCCAATAGTATTACAAAAGAGAATATCGCCAAAGCTATTGCCGCCTTTGAAAGGACAATTGTCAGTGCAAACAGTGCATACGACAGGTACGTCAAAGGAGACAGGAGCGCATTGACTGATGATGAGAAATTGGGTCTTCAGCTCTTCTACACAAAGGCGAATTGCGTGACCTGCCATTCAGGCCCTATGTTTTCAGATTACAATTACTACAATCTCGGTATCGCCTACAATCAAAAAAGACCTGACCCCGACAAGGGAGTTGATAACACGTTTGTATTCAGAACTCCGTCACTTCGAAACATCGCACTAACGGCTCCTTATATGCATGACGGGGTGCTTCAAACACTGGAGGAGGTGATGGCACACTATGCACGTGCCACAAGCGCCAACTCCGACATAACATGGATTGACCCCAAGATTCAACCGCTTAATCTCAGTGAAAAGGAAACCGCGGCCATTATCTCATTTCTGCGAGCTCTTACGGATGACAGTTATGATCGGGAGGTGCTCACGCGTGTACCCAGCGGATTAAAACCAGGAGGGAACTAATGAAAACAATTGTAATCGTGGTAGTTCTTTTAGCATTCATGCGTTGCACGACACACGTAGATGAACCTGCTTCTTGTACTCCGCCTGTCATGGTGAACTACTTCACGGATGTCTACCCGATTATTGACCGGACCTGTGCACTCCCCGCATGTCACGTAAACAACTCCCTGCACGGCAATTTTAAAAATGCCAGCGAAGTAAAGAAAGCAGCTGAGAGCGGAAGACTGGAATTTATGATTGTGAGCCGCCAAATGCCGGCGGGAGATACCAGGGGCAAATCATTCCTGACTGACTGTGAGATAACAATAATAAGAACATGGATAAAAAACGGAGCTCTGCTGAATTAACCATTGACAGGGTGCAAACAAAAGTTTGGTTACTCATAATGCTTTGCATTACAAGTGCTATTAATGTAGCTCATGGACAGATTTATAGCGGACAGAAAGGAAAGGTGCAATTGCGTGGAGAAGCTCCGCAGGAAATCATTACGGCCGAAAGCTCAACACTGGCTGGAAAGCTCGACATCGGGTCGAAGAAATTTAATTTCAGACAACCGCTGAATACATTTTCTTTCTCGCAAGGTGAACTGCAAAAGAAACATGCCGAAGAAAGCTATTGGGAAGTGAAGCAGTTTCCGAACGCCACCTTTGCAGGAGAAATCATTAACGACATCAGCCTGGACAAAGACGGTGTCTATAATGTCACGGTCAGAGGGAAGTTCGGGATGCATGGTATCGAAAAAGAACTCAAGACTCCCGCGGTGATCACCGTTGACCAAGGTAAAATAACCCTCACCGCAAAATTTTCCATTTTTTTATCTGACTACAATATTAAGATACCGAGACTCGTGTCCCTGAAAGTTTCGCAGGAGTTCACCGTTGATCTGTCCCTAAAAATGACCAAGTAAAAAATGAAGCGATGATTAAGATCCAACTTGAAGCCCTTGTCGTGCCAGTCTTGGTGGTGTGCTTGCTCTTTTTTCATAGCCATACGTTTTCTCAGGCTGACCCTTTGTCTCTGGACAACACCCCCTCGGAAAGTGTTCCGGTGAAAGAGGCATTCAACAGTAGCTACATTATCAACAACCAATCTTCCAATGTCCTTGAAGGCGGTCGTCTCAATTTCCTTATCCTTCATCGGTTTGGCGAACTAAGCGATGGATCATTCAATGCTTACGGACTGGACTATGCGGCCATCCGGCTTGGAGTAGAGTATGGCATCACCGACAGACTTACAGCCGGCCTCGGACGTAGTTCGGTGGGTAAGAATTATGACAGCCATCTTAAATTCAGGTTGAAGACGCAGACCAGCGGAGGTGTGAATAATTTTCCCGTGAGTCTTGTTGCATTCTCCAGTCTCGCATTTTCTTCAGCAGAACTTCATCGTCAGAATTTGATTCAGGGGCAAAGCCAATTTATCAACCAACTGGTCTACACTACAGAGTTGATTATCAGTCGGCAATTCTCCGAGAAATTTTCCTTCCAATTGATACCTGCAGTGGTCCACCGTAATACCGTTGCTTCGGAAAGCGATAACCATCGCGTTTATGCGTTGAGCGCTGGTGGCCGGTTAAAAGTAAGTAATCGGATGCATGTGGTTGCAGATTACGGTTACGTCTTCAATAATGACAACACTCTTGAAAATCCAGTCGCCATGGGTTTCGATATCGTGACGGGCGGCCACACCTTTCAGTTTTACCTGACGAATTCTGTGGGGATGATCGAAAAGGAATTTTTGACTGCAACGACAGGAAAAATTAGTGAGGGCAATATCAGAATCGGATTCACAGTAAGTCGCGCTTTTATTCTAAAACAAAAAGTAAAAGGTGGAAAAATAAAATAACACACAAACTCCTGTTTAATGGCTTTAAAGAAAATAAAAATATACCGGGTACTCTTGCTCGCGTTTGTTGGCATCATGGTTATGCTATCCTATGTGGGAATTCAGTTCTGTCGTCTCAAACACGCTCAATCCTATTTCGATAATCTTGATGAGGCGCTGAAAGACCCGGAGCAGGTGAAAGTATTGATTCTCAGGAATCAGAGACTTGACTCACTTCCGGCCAGGATTGGCGAGCTGACGAATATGAGAGTCTTAAATCTTGCGAACAATAATCTTGGTTCTTTGCCGGAGGCCATTGGAAACTTGTACAATCTGGAGGAACTGACAGTAGAGAATAATAAGTTAAATAGTCTCCCTGCATCAGTTCACAAGCTCAAAAGACTTAAAGTCATCAATCTCAGCAGCAATGAATTTCGCAGCCTCCCAACGGAACTGATCGGGCTCGATTCGCTCCGCAAACTCTGCCTTGCCAAC
Source organism: Cytophagales bacterium WSM2-2 (assembly GCA_015472025.1). Classification (NCBI taxonomy): domain Bacteria; kingdom Pseudomonadati; phylum Bacteroidota; class Cytophagia; order Cytophagales; species Cytophagales bacterium WSM2-2. The sequence goes on from BNHL01000001.1 coordinate 3,116,699, forward strand.
AACCGGATTCAGAATGTGATTCTGAAAGGGTGTATCAACCTTGAAGATTTGGACCTCTCGGATAATAACATCGAAGAGCTGTCGGTGTTGACGGATCAAATGCGAATCCTAAAAAAATTAGATCTCTATAATAATAAGATAACGAATATTCCAGACGACCTGTTTTCGTTGCGTGTGCTTAGCGAATTGATTTTATCAGGGAACCCGCTCAGCGGAAATACAAGGACCAGGTATGAGAGCTTCTTAAAACGAAAAGCAACATATAAGTAAAGCTGCGGGTATGAAATTAAACTTCGTTAGTACAGTACGCTCCAGAATAACCATCGCCTTGTTTTCACTCATTGCGATCATTGTTATTTCCGAGCTTATCGCTTACTACCGAATTAAAAAACTGCCTAACATTTTTGTGATCAATTCGATCCGGCAGAGTCTCACCAAATTACAGAAAGACGAAGTTTCGCTCAAAGGGTTTGCAACCGAATTTATTCTTCGAGACAAAGCCAACGTAGCTTTTTTTAAAACCGGTCACAGTGAGTTTCTGGCGAGATACGAAGCGTCACTTGTTCAGGTCAATGAAGATATCAATACCATTGAAAAGCAAACGCGTGAAGCGGGGATGTTCAATGATGCTGAAGTAGGAGCTTTTAAAAAAGTGGTGGTCAAGTACGACACTATTTTCCGGAAGATGGTGGAAAAGATCAAAGAGAGGGGAAGTAATAAGTTCGGAATAATAGGAGAGTTTGATAACGCCATCATGGATTTAGTGAGACACGATTTTGGAGTAGACAACGTTGCCATCCTGAACCTTCAACTGTACGTCAAAGAATATTTGCTTTCAGGCAATAAAGGAGCAACAAACGATGTCTCCAATGAGATTTATAATTTCTCCACAGTCATCGAAAAGTATGTGAAAGATTCGCAAGTTGAATCGGTAATAACATCTCTTTCCAAATACGAAGACTCTTTCAAGAAACTCGTGGCTGTAGATGAACAACTTGGCACGTATACCGGAGAAGGATTGGCCAAGCAACTTTTTTCGACTACCACGATGATGGATGAAGCTGTACAGATGTCGAGCGTACAAGCTCTCATCAGTCACAATTTCTCCTCAGTTTCATCACAAATTTATTTCAGCATTATCCTTGTTACAGCTACAGCTATTTTGATAGCAATAATCATTTCAGGATGGTTGAACCGAACCCTCGTAAAACCTTTTCGGAAGATTAAAACTGTTATTGGAGATCTTGGACTTGGAGATATTCCACCGGAATTGAGCCCGATCAAACTCAAAGAACTGAATGAGATAGTCACCGCATTAAATAGTCTCATCGCCAATATCAAAGACCATCACGAATTTGCGGATCACATTGGCAAGGGCAACTTCACAGCGGCCATCAGGAGCAGGAGTGAAAAAGATGTATTGGGTAAAGCCCTCCTGAACATGCGCGATAGTCTTCGTCATTTCGATCAGGAAAATAAACAGCGTGCCTGGGTTGCTCAGGGGATTACTCAAGTGGAGGATATTTTTCGTAAGGCAGGAGCTGATTTTAAGTCAGGCGGTAGTCATGCAGTGATCTCCAAGCTGGCCCAATATGTGAGCGCACAATTGGCAGGACTTTATTTGATTAACGATGACTCGGCAGACAATTATATTGAACTAGTGGCGAGTTATGGTTTTGAATATGAAAAGCAGACGGAGAAGCGCATAGAAATTGGCCAGGGGTTATTGGGCCAGGCTATTGATTCAGGTGAAAGCATATACCTTTCACCTGTTCCCAAAAATTACTTTGGCCGGATTACCTCGGGGCTTGGTCAAAGCCAGCCGGTGGTTCTTCTCCTTGAACCTCTCCGGCACAACGATGTCACAGTTGGTGTGATAGAGATTGCAGGTCTTCATCCCTTTGGTGACCATCAGCGATTAGTGGTGGAAAAAATAGCGGAGGTGATTGCTTCGCATGTTTCATTTAGTAAAGTCACGGAGCAAGGCAAAGAGTTGAAGCTGGACTCCAATTTTCTTCAGACGACAGAAAAATGAATTTATTAAAACGGCTAAAAAGAAATTCCATCAGCGCGCAAATTGTCTTTGCCTTTTTCACACTGACAGCATTGATTATTGCACTCGAAGCACTTGCTTATACGTGGACCAGGCAAATGCTGGAAATCAATTCGCTGAAGGAAATCTCTTCTTGCCTCAAGGAAAATCAGATGCAAATGAAAAGCGCTTCCAATGAATTTATCCTCCGGGAGAAAGCGAATGAACACTTTTTTGCAGCAGGCACCAGCCTTTTTTTGGTGGAGTATGCAAATTCCTTACGGCAGCTAGAAAAAAACACAAATGAAATCCTGGCAAGAACTTCCCGCCTGAGTTACCTGGATCAAGCGGAATTGACAGATCTGAAAGTGAAAGCAAATTCATACAACGGAGTGTTCCTTCAGATGGTGACCAAGATCAAAACAAGGGGATTTGGAATGTACGGCCTCATAGGTGAATTTGATAAATCGATAGAAAGTCTGTTGCAATATAATTTCGGAACAGATAAAATGGCCGTACTCAATTTACAGCTCTTCGTTAAGAACTATTTGCTTACCGGAGACGTGAACATCAGCAATAATATTTCAAACGAAATTTATGACTTCACCATGGTCATGGAAAAACATATCCGTGACGAAGAAGTCGAAAGAGTCTCAAGAATACTATTCAACTACGAGACTGTATTTAAGAAACTCGTGGAGGTAGATCGTGAACTTGGGATATATACCGGTAAAGGATTGCAAAGTCTTCTTTTTGCATCTGGTGATAATTTTGACAAAGCGGTGAAACTGGAGAAAATAAATACTCGCATTAACCAGGCACATAATGAGATACTTATTAAGCTTTACTTATGTTTTTTACTGATCATTACCGCGGCAATTGCAGCTGCCCTCAGCATTAACCGACGGCTTTACAAAACTCTCGTGGCGCCTATTCACGAAATGAAATCCATCATTACCCAGATGGGCCGTGGAGAAGTTCCCCAAACAGCTGTGCGATCTGACGTGGAAGATTTGAATGAAATGGCTTTCGCTTTGAACAACCTCGTGAAAGGAACAAAAAACTACCAGGAGTTTGCAAACGACATCGGAAAAGGGAACCTCGATACCAGTTTCGTACCGTTAAGTGACAAAGATATACTGGGAATTTCGTTGCTCACAATGCGGGAAAATTTAAAGTTGAATATTTCAGAGCAGTACGATCGAATGCTTGAGCTCCGGCGGGTGAATGCTGAACTGGATAGTTTCACATACCATGCATCACACGACCTGAGAGCACCACTTACTTCCATCCAGGGTCTTGTTCATTTGGGTCTGAAGGAGCCTAATATTGACGGAGCTCGTTCCTATTTTGAAATGATCAGGGGAAGGGTAAATCACATGGACTCACTTCTCAAAGATCTAATCTCGATTTCATACAATAGCAAAACGGAAACAGAACATGAGCTATTCAATTTTGAGGACGAAATAAATGTGCTGCTAAAATCGCTCGGATACCCCGAACACCAATTTGACATTCGTATTGACATTCACAATCATTTTGCATTTGTCAGCGATCCCGTTCGGATAAGAACTATCCTCGCCAATTTATTGGCAAACGCATTTAAATATTACAATCCTGAAGTGGAGAGACGATTCATAGATGTGAATGTGACCATTGACCACCGGCATGCGGTGATCAAAATCAAAGACAACGGCATTGGAATAGATGAAAATTACAAAGAAAAGATCTATGAGATGTTTTTCAGAGCCACTACACGCTCAAGTGGAACCGGTCTCGGGTTGTACATAGTCAAGTCTATGATTGATCGGTTAAAAGGGAAAATATCTTTCGACTCCATCTTGGGTAAGGGTACAACGTTCGAAGTTATACTTCCCAACCAGGCAATGCCTCTGCTTTCAACGCATAGGGGCACTGTGACAACAAGACCTTATTCAAACAGCAATTAATTCAGCCCGTATCACGCTAGCCGAGCAAGACAACGATATCTTAATGACTCTTTTCTCGCTTTTGCACCAGACGAATATATTGTCTCAATGAATGCTGAGAAGTGAAAACTTCTGGCCTCAAAATTGTTTAACTTTACTTACCATGACCCCCCGACCCTTAATCCTGGCTCTTAGCCTGATAGCGGCCATTTCCAACGCTCAAGTCAGTGCAATTAAAAGCCGGTCTTCCGCTAATTCGAGATCGGACAGGAGGGGATATGGTGGCTCTTCTGCCGCTGGCAGCGGTTTTTATTTTTTTGTTGATGCGATCCGATTGTTGAGTGTTGCTCAAAGCGCCAGGCTTCAGAAATCAGATTCAGTGAGAAGGATGATTTCTTTTGAGGCATTTGCGCAAGGTACGATACAGCCTTCGAGCTATTATTTATTCAATCCCCGCATTCGCGGAAACTGGGGTTTGTTCTCTACTGATTTCCGGATGAACTACCTGATTGAAGACAACCATGGCAGCGGTACAAATGATCTCACCACATACGACTGGCAGGTTTTGCATCTGAATCTGATCACCACGAGGAACGTCACGGCACGTGTCGGTGGTGGCACGTTGTATGAGCGTTTTGGCGACAAGCGATCCTTTTTTGAATGGACTTCGGGTTTGTCTATTTTCTCAAATACTCAAACCATTGTTGGCAATATTGAATATCGCGTTGCAAAGGATTACGAAACCGGGGCTATACCGCGAAGAGAAATAAACTTCTCATTAGAAAAACAGCTTTTCAGGACAGGGCTCTGGCGCGGCTATGCAACTATTGGCGGAGTCTATCAGCGTTATTACGAATCTGTTTCTGTCTGGGGATTGCAGGCAGGGCTGGCGATTCGTGTCTTTTGACGCATTACCAGGATTAGCTTACCCTCTTCATTGCGAGTGCAGCCACTGTTTCGCCAATTGCTAACGAAGAGGTTGCAGCAGGAGAAGGAGCATTGCAAACATTGATCACATTCTTTTCTTCGAGAATAAGGAAATCGTCAACCAGTCCGCCATCGCGACTGCACGCCTGCGCGCGTACACCAGCACCTCCCTCGGTCAAATCACTTTCCTGAATTTCAGGAATCAGTTTTTGCAAAGCTTTTGTAAATGCGGCTTTTGAAAACGAACGATACATTTCACTCATTCCGGTACGCCAGTATTTGGCTGCCACTTTTTGGAATCCGGGCCACGCCAGCGATTCAAATAATTCGGAAAGATTGATATCCGATTTTTTATACCCCTCACGCTGAAAAGCGAGCACAGCGTTGGGTCCTGCTTCAACTCCGCCTTTCGCCATGCGTGTAAAATGCACTCCAAGGAAGGGGAAGTTTGGATCCGGCACTGGGTAAATCAGATTCCTGACGAGGTACTCTTTCTCCTTTTTCAGTTTATAGTATTCTCCTCTGAATGGAATGATCTTCACATTCAGATTCTTTACGGTAAGTCGTGCCACCTTATCAGAATACAAACCGGCACAATTGATAACCAGCTTTGTCGGATAGTTCGACTTATCAGTAATAACTTCGAGTGAACCCGATTGAGAATGGATGTCAGTTACTTTCTCACCGAGCTTCAACGTGGCTCCGTTTGTCGTGAGTATCTCTCCATACTTTAAGGATACTTTTGTGTAATCCACGATGCCGGTTTGCGGCACAAAGAAACCTTCGAGTCCGTTGACATGAGGTTCGTACTCCTTTAACTCCTCTTTCTTAAGTTTCTTGAAACCATCCAGCCCATTTTGTTGCCCCCGGGTGAAAAGATTTTGAAGCAAGGGTAATTCATTTGGCTCAGTGGCAACGACAATTTTTCCGCAGAGATCAAAAGGAATTTCATTCTGCCTGCAAAAATCCAGGAGCAAATGATAACCCCGGATGCAGTTAGTCGCTTTTAAACTCCCTGGTTTGTAGTAAAGTCCCGAGTGAATAACACCACTGTTATTACCCGTCTGATGCCGGGCTAATTCCTTTTCTTTTTCAATCAATAAGATTCGGAGTGCGGGATTTGACTTTTGAATTTGTAAAGCGGTGGCAAGACCTACAATGCCTCCACCAATGACGGTTACTTCAAACATGTTATCGGATCAGGGACGCAAAAATAAAAATTAATCCCGGATAGGCCGGATGCGTACGTTTAAGGTTTGCTCAACAATCACAAAATGATTCGGAGGGATCATCGTCCAGTTAGGATCGTCAGTCAGTTTTTCGGAAACCACCAACACAGCCTGATCGTCATCTTCCGGGGCTTCCATGCGTGTGACACCGTCTTCCACTACATAGCGACTGCCTTCTGAGTGGTAAAGAGTTAGTGGCTCTTCTTTGGGATCACTGCAATAGCGCGTGCCCACCAGGAACAAACCATTGGTAACAACCATGTTCAGGTACGCGGGTTCTTTAATGCCGTGAGCAGCCATCAAACGCTTCAGTTCCCGGAATGTATTCTCAAATGAATCGACCACCGCTTCAGGACTCACAATTTTGTGATTCTTGAATAGTTCATTGAGCATGAACGCAAAAATATGCTCTGAATCGGTCTGTCCTTTAATCCAATTGTAAAGTTCATCGGAAAGCGGGTGGCGCAGGTGCCGTTTGATTTTCGTAAACTCCTCCACGCCTCCGTTGTGTGCCATGAGCATGTTCTTATATTGAAACGGATGGCAATTGCTTTCGCTGACGTCACCCACGCTTGCAGCTCTTACATGGGCGATGAGGCAATCGGTCTTGATTTTTGGGGCAATGTTGCGCAGGTTGCGATTGCTCCAGGCCGGGTTGACCGATACAAAAGTGATCGGCTCGAAATTGAGTTCAGGTACGTACCAACCGACACCAAAGCCGTCACCATTCAACGGTTCTTCGATTTCACGGGCGTGAATACTCTGGTTAACCAATGAGTTCTTGGGTTGGTACAGAAGCTTGTCGATAATGATTGGCGTTCCCTTATAAGCCATTAACCTGCACATAGTAAATGTATTTCAGGAAAGATAATAAAAAGCATACGCAAGCCGGTTTTAGCGGTGGGATGCGACTGGAAAAATCTTTTTCGTGGCAAATCTTTTGCTATGGTAAAATAGCTGATTTTTAATAGTTTTGAGATGCTGACGTTCATACCTTTGGGTCTGAATGCCTGAAACCCGATGTTACGCCAATGAAGAAAATTGCCTTTCAGTTTGCTTTAATCCCACTTATTTGTCTACCGGCCTTTAGTCAAACCCAAAGTTTCGATACACACTCTTTATTCATGTACAGCTTCACGAGGTTCATCCAATGGCCTCCGGAAGAAAGCACAGGTGACTTTGAGATTGTGGTTTTAGGCGATTCGCCTATAATAACTGTGCTTAAAGGCATGTCCGAGAAGAAGAAAGCAGGTACCCGGACTATAAAAGTCACTAAGATCGCTGCAATAACCGACTTTAAAGGGGGCCACATTCTGTATGTTCCAATCGATTGGTCGGCCAAATTTTCGGAGGTTGCGGCCAAAGTAGGAGATGCACCGGTTCTTCTTGTAACAGAAAAAGCCACGGGCGCTAATCGCGGCTGTGTAAATTTTATTAATAAAGACGGACGACTCGCTTTTGAAATCAATCAGGAGCAATTTGCCAAACATAAACTTAAAGCAGCGAGCGAACTCATGCGTCTGGCCGTTACCAACTAATTTTTGAACTTACCCCTATGGAAAAAAATAAAAAGTCGTGGCTAAATATTCGATTGAAAATCGGTAATAAAATATTTGGCGGTTTCACTATTCTGATTGTTTTATTCGCCATCAATGCACTTATCATCTTCATCACTGTCAATACGATTGACAAGCAGGTGGCCATGTCATCGCAAGTTGTCAACCCTTCCAAAGATGCAGTGAATGAGCTGGTTACGTTGGTGCACCGCTCAAGGATGCTGAGTGCCAACTGGGTTTTTATGCAGGTGAATGAAGAAGATAAAACTGCTTTGCGCGAAATCATTGCTCACGAATACCCTTCCCTGAAAGAGCGAATTACAAAATTGATGGTGAATTGGGATGCTGACAGCACCTCGTCCACTTTTAAGAAAGACAGTTCGCAACGCGTCTTAATGAACAAAGCATTGGGGAAGTATGATTCACTTTTAAAAAACGCGACAGATAATATTGTTAATACCCTTAAAAGTTTCGATGACTACGAAGACTCCGCGACCAAGCTGCTCGCCGGTGACTTCATCGATCAGGTGGTAATCCCAGAGTCAAATAAGATCATTAATATTCTTCTGGCTATTAAGAAAAAGCAAGAGTTGATAGCTGAAAGCTCCACCAATACACTCGTTGCCTCTACAGGGCGATTGCGAACAATAACAATTGTGCTCGGCTTTGCGATCATAGGTATTGGATTTCTAAGTGCCTACCTGCTTGTCCGGACGATTACACGACCTATTAACTATATTAAAGATGTGGTCGTTAAGCTGGGTAAGGGTGAATTAGTGGATGATAAGAGGACCAAGTTTGCGAATGATGAAATTGGCGAGATGGCAGTAGCTACGGACAGTCTTGTGAATGGACTAAAAGCGACAACTGTTTTTGCTGAGAATATAGGAAACGGGAAGTATGATTCAGACTTTACTCCGTTGAGTGATCATGATGTGCTTGGCAATGCTTTGTTGAACATGCGTGGAAATCTGGCACGGGTGGCAGAAGAAGACAAAAAGCGCAATTGGACTACCGAGGGGATGGCTAAGTTTGGCGAAATTTTAAGAAGCAACAACAGTGACCTGGAGAAACTCACGGATGAGATCATCGGTAGCCTTGTAAAATACCTGAAAGCAAACCAAGGTGCCCTGTACATTGTTGATGACACTAATGATACAGACGAAAAAACCATGTCCATGGCGTCTTGCTATGCGTGGGATAAGAAGAAGTACGTGAACCAGAAAGTGCATATGGGCGAAGGCCTTACTGGTCAATCATGGCAGGAAGGTGATGTTATTTATCTCACCGACATTCCCTCAAATTATATCCGGATCACTTCCGGCTTAGGAGACGCTAATCCGAATGCAATTCTAATCGTGCCATTGAAAGTGAATGACCAGATTTTTGGAGTAGTAGAGCTAGCTTCATTTGGGTCGATCAAAGATTTTGAAATTGATTTTGTGAAGCGGATCGCGGAAAGTATTGCCTCAACAATTTCATCAGTGAAAGTGAATGCGAGAACGCAGCGATTGCTGGGCGAGTCACAGCAAATGACGGAGGAGATGCGTGCGCAGGAAGAAGAGATGCGTCAGAATATGGAAGAGCTTCAGGCTACCCAGGAAGAGATGCAACGCTCACAGTTGGAATCAGCTTCGGTGCTTGAAGTGATGAATAACAGCACTGCGATGATTGACTATGACTCGGAAGGAAATATCATCAATGCCAACATGAACTCCTTACGGTTGTTCGGTTATTCGTTGGAGGAAATTAAAGGTGAGCACCATAAGATTTTCGTACAACGTGAAGAGCGTGCTACGGAGGCGTATCGGAAGTTCTGGAAGGAACTGGCATCAGGTAAATCCCAACGAGGTGAGTATAAACTGTCTACCAAGACCGGAAAAGATATTTGGGTCTACGCGCAATACAGCCCTATCCTGAATCGGGAAGGCGCTGTAATGAAGATTACAGAGATCATATTCGACATAACGAAGTTCAAGAGTTAAGCACTAAGCTAAGTAAAACAAAAAAACCCTCCGCCTGAGGGTTTTTTTGTTACCTAAACCTAAACCTATGAGAGAATTACTCTACATCGAATACCAACGGAGGATCAGTTTTAGGGTTACAAAAAATTATGGATTGGCTGATTTCTTTTGTTAAAGGATGTTAAATCCCTCACTTTTTCAGTTTAGCGGCAAACTGCTTTTTGAATTTCTCCACTTTCGGACGAATCACATACTGGCAGTATCCCTCATTAGGATTTAGTGCATAGTAGTTCTGGTGGTAATCTTCAGCCGAATAGAAATTAATTAACGGGCTTATTTCCGTCACGATGGGGTTCTTATAAACGTGTGACGCCTCCAGTTGTTTTTTATATTGTTCAGCTATCTTCTTTTGTTCATCATCGGTATAAAATACGGCTGAGCGGTATTGAGTTCCTTCATCTGCCCCCTGGCGGTTGAGTGTTGTTGGGTCATGCGTATTCCAGAAGACCTCCAGTAACTCCTCGAAAGAAACTTTTTTCGGATCATAAGTAATTTGAGTAACCTCAGCATGACCGGTGAGCCCGGTGCACACCTCCCGGTAACTGGGATTCTTGACTTTCCCACCGGAGTAGCCAGACACCACTTTACTCACGCCTTGCACATTTAAAAATACGGCTTCGGTACACCAGAAGCACCCGGCACCAAATGTGGCCGTCTTCAATTCGCTTGCATCCATTGTTGATTTTTTTTGAGCAACACCCGTTAATGCCGAGATCGACAAAACGACTGCCAGAACGGTTAGTTTTTTCATAGAACAAATTAGTAAGGCTATCTACACAAAAAAAGTTCTATCAGATGTTCGGTAATTGTCGCCAGCGGAACAAATCACTCAATATTGGGCATAAAATGATTTGAGTTGCTGCCCAAGGTTGCTCCGAAGGTTACTCATCGACTGGCTATAGAGATTTTTCACGTCTTGCTCAGTTGGAGAGACCTCCTTGCGCTGAACCAGTGAAGGAGCACTGCCTCCAAGAGCCCGACCATCTCCGCTAAATGTCGCCCAGTCGTAATTCCAATCTGACCCACCATTGACTTGTAGTTGTTGAAGGGTACTGTTATTTGCCGCATCGGTGATAGTCACGTTCGCGGTGCTATTGGCTGAGAGGCGCTTCGTATAAAAGGTGACTTTGGCTTTCACCGTTTCCATTACGTCTTTTGGCTTCCCATCCGGTCCCTTTGTTTCGCCTACCTTAATTTGTTTCGTTTGTTCCTCGCTACGCGATGAAACGGTAGGTCTGAAATCCTGTTGATAGCCATTGAAAATGATCCTGAGGTACTGCTGTGGAGGTACGGTGTCTTTTTGGGCAATTGGTTTGAATGAAAGGAACAAACGCCCAAGGGAGCTAACTACCGGTTGAAACGTTCCATAGTTCACATTGGAGTTGTTGATCTCCTCAAAAGCAACCCGCAACGTTGCATTGAACTCAGCCTGCGTCATCATTTCTATCGACTCCCGATACCCCTGCTTGTAGTCATTCGCTTCTTTAAAATCAAAGTATGCGCTCTTATAATCGGGGCGAGTGGCCTTCATCATGAAGTTCACACCCTCATTGTAAACTTCTTCTGCTGCTTTTTCTTTCGCATCTGCTAATTCCTTAAAACGCGTTTGAGGATTGGTGATCAATTTCATTGCTCCGAGCGAAGTCTTGATCTGGTCATTCAGGAAATTAATTTTCCCATAACCGTCTACCGCATTTCTCCACTTCCTGGGGTCATCTGCCTTAATACCATTTTGAATTCCTGTTTCAATAAACTCAACTGCCAGAGGGTAGGCTGTTGTAAGTACTTCCGTAGCTTTTTTGTTAGTAGGGCTTTCACGAAGACGTTTTGTTGATTCCAGGACTGCTTCGTAATAAGCACCGTGCTTAAGAGCCGCTTTGCCGGAGGTACAGGCTTCAATAATAACCACTGCCAGCATAAGCAGCAGAACAATTCTAAGGTTTTTCATGGGTTGGTCTCGAGGGTTTGGGCCTCAAGATAAACATGGAAATTGAAGTAAAAAAGATAGACCGGAATCCGCTAGCGATCCCGGAATTAATCAGATAAATATCCTATCAAGGAATTATTTAATGCCAAATAGATCAATTAGCACGTCATCGAGCAAGTTTCGCCAGTTGCCCCAGCTGTGGCCTTCGTTTACTTCGCGATAGTGGTATTCGCAGCTGCTTGCTTCCAGGATATCTTTCATTTTACGGCTTTCCTTGCTGGTGTCGTTGATGAGACCCGAGGTCATTGATATCTTCATCTTTGGAGTAGAAGGATTGGAGCACAATTGATAAATCTGCGGTTTGGTCCAAAAGGCAGGCGACTGGATGCCGGCCATACCGAATACATCAGGCCGTGTAAATGCGAAATAGGTAGAAGTAAGTCCACCCATAGAAGTGCCCAGGATGGCGCGCTGCGAACTTTCGGAGGCGAGTGGATAATCTTTTTCTACTTGTGGAATTAGCTCCTTGACAAAAAAATCTAGGTAGTCGCTGTTCATGGCGAGTTCTTTCATGCGTTTGTTGACTGAGCGATTAATGGGCTCGCGGTGGTCGATGAAAATACCTATTATAGGTTTGATTTTTTTCTCGGCAATGAGATTGTCCAACACGGTCGACATGTTCCCGAGTTTTGGATGAAGATATTCATAGCCATCAGTAACATAAATCGCAGGGAGTTTTCCCAATTTCTCGTAGCCGTTGGGCAAATAAACACTGTATGTGATTTGATACCCGAGAATTTTGCTGCTGAAGAGGATGTCTTGCTTTATCGTTCCATGAGGAAAGTCATTGTGTGTTGCTAATTCCTGACTTTCTTTCCAGGAGGGCATACGCAGTTCAGAATTTGGACTGCCTCCACCAACGCCACTCCATTGCTGGTACTGATTCTCGGGATCAAGAATATAGTTGTTGCCATCGAGGATGAGCTTATAATCGAGCCTTGCATCTTTTGCAAATGAAGTCTTAAGAATCCAGATGCGGGTGTTGGGAATCAAAACTCCTGTGTTCTTAAAGTTCTTGTCATAACCCCACCCGTTAAAATCGCCAACCCAGGAGACGGTTTTTGCATCACCTTGATAGAGGAACGCTACCGAGTCCTCTACGATAAGAGGGATTTGATTTTGTTTGCTAAGGTCGCTCCACCATTTGTTGATTTCAGTATTCCGTTGAGCAGAATCTGCAATTGCCGCCACTTCATTCAGCTTATTCAACGTGGACTTGAACAGCGAATAGTCCTGACCGGCAACACGGAACGATATCAGGAGAAATGCAACAAGAAATTTCATAGCAAAATTGTTTCAGAATATTAAGCAGGAATAGAATGCAGTGCAATCCGGTTTCCTTCAGTATCCAGGAACATCGCCATGTAGCCATATTCCAGACTGATTTGGGTTTTTGGAACCATTATTTTTCCGCCGGCCTTTTCTACACGGTTCAGCACGATCTGAACGTCTGGGTTGCCATTAAGGTAAACTAGCGGGCCGTCAGTAGTTGAGGGTTTGTAAAAATCCTTGTTGAAAACTAACGCACCGCCAACACCCATCATGTCTTCCAGTGGGAACATCCGCATCTTGATTTGAGGTGTGTCCATCGGCACCATTTTTATTTCGAAAATGGCTTCATAGAATTTTTGTGCACGATCCAAGTCCTGCGTAGGGATTTCGAACCAACTGATAGCATTTTTGAATGTCATGATGTTTAGAGATAGTCATTAAAGGTACTTACTTCAAATGAATCACTCAATTAACATCGGATTTATCCAACGACTACTTCATCAGATGAGCGGATCATTAGGCAAAGCAATCCAGCGATCATCATGGAGAACCCTCCGGTGACCAGAATCCAAATGGACTGCTCGTGAAAAACACTTTTAAGTAAAAAACCGAGAATTGTTCCGCAGATAATTTGGGGAATAACAATGAAGAAATTGAAGATACCCATATAGTAGCCCATCTTCTCAGCTGGTAATGATCCCGAAAGCATCGCATACGGAATAGATAAAATACTTGCCCAGGCGATCCCGATCCCTGTCATCGAAAGCAGAAGCATTTTGGGATCTGAAATGAAGTAAAAAGAAACAAGTCCTGCTCCTCCACACATGAGCGCAATCAGGTGGGTAATCCTGCGGCTTGTATATTTTGCCAACAGCGGCAAAAAGATTGCAGCAAGAGCAGCCACGCCATTGTACATACCAAAGAGCACACCTACCCAGTCAGCGCCATCGTTGTATTCAATCGATGTTTTATCCGTGGTGTGATAAATGAAACTGGTAACAGCGGAGGTTGTATAAATCCACATTGCGAAAAGAGCGAACCAGGAGAAAAATTGTACTACTGCCAACTGGACCATAGTCTTGGGCATGCTGAGAAAATCTTTGACCATACTCACCATTCCCAGGTATGACCTTCCCTGATGGACATATAGCCACGCCAACAGATGAACTATTCCGAAAACTATGAGACCGACACCTAAAACAAAGAGTTCTTTTTCAGCCTGACCAACGTAGATTCCTATCGATAGCAATAATCCTGCGCCAGTCAAGGTTATCCCGATGTTCAGAAACTTCTTTCTCCAATAGTCTTCGTTGTCAATTTTTCTTTTTTCACGGTTACGCAAGCTGGCTTGAGCACCTTCTTCGGGCGGGTATTCCTTCGTACTGAAGACCGTCCACATTACGGTGGCGAATAGCATGAGCGCTCCGATGAAGAAAGAATACTTTACCGAGTCGGGGATTACTCCCGGTTGTGCTTCATTGGAAATCCCAATCCAGTTTGTAAAGATATAAGGGAGGAATGAAGCGATGATCGCGCCACTTCCGATAAAGAAACTTTGCATGGCAAAACCGCTCGTACGTTGGGAAGGAGGGAGCATATCTCCCACAAACGCGCGAAAAGGCTCCATGCTAATATTGATCGAGGCGTCCATGATCCAAAGCGTACCGATAGCCATCCAGAGGATCGTAGCATTGGGCATGATGCAAAGCGCGAGGGAAGCAAGGACAGCGCCTATCGCAAAATAAGGTCTGCGTCTTCCCCACCGGTCACTCCAGGTGCGGTCGCTGTAAAATCCGACAATCGGCTGGATGAGAAGTCCCGTGACGGGTGCAGCCAGCCAATAAAGCGCCAGGTTGTTAGTGTTGGCGCCAAGTGTTTCAAAGATCCGACTGGTGTTTGCATTTTGAAGAGCAAATCCGAATTGGATTCCAAAGAAACCAAAGCTCATGTTCCAGATCTGCCAAAAACTGAGTTTCGGTTTGGAAGGCGAGTGAACCATTAACGGATGGGTTGAAGATTAAATTTAACGCTTTTCTTACCAGGATATCTCGAGTTTATCAGAGGAATAGTTGGTAGTTGTTGTCAACACTAACTCTTCGCCCATCGTGTCGGGATCGATGATCGGATCAAATTTTTCCAGTGGAAGGAAAAAAGAATGATTGATATGCTCTGGCTTTCTGCGCTCACCATTCACGACAACGTCAGCAGCAGAAAGGTTGTGGAATACCAGCCTCAGTTTTTCGAGCGGTGGTTGATAGGAGCCTTCCGCTTTATGCAGAACTACTTTGTTTTCTTTGGCCAGGTATTCGATTCGTCTTTTTGAAAAAGCACCCTGCTGGTAACTGAATGTCTCACCATCATCAGTGTAGAAATTAAATTCACTCGACTGCTTCCCGGTATAGATGTGAAGGATTAACTCGTTCGTTTTCTCGGCTGTGTTCATCACCGGTTTTTGCATCGGCACAATAGAACCGGATTTGATGAAAATCGGGAGTTTGTGCACCGGGGATTCAATCATAATTTCCTGGTTGCCCGGATAGACTTTCCCAGAATGCAAATAGACCCATTCGCCCTCGGGCAAAAATACTTTTATGATCTCTTTGTAACTCTCCACGGGAGCTACAAGGATATTCGGGCCAAAAAGATATTGATGCTGATACTGGCCATCATAAACCTGCTTGTTGTGGGTGTAGTCGATTGCCAGCGAACGCTGCACTGGCTTGCCATTTTGTGACGCCTCATGAAAGACAGAATAAATGTAAGGCAGCAGTTGGTAGCGAAGGCGAATGTAGTTCCTGCTGATCTGCTCCACTTCCTCACCGTAGCTCCAGGGCTCGCTGTCGCGCGTGTTGATCATGGAGTGCACACGGAAGAAAGGGGAGAGGGAAGCAATAGATATCCAGCGCGCAAAAAGTTTTGAGCTTGCCTCACCGACAAATCCACCTGTATCGTAACCTGCGTAGGCTACACCAGTCAACCCTAAACTGTTCACCAGGCGGATGCCGAGCATCATGTGTTCATCACTTGATACGTTGTCACCGGTCCACATTGCAGCATAGCGTTGAATACCGGCATAGCCTGAGCGTGTCAGGTTAAATGGACGTTTTCCGTTGAGCAATGCTTTTGTGCCTTCATAAGTACTACGAGCCATTTGCAAGCCAAAAACATTTCTACCCCGGCGGGTAGTTGCCTTATTTCCTTCGAAATCAAATTCAATATTCTCGGGCAGAGCATGGCCCCATGTGGCGATCTCGTTCATGTCGTTCCAGAAACCGTCAACACCTGTTTCGATATAGCATTTGAATTTCTCCGCCCACCATTGTCTTGTTTTCGGGTTGGTGAAATCCGGAAAGTGACACCAGCCGGGCCAAACCTGACCTGAATAATTTTCACCATCGGGATATTTCAGGAAGACATTTTTCGCCACACCGTCATCGTATGGCTCGTAGCCACTCTCAATCTTGATTCCGGGATCGCACATAACGACCACGTGAAATCCGGACTGCTTCAGTGAGTCAATGATCCCCTTCGGATGTGTAAATCTTTTTTTGTCCCACGTGAAAATCTTGTACCCGTCCATATAGTGGATGTCGAGTACAATGGCATCAGCTGGAATTTCCTTTTCACGGAACGTCCTGGCGATATTCAGGACTTCCTTATCGGGATAATAGCTGTACCGGCATTGCTGATAGCCCATTCCCCAAAGCGGAGGCATTTCCATCCGTCCGGTAAGCTGTGTGTATTGCTGAATGATTTCGGAGATCGTATTTCCATAAATGAAATAGTAGTTCATTTCTCCTGCATCAGCTGCAAAACTTGAAAAACGTTGATTCGAGGCTCCGAAGTTGAAAAACGTCTTGTGGGTATTGTCGAAGAAAATTCCGTAGCAAAGACCGTTATGAACACCGATATAAAATGGGATGGACGAGTAAAGAGGATCAGTGCCCGAATGGTAAGCGTAGGAGTCGGTGTTCCAGTTCTGGTAAGCCGCTCCGCGCCTGTCGAGATTACCCGTCTTTTCGCCAAGGCCGATGAAACGTTCTCCTTCTTGTAGCTTCTTATAACACGTCACCTGATCTCCAATCCAGGATACGCCAAACGTATCATCTTCATTGATTACTTTTCCATCAGGGGTTTGAAAAGAAAATCGGGAGTTCTTTTTATTGATCACCAGCTTGCAGACCTGACTGGACATGATTAGTTGGTCTCCAGAATCACGGGCTGCTATTTTTTCGGTTCCCGGTTTTGAAATCGCTGCGTAAGAGAAATCCTCAAAGCCATTATTTCGTGTGGCCGCTACTCTGAAGACGTTGGGCGTGTATAGAGTGACTCTGAATTTGCCATTAGTTGTTTCTGCGCACAAGGCTGGCCCCTCTGATTTGAACGACTGGAGGTCGCCCAGCTGCAGACTAACAGTAGAATTGAATTGCATAGACATGTAGATCGACCTTCAAGTAAGCCGATTTGGTTGTGATTAACCTTACAAATGGATTGAAAAAAAACAGAAAACGATTGCGGTAATGATTGAAACGGCACCGCAACTTATAATTTCAGGAGCGGTTTTTTCATTTCGCACCTTTTTTCAGGGATGAATTGCGGATTACAAGCTTAGTCTTCAATGTTTTGATTTCGTGCACAGGTTCTCCTTTATTTTTTTCTTTCATCTCAATATGCTTGATCAGAATTCGAGCGGCTTCCTGCCCCATTTCAAAGCCAGGCTGATCAACAGTCGTTAGTGTTGGCTCTATCAACTCACCAAAGAACCAATTGCTGAAACCAACAACGGCAATGTCTTTCGGAATTTTCAATCCTTTTTCTTTTATCGTGAGGATTGCGCCCATGGCCAGAGGGTCATTGCTCGCAAAAATTGCGTCCGGTGGATTGGATAAGGAGAAAAGTTTTTCTGCTGCACGCTTTCCTTCTTCGAATGTGCCGGCTTCGCTTTCAACAATCCATTGAGGGTTGAGTTCAATTTTACTTTCCTTGAGAGCGTCTTCATAGCCTCTCATCCGGTCCTTGCTAATCATGAGGTTGGGTGCAGACGTCAGGTGTGCAATTTTCCGGCACCCCTGATCAACCAGGTGTAATACAGCTTCTTTTGAACCGGAGTAATCGTCTACGATAACCTTGCTACAGGCAGGGCTGTTGTACATTCTGTCATAAAGTACAATCGGCATCCCCCGGTTGATGATTGACTCGATATGATCGAAGGTCGCGGTCTCACGTGACAGTGACAGAAGCATACCATCAACGCGGCTGTTGAAGAGTGCTTTCATGTCTGTTACTTCCCGTTGAAAGGATTCATTGGATTGCGCAAGGATGACATTGTACCCTGCCTGATATGCGATATCTTCAATTCCACTGATCACTGTTGAGAAAAAGAAGTGCACGATCTCAGGTATGATCACGCCAATGGTATTTGTCTTTCTCTGGCGCAGGTTGAGTGCAACGATATTGGGCTGATAATTAAGTTTTTCTGCAAGCTCGTTTACCGCTTTTTTTGTCTCGGGACTTATGTCTGGATGATCTTTCAGTGCACGTGATACAGTAGAGGGAGAAATACCTAGTTCGCGGGCGATGTCTTTGATTGTAACCTGATTGAAATTCATGAATTTATTAAGTAGATTATAGAAATAAATTTACAACAATTCAGTTGCAAACGATTGCGACCTCGATTACTGTACTTTTTACAGTGGTTTTCGTGTTTTTTAGGGTAACGCGCAGTTAATTTTGATTTAACGGGCATCATTTTTTGGTTTCACTTGTAGGAAAGAAAAGGTGATGGTTCAAGCTTCAAAAAAACATTTATTAAAACCTAAAACCAAAATACTTTTATGATCAAATTTTATCTGTCTTTAAGCAGGTACTTGACGGTCTTCCTGGTGTGTGTAGCCTCCGCAGGTTTTGCACAACAGGTTACCGTTTCGGGAAAGGTGACCTCAGCCGATGATGGTTCACCGATACCTGGAGTAAACGTACTTGAGAAGGGCACGTCCAATGGGAGCGTAACCGATGCAAACGGTGAGTTCAAAATTGGAGTGACATCGAACGCTACACTAGCGTTTTCCTTCGTGGGGTACAAGACACAGGAGGTATCTGTGGGTTCCCAGTCGCTCATCAATGTGGCGCTGGAGGTTGATGTCACATCACTGAATGAAGTGGTTGTGGTTGGTTACGGTACGCAGGAGAAGAAAGACGTTACCGGTGTTGTTGCGGCTGTAGGAACAAAAGATTTCAACAGAGCTGTAATTGCTTCGCCCCAGGACATGTTGATCGGTAAAGTAGCCGGTGTACAGATCACGACTAATAATGGAGCACCCGGAAGTGGTGCCACTATCCGTATTCGTGGCGATGGTTCGGCTACCGGTAGCCGTGATCCGCTCATCGTGATCGATGGTTATCCTGTTGACAACAATGGGACCACGGGTGTTGCTAATGCAATGGCAACGATCAACCCGAATGATATTGAAACTTTTACCGTACTTAAAGACGCTTCTGCAACTGCTATCTACGGTCTTCGCGCTGCTAATGGAGTGATCATTATTACTACTAAGAAAGGTAAAGAAGGCAAGCCGCAGATAAGCTACAATGCGACTGTTTCTGCTTCTTCTCCGATGAAGTATTTTGATGTGATGTCAGGCGATCAGTTCAGAAAAGCAGTAGCTGACCAATTGGCTGCAGGCCTTACCGGATTGAGCACATCTGCTCAGCTTCGACTTGGAACAGCTAATACCGACTGGCAGAAGCAGGTATTCCAAACAGCTATTTCGCACGACCACAATTTGAGCGTGTCGGGGACTTACAAAAACATGCCTTACCGTGTGTCTTACGGATATACAGATCAGGAAGGTATTTTGAAGACTACCAATTTTATACGGAATTCAGTTAACGTGAATCTAAATCCATCTTTCCTTGATGGAGATTTGGTACTTAACGCAACGTTCAAAGGAATGTACACCACACAGAACTTCGGAAACACCGGAGCTGTAGGTTCTGCAGTTTCGTTTGATCCTACCCAGCCCGTTTATAATGGTAATACCAATTGGGGAGGTTATTTTACTTATACCACACTGGCAAGTACAAATCCTGATGGTTCAATCAACAAGGAAGCAGATCCAATTACGATTGGAGTATCTAACCCGGTTTCCCTGTTAAATCAAACCGATAACAGATCAAACGTTTACCGTGGAATTGGAAGTTTGAAAGTGGATTATCGCCTGAAATTCTTTCCAGCGATTAAACTGACACTGAACACTGGTTTCGACTATTCTACATCAACTGGCCACAACAATGCGCCTTACAATGCAGCATGGACTTTCCTTAACGGTATGGGACAACGGACAGACTATACCGGAGAAAATCGTTCACGTTTGTTTGATTTGTATGCAAACTATACCAAACAACTGAACGACCACAAGTTTGATGTTACGGCAGGATATTCTTACCAGGCATTTGAAAGATTCGGATCTAATTTTGCAAGCAGCGCTCCGCCTACACAGGCGCAGTGGGATGCAGGTGCCTACAACACCATCCCGGGATCCAAATATTACAACGTTGCCAATCCTCCAGCCGTAAACTATACTGACTATCAGCTTGCCGCTGACGGAGTGACGCAAACTCCCCGCCAGTTTGTACCTAACCCGAACTACCTGGTTTCATTCTTTGGCAGAGTCAACTATTCATATGCAGACAAGTACTTGTTGACAGCTTCTTTCCGTGATGATGCATCTTCACGTTTTGCTCAGAATAACCGCTGGAAAGTATTCCCTTCTGTTGCTTTGGGATGGAAGATCAAGAGTGAATCATTCATGCAAGACTCGAGACTCATCTCTGATTTGAAACTGAGGGCGAGCTACGGAATTACGGGTAACCAGGATGTAGGAGGAACGTACCCTTACCTTGCCTTGTATCAATTGAGCAATGCCCAGGCGCAGTACCAGTTTGGTAACTCATTTGTTAGTACCTGGAGACCTCAGCCATACGATCCGAACTTCCGCTGGGAAACAACGGCACAGACTGATATCGGAGTCGATTTCGGAATTTTGGATAACAAAATCTCAGGTACAATCGATGTGTATCAGAAGAAGACAACCGACCTGATCAACTTCATTCCGGTTCCTGCAGGAAGTAACTTCTCCAACTACCTGACGACAAACGTTGGCGACATGGAAAACAAAGGTATCGAGTTGACACTTCGTACTGTTGCAGTGAAGCGCCAGGATTTCGAATGGAACGTAGGCGCTAACTTCACTCACAACGAGAACAAAGTCACAAAACTCCTGAAGACCAACGACCCTACGTATGATGGTATTTTCGTCGGAGGTATTTCAGGTGGTGTAGGAACTACCATTCAGAATATCCAGGTTGGATATCCGATCAATTCATTCCTGGTGTATCAGCAGATTTATGATGCTCAAGGCCATCCGATTGAAGGACTTTATGTTGATAAGACCGGCAAGGGTGGCGACATCACTGCAAGCAACTCCAACAAATTCCGCTTCTTCAAACCTCAGCCCGATCTCCTCATCGGCTTAAATACCAGGATTAATTATAAGAAATGGGATTTCTACATGCAGGGTCGCTTTAGCTTTGGCAACTATGTGTATAACAATAACCAGTCTTCTAAATCTTTCTACACTGCGATGTACAACCAGGCTGGTTTCTTTAATAACCTGCCGACAGGCATTTCGGATACGAAATTTGTTAAGCCACAATACTATTCCAGTTATTACGTAGAGAATGCTTCCTTCTTCAAGATGGATAACATCAGTGTAGGATATAATCTCGACAATGTATTGGCTCAAAAAGTGAAAGCACGTGTAGGCCTGACTGTTCAGAATGCGTTCTTCGTCACGAAATACAAAGGTCTCGATCCTGAAGTGGACGGTGGCATTGATAATAATATCTACCCAAGACCTCGTACGTTTTTGTTAAGTATGAATGTTACTTTTTAATCTCCTAAATCAGAGATGACTATGAAATCACTAAAATCAATTTTCATAACAGCAGTTGTTGTGTTGCTAATGGCCTCTTGCGTTGGTGACCTTGACCCCAAGTCGCTTGGCTCAAACTCAGTGACTTCAACAACAGTATATAATACCCCGGATGACTACCTCCAGGGTCTGGCAAAATTATATGCCAGTTTCGCGGTGAGCGGGCAACAGGGACCTGCCGGAAATTCGGATATCTCCGGTTTGGACGAAGGTTTCGGTGTATACCTTCGCGAGCTTTGGAATACACAGGAATTGACAACTGATGAGGCTGTTATTGCCTGGAATGACCAGACAGTAAAAAATTTCCACTGGCAAAACTGGACTGCCAATGACGTATTCATTGCGGCAATGTATTCACGTGCGATGTTCACCGTTTCTATATGTAATGAGTTTATTCGCGCTTCTGCGAAATCGTCAGATGCTCAGGTTAAGCAATACAATGCTGAAGCTCGTTTTGTTCGTGCCGTGGCTTACTGGCATGCGTTGGATCTCTTCGGCAACCCTCCGTTCGTGACTGAGGCAGACCTGCCGGGAGCGTATTATCCCAAGCAAACCACTTCGGCAGATCTCTTCAACTATCTGACAAGTGAGTTAACTGCCATTGAAAGCCAACTGATGGATCCATCAGGGGTGCCTGGTGGTGCGGACTATGGACACGCAACCAAAGGCGCTTTGTATATGCTACAGGCAAAATTGTATCTCAATGCACCCACTTATCTTGGTGCGGGCAATACGAAATACGATGAGTGTATTACTGCTCTCAACAAGCTCTTTACTTTGAACAAATACACTTTAGCATCCAACTACTTGTTGAATTTTGCAGCTAACAATAACACAAGCCCTGAGCTGATTTTTACAATCAACTATGATGGAGCTCATACACAATCGTATGGTGGAATGGACTACATTATTCATGCAGCTATTGGCGGGTCAATGGCACCCTCAAGTTTTGGATTGACAGGAGCGTGGGGTGGCACAAGAGTTACTTCAGCTTTGGTTAGCAAATTTGCCAATGGTGATAACAGGTCTAAATTCTACACTTCAGGTCAAAATTTAGCGATCAATGACATCGGTACTTTCACTGACGGATATGCCGTAACGAAGTTTTCGAATCGTACTATTCCGGATGGCCCCTCGGCAAGTGGAGTTCCCGATTTCGTAGACACTGATTTCCCGATGTTCCGTTTGGCAGATGCTAACCTGATGTATGCAGAGGCAGTTTTAAGAGGAGGCAATGGTGGCAGCGCTGCAACTGCGCTGACCAAAGTAAACGATGTGCGTACTCGTGCTTTTGGCAGCGCTTCAGGAAATATCGTGGCGAGTGGGCTTACACTTGACTTCATCCTCGATGAAAGAGCGCGTGAATTGTACTGGGAAGGACACAGGAGAACTGATCTGATCCGTTTCGGACAATTTACCAATGGCACATACCATTGGCCATGGAAAGGGAACGTAGCCGCAGGAGCAGCTACTGAGTCATTCAGGAATTTATTCCCGATCCCTGCTGCTGAAAAGAGCGCTAATCCGACTTTACAACAGAACACAGGTTATTGAGTAGATATAAATCATAATGATTATGAAAAAAATAAAATCAACGTACTTATTCCTTGCTGCCGGACTTTTCTTCGCTTCCTGCAGTAATGATGATACGAAAGTAACTTTTTTGGGAGGCGCTGCCCCAACGCTAACACCTTCATCAACGACTGCTTTAGTTTTGGCTAAAGCCAACGAGAACTACAGTGCTATTCAGTTCTCCTGGACGAACCCTGCCTATTCTTTCTCTAATGGAGCAAGCACACAGGACGTCTTTTATTCATTGCAGATCGATACCACAGGTTCAAATTTCTCAAATCCTAAAATGGTTTCAATCGCCTATACGAACGATGTATCACACACTTTTACAGTAAAGGAATTGAATACAACTCTTTCAGGATTGGAATTGCCGGACAACATGGTGCACAATTTTGAATTTAGGATCAAGGCCACCCTGGCAAATGGTAACTCACCTCAATATTCTGATGTGACCAAAGTAAAGATCACAACTTATTTGGATGTGGTTTATCCGGTTCCTGCAAAGTTGTATATCGTTGGTGATGCGACACCATCGGGCTGGACTAATGATCCTGCTCCCGGTAAACCAGATGCCTCACAAACTTTTACTAAGGTGAATACTTATTTGTTCCAGATAAACTCCTTGGCTCTTTCTGCTAACCAGTTTTTATTTATTCCGGTTGCGGGTGATTGGACTCACAAATACGCTTTCGATGCCCCTGGAGCTACTAACAATACTTCAGGTGATTTTTTCAAGCCCGATGCTGCAAGTAATTTTCAGGCTCCGGCTGCAGGCAATTATAAAATCACAGTCAATTTTAAGACTGGAAAGTATACACTGGATAAAATATAGTATATGAAGAAGACATGGTTTTTTTTGATAGCGGTGATTGCCTGTGTGGCTATTGTCGTTTCGTGTACCAAGGTGGAAACTACGCCACAGTTTAAACAAAGCGATGCTACACTAACGGCATCGTCTTCAGTGAGCGCAGTGACTGCAGCGGCCAAAGATTCCCTTACTGAAGTGGCAACACTCAGTTGGAATGATCCTGGGTTTGCAGTTGGCTTGAGTCAGAGCAAATTCAGCATTGTGGTTGGAGTTACCGGAAAAGATTTCGCAAGTTCTTTAAGCAAGAGTTTTACCGGTGTAACCAGTGGTGCTCTGTTAGGCAGAGAAATCAATGGCATGGCATTGCGACTGGGTGGTTCAGTTGGTCAATCTATTGGTCTTGATGTAAAGGTTGTTGCTTCACTTGCGAATAACAGCCAGCAAAAGACATCAAATACAATTCAAATTGGTGTAACACCCTACGGAGACCTGGGCATAACAGCTTCCGTTAGTACAGTGAAGCCTTCTGCAGCAACTCCTGATGCCGTGGCCGTAACTTTTAATTGGAATGTAGCATTCAACGGGTACAATGGTGTAAAGAAGTATCAGATTCAATATGCTAAAACAGGTACAAGCTTTGCCAGCCCCACAACTGTGGACGTAACTGCTTACAAGCAGTCATTTTCAAACCTGGAATTAAATAAAATCGCTTTGGGCATGGGTACTCTTCCAAATGCGAATGGCGATGTTGACTTCAGAATCAAAGCAACTAACGAAACCGGTGTTGTCATTTATTCGAATGTTGCCAAAGTCACAATTACTCCATATGCAGCAAATAATTCTGTCGGAATAATTGGTGATGCTGTTGCTCCTGGCGACTGGAGCAAGGACATTGATATGTATCGCCCGGATCCTGTTAATAAACCAGCTGAATGGACATTGACTGTCTATATGACGGGTGGTAAAAAAGTGAAATTCCGCGCAGATGATGATTGGGTAACTAACTGGGGTGGTTCCACTTTCCCTTCAGGAACGGGTACACAGGGTGGTGCTGATATTGCCGTCACCAATTCAGGATATTACACTGTGAGTTTCAATACAGGAAGCGGAGCTTATGCTTTCACGGCAGTAGCAAGCCCTACGTATACGAATATTAGCTTGATTGGTAGCATTGTTGGTACAGCCTGGACAACAGATGTTGATCTCACTAAAGACAGCAATGATCCACATCTTTGGACAGCCACGTACACTGTAGCAAGTGATGGTGAATTGAAATTCAGAGCCAACCATGACTGGACGACCAGCTGGGGCAGTGGATCTTTCCCTTCAGGATATTCAGCAACTTCTAATGTGCCAAACATCGCTGTGAAGGCAGGTACTTATTATATCCGCTTCAACGATGTTTCAGGAGAGTTTTTCTTCGGAAGCACTGCAAACAATAGTAATGCTCCATTCGGAAAAATTTCTGTGATTGGCGATGCCACACCTGGAGGATGGGCTGCTGATACAGAACTTGTACAAAATCCGATCAACCCTTTTAAATGGTCTGGAAAAGTAAAATTGACAGGAACTGGCACTTACGCCAAATTCCGAGCAAATGATGATTGGGCTATGAACTGGGGCGACACGAATTTCCCTGCAGGCAAGGGAGTAAAAGATGGTGCTAATATCCCAGTAACAGCTGGTACTTATCAGATCACCTTTAACTCAGCTACGGGTGAATTTACGTTCACTAACTAACATGATGAACTTATAAAAATCAGGGGCTTCGGCCCCTGATTTGTTTTGCAACTAAATAAATACCGGTTGATGAAGAAGATTTTTTGGATTGCGTTTACGTTCTTACCGTTGGCTGCTTTGTTTGCTCAGAAAGCAAATGTTAATCCAGCAATCTCTCCTACATTCTTCAGATACAACGATCTGATTACAGTCTCTTATGACGTAACGGGTACAAACATGGCTACCTTGACTGATGCGTGGGTTTGGGTGTGGCTGCCAAATGCCTCAAGCATTAATGCGAAATACAACATCAATCCAGCCACAGCGGCTGCATCTGCAGCTCACTGCACTAAGTCTACTCCTTCTGGAAAAGTGATCTTTTCCGTCACATTCAAGCCATCCGATTTTTTCGCGTCAGATATTAGTACGCAAACCCAAATGGGAATCCTCCTTAAGGCAAACGATTGGCCTAATGGCCAGACGACTGATTACCTTGTCAATTTTTGGGATGGATCGTTTCAGACCAGGTTGATCTCTCCAACAGTGCAGCCCTTGTTTGTCGTGAATGGAAATGTCATTCAAGTACAAGCAGCTACTCCAATTGTGGCAGATTATTCATTTTATCTTGGTAATGTGCTGGTGGACACAAAAACCAATGTGACCAATTATTCTTATACGTTGACTGTTAATGACTCCGTGCCATCCTATGTAGCGACAGTTAAAGCGACAGCCAATGGAACGACAAACTCCACTTCGTTCAACTATAACGTTCACAAAACAAGCCCATTGCTGGCAAGACCCAACGGCATTATTGACGGAATTAATTATAATCTCGCCGACCCGAGCAAAGCTACTTTGTGTCTTTGGGCACCGGGTAAAACATCAGTGTATGCGATAGGAGACTTTACGGATTGGAACATTCAGTCGAAATACCTGATGAATAAAGACGGTGAGCACTTCTGGTTGGA
The DNA here is from genome assembly GCA_015472025.1 of Cytophagales bacterium WSM2-2. Classification (NCBI taxonomy): domain Bacteria; kingdom Pseudomonadati; phylum Bacteroidota; class Cytophagia; order Cytophagales; species Cytophagales bacterium WSM2-2. The sequence goes on from BNHL01000001.1 coordinate 3,143,714, forward strand.
AATAAACGGATTGACTTCAGGCACAGAATATGCATTTCAGTATTTAGTCAATGACTCTCTTAGAATTGCAGATCCTTACACAGATAAAGTTCTTGAACCTGAAGACAGCAGTATTCCTACAGCCACTTATCCGAACCTGAAAACGGTTCCAGCAAAAGCACTGAGCTCGCTTTGGTACTTTAATCATTTCTCCGTTTTACAGACCGGGCAAACACCTTATCAATGGCAGACGACCAATTACCAAAAGCCTGCCAAAGAAAAACTCGTCATTTATGAATTGCTGATTCGCGATTTCTTTGACGATAAGAACCGAAATTTCCAGCACTTGATTGATACGATTTCATATTTCAAACGACTGGGTATTAACGCTGTCGAATTGATGCCTGTGACGGAATTCAATGGTGAGATCGGATGGGGATACAACCCCACTTCGATGTTTGCAGTGCAGAAATATTACGGCACCAAAAACAAAATGAAGGAGTTTGTAGACAAGTGTCACGCAAACGGGATAGCGGTAATTATGGATATGGTGATGAATCACCAGGACTTGCCAAATTCCTACGCAATGCTCGACTACGATTTTGTTAATGGACACCCGAAGTCTTCCAATAAATGGTTTAATGTCTCTGCTCCACATCCTTACAGCGTATTCAATGACTTGAATCACGAAAGCAAATACACGCAGAAATACCTCGATACTGTCAATTACTACTGGATGAAAGAATTTAAAATTGACGGTTACCGCTATGATCTGTCCAAGGGATTTACACAAACAAAATCTACTGAAGCTACGGCAGGAAATTTCGACCAATCAAGAATCAACATTTTGCAACGTATGGCAGACGTGTTGTGGTCAAAGTTTCCGGATGCTTATGTGATCCTTGAGCATTTCGCAACAAACTCTGAAGAGACTGTTCTCGCCAACTATAGAGTAGGTGAAGGCAAGGGCATGATGCTCTGGGGAAATTTTAACTACGCTTATAGTCAGAATACCGAGGGCTTTCCTTCTGGTAACGACATCAGTGGAATGTATTATGGCAACCGTGGATGGACAGCGCCCAGGATTGTGGGTTACATGGAAAGCCACGATGAAGAACGTGTCATGTATCGAAATCTCAACTTTGGAAATGTTTCATCTTCAGGAGGCTATTCAGTTAAAGACTTACCCACTGCACTCAAGCGGATGAAGACGGCTGCAGTTATGTTTTACACCATCCCAGGGCCAAAGATGATCTGGGAGTATGGGGAATATGGATACGACAAAAGCATCAATGCATGTCAGAATGGAACTGTAGACAATACGGGTGCATGCCGACTTGATCCAAAGCCGGTTTTAGTAACAAGCTATTTGCAGGACGACAACCGGGTAGCGTTGCAGAAGCATATTGCAGACTTGATCAGGCTTCGCAAGAATTACGATGTCTTCACGACCAAAGGAACTGCCACCATCGCACTTTCTTCATTGGTTCATCAAATGACTTTGAAAAACACTCCATACACGGCTACACCCTCAGATTCATCGAAAATGAATGCTCAGATTGCGGCCAACTTTGATGTTAGTGCACAAATCGTGCAAGTAGCATTTTCCCATACAGGCACGTGGTACGATTACTACAATCAGGGTGCCCCAGTCAATGTTACGAGTGCTACTCTGTCCGTAACATTACAGCCTGGTGATTTTAAATTGTACACAGACGTAAAGATCAAATCAGGCGTGGTGACGTCTGTTCAGGAAGAGTTGTCATATGGGATTACACTTTTTCCTAACCCTGTTAATGGGCAACTTAGAATCGAATCGAATGTGGAGGTTGCATCTATTAACGTGCGTACCATGACCGGAACGGTTTTCACGCCTCATCGGATTGATGGCAACACTTGGGATGTAAGCACACTTTCTCCCGGCCTCTATATTGTGGAGATCGTAACTGATGCCGGTCTTGTTAGAAAAAAAATAATTAAGAATTAAAACTTTAGCATGAATTCACTTCTACGAAAGACACTCGCTGCCATTGCAGTTACAATTCCATTGTTTGCAGTATCGCAAAAACAACCGCAGCAAAACTTCGATCGTGTAGAACCACCTAACTGGTGGGTAGGGATGAAAACGCAGGAGTTCCAACTGTTATTCTACAAGCATGACTTCAGTGTTTCTGATTATGAAGTTTCTATCAATTACCCCGGAGTTACACTAAAAGAAAAAATCAAAGTTGAGAATCCGCACTACGTATTTCTGAAGCTCCAAGTGAGCGGTTCGGCCAAGGCCGGTATGATGCCCATTCAATTTACTCTCAACAAGAAATCATTTACATACTCGTATGCCTTGAAAGCCAAGTCAGCGGCAACTAATCGGATTCAGGGTTTCAACTCAAGTGATGTCGTGTATTTAGTTTTTCCCGATCGCTTTGCCAATGGAGACCTGAAAAACGATACGATTCCCGGTTACTTCCATGGTACGCATCGCGATAAGCCGTATGGAAGACATGGCGGTGACATCAGGGGAATTTCAGATCATCTTGACTACATCAGGGATTTGGGAATGACAGCGATCTGGATCAATCCTGTGCTGGAGAATAATCAGAAACGTGACAGCTACCACGGTTATGCGATCACCGATTTATACAATGTTGATAAAAGATTCGGTACCAACGAAGAGTATGTGGCACTGATCGATAAAGCTCACCAGTCGGGAATCAAAATTATCCAGGACATGGTGATGAATCACATTGGCAATGAACATTGGCTGGTGAAAGATCCCCCGGAAAAGAATTGGATCCATCAGTTTCCTCAATATACAAGTTCAAATTACCGTGGAGGTTTGATAAGCGACCCCTACAAATCAAAAGCGGATTCAATCAAGATGGTGAACGGTTGGTTTGACACAACTATGCCTGACGTTAATCAATCGGTGCCTTTGTTTGCCGATTATCTCATTCAGAATTCACTTTGGTGGATGGAGTATGCGGGTATCGATGGTATTCGCATGGATACGTATCCTTACCCCGACAAATATTTTATGGCACGGTGGGCAAAAGTGTTGACGGACGAATACCCGAGATTTAATATCGTAGGAGAGGTTTGGTTGAATAACATTACCTCAACGGCCTACTGGCAAAAGGGCGCAAGAAATGCTGACGGATACAACTCTTATCTACCATCTGTTACTGATTTTCCTTTTTGCTTTGCTGTGCCAAAAGCCCTGCACGAAAATGCTGGATGGGATAACGGTATGGCAAGGTTGTATGATTTATTGAGCCAGGATTTTCAATATGTTGATGCTAACTCCAACCTGACATTCTTGGATAATCATGACATGACGAGATTCTTTCTTTCCGCGGGAAAGGATATTAACAAATTCAATATGGGATTGACATTCATGCTGACTGTGAGAGGTATTCCACAAATTTATTATGGCACGGAAGCATTGATGGACGGTGATGCCAGTGTGCATCCGCAAGTGCGAAGGGACTTTCCCGGCGGCTGGGCTAATGACGAAACCAATTTCTTTACGAATAAAAACCTGTCACCAGATCAGCAAAAGACAGTGCAGTTCATGAAAAAATTATTGAACTGGAGGAAATCGAAGGCAGTCATTCATAAAGGAAAACTGACGCACTACATTCCACAGGATAATGTCTACGTCTATTTCCGCTCACTTGGAAACGAGATCGTGATGGTAGCAATGAATGGCAATGCCAAAGAAATGAAACTCAATACTTCGCGATTTGCAGAATCTATCAAGGGCAAGATGAAAGCGAAAAATGTTCTTACAGACGAGGTGGTACAAAATCTTGGAGAGATCACATTACCACCGATGACGGCTGTAGTGCTCGAGTTGGAGTAGACGTTATCGTCCGCCAAAGATCGCAGTACCGATTCTTACCAGCGTACTGCCTTCTTCCATCGCGATTTCATAGTCCTGGCTCATCCCCATGGACAGCTCTTTCATTTCTATATTGGATGATAGAGGCAATCCTTTGATTTTGTCAAAAAGATTTTTCAATGATTTGAATTCTCTTCTGACCTGGTCTTTGCTATCGGTAAAAGTGGCCATGCCCATAAGGCCGGTAATTTTTACAGAATCCAAGGCTGCGATTTTACCTGAACTGATCAACTCAATAATTTCCGTTTCGTCAAAACCGAATTTGGTTTCCTCAGTGGCAATGTGCACCTGTAACAAACAAGGGACAGTCCGGTTGTTTTTTTTTCCCTGCTTATTGATTTCTTCAAGCAGTTTAAAACTGTCTACCGAATGTATCAAAGCCACAAAAGGTGCTACCTGCTTTACCTTATTGCTTTGCAGATGGCCGATCAGGTGCCACTCAATATCCTGCGGTAATTCGGGCTGCTTGGCACACATTTCCTGGACCTTATTTTCCCCAAAAATCCGCTGACCTGCATCGTAGGCCTCTCTAATCTTTTCTACAGGGTGGGTTTTACTGACGGCAACAAGCCTGCAAACCTTACCAGTGAACCGATTTTGGAAAAACGTAATATTATTTCTGACGCCCATTATATAAATTAGCCACAATTATAATCTGCGTAAAGTTATGGCGATCATTGGAACGTTGCTCAAAAAAGGAATTAAAGTTCGCGAAAATCTTCAGCAGGAATATTCGTCCCCGTTTGACCTTCAAAAAGAAGAATTGAAGGAACTGATGATTACTGCCGCCCAGACAGAGTTTGGAAAGTACTATGATTTTGGCAAAACACTGGAACAATTCCGCAGAGGGGGCAAAGCTTTTTATGAGTCGTTTAAAAAAACTGTTCCGATTCACGACTATAATAAGATTTATAAAGACTGGTGGCATCTCAATCATAAAGGAATCAAGAATGTTTGCTGGCCTGGCCGGGTCAAATATTTTGCCCTGAGCTCGGGTACTTCAGAGTCGGCCTCCAAGCATATTCCTGTTACCAAAGAAATGACCAAGGCCATTCAGCGCACAAGTATTCGACAGATTTTATCATTGTCAAAATATGACTTGCCTGCCTCTTTTTTTGAAGCGGGAATCCTGATGATTGGTGGTAGTACACACCTGAATAAGAAGGGCAGTTTTTTCGAAGGCGACCTCAGCGGTATTCAGGCAGCACGTTTGCCTTTTTGGTTCCAGCACTTTTATAAACCCGGAAAAAAAATAGCCAAGAGCCGCAACTGGGACAATAAACTGAACCAGATTGTTCGCAAAGCAAAAGACTGGGATATCGGAATTGTTGTCGGGGTTCCGGCCTGGATACAAATATTGATCGAAAAAATTCTAGCCCACTATAAAGTCAAAAACATCCATGAGATTTGGCCCAATCTTCGCGTATACGTGCACGGTGGCGTGTCCATGGATCCATACAGGAAAGGCTTTGAAAAGCTCCTGGGGCGCCCGATTTACTACATTGAAACTTACCTGGCCTCTGAAGGGTTTGTTGCCTACCAGGCCTTGCCCAAGCGCAAAACAATGCGTCTGGTTCTCAACAATGGCCTGTTTTATGAGTTCATTCCATTCGATGACAAGAATTTCCTCCCTTCCGGAGAAATCAAACCGGATGCGGAAACACTACTGATTGACGAGGTGGAGGAAGGAAAGGAATATGCATTGATTCTATCTACTTGTGCCGGAGCATGGCGCTATATTATTGGTGATGTGATCAAGTTTGTGTCCCTGGAGGAATCGGAAATCGCTATTACCGGAAGGACTAAACACTTCCTCAGTTTGTGTGGAGAGCATTTGTCCGTGGACAACATGAACAAGGCCATTGAATTGGTGTCTGAAGAATTGAATGTTTCCATCAAAGAATTTACCGTTTCCGGAATTCCACACGGCACTCTTTTTGCCCATCACTGGTACATCGGCTGCGATGACAAAGTGAGTGCGAAAGTGCTTAAAGAAAAAATCGATCAGCATTTAAAGGAACTGAACGATGACTATGCTGTTGAGCGCAGCGCAGCATTGAAAGAAGTTTTTGTTGATGTCTTACCCCTCCAAAAATTCCACGACTACCTTGGATCGAAAGGCAAAGTCGGTGGCCAAAATAAATTTCCACGGGTGATGAAGAATGCGCAGCTGGAAGAGTGGGTAAACTTTATCAAAAACTGATGCTGATCGCACTCAAAGGAGTTCAGATGGGTATAGTACTTGCCTTTTTAGTAGGGCCGGTTTTTTTTACCATTATTCAAACCAGCGTTGAGAAAGGATTTTGGAATGGGGCCCTCGTGGCTATTGGCGTTTCGCTATCGGATATTCTGTATGTAGCAATCTGCTACTTCGGCCTTTTTCAATTCCTGAATGATCCCAGCTCGAAAAAAAATATGGCTTATCTCGGAGGTGCCATTCTTATCGCCTTTGGACTCTACCATTTGATTGTCAAAGCGCGAAGGAGCAAGTCAGTTTCTTTTCATGCAGCGGCCGAAGCGAAGCCATTGAAGTACATTTTGAAAGGTTTCGTTATCAATGGAATTACCCCGATGGTTTTTATTTTTTGGATTGGAACGATCAGCGTGGCCACGATTGACTTTGGCTATTCCACAGGTTTTGAATTCTTCATCTTCTTTACAGCTCTCCTGGTCACCGTGCTGGCGACCGATATTACCAAGGCTTTCCTTGCAGACAAATTACGCAGACTGATAACGCACCGATTCTTAACCATCATGAATATTGTGGTTGGAATCTGCTTACTAGCATTTGGAGTTCGTCTTCTTCTGATGGCCGAGAACGGGCTGCAACTCGTCTAAAACTTATTACGGAAAAGAAGGGAGCTGTCACCATAGCTGAGAAAACGGTACTCATTCGTGAGAGCCTCATTGTAAACCTTCTTCCAATTTTCTCCAATAAATGCAGCTACCAACAACATTAGTGTTGACCCTGGCTGATGAAAATTCGTAATCAAAGCATTTGCGATTTTAAAATTGTAACCGGGCAAAATGTAAATAGAAGTTTCTCCAAGGAGTTGTTCGGTTTCTTCTTTTCTCATTTTTTCAAGTACAGCATGCAGCGAGGCTGTTCTTGGAACAGGATTCAATTGATAAGCGTCATTTTGCTCAATGATAAATTCTGCACTTGGGTCTTTGATCAGTTTGACCCCATACCAGTAAATGCTTTCCAGGGTGCGCAGGGAGGTCGTACCAACAGCAACAATCTCTTTTTCTGAGAGAAGTTGCTCAATGTTTTGTTTTGTCACGACCACTTGCTCCGAGTGCATAATGTGTTCTTTAGCATTTTCCACTTTCACAGGCTGAAATGTTCCTGCGCTGACATGGAGTGTTAGATAGGCAGTTTCTATTTTTTTCTCCCGAAGTGATGAAAAAACTTTTTCGGTGAAATGCAGCCCGGCCGTAGGAGCAGCCACAGCACCGTCTTCTTTGGAATAAACAGTTTGATAACGATTGGTATCGGATACTTCTGCTTTGCGTTTGATATACGGTGGTAATGGGATGGCACCGATTTTTTGGATTACTTCAGAAAACTGGAGAGGAAGATTCCACTCAAGTTCTACAATGGCTTTTTCACGATCGATTAGAGTGGCTTCGATCTTCAGTTGGTCGATGGCGATCTGTAGTTTGGAATTTGGTGTCCACTTCTTGAGATTTCCAATGGTACAATGCCAACGACATTTTCCACGGGCACTCATTGCTATTGCGACAACCGCAGAAGGCCAAACGGGGTGAAGTAAAAAAACCTCGATTATAGCTCCGGTATCTTTTTTAAAGAACAACCGGGCCGGGATTACTTTGGTATTGTTAAAAAAAAGAATTGAATTCTGAGGAAGAAAATCGCCTACATAAGAGAAGGTGGAATGAATGATCTTACTTTCCTTGTAGACCAGCAATTTGGATTGGTCTCTTTCAGGCAGGGGATGCAAAGCAATTTTTTCATCGGGAAGCTCGTAAGTGTAGTCCTGAATTGGGATGACCGGAGGATTCATTTGCGCTAACTCCTAAAAGCGTTTAAGGCTCACCACTCGGCCGTAGGATCAATCCGAAAGACCTCACTCATTTCATCCAGTAGCGGTTGCAGGTGCTCGGTATGTTTGCCAACCCGGCCTCCAATGATTGGAGCGACTATTTTTACATCGGGATACTGGAGTTGCGTCTTGGATATTATCTCTTCTGTTTTTGCGAGCCAGCGTTTTTTTAATTCTTGCTCACCTGCAAAAAGACCAGATCCAATAATTTCTTTTTCATAAGATGACTCCTCAAAAATTCCCAGCGCATATGGAAAAGCAAGTTTCAAAGAGGTCTGTAATCGGCTGATACTTTCCTCCGTTGCTGAACCGAGTTGCTTAATCCAGGTGTTGGCGTGCATGGTGTGGTAACGAAGTTCGCCCTTGATTTTTCTTGCCAGCTGAGCCAGTGGTTCATACGAGGATTGCGAAAGCATTTCCCATCGGAGAGCGTCTGCGGTGTCAAAAAGAAAATGACGCACTAGACTGAAATCATATTCCTGGTTAGGAAGTTCTACCAATTGGCAATTATGAAATTGATCGGCATTGCGCATAAACGCAACGGTGTCTGGCGCCTGCTCACCGAGATTATTCAGCATTTGATAAACAGCGTAGCTCTGCCCAACTTTGTCCTGAGCCATCGATGAGAACGCAATATCTTCTTCCAGCAACGGTCCAAAACCAGTCCACTCGCTGTTACGGTGTCCAAGGATCAAAAGATCATCGGCAATTTTATAGAGGAGTTCTTTTAATGCAGCTTCATTCATAGTCCCGGGCTTCAAATTAATTTTTTACTCGTTCCAAAAAATCCTTCAGTTTGTCTCCGCCTTTGTAGTCAGACGCATCCCGGAACTTCTTCTCCGGCAGCGTAATCCAAAGATCTTTTTCTTCATTTGATGTGAATCGGATTTTCTTCTGATCAATTGCCCAAACATTATACACAACCTTGCCTGCACCGAATAAATCTTTTGCCAATAACATGGCATCCAGAGGTGAACCGGCTTCTACATTCCCGGCATGTATGTGTTGCTTTCCGCGCTTAGCCAGTTGATAGATCTCAAAAGTTCGTTTTTCTGCAGGCCCGGGGTTCTTGACCAGGAGGTCATATGCGCTTTGTGTGCCTTCAGAAATCGGTGAGACATACACATCGCGGGTGTCAGTGACGTAAACAGAAACGCACGTAAACCTACGGGTAAAGGTCTCCTTGGCCAGGATGTATGCCATTTCCAAATTAGGAGCATGCACACAGCCTTCGTGCTGAAAGGGCTTGCCTTCCTTGGCTTGCACAAAAACTTCGAATGTTCCGAACTGGTCAAGGGGTGCTTTTGGCTTAACTTCCCCTACCTGGGGGAGCCGTGTTACGCGCGGGTCGAGTGATTTCACTTTTAGAATATTACCGTTGCAAATATATCAGTTTAAGACCGTTTGAACGGATGCCCTTCCACGGTTCATTTTTTTACAATCCGGAACAGAATATGAGGTTACTTTGTTACGTTGAGACAGATACCTGTTACAAGATGAAGTATCTTGATCTATTGTGGGCGACTGACTGGCTATCGCGGTATTATCCGAAATACTACGGTAATGAATTGCTGTTGCTATCTGACGATGTCCTCAAATGGTTTCAAAATGAACTTCCTGAGGACAGCAGTTCCCTCATCTATCTCAAGAGTCTTTATGATTCCCCATCCGATGCTTTGCGGGCTATCTGGAAAGAAATTCAGTTGTTGATGGGGCCGTATTGGGGGAATTAGAAAATCCCAAACCTCAAATTTTAATCTAAGCCAGCGGCATCACGTACTTTGTAGAAGGGGTTTTCAGGGCCTCTCTTACCCATTTTCCGCGTTCTTCCGCAATTTTCCGCACTTGCAATCTTTCCTTATTACAAGGACCATCTCCGTTGATCACGCGCTTGAATTCTTCCCAGTCAGGTTCAGTATAATCCCACTTTCCTGTCTCTGTGTTTTTCTTCAGCAACGGGTCTGGTATAGTGAATCCAAGCTCCCAGATTTTTGGGACATACATGTCAAGAAATTGATTACGCATGTCATCGTTCGTTCCCATTTTCACCTTCCATCGCATCAGGATTTCCGTGTGTGCAGAAATTTTATCGCTAGGCCCGAAGAAGTGCATCATCGGGGGCCACCAGCGGTTGAGTGCTTCCTGGAACATATCACGTTGCTTTTGTGTGCCACTGGCCAAATAGATAACACAATGATGTCCGTATTTCAGGTGAAAAGACTCTTCTGCGCAAATACGGTCGAGAGCACGACAATAAGGACCGTAGCTTCCCTTGGCATTGGCCAATTGGTTCACGATTGCCCCCGCATCTACAAGCCATGAAATAAAGCAGCAGTCGGCCCAGGTAAAGGTCGGGTAGTTGAAGATGTTCGAGTATTTTGACTTTCCGTTGATGAGGTCGTCAATCATTTGCTCACGAGACTTTCCCAAAGTCTCAGCCGCACTGTAAAGAAGTTGTGCGTGTCCCACTTCATCCTGTACTTTCGCCATCAGCGACATCTTGCGCTTGAAACCAGGAGCCCTGGTGATCCAGGTGCCTTCCGGCAATGCACCGATAATTTCGCTATGACCATGCTGTTCGATCATTCGAATCAGTTGCTTGCGATAGAGCTGTGGCATCCAATCGGTGGGCTCAATTTTTTCACCTCTGGCAATACGCGCCTCAAAAGCCGCCAGTTGCTGCGGGTCTTCTTGAGCAATGCTGTCTGTCTTGATTCCTTCAAATGTATTTCCGCCTCCGTACATGGGATATCCTTTTAAAATACAAAGGTAATAAACTTGAATCGTTTATTGCGGAGCCCGAATTCTTGTATTTGGAACTAAAGGAGGAAGAAGAAGAACTCAAACTGAATTGAAGCCCGACCTGTCAATTGCTCTCAGGTGAAAACATTTGCCCCATAAACAATGTGGCATTGGTATGTTTTTCACGGATCAGGTAAACAAATGGCCTGTTGATTTTGATAACAGGTGGAGGGCCGACTGAAGTTACCCCAATGGTTACAGTCGTTGCAGCAGCAGCTTCAGTGCCTTGTTCGTTAACATCTACATATGACTGATGCAGCACACTTGTTATCTCCAAAGAGAGAGGCTCTTCGAATAGATGTGGAAATCCTGTCAGTTTCATTCCCATTCCACTCAAAACATTTTTCAGTTCCTTCTTCCAGTTCATTTTGAATTTGGGAAGCTCCAATTGGGGAGAAATTGAAACGGAGTGATCTAGCCATTTTTCCAAAGAATCTTGTTTCAAAATCGATGTGAGAGAGTTAACGGAATAGTTACCGGTAGGCATCAAAATGCTCATGCTGAATTGTTCATTGCCATAAGGAATATCGACTAGCATAAAATTATCATTTTGGAAGAATAAAATTTTTGATTCCTTTGAGTGCATGGTCGTCACGCTATGAGATGCCCCGTCTTCGGCAAAGAATGGTGCAGGGTGTGTTTGTGAATTTTCAAACGGGTTTTTCCACGATCCCTTGAAGTATATAGCGTTCACTAAGAACATGGCATCATCGGGGTTGGTACTACTAACCATTTTCTTAATTAAGTGGTTGGTTTTTGATTCGATCCACGAATTAATCGTGTTAACGCTGGACTGGTCCGAAAAATTAAGGGCCTGTACTTTCCCATCATAATATTGAGAAATGATATCGGAGAAAGATTTCTGCACTGTGAAATTCTGATTGGTCCATACGGAATTAGCTAAACCTATTTGTACGGTTCTGTCCATCGAAGTCAGGAGAGTTGTGAGATCCTTACACGCTTGATTAACATCTGTCGGAGACGTATTGTTAAATTGAAGCACATTTAGAATGGATTGGCGTGTTTCGTCAGATGCGCCATTCATTGTCATAGCAAGACCGATGGTGACACTCAACGGTGAGAAAAAGATGTTTTCGTTTTCTGCCTCTTGATGAGCCTTGCGGAAGAGGTTAAATGCAAAGTCGTTATTGGCCGTAGATACTGATTGTTCTGTTACAGACAACTCGCGCAGATTAGGTTTGTTATCGGGAATGATACTCTTATCACAGGAAGCTAGTATTAACAGGAGCAGGCAGAGGAATGGAATTATTCTTTTCATGGCAATATGTTTACTGGATATTCATTTTGACACTGGCTTTTCAAAAAAGGTTGGAAATCGTGGTTTTGAACAGTATTATTAACTTCAGGACAAATCGATGCCTATACCAGATGAAACGCTTTTGCCTGCTTACTATTCTGTTGTTTGTTTCAGCTTCTTTAATTGCGCAAACACCAGACTATAAGAACCCGAAACTCCCAACGGGACAACGCGTAAAAGACCTGCTTTCACGGATGACACCGGAGGAAAAATTCTGGCAACTATTTATGATACCAGGTGACCTCGATAGTGCAAGTCCTGATCAATACAAAACCGGAATATTCGGCTTCCAGGTGAGTGTAAGTACGAACAGCAATTCTGCAGCGCAGCAGATGCTGAACTATAACACGAAAGAAAGCGGGCTTCAGCTTGTCCGAAAAATCAACTCCATTCAGAAATATTTTGTAGAGCAAAGTCGCCTGGGTATCCCAATCATCGCTTTTGATGAAGCATTACATGGACTTGTACGTGATGGGGCAACAGCCTTTCCTCAATCAATAGCGTTGGCAGCAACTTTCGATACTGCTTTGATGAAATCAGTAGCCACTGCTATTGCCAGAGAAACCAAAGCGCGTGGTATTCGGCAGGTACTGTCACCTGTGGTAAACATTGCCACTGATGTGCGATGGGGGAGAGTGGAAGAAACGTATGGCGAAGATCCTTTTCTGACTTCAGAAATGGGTAATGCATTTGTAAGCGCGTTCGAAAAAATGAACATCGTTACCACGCCAAAACATTTTGTAGCTAATGTGGGAGATGGAGGGAGAGACAGTTATCCCGTTCATGCCAGTGAGAGATTCATGGAGGAAATTCATTTTCCACCATTCAAATCCGCATTTCAGAAAGGCGGTTCCCGTTCTGTGATGACCAGCTACAATTCATATGATGGTGTACCTTCAACTAGTAATTCGTGGCTGTTAACAAAAAAATTGAAAGACGAATGGAAGTTTAAAGGATTTGTAATTTCTGATGCAGGGGCAGTTGGAGGATCAATTGTGTTGCACAATACAGCCAGCGACTATTCAATTTCCGGGGAGCAGGCAATCAATGCCGGACTCGATGTTATTTTTCAGACACAGTATGAACACTATAAGCTTTTTATCCCGTCATTCCTGGATGGCCGGATTTCCAAACAGAGAATTGATGATGCCGTGAGTCGCGTGCTGACTGCAAAATTTGAGTTGGGCCTTTTTGAAAACCCATACGTGTCCGAAGAGATAATTCAAAACCTTTCAAGGAGCAATTCGAGTAAATTAACTGCGAGGCGAGCCGCACAGGAATCTGTTGTACTGTTGAAGAACGAAAAGAATATCCTGCCTTTATCCGGTGATCTAAAATCGATCGCGGTGATTGGTGAGGATGCGATAGAAGGCAGGCTGGGTGGCTATAGTGGCCCCGGCAACGGGGTGGTCAACCTTCTGGACGGAATAAAAAAACGATTGCCAAACGCTAGAATAAATTTCGCGAATGGTTGTGGAAGAAAAAACGAAGAATGGAGGGGCATTTCTCCTGAGTATTTGTCTTCTGGCGACAAGCAGGGTTTGAAGGGCGAGTACTTTAACAACGTATCCCTCGAAGGCGCTGCCACGCTAACACGCCAGGATCCCACTGTTGATTTTCATTGGACGTTATATTCTCCTGACAAATCAATACGCAATGGTTTTTATTCCGTTCGCTGGTCGGGTAAAATCCGCGCTCCTCAAACAGGTAACACGAAAATAGGCCTCGAAGGAAATGATGGCTTCCGGCTTTATGTTGATAATAAATTGATTGTAGACAATTGGAAAAAGGAAAGCTACCGTTCTTTACTTGCAGATTTTTATTTCGAGAAAGACAAAACGTATGACCTCCGTATTGAATTTTTCGAGCCTGTTGGGAATGCTCATATCAAATTGGTTTGGAACGTTGACAGTAAGAATGATTGGAAGGGAAAAATCGAAGAAGCGGTCAAAGTGGCTCAACAGTCGGATGTTGCAATTGTTGTGGCAGGAATTCGCGAAGGAGAATTTCAGGACAGAGCTCTGTTGACATTGCCTGGCCATCAAGAAGAAATGATCAATAAAATTGCGGCAACTGGCAAACCGGTGGTTGTGGTCATTGTGGGTGGAAGCGCTGTCGTTATGCAAAATTGGATCAGCAATGTCCCTGGAATTCTTGATGTATGGTACCCTGGAGAAGAAGGTGGAAATGCAGTTGCCGCTGTTTTACTTGGGGATGTTAATCCATCAGGCAGATTGCCTATTACTTTTCCTGTGCATGAATCTCAATTGCCACTGACCTATAATCACAAACCAACAGGACGCGGTGACGACTATAACGACTTAAGCGGAGAACCGCTCTTTCCTTTTGGCTTTGGGTTAAGCTATACGCAATTCCAATACACCAACATTCACCTGGATGAGAATGAAATAAATGCAAATCAGTCAACTCGTGTTTCTATTGATATAGAAAACACTGGAACTCGTGAAGGCGATGAAGTCATTCAACTCTACGTTAAAGATGAGTTGGCTTCGATTGCCAGGCCGGTGCTGGAGTTGAAAGCATTTAACAGAATTCATTTGCAACCAAAGCAAAAGAAAAGAGTGACTTTTGAAGTCACTCCGGAAATGCTGAGCATGCTGAATAAGGAAATGCAATGGGTTGTCGAGCCCGGTGAGTTTGCTCTGATGATAGGTGCATCTTCAAAGGATATCAGGCAAGTGATTCAGTTTCGTATCAGGTGATACGACTGATTCTTTGAAAGAAAGACCATCTGATTTCGTGTATCTCTAACTGTTTGATTGTAGTATTCCTGGTAGTATTTCTCGGTCATTAAATTAACCTGGAAAACCTCTTTGCCATAGTTAGTCGCGCCCTTCAGGAGTTTACTCACAGATGCCAGACCGAAATCACTGGCGGAGTATTTGCTTAGCTCCGAGTTGCTAATTCTCACGTCATCAATCCAAACGCCAAACTTGGAATCCTTCCAGGAGTTCAGTTGTGAATCTGTTGGTGTTGTTCTTGAGAGTGGAGGCAACGGTTTTAGAAAAACGATTCGCTGCTGCAATTGTTGCTCCCGGTTCATTTGCAGGAATATTTCCTCCAGTCGTTTTCCCTCTGAGACAGGAATTTCAATTACAGATTTTGCTCCCGTTTTGCGCAGGTATCTCGTACTAATATTTTTATATTCTGTTAGTAGTTTCTCAGGCGCAGCTGACTGATCTCTGTTGTCTGACGCGAGTCTGTCCACAACGGGTAAAACAACCGGAGGTGTTGGATAGTTTTTTTTCGTTGGCGCTACCTCTTCTTTGACTGTTGCATCCTGAGCATAGACCTGCTCACAGAAAAGAAGCCCCAGTGCGACTAGCATAGGGACAAGCATAACCTGCTTGACGCGAACAGAGGGAGTGATTTTTTTAGTCATCATAAGAAATCGTTTTTTAGTTAATAAATAAGTAAGGGTACTTGAAAGGGGATATGATTTTTTAGGAGAGGTTAATTTGCTCAATAGCAGCAACTGATAGTTCCGCGGATCAAATGACTGAATCACCTTCTCATCAGCAAGAAATTCATGATTAAGTTGAATTGCCCGGCGATACAAAAAGAGAATAGGATTGATCCAGGCGAAGATGAGTAGTAACTCCATAACTAAGACATCGACCGAATGAAGCTGCGTGACGTGTGTTAGTTCGTGCTCAAGCACTTCTTTTTCAACTTTTCCTTGTTCAAATTCCTGTCGATTAACAAAGATGAACTTTAGGAAGCTGTGAGGTGGAGTACTGTCAGAAAGCAAAACCAGTGTTGAATTTTGATATGCGATAGTCTCACAATTTCGCACTCGAGTGTTCAGCTTGGCAAGATTGATGATAAAACGAACTGCAAGCGTTAAGCTGATTATCGCATAACCAAATAGCAGAGCGTTGAACCAGGATAGCTGTACACTGCTTGCAGAAGGAATTGACAATGCGGGCTGATAGACCATTTCCCTGATGATGACACGTGCCGGTGCGCTGGAGTGGATGAACTCACTTTGATAAATTAGAAAGGGAGTACCGAATGAAAACCCAATAGCAAATAAAAGGAAGAACCTGTTAAAAGAGTGTATTTTCTCTCGCTCCAGAAAGACGTGATAAATGAACAGGAGAATTGCTGAGCAATAAGTGACTTTGAGCCAGTAGATCATTTTTCTTTCTTTTTAATTTCCTGGTCGATTATTTTCTTGAGTTGCTTGAGTTCATCCGCAGACAAATTAGTCGTGGTGGTGAAAAAGGAGGCGAACTGTGCCGCTGAATTATTAAAATAGTTTTTGATCATCCCTTTTACATGTTTTGAGAAATAGTCCGACTTATTCACCAGTGGGTAGTATTCGCGTGAGTTACCGTGCAGGGTATACCCGACAAACTTTTTGTCCTGCATCCGCTTTAGTAGCGTGGCTATAGTAGTAGTGGCTGGCTTAGGCTCGGGCAGACGTTCAATGAGGTCTTTCATGAATACTTTTTCATGTTTCCAGATCAGTTCCATCAGTTGTTCTTCGGTTTTTGATAGCATGCTCTACAATTGAAGTATTTACTCTACAAATGTAGAATTACTTGATAAATAACCAAACGAACTTGAATATTTTTTCATTGCTACAATGATTTCAGACCTGTTCCGTTATGATTTCCATGCGTTTTAACCTTTGCCTGACCCTGATTTTGTTTCAGGGCTATTTCTTACTTGCTCAGCGCGATCCAATAGTAAAGAACAAATCTTTTCAAATTTCACTTGCGCCAGGTCTCGGGACTAATGGAATGCAGCCGGGAAGTTTTGCTAATAAATTTTCTATCAATCTGACATCAGGCTATTCTGCTGCTGCATCAATATTTGAAGTTGCCGCGATCTCCAACCTGAATACGGATCGCACCGGGGGCTTGCAATTAGCAGGCTTGGTTAACCTGACCGGAGCAAATGCTTTTGGCGGTCTTTCAAAAAAAGATAAAGATCAAAAGATAAAAAACGGGTATGCATCTTTATTGTCCGGTGTTCAGGTTTCGGGACTGACTAACATCGTTGTCGATGATGCTCATGGGGCTCAGTTTTCGGGCGGGATCAATATTGTCAAAGGCCCGATGCTTGGTATTCAGATTTCAGGTGTCTCCAATATCGTCTATAAATATTCTTTCGGAGTGCAGTTGTCTGGAATAGCCAATGCCTCCGTTTTGTCAGTCGATGGCGTGCAGATTTCTGCCTTAAGCAATTACACTAAGGGTGGACTTTATGGACTTCAGATGTCAGCAATTAATCAATCGGGGGAGATGGAAGGAACAAATTCCCGTGATAACAAACTGCCGTGGGGAGTGCAGATTGGTCTCCTCAATTTTTCCGGAAGAATGAACGGCTTTCAAATCGGTCTGATCAATTTTGCCAAGCGATCACAAGGCACACAAATCGGACTGATTAATATTTACAAAAAAGGCAAGACTCCTGAAACGAAAGACGGAACAGCCATCGGCTTGATTAACGTTGGCGATTTGGGATATGCAGCGATTTACGCCAATGAGATCTTTGGACTCAACTACGAAATTGCCACTGGCAATCGGAAGAATTCGAGAATAAAACTGGATTCAAGAAATAGTTACCTGGAGAATGTGATAATCTATTCTCGTCAGGCACTTCATTCGAATGCGTGGGGTATTGGGTACGGACTGAAAAAGATGGTCTTCAATCGGTCGGATGTGCCAGGGATGTCAGAGTCTAGATTTGCCAGCTATGGTATCGATTTTCAGCAGATTAATATGAAGCCTGGCGAACTCACCAAGGATCTAAGTTTGCTTACAAGACTAAATTTCATGCTTGGCAAACGCATAGCACCCAAGCTGTTTGGTTTCAATTGGTATGCCGCTATCAGCTTAAACGCCTATTGGAGTAATACCGGAAATTCGATCGCTACCAGGTTCCTCTATTTCCATTCGGAATACGGCAACTCGAAAATAGAATACTGGGCTGGCTATTCCCTTGGCATTTTAATTCACTGAAAATTATTCGTACCTCAACGTTTTAGATGGGTTCGTCATGGCGGCCTTGACCGTCTGCGCGCTGACTGTTGCGAGGGCGATAAATACGGCAGCAAACGCAGCTAGCAAATACGCAAGCAAATTCATGTCCACATGATAGGCAAACGAGTTGAGCCATTTACCCATCATGATCCACGCAATTGGCCAAGCCACCAAATTCGCGATCAAAACCAGTACTACGATTTCACGCGAAAGGATTCCAAGGATACTACTTACTGAAGCACCGAGTACTTTACGAATACCGATTTCTTTAATGCGCTGAAGCGTGTTGAACGTAGCCAGGCCAAACAATCCGAGGGATGCAATAAATATGGCTAATGCCGAGAAAATTGTGAATAACTGATTTTCCTTTTGTTCGGATTTATAAAGGCTTGCGTAGCGGTCAGATGTAAACTGATATTCAAACGGACGGATAGGTAAGAACGACTTCCATACTTTTTGCAAATGTTCAATGCCTTCCTGGAAATGACCTCCGGCAATTTTTACAGTAAGGTAGTTGTAATATGATTGCTTGATCGGAAGGAATACCATCGGAACGATGCGCTGGTGCAACGACTCGAAATGAAAATCATTTACTATCCCGATCAATTTCCCTTTTGCATTGCCATATTGAAAATCTTTGTCGATGCCTTCTTCATTTGTTTTCCAACCCAGTGCTTTCACAGCCGCCTCATTGACGATGTAGGCGAGTGAGTCATCTGACTTTACTGACTTTGAAAAATCGCGACCTGCTGCAAATGTAATCCCATAGGTTTTAAAGAAATCCCAGTCAGTGGTAATGTATTTCAGCGTGACTGTGGATTGGACGTACTCATTGTCTTTGGTGATAAATGTTGGTCCCTGACTGTCGAGCAATCGTCCTGTGGGGATCCTGGAGCTTCGCCCTGCATCAACGATGGTGGAAGATTTTACCAACTCATTATAGAACGCATCATAATTGTTACCCAAATCACTGTAATAGGTTAGTGTCACGAGGCGATCTTTCTCAAACCCAAGGTTAATGTTATTTAAAAATCCCAATTGCTGTGTAGTTACCATAGTGGCGATGATCAGCACGATGGAAATTGCAAATTGCGCAATCACAAGTACTTTCCTGATTCCACCCTTTCCTTTTAGAGAACCTTGCTGCCCTTTTAAAACTAATGCAGGCTTAAAAGAAGAAATAATGAAAGCGGGGTAAATCCCTGCGAGTAATCCGACCACGAGTGCAAAGCCGATCAACCCCAGGGTAAGTGGCCAGTTGCTGAACAACTGAAGAGCCAGGTGTTTGCCGGTGAAATCATTAAGCCATTGCAACGTAGCCCATGAAAGACCTATGGCCGCAATTAACCCGAAGAATGAGATGAGCACCGACTCGCTCAGGTATTGACCAATCAATTGGTTTCGGAATGCGCCCACTGTTTTTCTTAGCCCAACCTCTTTGGCACGCTTGGTTGCACGCGCAGTAGAGAGATTGATAAAATTGAAGCAAGCAATCAGAACGATAAACATTCCGATCACTGACATCATATATACGTTGTTAATATTTCCACCTAGTTCAATTTCATCATCGAGATGTGATCGCAGATGAATATCCTGAATATTCTGAAGTGTAAGTTGTGTCCCGCGTGAAGCGATAAAATTCTGAGGAGCTCCGTTGGCTCGTGCAAAAGGTGTAAGGTATTTATCGAGTAAAGCTGGGAATCGCCCTTCAATTTTTTTGGCATCAGTACCTTCCTCAAATACCAGGTAAGTGCTGAACGAATTGTTGCCCCAGTTTCTGTCGAGTTGTCTGCGGCCATAAATTGTGCTGTCGTATAACGTGCTGAATGAAATCAGGAAGTCAGGATGCCAGTGAGTTTGTCCTGGGAAGTCTTCAAATACTCCTGTCACTTCGAGATTCAGCCTGCGCCCACCTTTCAATTGTTTGCCGATGACTTCTGTGGTTCCAAAATACTTCTCAGCCGCTTTGCGTGAGATCATGACTGTAAGCGGATGTTCCAGCGCTTTTTGCGGTTGCCCGGAAATCACTTTAATATCCAGGATATTGAATATTTCTGGCTCAGCCATGAATACATTTTCTTCAGAGGCCATTTTTCTGCGCTCACCATTTTCTTCAATGGCAACGACAACCGGATATTGAAGCGTACGTGCCATCAATTGAACTTCCGAAATATCATTCTTGATCAACGGGCCTATCGGAGGAGCCACAGTGCAAAGGTGGAGGTTAGAGTTGCCCTGCTGGTCGAAGAATTCCCTTGTTACTCGGTACACTCTGTCCGCTTTTGCGTGATAGCGGTCATAACTCAACTCATCCGAAACGAAAAGATAGATGAGCACCGCTGCACTCATGGCTAGTGTCAGCCCCATCAAATTAATAAACGATGTAAGACGGCTGCGCAAAATCGAGCGCAAGGCCACTTTCAGATAATTTTTAATCATGGGATGGCAGGTTTATTCTAAATGTAACTCTGTATTTTCTTAAAAGTTACAAAAAGACAAGCCTGTTACTCCAGTGGTTGCATCCTGCTTTAATGAATATAAGCTCCGAGTGTAAAGAATACCCCATTCCGTTTAGGATATTCTGAAGGAATGTTTGAACACGCCATAACCAGCCCGGAAGCACCTGCGCTCAACATGAGGTGGTCAGATATTTTCATCCGGTTATAAAAAAGATTCAACCCGGCGGAAAAGTATTCTGAATTATCGTTGTCCATGATTTTGTTATTGTGCCAGAGCAAAGCTGTAACGTCCCAGTGGTTTTTTGAATATAGTATCCGGAACCGGTTGAACCAATCGCGTTCACTTTGTTCGAGCACCAGATTTCCCAAGATGGCGGTGTGATCGATCGTCAAATGATTGGAAACTTTATAGGAAGTAATGATGATCGAGGAGATGTCGGAGCCTTTGTCGGCAAATGAATTGTTCTGCTCCAGGATCGTTCCGATGTGAGGCGTGACTGTAAGGCGATTCGTCAGTTTGAAACTTTTGCGAAGCATCGCCAGAGTAAAGTTGTTTGAACTGTTATGGTCGTAAAGGTCAAATGCTTTAAAAAGCGTGAAGCCCCACTGCTTCCGATCGTAAGTGTACATGAAATCAAAAGCCGGGTTCGTGCTGATAATCCTTCCGGTAAAAGAAAAGTAGCCCACCGTGTGAAGACGTGTAGTCAACGTACTTTTCGAACGCGGCTCATTTTTCACAGATTTAGTACTGTCAACCGGATCAGTTTCTTTCGCGAACACCGAACCAGTTGCAAGTGCCATTGCCAGTAGAATTTTTTTCATCGTTTTTTATTCAAAGGATTCTCTTTCCTGATTTTATTTCAACCTGCTTCTTGCTCAGTTTAAAACCTGCACAAATTGACAAACGGAATCGTTAAAAAAACAGTTTCATTTTTCTAAAATTCAACCAGATCAGTTACATTTGCCATGGCCATACCAGTTTCACTTAAAGTCAAATCGTTATGCTCACCCTTGCAAAAAAGAACACCAAAAAATTTATTCCGCGCGATCACAAGTACACTACTGTTGCAGATCGTATCGGGAGACTTATTGAAAACGGAGCATTGAAAGTAGGAGATAAGCTTTTGTCCGTTCGTGCTTTGAGCAAAGAGCAAGACATCAGTTTGAGCACAGCTTTCCAGGCTTACTATCATCTGGAGGCAAAGGGTCTGATCGAAGCGCGTCCGCAATCGGGGTATTATGTAAAATTTTCTCCGCGCCACGGACTCTCACTGCCCAAGAGCTGTGAACCTTGCGATGAAGTTGTACCGGTAACTCTTGACGATATGATTTCAAGCGTGTACAGTGATCTTCGTTCGGATAAGTTGCTTCAGTTTTCGATGGGTGCCCCAGACCATTCACTTTTGCCGGCCTCCAAACTCAACAAGTCGGTGATGCAGGCCATACGCAATTCGAAAGACAGTTGCCTGAATTATGAACACGTGCAGGGAAACCCGGTGTTGAGAAAACAAATCGCCAGGCTTTCATTTAACTGGGGAGGCGCTTTGAGTGAAGAAGATGTAGTAGTTACAGCCGGATGCATGGAGGCCCTCAACCTCTGTCTTATGGCTACCACCAAGCCGGGAGATGCAGTTGCCATTGAAAGCCCCACTTACTTCGGAATTTTCAGGGCGATGGAGAATTTAGGATTGAAAGTGGTTGAGGTACCAACTAATCCGGAAACGGGGATTAACCTCGAATATCTTGAACATGCAATCGAGCGGTTCAATATCAAAGCTTGTCTGTTCGTGACCAACTTCAACAACCCGCTCGGGTCGTGTATGCCCGACGAAAACAAAAAATGGTTAGTGGAAATGCTTGCTAAGAAGGATATCCCATTGATTGAAGATGACATTTACGGAGAGCTCTTTTTCGGAAAGAAGCGTCCGACCACCTGTAAGACTTTCGATAAGAAAGGAATGGTGCTGCAATGCGGATCATTTTCTAAATCGCTGACTCCGGGTTATCGGATCGGTTGGGCGGTGCCGGGAAAATTCAAAGAGAATTTCATCCGCATGAAGCGAATGAATAATGTCTCCACGAATACGCTGGCTCAGGCGGCCATAGCACACTTTCTGCAGAATGGCAGGTATGAATTGCACCTTCGCCACCTGCGTAAGGCACTGCACACACAATGTCTGAAGTATGTTCAGGCTGTAACCGAATTCTTTCCTGAAGATACCCGCATCACCAGGCCACAAGGCGGATTCGCGCTTTGGGTGGAGATGAACAAAAAAGTGGATGCATTTAAACTGCATAAGAGGGCGTTGAAGCACAACATTGGAGTTGCCCCAGGTCACATTTTCTCCAACTCGGGGCAGTTTCCGAACTATTTCCGGATCAGCTACGGGTTGCCATGGAGTGATCGTGTGGAAGAAGGGATCAGTACATTGGGAGAGTTGGTACGGAAACCCTAGTCTAAATTATAAATGAGCAAACTTTTTGGCCAGACATGCGGTTCTTATATTTGACAGTTCAATCATAAACAAAAATCAATATGGCATTTACACTCCCCGCGCTTCCTTATGCATTCAATGCATTGGAGCCTCACATCGATGCACGCACCATGGAAATACATCATGGAAAACATCATAACGCTTACGTTACGAATCTCAATAATGCGGTTGCCGGCAAGCCAGAAGAAAGCCTGAGCATTGAAGAGATATGTAAGAATATTTCAAAATACCCCGCAGCCGTTCGCAACAATGGTGGCGGACACTATAACCATAGCCTGTTCTGGACGATCATGGGGCCGAATGCGGGTGGTGCGCCAAGTGGCGCCTTGGCAGATGCGATCAATGCTGCTTTTGGAAACTTTGATGAATTCAAAACCAAATTCGCAGCTGCAGGTACCGGCCGCTTTGGTTCAGGTTGGGCGTGGCTTATCAAAGATGGCTCCGGCAAACTGGCAATTACTTCCACACCTAATCAGGATAATCCGTTGATGGATGTAGCTGAAGTGAAGGGCACTCCGATCCTTGGGCTAGACGTATGGGAGCATGCCTATTACCTCAACTACCAAAACCGGAGACCGGATTACATCACGGCTTTCTGGAGCGTGGTTAATTGGAGTGAAGTGGCGAAACGTTTTGCCGCAAAATAGAATATGTAACAAAAAATAATGAAGAAAGCTGTCAACGACTGGCAGCTTTCTTTTTTTATAACGGTCATAGACAAAACAGTCTGCATCGGCCGCAGTGGGTTAGAAGGAATTAAGGACAAAAAATCTACAGATGTCATCAGGATTGAATCCGTCAACACGTATTGCTATCAATGGAATGGGAAGGATCGGACGCACAATGCTCCGGTTGCTTCATCAGAAGGGAGCCAGCAAAAATATTATTGCACTCAATGATATTATGCCAAAAGAAAATTTGATCTATCTCCTGAAGTTTGATTCTATTCGTGGGGCATTTCCAGGTGAGATCGTGTCAACGACTGATGGAATTCGTGTTGATGGCCATGAGATACTTTATTCACAACAAGAAAATATAGAGGACATTCCATGGAGAAATCATTCCATTGAGATCACGATAGAAGCCACCGGACTTTTCACTCAACAAGCTGAAGCATCACGTCATTTAGCGCTCGGAACAAAAAAGATTCTTCTAACAACGTTTAGTAAAGACGTTCCCACAACCGTACTGGGAGTAAATCATAAGGTGGTGAGTGGCAGCACTAAAATAATCTCACCCGGTGATTGCACGATTAATTGTGTAGCGCCATTGATTAATTTGATTGATAGGAACTATGGTCTCGATTCCGTTCATGTCAATGTTATTCAAGCGTACACTACTCGCCAGGAACTGATCGACAGACCTTACAAGGGTTTGAGAAGAGGAAGGGCAGCGGGTCATTCGATCATTCCATTCGAAGTGAATATCTCCCCGATATTGGAGAGTATTTTCCCAGCGCTTAAAGGCAAAATCGAATCTATGTCTACCCGGGTGCCGGTACCGTGTGGAGCGATTGCCGACATTTCAGTCCTGCTGAAAAAGAATGCAGACGCGAATGCAATCAATACACTCATCGAAAGTGCCTCAAGAAATGAATTGAAAAATATCTCATCAGTTACTTTTGATCCGATCGTTTCAACGGATGTTTTAAACAACTCTCACTCAAGCACTGTTGACGGCAGCCTTACACGCGTCACAGACAAGCATATGAAACTGATGGCCTGGTTTGACAACGAATGGGGATATGCCAGCCGCCTGATGGACTGGCTTTCATTGCTATAGACATAGATCCCAAAATTGCTTTGTAAAGTTTGTAAACTTGAACTGAAATAACCTATGCGAAACTTGATTGTCATTGTCTTAGCATTTGTGGCCTTTCCATCTTTTGCACAAAGTGATTCAACAAAGGCAGTTGAAGAGATCAAATCTTTTCAGAAGGAACTGAACGAAGAATACAAAGACCGGACAAAATCACCTCTTACGACAAAAGACTTTAGCACTTTCAAAGAACATGATTTCTTTCCTATCGATCTGAAATACCGGGTCACGGCTAAATTAAATCTTGCTCCAGGCTCTTCGTTTTCCCCGATGGCAACAACCGGAAAAAAAATCAGGACTTACCGCGTATTTGGCACAGTTGAATTTTCAATAGACGGAAAGACTTTTAAAGTGCCGGTGTATCAATCGAAAGAACTCATGCTGCAGCCGGAGTATGCGGATTATTTATTTTTCCCATTCACTGATCTAACGAATGGAAGCGAGAGCTATGAAGCCGGGCGATACATTGGTTTACGTATCCCAAAGGATGATGAACTGATTATCGATTTCAACCAGGCTTACAATCCATACTGCGCCTATGCCGATGGATATTCCTGTCCGATTGTGCCGACTGCGAATAATTTGAATGTGGCTGTGCGTGCCGGTGTACGATTTCAAAAGAAACATTAAGAATTATGAAAAAAATATTGTTTCAAATCCTTGCGAGCGTGAACAAGGTTGTCATGCCGAGGTATAGCAAACGAGATATCTCGAAACTGTCAAAACTGGATAAGGCACTAGTTGCTTATCGCTATTGGGTAACCATTCATGCGATTGAATGATGACCACGACAGAACTAAATACAATTGCGCAACGCTGGTTTGATGCGTTCAATGCCAAGAACCTGGATCAATTACTTTCCCTATACCACGAGCAAGCGGAGCATTTCAGTCCCAAATTAAAAATACGTCATCCGGAGACCAGGGGCCTTATCAGAGGCAAAGCGGCTCTGCAAAGCTGGTGGCAGGATGCATTTGATCGACTACCGACACTGCAATATGAATTAGTCCGGTTGACATCCCAGGACGACCGGGTATTCATGGAGTACGTCAGGCACGTGAAAGGCGAGGATGATCTTTACGTGGGGGAGATGTTCGAAGTAAAATCTGGGCTAATCGTAAAGTCCAGTGTATTTCACCAATAACGATCATGGAACTTTCGGTTGCCATTGATCTTCTTCAGGGCTGTATTCCGTCTTCCGAGAGGCCTCAACACTGGACTGACCTGGGTGCAGGTGAGGGATTGTTCACCCGTGCACTGGGCTCTTTAGTCAGGCCAGGCAGCCATGTAGTGGCAGTAGATCAGAGTACATCAGCATTAAAATCAATCGCGTGGGACCTAAGGAACGTGACCCTGGACAGGCTGGCAGGAAATTTCTCCTCACTCGATTTTGGAAAGGACTTCGACGGGATTCTAATGGCTAATTCATTGCATTATGTGCCCAATCAACTGGAATTCATTAGAGAATTAGCTTCAAGGCTTACACCAGTAGGTAGAATCGTGATTGTAGAGTACGAACGAAGGGAACCCAATACATGGGTGCCATACCCGATTGATTTCAAAAAATTGAAAGATATAGGAGCGAAAACAGGTTTTTCCATTGGGAGATTTGGAGAGACTCCATCCGTGTATGGTGGTGCCACTATATACTCAGCAGTCCTCACGCGATGATCCGGAATTAGTAAAAGATACTCGACACATCTTAATTGGGGGGTAGGGGGTACCCCCCCACTAAAATTAATTTTATCCATTGTTTATTTCTTTGTTAAAGAAGGGTAGTATATTTCCGCGTTAATTAACAACCACATAACCCATATTAGCTATGGCAAAAAAAGCACCCAAGAAAGCTGCGAAAAAAGCAGTGAAGAAGTCGGCTAAGAAAGCCGCTCCGAAGAAGGCGAAGAGGAAGCCCAACGCAGCCTTTATGGCCGCACTGACACCGAGCGCAAGTTTGGCGGAGGTAATTGGAAGCAAGCCTATTCCTAGAACGGAGATCATCAAAAAGATCTGGGATTACATCAAGAAGAATAAACTTCAAGACCAGAAGAACAAGCGTATGATCAATGCTGATGCAAAACTGAAAGTAGTTTTCGGAGGCAAGAATCAAATCTCCATGTTCGAACTGGCAAAAGTAGTAAGCTCACACGTGAAGTAATTTCTCTTGTGCTTGCACAAAAAAACCTAAGCTACGGCTTAGGTTTTTTTTATTTATGAGGTTAAGTACTCTACCGCAGTATCACGCTCACTCCAAATCTTAATGCAAAGGCGGCTCCGCCAAAATAGTAATCACCTAGTCCTTCGAACCTGAAAGTGCTATTGATCGGTTTAGTATATCCCAATCCAAGCGTAGCATCATTTGCTCCGATAAGTCCGCGAAAGCGAATAAAGACATGATCGTTGGCATACCACCGCGACCCCATCACGAATGAACTTTTTTGATTGGCGCTCCACAACTCCCCCCCAAAGCCAACGGAGAAATGCCTTACCACAAAATAATTTCCCTCAAATCCTACTTGCGTCTTTTTGAATATGGAGATGTTATCCGTTTTTAAAAGATCAAGGCCTCCGCTGATTAGAACATCATGGGTGCTTTGACCGCGACTGAGAAATGAAATAGAACCAAGGAGAAGACAAAACAATATTTTCTTGTGCATGTGTGTGTTTTTGAACGCACGAATTTAAACTCGATTTTTTATTTTTTAGTGATCACACTAATTTTTCCATTGCCAGCAGCAATGATCAGTGAACCATCACGTGCTTTGCGTATGGTGTGAAAACCTTTTTCATCGGATAGAGCTGTCCAGTTCAAGCCGCCATCATTGGAAAGATCTGCCCCTTGCGGACCTACGGCAATCAAATAATCATTACCAAGGAATTCTACCGCTTCACGAAGCCCACGGGTGGGCTTGATTGGTAATGTCCACGTTTTTCTTTTGTCTGTGGTGACATACACGTGTTGACCGGTTTGAGCTTCATTCTTGTAGTCACCTCCTACAACAACTCCCTTCTTTCCCCAAAAGACAGATGAAAATGCTCCGGCACTTTCAATTCCCTGAAGAATGGGTAAATCAGATACAGTCCATGTCATACCAGCATCCTCTGAATTCCAGAGTCGTGAAATTTTGCCACCGGTAGTAATCGCAATTTTCTTTTTCTCAAAACAGCGGATGCCGGTACCGCTTGCAGCAAAGGATGCTTCTCCTTCTTTCAAAAGAGGACGTTGATCTTCTGGCACATCGCCCCATGTCATTCCACCATCGCTGGTTGAGATCATCAACATTCTGCCATTGATTGGATCACCGTAGATCATTCCTTTCTTATCACTCCAAAAATCTATACCGTCAATAAATGCTTCCTTTATTTCATTTTTATAAACCTGTTTCCACGATTTACCTCCGTCATTGGTTCGCAGGATGTACGCGGGTGAGCCTGCATTGGCGATCACTACATTAAGTGAATCAAATGCATAGACCGAACGAAAGTCAAGGGTTTCACATCCTGGAACCTGGCGAAATGAAAAAGTTTTCCCTCCATCGCGTGTTCGCCCAATGGTACCTTTTGTTCCACCGACCCATGCAACGCTATTATCAATTACGGATAATGCACGGAACGAAGACTTGATCGCGACATCTGTATTTTTCCATTGGTATTGGCCAATTGTTTTTTGGAATGACAAAATGAATAAGAGCAGAATGAGTGTTCTATCCATAATTCTATTTTTTATTTTCGATCAATTTCTGAAGAGCAAGGTATTCATCGCGAAGACGTGCAGCCTCCATAAACTCCAGATCTTTTGCCGCTTTCTCCATCGCCTTTTTGGCGCGATCGATCATTTTTGTCAGCTCATCTTTTGAGAGGTAAGCCATTACCGGATCAGCCGCCAGTGATTTCTCCTCATCTTCCACATAGTATTTTTTGATCGAGCGTTTGGAGTCCGCGACTTTCGTTTGACCAAGGATTGCTTCCTTCGATTTAAGAATTGTACGTGGCGTTATTCCATTAGCCGTGTTATAATCTATCTGCACCTTTCTCCTGCGATTAGTTTCATCTATGGCAATTCGCATCGACTCAGTCATTTTGTCCGCATACATGATCACACGGCCGTTTTCATTGCGTGCGGCACGCCCAATGGTCTGGACGAGTGACCGCACATTACGAAGGAAACCTTCCTTGTCAGCATCCATGATCGCAACAAGGGAGACTTCGGGCAAATCCAATCCTTCGCGGAGAAGATTTACTCCAACAAGCACGTCAAATACACCAAGTCTGAGTTCGCGCAAGATTTCTACGCGGTCGAGTGTTTCTACCTCGCTGTGGATGTAGCGGCATTTAACAGCTGCCCGCTCCAGGAACTTCGTGAGTTCTTCGGCCATACGTTTGGTAAGCGTAGTAACCAGCACGCGCTCTTTTTTCTTTACACGCTCATCGATTTCCTCCAGCAGGTCGTCAATTTGATTTTTACTTGGCCTTACATCAATTTCAGGATCAAGCAAGCCAGTAGGACGAATCAATTGTTCTACCACAACACCCTCAGATTTTCTCAGCTCATACTCAGAAGGTGTGGCGCTGACATAAATGGTTTGATTTATCATAGCTTCAAACTCATTGAATGTCAAAGGACGGTTGTCCATGGCAGCCGACAGCCGGAAACCATAATCAACGAGATTCACTTTTCTTGATCGATCACCGCCCCACATGGCGCGAATTTGTGGGATAGTCACATGACTCTCGTCAATGATCATCAAGTAGTCGTTAGGAAAATAATCCAATAAGCAGAAGGGACGAGCTCCGGCTTTCCTGCGGTCAAAATACCTTGAATAATTTTCAATGCCGCTGCAGTAGCCAAGCTCACGCATCATTTCCATGTCAAACTCCGTCCGCTCTTTCAGACGCTTAGCCTCCAGAAATTTTCTCTCGTGTTCGTGCGCCTGCACTTGCAGAACCATGTCATCCTGAATTTCCCGGATAGCGAGATTTAAAAGTTCTTTTCCTGTAACAAAGAGATTCGCCGGAAAAATAGTAATCCGTTTTTCGTCAGATATTTTCTTTCCGGTGGAGGGTTCAATATTCTGGATAGCTTCAATTTCATCACCAAAAAAGTAAAAGCGAACAGCATAATCCGCGTAAGCAAGGAAAACATCCACCGTGTCACCTTTTACCCTGAAAGTACCGCGCTTAAATTCAGCTTCCGTTCGACTGTACAAAATATCAACCAGCGTAAACAAAAGTTTATTGCGTGGAATAATTTGACCAACTCCGAGCTCAATCCTGTTTTTACCAAACTCTTCCGGGTTGCCAATACCATAGATGCAACTGACTGAGGCTACCACTACGACATCGCGTCTACCAGTGAGAAGTGAAGCAGTGGCACTTAATCGTAGCTTCTCAATTTCTTCATTGATAGAGAGATCCTTCTCGATGTACAGGTTTGAAGACGGGATATACGCTTCGGGCTGATAGTAATCATAGTAGGAGATGAAATATTCTACCGCGTTTTCGGGAAAGAATTGTCGAAATTCTCCATATAGCTGAGCCGCTAATGTTTTGTTGTGGCTTAGAATTAATGCAGGGCGGTTGAGCTGAGCAATAACATTGGCAATGGTGAAGGTCTTGCCCGATCCTGTAACCCCCAGTAAGGTTTGATGCAACTCGCCCTCTTCAAGACCTTTGACCAGTTGTTTGATTGCATTCGGCTGGTCTCCCGTAGGAACATAATCGCTCGTGAGTTTAAAGTCCATCGTGAAAGTTAATTGTTATTCGCTAAAAGTTAAAAGCCAGGCTTCAACTTTTGCGTTATCAACTAAGCTTTCAATTGTTCCAGATAGACCATGCTTTCTCAGCCTGGATCTGTAGCATCTCGAGGCCATTCTTCACATTAGCACCCCGCATTTCCGCCTTTTGAATGAACATGGTTCTGGCCGGGTTATAGATCAAGTCGTACACGTAGTGCTTTGGTGTAATCAAATCGTAGTCGATAGGGGGGAAGTTGTTCGTGGCCGGTGACATTCCAAGCGGTGTCGTATTGATGATCAGATTAGCACCCGAAATAATTTTTTTATCTCGCTCAAGACTCTCGTAGGTGTGATTGCCTTTTTCTTTTTCGCGTGATACTAACTCAAATGGAATCGCGAGTTTTTTCAAGGCTTGTTGTACTGCTTTGGAGGATCCACCGGTTCCAAGTACCAGGGCTTTTGCGTCTTTAACGCTGGGGAACCAACGCTCGATGGTTTCGTAAAAAGCGTCACTGTCTGTATTGAAACCTTTCAGGCTGCCGTTTTGTATCTTAATTACATTGACTGCTCCAATGTTCTTGGCATTGGAATCTATGTCTGTCAGGTATTTTAGAACTTGCTCTTTGTACGGTATTGTCACGTTAAGTCCGCAGAGTTCAGGATTTTCAGAGAGAAGTTTTTTTAGCTCGTCAACCGAATTAAGTGCATACAGATCGTAGTGGCAATCGCGCAACCCTTCCCGGAAAAATTTTTCATCGAAGTATGATTTTGAAAATGAATGACTAACAGTTGATCCAATCAAGCCAAATTTCTTTTCCATTTTTGTTTTGTTAGTGAGCGATAGCTAAAAAAATCGTCCGGTAATAAACCGGGGTTCGTCAAAAAAATAGGAACGAAGGGTGCAAATCTACAGTGTCAACGAGAATAATATGAAGTCGGGTAATATTTTCGACTATAAAATTACTCAAAGCACTAATTTACAGAGCGTTATAAACCATAAAATATAGTTTAGTCTGCGTGAAAAGGCGGTGCTGTCTTATCCTTTTTCCTTTCGATGCCAAGAAAATGAAGAAAAGTATCTCCACGCAATCCCAACCTTATTGTCTCCAATGGGATCACTTCATTGGGTGCTATGTTTCCCAAATTTACGTTGGCTCCGAGCAGTTGAATAAACCAAACCTGTTGTGCTTTTTGAGGAGCTTCCCAAATGATTTTTTCAAAGGGGATTTTAGTCAATATCTCCTGCACCAGACCTGATCTTACTTCACCGGAAGAACGGAACAACCCTACATTACCTCCTTCACGGGCTTCACCAATTACCTTCCAGGCACCCGCGTCAAGCTCTTTTTGCATGAGCTCGATCCACATGTAAGGTGGAATAATTTTGTCTGCATCTTTGGAACCAACTTCACTCAATACGGTTACTTGCTTGGAAAGCTTGGTGATGTAGTCAAGTTTTTTATCGTGATCGAGGTCGATGGAACCGTCTGAAACCTCGGCATAAGCGAGGTCGTATTTGTCAAGCACTTTTCGATAATCGTCAAATTGATTTCTGATGATGAATGCTTCAAAAAGAGTTCCCCCAAAATAACATGGCACTCCGGCATCCTTATATACTTTTATTTTTTCCGCAAGATTGGGAGTAACGTAAGAAGTGGCCCAACCGAGTTTTACGATGTCGACATGGCTTGAAGCGACACTCATGAAGTCTTCGGCTTCACGGACACTTAAGCCTTTGTCCATCGCCATGGTAAAACCGGTTTGTCTGGGCTTGGTAGTGCGCTCAGGTAAATTGTTTAATGTGTAGTTCATCAGGGGTTTTCTTTTCTGTACTGTTCGATTATTTTAAATAGTGCTTTCTGAGTTTCGAGCTTCGGAAAAAAATCAAATAAAACCGAATGCCCTTCGAAATTAAGGATGAGTCCGTTTTCCAGATAGTTCATAGCCTCTTTGAATTTTCCTGATTCGATCAGGTAGGCAGCCATGCGATAAAAAAAATCAGGCTCGTGTGGCAGTTCTTCCATTCCCTGCAACAGAACGTCACAGGCTTTTTCGTGCTCTCCCTGCTCGTAATAAATAAACGACCAGTTGAGCCAAATCTCCTTGTCATCTGGCCCCAGAAGACTGGCTTCTTCATAAGCGCTGATACTGGATATGATGTTGCCGATTTTGTATTCAGCGTGTGCTGCTGCTTTCCAATACTCGGGGTTGTCGTTACTTATCTTAATTGCTTTGTTGAAAAAATGCAGGGCCTGGTACCATTTTTCCTGTTTCTCCAGACAGCTGCCCGCTCCAAACACCGCCTCATCGTACAGAGGGTCGAGTTTGGTGGCTTTCTGAAAATACTTCAGGCCCAAGTCGTATTGCGCAAGATTTTCATACGCTGCGCCTATGCAGCAGTAAACTTCTGGGCTTGGTCCTTCTACCTCGATTGTCTTCTTGAATTCTTCCAGTGCTTCAGTAAATTTTTCGAGGTTCATGAAAGAATTACCCATGTTGAACCGGGCTGACGCAAAATTCTCGTCAATGGCCAGGGCAAATTCATAAGCCTCTATAGCGTCTTCGAAACGCTCAAGTTTATTGCAGACTATTCCAAGGTTGTACCAGGCAGCAGCCGAATAAGGATCTTCATCGATGAAGGCTTTATAGTAAGCGACACTGCTCTCGAGTTGCCCCACGATATCCAGGCAAAAAGCGAGTTCATAAAGTGAACCCTCGTGTGTCAGATTGATCTCAATCGACTTTTTATAAAACTCGATTGCCGCTTCGTAGTTCTCCATACTTTGATAGGAGAGGCCAATATTGTAATACAACTCATCGTGATCTTCTTCGGCAAAGGAAAGCGCTTCTTCGTAGACAGCAATTGCTTCGTCATGCTTGCCGCGAAGAGAGTGAACCGATCCGATTGACAAGTAAATTTCCAGGTCGTTGGGATGGAGATTTTTTGCGGCCTCCAACAATACCAAAGCCTCATCGTATTCTTTGAGGTGGGAGAGTACTTGTGCTTTAATGGTAAGTAGCTCTGTAGAAAAAGGAAACTGATCGATCGCGAGGTTAACGGCTACCAGGGCTTTCTTAAATTTTGAGGCAGCCATGTAATGATCAATAATGATCTCATAGCTGTCGATGTCGTAAAAGCCGGGAGTATTTTTTCGGAGACTTTCTTCGTACCGTTTGATCAACTCTTCTTCCTCTTCTCTCTTTCTAAATTCGTGAGCCATCGGGCAAAAGGTTTGCCTAAATTAATTAAAAAAAACGCCTCGTAAAAACGTAGACTTATTTCAACGCAAAAATCATTGAATTAATTTCAAGGGTCAACCTTGCTAATGCGATTTGTTTGTATTAAAAGCCTTCGGTAGTAGTCGCAGCACCAATCCAGGGTCTCAGAAAGTGGCCTGTAAGCCATTTGCAATCGATTGATGGATTTGGCGTTTTGGTATGCAAATTTTTCTTTTGGCATTTTTACCGACTGCCTGCTGATGACTGCGTCTGAGCCGGTAATCCTGCAGCGCATTTCTTCCAGCCAGGCTGCAGCTTTAAGAATCCTTGGGTGTATTCGCGTGGAAGGCGGCTTTTTTCCAAGGCGCCCGGCAATGTGCTCCATCAGCTCTTTCAGGCTTATTTGCCCTGCGCTGGCAATGAATTTTTCTCCGGTAATATTCTCCTTGTACATTTTAAAAATCATGTCTACTACATCGCGTACATCCACGTAGTTGATGTCGCCATCTGCGTAGAACCTTCTCTCCTGTTGCACATACTTAAAAATCTGCGCACTGCTTTTTGAAGCATCAGCTGGAGCAAGAATTATTGACGGGTTTATGATTGAAATATTCAGGCCCTCTTCCTGCCCTCTGAAAACCTCTAATTCTGCGAGGTATTTTGATTTGGCATAATCCGAATTCAGATCGCTGTCAACCCACTGACTATTTTCGTCTATGGTTGCTTGTCCTTTTTTCCGTCCGAGGGCCGCCACTGAACTTACAAATATCAGGCGAGGAATCCCCAAGGAGAGGCACGTGTTAACGATGTTGCGCGTACCCAGGACGTTAGTGTCGTACAGTTTTTCCTTCGCTCTTGGGTCAAATGAAACCAGGGCTGCTGAATGGATTACGGTATCCACCCCCTTCAATGCTTCGGGCAGTAATACGCTATTGGTAACGTCCGCATTACGCAATTCCACTTGTTCAGCATAACTGTTTAGCAGGGACAGGTCACTGTCTTCGCGTTTCAACCCAGCGACTGGTATCTTTTCATCCACTAGCTTCTTAAGAATGAAACTTCCAAGCAACCCATTGATTCCAGTAATCGCTACCATGCTCAAAGGGAATTGTTATACAATGGAAAACTAAGGGCTCGTTTAACATACTTGTTTCGTAGTGCATCCTGCAGGGCTATTGCGTGCCGCAACTGATGACAATCACTTCCTAAAAAATCAACGAGGCTATTGTCCACGAGTTTTTGAGCTACGGCCTGAACTTGTCGGGAGTAAAAACCAATCAAAGACAAAATGTTTATCTGCAGTAGAACTCCACGATAGCGAAGATCCTCAGCTTTCTCGACGGTCATAAATTGGTAACGCTCAGGATGTGCCAGAATAGGCTTATACCCCTGTGTCGTGAGCTTGAACAGGAAGTCGTTCAGCTGAAAAGGCTCTGTGACATAATTCATCTCGAAAAGAAAATAGTTGTCACCGAAAGTTAACAGTTTGCTTCCGGAATTCACCGCATCGATCAGATCCAGGTCCAGATAATATTCCGCAGCAGCGGTAAGGTTAATATCGACATCACGATCTTTCAGAAATTGATTTACTTCCGCCAGCTTACCAGTAATTATTTCAGGGGTGTTTTTATATATGTCATTGATGTGAGGTGTTGTCACAAGGGCTTTGTAGCCTGCTTCTTTGAGCTTGAGGATCACTTGCAGTGATTCATCCAGGCTTTGAACTCCATCATCTATTGCCGGCAGCAGATGAGAGTGAATGTCCGTGAGTAATGGCACGGCAGGAGTACTCTTTTTCTTGAAGGAAAATGAAAACACTCAGGATTTGAAAAATTTCCACCAATCTTTTCTTTCTGAATATTCCTCATAATACCCGTAGCCATTCAGCTTGTCTGATTGAGGCAACGCGTTAAGGACAATCGCGACATTCGTGAGTTTGTTCACGGTCATAATCCGGTCGATGTCTCGCAGAAATGCTTTCTTAGAGTAATTGGCACGAACTACGAAAATAGACAGGTCCGACTTACGCATAGCCATGATGGCATCAGTGACAAGTCCAGCCGGGGGAGTATCCAGCAGCAAGAAGTCATACTCCTTCTGCATTTCGTTGAGGAGGTCTGTAAACTCACCATTGACGAGCAGCTCTGAAGGATTGGGGGGCAGAGGCCCTGAGGGAATGAAGTCGAGGTTCTCGATTTGAGTCTTCTGAACACATTCCCGCCAGGTGTGCTTATTGATAAGTACAGTGCTTAAGCCTTTGTCATTAGTGCCATCGTTTCCAATGTCTGTCAATTTTGCTTTGCGCATATCCAAATCCAGGAGCGCTACTTTTTTATTGGACATAGCAAGTACCCCACCGAGATTTTTTGCAAGGAACGACTTGCCTTCACCGGAAATCGAGGAAGAAATGGTTACTATTTTTTTTGTTCCGCCAGAAGTGAAGAAATCAAGGTTTGTTCGTAAAGAACGAATTGCTTCGCTCGTCATCGATCGAGGTTTATCTCTGACGAGGATGCCTGCGCTGCTTGAGTTTCGCGATGACGGAATGACACCCAGTACCGGGATGTCAAGGACTTGGTCGATTTCTCTTACGCTTGTTACCTTATTATCTAAAATATAGGAGAAACCAATGAAGAAAAATGCAATCGCGATAGAAGCAGCAAAACCCGCTCCATGGATCAACAACTTTCTCTGCGAAATAGGAGCCCTGGGAAAAGACGCTGCCGACAAAATCTTGAAATCTGGTGTACTTCCGGCTTTTGCTATTTCAAACTGTGCTTTTGACTGCAGCATCGAGAGATAGAATTCAGTGATGAGATTGTAAAACCTCTGATTCTTCGAAAATTTTGTGTTCTTGTCAGGCATGGACAAGAATTCCTGATCAAGTTTCTGTTTTTCCTTCACAACATCAGCTAGGGATTTCATCCAGTCCTCCTTGAGGCTATTTAACTGGTTATAAATCTGATCTTTCAATAGCGCGACATCTCTTTCCTTTTGCCTGAAGGCGAAAGTATTTTCGTTATAAGCAAGGGCCAGTTTGTCCCTTTCCTGAGTCAATGTTGACAGTGCCTCCATTCGTTTGTTGACATACTCAGGAAGAAAAGGATATTGAAATGAAAAATTCTGTTTCTTGTCAGAGATCAGGTTATCTAATACTTTATTGATTTCAATGATTTTTTTGTTCAAGGTATACCGTTGTGAATCAAGCCGATTTATCTGATTGATAGTCTGCTTCATGTCCTGGCTGGCATCACTCGTTTTGTTTTTGAGAGTAAATTCCTCAAAATAATTTTCGAACCCTTCCATCCTTTTTTCGAGTTGGGCCAGTTCGTGATTCAGCCAATCTATCTTTTGTTTGTTGGCCTGATTTTTTTGCTCGTTGCTGTAGTCAATGTAAACTGAGTCAATTTTGTTTACAATGTCCACCGCTTTTTTAGCATTGTTGTCCTTAAAAGAAATTCGAATAGTGTTGGCCTGGTAATTCAGTGGTTCAACTAATGTATTTCTAGAAAGATAGCCAACGAGCATATCCCTA
Source organism: Cytophagales bacterium WSM2-2 (assembly GCA_015472025.1). NCBI lineage: Bacteria > Pseudomonadati > Bacteroidota > Cytophagia > Cytophagales > Cytophagales bacterium WSM2-2. The sequence continues at coordinate 3,181,053 of BNHL01000001.1, forward strand.
CTGTTGATCACAAAATAATACACGTTTCCATCATTGCCGGTGAGATTGCCACGATTGGTCACTATAAATTCTGTGCCTTGATAGGAGATTGGCTTCCCGTAGAGTGCTGTCAGCTCTGTGTGCTTGTCTGCCATCTTCAGTTGAAAAGAATGCTCATCAACGGGCTTGAAATAAATAGGCACGTTGCGGGCTCCGGCTTTTAAATTCAACAGGGTTATTTCAAATGGCGATTGTGTATATAATTCGTTGTTCAACACATTTCCTTCGCTGAAGTAACTGACGTGAAGATTAAGTGAATCAATAATTTTATTTAGGAAGAGCTTAGACTTGATTTGTTCGATTTCGCCGGAAATAATATCGCGATTCTGATCTTGAACAATTTCCTTAATCCCTAACTCGGTTGCGTTTCTTTTTACATCCAGTTTTAACTCTGAAGCAGATTCAAAAATATCTTTTGTCCATCGGGTTGTTAAATAGGCCGCACCGTTGCACGATAAAAAAATTAGTAGCAACCACCATTTGCTTCGGCTGACGACTGCGCTCAGCTTATCGACATCAATCGTGTCCTGAACGGCTCCTGCAATATTATTCGAATTCTCTTTCAAATGGATTTTCTATTTCGAACTATTGACTACAAGTATGGTGATCAATGAAATCAATGGATAAATTATTAAAGAGTAATCGCGCAACCCTTCTGTAAGTGGTCTCCTGATTGGCTCTACATAAACAATATCACCAGATTCTACAATCATGTTGCCTTCCATATATCCCTGAATAGTACTGAAATCAATCTGGTAGACATGCGTGTCTCGAATCAACCTGATGTTGTGAGCTTTAGCATTGTTGTCTACCCCTTTTGACATAGCCAGAATCTCCGCTACCCTGACGTTGGTGTTGTTTAAAGGGATCACCTGACCTCCTGGGGCACCAAGTACAATAACCCGTTTATTGACAAAAGACATTTTTACAAAAGAATCTTTGAATGCAGACTCCGCATATTTCTTCTGAAGAACTTCTTCTGCCTGACGAAGGGTTAATCCTTCCAATTTAATTTCTCCGAGTATAGGTAGTTTTGCCATCCCATTGATATCCACCAGGTAAGTATTTTGCTCTGACGATTGATCCTGTGAAGTCGATTTTTCGTTTTTTGCTCCGCCTGTCATTTCAGGATTAGGGTCAATTAATCGTTCTCCGTTAAAGGAGTGCAACTCGACTCTTAACTTATCGTTTTTCTGGATAACGTAGTTCTTTTCCGTGGCTGTCACTTCTTTTTTCAATGCCTCGGGCATGTGCCCGGGAGTGGGCTTAAACATGATGTTCTGTTTATAACTAGAGCAAGAACAAAGAGCGGAAGCAAAAGCGATAAAAGTGACGATATAGCGCACAGCAGGGGTTTATCAGTTATGCGTGAAGTTACGATTTTTTTAGATCAACTTATTCTCAGGACCAAGCCTGAACCGGGTTGGAAATCTTAACTGGCGACAGCAATTGCGTGAATGGCGTTGATATACTTATCAATGACAATAGCCTCGTCAAACTCGTGCTCAACTTTTTTTCTGCCGTTCAGCCCCATCGTTTTCAGCGATTGCTCATCAAGCGAGGCCATTGTCTTCATTTTATCGGCAAGGTCGTTTGCATCTTTCAGTTTACAGAGCAGGCCGTTATAGCCATCTTTCACGACATGGTGACATCCTGGTACATCAGTTGTAATAATGGGTTTAGCAATGCTGGCAGCCTCAAGTAGCGTTCGTGGCGTGCCTTCCCGGTACGAGGGCAAAACAACGCAGTCAGCCTGTGCCATATATGGGCGAACATCTTTGGCAGTGCCCAGGTAGTCTATGGTTCCGTTTTGAATCCACTGATCAATCAGGTCAACTTTAATTCCACGTTTGTGATAGGGATCTTTTGCTCCCAAAATTTGGAATTTTGCCTCAACACCCGATGCGTTCAATTTTTCAATGGCATCAATGTACTCGTGAATTCCTTTGTCGGTAATTAATCGGGATACAAGAAGGAAAGTGAATTTTTTGTTTCGTTTATACTCTACCGGTGAAAAACGGGACAAATCTATCCCAGAGCCCGGAAGCAAATCTGCGGCATCAGAACTGACTAACTTCTTGTCTACAAACAATGACAAGTCATCAGGGTTTTGAAAAAAGACTTTTTTGGGAAACAAGAATGCAAGTCTGTAGAGAGTTAGCGCGATGGACGTGACCCAACTCTTCTTGAGGAAGATTGTGCCCAGGCCACAAACATTGTTGATACAAGGAATACGTAAAATGGCAGCAGCAAGAGTTCCGTACACATTTGGCTTGATTGTGTAATGCAAAATAACGTCAGGTTTGATCTTCCGGTATGCAAGCAGCAATTCAAAAATGAGGAGGAAGTCCTTCAGTGGATTAGCTCCACGGCTATCCATTTTCAGGTCATGGTGAATGCACCCTGCCTCAGTTAAATAATGGGTATAATCGTCATGCGGGGCGATAGTGTGAACTTCATGCCCTTCGGCTAACAAAGCCCTAACGAAATTCATCCTGAAATTGTAAATATTCCAAGATGTATTCAAAACAACGGTGATTTTCATTCTTTTGCCAACTATACCGGTTTGACAGACCGGTGGTTTAGGTTCCTGAAAAGCCTTTTGTCAATAGTACATCCTGCAAATCTACAAAAAAGTAACCTTGGGCGGAAGGCAACTTTGCGATATGTTTGCATTTTGAATGGAAAAACCAACGAATTTTGCAGTTCTTATTGCCGTGGGAACCTCACAAACCCGACCTGAGGAGATGCAGGAGCACCTGGACGAGCTAGCTTTTTTAGCGGAGACAATTGGAATTAATGCCATCGAAAAATTTACCCAGAAACTACCCACTCCCGATAACAGGACTTTTGTAGGGAAGGGTAAACTTCAAGAGATAAAAGAGTTTGTCAAGTCGCATCATGTGCGGCACTTGCTCTTTGATGATGACCTTAGTCCTTCGCAACTGCGAAACCTTGAGAAAGAGTTTAACTCATCGGGTGAAGAGGCCACGATTAGAATTTATGATCGGTCGCTTTTGATTTTAGATATTTTTTTGATGCGGGCACAAACTGCGCAGGCGCGAACGCAGGTCAAGCTTGCAATGAACCAATACCTGCTTCCCCGACTCACGCGTATGTGGACGCACCTGGAGCGGCAACGGGGGGGGACGGGTACCCGCGGTGGTGCCGGTGAAAAAGAAATTGAAACCGACAGGCGAATTGTGCGTCATCAGATTTCCTTGCTAAAGGAAGAATTAAAAAAAATTGACAAGCAAAGACAGACGCAGCGTAAATCCCGAAGCGGCATGGTACGTGTGGCCCTTATTGGTTACACTAACGTTGGCAAAAGCACCTTAATGAATTTGCTTTCGAAGGCGGATGTAAAAGCAGAAAATAAACTCTTTGCCACAGTCGATGCTACGGTACGCAAAGTGGTCATAGATGGTATCCCATTTTTGCTTTCAGATACGGTCGGGTTCATTCGAAAGTTACCACATCACCTGATTGAGTCATTTAAATCCACACTGGATGAGGTCAGAGAAGCTGATCTCCTATTACATGTAGTAGATATATCGCATCCGTTTCACGACAACCAGATTGAAGTTGTTAAAAAGACGCTTGCAGACCTGGGAGCGGGAAACATCCCGACTATTCTTGTCTTAAACAAGATAGATCAGTTGAAAAAAGAAGATGGCCCGGCGGACTTAAATGCGTTGTTGGGCTACTATCGTGAACATGGACATGAACAAGCTGTTTTTGTCTCTGCTGTAAAACGTGAAAACATTTCAACCCTTCGTGAAATGATCCTTGATGAAGTAAGAAAAAAGCAGACGACTATTTACCCTAACTTCACTCCGGAGACTCCTGTTCAGGACGAATTTTAACAAAAAAGAAAGCCACAAATTTCCGGCATACCAAACCTCCCATTGCCTTCAATCTGTGACTTCCAAATCTTGAGTCAGGTCTCTTTACTTTTCTCTTTTTGCGTTGATAGGGAAAGTGCCGAATTGTCCTACAGCCATATTTCCATTCAACTCATCATCTTTAATTGTGGCTTTAATAGTGAACGCCATTGTGTTTCCATTGAAGGAGACTTCGTAGACGATATTGATTTCGTTTCCGGTTACAGTCACAGACTTCAGCGCGGTTTCACGGTTATTTCTGTTGCTGGTGATTGTGCCAGAATAAGTTTCGCCATCTTTTTTGATCATCAGTTTTCCACCGCCACCCTGAGGTGATTCAAGTGTGTAATTCCATGTACCAGCAGCGTCTACTTGTTTGGTCGGATCAGCTGCAGCCATTTTCAGATTGGGCTGTGCTTTCTGTTGACCGCCCTGAGGTACTACACCACCGCCACCACGCTGGCCTCCGCCTTGTCCACCACCTCCCATTTGTCCGGCATCGCCACCGCCTCCATCGCCACTGTCTTTCAGGTCATCATTGTTGATCGATTTACTGCCTTTCTTCGGACCACTCATGGAGAGCTTACCAATGCGGTAGTTAAAGTTTACCCGGAAATTGAAATTGTAAAGCGTGTTGGTGCTCTGTTGTGTAAGGATTGGAGAAATGGTTGATGACTTGATAGTCATTGTTGGCGTTGCAAAATTCTCTGCTCCAATGCCAATGCTTCCGCGCTTTTCATTGAATTCCTTCTGAATACTCAAGCTATAAATTCGAATCGCTCCCTGGTATCCCTGAATATTCACTTGTTGCCCTCTGTAGAATCCAAAAAACTGAAGACCCCATCCACTGCCGATGGAATAGTTTCCGAACATCCTCATGTTGAAAACCCAACCACTATTGCTGGCCGCGTATTTCGGATCTGAGGGACTTGGGTTTTTCAGAACTGAATAGTAGAAGTCTGAGCCACCGCTCAATGAAAACTTATTTGAGATACTCACATTAGCGAAAACATTTCCACCATAGGCATCTTGAATACCGATGTTTTTATAAGTTGTATGAATGACGCCTCCTGGTTCGGTGTCACGGACCTGTGTAATAGCATTGTCTGTATTACGCATGAAAGTCGCAAAGTTGATCGTTGTCCCTTTGATGAACATGTTGTAAGACAACTCATAGTTATTAGTGTACTCAGGGCTAAGCGTTGGGTCACCACTCGAAATATTCAATGGGTTTGATGCCTGAATGTTTGGATTCAGATTCTGAATGGAAGGCCGTTGGATTCTTCGGTTGTACGCCAGTTTCACCATCCCTCCGTTCTCAAGTCGTTTTGAAATGTTTATGCTTGGTACTACCACTGGATAAGACGTAGAAAAAGGCCCGGAAGAAGTCTGAGCGGAAACAGTTGTATACTCATACCGGGTACCGGCTTTGAATGAGTACTTTGAAAGAGTAGTAAGCGAGTACGACAAATAACCTGCAGTGATATTTTGAGTGTAATCCAATGAATTATTCCGGTAAGTTGTTCCCGTATAATCGGTGTAATTACCATCGGCTGCTGCCTGATAATAGTTTGCGTTACTTGTGGCTTTACGTAAAATATCTTTTGCCCCGATCTCAAACATTTGATTGTCGCTAATAGGAGTTTGATAGTCAACTTGGATAGTTGCCTCTGAATTTTGAGTAGGATTGATGTTTTTCAGATAAGCCAATGTGTCCCGGCCCTGGTATTGCAGAGTTTGAGTAATGAAGTTGTTGTCCCCATTGCTCTGGCTATAAAGGGTCAGTAAACTAAACTCACGATTTTGTTTCGCAAACAAGTGGGTGTAGTTCAGACTACCGTCAATAGAATGAGAAGTATTAAGCGTGTTGGTGTTCTTAAGTGAAGAGCCCAGCGGGTTTAATACTTCGTTGAGATAAGATTGTGTAGTTAAACCGTCCTGGTAGTTATGGCCATCACGAATACCAAAACGTACTGCTCCAGTTAGAGAATTACTCTTATTAATATCATAGTCCATCGCCAAGTTGTAATTCCCGAAAACGTTCTGCTGGCGCGAAGACGAGGACTGTATGTTTCTTGTAGTCATCGGATTTCCTGACTGATCAAGGCCGGAAGTTTCCTGATTGCTTGAAAAATCACCAGGAGTATTGTATTGTGCACGTCCGAACCCGCCAAGGTTCAGCCCAAGCTTCCCCTTTCGGTAACCACCATTCAATCCGAGATTAGAACCACGGAATCCGCCACTGCTGTTGATATTTAAAGTTAAACCTTCCAACGTGTTTTTCTTGGTGATGATGTTAATGATACCTGCGGATCCTTCTGCATCATATTTTGCTGAAGGCGATGTGATCACCTCCACAGACTTAATTTGATCGGCTGGAATTTGCTTGAGTGCATCAGAAACGCTGGTTGCCGTAATCGTGGACGGCTTGTTGTTGATAAGTACTTTAATGTTTGAGCTTCCGCGAAGTGAAACATTTCCGTCCAGATCAACGGATAATAAAGGAACCCTGCGTAAAACATCAGTGGCATCTCCACCTTTCACGGTGGCATCACTTTCTGCATTATAAACAAGGCGATCAACTTTCTCCTCTACCAGGTTTTTCTGGGCAGTAACCTCAACAGCTTTCAATACAGTGCTTGATGGACTGAGTATGATATTTCCCAAATTGATATCATTCTTATTGTCAGCAATCTGAACTCGTACATTCTTGGTCTTATATCCGATAAATGAAATAGAGACTATATAATTCCCGTTCGCAATTTTATTAATTGAGAATTTCCCTTTGTCATCGCACACATTGCCATTCACAGCTCTTTTAGTTGCGGCATCAAGCAAGGCAACGTTAGCAAACTCTACGGCCGCATTGTTGGTTGAATCGATGACAACACCACTCACCTTGCCGTTGTCTGCAAGGGCTGGAGGCTGCGCCCGTGAGGCCAGTGCTACAAAAAACAAGAGGAAAAAGAGAGTTAAGGATTTCATTTTCAATTTTATTAAGCGTTCTAAGTTTGGTCAATGCGTTTTATACCACAAAAAACAGCATTTGGTTACCAAAATTTGATGATTTTAGATCGATCGTAGAAAACAATCGACAGTCTAGTCAGGTTATCGTCGGTCCCGATACATCTTTTCGATGATTCAAACCATCGATAAAGTTGTACAGTCTGCCTAAAAGTGCAACGAATTTGTCTTTGGATTTACAGGAACGGTTACCTTGGCCGTTAGAAGCGTGTAATATTATATGGCAAATTTCTTCCAACGCAATAGAATCTTTCTTCTGCACCTGTCCTTCTGGTGCTTTTATGTTTCCTTCTTTGTTTATGCTTTTACGGCAAGAGGCAGGGAATTCAACATGACCCGGTTGATCCTCTCGTCATCAATGCACTTGTCGTTCGCTATGCTGATTGCGTATTCTAATTACTTCATCATGCTTCCGCGGTACCTCAAGCACCAAAAGGCAGGCAGGTACTTTATCGAATTCGTTATTCCGTTTGCCATTTTGATCATGTGCCGGGTTATGCTGCAGCGGTTTGTAATGGAATCGTTCGGGTTTCACGAGCGATATTACTACTCCACTTTTTTCGTTGTGCAACTGACGTTTGATACACTGCTCATCACCATTTTTGTTGGTATGCTCCGTTTCGCAACAGGCTGGTTCGAACTTGAAGCGAGGCGCAAACAAATGGAGAACGACAAGCTAACGAATGAACTCAAGTTTCTGAAAGCGCAGATCAACCCTCATTTTCTTTTCAACACCCTCAACAATCTGTATTATCTCGCCTATAGTCATTCGCCCAATACGACCGAAGTGATTGCTAAACTTTCGCAAATGATGCGGTATATGATTTATGACTCCAACTACCCGAAAGTGCTACTCTCAAAGGAGATCGAGTACATGCAGAATTATATAAGCCTGGAGCGGCTGCGATTGAACAACGAAGTGCCCATTGATTTTGTAGTGGAGGGGGAGGTGGAAAACAAATTAATTACTCCTCTTATTTTCATAACTTTTCTGGAGAATGCATTCAAACATGGGGTGAGTGCAAACACGGCTGACTCATGGGTCAAGATCAGTGTCCAGTTGAAAGAAAATCAATGCATCTATACTGTTGAAAACAGCAAATTGAAAAGTATAGAACAAAGAGAAAAGTCGGGTATTGGTCTTCAAAACGTGAAGCGCAGACTTGAGCTTAGCTACCCGAATCACTATACACTGAAGACCGATGATCAGTCAGATCGTTATTTTGTCCAACTGAACCTCAATCTGTGAGTATTTCTTGTTTGATTGTTGATGATGAACCACTCGCCCGAAGCCTGCTGAAGGACTATGTGTCGAAAGTTCCTTCACTAAAACTAATTGACGTGTGTTCCAGCCCGATGGCTGCTATGCCAATCCTTCAAACTCAGAATGTTGATCTACTCTTCCTGGATATTCAGATGCCAGAGATCACAGGTATTTCGTTTCTGAAGATAATGAAGAAAAGACCTTTTGTGATTTTGACTACCGCATACTCCGAATATGCCCTGGAAAGTTATGAGTTGGATGTGGTGGATTACTTGTTGAAGCCGATCACATTTCAACGGTTTCTTCAGGCTGTTGACAAAGTAAGCTCGAGGATACAGACCCCGATTCCACAATCCCAGGAGAGGCCCGCATCTTCATCCGCCCAACCATTCATCTTCGTAAAGGATGGAACAAAACTGGTTAAAATTAACTGGAATGATATTCTGTTTATCGAGGGCTTGAAAGATTATGTGACCATCCATACGCGTCAACAAAAAATTGTCAGCCTGCAGCGACTGAAAACATTGGAGGAGCAACTGCCGGTCGACCAGTTTATCCGCATCCACAATTCATATATCGTGGCGTTAAGTGCCATCGAGTCCATTCAGAAAAATGAAGTACACATCGGCCAGGCGCAGCTGCCGATCAGTGATTCATACAAGAAATCATTTAGGGATTTTATTGAGAAGAATCACTTGCAGTGATTTACTTCTTTTCGGTAGCGAGAACTACCCTGATTTTGTTTTTGACACCAATCTTTAATACGTCTACTAAATCCTGTATCTCAAGATCACGCGGAATGTAAAGTATAATTGTTGGCTGATCCAGCCCTTGTGTGGCTTTAATAAGCTCTTCTTCAATTTTAGCCGTAGGGACTGCCTTGTTATTGATGTAAAATTCTTTCGTCTTTGTTACAGTAAGGGTAATTGTCTTTTTGTTCAGCGACTGAGTCTCGCTGGCTTTTGGGAGAAGTACTTTAATGATGTTGGGGTTGGCTATTGTTGAAATAATGAGAAAGAACAACAACAGGAAGAACATGATGTCGTTCAGGGATGAGGTAGCAACCTCCGCAGCAAATTGATGTCTGCGTTTAATTTTCATTTGGCAGGTACTTGGAGTGAACGTAGAAAATCAAAAACATCTTTCTGGATTTGAAGCGTAAACCGTCCTATCCGTAATTGCAATAGGTGGTAAGCTACATAAGCAATGATGCCAACCCCGAGTCCTGTTCCACTCGTAATCATTTTTTCATAGAGACCTCCCGAAATGACACCGATGTTGATATTGTCCTGGATGGAGATATTGTAGAAAATATGAATGATACCTGTGATCGTTCCAATGAAACCGAGCATAGGCGCGACACCGGCGATGATGCCAAGATACCCCGTATTTCGCTCCATCATTGCAACTTCTATGTTGGTTGCTGATTCCATCAGGGATTCAATTTCACGCATGGGGCGGCCAATGCTATCAATCCCTGCTGAAATGATGTTCCCTGTGGCAGAATCATCATCTTGAGCGTAACGTTTGGCTTCGGCAATATTTCCGGTGGAAAGTGAACGCGTAATTTTTGAAACGAAATTATTATCACGTGTTATTGCAGACCTAAGATAGAGGTAGCGTTCAACGGCTACGTAAATTGCTGCCAAGGAAAGCAACAAAATAGGAATCATAACGATACCGCCTTTCATCATCAATTCGATAAAAGTAAGTTCGTCTTGAGGAGGAGCAGCAATTTGAAGAATCATAGTTTGCATTTAAGACCTAATCTTGACACACATAACGGCAAAAGAAAGCGAGAGATTGCCTTTGCCAGTTTTAATATCCTGTAAAAATAACAAGGGCAAGGAAATGTGCCATATTTAATTTTGGACTTTCCCTGCCCTCGCGTTTATCGAGTGGTTTTATCCTACTTTCTTCTTCGGCTTTTGTTGTGTTTGGGGATTGTTGAGATCATTGAGCGCTTCTTTCGCGTCCTTGTTTTCAGGATCAACCGCCAGAATCTTATTCAAATATTCCTTGCCTTTAGCGAGGTCCTGTTTATAAAGATGATGACCAACCATGTATTGGTATGCTTCGATCAGGTCTTTCTTATTCTTGTCTTTATCAGCTTCCCCAATCTCAATTACTTTATCGTAAGCAGGTTTTGCGAGCCATTCGATCTTAGCCTTTTGGTCACGCAAATCACCATCCTGGGCTGACTTTGAACGTGCTGTCCAGATGTATCCCAAAACAAACTTGGGTTGAAGTTCATTTAGTTTCGCGAATGCGCTATCGGCATTCACATATTTCTGCTGAAGGTAAAGCGCACGGCCAAGGTTGAAGTAATCGTTGGCGTATGGCGTCTTACGAACCTTTGCTGAAATACGGCAGAATTTCTCAGCCTGACTGTATTTCTTTTTGTCAAAGTTATACTTGATTAAGGCCTGGAGAACGTCATTTTGATTCTGATCGATTGAAATACTCTTCTCAAGAGCGTTCATTGCCAAAGAATCTTTCCCTTGTTTTTTAAGAAGATCTGAATAGTTGTTGTAGTCGTCCGCATCCACTTTGGTATCGGTATGGCCAAGGTACTTTTCATAAACCTCCTGACATTTGGCCAAGTTTCCGGATTTCAACAACGACTGTGCATAAAACTTAAGCGTGTTAGAAGACACATCAGGCTTCTTGGTGAGTTCCTCAAATTCCTTATTTGCTTTGTCGTATTCTCGCGCCAGGAAAAGGAAAAAGGCATACTTGAATCTGCCGTCCTTGTCAGGATTGTCAGTCAGGTCGAGGTAAATTTTGTAATGCTTAACGGCATTTGCTCCGTCCTTTTTCTTATAGTAAAGTTCTCCAAGCTCACGGTGCGAGATGGCGTATTCAGGATCAGCAGTTACTGATTGCTTAAGATTTTTTTCGACTTGTTCAAGGTCACTTGAGCCTGAAAAAAGATAGGCCAACTTGTAGCCCGGAGCGCCACTCTTAGGGTCAATTTCGGCTGCTCTCTCATATGCAGAGGCACAAGGGCCACCCATTTTTTCATTGAAATAAGCATCCCCTAAAAGCATTTGGGTGGTAAAGTTAGCTTCATTCAATTCTTTGGAACGCGTAAGCAAGGCCATGGCATCCTTTTGATAGGTTTTATCCTTGTCTGATAAATAGGCCTCTGCAATGGCGTTGATTGTTGTGGTATTTTTCTTGCCGAAACCCAGAGCCTTATCAAAAAGAGGCTTGGCTTGCGCACCTTTTTTCTCCAAAACCAGGATGCGGCCCTGACCAACGAAGTTCAAAGGCTCTTTTGGGAACGTTTCGGCTCCTTTGTCATAAGAAGCTTTGGCTCCGGCCTGATCTCCTGCCTGGAGTTGGGCATTGCCCAGGTAAAAATATAGATTGGAAGCTACGGGATATGTCGTAATCGCTTTTTGCAAAAGTTCTACGGCAGCTTTTTTCTTGTCATGGTCGATCAGTGCTTGAGCGGCTTTGATCTCGGCATCTTGTGCCACTGCAGAGCCGATCAAAAATGCTAAAAGGGAAGTCATCACCGACTTTCCAATCATTGAATTTTTCATCTTCATAGGTCTTACATTCAAAATTTTCATAAATACAAGGGCGTAAAGAAACGACAGGTCACCCGATTTTCCAAGGGAGTTAGGTTAGGTAAACATTACGGCCAATCAACCTCCCCCTTTTAGGCTTTTTATCAGAAAAACCGTGCCAATTCACTACTTCACAATCTTGGGTTGAGCGTCACGTTTGACCTCCACCAGGCGGATTGGAGCCGTGGCAGGTACGAGTCCCGACTTTAGTATAATTCGTTGGCCTTTATCGCTCGCCACATAAGCAATAAAACCACTCCCTAAGCCCGAACGAGCTTCACGGCTTAGCATAAAAACGTCTCGCGATAGCGGATATTTTTTCATTGCGATGTAAGCCTTGTAGGGCTTGAGAAAATCATCATCCGTGGAGATGGCAACCACTTTTATTGTCTTTAAGAAATCATTGGCAGAAGGATCGTCTTTATCACTAATCCAGCTTAGACCGATCAGACCGATTGCATTTTTGGTTTTCGCCACGTGTGCGAATACTTCTTCGTTAGTGTTGGCAGCGAAGCAATAGGATGGGAGTTTTGTCAATTGGAGTGTGTCTGTGATGTAGCGAATAATACCCGACTGCGGGTGGTCAAATACTACTTGAAGATCTCCTAGATTGGATTTGGGATACAATTGATTCCAGCGGCTTGTATTTCCTTTTAGGACCTCTGAGAATTGACTCCAAGTGATCAAGCTATCAGGATTGTCTTTGTTGACGATAAGTGCTATTGCCTCTTTCGCAACGCGTACCTGAGTCCCGTTTATTTTTACAGAATCGAGTTTTTGCTTTTCCTGGGGATAGAACTTCCTGGTGACAATTGCCAGACGCACGCTGTCTTTTAACAGTTCTTCCACTGCGGTAGCCTCTGAAGTATAAATTGCCTTGATGTGAGCAGCTTGGTACAAACCTTCAAACCCATCTATTTCGGCTTCGAACAGCGGCTTCAACGATTCGTCAACAGCGATCTTGATGGTGCCGGTGGTTGGTGTATCCAGGATTTCCCCTTTCTTGTTTTTGTCTGTGCAGGCGAATGCAAGAATCGCCCCCAGTGCAATTAGCAATTTAACCTTCATGGTTCTGGTTCGTAAAATATTTTGAATAAACCCGGTAGCCCCTGAAAAGACCGTAGACGATCATGATGGCGCCCATGACCAATGCGTACCTGCGAGGCACATTGTTGAATAACGAAGACCCTGTGATCATGGCGGCACCGATCAGCAGGTACAACACACACATGAATAGGGAGAAATACTTTACGACAGCTTCCATATGAAAAGGGTTTAAATTAAAACTCCTGCCGGAAGCAGGAGTTTTTTTTGCTATTCCGTTATTTTGAAAACAACGGGGAGAGTGTAGTATGATCGTACGGCTCGCCCGCCTTGTTTACCGGGTTTCCATTTCGGCATTTTTCCGATAACGCGTTCTGCTTCTTTGTCGCAGGCTCCGTCAAAACCTCTGGCAATCTCTATATTACTGATAGCACCATCAGGTTCAACAACGAATTTCACGAAAGCTTTACCTTCAATACCCATCCTTTTTGCTGAAGGAGGATATTTCAAGTTATTGCCAAGCCACTTATACATTGAACTTAAGCCTCCCGGGAATTCAGCTTGCTGCTCCACGGCTACGAAAATCTTGTTTGCATCCCCGTTATCTGCTACCACTTCCTGAACAGGTTCTTCAAAAACTACTTCACCTGTTCCTTCTACAGTTTCAGAGCCGGTCTCATGCTGCTTGATCTCTTCAATTGTTGGCATTTTTTCTTCTTCCACCACTTCCTTTTCCGTCACTTTTGGAGGAAGAAATTTTATGATTGTCTTCACCGGTGGAGGTGGAATATCTGGTGGCGGTGGCTGATCCGGTTGGATTGGAGGCGGTTGCTCCAATGAAACTTTAGTAATCGCCTTCGGCTTCTTGGACAAGTCTTCCGGGCTACGGAACATCTCAGCCAAAGTCGGGTAGGCCAGAGCAAAAGCCATAACCAAAAACGCTATGACTGAAGCGAGGACCACGTGCCTGGAGTATATCATCCGTAAGAAGTACGCTCCATAGGCCTTGTTTCTATTTTCGAAGAGAATGTCTTCCCATTTCTTCGATCCAGGTTCTGTACTCATAATGCTTCTTTTTTTAAGATGCTTCTTTAACTATGTCCTTGTCTGCCGAGGTGATATCAACAATAGCGTATCGTTTGATGTTGCAGATAGTCATTTCATCAAGGATATCTACCATGTTTTTATACTTCGATTCATCCATTGCCTTAATGAGAACGATCATTTCGCGTATTTCTGAATTCTTTTGAAGAAGGACTTTGCGAATCCCATCCTTTGAAAAATCCACTTTCTTGGCTTCTGGCTCAGTAATCCCTACATACCAAAATACCTTATCGTTAGCGCCTAAAACCAGTGTAAGCACTTTCTTTTCATTCACTTCCGGCTGCTCGTCACCTTTCTTTACTTTCTCAGGCATGGTAATTTCCATGGTCTGAGGTTTGGATAATGTCGTGGTCAAGATAAAGAACGTGAGCAACAAGAACGCCAAGTCCACCATCGGTGTCATGTCTATTCGGGTGGAGGTCTTCTTACTCCTTACTTTACCGTCTTTCTTGCCACCACCGCCACCTTGTGCTATTTCTGCCATAATCTTTCTTTTTTAAAAATTTTACTTATGACTTGATGTCGGGTCTCTTTTCGTCTCCAGTAATCAGGTTGAATCGGTTCACTTTGCGATCGAGAAGTGTGTTGATCACTTTCTTCACGACAGGATAAGTGGCCTCGCCATCGCCTTTTATGGCAATACGAACCTTAGGATTAGCCAAGCGTGCCTGCAATACCCAGTCGGCAAGTTCATTTTGAAGTGAGTCGCAGGGGATTCCGGGTTGCTGGATTTTCTTCCTCTCTTCCCGGTCGGCCGCAAGAAACTCTTTCATGTTTCCGATAGGTATACCAAAGCTGGACATTACCGCAAAAGTGTGTTCTTCTTCCGGAGTAAAGCTCTGCTTGTAGATAAGCCCTACTTTGCGAAGCATGTCTACCCTGGTGTACTGGCCATCTACTGTAAAGAAAACTTTGTTGTCTTTCCCGATGCTTATAGTAATCATATCCCTTTCCGGGATCGGAATATCCGCCACGGAAGTCGGAATACTTACCTGCACCGGTTCATCAGGCGTTGCTGTTGCTGTGAGCATGAAAAATGTCACGAGCAGAAACGCCAGGTCCACCATCGGAGTCATGTCGATGGAGGGTGTGCTTCGGTGCATCTTTACTTTTGACATATCAATTCTATTTTAAAATTAGGCTTTAGCCTGTGATGTAAAATTCTGAACGATACTGAATCCGGCTTCATCAATGCCATAAGTAAGTGCATCGATTTTGCTGGTGAAATAGTTATACAAAATGATTGCAAGAGCTGAAGTACCGATACCCAAAGCAGTATTGATCAAGGCTTCAGAGATACCGTTTGCAAGTGCTACTGAGTCTGGAGCACCGGCTGTTGCCAAAGCTGCAAATGATTTGATCATACCTAACACTGTTCCGAGAAGACCCATCAAAGTAGCGATTGAAGCAATCGTTGCGATGATAACCAGATTTTTCTCGAGCATAGGCATCTCAAGTTGAGTAGTTTCTTCGATGTCCTTTTGGATCAACTGTACGCGCTTCTCAACTTCGATTGTATTGTTTTTTGTCAACTCAGTGTATTTGGCAAGTCCTGCTCTAACCACGTTGGCAACAGATCCTTTTTGCTTGTCGCACTCAGCCACAGCCTGGTCGATGCTATTGGAAGCTACCAATGATTTGATTTTTTTGATGAAAGATTGTGTGCTGCTTTTGCCTTGAGCCATGCTAATAGTCAACATTCTTTCAACTGCAAAAGTGATCACCATCATCAAAAGAGCCAGCAGGATCGGTACGATAAAACCACCTTTGTAGATGATTCCAAGGTAATTACCCGCCAGTGGGTGATTGTGGTTGTCTCCTCCCTGAAAATTTCCCCCGTCACCAAGGACATACAGGTAAACAACAATGGCGAGAACGATTTCTACGGGGATCACCACCGCGGCAAAACCCGATTTTAAGCTGTCGCCTAGTGATGATGAGGACTTCGACTGAGTTTTCATAAGTTAAAGTATAGGTTATGGTTTAAATAAGTAAGGATTTCTGAAAAACTTTAGGGCGTTAAAGATGCAAGGCAGAAGTGAAATCCACAACTGAATGCAAGTAAAAAACCTAAATAATCAACCTTCGGCACACTGGCCTTACAAGTGGTAGCATTTCGAAAAGTTGAAAATTCATATATTCTGACCATATACCTGTGCTCATAATTACCTTCACAATGAAAAGTCACAGGCACTGACCAATTTTTTTTTAATGCTTTCATTTCTGGTTTTGACTTGTGGCAAGCACTTTTCTGAAAACAGAGATGATCAAAGGCAAAGTAGAAACGAAGATCATGATCAAAGCAATTAATCCAATATACTCGGAGAGACGCGGGAATAATCGCCCCAGCCAATAGCCCGCCAATACCACCGAAACTACCCACAAAGTGGCACCGAGTAAGTTATATATCCAAAACTTTTTTACGTCAATTTTTGCAATTCCCGCAAGGATAGGTAGGAAAGTCCTCACTACAGGGATGAACCTGCCAAACACGAATGCCATCATTCCATATTTTTGAAAATACTCCTGCGTCATATCTACGTACCGCTTGCGGTAGAAGAAATTTTCTTTTCGATGACTGAAAAAATCCCCTGTCCATCGACCGAAGAAAAAACCGGCAGCAGTGCCAAAGGTGGCGGCCAGAATTAATAGCGGAATAAGTTCTGCGGGTGATAGCGTGAGCCATTCAGTTTTGCACAACAGACCTGCAGTAAACAACAGTGAATCGCCTGGAAGGAAGAAACCAAAGAACAATCCGGTTTCGCAAAACACAACAGCCAGTAGCAATGCCACTCCACCGATGTGGATGATCGTTTCGGGACTCAGTTCTTTAGGTAAAAAGGACTCTAAAAGCATCTGTTCAATTCGGCCTTGCGGCTGGATTTGGTTAATAAATAAATCACCTGAAAAATAAGCTGATATCAGAGCTAATGAAGGACCCAAACGGCTAAAGCACTCTTTTGGAAGTTAAAGCAACTGACAAACATTTTATTTTGCGCAAAGTACAAATTTTGCGCAAATGAGGGTCTAAAAGGTCTCTTTTCCAAAAATTAACCTGAAAAATACTTGAGCTGTGTAATTTTATTTGCTATTCGCAAGATTTCTGTGAAATCGAATTCAAAAATCATCAGCGATTTCCTCTATTTTTTTCTTTTTGTCGGCATACATCGACTTGATCACAGGGTGAGATTTGTACATCAGTTTTAATTCTTTGTGATAGCCTTTGTAAACTAGGCTAATTTGGTCAGGTACGCGCCAGGCATACGTTTCAGTTCGAATGTTGTAGGTCGCTTTTCCGAAAGATTTTTCGAGTCCCCGCATGATCCTTGGGTCTTTAAGTGTAGTAACAATTATTTCATAGATGAGACCCCGATATGCTTTTAACTCCACACCTTTTACCTCGGCTTCTCCGATCTTTTCGTATTGCGGATTCTTTACTTCATAGAGCTTTGCCTCAAATTCTTTCAGTTCAGCAATATCTTTCACAAAAATCACTCCCTTGATGCTGTCAACAGGGCTGCCAAGTTTGATGTCTTTGAACCCGTTTCTTCTGGCGAGTTCGCTGGTATCCTGGGCAAATGAAGTTAGTGTTAAGACAAAAGATAAAGCGGCTATGACAATTTTCCGGATCATGGCTTTGGTTCTATAAATTGAATTGGAAAACTAACCTGTGTTTTGTCCCAGAGCAAAAATATTTCGGCAGTATCCGTTTTTTGGTCGATACGGATTGTGAACGGCTCATAGACCACATTGCCTGGCGCCAATTTCGCTGGTACATCAAAGCGAAGAGCATCCGACTTTGAGTTGTAATTGTAAGATCCCCAAAGACCCAGATCTTTGTTGAGAATAATTATCCATTTCTCCGGTCCCGGAATGGTAAAGAGAGAATAGGTCCCCGCTTTTAAGACGGTCCCATTGATAGAAATATCCCAAGTGGTGGTCATTTCAGTCGCTTCATTTGCACCAGTCCTCCACACTTGCCCGAACGGAACAAGTTTTCCGAAAACTTCGCGTCCTTTTTTTTGCGGTTGTGAGTAAATGATTTTCAGGTAGCCGTCTTTGTGCCTGATCGAAACTGCGTTCATCGGGCTTACACGTGGTTTCAATTCCTCCTGCGCAAAAAGGAGAAATGATGCAATACTCATTACTAAACTAAGCCAATACTTCATGACAGAACATCTTTACCGCGAAAGATAAGGGATTTGATTTCATTAGTTTATTTTTGGCGACTCAAATTATCCAATGAACCCGCGTCCTGCTTTTGACGACATCTACATGGAGTTGGCTGTGAACCTGGCCCGACGATCGCACTGCATTAAAAAGCATGTGGGAGCAGTGCTCACGAAGGATACTCGCATTATTTCGATCGGATATAACGGGCCGCCAAGCGGAACTCACAACTGTGATGAAAAATGGCCTGAGCAGGGATGCCCCCGTGACTCGAAGGGAAGTTGTTCACTGGCTATTCATGCGGAGCAGAATGCAATCCTCTATGCTGTAAAAAACAAAACGTCAGTGGAAGGCGCAACGCTGTATGTAACACTGTCACCTTGCCTGGCATGCGCCAGAATTATTTACAGCATGGGAATACAAAAGGTGATTTATCTTAATTCTTATGCGGAGTACAAAGGAATAACTTCGGATGAAGGAGTGGATTTTCTGAGGACCTTTGGCATTGACTGTAAAAAATACCAAGGCACATTCGACAGCGTAACACACATGATTTGATGGAATTTCCTGTCAAACTTCCATATCAGTCAATTAAGTTTTAATTTCAAATTGTGGAAAAACACCCGTTGGATTTTCTGAGCCCGAACCCTGAAGAACGCAATCAGGTGCTTCTAATGCTTATCACCGGGTTTTTCTTTGGGATTTTCATTGCCACCTACCAGGTAACTGCGGAATCGCTCTTCCTCAGCCAGATGAGTGAGCGAATTAATGACGCGTTCCTTATTTCGGGAGTATTGGGAATTGTATCCACCTTGATCTTTACTTTTTTTCAAAACAGGATCAAATTTGTTACGCTGGCGATCTCAAGTCTTACCGTAATTCTGGCTGTAACCTCAACCTTGTATTACTTTTATCGATTCGGTGATGCAGGTCTTCACGCCAATGTGCTGCTTGTGATGTATTGCCTCACAGGCCCGATAACGGCTGTTCTGCTGCTGTGTTATTGGGGTATCTTTGGAAGGCTTTTTAATTTCCGACAGTCCAAGCGAATTATCGGCTGGATTGATACCGGACAGTTAGTCGCCATCATTACGGCCAATTTCTTTGTTCCACTAACAACCGTCTTTTTCAACAATACGATCGATTACCTGATCGTATGCAATTTTAGTATTGTCTGCTCTTTGGTCTTTGTTATTATCATCGCTTCACGCTTTGTATTGACTAAAAATAATCCGCGTGAGTTTGACAGTACGGTAAGACAGGAGACCCGGTTCACAAGCATGTTCCGTGACAAGTATGTTGTACTTCTTGCCTGGTTTCTTATGACGTCCATGGTGACGTTCATTTTAAATCAGTATTCATTTCAAACACTCCTGAACAAGCAGTATCCCGTGCAACGTGATCTGACCAACTTCATCGGCTATTTCAACGGGGCTATTTATTTGTTGAGTCTTGTGATGCAAACATTTGTCAATGACCGACTCATTGGAACTTACGGTATTCGGATTTCGCTGTTCGTACTCCCGGTGATTACAGGGTTATTTGCTTTGTGTTCGACTTTGACTGTCTCGTTTTTTGGTTTTTCACTTGAACCGGATTCACAGGCTTTCATTTTCTTTTTCTTATTCGTGGCGCTCACGCGTTTGTTCAACAGCATGTTGCGCGATTCACTTGAAAACCCAGTGTACAAACTTTTATTTATTCCACTCGACAATCGATACCGTTTTGGCATACAATCGAAGATCGAAGGTGTGATCAATGAATCGGGGCGGTTTATAGCCGGACTATTGGTTTTTGCCTTCAGCCAATTGCTCTTCTTTAAGTTGTATTGGATACCACTTCTGGTCATTGCCCTTGGAGGGCTCTACATCTTCGTGGTGCGTAATCTGTACTCCGGCTACAAAGGTAAGATCCGGTCTAAACTAGAGAGTTCTGAATTCCATCAGGACAAACTTGAAATAGGTTTTGCGGAGGTGACTTCAACATTGGAAAAACAACTCCTGGATAAAAAAACTTCGAAGGCAATTTTTTCTTTCAAGCTCCTGGAAAAACTTAACCCATTGAAAGTCGGAGTTTGGGTGAATGAATTGATGAAAAACAGGAGGGAGGAAGCGCAAGACTATGCCCAACGGAGAATGAATGAAATGAAGGGGCTCTCGGTTTCTGAGAATTATGTAATCCGGATTAACCGGAAAATGGTAAGTGCCGATGGCAAGAATGTTCTATCATCATTTGATCTTGATCAGATGCTGCGAAATGGCGGAGAAATTACCAAGACCCGGCTGCAACGACTTGCTAGGTCGCCCGAACCAGGTGACAGACATTACGCTGCCGAGCTGATTTTGCATACTTCCCGTACGGAAAATATCTCTTTCCTCATAGAGCTGTTGAACGATATCGACCCTAAAGTTCGAAGAACTGCAATTGCAACTGCTGCCAAGCGCTTTAATGGTGAAGTGATTAACACGGTGATTGATAATCTTAATCATCCGCAGTATTCCAACCTCGCTATGAATTCGCTCGCGCTGATGGGTACTGCCGCTTTGAATCACCTGGACAGTGGCTTCTATCGTTCGGGCCAGAACACTCAAACCATGGTGCGCATCATACAAGTACTTGGGCGGATTGGCGGTCAGCGCGCAAAGGAATTATTGTGGAATAAAATCGATTATCCGGATAAGGTCATCGTGTCACAAGTGCTGCTGTCATTGGGAGATTGCGGCTTTAAAGCAAGTATTGCACAGGTAACTCGTATTAAATACGCCATAGAAACAGATATTGCTGACCTTACCTGGAATCTGAGTGCGATTCGTGAATTGGGCGAATCATCGGCAAGTGAGCAAGTGCGTATGGCCCTTCGCCAGGAGATAAATCATGATATCGAGCACATCTACATGCTTCTGGCCATGTTGTATGACACCCGTTCGATTCAGCTCGTAAAAGAAAATATTGAAAGCGGCACTTCCGAGGGTACTACTTATGCTGTGGAGTTGCTGGATGTGTTCCTGTCAGAGCAGCTGAAAATGCGGGTTATTCCAGTATTGGATGATCTTAGTGATTCTGAAAAAATTAAGCGCCTTGAAGTCTTTTATCCCCGCGTAAATCTTGACGCTAAACTTACACTTAAGTTCTTGGTTAACAGAGATTTCACGCAGACTAACCGTTGGACAAAAGCCACTGTAATACATCAGATTGGAGCACAGCGGATCGCAGATTTTACATTGGACCTGATCGCCCAGTTGTTCAACCCTGATCGTCTCGTACGCGAAGTTGCTGCCTGGGCTTTGCACGAAGTTGATGCGAACCTGTATCATGAAAATTCGAGAAGATTGGATGAAGACCAAAAGCGTTGGTTGGACAGAGCGATACTTAAAAACCAGAATGAAACTGCGCTGACGTTGTACGAAAAAGCTTCTTTCTTCCTGAATATCAGCGTGTTTTACGGAATCCCTGGACTCACACTGTCTTATCTCGCAGACGTATCAAAAGAACTGAAATTGAAGGAAGGTGAGCATCTTTCTATTGATGAAAGGCTGAACAATGATTTTTTCATCATTTACAGCGGGTCCGTTCAGTACTTTGAAGGAGGCCGGTATGTGACTGATTTTAACAAAGGACAGTTTGTGGGGGAAATGCTTTCATCACCTGGCTTTGTTAATACCAACTTGCTGGTAGCCAAGGAGCAGACACTCATGTTGAAATTCAATAAAGACCAGTTTTACGAGCTGCTCTCCGATAATGTCAAACTGGCGGACAAATTTTTGCAGTTTATTTGATTTTCATTAATTTATTAAGTTTTTAAACTAAATCAAGATAACTACCTTTGATTTTTTAATGGCTTGGTGTGCCCGTCTATAGTGCATCTTGCTGTTAAGGAGTTAAAAGACTTACTTTAATCCAGATGCTAAATTCACCTGTCAAAGTTGGCGTGATAGATGAATCGGACTCAGCTAGGGTATACCCTGAGTCTCGAATTGGCATTAATCCGTTCCCGGGGCTACGACCATTTACATTGGAAGAGTGTTTTCTCTTCTTTGGTCGCGAAGGTCAAGTAGACGATATCCTCCTTAAGCTTTCAATAAGTCGCTCGGTTACTGTCATGGGTTACTCCGGTAGCGGTAAATCAAGCTTGATGTTTTGCGGTCTCCTCCCCGTTTTGTACGGAGGTTTCATGACCGATACTGGTCCCTTTTGGGGAATTTTAACTGCAAGACCTGGGAATTCACCGATCGGTAATCTTGCCGAATCGATTTTAAACTTTCTTCTGCAATCCAAGCGTATTGAAGAGGACGACAAACATATTCACAGGGCTATTATTAACTCTGTTTTGCGCAGTGGACCAAATGGATTGATAGAAATAGCCCGGTTCGTTCAAACCAATGAGAATGAAAATATTTTTCTGCTGATCGACCAGTTCGAGGAGCTCTTTCGCTATTCTGAAGGAGGTAGTGATGATTATCGAAATGAAGCCACAGCGTATGTAAATCTCATCCTCACGGCAATAGGGCAGAAACAGGTGCCTGTTTATGTCGCATTGAACATGCGGTCAGATTTTATTGGAGATTGTTCACAGTTCCAGGGGTTGACAGAGATGATCAATGCAAGCAACTACCTGGTTCCGCAATTGACTCGCGAGCAAAAACGCATGGCCATTGAAGGTCCGGTGGCGGTGAGTGGATCCAGAATTTCATCACGACTGGTTAAGCGACTGCTGAGTGATATTGGAGACAACCAGGATCAACTTCCCATTTTGCAGCATGCGATGATGCGTACATGGGAATACTGGGAAAACAATCACGATCCCGGTGAACCCATTGACCTGAGGCATTACAATTCCATTGGAAAAATTGATCAGGCTCTTTCGCTTCACGCAAATGAAGCTTACGAAGAGTTGACACCCCGGCAAAAGGAGATTGCAGAAATTCTATTTAAAAGCATTACTGAAAAAAATCAGGATAATCAGGGCATGCGCAGGCCTGCCAAAGTTGGTCTGGTTGCAGAGCTTTCAGATGCACAGGAGAGTGAAGTAATTGAAGTTGTAGAGAGCTTCCGAAAGCCGGGCCGTTCGTTCATCATGCCGGGAGCGCATATCGCCTTGAACGCAGATTCTTTAATTGAGATATCTCACGAAAGTTTAATGCGTATCTGGACCAGGCTTTCAACCTGGGTAGATGAAGAGTACGAGTCAGCGCACATGTACAAGCGTGTGTCCGATGCTTCAGCCATGTACCAGATCGGCCGAACCAGCTTGTGGAGGCCACCGGATTTACAACTGGCGCTCAACTGGCAGAAAAAACAAAGACCTTCCCGCACTTGGGCGCAACGCTATGATGTTGCTTTTGAACGTGCTATTGTATTCCTCGACACGAGCCGCATCACGTATGAGGCTGAGTTGAAGAACCAGGAGATGTTGCAGCGAAGGATGCTTCGCAGGGCAAGAGCAACAAATATTGTGCTGGCAGCTTTCCTCATTGTAGCTATTGCATTTTTCCTTTTCGGTTTGATAAAAAGTATTCAAGCTGACAAGAACCGCATTGAGTCCGATATTCAAAGAGACAAAGCCGAAAAGGCAAATGCTCAAGCCCAGAAGTCGGCACAGCTGGCTGAGGCGCGGGCCAATGATGTGATCAACAAACAGGAAGAATTAGCGAAGCAACGTGACCAATTGGCCGAGACCAACAAATCGTTGTCTACTTCCTTCAGGAAAAATGACAGCCTTCTCAGGGTTGCTCAACGCAGTTATGAAGAAGCGGTAGCTCAGCAAAAATATGCGGAGTTGAAAAGTGAGATTGCAGACTTCGAAACTAACCGTGCCGACAGCCTTGCTGCAGATGTGGAGGCTCGTCTGATGTTGTCTATTGCGCAGTCGCTGGAAGTAAAATCAAAAAGTATAGATGATAAAAATCTGGCGGGTAATGCTGCTTTGCAAGGCTATGCTTTCCATACCCGTTACAACGGAAAAAAATATGACCCTTATGTTTTTCAGGGATTGTACTATGCATTAACGAAACTTTCAGGTAACAATTACAATGCGGTGAAAATGCCGGGCAACTACAAGAGTAAAATGTTTGCACTGGCCGTCTCTCAGAAGACATCGAGTTTTTTCACAACCGGAAATGATGGCCGCATTTTTAAAGGCGACTTCATGTCGCAGAAAGTAGACAGGGTGGTCAACGAGAAGAAATTTCCTAATCGGGTTTTAGCCTTGAGCAGAGATGAAAAGTATCTGGTGAATGGAAGTGACTCCAGTTACGTGGAAATTTTCTCATTGGACAACCCGGCAGCAGGACCTAGACTGGTGTTGGGTCATCGGGGAGTGATTACGGATGTTAAATTCTTGCCGGATGGTTCGGGCTTCATCTCATCTTCAGCAGACAGAACATTGAGGTTGACAAATCACATCAGTGGTGAATCAAAACAAATTGTTGCGCTTCCCTATGATATTAAATCAATCGACATCAGTTCAGATGGTAGGTCATTGGTAGCGGGTTCACCTTCCGGGAAAGTGATCCTTGTGAATTTGCGTGATTATTCTGTCAAAGAATTAAGGGACGAATCTCCGAACCGGGTTTTGTCAGTTGCCTTTCACCCGACACGTCAGCTTATCGCTTATGGTGTGGAGGCAGTGGCCGAGCGAAAAGGAACTGTGAAACTCTTTAACCTCGCTAGCATGAAAATTGACCGCGAGTTGGGGGGGCACAGGGCGGGTATTTCCGATGTTGAATTCAGCCCCGATGGCTTGTTGCTGGCGAGTGCCGGCCTTGACCGCAAACTGCAGATGTGGGTGGTGGATCGCGTAGATGATTTGCCGGTGGAAATGGACAACAATAACGGCTACGTCTGGGATTTAGCCTTCTCCAAAGAATCAAATTACCTGATCGCTTCTTGCAATGACGGAGAAATCAGGATATGGCCAACGGATCCGAAAATTCTGGCAGACCAGATTTGCCCCAAGCTTGACAGGAATATGACTGCGGAAGAGTGGAATATTTATGTCGGTAGTAGTATTCCATATGAGCAGACGTGCAAAACTATACCGGTAAAATGATGGTTCGGATTCTACTGATTTTTTTATTCGCATCAATCACCGTACAGCTGTTCAGTCAGAGTAAAGACTGTGAGCAGACGTTGAATAGTGCTGCAGCAGAATTTGATGCGGGCCGCTTTTATGGCTTGCCTTCTTTGCTCAAGCCATGTCTCGACAAAGGATTTTCCCAAGAGCAAAAAGTGCGCGCTTATCTTTTGCTGACTCAGGCTTACTTAATTCTGGACGATCCAATCGCTGCAGAGACCAGCTACCTTCAATTGTTGAAAGCCGATCCCGAGTATGTCGCAAATCCTGCACGTGATCCGGTAGATGTTTACTATTTGAGTAAGCGATTCATCACTACTCCGGTTTTTACACCCAATTTTCTTCTGGGAGTAAATACGTCTTTACCACGTCCCATTTTTTCATTAAACACGAGCAGCACGCAGACACAACGCACTGAGGAAAATGTGCTCAAGCTTGGCTATCAGGTTGGCGGTACAATTGATTGGAACCTGAATGAGCGCTGGAGTATTGGAATCGGATTGCAGTATTCGAAAAAGACATTCAAATCGGTAGCTCAAAATAGTGATGAAGGAACCCATCTCGAATTCACTGAGAAGCAAGACTGGATCGATCTTCCCTTGTATGTGAAATATTCACATGACTCCGGTGCGTTCAGGCCGTTTGTGTATACCGGGATTTCGGCCAACTTTTTAATAGGCTCCAAGCTTGCACCAGACGGTGTCGACCTGAACTCACCGAGTCCGCCACAGCAACAGATTTGGCAGGGACCGGACATCGATATTCTTTATAAAAGAAATATGCTGAACCGGTCATTAGTGCTGGGGGGTGGTTTTAAATATAAGGTGAGCAAGAATTTTTTGTTCCTCGATGTGCGCTATATGGGCGGGTTGAATAATATCGTCAAGAACCCCTACACCACGTCTGACGGGAAACTTGACAAGCTGCTAACGAACTATGAGTACTCCTCCGATTTTTTCAGAATTGATAACCTGTCTTTATCGGTAGGGTTTATTAAACCATTGTACGATCCGCGAAAAAGAAAACCAGTAGTAACGGGGTTATTGCAAAAACTGGGACTTAAAAAGGCTAAGAAATGAGGGGGCGTAAACTGTTTTTTGGACTGTTGATTTTTGTCGTTGCATGCGATACAGCTTCGAATATTCCTTCTCCATCCAAAAGCTATTTTATTAAATATTTCGGAGGGGACGGAAATCAGACTGCAGTAGACTTGATTGTAAACCCGGATGGCACATTTTATATCCTTGGGAATTCTGTGCGGTCAGCAGGAGTGAACCAACGGGTTTATCTGGCCAAAGCGGATGCACAGGGAAGACTATTGTGGCAAAGAACTTATGGCGATCCGGCTATTAAAATGGAGGCGCGCGATTTTGAGTTGACGTCAGACGGTAAGCTAGCCGTGGTAGCGAATAAATTTACAACATCTGCGAATGCTGATATCCTCTTAAGTCGCTTCACGCTTGATGGTAATGCCATCGACAGTGTACTCTTGCAATTAGAATCGCTACCGGCTCCGAAGAATGAATTTGCAAATTCGTTGACCGAATTAAATGATGGCGGCTTCCTGGTGACCGGCTATACCGACTACTCCAGCGATCCTTCCCACCAATGGGACGAATTACATTTAAGAACAGACAAGAATTTGCGACAATTGCTCACGGCTACAGATATCTGGAAAGAGACTACCGGTTCGGGAACGACTAATAAGGGAGTGAAATCATTTCAGACCAAAGCCGGGAAAATCTATGTATTTGGAATGACCAATGCCGCTGCCATTGATATGAACTTTTGGAACTTCGGACTTGATGCTAATGGTGCTCCTTCGGGAAATTCAGACGTTTCATCTGAATTTGTAGTAAATGGTTCTAACGAGATAGTGACTAGCGTTTTCAAATCGCCGGTGAATGGTTATGTGATGTCAGGGATTATGACTGACCCCGCAAGCCAAACGATGACCATGTACCTGAAGAAGATCAGGTTCGACAACCCGGTCTTCGATCAGAGTGATATACAATTCAGTTATAGTTCGGCAACAGGTGCACTAGGCAAAGGCGCAACACCTTTCGTGACAGCATGTGTCGGTTCAAGCGGGTATTATGTATTGGCTAACACCTACAATAACCCAAGCGGATTCAGCGATATGATGCTTTTAAAGTTGGATGACACTTTTCAAGGGAGTGGCGATCCTGTGATTTTGGGTGGGGACGGAGAGGATATGGCCGCAGCTGTGTCGGAGCTGCCAGACGGAAGAATTGTTGTGCTGGGTACGATGAATATCGGGACCCCTGCAGAACAATTTAAAATTGTGCTAATGAAGCTCAATTCCAGCGGAAAACTAACCGATTAAGGACTGATTCACTGGTTGAAAAAGGGTTACTTTTAGAGTTAGATTGTGATTTAAACGTGTCTAGTTGGCTTTAAACTTATGATTGTCCAAAAAACTCATTTTGGAGGGGGTAATCTCCCTTTGAGGTCAACTTCAGAGTCAATTTTGTTGATTTTAAAAATTGCTGATTTGAAGGTTTTTTATTCATCTCATCAGGCGAAAGGTTCTTATAGGCTAAATGCATTTTTTGCCTTCCTTTCTCTATTCTTTGCATTTGGATATACATCTGCTCAAACTACTATTACATCTGGAAACACAGTCAATGCCAGTACAATTACTGCTGGAAATACTATTACCATACAAAATGGTGGTACTCTTAATATGGATGTTGCAAGGTCTTTTACATCCATCACGACCAATACAACGGGAGCGGGGGTTTGCGCGGTTACAGGAGCCAATACACTTACACTAAGCGGAGCCCTAACCATAACTGCTTCGACATCTATTGCTTTCAGTACAAACCTTACAGGTACATCATTTAACTTTGGCGCTACTTCTTCAACTACTTCTACATTAACAGTTAATTTAGGCAAGACATTAACTTTTTCTGGTGCGGGCACAATTAATAGTGCCGTAGCAAATAATGTTGATGCAGTTATTACAGGAGCAGGCGCTATTTCGGTGGCGTCAATTGCCCTTGGAACGAACATAACTCCAACAAGCAATCAGACAACTACACTTACATCGTCCATTTCCAGCTTAACCGTAACCGGAAGTATAACAGTTAGAACTGATAGTAATTCTCCAACGGCCCTGAATAATGCGACCTTCAACCATCAAAGCGGTGCAGTAGCAATAACTACTTCATTAGTTACAAGTTTTACAGGTACCAATCCTACATCCACGATAGCTACTTACGATATGTCATCGGGTGTTGGGTCTGGGACACTGACTTTTAATGGCGCTACTCCGTTTACAACAGCCGGTGGTGGGACAAACAATATCATATTTAACGGAAGCTCGTCAACGGTGTCATACAATCGTGCCGGAGTCCAGACAGTCTTCAATGTCAATTATACTAATCTGACTCTATCTAATAGTGGAGTAAAGACGCTTCAGGTAGGAACGACTACTATTGGAGGTGCTCTCACACTGTCGGGTACAGCATCTGCAACTGCAGTTATTGGCTTATCTATCGGATCTGTTACAATTGGTGGCGGAACTACTTTTAGTGGTGCGACTTTCAGTCATTCGGTGAGTGGAGACTGGACTAACAACGGAGGAACCTTTACATCAGCAACAAGTACGGTAACATTCAACGGAACTGGTCCACAAGCAATCACTGGTACTTCGCCAACACAGACGTTCAATAATATTATAGTGAGTAAAACTGCTGGCCAGACTCTTTCTGTCGGTGGAAGCACTACTACGCTAAATGTTGCTAACCTTACTCAAACAACCGGAAACTTTACAGCCCCAACCACACTTGCGGCTACCGGCAATCTGTCGATTTCATCTGATACATATACGGCTGGTACCAACACTAATATTGGTGGAAATTTTGCTCTTACCGGAGGTGCATTCGCCCCCGGAGCTGGCACAGTTACATTCAACAAGGCAGCGGGAACCCAGACATTAAATTCAGGCGGTGCGTCATTCAATAATATTTCACACACTGGCGCTGGAACTCTACAGTTGTCAACTAATTCTTTGGCAACTGGAGGAACATTCACCACCTCTGCGGGAAGCTTTGACGCTAATGGATTGAGTAGCACAGTTACCGGACTTACCACAGTAAGCGGAGGAACTTATTTGAGCTCAACTGCTACTCAAACATTCAATGGCGGGTTGACAATCTCGGGAGGAACATTTACAGGTTCGACCGGAGCAGTAACAAGTACGAACGTAACATTGACCTCGGGTACAATGACTGCTCCTTCTGGAACATTTAGCGTATCTGGAAACTGGTCAAGATCTGCAGCTACATTCACCCCAGGTGCAAATACAGTGACTTTCACTGGTTCAGGGACTCAGACTTTAAATTCAGGCGGCTCTTCATTCAACAACATTTCGCACACAGGCTCTGGGACGCTGCAATTGATAACAAATTCGCTGACTACCGGAGGTACCTTTACAAACTCAGCAGGTACCTTCGATGCAAATTCATTAAGTAACACAGTTACAGGACTGGCCACAATAAGTGGGGGAATTTATTCGGCCTCAACAGCCCTTCAAACCTTTAATGGAGGACTGACAATTTCTGGCGGAACATTTACCGGGTCAACGGGAGATGTAGCCACAGTCAATCTGACTCTAAGTAGTGGTACGTTAACTGCTCCATCGGGAGTATTTAATGTCTCCGGTAATTGGTCAAAGACCGCTGGAACATTTACTCCGGGAGGAAATACAGTGACGTTCACCTCTTCAGCAACGCAAACACTAAACTCTGGCGGAAGCTCATTCAATAATATTTCCCATTCGGGAACAGGTACACTGCAATTACTTACCAATTCATTGACAACCGGAGGAACGTTCACCAATTCAAACGGAACTTTCGATGCGAACGGATTAAGCAATACAGTGACCGGTCTTACAACAGTCAGTGTTGGTACCTATCTGGCATCAACTGCACTTCAGACATTTAACGGTGGTTTGACAATCTCCGGTGGAACATTTACCGGATCAACCGGTGGTGTAACCACAACAGGACTAACGTTGAGTTCGGGGACGTTGACAGCGCCTTCAGGAGTATTTAATGTTTCAGGTAATTGGTCACAAACCGGAGGCACTTTTACTCCGGGTGCTAATACTGTCACATTCACAGGTGGAAGCGCACAAACCTTAAATTCCGGAGGATCATCCTTTGGAAATATTTCACATACCGGTGCAGGTACTTTACAATTGTTGACCAATTCCCTGGCAATAAACGGAACCTTTACAAACGCCAGCTCAGCGGGAGATTTTAACACCAATGGGTTAAGCACCACAGTTACGGGACTTACAACACTGAGTGGGGGAAATTATTTAGCATCCACGGCACTTCAAACATTCAATGGCGGTCTCACCATTTCAGGTGGAACATTTGCAGGATCAACTGGTCCGATTACAACTACGGATGTTACCTTGAGTAGCGGCACATTAACCGCACCATCAGGAACATTTAGTGTCTCGGGAAATTGGTCACAAAGCGGAGGAACGTTTGCCCCCGGAACAAATACAGTAACATTTACAAAACCATCGGGTACCCAAACCTTTAATTCAGGTGGTTCATCATTCGGAAACATAGCTCATTCAGGTAGCGGTACATTGCAACTGACCACTTCTTCGTTGACTACTGGAGGATCTTTTACTAATTCTTCCGGAATATTTGATGCGAATGGACAGGCACATACAGTCACTGGTCTGGCTACAATTAGCAGTGGAACTTACCTTGCTTCAACGGCATCTCAAACCTTCAATGGAGGTGTGGCGATTTCGGGTGGAGGAATTTTTACGGGATCGACTGGAGACATAAACATTAATGGTAATCTTTCTATTGGCAATGCTTCATCATTGTCAATCGCTGGCTCTAATTTTTCAATCACCGGATTGTCATTAATTGGAGGTGGCTCTACAGGAACACTTTCAATTACATCTTCAACTGGCACCAAAACTTTTGGAGGCCTAGTGTCGCTTTCTGCGGGTGCAACCTGGGACAACAACGGCAATTCTGATGTTACTTTTCAAGGCGGTATTTCAAGAAGTACAGGTACTTTCAATGCAGGAGCGGGGGTACACACCTTTGATACAAACTCTCAATCCTTAACGGGTTCTTTTTCTATTCCTAAAGTTACCGTGACTGGGGTTTCATTGACTAACAATACTGGTCTTACAGTTGCTAGTGCATTGAGCGGAACGGGTAGTTTTATTCAGAGTAATAACGCCACCCTTGTCATTTCCGGGACATCGGGGATAGCTTCGATGAGCGCGAGTAGCAATGGCAACGCGGTAACCTTTAACGGGACATTGCCGCAGACAATTAATTCAAGTACTTATAATAATTTAACCATTTCACAATCAGGTGGCAATGCTTCTTTGGGAGGCAGCACAACGGTTAATGGCTCACTCACTATTTCTTTAGGTAATGTTGACCTTGGGGCTAATGACCTGACCATTGGTTCTGGTGGAAGTATTACAGGTTCAAGAATTATTATCTCTGGAGCTGGTACTTTGAAGAAAATTTTTACTGCAACAGGAGTTCCATTTACTTTCCCGATTGGAGATGTAACGTTGTACACACCGGTTATTGTTAATGTTACGGGCGGATCATTTAGCTCATCTTATACAGTTGGTGCTTCAGTCACCGATTTGAAGCACCCTTCGAATGCAAGTACTACCGATTTTCTGTCACGGTATTGGACAATCACACAATCAGGAGTCACGGGAGCTGTCGCAACAATCACGGGTACATATGATGTTGCTGGTGATGTGACCGGCAGCGAAGCGAATATTGTAGCGGCCGGATTGAATGGCACATTTAATCAAACTTCAAATCCATGGGTAAAATTGGCCGTTGGAGCTTTGCCTGCGGGTGGCCCTCTGACAGCGACAGGAGCTGTTCTTACTAACGGGCAGCCTTCTTATTTTACAGGAGTGCAGAACGCTACACTTATCGCATCGGCAGGTACAGATAAAAATGTTTGTACTTCCGGAACAGCGACTTTAGGTGGTACTCCTACTGCTTCGGGAGGTACAGGTGGATATGTTTATTCATGGACACCTTCAACAGGTCTAAGCGCGACAAACATAGCTAACCCCGTCTTTACTGCGCCTGGTGTTGCCAGCGGTCCAACATCTTACATGGTTACAGTTACTGACGCCAATGGCTTTTCAGCGACTAGCTCAGTAAACGTCACAGTAATTGCATACCCAGTGATCAGCCAGTTGCCGTTATCGCAGACGAAGTGTTTTGGTAGCGGAGCGAGCTTCAGTGTTACAGCGAGCGGCACGAGTCTGAGTTACCAGTGGTTCCGTGGAGCTACCCCGATCGGTGCAGGCACGGACGGAGGAGTGTATACGGGTTTTGCCACTTCGGTATTGAACATCAGCAGTGTTAACGGATTGAACGGGAACCAGTACAGCGTGGTGGTTACGGAGACGACCGCTCCGGGTTGTGCGCTGAGTGCCACGGGAGCGGTTACGCTGACGGTGGAGTCATTGCCGACGGGTAGCCTGAGTGTGGGCGGTGGATCCGGGGTGAGTGTTTGTTCGGGTAGCAGTGCGAGCCTGACGTTCACGCTGACGGGCACAGGTCCCTATGATGTAGACTATACGGACGGGACGAGTACGTTCACGTTGAATAATATAGCAAGCGGTTCGGGTGTAAGTGTTAGTCCATCGGTTACGAAGACGTATACGATCACCCGTGTGAAAGACAATGGTACGAGTGGAGGTTGCCTTGGTACGAGCTTTGGTTCGAGTGCAACGGTTACGGTAGTTCCGTACCCAGTGATCAGCCAGTTGCCGTTATCGCAGACGAAGTGTTTTGGTAGCGGAGCGAGCTTCAGTGTTACAGCGAGCGGCACGAGTCTGAGTTACCAGTGGTTCCGTGGAGCTACCCCGATCGGTGCAGGCACGGACGGAGGGGTTTATACGGGCTTTGCCACTTCGGTATTGAATATCAGCAGTGTTAACGGATTGAACGGGAACCAGTACAGCGTGGTGGTTACGGAGACGACCGCTCCGGGTTGTGCGCTGAGTGCCACGGGAGCGGCTACGCTGACGGTGGAGTCATTGCCGACGGGTAGCCTGAGTGTGGGCGGTGGATCCGGGGTGAGTGTTTGTTCGGGTAGCAGTGCGAGCCTGACGTTCACGCTGACGGGCACGGGTCCCTATGATGTAGACTATACGGACGGGACGAGTACGTTCACGTTGAATAATATAGCAAGCGGTTCGGGTGTAAGTGTTAGTCCATCGGTTACGAAGACGTATACGATCACCCGTGTGAAAGACAATGGTACGAGTGGAGGTTGCCTTGGTACGAGCTTTGGTTCGAGTGCAACGGTTACGGTAGTTCCGTACCCAGTGATCAGCCAGTTGCCGTTATCGCAGACGAAGTGTTTTGGTAGCGGAGCGAGCTTCAGTGTTACAGCGAGCGGCACGAGTCTGAGTTACCAGTGGTTCCGTGGAGCTACCCCGATCGGTGCAGGCACGGACGGAGGGGTTTATACGGGCTTTGCCACTTCGGTATTGAATATCAGCAGTGTTAACGGATTGAACGGGAACCAGTACAGCGTGGTGGTTACGGAGACGACCGCTCCGGGTTGTGCGCTGAGTGCCACGGGAGCGGTTACGCTGACGGTGGAGTCATTGCCGACGGGTAGCCTGAGTGTGGGCGGTGGATCCGGGGTGAGTGTTTGTTCGGGTAGCAGTGCGAGCCTGACGTTCACGCTGACGGGCACAGGTCCCTATGATGTAGACTATACGGACGGGACGAGTACGTTCACGTTGAATAATATAGCAAGCGGTTCGGGTGTAAGTGTTAGTCCATCGGTTACGAAGACGTATACGATCACCCGTGTGAAAGACAAGGGTACGAGTGGAGGTTGCCTTGGTACGAGCTTTGGTTCGAGTGCAACGGTTACGGTAGTTCCGTACCCAGTGATCAGCCAGTTGCCGTTATCGCAGACGAAGTGTTTTGGTAGCGGAGCGAGCTTCAGTGTTACAGCGAGCGGCACGAGTCTGAGTTACCAGTGGTTCCGTGGAGCTACCCCGATCGGTGCAGGCACGGACGGAGGGGTTTATACGGGCTTTGCCACTTCGGTATTGAATATCAGCAGTGTTAACGGATTGAACGGGAACCAGTACAGCGTGGTGGTTACGGAGACGACCGCTCCGGGTTGTGCGCTGAGTGCCACGGGAGCGGTTACGCTGACGGTGGAGTCATTGCCGACGGGTAGCCTGAGTGTGGGCGGTGGATCCGGGGTGAGTGTTTGTTCGGGTAGCAGTGCGAGCCTGACGTTCACGCTGACGGGCACGGGTCCCTATGATGTAGACTATACGGACGGGACGAGTACGTTCACGTTGAATAATATAGCAAGCGGTTCGGGTGTAAGTGTTAGTCCATCGGTTACGAAGACGTATACGATCACCCGTGTGAAAGACAATGGTACGAGTGGAGGTTGCCTTGGTACGAGCTTTGGTTCGAGTGCAACGGTTACGGTAGTTCCGTACCCAGTGATCAGCCAGTTGCCGTTATCGCAGACGAAGTGTTTTGGTAGCGGAGCGAGCTTCAGTGTTACAGCGAGCGGCACGAGTCTGAGTTACCAGTGGTTCCGTGGAGCTACCCCGATCGGTGCAGGCACGGACGGAGGGGTTTATACGGGCTTTGCCACTTCGGTATTGAACATCAGCAGTGTTAACGGATTGAACGGGAACCAGTACAGCGTGGTGGTTACGGAGACGACCGCTCCGGGTTGTGCGCTGAGTGCCACGGGAGCGGCTACGCTGACGGTGGAGTCATTGCCGACGGGTAGCCTGAGTGTGGGCGGTGGATCCGGGGTGAGTGTTTGTTCGGGTAGCAGTGCGAGCCTGACGTTCACGCTGACGGGCACAGGTCCCTATGATGTAGACTATACGGACGGGACGAGTACGTTCACGTTGAATAATATAGCAAGCGGTTCGGGTGTAAGTGTTAGTCCATCGGTTACGAAGACGTATACGATCACCCGTGTGAAAGACAAGGGTACGAGTGGAGGTTGCCTTGGTACGAGCTTTGGTTCGAGTGCAACGGTTACGGTAGTTCCGTACCCAGTGATCAGCCAGTTGCCGTTATCGCAGACGAAGTGTTTTGGTAGCGGAGCGAGCTTCAGTGTTACAGCGAGCGGCACGAGTCTGAGTTACCAGTGGTTCCGTGGAGCTACCCCGATCGGTGCAGGCACGGACGGAGGGGTTTATACGGGCTTTGCCACTTCGGTATTGAATATCAGCAGTGTTAACGGATTGAACGGGAACCAGTACAGCGTGGTGGTTACGGAGACGACCGCTCCGGGTTGTGCGCTGAGTGCCACGGGAGCGGCTACGCTGACGGTGGAGTCATTGCCGACGGGTAGCCTGAGTGTGGGCGGTGGATCCGGGGTGAGTGTTTGTTCGGGTAGCAGTGCGAGCCTGACGTTCACGCTGACGGGCACAGGTCCCTATGATGTAGACTATACGGACGGGACGAGTACGTTCACGTTGAATAATATAGCAAGCGGTTCGGGTGTAAGTGTTAGTCCATCGGTTACGAAGACGTATACGATCACCCGTGTGAAAGACAAGGGTACGAGTGGAGGTTGCCTTGGTACGAGCTTTGGTTCGAGTGCAACGGTTACGGTAGTTCCGTACCCAGTGATCAGCCAGTTGCCGTTATCGCAGACGAAGTGTTTTGGTAGCGGAGCGAGCTTCAGTGTTACAGCGAGCGGCACGAGTCTGAGTTACCAGTGGTTCCGTGGAGCTACCCCGATCGGTGCAGGCACGGACGGAGGAGTGTATACGGGTTTTGCCACTTCGGTATTGAACATCAGCAGTGTTAACGGATTGAACGGGAACCAGTACAGCGTGGTGGTTACGGAGACGACCGCTCCGGGTTGTGCGCTGAGTGCCACGGGAGCGGTTACGCTGACGGTGGAGTCATTGCCGACGGGTAGCCTGAGTGTGGGCGGTGGATCCGGGGTGAGTGTTTGTTCGGGTAGCAGTGCGAGCCTGACGTTCACGCTGACGGGCACGGGTCCCTATGATGTAGACTATACGGACGGGACGAGTACGTTCACGTTGAATAATATAGCAAGCGGTTCGGGTGTAAGTGTTAGTCCATCGGTTACGAAGACGTATACGATCACCCGTGTGAAAGACAATGGTACGAGTGGAGGTTGCCTTGGTACGAGCTTTGGTTCGAGTGCAACGGTTACGGTAGTTCCGTACCCA
This sequence comes from Cytophagales bacterium WSM2-2, assembly GCA_015472025.1. Taxonomy (NCBI): domain Bacteria; kingdom Pseudomonadati; phylum Bacteroidota; class Cytophagia; order Cytophagales; species Cytophagales bacterium WSM2-2. The sequence goes on from BNHL01000001.1 coordinate 3,217,501, forward strand.
GTGATCAGCCAGTTGCCGTTATCGCAGACGAAGTGTTTTGGTAGCGGAGCGAGCTTCAGTGTTACAGCGAGCGGCACGAGTCTGAGTTACCAGTGGTTCCGTGGAGCTACCCCGATCGGTGCAGGCACGGACGGAGGAGTTTATACGGGTTTTGCCACTTCGGTATTGAACATCAGCAGTGTTAACGGATTGAACGGGAACCAGTACAGCGTGGTGGTTACGGAGACGACCGCTCCGGGTTGTGCGCTGAGTGCCACGGGAGCGGCTACGCTGACGGTGGAGTCATTGCCGACGGGTAGCCTGAGTGTGGGCGGTGGATCCGGGGTGAGTGTTTGTTCGGGTAGCAGTGCGAGCCTGACGTTCACGCTGACGGGCACGGGTCCCTATGATGTAGACTATACGGACGGGACGAGTACGTTCACGTTGAATAATATAGCAAGCGGTTCGGGTGTAAGTGTTAGTCCATCGGTTACGAAGACGTATACGATCACCCGTGTGAAAGACAATGGTACGAGTGGAGGTTGCCTTGGTACGAGCTTTGGTTCGAGTGCAACGGTTACGGTAAATTCAATTCCAGTTATCACATCTGGTCAAGTAAAAACAATTTGCAGCGGTGATGCTGTTAACTACAAGGTGACATTAACACCGGGTGGTTTCCCAGCAGGAACAATATTTAACTGGTCTGCTCCGACCATGTCAGATGCGAGTGTTCAAGGTAGTGCAGGAACCTCTGTGTTAGAATCTGCATCACTTACCATCACGGATATTTTGGTGAATGTCGGTGGTTCACCAATTACTGCTACCTATAATATTACTCCGACAGGACCAGCTTCAACAAACTGTATTGGCTCGCAGGTTTCGGTTGTTATTACAATCAACCCAGCACCAGTGGTATCGACATTGTTGAATGGGTCGACATGCAGTGATGTGGTAGCAGGGGTATTATTGAATACAAACGGGACGAGTGTAAGTGCAGCGAGTTATACGATCAACAGCATCACACCGAGTGTAGCTTACACGGGTACCTGGAAGCCCCAGGTGAGTGGCAATGTTGGTACGGGTCCAGGCAATGCAGCCAATGCATTGGCAGGCGATAAGTTTACGAACCAGGATGGTATAGCTCATACGGTTACGTACAATGTTACACCGATCAGTTCGAGTGGCTGTTCAGGCGCAGCTCAGGATGTAGTGCTGACGGTTAATCCGGAGCCGGTGCTGAGCAGTACGTTGAGTGCTGCTGTCTGCAGTGATTCACCGGGCAATATTACGTTGAACACGAACGGTTCGAGTGTTGGCGCTACGAGCTACACGATTAACAGCATCACGGTTCAGAGTGGTTTGATTCCTCAGGCGTCAGGGAATTCGGTTACGGGCGCAGGCCAGGGGGTGAGCGCTATTCATGATGATAAGTTCACGAACCCGACGGTTGGCAGTAAGACAGTTACGTACAACATTACCCCTGTTACGAGCGGTTGTGCAGGAGATGCTGTTGACGTGGTGCTGACGATTAACCCGGAGCCTGTGCTGAGCACGAGTTTGAATGCAACGGTTTGTAGCGGGACTAACTCGGGTATAGTATTGAACACGAACGGCTCGAGTGTCGGGGCTACGGGTTATACATTGAATAGCATCACGCCAAGTATTGCGTTTAATGGTAGCACTTGGAAGGCGGCAGTTGGTAATGCGGGAACGGGAGCGTTAGCGTCAGCGAATTCACTATCCACGGATGTTTACACGAACCTGACGGGTACTCTGTTGACGGTGACGTATAATATCACTCCGAAGACTGGCAGTTGTGTTGGAGATCCATACAATGTGGTGTTGACGATCAACCCAGCACCAGTGGTATCGACATTGTTGAATGGGTCGACATGCAGTGATGTGGTAGCAGGGATATTATTGAATACAAACGGGACGAGTGTAAGTGCAGCGAGTTATACGATCAACAGCATCACACCGAGTGTAGCTTACACGGGTACCTGGAAGCCCCAGGTGAGTGGCAATGTTGGTACGGGTCCAGGCAATGCAGCCAATGCATTGGCAGGCGATAAGTTTACGAACCAGGATGGTATAGCTCATACGGTTACGTACAATGTTACACCGATCAGTTCGAGTGGCTGTTCAGGCGCAGCTCAGGATGTAGTGCTGACGGTTAATCCGGAGCCGGTGCTGAGCAGTACGTTGAGTGCTGCTGTCTGCAGTGATTCACCGGGCAATATTACGTTGAACACGAACGGTTCGAGTGTTGGCGCTACGAGCTACACGATTAACAGCATCACGGTTCAGAGTGGTTTGATTCCTCAGGCGTCAGGGAATTCGGTTACGGGCGCAGGCCAGGGGGTGAGCGCTATTCATGATGATAAGTTCACGAACCCGACGGTTGGCAGTAAGACAGTTACGTACAACATTACCCCTGTTACGAGCGGTTGTGCAGGAGATGCTGTTGACGTGGTGCTGACGATTAACCCGGAGCCTGTGCTGAGCACGAGTTTGAATGCAACGGTTTGTAGCGGGACTAACTCGGGTATAGTATTGAACACGAACGGCTCGAGTGTCGGGGCTACGGGTTATACATTGAATAGCATCACGCCAAGTATTGCGTTTAATGGTAGCACTTGGAAGGCGGCAGTTGGTAATGCGGGAACGGGAGCGTTAGCGTCAGCGAATTCACTATCCACGGATGTTTACACGAACCTGACGGGTACTCTGTTGACGGTGACGTATAATATCACTCCGAAGACTGGCAGTTGTGTTGGAGATCCATACAATGTGGTGTTGACGATCAACCCAGCACCAGTGGTATCGACATTGTTGAATGGGTCGACATGCAGTGATGTGGTAGCAGGGATATTATTGAATACAAACGGGACGAGTGTAAGTGCAGCGAGTTATACGATCAACAGCATCACACCGAGTGTAGCTTACACGGGTACCTGGAAGCCCCAGGTGAGTGGCAATGTTGGTACGGGTCCAGGCAATGCAGCCAATGCATTGGCAGGCGATAAGTTTACGAACCAGGATGGTATAGCTCATACGGTTACGTACAATGTTACACCGATCAGTTCGAGTGGCTGTTCAGGCGCAGCTCAGGATGTAGTGCTGACGGTTAATCCGGAGCCGGTGCTGAGCAGTACGTTGAGTGCTGCTGTCTGCAGTGATTCACCGGGCAATATTACGTTGAACACGAACGGTTCGAGTGTTGGCGCTACGAGCTACACGATTAACAGCATCACGGTTCAGAGTGGTTTGATTCCTCAGGCGTCAGGGAATTCGGTTACGGGCGCAGGCCAGGGGGTGAGCGCTATTCATGATGATAAGTTCACGAACCCGACGGTTGGCAGTAAGACAGTTACGTACAACATTACCCCTGTTACGAGCGGTTGTGCAGGAGATGCTGTTGACGTGGTGCTGACGATTAACCCGGAGCCTGTGCTGAGCACGAGTTTGAATGCAACGGTTTGTAGCGGGACTAACTCGGGTATAGTATTGAACACGAACGGCTCGAGTGTCGGGGCTACGGGTTATACATTGAATAGCATCACGCCAAGTATTGCGTTTAATGGTAGCACTTGGAAGGCGGCAGTTGGTAATGCGGGAACGGGAGCGTTAGCGTCAGCGAATTCACTATCCACGGATGTTTACACGAACCTGACGGGTACTCTGTTGACGGTGACGTATAATATCACTCCGAAGACTGGCAGTTGTGTTGGAGATCCATACAATGTGGTGTTGACGATCAACCCAGCACCAGTGGTATCGACATTGTTGAATGGGTCGACATGCAGTGATGTGGTAGCAGGGATATTATTGAATACAAACGGGACGAGTGTAAGTGCAGCGAGTTATACGATCAACAGCATCACACCGAGTGTAGCTTACACGGGTACCTGGAAGCCCCAGGTGAGTGGCAATGTTGGTACGGGTCCAGGCAATGCAGCCAATGCATTGGCAGGCGATAAGTTTACGAACCAGGATGGTATAGCTCATACGGTTACGTACAATGTTACACCGATCAGTTCGAGTGGCTGTTCAGGCGCAGCTCAGGATGTAGTGCTGACGGTTAATCCGGAGCCGGTGCTGAGCAGTACGTTGAGTGCTGCTGTCTGCAGTGATTCACCGGGCAATATTACGTTGAACACGAACGGTTCGAGTGTTGGCGCTACGAGCTACACGATTAACAGCATCACGGTTCAGAGTGGTTTGATTCCTCAGGCGTCAGGGAATTCGGTTACGGGCGCAGGCCAGGGGGTGAGCGCTATTCATGATGATAAGTTCACGAACCCGACGGTTGGCAGTAAGACAGTTACGTACAACATTACCCCTGTTACGAGCGGTTGTGCAGGAGATGCTGTTGACGTGGTGCTGACGATTAACCCGGAGCCTGTGCTGAGCACGAGTTTGAATGCAACGGTTTGTAGCGGGACTAACTCGGGTATAGTATTGAACACGAACGGCTCGAGTGTCGGGGCTACGGGTTATACATTGAATAGCATCACGCCAAGTATTGCGTTTAATGGTAGCACTTGGAAGGCGGCAGTTGGTAATGCGGGAACGGGAGCGTTAGCGTCAGCGAATTCACTATCCACGGATGTTTACACGAACCTGACGGGTACTCTGTTGACGGTGACGTATAATATCACTCCGAAGACTGGCAGTTGTGTTGGAGATCCATACAATGTGGTGTTGACGATCAACCCAGCACCAGTGGTATCGACATTGTTGAATGGGTCGACATGCAGTGATGTGGTAGCAGGGATATTATTGAATACAAACGGGACGAGTGTAAGTGCAGCGAGTTATACGATCAACAGCATCACACCGAGTGTAGCTTACACGGGTACCTGGAAGCCCCAGGTGAGTGGCAATGTTGGTACGGGTCCAGGCAATGCAGCCAATGCATTGGCAGGCGATAAGTTTACGAACCAGGATGGTATAGCTCATACGGTTACGTACAATGTTACACCGATCAGTTCGAGTGGCTGTTCAGGCGCAGCTCAGGATGTAGTGCTGACGGTTAATCCGGAGCCGGTGCTGAGCAGTACGTTGAGTGCTGCTGTCTGCAGTGATTCACCGGGCAATATTACGTTGAACACGAACGGTTCGAGTGTTGGCGCTACGAGCTACACGATTAACAGCATCACGGTTCAGAGTGGTTTGATTCCTCAGGCGTCAGGGAATTCGGTTACGGGCGCAGGCCAGGGGGTGAGCGCTATTCATGATGATAAGTTCACGAACCCGACGGTTGGCAGTAAGACAGTTACGTACAACATTACCCCTGTTACGAGCGGTTGTGCAGGAGATGCTGTTGACGTGGTGCTGACGATTAACCCGGAGCCTGTGCTGAGCACGAGTTTGAATGCAACGGTTTGTAGCGGGACTAACTCGGGTATAGTATTGAACACGAACGGCTCGAGTGTCGGGGCTACGGGTTATACATTGAATAGCATCACGCCAAGTATTGCGTTTAATGGTAGCACTTGGAAGGCGGCAGTTGGTAATGCGGGAACGGGAGCGTTAGCGTCAGCGAATTCACTATCCACGGATGTTTACACGAACCTGACGGGTACTCTGTTGACGGTGACGTATAATATCACTCCGAAGACTGGCAGTTGTGTTGGAGATCCATACAATGTGGTGTTGACGATCAACCCAGCACCAGTGGTATCGACATTGTTGAATGGGTCGACATGCAGTGATGTGGTAGCAGGGATATTATTGAATACAAACGGGACGAGTGTAAGTGCAGCGAGTTATACGATCAACAGCATCACACCGAGTGTAGCTTACACGGGTACCTGGAAGCCCCAGGTGAGTGGCAATGTTGGTACGGGTCCAGGCAATGCAGCCAATGCATTGGCAGGCGATAAGTTTACGAACCAGGATGGTATAGCTCATACGGTTACGTACAATGTTACACCGATCAGTTCGAGTGGCTGTTCAGGCGCAGCTCAGGATGTAGTGCTGACGGTTAATCCGGAGCCGGTGCTGAGCAGTACGTTGAGTGCTGCTGTCTGCAGTGATTCACCGGGCAATATTACGTTGAACACGAACGGTTCGAGTGTTGGCGCTACGAGCTACACGATTAACAGCATCACGGTTCAGAGTGGTTTGATTCCTCAGGCGTCAGGGAATTCGGTTACGGGCGCAGGCCAGGGGGTGAGCGCTATTCATGATGATAAGTTCACGAACCCGACGGTTGGCAGTAAGACAGTTACGTACAACATTACCCCTGTTACGAGCGGTTGTGCAGGAGATGCTGTTGACGTGGTGCTGACGATTAACCCGGAGCCTGTGCTGAGCACGAGTTTGAATGCAACGGTTTGTAGCGGGACTAACTCGGGTATAGTATTGAACACGAACGGCTCGAGTGTCGGGGCTACGGGTTATACATTGAATAGCATCACGCCAAGTATTGCGTTTAATGGTAGCACTTGGAAGGCGGCAGTTGGTAATGCGGGAACGGGAGCGTTAGCGTCAGCGAATTCACTATCCACGGATGTTTACACGAACCTGACGGGTACTCTGTTGACGGTGACGTATAATATCACTCCGAAGACTGGCAGTTGTGTTGGAGATCCATACAATGTGGTGTTGACGATCAACCCAGCACCAGTGGTATCGACATTGTTGAATGGGTCGACATGCAGTGATGTGGTAGCAGGGATATTATTGAATACAAACGGGACGAGTGTAAGTGCAGCGAGTTATACGATCAACAGCATCACACCGAGTGTAGCTTACACGGGTACCTGGAAGCCCCAGGTGAGTGGCAATGTTGGTACGGGTCCAGGCAATGCAGCCAATGCATTGGCAGGCGATAAGTTTACGAACCAGGATGGTATAGCTCATACGGTTACGTACAATGTTACACCGATCAGTTCGAGTGGCTGTTCAGGCGCAGCTCAGGATGTAGTGCTGACGGTTAATCCGGAGCCGGTGCTGAGCAGTACGTTGAGTGCTGCTGTCTGCAGTGATTCACCGGGCAATATTACGTTGAACACGAACGGTTCGAGTGTTGGCGCTACGAGCTACACGATTAACAGCATCACGGTTCAGAGTGGTTTGATTCCTCAGGCGTCAGGGAATTCGGTTACGGGCGCAGGCCAGGGGGTGAGCGCTATTCATGATGATAAGTTCACGAACCCGACGGTTGGCAGTAAGACAGTTACGTACAACATTACCCCTGTTACGAGCGGTTGTGCAGGAGATGCTGTTGACGTGGTGCTGACGATTAACCCGGAGCCTGTGCTGAGCACGAGTTTGAATGCAACGGTTTGTAGCGGGACTAACTCGGGTATAGTATTGAACACGAACGGCTCGAGTGTCGGGGCTACGGGTTATACATTGAATAGCATCACGCCAAGTATTGCGTTTAATGGTAGCACTTGGAAGGCGGCAGTTGGTAATGCGGGAACGGGAGCGTTAGCGTCAGCGAATTCACTATCCACGGATGTTTACACGAACCTGACGGGTACTCTGTTGACGGTGACGTATAATATCACTCCGAAGACTGGCAGTTGTGTTGGAGATCCATACAATGTGGTGTTGACGATCAACCCAGCACCAGTGGTATCGACATTGTTGAATGGGTCGACATGCAGTGATGTGGTAGCAGGGATATTATTGAATACAAACGGGACGAGTGTAAGTGCAGCGAGTTATACGATCAACAGCATCACACCGAGTGTAGCTTACACGGGTACCTGGAAGCCCCAGGTGAGTGGCAATGTTGGTACGGGTCCAGGCAATGCAGCCAATGCATTGGCAGGCGATAAGTTTACGAACCAGGATGGTATAGCTCATACGGTTACGTACAATGTTACACCGATCAGTTCGAGTGGCTGTTCAGGCGCAGCTCAGGATGTAGTGCTGACGGTTAATCCGGAGCCGGTGCTGAGCAGTACGTTGAGTGCTGCTGTCTGCAGTGATTCACCGGGCAATATTACGTTGAACACGAACGGTTCGAGTGTTGGCGCTACGAGCTACACGATTAACAGCATCACGGTTCAGAGTGGTTTGATTCCTCAGGCGTCAGGGAATTCGGTTACGGGCGCAGGCCAGGCAGATACTGCTATCAAGAATGATAAGTTCACGAACCCGACTAGCGGTTCGTTGACGGTTACGTACGGGATTACGCCAGTCACAGGCAGTTGCGCAGGAGATCCGGTCAATGTGGTTTTGACGATCAATCCGGAGCCTGTGTTGAGCACGAGCTTGAATGCATCAGTTTGCAGCGGAGTTATCTCGGGTATAGTGTTGAACACGAACGGCACGAGTGTCGGGGCGAGCAGTTACACGATTAACAATATTACGTTGCAGAGTGGTCTGAGCGCAGTGGGAGGGAATGCAGGTACTGGAGCAGGTCAGTCGAACACTGCAATTCAGAACGACAAGTTCACGAATTTGACAAACGCACCGTTGACGGTGACGTATAATATCACTCCGAAGACTGGCAGTTGTGTTGGAGATCCATACAATGTGGTGTTGACAATCAACCCAGCACCAGTGGTATCGACATTGTTGAATGGGTCGACATGCAGTGATGTGGTAGCAGGGATATTATTGAATACAAACGGGACGAGTGTAAGTGCAGCGAGTTATACGATCAACAGCATCACACCGAGTGTAGCTTACACGGGTACCTGGAAGCCCCAGGTGAGTGGCAATGTTGGTACGGGTCCAGGCAATGCAGCCAATGCATTGGCAGGCGATAAGTTTACGAACCAGGATGGTATAGCTCATACGGTTACGTACAATGTTACACCGATCAGTTCGAGTGGCTGTTCAGGCGCAGCTCAGGATGTAGTGCTGACGGTTAATCCGGAGCCGGTGCTGAGCAGTACGTTGAGTGCTGCTGTCTGCAGTGATTCACCGGGCAATATTACGTTGAACACGAACGGTTCGAGTGTTGGCGCTACGAGCTACACGATTAACAGCATCACGGTTCAGAGTGGTTTGATTCCTCAGGCGTCAGGGAATTCGGTTACGGGCGCAGGCCAGGCAGATACTGCTATCAAGAATGATAAGTTCACGAACCCGACTAGCGGTTCGTTGACGGTTACGTACGGGATTACGCCAGTCACAGGCAGTTGCGCAGGAGATCCGGTCAATGTGGTTTTGACGATCAATCCGGAGCCTGTGTTGAGCACGAGCTTGAATGCATCAGTTTGCAGCGGAGTTATCTCGGGTATAGTGTTGAACACGAACGGCACGAGTGTCGGGGCGAGCAGTTACACGATTAACAATATTACGTTGCAGAGTGGTCTGAGCGCAGTGGGAGGGAATGCAGGTACTGGAGCAGGTCAGTCGAACACTGCAATTCAGAACGACAAGTTCACGAATTTGACAAACGCACTGTTGACGGTGACATATAATATTACCCCGGTTACGGGCAGTTGTGTGGGTGATCCATATAATGTTGTACTGACCGTAAAACCTCAACCAGCATTTAGCATTACTAATAACACTGCATCAATATGCAGTGGCACAACAACTGACATTACCTTAAATTCTTCAACTGTCAATGCAGTGATTACACTCACTTCTGTAAATTATGGAGGTGCAGCGGGAGGGACTCAAGTAAATGGCAATACGTTTACAAACAGCCAGAAAATAGCTGAAGCGCTGACCAATCCGGGCAACACACCTCTGACAATATCCTATACATTTAGTGTGGCTGCCAGTGGTTGTAGCAATCCGGCTACTCAATCCACAAGTATCACATTGAAGGCAATGCCGGTCATAACAAATACGGCTACCGAACTTCAAACTACTATCTGCAGTGCGACAGCCCTGAATTTCACGCCAACGAGTACAATTGGTGGCACTACTTACACATGGACCAGTAGTATCAGTGGGCCGATAAACCCAACGAGCGTAACAGCAGGTCCAAGCTCGACAATGCCTATTGCTAATAGTCCTGTAAATACAGGTAACGTAGTTGGAACAGTAACTTATACGATAACACCTGCATTCAATGGCTGCAGCGGAACGCCAGTCAATTATGTGGTTACAGTAAATCCAGTTCCTGATATCGCTGCCTCCAATCAGATTATTTGCAGTGGGGCTACAACAAATGTGACTATCGCCAATCCTAACAATGTAAGTGGTACTTCATTTAGTTGGATTGTACAAAGCAGCAGCAACGTAACCGGGGCGAGCCTTGGAAGTGGTGCATCAATCAATCAGGTGTTAACGAGTACAGATGGAGTTAGCACGGGAACAGTGACCTATAGAATTACCCCATCAGCCAATGGATGCAACGGATCATTTATCGATGTTACTGTCACCGTTAATCCTGTTCCGGTAATTACCGACACAGCACCTCAACTCCAGGCAACTATCTGTAGTGGTACTGCCTTGAATTTTATTCCAACAAGCACGATCGGAAGTACAACCTATACATGGAACACCACTGTTGTTGGTTCGATAACAGGTGTATCCGCAAGCGGCAATGCTGCGATAACCAATTCCCCGGTTAATTCAGCAAATACTGCGGGGACCGTGACTTATCACATAACTCCTACTGTGGGGACTTGCAACGGTATCGTAAAAGATTACATCGTGACTGTACAGCCTGTGCCTTCTGCGAATGGAACAGATATAATCATATGCTCTGGCTCTCCAGCAACTATACCTATTAATGCTTCTCCTCAAAATGTGGCGGGAACTACATTTAGCTGGGTGGTTATACCAACTTCAAATGTGGCAGGTGCTTCAGCCGACAATGGATCAACCATTAATCAAAATCTGAGCCTGAATAACTACTCTGTTGGATCAGTTGTATATCGGATCACGCCTACTGCCAACGGTTGCAACGGGCCAACAAAAGATATTAATGCTACGATCAACCCGATTCCTCTCGTTGATGCCGGAGCAGATTATGCAGTTTGTCATCCATCTACGATTGCCATATCCGGAACGATTGGTGGCGCAGCGACATCGGGGACCTGGCAAATCGTGACGGGCTCTGGAACAATTTCCGCAAGTTCAGTCAGTGGAAGTAATGTTACCGCAACCTACACTGTTAATCCCACGGACATAGCAACAACTGTAGTATTCAGATTGGTAACCAACGATCCAGACAACGGTGGCCCCTGCACGGCAGTATCAGATGAACTGAACGTTGCTGTTAATCGTATCGCAACAGTAACATTGCCCTCGGATTATACAGTTTGTGAACCGAATTCCATTGCGTTAACAGGAACGATCGGAGGCAGCGCAACAACAGGTTTGTGGAGTATTGTGACTGGTGCAGGCACGCTTTCTGCAACTAACGTATCCGGAACAACGGTAACAGCAAATTATTCTGTTGCTCCTTCGGACATCGCGTCAACGGTGACATTCAGACTTACATCGAACGATCCGGATGGATTTGGTCCTTGTACTACTATTTCTGCAGATATTAATATCACAATAAATCGTGCCGCAAGAGTTTCTGCACCTGCAAATCTGGCGCTCTGTCGCGATACACCGGGCATCGCACTTGGAGGAAGTATCGGTGGCTCGACTTCAACGACCGTTTGGACTGGTGGTGCCGGAACGTTCAGTAATGTGAACAGCCCGAGTGCAACCTACTTCTTCAAAGATCCGAATGAAGTAAATACTACGGTATTATTAACATTGACAGCGCTGGATCCTGATGGAAGCGGTCCTTGCACTTCCGTATTTACTCAGACCAATTTAAAGATCAATCCACTTCCGGTTGTAGTATACACCGGATTCCCGGCAGGAGCTCCACCACAAATGGCGGAGAACAACTCTCCGATTACATTGACTGGAAACCAGATCGGAGGGCTTTTCACCATCTCACCTTCCACTTCGAATATCGGAAGTACGACACCTGCACCTGTGGATAAGGTGACCTTTGATCCGGGTGCAGTAACTCTTGGAAACAACTTCGTCACATATACCTACACGGATGTAAACGGATGTACCAATTCTAACACACAACAAGTATTGGTGAACCCGGTGACGACAATCGACTTTACCGTTCAGACAGGTTACCTCGATCCGTCATTTGTCTGGGAGATTTGTGCTCTTCAAAATAATCCGGGACTCGGAAATCCATCACCTTCGCTGGTTAAGCTTATTGGTAACCCGGCGGCAGCAACCGGTGGTGCACCAGAGACAAACTTTACTGCAGGCCCTGGGCTTAGCAATCCGTCACACGTAATGAATATTATTCACAGTGGCGGTGAGTACTATATCGAGACCAATGGGCTACAGGCTGATACTTATATCGTGACTTACACATATAAGAATGCATTCAACGCCATTACATTTATTTCGCACCCGGTAAAAATACATGCAGCTCCGGTCGCAAACATATCAGTAGCTAACAACTGTATTGCCAGTGCGATCAACTTTAATGATGCAAGCTCTGTCAATAGCCCAGAAACGATTATAGGGTGGAAGTGGGACTTTGGTGATTCAAGCACTCCCGACACTCGCCCCAACCCTTCGCATTCATACTCCACTCCAAGTATTTATACGGTAAATCTTTTGGTGACTTCCTCATTTGGTTGCAGTGATATCACAAGCACTCAGGTGCGCGTGGGAGCGGTCCCCGTTCCGAAATTTATTGCTTCATCTATTTGCAATAACGATAGCACCAAGTTTAAAGACTTGACACAAAACCCGAACAATGTGAGTAGGGTAGTGAACTATGAATGGAGATTCGGTGACGGAAAAGTATTGATTGGTGACAGTACAGCATTCGGTACGGCATGGAACAAGGGTAACGTTGCTGTGTTGCCGAACTCGGATAGTATCTCGGGAACATATAAAAATCCTTACCATAAGTATAAAAACTATAAAACCTATGCCGTCACATTGAAAGTGATTACCAATGACGGTTGCAACAACTCCTATTCCAAGAATATATTCATCTTGAAATACAGTTCAATCAAACTATTGCCGAGCAGTGCGTATACGGAGGACTTTGAAAACGCTAACCACGGATGGCAGGTAGAATCATTGGGGACTCCGATGGACAGCAGTTGGATATGGACTAAGCCCAATGGAAAATATATTTCCGGAATTACGCAGACGGGTAATAAATCATGGTGGACCGGTCTGAACAGCGGTACTTATAACGTCACTGAATCTTCAGCAGTGGATGGACCTTGCTTTAACCTTTCTCATTTGAACCGCCCGATGATTGCCATGGATTATTGGGTCAATACACCGAAATCGAATAATGATGGGGCAGTATTGCAGTATTCAGTTGATGGTGGAAATACATGGGCGAATATTGGCGTACCTAACCAGGGAATAAATTGGTACTCTGATGCATTGATTGTGTCCAACCCCGGAAGTCAGCCCGTCGGATTAGGACCTTATGGATGGTCTGGACCAACTCAGACGAAATGGACGCGCGGAGCCTTTGGACTGGATAGCATCCCGAAGGCTAAACGGGGCCAGGTGCGTATTCGTGTTGCCTTTGCAGGAGATGCCAGCAAGAACATTGACGATACTTACAGTGGCTTCGCGTTTGACAACGTGTTTGTTGGAGAGAAGACAAAGAAAGTGGCGATAGAGCACTTTACCAATGCTCAAACAGGCACAACTGCAGACAAGTACTTCAACGACATGTATGATCATCAGATTACGTTCAGAAATGACAGTTCAGATTTTACGATGCTGCAATATCATGTTCGATTCCCTCAGCCTGATGTCTTTGACCAGGGCAACAATAGTGATGCGTCATCTAGGGCACTGTACTATGGTATTCAGAAGTCTCCTTATTCTGTAATGGATGGATTGCAGGCAGGGAAGTTCCAGTCTGGTGACTACAACCAGATCAGTAAAATTGAAATAGATCGCCGGGCATTGAAAACTCCACAATTGCGGATTATTCAGATTGATACCGTCAATACAGGCAAGAGCTACACGATTAATCCAAGCTTTACAATTCAGGCTGATACGACCATTACATTCCCGCTGTTTGCTCAGATTGCATTAGTCGAAGATCCCGTAGTGATTACCGGAAGTACCAACCCCGGAACCTATCGCAACGTGGTGAGAAAATTACTCTTTGGTAGTGATGGTGTAGTGAAAAATGTGGCAATGCAACCAACGAACACAACAACTTTCACGAAGGGCGAGATAGAACTGAATACGCAAATCACCAACCCGGCTAAGCTCTCGTTGGTGGCATTCGTTCAGAATTTCACGACAAAAGAAATTCTGCAGAGCTATATCCTGGCAATCAAACCGAAAATGGCTTCACCAGTTACAGGAATTGAGCGTTCTGTTAGTGCACTGGAAAGCATTCAGATTTACCCGAACCCGGCTAACGGCAGATTTAACTTCTCTGTCTCGGGTGACTTCGTGCCTGGAAGTATCTGGAAGATAGCTGATCAGCGTGGAGTCAATGTTCAGAGTGGTGACTTCGGTGACGCAGTAAAGGGAGTGAAGACAGTCGATGTATCAGGCTTGACGAATGGAGTATACATTGTGCTCATCGGGGCACCAGGAGAAACACCGGTTTACAAGAAACTGATAGTGCTTAACTCAAATTAAACGAGTTCGCTAAGTTCTCGTAATGTTTGATTTAGTTGGTCGCACAATTCCTCTGCATACGACTTGATTTTGTCTATGTTCTTTTCAAGCTTGGCCAACTCCTCGAGTACCAATGCCCTTTCTTTGGCAGTGTGAAGCCCCATCAACGTCAGTGACGGTTTGAGCTTGTGAACAGTACGAGCAAGTGCTTGCCATTCATTTGCATTGACCTGTGTCTTTATCTCTTCGACACTTTTCGGAATAGAGTCCTGGAAGGCTGACAACATTTCGTTGATAAACTTCTCGTTATTGTTCGACATGTTTCGCAAATAAGCCAGGTCAATAGTTTTCTGCGTTAACTCTGGTGGCTTTTTGGCCTTGCGATTCGTAGTTCCTTTAAAATGAGTCAGCTTATTATAGAGATCTTCAGGAGTGAATGGTTTAGGTAAGCAATCATTCATGCCATTCGAAAGGCATTGCTCAACAGCAGCGCGGGTGGCGTTGGCAGTCAGGGCAATGATGGGCAGGTTCTTCTTTGACTCGATCGCACGAATGGCTTTGGTTGCTTCAAAACCGTCCATCACAGGCATCTGAATGTCCATCAACACGATATCATATTCTTCATTCTTTATTTTCTCAACGGCCACATACCCGTTTTCAGCCGTATCAATTTTGCAATCCCAGATCTTAAGAATACTGCTTGCATAAAGCCGGTTTACATCGTTGTCTTCAACCAATAACACTGATAAATCTTTTAATGTCTTTTTCAACAGCGGAGAGTCTTTTGCCAAGTGGCCTTTGATGTTAGCACGGCTTCCCAATTCGTATGGGATGGTAAAACTAAACGTGGATCCGAATCCTTCTTCACTTTTAACCTGGATTGATCCATTTTGAAGTTCAACCAACTGTTTCACGATCGTTAAACCAAGGCCGGTGCCCCCGTACTTCCGTGTCACGCTGGCATCAGCCTGGCTGAAGCTTTCAAAAATAGTCTTGAGTTTATCTTTCGGTATTCCAATACCCGTATCACTGACTTCAAATTCCAATAAGTATTTTTTTACTTCTTTTTTCTTAACCGTACAATTGACGGAGATATAGCCGTGATTGGTAAACTTGATGGCGTTGTTGATCAGGTTCAGGAGAATTTGATTCAATCGCACCGGGTCTCCTATGAAAATTTTGTTGGCTTCTTCGTTAAGATGATAGCGTAAATCAATTTTCTTTTCGGAAGCCTGAAATAAAAATGTATTGATCAGTGAATGCAACAGGTCATTCAGATTAAACCCGATCTGCTCAAACTTCAACTTCCCGGATTCGATCGAAGCCAAGTCGAGAATGTCATTAATAATTACTTTCAAATTATCGGCCGCACTTTGAATGGCGTGAAGATAGGCAGCTTGTTCATTTACGTTTGGATTTTGACTAAGCAAGGTGGCCAAGCCTGCAATTCCGTTGATCGGGGTCCTGATTTCGTGACTGATGTTAGCTAGAAATAGTTCTTTAGCTTTTTGTGCCCGCAACAGTTCTTCTGCATCTTTCTTTCGTTGGGCAATATCCCTGCAGTCGAGAATCAATCCTTTGATCCGGTCTGTCTGGAAAAGATTGATCGAATTGAATTCGAGGTATTTGTAGGATTTGTCTTTACACAAAAACTGAAACTCCACGGATTCATTGAATCTCTTTTTTGTGCTAGTCATGTACGCTTTCCGGAACGTAGGCAGACTCTCCGGCAAGATGTAGTCAAAGAAATTCTTCCCAACAAGGCCATTGGTACTATAGCCAAGAGTTTCTTTCACTGAGAAATTGTGATAGAGGATTTCCCCATCATAGCTTACGATGAAGATAAGGTCAGAACCGTCTTCAACAACGGCTTTGAAAAAACCGCCACGCTTTACATAATTTCGTAATTCTTTCATATCAGATCCCGGCTTGTTCCATTTCTTTCAGGTATCGATAAATGGAAGATTTTCCCACATCCAGCCTCCGGGCTACATCAAGTACGTTGTTGTCATACTTATTCAAATAGTTTCTGATAATGCGATAGGTAAACTCTTGTAGAGTCATTTCGCGAAGCATGATTGTTTCTTCTCCGGCAACATTGGTGAAATTGATATGCTCACTCATAATGTCACTGCCTTCTGCCATGACTGCTGCCAGCTCAATAGAAGATTTCAGTTCCCGAACATTTCCCGGAAACGGGTGGGCCAATAATTTATTTTGAGCCTCGGTGGTAATCTTGAATTTCGGAAGTTGATTTTCCTTGCTGAAGGAGTCGAGGAAGAAACGTGCCAACATGATAATATCCTGACCACGGTCGCGAAGGGGAGGAAGTTGAATTGGCAGACCCAACAGTCTATAATATAAGTCTTCCCGAAATCTTCCTGTTTTGGTTTCCTCAGCGAGGTTTTTATGTGTAGCCACAACTACTCTTACATCCAGCTTAACAACTTGGTTGCTTCCGATACGCGTAATTTCTTTTTCTTGTAGCACGCGCAAAAGTTTCGCCTGCAGATTCAAATCCATCTCACCGATTTCGTCCAGGAAAATAGTTCCACCTTCTGCCTCTTCAAATTTTCCTATTCTTCGGTTCGCTGCCCCCGTAAAGGCCCCTTTTTCATGGCCAAATAATTCACTCTCAATCAGGTCTCTCGGTATAGCAGCAATGTTCACTGCAATAAAGGGCTTGTTTTTTCTTTTCGAATTGTAGTGAACGGCTTTTGCCACCAACTCTTTTCCTGTGCCCGTTTCACCCGTGATGGAAACAGTGATTTGAGTTTTTACAGCTTTCTCCAGCAACCCGAAGACTTTTTTAATAGCGGGGCTGGTTCCAATAATACTTTTCTCAAAATCATATTTCGCAGAGATCTCCTCTTTCAGCCGGTCAATCTCGCGGATCAACGATGATTTATTTCGGGCATTTTTGATCGCATTCAGTATGCGGTCTTTGGCCTCTTCGTCTTTAGTGATATAGTCAAAGGCTCCCAGTTTGAGGAGCTCTACGGCCGTTCCAATTTTTTCCTGGGCAGAGATAATAATGACACTGATATCTGGGTTAAATTCACGGATGGCACGCAACACCTTTTCACCAGCCATGTCAGGAAGCGAATAGTCCAGGGTTATTACGGCCGGTTTTTTGTGCAGCCGGTCTATGCAGTCCTTACCAGTGGTAAAAAACTCTGTTTCAAAATCGGGGTCAAGGCTGAGTACGTATTGTAAAAATTTGGTGTAGGCCGGATCATCTTCTACGACAAAAATTTTGACGGGTTCTTTTTCGTACATGGTCAGGTTTGTGGATTAAAAAGTAAATTATTTTAAAGCTTAAAGTTTTAAAATTTACATTAAATAAATGACTTTTACAGAGTATAAATTTTGAACCATGAACTCACGATTTGACCGTTTATCCCCGGAAGAGCAGGAGTTCATGCACAAGGCGCCTATTCTCGTTTGTATCCTTATTGCAGGTGCTGATGGCGAAATCGATCGGAATGAAATCCGGGAAGCAATAGTCCAGGCGCAAAAGAGAAAACAGAATGTGGGTGAAGAACTCATGTTGCTGTACCGGACAATCAGTGAAGATTTTGAAGACAAACTGAAAATTCTGGTGCAAAGCTATCCAGTCGAAGTAAGCCAGCGAAATCCGTTAATCGTTGAGGAGCTTTCGAAGTTGAATCAAGTGTTGCCAAAACTGGAAAAAAGCTTTGCAATCCAATTCTACATGAGCATCTGTGATCTAGCAATCAAAGTGGCAAAATCTTCGGGGGGGTGGTTTGGGATGAAAGCCATTGGTGAAGATGAAGCCAAGTATGTGAAATTACCGATGATCAATGATCCGGCAGCCAACTAATGGCAAACGAAAATCAGATTTTTGGAAGTTCAGTCGTGCCCTTCAGGCTTGTGTTCCTCATGTGGCTTTCCTTTAGCATTGAATTTTTCTATCACATCGATCTGGGCTACTATGGAATTTTGCCTCGCACATTTCATGGACTGCTGGGAATTCTTTTTGCTCCCATGATTCACGGAAATCTCGCCCACCTGATCTCAAATACTTTCCCGTTGCTCTTTCTGGGTACCCTTCTCTATTTTTTCTATGAGCGCATCGGTGGTACCGTTTTCTTCAATTGTTATTTCATCACCAACTTTTTGGTTTGGTTGCTCAGTCCCCGGTTGTCTTACCACATTGGCGCCAGCGGGCTGATCTATGGTTTAGGGACCTTCCTGATTCTGTTTGGGTTGTTGCGACAGGATTTTCTGTCACTGGTGATCTCGGTGATTATTATTTTGCTTTACGGCAGTGCATTTTTATATGGCGTGTTTCCAACAGACCCGCGCATTTCATGGGAAGCTCATCTATTCGGAGCTTTGACGGGAGGAGTAACAGCATTTATTTTAAAAGATAAAACAAGGGTACGTTAATGGATAGCTCAGCGAAAAAGATTCTTGATAAACTGAAAGCCGGTAAGTACGATCCGGTTTATCTCTTGCAGGGTGAAGAGACTTACTACATCGATTTGATCTCCGACTACATCGAGGCAAATGCGCTGAGTGATGCAGAGAAAGGTTTTAACCAGGTGATCATGTACGGCAAGGATGCTGCTATGGCAACAATACTTACGAATGCAAGACGCTTTCCCATGATGGCCGAACGGCAAGTGGTGATCGTTCGCGAGGCACAAGACATTCAGGATTTAAATAAAGAGACAGGATCGAAATTATTGCTTGATTATTTACAGAAACCATCACCCACTACCGTTCTTGTACTCTGTCATAAACACAAGACTCTCGATAAAAGAAGGGAGCTTGGAAAGAAGGCAGAACAATTAGCTACATCAGCTACGTTTAAAAAACCTTACGATAATCAATTGAATGAATTTGTTCTCGCCTATGTGAAAGAGAAAAAATACTCAATTGATGATGATGCCGCACGAATACTGGCGGAATATGTAGGTAATGATCTGAACCGTCTGGCTAATGAAGTGGATAAAATCCTGATCAGTCACGATGCAAAAGAAACCATCACCCCCACAGAAGTAATGGCCAAAGTGGGGATCAGTCGCGAATACAACATCTTCGAATTGCAAAAAGCATTGATCAACAAAGACTGGATGCAGGCAGCCAAGATTGCAAACTATTTCGAGGCTAATCCGAAGAAAAATCCAGCGATACCCATGGTGGCATTTTTATATTCATTCTTTAGCAAAGTGGTGGCAGCACACGGAGTAGGCGACCGCTCGTCACAGGGACTAACTGCAGCTTTGAAAATAAGCCCATACGCTGCTAAAGACTACGTGGCTGCACTGCAACGTTATCCGCAGAACAAAGCATTGGAGAACATTTCGCTACTGCGTAACGCAGACCTTAAATTGAAAGGTGTCAATTCTGGCAGCGAAGGCGAGGGACAAATCCTGAAAGAATTGGTCTTTCGCCTCATGGTATAAGAAATTTCCACCGCTTTAGCCCTCCTTTGGGGTATAAAACCCTTTCAGCGTCTTTCATTCGTTTCGCCTAGGTTTTTTTTGTAGTTTTGAGTCCATGCTATTTCATGCTTTGAATTTTTTGCATGGATTTATTTTTTAAACTGAAATTCGCAATAAAATCACTCGTTGCAAGTTGTAGGGGAAAACTCCTGATGAGATTTCTGTCTCTTCTGATTTTCACTGTCTCCATTCATGTTCAGGCTCAGGATGTTTTGCTTCAGCAAAAAGCAGACAGATTGTTTAAAACAGGCATGGAGCTGATGTCGCAAAGTCAATTTGCAGCAGCTAGGGAAAATTTCAACCAATACCTCTCCTTGTCCGGTGGCTCGGGTACCCAACGCCAGGATGCTGAATATTACCGTGGCATTTGCTCGTTGAATCTCTATCACTCCGATTCGGAAAAACAACTCCAGGACTTTATAGACCACAATCCTTCGAGTCCCAAAGCTTCCACCGCTTATTCAGAGCTAGCGAATTTTTTCTATAATGAGAAGAACTATAAAAAAGCGGGCAGCTATTTTGCCAAAGCCGATTTTAGCGCTCTTTCTTCCTCTGAACAAAATACCGCGCACTTCCGGTGGGGCTATAGTCTATTCAGTCAGAAGATTTTAAAAGATGCACTGGATCAATTCAACTACATCAAAGCACAAGGTGGGCAGTACGGTCCGGCAGCGAGTTATTATGCCGGGTTTTCAGAATACAGTCTTGCCGATTATGGCAATGCCCTGACTGACTTAAAGCGTGCAGAACAATCGGAGGCTTACGCAGGAATCGTTCCCTATCTGATCGCCAATGTTTACTACAAACAAAAGGACTATGAGACCCTTCTCACCTATGCGCAAACTGTGAGCACCAGGGCGGGCCTGGGTAATGCGGACGAAATTGCTTTACTAACGGCCGAGGCCAGTTATAAAAAGTTAGATTACAAAAATGCACTTATCGGTTACGATAAATACCTGACCGGTAAAGAGACAACAGCTAATAAAGGTGTTCTGCTTCGTGCAGGCTATTCGGCTTTTGTATTGAATCAGGATGTGAAGGCGTTGGAGTATTTGAAAAATTCGTTTGCTGACGCTGATTCTGTCGGGTTCTATTCTTCATATTACCTAGGCCAGATTTATTTGAAGAGTAATCAAAAGCCAATGGCCCTGACTGCTTTTGATATCGCGCGTAAATTCAAACCTGATCAGAAACTAGTCGAGGAATCTTCCTTTCAATATGCCAAGATCTCCTATGATATGGGAAGGGCCGATCAGGCGATCAGTGAGTTTGAGAACATCCTAAAAGCATTTCCGAACAGCTCCCATACGATTGAGATCAAAGAGTTGCTTTCGCAAGCCTACGTAAACGCAAACAATTATAACAAAGCGATCGACTACATTGAGGCGTTGCCCAACCGGAGTCCTGTCGTGGAACGTGCTTATCAAAAAGCTACCATGCTTAAGGGAATGGACTTGTTCAATCAGGAACTTTATCCCATGGCTGTTCAGTTTTTTGAAAAATCACTTCAACATCCCAGTGATAAAAACTATGTAGCTGAAGCGAGTTTTTGGAATGCTGAAACTTATTCCATTGGCAGGAAGTATGAGCAGGCAGCAGCGAACTACCTACGGGTTATTGATGAAGAGAGTGAAGCTCCTTCTCTGATACTTAAAGCACGCTATGGATTGGGTTATGCTTATTTTAATTTGCAGCAATACGATCGGGCAATTTTCAGCTTCAAAGAATTTGCCACGAGGTCCTCAGCCAATCAGCCCAATCTCGCAGACGGGACACTCCGCCTGGCAGATTGTTACTATGTCTCCAAGTCGTACAACGATGCCTTAACTTACTACAGACGAGCCATTGCACTCAATTCCGTTGATAATGACTACGCGCACTTTCAAGCCGGCAATATTCTCGGGATACTTGCAAAATATCCAGATGCGAAAAGTGAATTGAACCTGGTGATTAAGAACTACCCGGGTTCGCGATTTATCGACCAAGCCAGGTTTCAGTTAGCGCAGTTGGAGTTTGAGCAAGGAAATTATGAAGATGCGAAGAATGGATACACAGCCCTGATTGCAGCCAGTCCCTCTTCGCCTTTCACGCCTCTTGCCTATGTGAGGAGAGCAGCATCGTATTTCAACCTGAAAGATTACGGCAAGACGGCTCAGGATTATATTACAGTCATTGAAAATTACTCCACTCATCCTGCCATTAAAGATGTATTGTTGCCGTTGCAAGAAGCACTCGGATTGGCAAATCGTTCGGGGGAGTTTGATAAGTATATGGCTATGGTCAAGAAAAATATTCCTGATGCCAAAGGACTTGAATCAGTTGAATTTGAAGCGGCAAAGAATTTGTATTTCGATCAGCAATATGCCAGTGCGATAAAAAACTTTGACACGTTCATCACCACTTATTCGCAGAGCCCGAAGCTGTCAGAGGCAAAATATTACCAGGCAGAATCCTATTATCGTTTGAAAGATGCTAAGGCACTCACATTGTACTACGACATAAATACAGACAAAACATTTGCCATGGCCGGAAAAGTGACAGGCCGCATAGCGGAACTTGAGTTTAAGCAAGCCCGCTATGATAAGGCGATCCCATTTTTTCAAACCTTATCAAAAGCCGCAACGAATAAAAAAGAGCAATACAATGCATGGAACGGTTTAATGGAATGCTACTATGCACTGGCCAGGTACGACTCGTCTGAAAAGTATGCGAAAATAATTCTGGAAAAGGGCAGTGTGAATGCAGGAGCTCAGAACAAGGCTTCTCTTTTCATGGGCAAAGCTGCTATGGGAAGAGGCGATTATGAAACTGCCAAGGACGAATTTCTGAGTACTATTAATGCTGCTCAGGATGAATATGGGGCTGAAGCAAAATATCGACTCGCGGAAATTTTTTACTTATCCAAGGACTACAAGCAATGCAATGAAACACTCTTTGGATTGAATAATGATTTCGCCACGTACACGGAATGGGTTGGAAAATCCTATTTGCTCCTGGCGGACAGCTATTTCGCCCTTGGTGATTCGTATCAGACCAAGGCTACATTGAGATCCCTGATTGACAATTTCCCGGAAGAAGGGATTAAGAATCAGGCTACGGAGCGACTGAAAAAAATAGAAGCTGATGAGTTGAAGAAGCAACAACAGGCAAAGCCGGACACAACTAAGAATTGAAATGAGACCCGTGAATACTTTCAATAAAAGATCAGGTTCGAGAGCATCGGCGATGATCATCCATATTGCTTTAGCGTTCCTGTTGTTCTCAAACTTCAGGGTTTTCTCCCAAGACGAAAAAGAAAAGTGGGGTGAAGGTGAAATTCAGAAAGTAGAGATAGCAATCACGAAAGATCGCCAAATCACGGTTCCCCAGGCAAGCCGGAATTTTGAAAAAGTACCTCCACGGCCTGCTGAGCCGATCAAGCCGGAGATTACCTACCAGTTTAGAAATCTGTCATTTAATATATCGGATTATAACCCCGCTATTCGGCCACTGAAATTGAAGACAGAGACTATCTCAAAAATCTACGGCAATTACGTTAGCCTTGGATTTGGTAATTATTCATCGCCTTATGCAGAGGCCTACCTCACTAACAAGCGTAACAAGAATAAATATTATGGGGCAAAATTCTATCACCGGAGTTTCATGACAGGCCCGGTCGATTCGGACAATTCGGCCAGCGGTAATACTGAAATTCGATTGTTTGGAAAGACGATGAATGACAAGGTCGCATTAGGCGGATTTATCGACTACGAAAACACCACTGCGCATTTTTACGGCTATCGCCCGGGCGAAAATGTGTCTGCAAGTTCGATCAGGCAATCGTATTCTATTTTCAGTTTAGGGGGAGACATTGAGAATTCAAAATCAACTGACTTTAAGTACAATCTTAAAGCAGGATATAGCTACCTGAGCGACCACTATTCGGCATCCGAAAGTGAATTGAATTTGAATTGGCTCAGTGAATACAAGATTAGTAAAGAGAAGAAATTCATTCTCAACGCAGATTATTTTTTGATCAGTAGAAAAGATGCTGCAGTCAGTTTGAATTCACGCCATTTATTCAAAGCAAAACCTGCCTATCAATTTACTCCCTCCAGTGAACTAACCCTGACGGCAGGAGCAAATGTGATTTACGAAAACGACACCATTAATAAACAAAATGGCCTCCATGTTTATCCGAACCTGACTGCCAATTATGCCCTGTCTCCTTCAGTCGATGTTTATGGCGCTCTCCTGGGCGATGTGGATAAAGTTTCAATTCACTCACTTTCACGTGAGAATGTGTGGATCAACTCTAACATCGGGGTATTCAATACAAACCGTGCCCTGGAATTCTGCGCAGGTCTGCGAGGGCGGGTCAGTGGGAAGATTTTGGCTGGCGCTGGCGCTTCGTTCGCTACCCTGAAGAATCTTTATTATTATCAATCGGACGTAGGCCCGACTCAACAGGCAAAATTCAATGTGTTTTATGATGAAGGAAGCACGCAACGAACCAATTTCTTTGGCGAGTTGGCATATTCCGGAAGTACTTTCAAACTCAATGCACGTACCGACTATTGGATCTACTCAACATCTGTAGCTAACCAGATTGCAAAAGCTTACGCAATCACCGGAAAGAGTTTTGAGAACTCGGCATTGCAGCGTCCGCAGTACCGGTTAAATGTTAACGCATCATATAACATCTATGACAAGCTTTTATTGGAGGCTGACTTTATTGGTCAGGGTGGGATGAAGGCCTTAGATATAGCCTCGAAGAACCTTGTAACATTGAATGCAGCTGTGGACTTGAATGCAAGAGCTAATTATTTTGTGTCGAAGCAGTTTTCGGTGTTCCTAGCCTTCAACAATATGCTGGCAAGTAACTACCAGTTGTATTTGAACTACCCGGTGAGGGGGTTTCAGGTATTGGGAGGGGCAAGCTGGAGCTTTTGAAATTGAGAATATTCATGGAAAATCATTTATTTTTGTATTAACATACAGTTAAACCTAACGTTATGGCAAATTCTACAGACGATACAAATAAGAACGGTAATGACGAAGACAACTTCGGATTGCCCGATTTGGAATACAAGCCGTTGGATCAATTAGAAAGTTCCAAGGCAGAAGAGGCCTCTAAAGCACAGGAAGAAAAGGAAATCCCCGTATATGACGAGGAGGAAGAGGAGACAAAATCCGGAGCGGTAATCGCCATACTTGTAGGCTTAGTCCTCCTCGTAGGAGGATTTCTTGCATATAAGTATGTGTGGATTCCTAAACGCGATAAAGCAAGGCAAGCTCAGATAGACAAAGACAAGGCAGAAGCAGATAAGAAGGCGGAGGAAGAACGCCAGGCAAGGCTGGCGGAGGAAGAGCGCCAGAGACGTGAAGCTGCCGCAAATGCCAAGCCCGCTGAAGGAACGATTGAAACACTATCCGATCGCACGGGTCGTTACTATGTAGTTGTTTCAAGTTCTGTAGATGGAGATTTGGCTATGGATAAAGCCAAGAAACTAAGTGCAACAGGTAAGTCCACAAAGATTATACCTCCCTTCGGTAAATGGAAATTTTATCGCTTGTGCATCGGGGATTTTGACACATTCGCCAGTGCGCAGTCGAGTGCAGACGCTTCTAAATCCGAGTATGGAGAAGCGCTTTGGGTATTGAAGTACTAAGGAAAAAACAAAAACGAGAGCAGATGGCTGGGGCGAATGACAAAAAAAATAAGTGGGTAGCGTTTCTTGTTTCGGCTGGTATTCATACCAGTCTGTTTCTTACTTTTTTCTTTCTGATTTCATGGCGGGCACCTTATCCTCCAGCACCGGAGTACGGTGTTGAATTGAATTTTGGTCTCGACGATCAGGGTGGAGGAGAGGTTCAGCCTGAGGTTTCAGTCGGCAATCCCAATGCAGAAGGAAAAGACGCAGAACAAAAAGCAGACGATAAAAAAGAGGATGTTCAGCCGGTCAAGGAGGAGACATCCAAGCCAGAGCCTGAAATTAAACAGGACAACAAAAGTTTGTCGGATGAAACCAGTGATGTTGAAGTAAAATCAAAAAAGGAAAAGGAAGTAAAGCCCAAAGAGAAGGTTGAGTCTACTAAAGAAAAGAAAGCTGATATAAAGCCAGCTGTCGAGAAAAAAGCAGTGTATAGCGGGAATACTGGAGAGAAGAAAGGTGAGACAAACCAGAGTCAGGGTGATGATCCAGGCAAGACTGGGGACAAAGGGAACCCGCAAGGCAAGCTTGATGCTAAGGCCCTTTATGGTAAACCAGGTGGCGGTGGGGGCGGTGATGGATACGGATTGGCAATGTCCGGATGGGAATGGGCAAGCGAGCCTAAAGTGCCCGAACTTCCGGATAACGAGAATGGCCGGATCGTCTTTGAAATAGAATGCGATGAAAATGGGGATATCGTTAAAATAACTACAACGGATCGTGGTCTTAGCCTCAAGGCCGAACAACTCCTGAAGGCGGAAATCCAGAAAAACTCACTGATAAGAACTTCTAACGGCAAAGTTCCCCCCAAGTCCAAGGGCCAGGTGGTTTTCGTTTTAAAAACTAAATAGGCATCTTGCGGTCAATTGCGGTTGGCGCTTTGAATAAATTTAATCCATTCATAAGGTTTTTACTGTGTCTTTGCTTAAGTGTTCCTGTCTCTGCGCAGATCAATCTTGAGAAAAAAGATTCAATTACTCACAAAGGGAAGAAACGCAGGTTATTTGCATTCCCTGCCGTGATTTATTCTCCGGAGACTACACTCGCTTTTGGAGGTGCCGGTAACTACTACTTCAAGTTAGGTCACGACTCAACAACTCGCACATCTTACGTTCAAGCCCTCGCATTGTACACATTGCGACAGCAAACAGTTTTTGCGATGGAGAGCGCCATTTTCTTTCACAACGAGAAATACCTTTTGAAAACCAAAGGGTCGGCTAGCTATTTCCCGGATCGCTTTTGGGGCCTCGGGAATAATTCCGGAGACAATTACGAACGGTATACAGTTGGGCAATTTTACCTGTCACCACAACTTTTGAGAAGGACGTACAAAAAGCTTTTTCTGGGTGCCGCATTTGAAATACAGAATGTTTTCACTTTTGACTACGGCAAAGGACTTCCGCAAGGAACTCAATCGATTTTTGACCAGCAAAATGTGACTGGAAGAAAGGGAAGCTTTGTATCCGGAGTGGGACTCGTGGCAATATGGGACGGTCGGGATAATTCATTTAGTCCCGGCAAAGGATTTTACTTTTCTTATGCAGTAAATGATTTCTCAACGGTATTCGGGAGCACATACAACTATACTTCACAATCACTGGATATCCGGAAATATTTTACGCTTGACAAGTGCCAGGTGCTGGCTTTCCAAACAGTACTTAATTTGAGCAATGGTACAGTGCCTGTTCGGAGCATGACTAATATTGGAAGCAACACGATCATGCGAGGTTATTATGAGGGAAGGTACACAGACAGGAATTTGTTTGCTGTTCAGGTTGAAGACCGGATTCATTTGATCAATCGGATAGGAATGGTCGTGTTTGCAGCCACAGGAAGAGTGGGAACTGAGACGGGTGATGTTTTTAACTTCAGTGGATTTAAGCCAGCAATAGGTACAGGAATCCGCTATGCAATAGACAAGAAAGAGAAATTGAATTTTCGTTTTGATATTGGCTTTGGCCAACGCTCTAACGGATTTTACTTTTATATCACGGAAGCTTTTTAGGCAGGTGTCTCATAAAGTCCTTCCGCGATCTTTTCAGGAATACCCTTCGGAACGAGATAAGTCATTTGTACCGAGAACCAATTCATAAATCCAGGAATGATTTCCGCTTTGCCCTTGAACATTCCCCGAACTGCAATCCTGGCCACATCCTCTGCTTTCATGCTGAATTTTTCAGCGCGTTTTTTAAGAAAGTCAGTCATGCCAGCACGGTCGACAAAACTGGTAGCTGTAGGCCCTGGACTCAGGCAAGTCACCGAAACATTGCTCTTGCTCAGTTCTTTTCTCAGGCCCCTGGTAAATAGCAATACAAAAGACTTGGAGGCTGCATAGGTCGCGAGAGTAGGTACAGCTTGGTATGATGCTGTGCTGGAGACATTCATGATGTATGACTTGTCGTGCTTTTTCAATTCCGGAATTAAAAGCTGACACAATTCTACAAGAGAAGTCATATTCAACTGCATCATATTATTCAGCTGCGTCCACGGTGTTTTCTCTACACTCCCCCAAATTCCATATCCCGCATTATTGACGAGTACGCTGACGTTGAAATTATTCTGCCTGATCCAGGTTGACACGCTTTGAGCGCTTCCAGGAACAGAAAGATCTACACTGAGGAGTTCCACACGGACTCCGTATTTCTCAGTGATTTCCTTTTTTGCTTTTGCAAGATTTTCCTGCGAGCGGGCCACTAGCAGCAAATCAATTTTTCGCTTCGCGAGTTCAAAAGCAATGCCCAGACCAATACCACCACTGGCCCCGGTGACTAGTGCAAATGCCATCTTTATTTGTTGGTAATCGAGAGCAGACGCTGGTACAGTAGCGGCTTACTGTTTTCATCACGCGGAATAAATTTTCCCGTAACGATCGGAACGTACATTACACGTCTGCGACTTCTTTCGCCAGTGAACGGAGAGCGAGCTACGCGATGCCACAAACGACCGTCATGTACGGTCAGGTCTCCGGCCTCCACGTTGAGCCCTAATTCTTTTTTATCAGGCTTATGACTGATGAAATACATCTTCTTGAAAAGCATTGTTCGGATACCTTTGTTGTGAGTGCCAGGAATTATACGCAGACCACCATTGTCTGTTGTAGAGTTGTCCAGGTGTATTCCGACATTTAACATGGGCATGATTTTCTGACCCTGGAAAATATCCCGAAGCGCATCTGTGTGCCACCCTAATTGACTAAAATTACTTTCGTCTGTATTAATGTAATGATTAAACACAAGCCCGTCTTTCTCAGTCTCACCTAGCCGGCAATCGGCCGTTCCAATAAATTCAAAAAGCCCTTTTAGTCGATGGTCTTTCAAAATCTCTGAAAACTTCTCGCTGTGCTGATTGATGAACGCAAAGCGTTGAACGATTTTTTTACCATCAACGTCTGTGCCGTATTTGATTGGAACACCATTGATTGACTTATAGTCTTTACTGACCCAATCATTTTGAATCGCTTCGGCTTCCCGCAAGAGTTCAGTTACTTTTTCTTTATTGATGAAATTCTTAAAATGAATGAACCCATTTTTGTCGAAAAAAGCCTTCTGTTCTTCGGTGAGCTTGTCACCTAGTTGAAATACCGGGTAGTTATTGTGAAAAGGGTTTTTGCCATTGCTGTGGCCATTATGGCCATTGCCATTATGGTGCCCATTAGACGAATGGTGCTTACCATTAACTTCTCCATTATGAGTTTTATGCTCCTTACCGTTCAAATCCATGTCTTACCAAAGGTTAATAGAAAGTTACCGCTAAATTAAGAGAAATTTAATAAAACCTTTTTACGCATACTAAATTAATAGGTTAATCTTTTCAACTGATATTATGTCGTTATTTCTTTATAAACCAACCAAGAATCAAGCCAGCGAAAGAACCGAAAAACCACCCATGTTATGACGGGGGCCGCTACCATATCCAGGGTATAGTGCACACGCTGCCAAGCCAATAGGACTGATACAGCCAGTGCTGAGGCTAGAATCAACAGTTTTAGCTTCTTTCTTTCCTCTATGAAAAACAGCACGCACAATGTGGAGACATGCCCTGAAAAAAACAAGTCTTTAACGTACACAGGCTGGCCATATGCGAACACGGTCAAAAAGGGATCACTGAGTGGAATGATCCCTTCGGGGGCTTCCAGTGTAAATAAATACAAGCTAGTGATGCGAAGAAAATTGACAATCACATAAGTCTGGAAGCCTAGTAAAACTACACGAGGCTTAGCAAGGTTTGAAGTCAACGAGAGAACAGTACAAAAATAGAGGAGTACAAAAATTTCGATCGACCAGTCTTTTGGGGTAAAGAAATTTAATATTGGATCATGGAGAGGCACTCCAGGCTTTGGCAAAAGTATTTTAATAAAAAAATGCGGAAGCACCAGCGCAAAAGCAGTAAGCCCAAGTAGAGCAATGATCAAATGAATTATGAAGCGCTTGTTCTTTAACTCGCTTCTCCAGAGCGCCCACATGTCAGTCCGTAATTTCGATCAGGTAATAATTCTTTTTCCCCTTTTGCGCCAGCAAGAATCGACTGAGCAGCAAGTTGTAAGCAGGCTTTGCGGTTGGATCTTCTATCTTTTGCTTATTGATACTCACCCCGCCACCTGAAATCATTTTGCGGGCTTCACCTTTGGATGGAAAAATTTTTCCTTGCGTAATTTCAGAAAGCAACTCGGTCACATTCGCACAACTCTCGTAAGCAGACTTCGTCACTGTGATTTGTGGTACTCCTTCGAAGACTGCAAGAAAAGTTTGTTCATCAAGAGCCATCAGGTCTTCAGTGACTGAATTGCCAAAAAGAATGGAGGAAGCTTTGATTGCTTTTTCCACTTCTTCTTTCGAATGGACTCGTGTTGTAATGTCTTTTGCAAGTTCTGTCTGGAGTTTGCGCAGGTGAGGGGCCTGAGTGTGCTCGGCAATCAATGAATCAATTTCGCCTTTGTCTCTCCTGGTAAAGATTTTAATAAAATTGGCTGCATCTTCATCTGAAGCGTTGAGCCAATATTGGTAGAATTTATAAGGCGATGTTTTCTGAGAATCCAGCCAGATATTGCCTTGTTCTGTCTTACCAAACTTCGTTCCGTCAGCTTTTTTTATAAGAGGAGTTGTCAGTGCAAAAGCATCACCACCGTCTTTTCTGCGAATCAGTTCTGTGCCCGTAACAATGTTTCCCCATTGATCAGAGCCACCCATTTGCAGTTTGCAATTTTTGTTTTTGTACAGCCAGTAAAAATCATAGCCCTGTACGAGCTGGTAAGTGAATTCCGTAAATGAAAGACCCGTTTCCAATCGCTTCTGAACGGAATCTTTTGCCATCATGTAATTCACTGAAATATGCTTGCCTATATCGCGAATGAATTCGAGAAAACTCATTTCCTTGAACCAGTCATAGTTATTCACCATCTCCGCTTTGTTTTCGCCAGCAGAGAAGTCAATGAATTTCTCCAATTGTTTTTTTACGCAAGACTCATTGTAGCGAAGGATGTCTTCCGAAAGGAGATTCCGTTCAGCTGATTTACCTGAAGGATCGCCTACCATCCCGGTAGCACCGCCTACCAATGCTACTGGCTTGTGGCCTGCATGCTGAAAGTGGACGAGTGTCATGATCTGCACCAGGTTGCCAATATGCAGTGAGTCTGCCGTGGGGTCAAAACCGATATACCCTGCTGTGGGTTCCTTCAATAATTGGTCTTCTGTGCCTGGCATCATGTCATGCACCATTCCGCGCCAGCGAAGTTCTTCAATGAAATTCTCCTTCATGATTCAATAAAGGCGCAAATATAAAAAGGACGGATTAGCTTTCTACTATGTTATTTCTTGTCCTACCTTTGAAAATAAGTTGAAAGGATAACTCCCTTTCCCTATGGAAAAGAAAACAGAAGTCACCCTCCGCCCGGAAGAGGCCTTTGATGAAGAGCGCTTTAAACCAGCTCTTTACGAAAAATTAAAACTCAATCCTGATGAAGTCCTGATAAGACCCGTTCGCAGGTCCATAGATGCCAGGGGAAGAAATGTGGTTGTCAAGGTACAGGTTGAGATGCAGAGTCCGGGACAACAAGCACCTTCTTACCGAAAGGATTATGAGGATGTTAGTAAACGCCCGGTTGTCATTATCGTTGGGGCTGGTCCCGCTGGCTTATTTGCAGCTATCCGACTGATCGAATTCGGCATTAAACCCATCATTTTTGAGCGAGGGAAGGACGTGCAGGCTCGCAGACGAGATCTCGCAGCTATCAATAAAGAACACATCGTCAATCCTGAATCGAACTATTGCTTTGGTGAAGGTGGAGCAGGAACGTATTCGGATGGTAAACTATATACTCGCTCCAACAAACGAGGAGATGTGCAGCGCGTTTTGGAAATACTCATCGCCCATGGAGCACATGAAGATATTTTGTTTGATGCGCATCCGCACATCGGTACTAACAAGCTACCAAAGCTCGTGGCTGCGTTGAGAGAGAGTGTACTGATGGCGGGAGGTGAAATACATTTTGATTCAAAAGTGACTGATTTCCTCCTGTCAACAGGCGAAGTAAAAGGAGTAGTCACGGCTGACGGAACAAAGCACGAAGGTCATGCAGTTATTCTCGCCACGGGTCATTCCGCGAGGGATATTTTTCAACTGCTCTATCAAAGAAAAATTCTTATCGAAGCAAAACCATTTGCGTTGGGCGTACGAGTCGAGCACCAACAAAATTTGATTGACCAAATTCAATATCACTGCGCTACCGATCGTGGCGAGTTTTTACCTGCTTCGTCCTACGCTCTTGTTCACCAGGCAAAGATCAATGGAATTGAGCGAGGAGTATTTTCGTTTTGCATGTGCCCCGGGGGATTCATTGTTCCGGCTGCCACTGCGCCTGGAGAGATTGTTGTCAATGGTATGAGCCCTTCACGAAGAGATTCAAAATATGCCAATTCCGGAATTGTCGTAGCGGTTAATGAGAGTGATTTTAAACCCTACCAAAAATTCGAAGCATTGGCAGGACTCCAATTTCAAAGTGAAACCGAGAAGAAAGCTTGCGAACTAGCGGGAAAAAGACAGGCTGCGCCAGCACAACGACTCATGGACTTTGTAGAAGGAAAGGTTTCAGCTTCACTTTTGGAAACTTCGTACCAGCCAGGACTCCAAAGTGTAGATATGCGGGCTGTGCTTCCGGATTTTATTTTTCAGTCACTTAAGCAAGGTTTCCGGAACTTTGGAGGCAAGATGCGTGGTTATCTAACCAACGAAGCGCAAGTAGTAGGTGTGGAGAGCAGGACTTCTTCCCCGATACGCATCCCCCGCGACAAAGAGACATTGGAACATCCGCAAGTAAAAAGGTTATTCCCGTGTGCTGAAGGTGCAGGTTATGCGGGCGGAATTATGTCTGCGGCCATGGATGGCGAACGCTGCGCGGAGGCAATTGTTAAAATGTATTTTAAGAAATGAAGAAAACAGTAATCATCGGAGCAACGACCAACCCATCAAGATATGCTTACCTCGCGGCAGGTACGTTACAAGATCACAAAATCGAGTTCGTTCCCGTTGGGATAAAGAAAGGAGAGGTTTTTGGTAAGTCAATACTCGACTTGCGGTCGAAGCCGGAAATTAAAGACGTGGACACAGTGACCCTTTACATCAATCCTGCGAACCAACAGGAATGGTATGATTACATTATCAAACTCAAACCGAAACGGGTTGTTTTCAATCCCGGAACGGAAAATCCAGAGCTCGAAAAATTACTATCTGAAAAAAACATCGAAGCGCTGGAAGCATGCACATTGGTACTCCTTCGCACGGGCCAATACTAGTGATTTACGGTAGGCACGTTTGGATATTTTGCAATTGCTCCGACACATATCACTTTCCACTTGCCATTGATTTTTTCCAATACACGCATCTCCGAAGTGACATCGTGCTCAATCTCATCTTTCACGTTTTGAAAATACCGTGCATACGCTCCGTTGCCAAAGATTTTAATGTCGAGCCAATCCCGGGTGATTACTGCCTTTGAGGGTTTTGCAGTTTTAAAGTATTGTTCGAATGTTTTCTCAAGCCCCTTGTCACCTTGCCAGCCCTGGACAAAGCTAGTGGCTGTAGAGTCAGAGTACGACCAATATGCATAAGGTACCTGGTGCCAACAGTCGGCCCAGCTTTGTTTATTCACACCAAAGAAAGCTTCTGTTTCTTTTGAAATCACTTCTTTGATGGCAGCAACATCGTTTGGTTGCGCGATCATCGTTGTGAACGCGAACCAGGCAATGAAAGTAAACAGCATTTTTTTTGTTTGAGTTTTCATGGCGGGGTGATTTGAAATGTTGTATTAGTAATTTAATGAAAATCTTCCTCATTTAAAACCCTGAAAGAGGGTGATGGTTACACGTGTAAGATGACTTTTTCAGCACCGATCTCGTTTGCGCTATCGGATTCATTCTGTTAGATTGTAGAAATTCTAAATCCCAGTTTATGAGCCTCAACGACAAACTGATCCCTATTAAAAAAATGACGGTAACTCCGGGTAAAAAAATGAAATTGAAAAATTTCGATACGGGGTACAAAGGCAAAGAATTGGATAAAGAGCAGTCGGAAAAGATGCTCGAAGCCAGTCGCAAGCATTTGGCTAGCATTCAGGATAAACTTTATGCCCATAATCGTTACAGCGTCCTCATCGTGCTGCAGGCGATGGATGCTGCTGGCAAAGACGGGGCAGTAAAACATATTATGTCGGGATTTAATCCGCTTGGTGTTAAGGTGTACAGCTTCAAGGCGCCCAACTCACACGAACTTGATCACGATTATTTCTGGCGTCATGAGTTGGCTCTTCCGGCCCGCGGGGAAATCGCCATCCACAATCGCTCGCATTACGAAAATGTATTAGTCACCAAAGTGCATCCGGAGTGGATCATGAATGAAAATATTCCCGGAATTGAATCAGTAAAAAAAATCGATAAGAAATTCTGGGACGGCCGCTACAAGCAAATTCGCAGGTTCGAAAAAAATCTGGCTGATAACGGAATGGTAATCATGAAATTCTTTCTCAATGTGTCGAAGAAGGAGCAGAAAAAGCGTTTTCTCGAGCGTATTGATGATCCTGGCAAAAACTGGAAATTTTCACTTTCCGATTTGAAGGAACGGGCTTTTTGGGATGATTACCAGAAAGCATACGAGGATGCCATGAGTGAGACATCTACAGACCACGCCCCATGGTTTGTGATCCCCGCTGATGACAAATGGTTCGCCCGCCTGGCTATTGCTACTATTATCGCAAAACAATTTGAGCAGTTGAAATTAAGATATCCCGAGGTGAGCCAGGCTCAAAAGCAAGAGCTACAGAAAGCAAAAGTTAAACTGGTGGGTGAAGATGATGTGAAACCAAAAAACAAAAAGAAGAAGTCGTGAAGAGAAAATTGAGAATGGGAATGGTGGGTGGAAGTCTCACCTCTTTTATAGGCCCGGTACACCGCATGGCCGCAGCCATTGACGGCCAGATAGAATTAGTATGTGGCGCGTTCAGTAATAATCCACTTGAATCAAAAACAACGGGAAAGTCCCTATATCTTGATCCAAAACGTGTGTATGGCTCCTATACAGAAATGTTTGAAAAGGAAAGCGCACTGCCGGCAGACCAGCGAATGGATTTTGTAAGCATTGTTACACCGAATCATGTTCACTACGAACCGGCAAAGATGGCACTGGAAGCGGGCTTTCATGTCGTTATTGAAAAACCGATTTCCTACTCTTTGGCAGAAGCAAAAGCACTGGAAAAACTCGTTAGTAAGACAGGACTTATTCTGGCACTGACACATACATACACCGGATATCCGATGGTGAAAGAGGCCAGGGCACTGGTGAGGTCAGGAAAAATCGGGAAAGTCCGTAAAGTGTTTGTGGAGTATCCCCAGGGATGGCTGTCAAGTGCTTTGGAGAAAACGGGAAATGTTCAGGCTTCATGGCGCACGGATCCGAAGCGCTCAGGTATGGGTGGCGCAATTGGCGATATCGGCACTCATGCTGCGAATCTCGCGGAATACATTACCGGCTCTGATATCACAGAAGTTTGTACAATGGTAAATGCTGTTGTTCCTGGTCGTAAGCTTGACGATGATAGTTCCATGCTGCTAAAATTCAGCAACGGTGCGTCTGGCATCCTGCTGGCCACACAGGTAGCTGCAGGGGAGGAGAATAATTTGAACATCCGCGTGTATGGTGAAAAGGGTGGATTGGAATGGAGACAGGAAGAACCTAATACAGTGATCGTGAAATGGCTCGACAAGCCAAAGGAAACACTTCGTGCGGGTTGGGGTTATCTGTCTGATGAAGCAAAGGCATTCGTCAGGGTTCCTGCAGGTCACCCGGAGGGATACCTGGAGGCTTTTGCCAATATCTACCGGGCATTTACCAAAGCGATGCATGACTATAAGCCTGGAAAGAAAATCAATCCAGCCAGGTATGATTTTCCCGGGGCGGAAGAGGGCGTTCGCGGGATGAATTTTGTTGAAACCGTAGTGAAATCGGCTAATTCGAATAAGAAGTGGGTGAAACTAAAATCGTGATCAAGCTCAAGTAATAGTGCTTGAATTTTGACCTTTGAATGCCGAACTTAGTCTCTTTCGAATAAGTGAAATTTTGAATTTATAGCTATGAACGGTTTCTTCGAACATCAGTACTTATCCTATAAAAAGAATCACATCAAAAACCTTCTTGCATTGGCAAAAGCCGATGGCCATGTTCATGCCAAGGAGCAAAAGATGCTTTTTAAAATTGGCAAACGTTATGGCCTTAAGGAACGGCAAGTGCAGGAACTGATTGACAGCAAGGAGAAATTCACCGTTGATGTTCCTGATAACTTCCACGATAAAATGAATGTACTTTTCGACCTCATGCTGATGGTATGGGCCGATGGTGTTGTTGAGAAAAAAGAGATTGCATTCTGTGAGGCTCTCGTGAAGAAGTTTGGAATGAAAAAAGGCCTCGTGAATTGGCTATTGGAGGAGGTCTTTGACAAGGGTGTATCACCTCCACCCGAAGAATGGGAAGAGATCAAAAGGGAAGCCAGGGAGATGTTTGTAACGAAGTAACAAAGCTTATTTCGGGTCCTTCTCGTAAACTAAAATCCCACATAACACGTTAA
This sequence comes from Cytophagales bacterium WSM2-2, assembly GCA_015472025.1. Taxonomy (NCBI): domain Bacteria; kingdom Pseudomonadati; phylum Bacteroidota; class Cytophagia; order Cytophagales; species Cytophagales bacterium WSM2-2. The sequence goes on from BNHL01000001.1 coordinate 3,254,280, forward strand.
CAAAATTGCTTGCCAGTTTTGGCGGTTCTTACGGAAATAGGGCGAAATTTATAGGGATATTTAAGGTTTATGGAAGGCGAAAAGAAACTTACCACTCAGGAGAAGGCGCTCCAGATCAATTTGAGTAAAGACATTTACGGATCATTTGCCGAGGTGGGGGCGGGGCAAGAAACAGCAGCTAATTTCTTTAAAGTAGGAGGTGCCAGTGGCACTATAGCCAAAACCATGTCGGCTTACGACATGAAATTCAGTGATGCCATCTATGGTCGCTGCGATCGCTATGTAAGCGAAAATCGCCTGGAAAGAATGCTCGAACATGAGTATCAACTATTACCTGAGCGATTGCCGCACCGGATTGAAGCAACCCGTTTTTTTGCATTCGCGGATACTGTTGAGATATTGAACTACGAACGTACTAACCAGGGTAACGGCTGGATGGGCTTACGTTTCCAAACGAAACCCATGGGGGCATATAACGATGCCGTTATCCATGTGAAAATGCATGATAACGATCCGCTCCAACAACAAGTCGCTCTTGGAATCCTTGGAGTAAACCTGTTGTACGGCTGTATGTTCATTGATGACGTGGAGGAATTCTTGGTTTCACTGGTAGACGGTCTCACTACCCGCAGAATTGAAATTGATATGTTCCGCCTTGATGGCCCAGACTTCAGGCATGTTGATAACCGACTAATGGCCTTGAAACTGGTAAAGACCGGTCTCACCAAAGCTGCCATGTTCGGCCCTGACGGCCATGTGCTTCAGCCTTCAGAATATTTGTACAAGAAAAATGTGCTCGTGCTCCGTGGCCGGTTTCGCCCGGTAACTCACGTGAACGTGGACATGCTGCTTACTTCACGCAGGCATTTCCTGAACGATCCGGATGTAGATCGGGGCAAGTTGGTGATGCTGACGGAACTGACGCTCAATGACCTGGCGCAGGATGGCAATGTAGATGAAAAAGATTTTCTCCATCGAGCCGATATTATCTGTTCGCTCGGACAGAATGTGTTGGTCTCTAACTATTTTGAGTATTATCGGCTGGTAGACTACCTGTCTAGCGTAACTAAAGGACGCAAGACAGGCCTCGTGATGGGGATTTATGCTTTGCAGAAAGTTTTTGATGAGAAGACTTACGAAAACATCCGTGGTGGGATTTTGGAGTGCTTCTCATCCCTCTTTGGTAGCAGCAATAAATTATACATTTACCCCGCCTTGCGCAAAGACAATACGCTGTTCACGCTAAAGGATTTTGAAGCTGAGCTTCCGGACAATGTCAAGAATCTTTTTCGCTACCTGATGGATAATGGCAAACTGGAAGACATTGATGATGCTAATATTGGCAACCTGCATATCATTTCAGATAACGTGTTGGCCATGATTAAGAAGGGCGAACCCGGCTGGGAGAAATTTGTACCGCACAAGGTCGAAGAGGCAATCAAAGAACATGGCTTGTTTGACTTTCCTATGGCGGGCAAAGTCGCGGCAAGCGCCTGATTCTTATTTCATCTCAAACATTCCGGTTCCGATTTTGTAGTTCGTTGCGTAAATCTCTACAGTATATTTTCCTGGGGCGTAGTCAGATCCTTTTTCGTAGAGATAAGTAAGTTTTTGCTTTGTGTTATCGAAGAGAATTTCCTGGGCGGACGTATAAAATTCTTCTTTCCCGTTGTAAACAAAAGTGCCGGACCCTTTGGCCACATCAAAGATTACCTGGTTGTTTTCATCAATGATGCGGATAATGATTTTCTTTCCTTCGATCGGAGCTACTTTATTTTCAGCGAGGTTAAATTCGACTTTCAGTTTTTGGAGTTGCCTGTTTTTAAAGGGTGACTCTCTCTCTTTGCCTTTATTGTTAACGGCTTTGATCGCAATATTTTCAGCCTTCAATTGAGAAGCGATGGCTACTTTGTCCGCAAGCTCATCTTTGTTCTTGGAAAGTCGTGTGATGGAATCGCTCAGCTTGTTTTGTTTTGTTTTCAGGTTACGGTTTTCACTGAAAAGCTGAGTGTTTACATTTTTCAGTTTTTCAATTTCTTCGTCTTTGAGTTTCAAGAGTTCTTCGTACCCTTCAACTCTGTCTTTCAATTCCTGGAGCGCTTTGGTACTACGTTTGTTACTTCTCTTCAGTTCAGATTCTACCTCTGCCTTTGCTTTTTGAAGCTCCTTCACATCACCACCTAATTTCTCGATTTCTGCAATCTTCTGATCGAGTTCCGTTTGAATGTCTTTCAGTTTCTGCATCGTTTCCCCAAGGTCTTCCTCCGTGTTGGCGAGTTGCTCTTTTACCTCCACTTTGTCTTTGTAGTCAAGGTAGATTTTTACGCTTTGTACTAGAATAATAATGACCAGGAAGGCGATTAAAAACGAGGACTTATTTCCTTTTTTAGACTCAGGGGTTTGTTCAGTGGGCTCAGCCATGGCGGATAGTTAACGGCTTAAAATTAGCTTTTTTAATACGACCAAACGAAATGCTGCTTATTCAATGCCAGATCAAAAAACAGGATACCACACCGGTAAAGGTCAACACTCCCATAGACCAGGTCGTGCTTTTTCATTTCGTTCCAGGCCCTTGCCATTTCTGGTGAATAGTAAATGTCATCGACAACGATCACTCCATGATCTGCCATTCTCCTGGCGAGCATATTGAAATAACGGATGGATGGCTCATACCGGTGATTGGCGTCCATCAACACAAAGTCAATCTTAGCGGGATCTTGTAAATGGTCTGAGAGTGTTTGGTCCAGGTTCCCTTGGACCAACTCGATATTTTTTTGTTTGAAATATTCAAAATTGGTCAGTGCAATGTTGATCATGGCAGGATTACCTTCAAACGTAAATACTTTGCTATCCTTGATTTTTGATAGATAAAGAGTAGCAATACCCATAGACGTTCCCAATTCCAGGATGCGTTCTGCCTCAATGTACCTGGCAATCCGGTAGAACAATGCACACTGCTTTTCACGATTTAAGCTTGTGGCGGCCACACGCGCAATTGTGCGCTGGTCGTATTTGAAATGTGGAGAGACTGCTCCAAGATCTTTTACTTCCACATGACCCTGATTGCTAAGAAGCCTGTCCCGTGTTTTTTCTATCTCAGCAAAAGGCTCATTTTCGCTACGGATCACACGGTTGTAAAAATCAAAAAAGAAAGGCGAATGGATTGAGTGCTCATCAACAGAATCAAGCCAGTGACCAATAAAAGATGTTAGGCGGAAGAAGTTGTGCACAACTAATAGTTAACCCAAAGATAGGGGTTTGCCGGGTGTCATTTGGGATAAAAATCGATGAGAAGTACTAAAGGTCAGTTCAGGCGTACCGGGGCTACCATGGTAAATTCTGGTATGGCGACAAGAAAATGACTGCCATCCATGACGCGCTCCATTAAGTAAGTGCCTGCCATTTTGCCGATTCCGGATTTAAGATTGCAGCCGGAGACATACTGATGAGATTGCCCGGGTTCGAGCACAGGTTGCTGGCCTACCACACCTTCGCCTTCTACTTCACGTTCCTCGAATCCTGCATCATTAATATGCCAATGCCTGCGAAGCAATTGTACTGTAAACTCGCTCAGGTTTTCGATTGTGATGCGATAGGTGAAAACATAGTGTAACTGGCTCGGATTAGAATAGGAAGGTTGATATTCCGTTTCTACCGTTACTTTTACGCCTTGTGTTACTTCAGCAATCATCTGGTCAAAAGTATCAAATTTTTCTAATTTACAAATTCAATTGTCAAACCGTTCATCGAAAAAATACCCCATGCCAGCCGATGTAAAAATTGCCCCCTCCTGGAAAGGAAAATTGGAGCCTGAATTTGAAAAAGAATATTTTATTAAGCTCATCGACTTTGTTAAATCCGAATATCAGACGCAGACTGTATATCCGCCTGGCAAAGAAATATTTCGGGCATTTGATTGCTGTGCATTTGATAATGTGAAAGTGGTGATCATCGGCCAGGACCCTTATCACGGTCCCGGGCAGGCAAATGGTTTATGTTTTTCCGTTCGTGATGGAGTGCGACAACCTCCGTCATTGGTCAATATTTTCAAAGAGATAAATAAGGATTTAGGAAAGCCAATTCCTGTGTCGGGTGATCTTGAGCGGTGGGCAAGCCAGGGTGTGCTTCTACTTAATGCTACACTTACTGTTCGCGGTTCTTCTCCCGGGTCGCATCAGAATAAAGGCTGGGAAACTTTTACAGATGCAGCTATCAAGGCTATTTCAGATCAGAAGACAAATGTGGTTTTTCTTCTGTGGGGTGCCTATGCTCAGAAAAAAGGTGAGGTGATAGACCGCTCCCGGCATCTTGTGCTGATGAGCGCACATCCATCTCCGTTTTCAGCTGACAGGGGCTTTTTCGGAAACAAACACTTTAGCAAAGCCAATGAATATTTGAAGAGCAAAGGGTTAAAAGAAATTGAATGGTAATTTTGGTTATGTAAATTGAAATGGCCGCTGAAGAATATCCGAAGTTCTACCTTTACAAACGAATAGTTCAAACTAAACTCTTCATTGACTCACATTTTGCTGAAAAGATAGAGCTCAACGACATTGCAGACGAAGCATATTTTTCCAAGTTCCATTTCATTCGTCTATTCAAAAGTATTTACGGCAAAACTCCGCATCAGTACCTTACCAATGTCCGCATTGACAAAGCCCAGGAATTCCTGCAAAAGAATCACTCCGTAACTGATGTCTGCTTCATGGTAGGATTCGATAGTTTGAGCTCCTTCACCGGGTTGTTTAAACGTGTGGTTAAAGTCTCTCCTTCCGTTTATCAACAGCAGTTTTTGGAGCGTCAGCGACAAATCAAGGATGTTCCTCTGGGATTTATACCCAATTGTTTTGCGGAAAATAAGGGTTGGGCTCAGAATAGCAATTTTCGAGAAGCAAAGAGCTGAGCTATTGTTGATGTTTGTGTCGTAATAAACAATTTCAAATTCAATGATCACCCGAATGAACCACGTTAGCGTGTTTGTTCTTAACCAGGACAGCGCTTATGAGTTTTACGTAAAAAAACTCGGATTTAAAGTTCACACTGATGCGCCCATGGGCCCTGGCATGCGCTGGCTTACCGTCTGCCCGCCCGAACAACCCGATCTCGAAATTTCACTAATGTCGATAGAGGAGGGAATGATGTTCAAAGGTGAAGCAGCGAAACAAATGCGTGAACTTGTCAGCAAAGGAACTTTTGGCTTTGGCGTATTCGAATGCAAAGACCTGTTGGCAACTTATGAAGAAATGAAGGCCAAGGGGATTGTCTTTAAAAAACCACCCACGAAAGAGTTTTACGGCTATGAGGCTCTTTTTGTAGATGATTCAGGGAACTGGTTTTCGCTAGGACAGAAGAAGTAGACTAAGCGATAAACACAAGTAGTAAGACATAAGATAACGGTGTCTTACGTCTTACTACTAACGTCTTAATTAATCATCTTAAAGAATCTCCTCCAGCGGATTTTGTTGAAGAAGTTGCTGTATTTGTCCAGTGACAGCCAGATGAAAAATCCTTTGCCCACAATGTGATCTTCGGGGACGAAACCCCAATAGCGTGAGTCGAGTGAGTTGTCGCGGTTGTCACCCATCATGAAATAATAATTCTGGTGGAAAGTGTACTGAGTTACTTCCTTACCATCGATGATCAGTTTGCTGCCTTCGATCTTCACGTCATCGTTATGATCGTAGTCGCGGATAGTTCCGCCATAAAGCGCCAACGTAGAGTCATTGATCGCGATAGTCATTCCTTCTTTGGGGATCGTGAGTTTGCCAAAGTTGTCACCATTCCAGGGAGAGTATTTTGATGCTGTGAAAATTCGCGGGTCAGCATTGTGATCTGTTGGTAGTAACTCAACTGACTTAATGAACGGCATATTTTTCAATTCCTCAACTTTCTTTGCTGTCAGAAGCATGGAGTACTCCATTTTATCCGGCTCGGTGCGGGTATATTCAGTATAGTCTTCCGGATCGAGACCAAGCTTATCCATGTTGCGTTGGTTGATTTGATCTTTAGCGATCACATGGTAACGGAACTGCATATTGTCAGGGTTATTCAATGGTTGCCCATTCACGATGACCTGCCTGTCTTTTATTTCAAACACGTCTCCCGGGATACCCACACAACGTTTGATATAATTTGTCTTCAGATCTACTGGGTAGCTCGTCCACTGTTCGCGGGGAAGCATGTAGTTGTTTTCAGACATGCCAGGCACATTAAACACGACAACGTCCTCGCGCTTCACGTGACTGATGCCAGGCAAACGATAGCTGGGCAACTGAATCCAGTTAAGGTAAGAGGGGATCTCTGTAAACCAGATCTTCTGATGTGTCAGCGGTATTTGTAGTGGTGTCCTCGGGGTGCGGGTTCCGTAATGGAACTTACTGACGAACAGAAAATCTCCCACAAGCAGGGAGTTCTCCATGGAAGGAGTAGGGATGGTATATGCTTCCATAATGAGCCAGCGAATCAACGTAGCAGCGACAACGGCAAAAACAACAGAGTCCCACCACTCACGGATCACCGATTTTGGCTTTTTACTTTCTTCTTTTTTCTTCTCCCAGAATTTCCAGTTCATATAGATCAATTCAAAATTTAGTATCCAAATTCAAACCATTACTCAAGACCCAATCCTCCAATTTGAGCGAATCTTGATTATACAGTGCTGCAAAGAAAATCAATTTCCTGGGAAGTCAGAATTTTAAAAAATCGTCCATGGAATAGACCCCGGTTTTCCCTGCCAGCCACTCGGCCACAAGGACTGCACCCATAGCAAAGCCCTCGCGTGAGTGAGCTGTATGCCTGATTTCAATATCATCTATTGCCGATTGATATTTGACTACGTGAGTGCCGGGTGCCGGGTCAATCCGGAATGCGTTTATAACGAGAGCTTCAGGGTTGGAGGTTGCACCCAATGTCCATTCTTTTTTGGACGGGTTATTTTTGATAATTCCCTGCGCCAGGGCAATAGCAGTGCCGCTGGGAGCGTCTTTCTTTTGAGTATGGTGGGTTTCGTCAATGGAAACTTCATAACCCTGATTGTTCATCATCTTGGCTAAAAACTCATTGACCTTAAAAAATACATTCACGCCCAGTGTGTAGTTTGGAGCGTAAAAAAACGTCCCCTGTTTTTGCACACAGAGTTTCTCTATTTCCTGTTTTTTTTCCAGCCAGCCTGTTGTGCCACAAGCCACGGGTATTTTCTTATCAAAGCAAATTTTTAGGTTTTCAACCACAGCCTCGGGGCGTGAAAATTCGATTGCAACATCGACCTTAGAATTGAATTTCTGAAGATCATCATAATTGACAATTTTGCCTACGATGGTGTGGCCTCGTTTCAATGCAATAGCCTCTATTGCTTTACCCATTTTGCCATATCCTATGAGCAGAAGATTCATGAAAAACTGTTTTGATATTGGATTTTCAAAAGCGAAGTGTCAGCCCCAGGCCGGGACCCCCCGCTGGGGTGTAGCTAGGCTCCAGGCGAACGTGAAGTTTGGGGTTTACATCAAATTCTTTCAAATGTGCATCCACATGAGCATCGACTAATTGTAAAATGTAGAAGAAACCCACAAAGATGGCAAAATAGTCGCGCTGTCTCCGGGCAACATCCACAATGGAGCGTAGCTGTTTCTGATCTTTGCCGCTGACAGGGTGTATCGTCAAGGTCGGATTGTTGATCAAGAAGTACAATTGATCAGAATACTTTACTTGTGCATCGTTGTAATATTTTACTACCGCAGCGAGGCCGAGCAGTCCTCCATAAACGAGCGGAACTTTCCAGTACTTCTTGTTGTAAACCTGACCTGCGCCTGGTAAAATAGCGGAATAGAAGAGCGCTTTGCGTGGGTCGAAGCGCTTCACGTAGTCTTCCACCCTTACCAGTTTTCCGTTTTTTAAACGGATGGTGTCGTTAGCTAGCGCAACGGTATCGGTTTTGGAATCCTGGGCTTGGCCTGCGAAGCAAGTCATTAACAAGATCGCAAGGAGGCCGAAAATACGCATGTTAAACTTTTAAGATATCGAGTATACGGTTCAAATCTTCCACTGACAAAAATGGAATGCGAATATCGCCCTTTTTGCCGTCACTCTTTACAGTAACTTTCGTGCCAAAATGTGAAGAAAGCTTTGATTGAAGCTGATGAATCTCTTTTGATGCTGGTGCTGGTTGTTCTACGACCTCCTTTTTTGCGCCCTCAGCTACTTCACGTGCCAATGACTCCACTGCGCGTACGGACAAATCTTCTGCTATGATTTTCTTGAAAATGTAAAGCTGAGAATCCGGATTTTCCACGTTGATGATTGCGCGTGCGTGCCCCATCGAGATCTTGTTGTCGCGGAGGGCGATCTGAATATCAGGTGGAAGTTTGAGCAACCGCAGGTAGTTGGTGACGGTAGTTCTGTTCTTACCCACACGGTCTCCAAGTTCTTCCTGTTTCAGATTACATTCTGAAATTAGGCGCTGGTAGCTCAGTGAAATTTCTATCGGATTAAGGTTTTCACGCTGAATGTTTTCGATGAGAGCCATCTCCAACATCTGCTGATCGTTTGCCGTGCGGACATAGGCAGGTAATGCTTTCAATCCAGCCAGCTTCGAAGCCTGGAAGCGTCTTTCACCCGAGATCAGCTGGTACTGGTTTTGTGCAAGTTTCCTTACCGTGATAGGCTGGATGATGCCGTGAACCTTGATCGATTCAGAGAGCTCTTTTAATGCTTCTTCGTCAAAATACTGACGAGGCTGGAATGGGTTCGTTTCTATTTCCTCAATCGGAATTTCATTCAGGTTGCTGGCAGGCGGGTTCGATCCGAGTGAGGGGACCACTACCTCCACTTCCGATTTTTCTCCTTCTGAGTCGCTGAGTAATGCACTCAGGCCACGACCCAATGCTTTCTTTTTAATACTCATTTCCGCATTCCATTTTTGTTCAACACTTCATGCGCCAGGTTCAGATAGCTGAGTGCGCCCTTGCTTTCGGCATCATGTACGATGGCTGGCAACCCGAAGCTGGGAGATTCGCTTAATTTGACGTTGCGGGGGATTATTGTCTTAAACGCGATATTCTTGAAATGTGTTCTCACTTCTTCTACCACCTGGTTGCCCAGCGAGGTACGTGCATCATACAACGTCAGCAGGATTCCTTCAATTTCAAGTTTCGGATTCAAGCGGGTCTGAATGATTTTGATGGTGTTGAGCAATTTGCCCAAACCTTCCAATGCAAAATATTCGCACTGTACCGGAATAATAACTGAATCTGCAGCAGTCAAAGAGTTGATGGTGATCAATCCCAGTGAAGGAGAGCAGTCGATGAGAATGAAGTCATACTGGTCTTTTATTTTGGCCAGCGCGTTACGCATTTTTTCTTCACGATGTTCAATATTCACCATCTCCACTTCAGCACCAACGAGGTCGATGTGGGAGGGGAGTACATCCAAAAACTTCAATTCATTTTTGATGATGGCGTCCGAAGCATTCACACCGTCTACCATACATTCGTAAATACTTTTTTTGATGTCTTTCGGGTTCATGCCCAATCCGGACGTGGAGTTGGCCTGAGGGTCGGCATCGACTAATAGCGTTTTGAATTCCAGCACCGCCAGACTTGCTGCCAGGTTGATGGCTGAAGTGGTTTTGCCTACGCCTCCTTTTTGGTTCGCTATCGCAATAATTTTACCCATGAGATTAAGTTTGAGGATTTAGTCAATTCTGAAACCGGATGATGAACCTGATTTTTTAACCCCGCTCATTCTGATTTTCAATAACTGACGGGCGACAAAGATAGGGTTAATCACTCATCGTGGAACGTGCGTGGAACAATGTTATCCACTTACTTTCAACAGACCATAAACATTTAAAATGTTGAAAATTGAGTCGATAGGCTCCAAATTTTGTTTATTTGCCCCATTCTCAAATGTTTATGTCTGAAGTCATCAAAGTATCGGGCCTTATCAAGTACTACCACAAGGTGAACGTGCTTAAGGGCATTGATTTATCGATTCAATCGGGTGAGCTGATTGGTTATATCGGACCCAACGGTGCGGGCAAGAGCACAACCATTAAAGTGCTTTGCGGGCTGATCCCGGATTTTGCCGGTGAGGTGCAAGTGTTGGGTATGGATGTGGCTAAGAATGCTTTGGACATCAAACGGAAGATTGGGTACATCCCCGAAAATGCCGCACTGTACGAAACACTGACTCCACTTGAATATTTGCTTTTTATAGGACAATTGTATCAGCTCCCGGAAGCGTCAGTGAAGCAAAAGGCAAATGAGCTCCTCAAGTTGTTTGATCTCGATAAGGCAAAGGAGAACCGGATGACCACCTTCTCGAAAGGGATGAAGCAGAAAGTGTTGTTGATTTCAGGAATGCTGCACAATCCGGAAATTATTTTTCTTGATGAACCTCTATCAGGCCTGGACGCGAATGCAGTTATTCTTGTAAAAGAAATCCTGACCCAGTTAAAGCAAGGCGGGAAAACTATTTTCTACAGCTCCCACATCATGGATGTGGTAGAAAAGCTCTCTGATCGAATTATCATTATCAACCAGGGACAAATTATTGCGAATGGGTCGTTTCAACAATTGAATGAACAAGCGCAAGGAGGCACTCTCGAAAAGATTTTTACGCAGCTTACCGGACAAGGTGAACAAGTAACTGTAGCCAATAACTTCGTTGATATTCTGAAGTCATGACTTACTTTCTTCTGAGAATACTTGACCTGTTCAAGCCGATCTATGTCTGGCAGGGGATCGACTACAATCAGCTTCGTGCGATTGTTGGTGTAAAACTGGAAATGGACAATCGCAGGCCTCCGTCATTCAGACTGCAGCAAAACCAAAAAGAGCAATCATCTTCGTTTGTTCTCATATTTTTTATTTACGGACTGTTCGGAGCCTTCTTGTCGGCATTGATTGGCTACTTCCCTTCGGTCATTTTCTCTTTTTCAATTTATCACAGCTACCTGATGGTGATGATCACACTTACGTTGATCAGCGATTTCAGTGCTGTGCTGCTGGATACCAGCGATAATACGATTGTTCTTCCAAGGCCGATTACACCGAAAACATTTTATGCTGCCCGGACCACACACATCCTGCTTTATATTGTGCAGATCGGGTTGGCATTGGCGTTGATTCCGATTGTGGTAACATTCTTCGTGCATGGTGTACTGACGGGTGTTGCAATTATTCTCACCACCATTCTCACGGTGATATTATCGGTGGCGCTCACCAACGGTTTGTACCTGCTCATGATGCGTTTCACAAGCGAAGAAAAACTGAAAGCCATCGTCAATTATTTTCAGATTGGTATGGCAGTGCTGATGATGGGTGGCTACCAGCTTTTGCCACGCATGCTTGGCTCACAGGATTTGGAAAATGTGGCAACTGATCTGCATTGGTGGTCGATCTTTATTCCTCCCATGTGGATGGCAGGAATGGGGAAAATGCTCAAAGACTTCACGTTCGAACCGCTCTACCTCACTGTTACAGCGCTCGCCATAATTGTTCCGGTCGCAACGTGGAAACTGATCGATAAATATTTAACGCCTTATTTTACTACAAAGATCGCTGACCTCGGTACAAGTGTAGCGCCTGCTCCCATTGTCTCAGCAAGTCCTTCGAAACCAGGTTGGGTTGCATCCATTGGAAACCGGGTCACAAAACCAGGCCTTGAGCGAGCCGCATTTTCATTGGTAACATTTGCTTTTGCCCGTGACCGCAAATTGAAATTGCGCATTTACCCGGCGATCGGATACTTTGTGGTGATGATTATTGTGTTTACGCTGCAATCCAAATCAAAGGGAGATTTGCCACTGATGGAATACATCATGTCACTTGGCAATACGGAAAGACATTTATTCGTGATCTATGCCTGTATTTATGTTTTGTTAACAGCCTCGTTTGAAATTCATTTCTCAGATGAATACAAAGCTGCATGGGTCTTCAATTCAGCGCCCATTCAAAAACCCGGGGAATTGTTGGTTGGTACATTAAAAGGAGTGTTGGTTAAATTTTTTGTTCCACTTTATGCGGCCACCTCGTTCATTATTTTACTGATCTGGCGCGAGAAAGCCATTGTCGATCTGGCCTTTGGATTTTTTACGTGCATGCTCCTCATGCTGATCATTTCCGTAATCTCTGATAAGTATATGCCCCAAAGTATGGCTTACACCGGTAGAAGTCAGGCTGGAAGTTTTGCAAGAGCCATTATTATCATGCTCATGATTGGAGTGATCTCAGCCATGCATTATTTTCTCACAGGCTACGACATGATTTTATGGTTGGCAATCCCGGTTCTATTGGCTTCATGCTACTTTATTCTGCGAGTCTACCGCAACGTAGCGTGGGACGATATTAAAACGTAAGGCAGACGCTGAAAAAAAATTGTAACCTTTTAGCGTTCGGTGCATCCAATCGCCAAAACCAAAACGCTAAATCATGATTTACTACACGATTGCCGTCTTCGCCCTGTCAGCTGTAATGGGGCTGATCGTAGCCTTATCCATTTTCAACAAGAAACCAGAGACCCCAAAGCCTGTCGTTTATGCGCATGGCATCCTGAGTGCTGCCGGTTTGCTTATGCTGTTGTTGTACATGCTCGATCACCCCGATAACTACCCCAAGGTTAGCCTGATTTTATTTGTGGTGGCGGCCCTGGGAGGATTTTACCTGTTCTTCAATGACATGAAGAAAAAACCAGGTCCATTGGGCATGGTGCTGATTCACGCTGTTATTGCGGTCTCGGCTTTTGTAATGCTGTTGGTCTTTGCCCTGATGTAAGTTGAAACTTCATCCGGTTCACATGATGCTGATCCATTTCCCATCGGCTTTGCTGCCGGTGGATTTGGTCTTCAGCATTTTATCAGGGTATCTTCACCTGCCTGTTTTGGCAGAAGCTGCTTACTACTGTTTATGGGCAGGGGTGGTCGGAGGTTGGGCAGCCATGGTGGCTGGATTTTTCGACTTTGTTCGTTTTATTAAGCCCGGCACATCTGTTGTCAATAAAGTGATATTTCATGCTTGCATTCAGATTGTAGTGGTCATTTGCTTTACATTGATACTGACATATGAATATAAACATGTCTCCAGCATTTACCCGGTTTCTGTTTTGCTGTTGACAGGTAAAGCCGTGACAACTATAATTCTGTTCGCGGGAAATTATATCGGAGGAGAAATTGTTTTAAAACATATTGCCAGGGAATTTCAGGAAAAGAATGGTTGAGCTAAATACAATTGTGGATCAAGTGCTTCGGGGTGACAAGAGTCAGTTCAGGCATATTATCAAGGCCTGTAACCTTCCGCTTTACCGCGTGGCTATTGTCATGATGAAGAATGAAGCTGATGCAGAGGATGCTATTCAATCCTCCTATTTAAAAGCTTTCCTGCACTTGCCTTCCTTCCGAAAAGAGTCCTCGTTTCTTACCTGGATAACACGAATACTGATAAACGAATGCAAAATGGCACTCAGAGGTAAAAAGAAAATGACCGGATTGGAGGACGGTGAGGCAAAGCAAAAGGAAACTCCTGATGAAAATGCAAATGAATTGATGTTCAAAAACCAAATGTACGGTCTGCTTCAGCAAGCGATCCTCAGCCTGCCGGAAAAATACAGGCTAGTCTATACTTTTCGTGAAGTGAATGAAATGCCGATTGACGAGACTGCCTTGGCGCTGGGATTGACAAAAGAAAATGTGAAGGTCCGCCTTCATCGCGCCAAATCCCTTGTGAAGGAAAATATCCTCAATAAAATTCCTGCACAGGAACTATTCCCTTTTGGGAATTCAAGGTGTGATTCTGTTACAGAAAGAGTAATGAGATCAATCGCGATGATTCCGGTATTCGCTATGGAATCCTGACTCTCGAGCTCTTATTTACTTCTTTCCTTTCTTGCGCGCTTCTTCGCTGGCTTTCATGGCATCCTGAATCTTAGTCATAAACTTGGACTTCTTACCAACACCAGAAGCGGCTTTCTTACGGTTCTCATCCATGATCGACTTGATCTTATCCTCATCAACAAAACGTTTGATGACAGCCTGCTGAGAGAATGTGATCAGGTTAGAGATGAAATAATAGAAACTTAATCCGGAAGAAAAAGAGTTCAGTACGAACATGAAGACCACGGGCATTACATAACCCATTGATTTCATAGGGCCCTGCACCGAACTCAGCTGGTTGTTTTGCCATTGGTAAACCAACTGTGATGCCGTCATCAGCAATACAAATAAACTGACGTGATCTCCGTAAAATGGAATGACGAATGGAAGATTTAAAATAGAATCATACGTAGAAAGATCCTCAGCCCACAAAAAGGACTTCTGACGGAGGTCTATTGAATTCGGGAATAAATAGAACATCGAAAACAAAATAGGCATCTGTAATATCAGTGGTATGCAGCCGCTGAATGGATTCACTCCAGCTTGTTGATACAACTTCATCTGGTCTTGCTGTGCCTGTGCCATGTTATCGCCATTCTTTTCCTTAATGGCGTCAAGTTCAGGTTTCAGCAAACGCATTTTTGCCATACCAAGCATGGATGAATACACTAGTGGCGTAAGCAGCAACTTCATGAATAGTACCAGGAGCATGATCACCAGTCCGTAGTTGCCAATGAATTTTTGCAAGAACTGGAAAACGGGCATGACCAGGAACTTGTTTACCCAAATTACAGGAGGCCATCCTAAATAAACATTCCGTGAAAATTCTTCGGTTACGTCTTTTGTAACGCGATAATCATTAGGACCAAAGTAGTATCCGAACTCTGCTTTGCCGGAGGAAAGAGCAGCCGCAGGAATGGCGAGACTTACATCAGCCTTTTTTACGTAAAGCGAATCTTTGGGATTGTAAGAAATCGCAACTGACCCTGCATTGAATGAATTCTTAGCGAAAATAGCGCTGATGAAAAACTTCTGACGCATAGAAACCCATCGCATTGGCTCGGAGAATGTCTTGCTGTCGTCAGCAGAATTTTCGCTGAGGCCGTCAAATGATCCTTGCGCAGAATAGTAGTTAACCGTGGTTCTGTTGCGGCTGTCAGTAATATCTTTCTCAACCAGCGGCATATAATCAGTCCAGGCGAAGGCGAGGTCTTTTCCAGCCAATGAAACTCCCTTGGTCTCAATCCGGTAGCCGATTTTGTATCCCTTGTCAGGAATTGAATAGGTATGCCTGATGAATGAACTCTCGGAAAGCCGAGCTGTAAAATTTAAACGGGTGGTGTCACCTTGCTTTGCTGTCTCTGCCTGGTAGTGGAGTTGATACAGGTCAACTGTTTGTCCGTTAAAAACAGCAGTCAATGCAAATTTGTTATTGCCTCCACTGACGAGAAGCAGTGGCTGCTGGCTGTAGGTCTTGTAGCTTTTCAGATTCACTTCGCTGACAATACCACGATTGCTGAATGTCAGCTTGAGAACGTCATTTTCAATGGAAGTGAATTCTTCTTTACCTGCAAGAAAAGATCCCAGGTCACCATATTGTTTGGTGACGGAGCTGTCCATAATGCTTTCAGCCTTCTTTTGAACTGTACTGTCTTTAGGGATTGTTATAGATGATGTTGGCTTCTTGGGAGGCTCGGGAGTGGGAGAAAAAAAATAAAAGTAGCCGAGCAATAACAAGGCCATCAAAGTAAGACCTATCGCTGAATTCCTATCCATTTAATATGATGATTTGAAGATGAGATTATCTGAAACTATAACAACGACTTAACTATTATTAGTGGACTTCTTATGCTCCATCGCAGCCCCAACGAATTTCACAAACAATGGATGAGGACTTAACACCGTACTTCTTAGCTCCGGATGGAATTGGACACCAATGAACCACGGATGATCTTTTAACTCTACGACTTCCACCAAGCCTGAATCCGGGTTGACACCCACGGCTTTCAATCCTGCCTCCTCCATTTGCTCCATGTACTTGTTATTGAACTCATAGCGATGACGGTGACGCTCGTGAATCATGGTGTCACCGTAAACATGTTGTGCCTTCGAGCCTTTCTTGAGTTTGCAGTCATAAGACCCTAGACGCATAGTACCGCCTTTTGTTGTAATCTTTTTCTGCTCTTCCATCAGGTCGATCACCGGATTCTTTGTTTTTGGGTTCAATTCGGTGGTGCTGGCCTCCAGCTTCAATACGTGCCGGGCAAATTCCACCACAGCACATTGCATTCCAAGGCATATTCCCAGGAAAGGGATTTTATTTTCGCGGACATAACGTACCGCCTCAATTTTTCCTTCAAGTCCTCGCTCACCAAAACCAGGAGCAACGAGTACGCCATCCAACCCTCCCAGAGTTTCTTTTACTGTTTCCTTGCTGATGTCTTCGGAAGAAATCCATTTCACATTCACTTTGCAATCGTTTTGAGAACCTGCGTGAATGAACGCTTCCGCAATGGATTTGTAAGCATCAGGAAGTGATACATATTTTCCCACCAGTCCAATATTTACTTCATTGATCGGGCTTTTGAGTTTCGCCAAAAATGCTTTCCACTGTTCGAGCTCGGGCTCATGCTTCGATGTCATTTTCAATTTTGAAAGCACACGCTCATCGAGTTTTTCTTTCTTCATGAGCAAAGGAACATCATAGATCGTCTCGGCATCGATCGCTTCGATCACCGAGTTGATATTCACGTTACAGAACAGCGCCAGCTTCTTCCGGATCTCCATCGACAACGGGAGTTCTGTGCGGCATACTAATATGTCAGGCTGAATTCCATAAGAGAGTAACTCCTTTACCGAATGTTGGGTCGGTTTGGTTTTCAGTTCCTTTGCAGCCTTTAAATAGGGAATGAGCGTAAGGTGAATGACCATGGAGTTATTGGCTCCAAGTTCCCAACGTACCTGGCGCACGGCTTCCACAAAGGGGAGGGATTCGATATCACCGACAGAACCACCGATTTCTGTAATGATGAAATCATATTTCCCGGTTTCGTCCAGCAAAAAGATATTCCGTTTGATTTCGTCTGTGATGTGCGGTACGACCTGTACCGTTTTGCCAAGGTACTCACCATGTCTTTCCTTGGTGATGACATTATTATAGATACGGCCGGTAGTCACGTTGTTAGCCTGGCTGGTGCGGACGTTCAGAAATCGTTCGTAGTGCCCAAGGTCGAGGTCCGTTTCGGCACCGTCATCAGTTACATAACATTCCCCGTGCTCATAGGGATTGAGTGTGCCCGGGTCGATATTGATATACGGGTCAAATTTTTGAATGGTGACCGTAAACCCCCTGGCTTGCAGCAATTTACCCAGCGATGCTGAGATAATTCCTTTGCCTAGCGAAGACGTAACACCTCCGGTAACGAATATGTATTTAGCTGATGACATGGGCTGAAAAAATCCGCGCAAAGGTAGGCTATTTGACTAATCCGCAGCCCGCTCCTGTCAAATTATTTCCGGAATCGGGCTGGATTCAAACACGTTTGGCCTGTTAAAGAACGCCTTATCGTTGTTAACGTCAGGCTTGCCGTCAAAGCGCGGCAGGTAGGGAGCACCTTTCGTTTCTTTGTTGGATCATCCGAACCGTCTGATTGGCTTTATCCGGCTAAATCAAATTTAATCAGTGAAGAAGGGCATATTTTATTTGGCTTTTGCTTCGACCCTATTTTTTGTTGAAGCAGCTCAAGCGCAATGCGGAGGTATCATGGAACCGGGATTCCAGTTCCTGACCAGCAGTCGCGGGTGTGCGCCTTATACCGTCCAGATTGAAACCCATTATCTCAACGCAGTTGCTGGTACGATTTACTATGCGAATTGGGGTGACGGGTCCCCGGCTGAAATGTTCACTCAAACGAATGCCACGGGTGTGATCATGACTCACCTTTACCCCAATACTTCGGTCGATTGCGGATATGATGTGACCATTGATGCTTCAAATGCCTGCAACCCGCGCGGCTCAGTTGTGGCGATCACCACGCAGGTCATAGTCTGGACAAATGATGTCATCTCCATCAGCCCGAATGTTTTTCGCGTCTGTGAAGGATTTGCTGCGTCACTTCAGTTTACGGATAACAGTGCATGGAATTGTTTTCCTCGTGCTACTCGCGAGAACAATGCTCCGCGATGGATTAAATGGATTTATGGAACCGGTGCGGCTGCTTCACAAATCCCCGGAATCAAAGTTAACGGGGTCACTCCCGGAGCATTCCCTTATTATAACCCGGCACCAAATACGAACCCGATCTATCCGGTCACTTCCCCCGGGCAGACGAGTTTGATGATCAATGTTCCGGTCACTGCTCCTGCAGACCTGGGTAAGATATTCGAGGTGACATTGAAAAACTGGAATCAATGCAATGCATATGACAACGATCTTACCGACAATGATCCGTTCAATCCAGTGGGAGGAAACCTCCTTAATGGTGACAATGCACCGCAGGTGACGACTGCGCAGGTCGTCATTGTGCCATCGCCACAGCCGGATTTTGTTACGAAGTTCGGAAATGCCAGTGGCCCGATTCAAACTACGTTTTGCATTGGAGACAATATTTATTTTGATGATCAGACTCCGCTGATTGCCGGGGCCTCGTTTGGCTTCACCTGGGAGTTCTACAATAACAGTACAGGTGCAGGAGCTCCTATCTCCACATCGACCAATCACAACCCGACTTTTTCATATTCTACCGGAGGACAGAAATTGATTCGCCTCTCTGTAAAAGATAATAATGCAGCTGGCGGGTGCGTAAGTTCTTTTGACATGGTGATTACTATTTCACCGGCATTGATCGCTAAGATCAAAACAACTGACTTTTCGAACAACCCGATCACTCCTGATTTTTGCCAGAATGCCGCAGCACCACTAAACACTTTTCAGGTAAGGTTCTCAGACGTGTCTACCGGAGTACTTACTGCCAGTACGGAATGGCAATGGCAGTTCTTTGACGAAAATAATGCACTTGTAATGCAGGCGCCTGCTTCTGGTTTTTCTTCGACAGTACTCGGGCCGTTTGACCGGTCTTTTACCAACCGGGGAATTTATAGAGCTGTATTAACTATTCGTGATAATGTGACCGGATGCCAGACGCAAGATGAGGTGCAAGTACGCGTGTTTGAAAATCCGGTTCCTGTTTTTTCCGCTTCACGCGTCTGCCAGGGACTTGCTACCATGTTCAACGAAAGTTCAACATTGAATTCAATTAACGGAGAATCAATTGTCTTGAGGGAATGGGACTTCAACTACAACGGAACCACTTTTAACAAAGACCCCGCCTTCGATAATCAAACTTCTTTCTCCAGATCATTGGGGGCGGCCGGAACTCACCAGGTAGCGCTGCGCGTGACCACTAATCAATACGGATGTTCCCAGATTCTTGTACAGCCTGTAACGGTTGATCCTTTGCCAAACGCAACCTTTACTCCTGATGTAGTTGCTGGTTGCAGTATCCTCACCGTCAATTTCACAAATACTTCTGCGACAGGTCAGCCTGATGTCATTGATCGGTTTGTATGGGAAGTAGATGACCGGTTGGGCTCCGGGTTTCAGACTGTTGCCACACAGCGACCCACTGATCCTGGTTTCACCAATGTGTTTACATATGCTTTTAAAAACACGAACACTGTAAACAAGCTTGAGGATATTCGTCTTCATGTTTATACAGTTCATGGCTGTGAGACAATTTCAGCGCCCACGACCATCACGATTTATCCGGGAACAAAAGCCGGGTATAGCTCCATCAACTATTCACCGTTCAACAACAATTGCTCTCCGCTGACAGTCAATTTTTCCGTTGACGCGGCAACGCAGTCGCTTAATCCATCAGACTACACCTGGACAATAAGCGATGTCAACGGACAAATTTCGTCTACGAGCACAGGCACAAATCCGAACTTCGGTTTTAATTTCAGCAATACAACCCTGTCGATTAAAGATTTTTCAGTAAAACTTCGCGCTACTTTAAACACAGGTTGCTTCGGTGATTCCGTTAGAACGATTCGCGTCTCACCAATTCCAACATCAATTTTCACAATCGATACGTTGCAATACGATTGTGATGTTTTGAAAATAAATCTGGTGGCGACACAGAAGGGATTGTCGTCCTATCACTGGGTGATCCTTGAAAATGGAGTGAACGTTAGTGATGTTACGAGTACATCAGATCAATTTGAATTTACTTTTAATCGTGCAGTCTCCGATATCAACGTTCAGTTCTCCCTTGACACAAAAAATTTCGCCAACTGTAGCAGTATTATTTCTTCCAGCACGATCGTAGTGCCGAAGCTCGACAATATGAATGCTTCGTTCACAGCGAGCCCTATGACGCAGTCGTTTCCTTCCGCCACAGTCACTCTCACGAACAATACGACTCCTGGCCCTTGGACATACCTTTGGGATTTTGGAGATGGCACGACCTCTTCCAATGGTGGAGTAGGGAGCCACACATACAGCACTTTTGGTGTTTATACCATCAAATTGACGGTCACGCATACCGTTTGCTCTCAGAGTGCAACACAAACAATCACGATTCTGGCAGTGCCACCTGTAGTCAATTTCAGTTACAATCCAGCCACAGGTTGCGAAGCACTCACCGTCCAGTTTGCAAATCAAACGCTCTATGCAGACCCCTCTACTTTTTCCTGGAATTTCGGTGATGGTAACACTTCAAAACTAGCGAGCCCAACACACACTTATTCTACACCCGGGAAGTACACAGTGTCGCTCAGTGCATCGAATGTGACAGGACAGGTAGTTACGACAACAAAAACAGACGCCATCGAAGTGTACGTCAGAGCGATTGCCAATTTCAAGGTCACTCCTGTACTCGTTTTCATTCCGGGAGGGTCAGTTTATACGTCTAACTTAAGCCAGGACGCCACTTCTTTTTGGTGGGATTTTGGAGATGGTGAAACCTCGATGGAGATCAGGCCAGAGCATGTGTATTCAAAGGAGGGAGATTTTACAATCACGTTGGTGGCGAGCAATTCATTCAATTGTAGTGATACTTCGAGAATGACAGGTGTGGTTACCGCTAGGAAGGGCGGTCAATTACTGGTTCCCAATGCCTTTACACCAAGCACCAACGGTCCTGGTGCCGGTGACGGACGAAACGATGTGTTCCTTCCGGTGATGGCAGGCATTACGAAATTCGAAATGCTTGTTTTCAATCGCTGGGGACAAATGGTTTTCGAAAGTCGCGATTCCTCTCACGGGTGGGACGGCTATTTCAACGGTAAGCTTTGTGAGCAAGACGTGTACATGTACAAACTCACTGTAACCTTGGAATCGGGAGAGACATTAACGCGAACAGGTGACATTAATCTGATCCGATGAAGAAAATAGTTTTCATGCTTTTCTTTTTGAGAGCGTTGAACTCGTTCGCACAGGATCCTGAGTTCAGTCAGTACTATGCAGCGCCATTGTATTTGAATCCTGCCTTCACCGGAACGACCAACGATCACCGCTTCATAGCGAACTATCGCAATCAATGGCCGAGTGTTGCACAAGGCTACACAACCACTGCTTTTTCGTATGATTTTAATTTACACGATCTCAATAGCGGCTTTGGTTTCCTGGCTACTCAGGATCAGGCGGGAACCGCATCGATGAGATCTATCCAGTTTAATTTTCTGTATTCCTACAAATGGAGGGTATCAAGTAAATGGGTTATTTCTTCAGGATTGAATTTCGGCTATGCTTCGCGGAGTATTGATTTTAATAAACTGCTTTTTGCCGATCAGTTACAGTTGGGTGCAAACGGTACAGTACCCACCAGTGACCCAACCCTGAGCACCGCGGGTAATGCCCACTACTTTGATTTTAAAACAGGCGTACTGGCCTACAACAAAAATTTCTGGTTTGGCTTTGCTGCAAATCACATCAATCAACCAAACAGGTCGCTGATCGATCAGTATGCCTATGTTCCAATGAAAGTCACGCTGCATGGTGGTGTACGAATGCCATTGTATTCTGGGGCGTTTAAGAGACCGCGTATTCCTGTGCTGTCGCCTTCGTTTGTGTATAAGCGACAGGCAAATTTTCAGCAACTGGATGTAGGAGCTTATTTATTGTATGATCCGATTGTGTTCGGTCTTTGGTACCGTGGTATTCCGGTTGCTAAAAATGCAGACAATAGTCCGAGTCAGGATGCGGCTGTTGTTATCCTGGGGTTCCAGTTCAGTCGAATCGAAATTGTTTACAGTTACGACCTCACCGTTTCGCCTTTGGGGCCTGCTTCCGGAGGTGCGCATGAGGTCGCGATCAAGTATCATCACGAGATTCCGGAAAGGTTGAAATCAAAGAAAAGAGAGAAGTTCTTGCCCTGTCCTTCCTTTACCCGAAAGGAATGAAGCCTTCATTTCTGAAATTCTTTTAATTTTGCTGTCTTAATCAACCCAAACGGAAATGAATTTGTTGGATTTTGAGAAGCCGATTGCTGAACTGGAGTCAAAACTGGAAGACATGAAGCAATTAGCCGATGGCAGTGACAAGTCGGTTCATGAAGCGATTCGGGCTTTGGAGAAAAAAATTATTGAATTGAAAAAAGAAACTTTCGAAAACCTTACCGGCTGGCAGCGCGTGCAGTTGTCACGTCATCCTGATCGTCCTTACTCATTGGATTACATCTACGAGATTACTTCAGACTTCATTGAATTGTTCGGCGACAGAAATGTTGCTGATGACAAAGCGATGGTCGGTGGACTCGGTTCGGTAGATGGTCAGACATTTATGTTCATTGGTCAGCAGAAGGGAAGGAACACCAAGCAGCGTCAAATGCGCAACTTCGGTATGGCCAATCCCGAAGGCTACCGTAAGGCGCTGCGATTGATGAAACTCGCAGAAAAATTCAACAAGCCAATTGTTACATTGATCGATACTCCCGGAGCTTTCCCTGGACTGGAAGCGGAGGAGCGGGGACAAGGCGAGGCGATTGCCCGTAACCTGAAGGAAATGTTTTCACTCAAGGTACCGGTGATCTGTATTATTATTGGTGAAGGGGCTTCAGGTGGTGCATTGGGTATCGCCATTGGTGACCGCGTGTTGATGCTTGAGAATTCATGGTACTCTGTGATCTCCCCTGAAAACTGCTCTGCTATTTTGTGGCGCAGCTGGGATTTTAAAGAACAAGCTGCTGAGCTTTTGAAATTGACATCGAAAGACATGCATAAGCTTCGCCTGATTGACGGAATTATTAAAGAGCCAATCGGAGGTGCGCATACAGACGTGAAGACAATGGCAGCTGAAGTGAAGAAGACTATCCTGGAGAACTTTAAAGAACTGAGCAAACTTTCACCTGAAGAGCGTATAAGTCAACGGATTGATAAATTCTGCGCTATGGGTGTAGTTAAAGAATGACACGGGGATGAAAAAAATCCGGCTGTGCTCCCTGATTCTTTTTTGGTGCCTGCCATCATGCCTGTTAGCCCAATCTCTGATCCTAGATGCGAGTCATAAAAATCTTGAAGACGAATCTTTAGATCTTAAGCAGTGGGCTTATTTCAATAGCCAACTTTTAGCTGACCGACGAGTATGGCCTCAGAATGACGGTCGACTTACAATCGAAAGTGGCCTTAAAGAAATCGATGCCGGTACGTTTGTCTTGAACGTGGTTATAAATTCAATTCATAAAAATGCAAACCTGGCGATTGAGGTTCCGGTAATTTTTTCAAGCTATCAGCTATTTGTCAATGGGCAACAAGTGGGGTCAAAGGGTAAGGTAGGGCTCAGCGTGCAGACTTGTGTGCCGGAGCCCCGTCCTGATACTTATCGCTTCAAATCCACCGGTGATACCATTCAACTTGTTTTGCGAGTCGCCAATTTTTATCCATCCACAGGAGGAATCCATGGCCCCGTGCGCTTAGGGCTGGCTTCAAGAGTACTTCTCAATAATCATTTTATTAAAGTAATGGACTATGCTCTGGCAGTAGTTCTCCTGATTATCGCCCTGGTCTCCCTTAGTTTTTATTACGTCCGGGTGGAGCATCGCAGCGTATTTATATTTCAAACTCTTTTTTCTTCTGCCTGGCTCATTCGTTCATTGTTTTCAAATTACTACCGTGCCCTGGATTGGTTGGAGCTGTCCTGGAAAATGCAGATGCGTATTGAGTATTTGAGTGTAATTCTTACCACCGTGCTCGCTATGTTTTTTATTGGTAGTTTGTTTCCTCAGGATTTCAAAAAATATGTAAAAACCGCAACGTTGATCCTTGGTTCGGCATTTTGTATTTCTGTTTTAGTGTTACCTCCTGGTGTATTCATTACTTACTTGTGGATATATTTAGCGTTCAGCTCGCTTGTTTTGTTGAATGTTCTTTTTCTGATCATGAAAGCTTTTTTGAACAACCGTGGCGGGTCAACCATTATGTTGATCACGATACTCCTTGGGTCGATTACTTTTGGTTATGTAATTATCACCTATCTCGGTTTTTACGAGATCAATCTAATGGTTTATAATGTCAGCTTTATTATTTTGTGGGTCATGCTGGCCGCATCCGTATCGGTAAGACTTTCAAAAATAGATCGACTCTCTGAAACTAGCGTACTTACCATGGAGCACTTCTTTCCAGGTACCCACAAGTGATTTTCGACTGGAACTTTTTAATTTTGGATATCGATTTTCAGATCTTTAAAGTTCCACTTCTAATCTTTCTACTTTGAAACTACATGTAATCAATACCGGATTTTTTAAACTCGATGGCGGGGCAATGTTCGGTGTAGTGCCCAAGTCCATTTGGCAAAAGACCAACCCCGCTGACAACAATAACTTGTGTACCTGGGCGATGCGATGCCTGCTTATCGAAGATGGAAAGCAATTGATCCTGATTGACAATGGTATCGGTAACAAGCAGGATGCTAAATTTTTTCAGCACTATTTTTTACATGGAGACGATTCTCTGACGAAGAGCCTTAATAAACTAGGTTTCAGTGAAGGTGATGTTACCGACATGTTCCTTTCACATCTTCACTTTGATCATTGTGGCGGAGGGGTGAAATATAATGGCGACAAGCTCGAACTCGTTTTCAAGAATGCGAAGTATTGGAGCAATTCTGATCACTGGAAATGGGCCACGCAGCCGAACCCGCGCGAGAAGGCCAGTTTTTTGAAAGAGAATATTCTACCGATGCAGGAGAGTGGACACTTGAATTTTGCAGAGATGGGCAAGCCATCGCCACTCTCACAGTTTGACTTGTTCTTTGCTTCCGGTCACACAGATAAAATGATGATTCCGAAAATAAAGTATAAGGACAAAGTGATTTGTTTTATGGCTGACCTGCTTCCTTCCACAGGGCACATTCCATTACCTTATGTGATGGGGTATGATACAAGGCCGTTGATCACACTGGAGGAGAAAGAGCGATTTCTGAAAGAAGCGGCTGCTAACAGCTATATTTTATTTTTAGAGCATGATTCAGTGAATGAGTGTTGCACGGTGAAAGAGACCGAAAAAGGAATCCGCCTCGACAACGCTTTTTCATTGAATGAAATTTTATAGAATTATTGATCAGATGAAAATTGGAATTGCATTGTCTGGAGGAGGCTCGCGGGGAATAGCACACATCGGAGTGCTTAAAGCTCTTGAAGAAATGGGTGTTGAGATTTCTGTCATCTCCGGAACCAGCGCTGGATCAATTGTCGCCTCGCTGTATGCGTATGGGCTTAAGCCGGATCAGATTTTTGAGCAAGTTCGCCACCTCAGTCTTTTTAAATCAGTGCGGCCTGCATGGTCGTGGGCAGGCTTACTCACGATGGATGGTCTGAAGGAGTTGATTATCAAAAATATTCCAGAGAATAATTTTTCGGCATTAAAAATTCCGTTGACTATTGCCGCCACAGAAATCAGAAAAGGAGAGATCACCTATTTCGCTTCAGGCGATCTTGCTACAGCGGTGGTTTCTTCTTGCAGCATTCCAGTAGTCTTTAACCCGGTAACTTTGAATGGAGGTGTATACGTTGACGGTGGGTTGTTGGACAATCTGCCAGCCCGTTGCATACGCAACCAGTGCGATTTCCTCATTGGCTCACATTGCAATGAGATCAGCCCCGAATTCGATCCTAAAAACCTGAAGAAGGTAATTGAACGCAGCTTACTTATAGCGATTTCCGCCAATACGCGGATGAGCAAAGAATTGTGCGATATTTCCATTGCACCGCCCAACATGGATCGTTTTACGGTCTTTGATATTGAGAAGGCCCAGGAGATTTTCGACCAGGGCTATCAGTTTACGAAGAATAATTTCAGACTAGAGCAATTTCAAAAAGCATCGGCTGCATGACTACTACAGCACATTCATTCCAAGAACAGATATTACTCGGAATCCCTGATGAGCTTCCCGAAGCAAGGCCTTATGATTCAACAGTCAGTCATGCACCTAAACGGAAAGACATTCTTTCGGTTGATGAAAAGAAACTAGCATTGAAAAATGCGTTGCGTTATTTTCACCCGCGTCACCACGAAATTCTAGCGAAAGAATTTTACGAAGAGCTTCAAAAGTTCGGGCGTATTTACATGTATCGGTTTCGCCCGGATTATAAAATATTCGCAAGGCCGATCGGTGACTATCCTCATCAATGCATTCAAGCTGCAGCTATCCAGGTGATGATACAAAACAACCTTGACCCGGCTGTGGCACAACATCCGCACGAGTTGATTACCTATGGAGGAAATGGAGCAGTATTTCAAAATTGGGCTCAGTATTTACTGACGATGAAATACCTGGCTGTCATGACGGAAGAGCAAACGCTACATATGTACTCCGGCCATCCTATGGGGTTATTCACTTCCTCGAAAGAAGCGCCCCGGGTGGTTGTCACCAATGGAATGATGATCCCTAATTATTCGAAGCAAGATGATTGGGAAAAATACAACGCACTTGGTGTCACGCAATATGGCCAGATGACCGCCGGTAGTTATATGTACATCGGCCCTCAGGGAATTGTGCATGGTACAAACATTACGATCCTGAATGCAGGACGGAAGATTTCTAAAAGTGGAGAAGGCCTTGCAGGAAAACTATTTGTGACGTCTGGTCTTGGTGGCATGAGTGGGGCTCAACCCAAAGCCGGAAATATTGCAGGATGTATTACAGTAGTTGCTGAAGTGAACGAAAAGGCAACGAACAAAAGGCATTCACAAGGCTGGGTAGACGAGGTAGTGAGCAGTCTCGATAAGCTTTGTGAGCGCGTGGTTGTTGCAAAAAAGAATAAGGAGATTGTTTCAATCGCTTACCAGGGAAACATTGTTGATGTGTGGGAGAAATTTGCCAAGGAGAATATTTTTGTTGAACTCGGCTCTGATCAGACCTCACTTCATAATCCGTGGGCCGGCGGGTATTATCCTGCCGGGCTGACGTTGGAAGAATCGAATCAGCTTATGTCTGCAAAACCAGAGGAGTTCAGAAAGCAAGTGCAAACCTCGTTGAGAAGACATGCAGCTGCAATCAACGAGCACACCAAACGCGGCACCTACTTTTTTGATTACGGAAATGCATTCTTGCTTGAGGCATCAAGGGCAGGTGGAGATGTAATGGCAGCTGATGGAATTAATTTCCGTTACCCATCTTACGTACAGGACATCATGGGGCCAATGTGTTTTGATTACGGCTTCGGACCGTTTCGTTGGGTCTGCACTTCTGGAAAGCAGGAAGATCTCGATTACACCGATCAGATTGCCACAGAAGTGTTATCAGAGATTACAAAAGTGGCTCCCGAAGAAATTCAATCGCAACTCACGGACAACATTAATTGGATTAAGTCTGCTAAGACTAATAAATTGGTTGTCGGATCGAAGGCTCGCATTCTTTATGCGGACGCGGAAGGAAGGATGAAAATAGCGGACGCCTTCAACGAGGCTATCAAGAACAAAAAGATCGGACCTGTGGTACTTGGACGTGATCATCACGATGTGTCAGGAACAGATTCACCTTATCGCGAGACTTCGAATATTTATGATGGCTCACGCTATACCGCCGATATGGCGATTCACAATGTCATCGGTGATTCTTTTCGCGGAGCCACGTGGGTATCCATTCATAACGGTGGTGGTGTAGGTTGGGGCGAAGTAATTAATGGAGGATTCGGAATGGTGCTTGACGGCACTGCTGATGCTAGCCGGAAAATAAAAAACATGTTATACTTCGATGTGAATAACGGCATCGCCCGCCGGGCATGGGCGCGTAATGAAGGAGCACTCAATGCGATTCAAAAAGAAGTCAATAAAGGATTACAAATAACTGTTCCCAACCTGGCTGACGACAAGCTCATTGATCGTATCGTATGAAAAAGCCCAGCCATTGCTGACCAGGCCTTTATTCAAACAAAACCAAATTCTATTTGCAGTTGCTGTAAGTGTAGGTATCAGTGACCGAGTTGCCATTGTACTGGTAGACCTTCGATACTGGGTAATCGGATGAATTGTATTGATAAGTGAAAGTCTGATTGACGTTGGTGTCACCACTTGAGAAGTGATATGCCGACTGCGCAGTCAGAATGTTATTGCTGGCAATCGTATTGAACGAATCGAGTGATCCAGGGAACCCGCCTCCATTAGAGTGCTTCGTGTCAAAAGTAAATGTTTGAGTTACATTCGGACTGCCTGTTTTTCCTGTCGCGCTGCCACTGTAAGAAGTAATGGTGCTTGGGTTCATGGTTGAAGAATTGCTATAAGTATAGAGAGCATAGGTGTAAACCGTGCTGTCCTGACCTTTAGATCCGGTTACTACGAGAGCTGTTTTGAGTTGATCAAGTTGACCATTAGAGTTATAGGACAAGTCTTCCGTGACGAAAAGTACTGCCGGACTTTCAAGGTAAACCTGGACTTGAGTCAGTCGATTATTTCCATTGTATGCAGCTGTTACTTTTGTTGTGGTAAAACTATTAGCAGGCTGCCCATTTAATAAATATTGTGTTACAAGTCCTTGAGCATTTGTGGTTACTGTATAATTGGAAATTGTTCCTTTGTGATCGTCTACAGTAAATCCTGTGAGATGATTGCTTTTGTCGTAGGTTAATGTGGTAAGTGATCCTGATTTGCCATCAGTCATTTGAGAGAGAATACAACCTTGAGTGGAAGGCGTGGTTTCAGTTTTAGTACAGGAGATAGTGATTGAAGAGATTAAAGCCGTGTAGATGATGAATCTAAAAATTTTTTTCATGTTTGTGTTTTGTGTTGGTTGCTCAAAACAAAAAAGGAATGATGACTCTCGCCTGATTTATTTTTAAAATCATATGTTCATCTGAACAAAAAATAGGATATTCATCCGAGGAGAATCTTATGATGCGACCGATTTACCTTTTGATATTCAAACTGACCGGGTGGAAAATTGCCGGGTCTTTTCGGTACGACATTAAGAAGTATATCATCGCGGTTGCTCCGCATACAAGTAACTGGGATTTTGTTGTGGGAGTGATGGCAAGAAGTATTTTGCGATTGCAGCGCGCAAAATTTTTAGGCAAGAGCCAATTGTTTAAAGCACCCTATGGTTGGTTTTTTCGATGGCTCGGTGGTTACCCGGTAGATCGCAACACATCTCATGATCTGGTCCATCAGGTAGTTGATATTTTCAATTGTCACAATGAATTTGTTTTGGCTATTGCTCCGGAGGGAACTAGAAAAAAAGTAACGAAACTGAAAACAGGATTTTACTATATCGCCAGACAAGCCGGTGTTCCGATTGTTCCTTGTGGTTTTGATTTTAAAAAAAAAGAAGTTGTTATCGGCCAACCTTTTTATCCAGGTAGTGATGTAGAAAATGATTTGCGATTCCTGGTGCAATTTTACAGTAACGTCAAAGGAAGAAATCCGGAACTTGGGATCGATGGGAGCTTGTCAACTTAAATCGTTAAACGGCATCTCAACGCCAGAATCGTCTCTTCAAATCTTATTTGCAAATAAAAACGCAAAACCCGCGTTCAAATTCAGACGATGCTCGTCAGCATATTAAATGAATTTATTTACCTTTATTAAAACTTTACCATATGAAATTATTAAAGGGAACCCTAATCATCGCTAATTTTTTCCTGTTGTCATACGCTGCCCAGGCCCAGGCCTCGGTGGGTATTGGTATCAAAGGAGGATTGAATTTCGCTAACCTGAATGTTAGCCAATCACCAGGTGTCACCTATAACAATAGGACTGGCTATCACCTCGGAGCTTATGCTTTAGTTAAGGTGGGTAAGATCGGTATTCAGCCTGAATTGCTGTTTTCAAAACAAGGAACAAAATACTCTTTCAGTACACAAAATACGGAAGCTAATTTTGACTACATCAACATTCCTATTATGGTGAAACTGTATACCGTAGCAGGTATCAACATCCAGGTTGGACCTCAACTTGGCTTTGTTTCCGGTGGAGAAGTTAAGACTACAGTTTCCAACGTAACAACAACTTCTAATTGGAAGGATGCAATTAAAGGAAATGACTTTAGTGTTGCTATGGGCTTGGGTTGGGATTTGCCGTTTGGTTTGAGCATAGATGCCCGTTACAATCTGGGTATCTCCGACAACAATAATACAGGTAGCCCAGGCGCGATCAAGAACCAGGTGTTTATGGCATCTGTCGGCTACCGCTTGTTTAAGCTTGGCAAATAATAATTTGTCCAAAGGAATTAAAGAAAGGCCGCCTTCGGGCGGCTTTCTTATTTTTCAGTGTATTGTCATTTTGTATTTTTACCCTTCAAATTAAAAAAGAATGAATATGCGCGTGAGAAATTGTTTGCTATTGTCGTGTTTGATTTTTTTGACTGATGTTACTGTTGGACAGCTAAAGATGGACCTTGGTGTTAAAGCCGGCCTGAATGTTTCAGGCTTGGGACTAAGTTCAGAGGGAAAGCTTGCTCAGGTCAATTACCATAATCGCACAGGGTATCATGTAGGTGTTTATGCATCGATCAGGTTTAGTAAATGGGCGATTCAGCCAGAGATAGTTTATTCCACTCAAGGGCAAAATTTCACCACACCTAATTACCGCAACTTAAGCTCGGATCTGAATTATATTAATGTGCCGGTGCTTGCCAAGTATTATGTGATTGGCCCGGTCTATGTAACAGCCGGACCTCAGATAGGTTTTCTGGCGGGAGCCACGGGAGACTTGATCCAGATTGTAAATACAAATATCGGTGGGTATGAACTTCGCAAAGACATGAGCGCATACGTCAACCCCATTGATTTTTCATTCGCGATGGGTGCAGGATTTGAGGTCCCCTTTGGGTTAAGCGCCAGCTTTCGCTACAACCTGGGAATATCCGATATCAACAAGAACTCGGGAGCAAGCGCTACGGTAAACCCGAAAGCTTCTTTCAGCACAGCACAAACTCAAAACCAGGTCATCCAGGTTTCTATTGGTTATCGGATTATGAAGAAAGGGAAGTGAGTAATAGAAATTGTTGCAAGTCTGTTGCAATCTAAACTTGTTCATGGGATGAGAGTTTGCTTTTCCGTCTTCCATATCCGAAGTAGATAAGTAGCCCGGTTGTCATCCATCCAAAAAATACAAGCCAGCTTTTAGGGGGTATCTCAATCATCAGGTAAAGACAGCACAAAATGCCAAGCACCGGTATGAGGGAAAGCTTTTTGATAAATGTCAGAATCGTGATTGCTGATACGACTACGAGAAAAATCAGGAACATTATTTCCTGACTCGATTGATGACTTGAAAGAGCAACTTTTATTCGCTCAGAGTAACCGTAGAAGAATAGTATAAGAAAGACAGGCAGTACCCATTGTCCATTGATTCGGGGCATGTGAAATGTTTTGTCTCCGGATATTTTTTCCCTGGGAGGAAGGTTCAGAACCCCTGCACACACCAAAATAAAAGCGAATAATGTTCCGATGCTGGTAAGGTCAGTCACCACACCTATGTCGATGAATAAAGCGGGTACCGCCACAACAAAGCCCGTGACAATGGTTGCAAATGAGGGGGTAAGAAATTTAGCGTGAATTGTGCTGAACTTTTTAGGTAACAACCCATCGCGGCTCATGCTCATCCAGATTCTGGGTTGGCCCAATTGATAGACAAGCAACGCGCTTGTTGCAGCGATCACAGCAGCCGCAGAAATAATATAACCGATTTTCTGCATGTGGATTTTTTCAAATACGTAGGCAAGTGGATCAGCAACATCTTTAAATTCCGAATAGTTGACCATACCTGTAATCACTAATGTAACTACCGCGTAAATCAATGTGCATATCAACAGTGAATAAATCATGCCTCGTGGCAAATCACGTTGCGGATTATGACATTCCTCTGCTGTTGTGGAGATTGAGTCGAATCCGATGTACGCAAAGAAAATAGCAGAGACGCCTCCCAGCACTCCGGTAAAACCGTTGGGCATAAAAGGTATCCAGTTGTCGGTGGTCACATAAAAAATTCCCAGTATGACAATGAAAGCAAGTGCCACTAATTTAATTCCTACCATGATGTTTGCTCCCTTCTTGCTTTCGCGAATACCAACGTAAGCGAGGATAGTGATCAAGCCCACAATCACTGAGGCTGGTACATTTAAAATTATTTTTAGACCCGCAATTTCTGGTGCGGTAGCCCACGCCATTTCTCCCGTAGGTTTTCCCTGTGCAACAGCGGCTTCAAATAAAACACGGGCGGTCTTGGGATCGGTCGTCATCCATTGAGGTAAATTGATGTTCGCACCTTCCAGCAGATTGACAAAATAACTGCTCCACGATATGGACACGACCACATTACTGATGGCGTATTCCAGGATCAATGCCCAGCCGATCACCCAGGCTGCCAATTCGCCTATCGTTATATAGGTATAAGTGTACGCGCTTCCCGCAGCAGGAATACGTGCCGCGAACTCTGCATAACACATGGCAACGAACCCGCAAGTGATTGCAATGATCAGGAATAGAAAAACAACTCCTGGCCCCCCGGAGTAAGCAGCTTGACCAATGGTAGAAAAAATCCCGGCTCCAATCACAGCCGCTATCCCCATCGAAGTAAGATCACGAACACCCAGAACTTTTCTTAGTTCAGGGCCTTGCGCTTCTCTCGATTGGGTGTCTTTTAAAAGAGCGGAGAGTGATTTCTTTCGGAGAAGGGAGCGCAGCATGGGTATCAGTTTGCCGCAAAATAGCAAAAATTACTTCTTGATTTTCCGGGAGTAAACCTGATGAATACCTAATTGCCGGCCATGACGTTGTCAATTGCACCAATCAATTTTTTTTCAATTTCCTGATCTCCTACAATCACTTCTTTAATAATACCCTTTTTATCTACAATAAGGTGCGTTGGGAATAAAAGGATTCCGGTATCTTCATTGAGCTCCCTTGATAAAACCAGTGTCTGGTACAAAAACTCGTGATTAGTCAAGAACTTGTTTAAATGAAACCTGTCGTCCGATGACAGTGCCAAAAAGATAACGTCCTTGTTGTCCTGGTAATGCTTCACAACCTTGTTCAGGATGGGTATTTCCTCAACACAATATTTGCATCCGATGTACCAAAAATTGATAACAACCAGCTTCCCTTTCAATGATGAGAAACTTACTTCTTTTCCATCAACCCGCTTAAGGTTGAATTCCGGAAAAGGTGAACCGATGACAGGATTGGATTTGGGAATGAAAGGAGTTTTCCTGGGTGGTGCCATAGGTACCAGAGTGCGTACTGTGGCACCGTTTTCAAACTTACTGATACTATCAAATTTACCCGATTTGATTTTTTCTCTGAATTCTTCGGCAGATATGATATTATCTACCGTATCCATGAATACTAGCGGATCCGAAGCCAAAGAATCCTTCTTTTGTTGACCCATACCGACAAATGCAGTGGAAACAAAAAGCAGCACAAGAATAATTTTCATAACCGTAATTTTTCTGAAAAATAGTTTGGAGAAATCGGTTATTCAGGCATACTTTTTTGGTAGTATATTTTGATTGATAAAGCGCAAAACGAAATATGGATTGGCTGTATGTAAAAATAGAAATGCCGATCCTATCACAGGATCGGCATTTAAAAAAGGTTATTACCTCTCTTTCCTTGTGGATTTATTTTGCCACGATTTTGTCAATAGCAGTAATCAGTGCCTGGTCAATACTCTCGGTTCCGCCCACCATAAGTTCTTTGATGATTCCGTTCGCATCAACGACTAAGTGTGTTGGATAGGCATATACACCCACGTTTTTACCGAGTTCATTGGACGAACACAGAACCTGGTATGTAAATGTATTTTTCTGCAGAAACGGGACCAGTTTATCTTGTTCATCAAGGGCAGGTGCAAGAAACACAATATCAGATTTGCCTTTGTAACGCTCAACCACTTTGTTGAGCAAGGGCATTTCGGCTATGCAAGGCTTACAGCCGATGAACCAGAAATTGACTACGATTGTCTTTCCCTTAAGTGAAGCAGAACTTACTTCGCTTCCATCCGGTCTCTTGAGTTTAAAATCAGGAAAGGCTTTATTCAATGTCTTGTCTCTGATTTTTTGCATCCTTTCAGCAAACTCTTTTTCCGCTTTTTGTCTGTTGTTCAAAAAGTAGGTTACGTTGTCTCCTTCCGTTTGATACGAAGACGAGTACTTCCCTGATTTGATTTTCTCCTTAAACACTTCTTCAGTAATTACATTTCCCAGGGTGTCTTTGTAGATTTTTTTTGGTTCTTGGCCATAGGCAAAGACAGAAATAAACAAGAAAGAGACAAGTAATTGTTTCATAGAGCAGATTTAGGTGGATTATTTTTTTGTAAAGTAACTCAACGGCTTCGAGTGAAGGTTGGAAAATTGTTTCAAAAACTAGGAATTTAAGATCAATTTGAATTTACAACAGCCAGACCATGATCCAATAACCTGAAAAATCTCCCCGCAAAAGGATGTTATGATCGAGAGACAGGCAGGAAAAAGTTATTGTCTAGTTAAATTTCTTATCTGATAGACTTGGAGTTGCCAGAATGAACTCAGATTTGGCTAAATAGATATACTGTATCCCGTCTTCACTTTATCCATCACTACATGGGTATAGAAGTGACTCACATTGGGGTTGTCGAGTAACCATTTATTGGTAAACTCTTCATACTTCTGCATGTTGGGTGAATGTACGATCAGCACAAAATCGTATTTACCGGTAACGTAGTAGCACTGCATTACGTCACTGCATTTGAGCATCGATGCTTTGAATTTTCCAAGGCCTTGCGAGTTACCCCGTTCCAGCGCCACCTCAACAATGCATGTAATGTCCAGGCCAACTACCGATGGCGATACAATTGAAATATCCGCTTCGATTATCTTTTCATCACGGAGTTTCTTAAGCCTGCGCTGAACTGCAGAAGAGCTCAGTCCTACTTTTTTGCCAAGTTCGTCTGACGTTAGGCGATTGTCCTGTTGCAGAAGACGAAGGAGGTGTTTGTCAAATTGATCCAGTGTCATGCAGAATTTGCGCGTTTGAGCAATCAAAATTAGTGTAAAAAGCCAATGAAAGTCCGGATTTGCAGAATTCACGCGTCCCGGCTGCTGTAGGTTTGTGAAACAATTTTAACCCGCGAATATGAAAGCAATCTTTTCAGAACAAGCACCTAAGGCTATTGGTCCTTACTCTCAAGCGATCCTAACAGGCAACTTATTGTATTGTTCAGGTCAGACTCCGGTCGATCCGGTAACAATGAAAATAGAGACTTCAGATATTGAAAGCCAAACACGAAGAGCTCTTAAGAATCTGGAAATCGTTTTAGCTTCGGAGGGCTTGTCGCTATTGCATGTCGTCAAAACCAATGTATACCTGATCGATATGAGTTTGTTTGAGAAAATGAACAAGGAATATGCTTCAGTGTTCGGTGATCACCGCCCGGCACGCACCACCGTAGCCGTGAAAGGCCTTCCTTATAATGCATTGGTTGAGATTGAATGTATTGCAGAGAAGAAATAACATTTCATCAAAATAAAGTTTCAACCATGTTAGAACTAAGACCTGTTTGTGAAAACTGTGGTAAAAAATTACCCAATGAAAGTTCGGAGGCAATGATCTGCACTTACGAATGTACTTATTGTGTTGACTGTGT
Source organism: Cytophagales bacterium WSM2-2 (assembly GCA_015472025.1). NCBI lineage: Bacteria > Pseudomonadati > Bacteroidota > Cytophagia > Cytophagales > Cytophagales bacterium WSM2-2. The sequence goes on from BNHL01000001.1 coordinate 3,290,197, forward strand.
GCGGGATGTTTTATTCAATGTATGTCCTAACTGCGGAGGAGGCCTGGAGAAACGGCCTGTCAGACCTAAGGAAAAACTGTTGAAGAATCCTGCTAAAGCCGAACCTTACTTAAAACCGGTTGACTTCACGAAGTTTGAATCACTGCTCATAAGATACAAGAATGTTAACCCCAACGAACGATGAGCGCTTTAAAGAATGATTCATTCTCCGAACAGGAAATTCTTTCGTTCAGAGACGACACCGATGGATGTAAGAGTGTGATCCATCTGAACAATGCAGGAGCAGGACTGATGCCCAACAAAGTAACGCAAGCCATCCTTGAGCATATTAAGCTTGAAGCGACAGTCGGTGGGTATGAAGCAGCCGCGCAAAAAGCATCAGAAGTCAATGAGTTTTACAATAGCGCAGCGAAACTTTTGAATTGTAAAGCTTCCAGTATTGCTTTTACATCCAGTGCAACGGATTCGTATGGCCGTGCGATTTCGTCTATTCCATTCAAGCCGGGAGACATTATCCTTGCCTCCAACGATGATTTCATTTCAAATCAACTGCAGTTCCTGTCGCTTCAGAAGAGGTTCGGAATAAAACTCGAGCGTATTCAAAGTGCAAAAGAAGGTGGTGTCGATCTGGATGATCTCGATCATAAACTAAAAACGTTGCGTCCCAGGATGCTCTCGATTACTCACATTCCGACTAACTCCGGACTCGTGCAGCCGGTGAAGAAGATCGGGGAGATCGCAAGCAGGTATGAGACAATTTATGTTCTCGATGCTTGTCAGTCTATAGGGCAAATGAAACTGGATGTGAAAGAATTGAAATGTGATTTTCTCAGCGCCACTAACCGGAAATTTTTGCGTGGCCCCCGTGGCACTGGTTTGCTTTATGTTTCCGATAAGGCCCTTGGTCTTGGTTTGGAACCTTTGCTTCTCGACATGCGAGGAGCGGATTGGATTGAAAAGGATAAGTACCAACCGAGAGACGGAGCTATCCGATTTGAAGATTGGGAGTTTGCCTATTCGCTTGTTCTGGGCACTCGTCAGGCAATTGATTATTGTATGACAGTCGGGGAGGACAGAATTTGGAAACGAGTCAGTGAATTGGCCGGCTATTTACGAGAGCAATTGTCATCCATTCCGAAACTTAGATTGTTGGACCGTGGGCCGGAAGTAGGTGCACTTGCCACGTTTACTGTCGATGGGATGGAGCCCAACTCCATCGTTCAAAAATTACTGGAAAGAAAAATTAACGTAGTAGCCAGCTACCGGAATTACGCAGTTATAGATTTCGATGAAAAGAAAGCAGGCTGGGCGATTCGTGCATCACCTCACTATTACAATACAGTTGGTGAAATCGATCAGCTGGTGGATGAAGTAAAACAGATCATTTGTTAAAATAAATAGTCAGAGCAGTGTCACAAGATTTTCAGATGAGACTGCTCTGACATTTTTTATTTCTTCGGATCGATCTTCCCTTTTAGTTTATCGCCACCGCCAACCTCAACAACAGAAGACCCATAAACACGTATTGTTGACTTGATGAAATCCTCTTCGTTCGCTTTATAAATGTTGTCCACATATTTCTGTGGATTACGATCGATGTATGGGAACCATGTGCTGTGTATCTGCACCATTATCTTATGTCCTTTTTTAAATGTGTGAAGTACATCTTGTAATGCAAAATTGACATCTGTTGGCTGATTAGGGTTGAACGGCTCGGGCTTCTCAAAACTATTTCTGAAACGACCACGGAAAACTTCACTCCTCACCAATTGTTGATAGTTGGCCATGATGATGTTGGCAGGATTGTGCTTGGTGTCATTGGGAGTATCTCCTGGATAGACATCGATCAGTTTAACAATAAAATCAGCATCAGTGCCCGTCATTGATACTTTAAGCTTGGCGGCAATTTCGCCAGCCAGTGTGATGTCTTCCGTCAACGCATCGGTTTGAAAGGTGATAACATCCGGTCTACGTGATGCTTCACGTTGATCATCCGTCATAAATCTGCGTGGAGTAAATACTAAACCTTCCGTTTGTGAAGTATAAGGAACTGGCTTGGCAGGATCGCTTATGTATTCAAAAACAGCTTCTGTCTTTGTCGGTTGATTGATCGACAGTTTTCCTCTCTCATCAAAGTATAATTTCACCGAAGGAATATCTTTTGGAGGCCATTCGGCAAACTGTTTCCAGGTCTTTAGTCCACAGTCATACATGTAAGCTTCGGGCAGAGGAGGTTGATTTCCATCTTTCAGAATTGAATTAAAAAATTTCCGCTCAATTTCACGCTGATAAAAAGTGGAAATGCTGTCACCAAAATAGATATGGTTGACTTGCTGGAAACCGTTTTCACGGGCCCAATCGCCATGACTCCACGGCCCCATCACGATCGTGTTGTACGCGCCAGGACTAGTGCTTTCAATTTTCTTATAAATATTAAGCGGACCGAATAAATCTTCAGCATCATACCATCCGCCTACGGCCATTACGGAGTGCTTCACATTGGTGAGGTGAGGAAGCAGACTTCGCTGTTGCCAGAATTCATCGTAGTTCGGGTGATCGATAATTTGTTGCCAGAAGAAATTGTCATGATGGTATTTTGCTGTGGCGTTTTTCAGTGGCCCAATGTTGAGGTTGAACTCATAACCATCTTTTGGAGCGCCTTCAAAAATGCGTCTCATCTTGTCGTCATACCAGCTCTTGTCGGTGGGTTTATCATGCTGATAACCGAACACTGCGAAAGCCGCCAGGTAACTCTGCAAGAAAACACCCTGGTGATGAAAATCATCAAAGAAGAAATCACTGATGGGCGCTTGAGGTGAGGATGCTTTCAATGCAGGATGTGCATCCGGTATCCCCGCAGCAGTGTAAAAACCCGGATAAGAAATTCCCCATTGTCCTACACGTCCATTGTTGCCCTTGATATTTTTAATAAGCCAATCGATCGTGTCCCACGTGTCAGAGGCTTCATCTATTGCTGTTTTATTTTTACGATCATTACCGGGAATATTCGGGCGCATGTTGTCAAAAGTCCCTTCGCTCATCCAGCGGCCTCTAACATCCTGGTAAACGAAAATGTATCCCTCCTTCATCAAGTATTTCGATGGGCCAAGATTTCTTCGAAACCGGGTTGGCCCGTAAGGTGCAACGCTGTAGCATGTGCGCTGCATAAGGATTGGATACACCTTGGACTTATCTTTGGGAAGGTAAATGGAGGTAAATAATTTGACTCCATCTCGCATAGGAATCTGTACTTCCATTTTTTCATAGTTGGCTTTGATGTGAACTGAGTCTGGCTGAGCCAGCACAATGTTACTTGCCGCCAAAAGACAAAACAGGCCTAGAATTCTTTTCATAGCAGGATTTAAGGTTTCAGGAAAGTTAGCAAAGGCTTCATATCCGGCAAGGTTAATTTTCGGTGAACGGTAGACGACTTTTTATAAATGGATCGTAAGTTTGCGACTTATGCAAATGCTAAGAGCACTCCTGTTGGTTGTGTTAGTCGTTGGAGGAATTGAAACCACTGCGCAAAAAAGAACAACCATTGCTTTTGGGTCATGCAGTGACCAGGAGCGGCCCCAGGAACTTTGGCCGGACATCGTTAGCCAAAAACCCGAACTTTGGATTTGGGGTGGAGACAATATTTATGCGAAGGCTTTCGACACCGTCATGCTGAAGCAGCAATACGCAAAACAAAAGTCGGATCCGGGCTATCAGCAACTTTTGAAAACTTGTCCCGTCACAGGAACCTGGGATGATCATGACTACGGAATGAATGACGGGGGAAAATTTTGGCCTCATCGCGATGAATTCAAGACCGTTGCCTTACAGTTTCTGGGGATTCCAAAAAGTGATGCGGTGTGGAGCCATCCGGGGATTTATAACTCGCTGACTTTTGGTGAGGGCTTGAACAAGATCAAAATAATCAACCTTGATACCCGCTATTTTCGTGACACGATCAATAAGGTTTACTACAAACCGGAAGGATCAGAAAAGAAAGAATACAAATTTGAACCCAACGAGTCTGGGGACGTGCTTGGTGAAATACAATGGAAATGGTTTGAGTCAGAGCTGAAGAATTCGGATGCAGCATTCTTTATCGTTAATTCATCAATACAAGCATTGTCGGCTGAACATCGGTTTGAGAAATGGGCTAACCTTCCTAAGGCCCGACAGCGACTCCTGAATCTGTTGGCAGCATCCAAAAAGAAAATACTGATCGTCAGTGGTGATCGCCACATCGCAGAGTTTACCAAAATGAATTTGCCTGGTCTGGACTATCCATTATACGATTTTACATCCAGCGGCCTTACCCACACCTGGCCTGAGAAGTGGGAGGAAGCGAATAAGAATAGGGATGGTGAATTGATCGTTCAAAAAAACTATGGATTGATAATCGTTGACTGGGGAAAGAAAGATTTTAATGTAAAACTGCAGATCCGGGGCAAGGACAACCAGGTCTTTCAGGAACGCGAGATAAAATTTAAAAGGTAAAGCGAAAGATAATTTTCAATCCAAAAAAATCCTGCATCTTCACACTTTATGACAGGACAAAAAAAATACACACTCTCCGTAGGTATAACTCTGGTTATTGCCAACATGATTGGCACGGGAGTTTTTACTTCGCTTGGTTACCAGGTCGGGCCACTTCCTTCCGGATTTTCAATTTTGTTTTTATGGGCGCTCGGTGGCATCGTTGCTCTTTGTGGAGCATTCACCTATGCGGAAATCGCGGCCAGCTTTAAAAGGTCGGGCGGAGAGTATTACTACCTGGGGCAGATTTTTCACCCCGCACTTGGATTTGCCTCGGGTTGGATAAGTTTATTAGTGGGTTTTGCAGGAGCGATTTCTGCTGTAGCTATTGCAATCGGGGAGTATGCCCATGATTTGCTTGGAATACCGGTGAGAGTCATTGCAATTATCGCTATTGTTTTGGTCTCAACGATCCATTGGTTTGGCGTCAAAGCAGGAGGGATCGCTCAGAATATTCTTACTTCTCTTAAACTCGTACTGATATTTGTATTTTGTGTGGCGCCATTTTTTATCTCAGGTGTCGAGTTTTCAACTGTATCTTTTCTGCCGCAGTCGCTTGATAAGGAATTGATTCTTAGTGCAGGCTTTGCGATATCACTGGTCTATGTGGTTTACGCCTATTCCGGATGGAACGCTGCCGCATACATTACCGGTAATCTTGAAAATCCAGAGAAAAACTTACCACGGTCGTTGATCATAGGTACACTTGTTGTTGTTGCTGTTTATATCCTGTTAAATGGCACTTTTATGTATGTAGCCAATTTTGCAGAGCTCGATGGCAAAAACGATATAGGAAATGTTGTTGCTTTTAAACTCTTCGGACCGACCATTGGAGCTGTATTCGCCGGACTATTCAGTACGGCACTTCTTTCGACATTAAGTGCCATGACTATTGCCGGACCACGGGTGCTGGAGGCAATGGGTGAAGACTACCCGAAACTGCAAAAATTCACGGTGACTAACCGGTATGAAATGCCTTACCTGTCGATTATCGTGCAAGGGGTGTGGTCAATTTTCCTGGTCATAGTGAGCTCATTCAAGGAGATTATTCAATATATCTCCGTCAGCCTTTCGGTGTTTGCTATGTTAACAGTCATCGGTGTCTTTATTGTAAGGAAGAGATTTCCCCAAAGCTCATTCCGGTTACCATTATACCCGATTCCACCCATCTTCTTCATTTTAGTCACTTGTTGGATGATCTATTTTGAATTCACCAAGAACCCTACAGTGATCCTGTATTCGGCAGGTACAATCCTGTCGGGACTGCTGATGTACCAATGGGTTTCCAGGAAGTAGCCCGTTGCAGATTCAAATTTTAAAATATCTTTGCGACCAAATTACCTAATACATGAAACACGTTAACCTCCTGTTTTTTGCCTTCGTAGCCTTACTCATAGTATCTGCTTGTACGGGCAAAAAGGACGGGATATCCAAGAGGGCGGCTGATTCTATCCGCAGGGTGGACTCTATCCGCAGAGTGGATTCTCTCGCCAGAGCTTTCGAATTGAACTATCCGAAAGATTCTACACTTGACAATACCGCCCGCTTTCTTGCAGGGCTTCCACAGTTGAGCAAAAACTCACTTTCAGCGCTTGAAGCTGACAAGTACTGGGTGGATTACCGTACCCAAATGGACGCCAACTGGAAGACAATGTATGAGAGTCGCCTGGTTAAAATGCAGGCTTGGGAAAAGGACGTGTTTTCAAAATCCGTTAGTGATACGCTCAGGCTTTTCTACCCGTTCTCGGGTCCTGATTTTCTCCATGCCAGTTTCCTCTACCCACGCAACAAAGAGTATGTAATGGCAGCTTTGGAACCGATTCGTGAAGTGCCAAATATGAAGGAACTCTCCGAAAAAAACCGCGACCGTTTCCTTGACAGCTTGGGCAATTCTCTCCGGGACATCTTCAAGAGGAGCTACTTTATTACCAAACACATGGAACGTGAGCTCCACCAGGTAAAAGGTGTGTTGCCGTTGCTTTATTTCTTTATGGAGCGTTCGGGATATGAACTGATGCAACAGAAGTTTATCAATATTGATTCTTCCGGTAATGAGAAGGAGATTGATATTAAAAAGATCACGCGGTATAAAACACCTGCAGTGAAACTCACGATCCGCAATATGGAGACTAAGAAATTGAAGACGGTTTACTATATCTCGGCAAATATTTCGAATGAAGGACTCAAACAGCGCCCCGGCTTTGAGATATTCATATCGGCACGCGCCCCATTCAATACGTTTATCAAGTCAGCTTCTTACCTGCTGCACCGTGATCCCTTCTTTACGGAAATCAGAAGAATCATTTTGAAAAATGCCAACTGCGTATTCCAGGATGACACCGGGGTGCCATATCGTTTCTTCAGGGGAAGACCGGAATGGAAGCAGCAATTCTTCGGAGAATACATTCTGCCTATCGGAGATTTTGAGACAGGACTGTTCCAAAAGCCACTTGACTCTGCATACAAGGCAGGTGCGCAGCCATTACCATTCTCATTGGGTTACCACTGGACTACGAATAAGCAGAACTATATGCTTTTCGGCCGTGAGACAATTAACCTGAATAAGTAATTAGCTAAGATATTTTTTCAAAACGCCCTGCTGTATCAGTGGGGCGTTTTTTTATAACACAAAACTGATCTCTTTGAGTGAGAAGGGTTTCTCCTCTCCAAGGACTCTTACGATTAGTTCGCCCGAATCTTTTACATCGATTATTGTTCCTTCAAATTCCTGATCTCCCGATCTAAAGGTTTGACTTTGATTGATGCCCAGGAGGCTTTGAAGATACGCCTTCTTTAACTCCTGTTGTTTTCCAGATCGTAACTGAAGGTATCTTTTTTCGAATTTCTCCAGGAGCAAATTCAGTTCTTCATTCAAATCAAAGCTCTTATCAAAAACTAGTGACAATGAGGTAGCTGTCGAAATAGGGAATTCGGTTTGATTGATATTCAGGCCAATACCAACAATGCTTTGACTGATGGTTTCACCTTGAATGGAGTTCTCGATAAGAATACCGCATATCTTTTTCCTGTCCACCAGGATATCGTTGGGCCATTTAATTTTTACTGCTCCCATTTGGTGGTTTGTCAGATAGTCAAAAACAGCAAGAGAGGCGATCATAGTCAGATCGAACTGTTTTCTAACTTCGAGGAAAGTTGGTTTGAGCAGGATCGAGAACGTAAGATTCATTCCGGCAGCCACATGCCAGGTGTTTCCTCGTTGCCCGCGTCCCGCAAATTGGTTGGCAGTTATCACGACAGTTCCTTCTGGGAGTGCCGATTTGGGAGCCATTTCCTGCATTAGCGAATTAGTAGACTGACATTCAGGCACAAAAACAAGCCTTTGGCCAGTGAAAAGCGTGTTGGCAAGAATTTTATACAATAGTTTTTGGTTAGATTTGCAGATTAAGCCACATGGCTTTTGTCGCAACTTATCAAATTGAATTTAAAACTGCCGGTACCCCGGGTAAAAAAACGACCATTTAGTTAATGCCAAGAAAGAAAAAGCAGGACTCTGAAAAGCTGGCCGAACTCGTAGTAAAAGGCATGCAGGAGAAGAAAGCGACAGACATTGTAATAATGGATTTGAGAGAAGTAAAGAATGCAGTGGCAGATTTTTTTGTCCTGTGTTCTGGTAATTCCGACAAGCAATTGAACGCTATTTCCGAGTCAATAGATGAATTTGTATATAAAGAATTGAAGGAAAATCCCTGGCATAGCGAAGGTAAAAACAATAAAGAGTGGATGTTACACGACTATATCACTGTAGTGGCTCACATTTTCAAGAAAGACAGGCGAGAATTTTACTCGTTGGAAAAGCTTTGGGGTGATGCCAGGACCAAAGTGATCAAAGACTGAACAATTAGTAAAAAACTGCGTTAATCATTTAATAACTTATTTCGATGGCCGACAAAGAGAGAGACAAGGGGAACAAGGACAAAAAATTAATACCACCAAAAGTTCCAAAAGCAAATTATCAGCTGTGGGTGATACTCATACTCACGGCAGTGGTTTTGGGCATTACTTTATTGAAGAGTACCTCAGGTCTCGTTGAGATTCAGCGGTCGACCTTTGAGTCGATGATTTCAGGCAATGATGTGAAACGCGTACAACTGTATAAGAAGGACGCTGTCGTACACGTAACTTTGAAAAATGAGGCACTTCAAAATGCAAAATATAAACTTGAACTGGAAAAGAATGGCCCGTTAGGACTCGGTTCAAGTGGTCCACACTATTATTTCAAAATAGGTACTACAGACAGCTTTGTAAGACAATACGAAGAGATTAAATCGAAGTTTCCCAACGCCCCAGATCTGGAATATGAAGAAGGCGGGACCTACGAATGGGTGACAAGCTGGGGCTTATTTGTACTCTTGCTAGTCGGATTCTGGATGCTGATGCGTAGAATGACAGGAGGCGCAGGTCCTGGTGGACAGATCTTCAATATTGGAAAATCGAAGGCTGCCCTGTTTGATGCCGAAAACAAAGTGAAAATCACTTTCGAAGATGTGGCCGGCCTGGAGGAAGCAAAGGAAGAAGTAAAAGAGATCGTAGACTTTTTAAAGACACCTGCGAAGTTCACAAAGCTGGGAGGTAAAATTCCGAAAGGAGCATTACTGGTAGGCCCTCCCGGAACAGGAAAGACATTGTTGGCGAAAGCTGTTGCAGGTGAAGCCGCTGTTCCTTTCTTTTCACTGTCAGGTTCTGATTTCGTAGAAATGTTCGTTGGTGTGGGTGCGGCACGCGTACGTGACTTGTTCAAACAGGCCAAAGAGAAAGCTCCTTGTATCGTATTTATAGATGAAATTGATGCCATCGGACGTTCCCGCGGACGTGGTCAGTTGCCAGGAGCGAATGATGAACGTGAGAATACATTGAACTCTTTGCTGGTTGAAATGGACGGATTTGCTACCGATAGCGGTGTGATCATCCTTGCAGCTACCAACCGTCCTGATGTTCTCGATTCAGCGTTGTTACGCCCGGGGCGCTTCGATCGTCAGATCAGTATCGATAAGCCGGATATTGCAGGCCGTGAACAGATTTTTAAAGTTCATTTGAAGCCAATCAAGCTTTCTAAGGATGTTGATATCAAGAAGCTGGCCGCACAGACCCCAGGGTTTGCCGGAGCTGAAATCGCCAACGTTTGTAACGAGGCAGCTTTGATTGCAGCTCGCAGAGACAAGAAGGAAGTAGAGATGGATGATTTCCAGGATGCCATTGATCGCGTGATTGGTGGTCTGGAAAAGAAGAATAAAATTATATCACCTGAGGAAAAGCGAATTGTTGCCTATCACGAAGCAGGCCATGCGGTGGCAGGATGGTTCCTTGAACACGCTGATCCGCTCGTGAAAGTAAGTATTGTACCTCGTGGTGTTGCCGCTTTAGGTTATGCTCAGTATTTACCGAAAGAACAATTCCTGTATCAGACAGAACAACTGACTGACGAGATGTGCATGGCCTTTGGCGGTCGTGCTGCTGAGGAAATTGTGTTTGATAAAATTTCGACAGGAGCTTTGAGTGACCTTGAGCGTATTACAAAATTGGCGTACAGCATGGTCACTGTTTACGGAATGAACCCGGCCATCGGAAATATTTCATTCTACGATTCGAAACAATCGGAGTATTCATTCAACAAGCCTTATTCTGACGCCACTGCTGAGAAGATTGACATGGAGGTGAAGAAGATCATTGATAGTGCGTTTGAGCGTACAAGGAAACTTTTGATGGATCACCGCGAACATCTTGAAATCATTGCCAAGGAACTTCTGGAAAAAGAGATTTTGTTCCAGTCTGATTTAGAGCGACTCATCGGCAAGAGACCTTTCGCACATCAGACAACGTATGAAAAGTTCACCAATGGTGCGGCTTCGCAGACGGATAAGAAAGAAGAGACAAAGGAGTCAGGAAGCGTGTCTGAACCTAAAGAAGAAACGGTACCTAAATAAAAATTAATATAATTGAGATAACCTGGCAGTTTTAAAACCCTGTCAGGTTTTTCTATTTTTACCCTATGCAGCTTGACCTTCCACCTGGAAAGAAAATCTATTTTGCTTCCGACTTTCATTTGGGAGTTCCGGATCACGATTCCAGCCTGCAGCGCGAAAAGCGCTTGGTGCAATGGCTGGACCAGGTGAAGCACGATGCGCATTCGATCTATCTTCTTGGCGATATTTTTGACTTTTGGTTTGAATACAAGCACGCAATTCCCAAAGGGTTCATACGCCTTCAGGGAAAGCTGGCAGAACTTCGCGACCAGGGGATGCCGATCTATTTTTTTACCGGCAATCACGACATGTGGATGTTTGATTACTTCAGGAAAGAAATGGGCATTGTTATTTACAGGAAACCTCTTGAGCTGAAAGTCAATAATCTCAATCTATTGATTGGTCACGGTGACGGACTGGGTGATGGAGACCACGTGTATAAATTACTGAAAGCTTTTTTCAACAGCAGGGTTTGCCAATGGTTGTTTGCCCGTCTTCATCCGAACCTGGGGATTTGGATTGCAAAAGTATGGAGCCGTCAAAGTCGCATCGCTAACAATGCACGCGAGGAAAAATTCAACGGTGAAGACAAGGAGTTTCTCCTCGCTTATTGCAAGGACCTGGAAAAAAAGGAGCATCATGATTTTTACGTATTTGGACACCGTCACCTTCCTCTTGATTTAAAAGTAGGGGAGAGCAGTCGCTACATCAATCTTGGAGAGTGGGTCCATTTTAATACCTATGGTGTTCTCAATGGCAATGCTATGGAGCTGAAAACATTTGAAGGCTAATGTTCCGAAGCGCAATCCAACGGATAAATTTGCTCTGTGCATGCGTGATCATCGGCACCGGAGTTGTTGCTCAGGTCCCCAAGAAGATCAGGGAGTTTTCGCCGGGAAAAGTTGAAAATGTATCGGTGGATCGTTTAGGGAATTTCTTCCTGGTCTTTAAAAACGGCACCATTAAGAAGTACGATCCTAATGGGAAACTATTAGCTGCTATGAGTAAGGAGACTTTGCCTACTTTGATTGAACCGTGGTTTCATCCCAAAATTTTTGTTTATCACCGGGATCAGCAACGGTATGCTTTCTTTGATCATAATATTCAGGAAGCAGAGATGGGGAAAGTTGACCCCTCGGTGGCTGTCAATCCCTGGTTGGTATGCCCAACGAATGATAACAAACTGTTGGTGTTGGATAAGGCAGACTGGTCCATAAAAAAAGTTACTCTGGCAGGAGCACAGGTTTTAACAGAATTTGATATCGATACCACTAGCCTTGCCTCACCTCTGGACTTCACTTATATGCGTGAATACCAAAACCTGATTTTTCTCCTGGAGAAAAATTCGGGTATCTACATCTACAGCAATCTTGGCAAGCGTGTAAATAGTATTAAGACTGTGGTTCATAATTTTGGGTTTTTCGGGGAAGAGTTGTTTTATCTCACCGATGATAAAGTTATTTTTTATGATCTCTATTCTGAAAAATCACGGGAAATAAAACTGCAGCCCGGCAGATTTATGATTGTTACGGATGAGCGAATTATTCTCGTCAACGAAAAAAACAGAGTACTGATATTTGAGTTTATTTCGGGAGAATCCGAGGGCGGAGATCGCAAGAAATGAATTTTCTTTCTGTTCAATTTTGAACATCTTTGTGCGATTAAGCACAGTATTTCAAATAAAAAATTGATTTTGACGTGCTATTCGAATTGGCATAGTTTTTCCTCTTAACTCAAGTCTCTTAACCCAAAGCCTGTGAACGAATCCGGTAAAATTTTGATGATCGATGATGATGAAGACGTGCTTTTGGCCGCTAAGATGCTTTTGAAAAAATACAATCATCAGGTTATCATAGAAAAGAATCCCAATAAGATTCCTTTTCTCATGAACAATGACAGCTATGATGTGATTCTACTGGACATGAATTTCAGCAAAGACACTACGAGTGGTAAAGAGGGCTTTGAATGGCTGAAGCAAATCAGGGATAGAGATCCCCAAGCAGTGGTCATTATGATTACTGCTTTTGGTGATGTTGAAATGGCTGTGCGAGCGCTGAAAGAAGGAGCAACAGATTTTATTCTGAAGCCGTGGCAAAATGAAAAATTGGTTGCCACCATTTCGACTGCCATTAAATTGAAGAAATCATATCTCGAGGTAGATAAGCTTCGTAAGGCTAAGCAAATGCTCGAGGAGCAGATTAGCCAACCGTTCAGGGATATCATTGGTCAGAGCTCGGCATTAAAAGATGTTTTTTCATTGATCGATAAAGTAGCACGCACGGATGCTAATATTCTGATCCTTGGTGAAAATGGAACAGGAAAAGAACTTGTGGCAAGGGCTATTCATCAGAAGTCTTTGCGTAAAGATAATTCGTTTGTTGCCGTAGACATGGGAGCGGTAACGGAGACACTTTTTGAAAGTGAACTCTTTGGTCACAAGAAAGGAGCATTTACTGACGCGCGCGAAGACCGGCCGGGACGCTTTGAGCTCGCCAATGGTGGAACGCTGTTCCTTGATGAGATTGGTAATCTGAGTATGAATCTGCAGAGCAAATTGCTGAGCGCACTTCAGTCGCGGCAGATCACGAGGGTAGGCTCAAACAACACGGTGGATGTGGATATAAGATTGATCTGTGCCACGAATATGCCATTGCATGAAATGGTAAAAGAAGGAAGGTTCAGACAAGACTTGCTTTACCGGATAAATACAGTCGAGATAAACATTCCTCCATTGTGTGAGCGCATTGACGACATTCCTATGCTGGCCACTCACTTCCTGAATTTCTATTCAAAAAAATACCACAAGGAGGTGCTGTCAATTTCACCGGATGCGATCGGTAAGTTGAAGAAGTACCCATGGCCGGGTAACGTGCGGGAATTGCAACACTCCATTGAACGTGCAGTGATCATGGCCGACTCCAATACACTTCAGGAGAGCGATTTTCTTTTTAGCCGCAAGGGAAATGATCCATCGAATGATTCGCTTAACCTCGATGAAGTTGAGAAGTCAGCTGTTAGTAAAGCGATTCAGTTGCATAACGGAAACATATCCAAGGCAGCCGAAGAACTTGGCCTGACGCGCGCATCGCTCTATCGAAGGATGGAAAAATATGGACTTTAATTGGCGTTCGCCTATGTTTACACGGTTGGCTATTCTGGCAGCCACCGTCTTTGCTTTGGGCTACGTTATCGGTGATAAATTCAGTTTTGTTGCCGTGATGGCGCTCCTGGCCGCTGCGGCTTTTCAGGGAATGCAGTTGATGCGCCTGATTGAACAGCCCGCGGAGGCACACGGACTGTCCGCCAGCAAAATCAAGTTCGATGAAACTACGCAAGCCTTTCGTTCAGAAAGTACAGATCAGGCGACTACTCAATTTTCAAATTACCTCAATGAATCACTTAATAAACTGAAGTTCTCCCGGAAGGAAAAAGACTCTGAGCACCAGTTTTTTAAAAACATTGTGCAGCATGTAGGTATTGGTATCCTCACTTTTGACGATGATGGGGTCATTCAAATTATCAATACTGCAGCCAAGCGTCTCTTAAAGGTAGACCGTGCAGAAAAACTCGATGACTTAAAAGATGTCGATGCGTCACTGGTTGAGTCTTTTAAGAAACTTAAAACCGGAGGACGCGAATTACTTCAGTTGAAAACAGGTGATGAAGTAGTGCAACTTTCTTTTTATGCTATTGAACTGACACTTCGCGGGAAACCGATGAAGCTGATTTCAATGAGTAACATTCAGACAGAATTGGAAGAAAAAGAAATGAAAGCGTGGCAAGACCTGGTTCGTGTGCTGACACATGAAATCATGAATTCCGTCACTCCGATTTCTTCACTCGCGACTGTCGTGGAGGGCGAACTCGATGAAAAAATCAAGAAGGGGGAATTGTTGTTGCAAAAAGAAGAGGCGGAGGACATGCATCTTTCTCTTCATACGATAAGCAAACGCAGTGCAGGTCTAATTCGCTTTGTCAAAGAGTTCAAAAACCTGACACATGTCCCCAAACCCAGGTTGGTAGAGATTGAGGTGAAACCATTGCTGGAAGAACTCGCTATGCTCCACAAAAAAGAATTGGCGGACAACTCAGTGACAATCGAATTGAAATTACAACCTGAGGATTTAAAAGTGTCTGCTGATAAGACGTTAATTGAGCAGGTATTGATTAACCTCATCAAGAACGCAATCCAGGCTTTCGATAGTCAGCCCTCAAAGAAGATTGTAATCTCAGGACATTCCAATGATGGTCATGTTATCCTGTCTGTAAAAGACAATGGAAATGGAATTGATTCGGACGCTCTTGAGAAAATTTTCATTCCCTTTTTTACTACGAAGAAGACAGGCTCGGGAATCGGCTTGAGTCTATCACGGCAGATCATGCGTCAGCATGGAGGGCAGATTTCGGTAAAGTCCAAGCTGGGAGAGGGGACTGAGTTTGTCTTGCGTTTCTAACTTGGCAGAGAACCCAAAAAGGGTTAGTTTTGAAAAATTTAGAAACCCCGCATGCAAGACGTTCAGCATAAGATCAGCGCTATCCTTACTGAGAAATTAGGAATCCCCGAATCCCAAGTCACCTCGGATGCCAGTTTTGTCAAAGACCTCGGCATCGACTCTTTGGATTATGCAGAGCTGGTAATGGAATTTGAACAGACTTTTGACATCAAAATTCCGGATGACGATGCTGAAAAAATGCAAACCATCGGGCAGGCAGTTGCTTATATCCAGTCGAAACTTAAAAAGTAGTTTTCTTGAATTCGAGAGCTTCTTTCGAGAGCTCGAAAAAATTTCCGAAGCGCTTCATCTTTTCAGCGTCCTTCAATAAAAATGGAGATTGATTCTCCCGGTTGGAGAGAGGTGAAAAGAACCATCCGTTTTTAGCTTCATTCCAGAATACAATGTATTTGTCGAGCGAAATAAGAAGTACATCCATATCGTAAATTTCCTCGCCCTGCTTATCAAGCAGCCCTGTAAACTGAAGAAGGATATGATTTTTTTTTATGAGCTCACCCTTGCTGCATTCAATGCTATTGAGTCGCATGAGTAGCTTATGTTCCTGGTCCCAGGCCTTGAATTTTATTTTACGGGGAGTGAAATCACTCATATTATCTGTGTGTAAAACGTTTGCTCGAATTTATTATTTCGGTTAGGTTTGAATCCTGATACAAGTACGCTGAAAACTTCGGGACAGCCAAGCGTTATCAATGGATTTGCAATGAACACTAAAAACGCACTTTTCATTATCAATAAATTCTCCGGCGGAGGGTATAGCCCCGAAGTGGAAGGTCGTATTATAGAAACGTGCAAGGCATCCAATATCGAATGTAGAATTGAGTTTACACAAAAGCGCGGCCATGCAATTGAATTGGCCCAATGGGCAGTCGGACAAAAAATGGATTTTGCTTTTGCTGTGGGTGGTGATGGCACTGTAAATGAGGTGGCACAAGGCCTGGTTGGTTCTCCAGTGGCTATGGGGATTTTACCCAAAGGTTCTGGTAATGGATTGGCGCGTCATTTACGCATACCTATGGCGTTCAAAAGCGCAATTAAAACGATAGGAAATCATCGCGTTGAGCAAATTGATTCCATGCAGGTCAATGGCATGCTTTCAGTGAATGTTTCAGGGATTGGTTTTGATGGTCATGTGGCCGGCATGTTTGCCGGCAAAGTGAAACGCGGGCTGGTTGGCTATGCCAAATTGGTGATGAATGAATTCAAGAAGTTCAAGCCGTTTGAAGCTTCGGTAGAAATGGATGAAAAGAAATTTCAGACGAAATCATTTATCATCGCTATTGCAAACTCATCTCAATTCGGAAACAATGCGCGAGTAGCACCGCATGCCTCTGTTTGTGATGAGTTGATGGACGTGAGCTTTGTTCAGAAGATTCCTTTTTCACAAGTAGTTGGATTTACCGGAAAGATGTTCAGTGGTAATCTGCATCGATCTCGTTTCGTGGATATTCATAAGTCTAAGAAAATATCAATCCAGCTTAGCGAGCCAACCGCTTATCACATCGATGGAGAGGCGATGCCCCCGTTACGGGATTTTAAAGCTGTTATCAATCCGGCTTCGTTGCGCATACTAGTACCGAATAAGTCAATTATCGGTCTGCAACAGAAATACCCAATCTAGGGTGAAACCCGAAACGTGTTTCCGTCCGTTAGAAACTCGTTTACCATTTATCACCAAATCAAAAATCATGAAAAAAATAGTTACAGCTTTATTCTTGCTGGCGTGCGTTGGGTATGCGCAAGCACAGACACTCGCGCAACCACCGAGTGGAAATAATCAGAAAGCAAAAGTAATTCAGAACATTGGGCTGGTTGAAGTTTCGATTTCGTACAGCAGCCCGAAAGTGCACAATGCACAGGGCGATCGCACGGATCATATCTGGGGCGAACTGGTGCACTATGGTTTTATTGACCAGGGTTTCGGTGTGAAATCTGCACCGTGGCGCGCTGGTGCAAACGAGAATACCACTATTACTTTTTCTAACGATGTAAAAATTGGCGGAAAGGATCTGAAAGCCGGTACCTACGGTTTGTTCTTGGCAACTGCAAAAGAAGGTGCATGGACCTGGATATTCTCGAACAACTCAACGAGCTGGGGCAGCTACTTTTATAATGAGAAGGAAGACGCAATTCGTGTTGAAGCAACCCCAACAGATGCTTCATTTACAGAATACCTGATGTACGGGTTTGACGAACGTCTGCCAGGATCTGCAGTTGCATATTTGCAATGGGAAAAGAAACGCATCGGATTCAAAATTGAAGTGCCTGATGTCAATAACCTTTATGTGTCAATGATGAGAAACCAATTGCGCTCATCCCCAGGTTTTGACTATCGTAACTTTTCAAATGCAGCTAATTTCTGTGCACAGAATAAAATCAACCTCGAAGAGGCATTGACATGGGCTGATCAGGCCATAAGCCCTACTGTAGGAGGCAAGGAGGAATTCGCTACTCTACAGGCAAAATCGAGTGTGCTGTTGGCGATGGGCAAGACTGAAGAGTCAGATGTGGTGATGCAAAAGGCAATCCGTTTACCGGACGCTTCTGTTCAAACAATCCATCAATACGGACGTGGACTTTTGGCTGCAGGACAAAAAGAGAAGGCATTGGAAGTATTCAAATACAATGCTCAGAAAAACGTCCAGGATAAATTTACTCCTAACGTAGGACTTGCCCGTGGGTACACAGCAATGGGTGATAAAAAGAACGCGATCAAGTATTGGGAGGAAGCAATCAAGAATATTCCTGAAAACCAAAAAGCATTTCAGAAAGTGTATGAAGGAGAATTGGAAAAACTGAAAACAGGTAAGTGACCCTCGCACAAAAGAAATAGAAAACCGCGGCTGTCTTAGCTGCGGTTTTTTTTATGAATTAATTCATAAACGTCATCGATCAGGAGCTTCGCATCGGAAGCAGCTTCTACCGCCAAGACATCGCAACGTTCATTTTCAGGATGCCCTGCATGGCCTTTGATCCATACAAATTTTGGTTTGAACCGATGATGAAGTGGGATGTAGCGTTGCCACAGATCCTCATTTGCTTTGTCTTTGAAATTTTTCTTTTGCCAACCCCAGAGCCATCCTTTTTCAACAGCTTCTACAACGTATTTTGAGTCGGAATAAATTGTCACCGGGATTCCGGTTTTTTTTAATGCCTCCAGCCCTTTGATCACCGCCAGTAATTCCATGCGGTTGTTTGTAGTAAGTCTGAATCCTTCAGAAAGCTCTTTCTCAGCTCCATTGAACTTCAAAATTGTGCCGTAGCCTCCAGGCCCCGGATTGCCTTGTGCGGCACCATCAGTGTAGATTCGGATCATTTAGTGCAGTAATACATTTCCTTTAAAAATCTTAACGCTTATCGCCAACAGGATCACGCCAAACACTCTGCGGAGAACAGCAAAGCCCGATTGGCCGATTACACGTTCCAGCCAGGACGAAGACCTGAGCACGACATAAACAAAAATAAGATTAAGGAGTATGCCAATGAGTACATTCGTTTCCTGGTAGACTGCCCGCAGTGACAGGATAGTAGTTAGAGTACCTGCACCGGCAATAAGGGGGAATGCGAGTGGTACGATCGACCCTGATCCCTTCGCATCGGGATCGTCCTTGATCAAGGTAATGCCCAAGATCATTTCCATAGCCACGATAAAAATCACAATGGCCCCGGCTACTGCAAACGAAGCCACATCCAGGCCAAACAGTGTCAATATGGATTGACCGAGATAGAGGAATGCTACCATAAGGGCTGCTGAAATGATAGTAGCCTTTTCCGTATGAATCCGCCCTTCGCGTTTTTTGATCAGGATGATAAAGGGTACCGAGCCGATAATATCGATCACTGAAAATAAGATCAGTGTGACGGAAAAAATTTCTTTGAAGTCCATCGGGGCAGGTTTTGGTAAATCAAAATTAAGCAAAAAGAAACAGGCGCCCTCAGCGCCCGTTTCCGACCAAACTAAAACAACCCTTAAAAAAAGAATTGATATTGTACTAAGACCTGATTTTTAGTACTACTATCAAGATTAAGGGCAGTGCCATTAGGAGTGTAAGTAGGACGGATCTGATAGTCTAGCGTAATTTTTGACGTATGACCTTTGATCAACCAGTTTACACCGATATTATAAACATTCATTTGATTGTCCAGGCGACCATATTTCGCGCTCTGGAATGTTGCGTACGGCATCAATGTTCCGTTGCCTTCACCTAACAAGTCTTTTTTCATCAGATAACCCACCTGAGCGTAAATCACATTTCCAGTC
The DNA here is from genome assembly GCA_015472025.1 of Cytophagales bacterium WSM2-2. Classification (NCBI taxonomy): domain Bacteria; kingdom Pseudomonadati; phylum Bacteroidota; class Cytophagia; order Cytophagales; species Cytophagales bacterium WSM2-2. The sequence continues at coordinate 3,309,480 of BNHL01000001.1, forward strand.
CCAAACATTGGAAATGCAGTGCCCTGACTGTTGGCAGGTGATGGGCCAGTGACAGGTGAGGTAATGCCGTTAGCAGGGTTCATGGACGCATTATAGCGAAGATATCCAGGGCCATAGTCAGTGCTGAAGTAACCGAAGTAGGCACTCCAGGCAGTTCCCTTTTCAACATCACCTGGAGCATCATAGTACATAGCTACCGACCACAAATTCATGTCGTGATATTGTGTGCCAGCCACCGTACCATCACCTGTCCATGTGGCTGATTTATGTGTGATAAAACCAGCCTCCAGGTTTAGAACTTTCTTTTTCCCCAAATATGTGCCGGTCATGTAAGGTGTTACGTGCGATTCCTTTTCAAAGAAATTCCATATAAAGAAACCCTGGTACTGCTTGTGATGGTTATCGAGAGCGAAAGCTGCATTGCTGCTATTGGGGGGTGCAATGACAGTCACTGACCCATTGGTATTTAAAGGAAAAGGATCGGAGAGCACCACTCGGTAATCCAGCTTTCCAATTTGTCCCCGGGCAAAGAGACTCAACTTACGAGAGAATTCGTCCGTCTGATCAACAGTAGCCTGCGCGAACACGGGAACGTCCATACTCATAATCGAACCTATGCTAGGCTGACTGAATCTTGATAAGCCATTGGCAATTGTTAAACCGCCACCGAGATAAAGAACATCGCTTCCTTTTTTAATTCGATAGTCGGCCATGGCATCATGGATGAAAAACTGTGTCTTCCGATTAACGTTAGCAGAGTTATTGTCAGGAACTCCACCATTTCCGGAAAGGAAATTGAAATTGTTCTGACCTAATTGGAAATAGAAAGTGACGTGGTCTGTCAATTGCCCGTATAGCTGAAAGCGTGTTCGTCTTAGTCCGATGTCAAATCCTTCTGATGTAGGTGTGCTCAGTACCGTAGTTCCGGGATTGTATTCGGCATAGCGAAACCATGTCTGATTTAGGAATGTAGCTTTGATGTAATGGCTACCATCCTCATTCAATTTCAATCGCAATTCCTCAATGGGTTTCTTTCCTTCTTTTTTTGTTTCCTCATTGGTCAATTGTGCGAGTATCGCGCTTTCAGATCCAGTCAACAGCAGGAAAAATAAAAATATCCTTTTCATAGATTTATTTTAAACTGCTTGTGTCTCCTTTTGAACAATTACATCCACGAAAGCTTCACCAAATTTCACTGCTTCTTCAATCTCAACCGGTGACATCAGGTCCCGTGTCTTAAAAATCAACAAGCGGTGCTTATGACACTCGATGTGCATTTCTTCGTGACGCTCAAGAAATTTGATCACATTTTCATTGAAGAAACCTCGGACATCCTGTTCGTTGTATCCGCGTAGGTAATATCGTTTGGAAAAATCAGGATGTTCATCAAAATCGATGTCTTTTCCTCCCACCACTTCGCTTAGTTTAGTGTGCAGGCTTTCTGGCTCAAGTGCGAAATCCGGTATTGGGAAATCAATATCCGACAAATGTACCACGGTAATGTGAGTGTCGACCTTGCTCACTTGAATCTCCGTTACAGTGATATCCGAAACTTCGACTTTGCAATTGTCTGCATAACGTTCCAGAAAATTCTCTTCATAACGGATGGTATTTCCCTTTTGAATCGGAAAGTCTTTGTATTTCATTCCAACTCTAGCCTGCTGCGGGTGGAAATTGAACCCCGATGCCTCGGCATATGCCCTGAGTTCAATAGCCCGGTTGGAGAGGTTGATTTCAATTTTATTCGGACTTCCTTTGGAGATTTTGCGAGCAGCAAGGGGATGCCCGGAATACGGATTGAATTTTTCAAGCCCGATCAATGTAACCTGAGAACCTTGAAGATGGCGGTCTTCATCAAAATGATGGAGTTGGTCCATGAATGAATGGTCAACTAACGTTGTGTCAGAAAAATTGATGGTCACATTTTTTCCGGGCTTTAACGTATCCCATAGCTTCTTGTACCCGATGAAATTGGAGAACGTGGCCACTCCATGCACCTGGATAGTGTAATTGTTATCTGATTCACTCATGGTGTAGCGTGCTCTAAATAAATCTTTGAGCGGGGCTCCGTTAAAAATATGGAAGGCAAATTTCACAAGGATGCCGGCAGCAACTCCCAGCAGCAAGTCCTCAGCTACTGTCACAAAAATGGTGGTAAGAAAAATAACCAATTGCTCGGGGCCGATTTTATAGGTGCCTATAAATTCCTTTGGCGAAGCAAGACGGTAAGCCACCATAATAAGCATCGCTGCCAGTGCTGCGCTGGGTATCATTTCAATCAGAGGTATCAGCACCAGCATGGCAACTAAAAGAAACGATCCGTGAAAGAAGTTGGCCCACCGTGTGCGGCCTCCGAAATTTACGTTGGCAGAGCTTCGAGCTACTTCCGATATCATGGGCAATCCACCCAATGCACCGGATACTCCATTCCCCAATGCCAGGGCGCTCAGGTCTTTGTTGTAGTCCGATTTTCTTTTCCATGGGTCAAGACCGTCAATTGCCTTCACCGTAAGCAAGGACTCAAGACTGTTGACGAATAAAAACATAAACACGTAGTACCAGAATACGCCCGTGCCCATAGCACTGAAGTCAGCGTTAAATTTGATATTTCCCCAAAAATCTCCAATCGTTACTAAAGACCCCGGGTGACCTTCTTTGAAATGCAGAATTGCACCAGCAGGTATCATGATCGCCAGTACCAGCATCGGGGCGGGGACCTTCTTAAACACACCTCCAAGTGCTGGAAGTCCAAACAGAATAATAAGACTGGCGATTCCAACAATCGCAATCTCTGGTTTTGCATTTGCGATGAAAGCCGGGATGTGGGTATACAACTGGATCGGAGTCAGCCCTTTGGTTAGTGAGGCATCGACTCCAAGGAGTATCGGAAATTGCTTAGCGAAAATCAGCACGCCAATTGCAGCCAGCATTCCATGCACCGCAGAGTGTGGGAAGAAGTCGCTATACTTTCCAAGTTTCAAAAACCCAAGAATAACCTGTATGACTGCCGTCACAACGATCGCACCACATGTGATCGATACACCAATTAGAGCTGCTTGCTTATCGTCAAGGGCAGGGTTTGTATGTTTTGCATAGGCAGTAAAAGCAGCCACTGCCCCAGCGCAGACGGTAATCAGACCTGCAGCAGGACCTTTGATGGTAAGCCGTCCTCCCATAAAAATACTCACCACAAGTCCACCTACCATGGCAGTGAGAACGCCCATAGCAGCTGGAAATCCGCTGGCTTTTGCTATACCCAAGCTCAACGGCATGGCCAATAAGAATACAAGGAACCCGGACAATGCATCAGCAGTCCAGTTTTGTTTTAACCCCTCCAATCCATCCTTCGGAACTTCTAGTGTTTTCATGTGCAGGTTATTTTGTTTAGTTGGTTTGTCTTTGCTTGTCACCCCGGAGCAAAGAGTTCCGGAAATAAAAAATGCACCATTGCCTCAGCATGCATGAAAGCATGCCGAAGAGTTACCGGTGCTAAAAAATCAAATCAGGAAAAGCCTGTGAAGCAAATACAGAGGCTGTCGGGAGAGTGTGTTGATACTCTCAAAAACGTGAATGGAAACTGAAGCAGATTTCTGTACTTGAAAATAAAAAGAGGATACTAATTCGAAACTAAAAAAAGAATGGAATGCCTTGTGCCCTTCACCATCTTCACCATCCTCTTCGCTGGCAAGTTCTTCGGAGAACATGCACAATAACTGACTTTGTGTATTGGTACTGGCATTGACGAAGTGCTTGGCTATGTCGTTTTTGCTTACCGGAGCGTTAGCCAGGAAGGCAGGTGCCAAGACCTCAAGTGAGAAAACAAGAAGGGCGAAGAACTTCAAAACCTGATAAATCTTTGGTCTCATGTTTACAGGTTGCTTGTAAACAAAGGTTGGAAGATTTATACCATATTTCAAAATCTTCACATAAAGCGACTAATGGATGCCCCACAGCTTCTAAAAAACGCTAGTAGTTATTGAGGTATATTTTGATCAATGATTAGGACATCGTGCAAAAAGGCAACTCTCTTGTCTTGGATTTTCCTACATTTGTTTGCTTACCTTCCAATGATAAGGACCGGGATTTTACATTATCTGTCCAGGACACTGGTAGTGTTATTTGTCTTTACGCTTGTACTCTCGATCGTGTCAAGCGCACTAGGTACCGCGAGGCAGGTATCATCCTGTAGTATTTCAAAAAAGGGGAAGTCATCTTCAAAAACCGATTCGCAACTTCCCTACGAGGAAAAGGAAATCGAGAATGATGACGAAGTGCAGAATGATGATACCCTGTTTTTATTCGCATTAAACGAGCCCCTCTCTCAGGTAGAAGTTAATCTTAATAGTTCTGTATCCCGGTTTGCATGTCAATTTTCCTTTAACGCTGTCGCAGTTCCGATTTATCTTTCGAACTGCTCATTTCAGATCTGATTTTTTTCACCTTGTGAGGTGAGTCGCTCATATTCCTGGCGTTTTGCCGCCCTGTTTTCTTACCTGAAAATTATTGTTATTCTCTCAATGAACACTGAAAAGCGGTTATTCGATGAACATGAGGTGCTACATGAACTAAAGCACTATTTGCCAGAACAAGCAGCGCTCAAGGATTTTATCCATCAAAATACGTTGCAGGCATTTCAAAAAAAGAAGTTTCATGCTGCCCTTCGGCACGCTTCAGAAATGTTTGGGTACCAGGTTTCCTTGAAGTTGGAGGAATTTCGCGGTCTGTATAGATCAAAAAAAATAAGGGAGGATATCCTGGATAAAATTATAAAGGATAGAAAAGGCGAAGAAGCTCTGCACGAGTGGAAAGATAAAGTGATCAATCAGAAATACCGGACGGATACAATGCCGAGAATCGGGGCGGTGAGGGCGAACTGGAAAAGGCAATACCGCATCGACATGGACTCACAAGTGCAACCCACTCTTTTTCGGTTGCTTTGCAGTTATCTTGACCAGGGAATTTCTATTTGGAATTTTCCCGTAAAGAAGCTCGGGTTTCTTGACGCGATGAAGGAAATGGAAGGAAAAAGCCTCGTTAGTTTTTTTCGGACTCCGCGAGCCAGGAAACTATTGCTGGAGAATACTCACGAAATAGAGGACTTGTTGAAAATCCTCATCGGAGACGAGTCCTTGTTCAAACAATATTTATTTGATCAACAGTTTGCCCACCAGGGATGGGCAGGTATTGTGTCGGTCGTAGAAACTAACCCCGCAACACTATTGGATACACGAAAAATCTCTATTCGTGATGTTATCATTTTTGAGTTGCTGATGGAGATCGATGTGATGGATTTTAGCTTTGGTAAAAACTGGGCTCCGTTAGGAAGTAAAATTGTTGCTCGTCCTGTCGAACTTTTTGGTGAAGTAAAGGAGACAGAGCTTCATGAAATAATGGTGATCTGGCAAGAGGCTTTTGAATGGTCGTATTACGACCAGGTGCTTGCCGGCATCCACCTGGTTCCTAAAAATCTTAATCACAAGGCAGGTGCAAAAACCTTTCAGTCCGTATTCTGCATAGATGACCGCGAGGACTCGTTGAGGCGATATCTTGAAAAGGCTGACCCGCAGTGTGAGACTTACGCTACTCCCGGCTTTTTTAGCATGGAATTTTTCTATCAGCCGGAACATGGAAAATTCTATACCAAAGTTTGCCCCGCACCGGTCACACCCAAATACCTGATTAAGGGATCGAACAATAAGGAAAAGAGAACGATGGATGCACACTTTTCAAAGCACACTACGTCTTTTTATTCCGGTTGGTTGATTTCACAGACACTTGGCTTTTGGTCGGCACTGAAGTTGTTCATCAATATTTTCAGGCCTTCGATCGGTCCTGCAACCGCCTACTCGTTCAGGCACATGGATAAATTCTCTCAATTGACAATTGAAAACAAAGACATCAGTGATCGTGAAAACGATTTGCAGATCGGGTTTACGATTCCTGAAATGGCATCTCGTCTGGAAGGTATGTTGATGAGTATAGGGTTGATAAAAGATTTTGCACCCATCGTCTATGTGATGGGGCATGGTTCTAGCAGTGTTAACAATCCTCATTTTGCTGCCTATGACTGTGGCGCCTGCTCTGGTCGACCGGGGTCTGTGAATTCCCGGACGGCCTGCTATATGGCAAACCATCCCGAAGTGAGGAAACTCCTCGCAACAAAAGGAATTAATATTCCGCAGGACACCCAATTCCTGGGAGGGCTGCACGACACGACACGTGATGAGGTTGCTTTTTTTGATGAAGAATCATTGAACGTTAAGAACAAAGAGTTGCATCACAGCAATCAAAAGATATTCGCCCAGGCGTTAGACAATAATGCAAAGGAGAGGGCCAGGAGGTTTGTACTGATTGACCGGGAGTTAAGCGCTAAGAAAGCTCACGAAGAAGTACGAAGGCGTTCGGTTTCTTTATTTGAACCTCGCCCTGAATTGAATCATGCCACCAATGCACTTTGCATTGTGGCGCGCAGATCGCTCACTAAAAATTTGTTTCTCGATCGTAGGGCATTTCACAATTCTTATGATTTCTCGATCGACCCGGAAGGAAAGTATTTGCTGAATATCCTCCGGCCTGCGGCTCCTGTTTGTGGAGGTATCAACCTGGAGTATTTCTTCTCACGGGTTGACAATCAAAAACTAGGCGCAGGAACAAAACTGCCACACAATGTGATGGGGCTCTTCGGTGTCGCAAACGGTATTGACGGAGATTTGAGGCCCGGATTGCCGAGCCAGATGATTGAGGTGCACGATCCGGTGCGGTTGCTGCTGGTCGTGGAGCATTTCCCAAAAATAATTATTGAGACACTTTCTAAATCCCCTGAGACTTATGAATGGTTTCTCAATGAGTGGATTCACTTGATTGCCGTTAATCCAGAGACCTATGAGCTTTCAGTTTTTAAAGACGGGCAGTTTTTTCCGTACAAACCATTAGTTGACAAAATCGAATCGGTCAGTGATGTTCTTCCATTGGTGAAATCAACGGATGATAATCTGCCGGTTTACGCACTTTCTTGATTTTTGAAATTATAGCTATGATCACGATACTTCAATTACTCATTATCATTCCTTTGGCAGGATTTATGATTAGTCTGTTGATACCAAAATCAGATGAAAGAATGATTTCGGTTGTCAGCTATCTCACTGCGGGTTTGCACTGGGCTTTGATTACGGGATTTAGTGTCTACTGGTTGTTTATCGGCTGCCCGACTATTGACCACGAAGACATTATGTTATATAAGACCGAGGGGTATGAGTTTTTTATTGATTTGTTCTTCGACAACGTGACTGCTGCTTACCTTTTCGTTGGATCATTTCTTACGTTCCTGGTTACAGTATACAGCAGATATTACATGCACCGGGAAGATGGATACAAACGATTTTTCAATACCGTTTTGTTTTTTTACGTAGGTTATAACATCACGGTACTTTCCGGGAATCTTGAAACTCTGTTTATCGGATGGGAAGTTTTAGGGATATCTTCTTTTTTGCTGATTGCTTTCTACAAGCATCGATATCTTCCCGTGAAAAATGCTGTGAAAGTATTTTCAATTTACCGGGTAGCGGATGTGGGCTTGATCCTTGCTATGTGGATGAGCCATCACCTGTGGCATGCCAATATTACTTTTGCAAAACTGAGTGACTTTGCAGACGTCCATGAGCACCTTCAATCTCACACAGTCATTGGTGTATTCATATCGGTAATGATCTTGATTTCGGCTGCTGCGAAGTCCGCACAGTTTCCGTTTTCTTCATGGTTGCCACGAGCGATGGAAGGGCCAACACCATCCAGTGCTATTTTTTATGGATCACTGGCTGTGCACCTGGGAGTTTTCCTTTTGCTGCGTACTTTTCCTTTCTGGGAGGAACAAACTTCTGTACGAATTTTAATTGCGGTGATTGGTTTGATCACCACCTTGATTACCACAGGTATTGCAAGAGTTCAATCGTCAGTTAAAAGCCAGATTGCGTACGCATCCGCAGCGCAGATCGGATTGATTTTTATTGAGGTTGCGGCAGGACTGGAAAACCTGGCTCTGATTCACTTTGCAGGAAATGCTTTCTTGCGCACCTATCAACTTCTTGTTTCTCCTTCGGTAGTCAGCTATCTGATCCGTGAGCAGTTTTATAATTTCTCCCCGCACCAACGCTCTATCGAAGATTCGTGGCCAAAGAAAATGCAATACACGCTTTATATTTTGTGTGTGAAGGAATGGAACCTCGATGCTTTCATGTACCGCTACCTGTGGAACCCATTAAAGTGGGCTGGAAATAAAATTAATTTCCTTACGCTCAACGGAGCGTTGATGTTTTTTGTGGTGGCCTATTTCACTGGAATGTATCTCTTCATTAACGAAGACAATATTCCGGCTGTTATTCACGAGCGCCTGCCGATTTTCTTTTCTCTTATCGGACTGGTCATGGTGTTGAAAGCATTTACAGAAAGGAAACTTTCACGCATGAGCTGGATGCTGATTCTGATGAATCACTTCTGGATCGCGCTGGCTATTTCTTTCAATGAGCATTTCAAGCTTTCACAACCATTGATGTATTTAAGTGGAATTTTATTTTTTGGAACCATTGGCTATCTGTGCTTGCGAAGGCTAAAACGACTTGAGGGCAATATTGATCTCGATCAATTTCATGGTCATGCCTACAAGCATCCGAAAATTTCTTTAGTGTTTTTAATATGCTGCCTTGGAGTCACAGGCTTCCCGATTTCCCCGACTTTCATTGGTGAGGATATTATCTTCACTCACATCCATGAAGATCAGGCTATGCTTGCCTTGTTTACTTCACTGAGTTTTATTCTGGATGGACTCGCTATCATACGAATCTACGCTCGTGTTTTTCTGGGCCCGAATGTCAAATCGATTTACGAAATGGCTTACCGGTCTTCATAAATTTACTTCCGGGTTTAATCTACAGAGACGCTGTCTATTTTCGTAATAGATATTCAATAGCCATGGCATAACCTTCAAGACCAAATCCGGTAATCAATCCAGCACATTTGGAGGTAATCAGGCTGAGGTGGCGGAATTCTTCTCTTGCATAGATGTTGCTGATATGAACTTCGACTACCGGTGTTTTGATAGCAGCCACGGCATCATGTATAGCCACGGAAGTATGAGTATAAGCACCACCATTCAGGACGATCCCATGAAAATCAAATCCCACTTTATGCAACTGGTTAATGATTTCACCTTCTACATTGGATTGAAAATAGAATAGTTCAGCTGATTGAAATCGCTGTCTCAGTTTTTCAAAGTATTTTTCAAAAGGTTCGTTGCCGTAAACATCAATTTCTCGCTTGCCTAACAGATTGAGATTAGGCCCGTTTATGATCTGGATTTTCATCAGTTAATAATTGTAATTTGCAAATTAACACGATCCAATCACTTCATCAACGACTACTTTGACTTGGGAACATTGCATTAAGGGATTTAGTCAGTATCTGAAACTGGAACGGTCGCTTTCACAGAACTCTATCGATGCCTATGTTCGGGATGCTGAAAAGCTCCAACAGTATATGGAACTTTCAGGCACTAAATCAAGTCCGCTAAAAGTATCAACGAAGCAGCTTCAGAAGTTTATTCATTATATCAATGAGTTTGGGATAAGTGCGTATTCGCAGGCTCGTATACTCTCGGGCATCAAGGCGTTCTACAAATACCTTGTGTTTGAAGAATTGATGGATAGCAATCCGGCAGCTTTGCTTGAGGGCCCCAAACTCGGTCGGAAATTGCCGGATACGTTAGAATATACCGACATTGTAAAACTCCTGGATGCCATCGATCTTTCTTTGCCCGAAGGCGCCCGCAACCGTGCGATGTTGGAAGTGCTTTATAGTTCGGGCCTCCGGGTCAGTGAGTTGGTAGACCTGAAACTAGCGAACGTTTATTTTGATATCGGCTTTCTACGTGTGATCGGCAAGGGAAATAAGGAGCGCCTTGTACCAGTAGGCCGGGATGCTATGAGGTACTTGAAAATCTACCTTGAAGAAGTTCGAAATCAGATACCCGTTCAAAAAGGTTTTGAAAACAATGCATTCCTTAACCGGAGAGGACGAAAACTCAGCAGGGTAATGGTATTTTTAATAATCAAAAGCCTGGCAGAAAAAATAGGTTTGAAGAAGACAATCAGTCCGCACACGTTCAGACACTCATTTGCAACACACCTGATTGAGGGAGGTGCGGATCTGCGTGCAGTCCAGGAGATGTTGGGGCATTCATCAATCACTACAACTGAAATCTACACCCATCTCGACCGGGATTACTTGCGTCAGGTGGTGCAGGAGTTTCACCCAAGGGCCTGAATAAGAAAATGTTTTTCGTTAAATTTGAGTATGAAAATCCTTGTCGCTTTTCTGTCTATCATTTCATTTTCAGCTTACAGTCAGGAAATTAAAGTAGAGTACGACAAGAAGCACGACTTCACTAAGTATCGGACTTTTTCATTTGGCGAAAGCCAGGTGATCACACCCAAGGACCGAAAGCTGGTAAGTGACGCCACTATTGACCAGTGGATTAAGAAAGGTGTTACGAGAGAGTTGGAGTTCAAAGGCTTAAAGAAAGTTGAGGCAGGCGGTGATGTGGTTGTCACCTATGCTGTTGGTACGATGGCTCGCTCGGATATGCAGTCGGTCGGTCCATTGGGACAGACACCCGGTTCAGATGCAACCACCTGGACGCGTAGTTACAATCAGACCAGCCTAATCATTGACCTGAACAATAAAAGCAATTTCCTTGTCTGGCGCGTAAACTCCATTGCAGACGTGGTAGGAGCCGATGCAGAGCGTACAATCGATGCTATTGTAGAAAGAGGCTTCAAGAAATTTGCCAAAGGCAAGAAGAAGAAATCACGCTAAGGCTGCCCTGAGTTTTTTATAAATTTCGAGACATACCCAGGCATCTGTAGCTGCGTAGCTAACCTGCTTTTCATTTAGTACCAAGGCCTCCCAATTGCTGGTTTGCGCTGTCTTGGAAACGCGGAATCCAAGAAGCAAGCCGGTGAGTTTCTTTACTCCCTCTTCCTGCAGACCAGCGTCTTTCGCGAGATCAGCGAGTTCGGCAATGCCTTTTGGAGTAAATTTTTTTAATCGTTGGAGTGCTTTAATGTCATCGCGAAGTGCTACACCTGCTTTTAATGTTTTTTCGTTTTCAAGAAACTGAATGATCTCCGGAGTAACACCTGTCTTGTTGATCCGGACGAGAAATACTTTATCCGGTAAAGCGATCTGCATGAGCGCCACTTTATTTTGATGGCCGCGGACAAACACAGGTTTTGTTTCTGTATCGAAACCAACCACTGCCTGACGATTCACTTCTGAAAAAACAGCTTCCAGGGCAGATGCTTGTTCAATAACAGTAATATTTCCCTCAAATGCACCTAATGGAAGGGCATTGATTTCTTCGCTCGAAATAGTCGTTTTCTGAAAGTGATCTGGCATCTAACTTTCTTTCTTTTTATAAATTACTCCGCGATCCGCCAGGTGTTTTACCACAAAACTGAAATCTTCTTCTTTTTCACCCACGTATTCCGGAGGACAAATTCCTTTCCTGCTGAACTGACCTGTTGCTACCAAATGCGCTACAGCCGTGCACGTGTATCCTGTAGTCCTCGCCATTGATAATGTGCCAGTTGATTTCTCGGTGCGGTCAAGCAAGTTGTATTCATACTTTTTGAATGAACCATCTTCAGTTCCATCCATGCGAATTCGCATCACCGTAAATTCTTCTTCGCCTGGTTTCAATTTCCATTTGGGAAACAAAAGTTTTGCAGTCACATCCACAGGCTTGAGTTTTACACCCTTGACTTCGATTTCCTCATGTGAAAAAAATCCTGTTTCGCGAAGTACACGAAGGTATTCGATGCATCCCGGGTAGCGCAACGTTTTTTCAATCATGTTGGGAATATGGGGCATCGTTTTAATCAATGAACGCAGTCCATCTGAATTCCATGATTCGAGCGTTCCCACACCATCAAAATGAATTAATTCCGGATCGGAGAGCGCCTCTTTGGTGATCATGGCGTGATTCTGAACATAACGTGCCGGACGAATATATTCTTCGATTACGTCAATAGGGGAGAACACTGCTTTGTATTCGTAGGGCCACTCGCGAACTACCGGCAATCCACCCACGAGGCATTCATAATTTTGGATTTTCATTCGCTTGTTGTGGTACCCGAGAATAATATTTCCCATGCCGGGTGCGACACCACAATCCGTTACAATAGTGACATTTTTCTTTTTTGCAGCCTCATCCAATTGAAATGGATCTTCTGGAAAAAAAGAAATGTCCACCATATTTTTTCCGGCATCAATTATCGTTTGTGCATTCCTTAGCCCCATAAACCCCGGCACAGAGCCAATGACAAGGTCAAAGGGCTGAACGAGTGTGATCAGTCGATCGTGGTCCGCCAAGTCTGTCTTCGTGGTTTTAATCCCATGAGCTTCAACAGCTTTAAGCGCTTCTTCATTGATATCGGCCGCAGTCACATCAAAATCCCTGGCTAAATCCTTGGCCATTACATGCCCCACCAGTCCTGCTCCAAGCACAATCACTTTCTTTTTCATACATTTCTCAAAATGAATACCCAATGAATCCCGCCAAGTTAATTGAAAAAGCAAAACAATCACGTTTTTATCTCTGGCTTTTGAACTTGGCACTCGCCAGGATGATTCCTTTCAACCTGCCACATGGATTTGAAATCACCCATTTGGCGGATGGTCACTTAAAAACGAAACTGCCTTACAAAAGAAAGAATCTGAATCATGTTCGGGGATTGCATGCATGTGCCTTAGCGACATTGAGCGAGTTTACCACCGGTTTCCTTTTGATCAGCCGACTGGGAATGGACCGATATCGCCTGATTCTTCAAAAACTCGAAATGAACTATCACTACCAGGGAAAAATGGATGCGGTTTCTGAATTCACAGCTTCCGAAACTTGGCTAGATCAAAACGTTTTTCTGCCACTCAAGACGAATGAATCAGTTGTTGTTCCCTGCGAAGTCAAAATTTTCGATATAAAGGGCAATCACCTGACAACAGCTATCGCCTATTGGCAACTGAAAGACTGGAAGAAAGTAAAGACCAAGAGCTGATCTTCAACTTGACAACTTAACAAGTTTGAACTAGCTTGTATCAATTAATTCTGGCTCCATGAGAAAAATCGATCAGCTCCTTACTGAATATGGCGAGAGTCATCAGAATGCCACCAACAAAACGATTCACTGGATATGTGTGCCCTTGATTTTTTTTAGTGTTGTGGCGTTGATTGCATCTATTCCAAATGACTTCCTTAGAAATACTTTCGGCAACTTTCAATATTTGAATTGGGCAACCGTGATCCTTGTCCTGGTGATGGCTTATTATGTTTCGTTATCTATTCCACTTTCCATTGGGATGCTGTTGTTCTCGTTGCTCTGCCTCTTTGCTATCAATGGATTGGTAAGAATGGTTGACATGCCGCTTTGGCTGACAGCCGTGATCATTTTTGTAGCCGCATGGATCGGGCAATTTTACGGACATAAGATCGAAGGAAAGAAACCCTCGTTTTTTAAAGACTTACAATTCTTGTTAATTGGGCCGGCCTGGCTTATGCACTTCATTTACAAGCGACTTGGAATTCCGTACTGATTGAGCAAATACACTTTTTACGAAAGCCAGCCGATTGATTGTTCGGTTTCAGTCGAGCGTTTTCTTTTCAACGAAGAAAGGCATCTCCAGACGCAATCATCATCAAGTTGGTGTTCTTTTTTCTGGATTGACGATCAGGCACGTAAGGTAGTTGCCCAAATTAATTTTAATATTTTAAATGGTGTAGCCACGAGTCCCTTCAAGGCACCCTTTGGCTCTGTTCAATTTTCGGAAAATCTTGCTCCGGAATCGTTGCTTCGTTTTTTGATGGAGTGCGAGAAAAAATTAAGAGAAGAAGGTGTAAGGCGAATTGTGATTAAAGACACCCCGCAAATTTACAGGCCACAGCAGTCGGCCATGCTTACGGTTCTGCTATCGGATTTGGATTTTAAAATAACCAGAAATGAAATCTGTTCATCAGTCAATGTCGATAAGATTTTGTGGGAGGAAAAAATATCGAAAGATGAACTCTATCATTTGAAGAGATGTCAGCGTGAAGGTCTTGAGTTTCATCAAATCCCGTTGTCGAAATTGGATGGAGTATACCGGTTTATCGAACAGTCCCGGCACGAGCGTGGAATGACTTTAAGTTTGACGCTCGATCAAATGAAGACCACCGTCAGTAGTTGCCCAAACGATTTTTTGCTGTTCGGAGTGTTTCAAAACAGAGAGATGGTTGCAGCGGCAATCGCCATCAAGGTTAATGACCGGATACTTTATGATTTTTATTATGGCCATAGTAAAGCCAGCAACCATCTTAGCCCTGTTGTTCTCCTTTTGCATAAGCAATACGCCTTTTGCCAGGCAAATGGATTTGGCCTATTGGATTTAGGAACTTCATCTTTGGAGAATAAGACCAATTTCAGCCTGCTCAATTTCAAAACTCAGGTAGGAGGAGCTTTGTCGATGAAATTGACCTTTCAAAAAGAACTGTGATGGATCCGCTGGTGTCGGTCGTCTGTCTTTGTTATAATCAGCAGGAATTTGTTGTAGAGGCATTGGAGTCAGTATTGCAGCAAACCTATTCCAATATTCAATTAATTATTGTTGACGATTGTAGTACCGATGAAAGTGTTTCACGGATTCAAACTGTTTTAGATAAAAATCCCGGGATTAAATTTCTTTGGTTAACCGAAAATTTGGGGAACTGTGCTGCATTCAATAAAGGGTTTGCATTAGTGGAAGGAGAGTTCGTGATCGATTTTGCTGCCGATGATGTAATGCACACTCAGCGCATTGAGAAGCAGGTAAATCAATTCCGGAAACTTGATACTTCCTATGGAATTGCCTTTTCCAACGCGGACTACATTGACTCAAGTGGGACGATTTTAAGAAATCACTCGGGTCATCTTTTGCAAAAAGGATTGCTTGAAAGAATTCCGGAAGGGCTTATTTTCAGAGATGTCCTCAGTCGTTATTTCATCTGTGGCCCTACTATGATAATTCGCAAAATTGTATTAGACCGGTTGAATGGCTATGACGAAAATTTAGCTTACGAGGACTTTGACTTTTGGGTCCGGTCGTCCAGGGAATTTAAGTATGCTTACCTGGACGAAGTTTTAACAAAGGTGCGCAGGTCGGGCAATTCAATGTCCTCGGGTTGGTATCGACAAGGAGACAGGCAGCTTCACTCAACTTTTTTGGTATGCCAAAAGGCGGTTACACTTTGCCGAGACGAAGGTGATCGGCTGGTGTTACTCCAGCGAGTACGTTACGAATTCAGGCAGGCAATTTTTTCAGGAAATAAAATCGAAGCGAGGTTGTTCGGTCAGTTGGAAAAGGAAATTGCTCGTCATCATTGGCGGTTTTATTTTTATTCCATGGTCTCATTTATTCCTTTGCCATGGTCGTGGATAAGAAAGATTTATCACCAATGGAAATATGGCTAAGGTTTTTTCCAAAGACGGAGCTCAATGGATATTCGCGTTTGATCGTTGTTGAGATTCACTGCCCCCCCGTGGATGAGATAGGGTGAGAAAACTAAGACCTCATTTTCTTTTGGATTTGGCCTTACGATTTCAAACGTACCGTCAATGGAAGTAACTGCGGGTACATTGAACCGGGTTCCATCAATTTCAGCGCCTTGAGTAGTTCTCTCTGTTTTATTTTCAGGCCAATGGTGGCTGCCAGGAATAATTGCAAGAGAAGATTTGGGATTACTTCCAATGATGGGGATATAAAGATTGATACAGTTGGCGTAATCTTCAAGCCACACATCACGATGCAATGGATTGTTGTCGTTTGAATCCGGGCGTACTACACGAAAATGGAAAATGGATTGGTTGTCGAACGGATTTTGTGCGATCAAGGGAGTTCCACAGATTTCAGATATTCGCTCTTCGACAATACGAATCGGGATCGGAAAAGCAGGGATAGGAAGCTGTTTCGTTTTTTCCACAGCAGCCAGGTGAAGCTCTTTTGTTGAGGCCAGTGTATGAAATTGATCGGGCGAAAAAGAATCAGTGACAGGGAGTCCGGAAGAAGCCCAAAGTTTGATCAACGTCTTTTTTGTACTTGTGATGAATTCAGGATAGTGAGATTGATCAAGAAATTTTTCTATCGTGAAGCCTGTTTTTTCCCAAGGTCTTGATCGGGTAAGATCAATTGCACTGTGAATTAGTACTGATGAATTTCCTGTGGTTTTTGCTCCACTTGCTACGTAGTTGATTTCATCTTCATTCAGATTGTACTTCATTGCTATTTTCGGTTGTCTTTGCCTTCGACCATAGCAACATAGTTTTCATACCGACTGGAAAGGATTTCTCCATTTTCAACAGCCTTTTTTATAACACATCCAGGTTCGAGAAGGTGCAAACATTTGGAGCCAAATTTACATTCCAGCCGGAGCTCACGCATTTCGGGAAAGTAATCAGAGATTTCCTGGGGAGTCATGTCAACTAATCCCCACTCTTTAATTCCAGGAGTGTCAATCACGAATGTATTTTCATTTAGAGTGAACATTTCGGCAAAAGTAGTCGTGTGAGTTCCTTTTTCACTGAACGATGAAATCTCACCAGTAGATTGTTTAATGACAGGCGATACTTGATTGAGTAAAGTAGACTTGCCGACACCCGAGTGACCTGTTACTAGCGAAATTTTTCCCTGGATAGACTCCTTAAATTTTTCTATTCTTTCATTTTTTAACGCTGACAAGAGGATAACTGTCGCACCGATTTTTTCATAAGACTGTTTCAACTCGTTTATTGTTTCAATACCCTCGTTATCCAACAAGTCAATTTTATTGAAAACTAGTATCTGTGGAATTCGAAAAGCTTCAGCGGAAACCATAAACCGGTCAATAAAACCGAGTGAAGTTCGGGGTTGCTCAAGGGTGGCGATTAGAATTGCCTGATCAACATTCGCTGCCAGTACGTTCGAGTGCCCTGTTTTCTTAACCGACTGTCGCAGGATGTGATTTTTTCGCGGAAGGATTTCTGTAATCACGTGAGAATTACCTTCTGATCCGATGGCAACATAATCTCCCACAGCCACCGGGTTTGTTTCCTTGATCCCTTCCAGTCGTATCTTTCCGCGAATGCGACATTCGTATTTCTTTCCTTCAGCCAAGACATCGTACCACGACCCTGTCGATTTGGTAACTACCCCGGTCATCGACTCAGAATTGTATTGCAGTAGTCTGCAATTCTTGTTGTGGCTCCCAGGTTTTCTTCCACATATGAACGTGTGACCTCGCATGCGAGAATAAAATTCTCGGGTCGTTCGATCATCAGGTCGTATTTTGATTTTAATTCGGAGTAGCCGCTGACTTCAAATGCCCCGCCTCGCATAATCAGATCATTGGCTTCCTGGTATTTGAGATAATTTTTATCACCAAAGAAAATCGGAATTCCATAGCAGGCAGCTTCTAAAATATTATGCAGGCCTTTTCCAAAAGCGCCACCCACAAACGCAAATTCACCATAGCGATAGAGCTGGGATAGCATGCCAATGTTATCGATAATGAGAACACCGAAGTCTTCCACTTGCTTGTGTTGCTGAGAAAAACGGACTGACTTCACTTCCAGAGATTTTTCAATATCCCGCAAGAATGATTCATCGATCTCGTGTGGTGCAATAATAAATTTAAGGGAGTTTTGTTTTTCATTGATGAATGGTGCCAAAACGTCCATGTCTTCTGGCCAGCAACTTCCAATAACAAGAACCTTTTGGTCGTTCTTAAATTGCCTGGCCTGAACTATTTCTTCACTGGAGTGAATCACCTGCATTACACGATCAAATCTGGTATCACCTGTCACCTTAACGGAGTTAATGCCGAGAGACGACAATAGACTTTTTGTTTCACTATTCTGCGTAAAAAAATAGTCAAAGTTCGTGAGCAGCTTGCGGAACAGGCCTCCATAACTTCTGAAGAAAATTTGACCTGGTCTTAGTATGCAGGATGCCGAAATAAGATGTGTATTTGATTTTTTCAGTTGAACGGTAAAGTGATACCAGAATTCATACTTGATAAAAATAGCGAGTGTGGGCTTGGTGATCTCAACAAATCTTCTGGCTTGCGTTGGTGTGTCCCAAGGAAGGTAAAAAATGTAGTCGGCCGATGAATAGTCCTTCCGTACTTCATATCCTGAAGGGGAGAAGAAAGTAAGGAGAATCTTGATTTTTTTATTTCCGCCTTTCAACGATTCAATCAGAGGGCGTCCCTGCTCAAACTCACCCAATGACGCACAATGAACCCAAACCAAGCGGCTATCTGAACGAGACTCAAGGGCTTTTCTTAATTTTGAAAAGAGTTGCCATCTGCCCGTAACAAACAACCTGGCTTTCGATGAAAAGGGCGTGGCTGCGACAAACAGTATTCGGAGCAGGTAAATTGAAATATTGTAAAAAAAAATTGACATAAGGCCCCAAAAATACCAAAATGATTCTACCTGCGAGCTTTTTTGTCGGCCCTTTAAGTTTACCAAAATTGTTATCTTGGCATTAACGTTCGACCAAATTTTTAACTCAAATGAAAAAACCAGTAACCGCTTTATTTCTGCCACTTCTGTTACTCGCTGCAGTCGGAGTGATGGCCCAAAATCCTACCGATATGTCAGCGTTTGTTACAGCGCAAAAAGATGATGCTTCTAAACTGATCGGTGCTTATTTATCTCCGGTTGTGAAAGGTTTTTCATATGGAATGACCAGTGGTTGGTACCATACAGGTCAGGCGCACAAGCCACTGGGATTTGACCTGGGGGTTACAGTTAGTGCAGTCATGATCCCATCTGCAGAAGAAACTTTTAACCCAACCAAAATCGGACTTTCAAGCGCTACGGTGCCACAGCAGACTATTGCGCCAACGATTGTAGGACCGAATACTTCAAGTAGTTATCAGGTTAACTATACACAAGGTCCATTGACGGTTTCACAGACAATCAATGGCCCTACAGGCCTTGATCTTAAAAAGAACATTGGAGGAAACTGGGTGCCGGTGCCGATGATACAGCTGGGGATAGGCTTGATCAAGAATACTGATCTGAAAATTCGCTATGCTCCTGAAATTAGTAATAAGGACTATAACCTTAAACTTCTGGGTTTTGGATTGTTGCATGATGTGAAGCAATACATCCCGGGCGTTAAATCTTTGCCATTCGACCTTTCGGTTTTGGTTGCTTACAATTCCATTTCAGGATCGTCTAAGATTTCAAATACAAACACCAGCGCTGACGGTGTTCCTTACACTACTGATGGGAACTTCTCTTACAAATTTAACTCCTGGGTAGGTCAGGCAATTATTTCCAAGAAATTCTCAGTACTTACCGGCTATCTGGGCGTAGGCTACGGCTCGGTGAGTACGAAGATGAATATAGATGGTCATTTCGTGCTGGATCCATATACACCTCTCACCATTGCAAATCCAGTTGTTAATCCTTTTTCGACTAGTTATTCCAATAACAGTTTGAAGCTTACAATGGGTATGCGCTTGAAGCTTGGACCGATTTACTTCAACGGAGATTATACAGTTCAGAAATACAATGCGCTTACTGTTGGTTTCGGTATAGCTGTAAGATAAACCATACTCGTTCAAAATTTTGAGGCTGCTCCTGATGGGCAGCCTTTTTTCATATTAGATATTCAAAGAGATTTTCATTCTGATTCACTTCATTGTAATTGAGTTTGTTGTGTGCCATTCGTTGAATCAGGGCCGAATAGTCGGTGCTTGATTTTACTTCAATACCGATTAGTGCAGGACCGGTCTCTTTATTATGTTTTTGGATAAATTCGAAGCGAACAATGTCATCCGTTGGGCCTAAGATGTGGTTGACAAATTCTTTGAGCGCCCCGGGCCGTTGTGCAAATCGCACTATGAAATAATGTTTCAACCCTTCGTAGAGAAGAGAACGCTCTTTGATTTCCTGCATGCGGTCTATATCGTTGTTGCCACCGCTGAGGATGCAGACCACCTTCTTCCCTTTGATTTCGTTCCGGTATTGATCGAGCGCTGAAATCGACAACGCACCTGCGGGTTCTGCAACAATGGCATCTTCGTTATAAAGTTGCAACAGCGTAGAGCAGACTTTGCCTTCGGGTACGAGTATCACGTCACTCAAAGAATTTTTACAAATTTCAAAAGTCAGATCTCCTACGCGTTTGACAGACGCACCGTCAACGAAACGCTGAATTTTGTCAAGTAGTATCGGTTGGCCTGCTTCGAGAGCTGCTGTCATGGAGGGAGCTCCTTGTGGTTCTGCGCCAATGATTTTAGTTTGTGGTGAATACGTTTTAAAATATTGGCTCAGACCTGCACACAGGCCACCACCCCCTATCGGGGCAAATACAAAATCTGGCGTTATCTCTTCGATAATCTCTTTAGCGACTGTTCCCTGACCCTCGATTATGAGCGGGTGATCGAATGGAGGAATAAAAGTACGCTGTTGTTCAGCGGCAAATTGAATCGCATGTACCTGGCATTCGTCAAAAGTATCACCGATCAAAACAATCCCTATTTTCTCACCGCCAAACATTTTTACCTGGTTGATCTTTTGTTTTGGCGTGATGGTGGGCATGTAAATTACCCCGTCAATATTTAACGCCTTACACGAATAGGCTACTCCCTGCGCATGATTACCTGCGCTGGCACAGACAACTCCGTGCTTTCGTTGCTCATCGGTCAGGCTTTGAATCAGATTGTAGGCGCCTCTGATTTTATAAGAACGAACAACCTGGAGGTCTTCACGTTTGAGATAGACCTCTGCATTGTATTCATCCGAAAGCTTACGATGAAACTGAAGCGGAGTTTTAAAGACTACACTTTTGAGTATTTCGTACGCGCGATCGCTGTCGATATTTTGATGTAATGCCGAAACCATAGCTCAGGAATGCATTGGATGTTCGAAGTACTAAGGCTTACTTCTAAATCTAACGTCTTACGTCAATTATTTAATTGATCATACTTGCTTCGACGGTGGCTTTTTCTGGTCGGAGAGAACGTACGGCAGCACCTGCTTGCCACAATTCGCTTTCACGGACTTCTTTTAATTCTTCGGCTAACTTTTCACGATAGTCAGGTTTGCTGCATGTATCGATAGTACGTTTGGCTTCAGCACCGCTCGCCACACTTTCATAGAGTTCTTTGAAGACGGGCAGCGTGGCGGCCTTGAATTTCTTTTTCCAGTCAAGCGCTCCGCGTTGTGCTGTCGTTGAGCAATTGGCATACATCCAGTCCATCCCATTTTCAGCCACCAGTGGCATGAGGCTTTGCGTAAGCTCTTCTACTGTTTCGTTAAAGGCTTCGGATGGAGAGTGGCCTTTAGACCGCAACACTTCATATTGTGCTTCGAAGATCCCGGCAATAGCGCCCATCAATGTTCCGCGTTCACCAGTGAGATCTGAGTAAACTTCTCTTTTAAAGTCTGTCTTGAACAAATAGCCAGACCCAATGCCAATACCAAGGGCGATAGCTCTGTCTGCTGCTTTTCCGGTCGAGTCCTGGTAGACTGCGTAGCTGGAGTTGATTCCCTTGCCCTGCAAGAACAACCTGCGCACAGAGGTACCTGATCCTTTTGGTGCGGCAAGAATTACATCAATATCAGGTGAAGGAATAATTCCCGTTTGTTCTTTGAAAGTAATTCCAAAACCATGTGAGAAATAGAGCGCCTTTCCTTTGGTCAGGTGAGGTTGAATGGTTGGCCACAAAGCGATTTGACCCGCGTCAGACAAAAGGAATTGAACAATTGTTCCGCGCTTAGCGGCTTCTTCTACTTCAAATAATGTTTCACCAGGAATCCATCCATGTTCAATCGCCTTGTTCCATGTTTTGCTTCCTTTCCGCTGACCGATGATCACATTGAATCCATTGTCACGGAGGTTCAGCGCCTGGGCCGGACCTTGTACACCATAGCCAATGATCGCGATCGTTTCCTCGCGCAACACGTCAAGGGCTTTTTCCATTGAAAATTCTTCGCGAGTTACCACTTCTTCTATTGTTCCACCGAAATTGATCTTTGCCATTTTTTAAGTTGTTAATTGTTCGTTGATAGTTATAAACTGTTCGCTGAGTTTGAAATACACACTGTTCCCTTCATAAATACTTACCTGGTCGACTTCAATGAGTTTCTCCAGTTGAAGTTTGACTTTCTCCGCCATATCCGAGGTAGTATGCAAGAGCAGCACTGCACCACCTCTTCGGAAGTCGCCTTCGTTTTCGTGGGCATGCAGTTTTTTGATTCGCACTCGTCTTCGGTTCAATACATTCACGATCCGGTTGAGGATAGAGAAGTTATTGTCTGCTGCAATCTCTACTGTGAATTCTTTCTTCATTTTTTTAGACTTTACGCCTGCTTTGGTTCCTCTAACAAAATTTCTCCAACCCCGGCTCCTGCGGGCACCATGGGGAAGACGTTGTCTTCTTTTCCTACCACGACTTCCAACAAATAGGAGGTTTTTGAGTCGAGCATCTTCAGTAGTTCTGTTTTTAAATTTCTACGCTCCGTCACTTTTGATGTGGCCAGGTTATAGGCTTCTGCCATTTTGATAAAATCGGGATTCTCCATTTCGGTGAACGAGTAACGTTTCTCGAAGAAAAGTTGCTGCCACTGCCGTACCATCCCGAGAAAGTTATTGTTGAGGATAAGAATCTTTACAGGAATTTTGTACTGCATAATAGTGCCAAGCTCCTGTGCGGTCATCTGAAACCCGCCATCACCAATAATAGCAACCACTTGCTTATTCATCCGGGCTAGCTTTGCCCCGATGGCCGCGGGCAGTGCGAAACCCATTGTCCCGGCTCCACCTGAAGTAATATGCGTTCTGGGTTTTTTCATTTTATAGTACCGAGAAGCGATCATTTGATGTTGTCCAACATCCGTTACTACTATGGCTTGTCCATTTGTAAGAAATGAAAGTTCGTGGATCACTTCTGCCATTTTTATCTGATCGTAAGAGTTTAACTCGTTCTTGGTAACTTTTTCGTATTCGATAGCATTGAGTTCTGAGAATTGTGCGATCCATTTGCTTCGATTTGCGGGATTGCACATTTCTGTCAGCGCATTCAATGCCTCTTTCGCGTCAGCGTGTACCGCAACTTCAGCTTTTACGATTTTATTGATCTCTGATTTATCAATATCAATGTGAATCACTTTTGCTTGCCGGGCGTACTTGGCCACATTGCCGGTGACGCGGTCGTCAAAGCGCATTCCTATTCCTATCAGCACGTCACATTCATTAGTCAAAATGTTAGAACCGTAGTTGCCGTGCATTCCAAGAAAACCCACATAGTTGGTGTGATCAGTAGGGAAGCACCCCAGGCCCAGCAAAGTACACGCCACTGGAATTCCTGTTTTTTCAGAAAAAGCAACTAACTCTTTCGAAGCATTGGACAACAAGACTCCCTGGCCTGCAAGAATGTACGGACGCTTAGCGCTGTTAATTAATTCGGCAGCGGCTTGTACCTGGTCTAGCTGCAAAACTGGCTTTGGCTTGTAGGTTCTTACCCCCTCACATTTTTCATAAGAATCAAATTCGATCAATTCATTCTGTGCATTTTTAGTAATGTCGACAAGTACTGGTCCTGGTCGCCCGGTTCGAGCGATGTAAAACGCTTTTGCTACAGCAGGAGCGATGTCTTTTGCTTCAGTCACTTGTACATTCCATTTCGTAACCGGGATAGTGGTGTTGATCACATCGGTCTCCTGAAAAGCATCAGTGCCCAACAAGTGCGCGAACACCTGACCTGTAATGCAAACCACAGGTGTGGAATCAATCAATGCATCGGCAAGCCCAGTTACCAAATTGGTAGCTCCCGGCCCTGAAGTGGCAAGCACAACTCCTGCTTCACCCGATGCTCTTGCAAATCCTTGCGCTGCGTGGATGGCTCCTTGCTCGTGCCGAACCAAG
The DNA here is from genome assembly GCA_015472025.1 of Cytophagales bacterium WSM2-2. Classification (NCBI taxonomy): domain Bacteria; kingdom Pseudomonadati; phylum Bacteroidota; class Cytophagia; order Cytophagales; species Cytophagales bacterium WSM2-2. The sequence continues at coordinate 3,333,459 of BNHL01000001.1, forward strand.
ATATGATTAAGCTGATCTGAGTAACTATAGAGGGCATCATACACAGGCATAATCGCACCACCGGGATAACCGAAGATAGTCTTTACCTTTTCCGCCACAAGACAGCGCAGTAATATCTCCGATCCGGTGATCTTTAATTTCCCGGCAGGAGCAATAACATCACGCTTCGTCAGTAACGCATCCATCGGCAGCGGTTTTTACTTGTTTTGAATATTTGTACAGTACTCCGCTGATCGCTTTTGCTTGCGGTGCTTTGTAATTTGATCTCCTGATCGCCAATTTTTTTTCTTCAACCAGTAAATTGAGCTGGTGTTTTTTGACGTCAATCTCAATCCAGTCGTTGTCTTCAACCAGCGCGAGGAGGCCTCCTTCACTTGCCTCGGGTGTAATATGCCCGACAACAAAACCGTGTGTTCCACCGGAGAACCTTCCGTCTGTAATCAGCGCAACATTTTTACCGAGACCGGCCCCCATGATGAGTGAAGTCGGCTTCAACATCTCCGGCATTCCTGGCGCACCCTTCGGGCCCACATAGCGAATAACAACTACATCACCTTCTTTGATTTTCCCGGAACGAATTCCATCGACCAATTCAAACTCTCCATTGAATACACGGGCTGTGCCCTTGAATTTTTCTCCTTCTTTGCCAGTGATCTTTGCCACAGATCCTTTCTCTGCAAGGTTCCCGTAGAGAATCTGAATGTGACCGGTTTTCTTGATTGGTCTTTCAACCGGGTAGATCACATCTTGTTTTTCAAAGTCAAAATCAATTGCGCCGGTGACATTTTCAGCCAATGTTTTTCCGGTTACGGTGACACAGTCACCATGAAGGAATCCTTTTTTTAAAAGATACTTCATCACTGCCGGTACTCCGCCTTTGCGATGAAGTTCTTCCATCAGGTATTTTCCGCTTGGCTTCAGATCAGCAAGCAAAGGCGTTTTGTCAGAGATGCGTTGAAAGTCTTCCTGTGTAATTTTTACGCCAACACTTTTTGCCATCGCGATCAGGTGAAGAACTGCATTGGTTGAACCTCCCAACGCCATGACGATTGTGATGGCATTTTCAAATGCTTTGAAAGTCATGATGTCCCTTGGTTTCAGATCCTTTTCAAGGAGCAACCGGATGGCTTTAGCAGCATCGGCACATTCTTTTGATTTTTCTTTGCTCAATGCCGGGTTGGATGAAGAGTAGGGCAGGGCCATTCCCAATGCTTCAATTGCCGAAGCCATGGTATTAGCAGTGTACATTCCACCACAAGCTCCTGCACCGGGACAAGAGTTCTGAATGATACCCTTGTAATCTTCGTCCGAAAGTTTGTTAGATAGTTTTTCTCCGAGCGCTTCAAATGCAGAAACGATGTTCAGCTCTTTCCCCTTGTAGTGACCTCCGGCAATCGTACCACCATATACCATAATGGATGGACGATTCAGTCGTCCCATCGCGATAAGGGAACCGGGCATGTTTTTATCGCAGCCAACTACGGCAATCAATGCATCATAATATTGAGCGCCACAAACGGTCTCGATGGAATCCGCAATCACCTCACGACTGACCAGGGAGTAGCGCATTCCTTCTGTGCCGTTGGAAATGCCATCACTCACACCGATAGTATGAAAAATTAAACCGACAAGCTCCTGGTCCCAAACGGCCTGTTTTACTTCGCCTGCCAGGGCGTTGAGATGCATGTTGCAAGTGTTGCCGTCAAATCCAGTACTCACAATCCCAACTTGTGCTTTCTTGAGATCGTGTTCAGTCAACCCAATTCCGTACAACATAGCCTGTGATGCGGGCAGCGTTGGGTCTTGAGTGATCGTGCGACTGTATTTGTTCAGCTCCATTTTATTTGATCGTTTGCAGGTTTATACGATCACGTAACTATAGCTCTTATCAAGTACAAGGTTGCGATAAGCTTCCTGCACCTGATAACTCATTGTTTTTTTCCACGACTTTTGAAAGGCATGATCATCGATCGAATCGATGGGTGTGATCTCCGCAGCTGTCCCACAGAAGAATGCTGTGTCTGCCCCGAAAACTTCTTCAGCCTTGAAATACTTCTCCTCCACGTGGATATCCAGTTCATGACATATTTCAAAAACAGTTTTACGTGTAATTCCCGGCAGGATGTTTCCGAGTGGTGCAGTGAATAGCACTCCGTTTTTTTCATAAAAGAAATTGGCCGCAGGACCGGAGGCTACATATCCGTCCATGTCGAGCAATAGCCCCTCGTCAAAGCCGCGTTCTTTTGCTTCAGTAGTAGCGAGAATTGAGTTCACGAAATGCCCGCAGACTTTCGCCTCGACTTTGTGGGAGTTGGGATTTGACCGCTCGTATGAACTGACTCCAACTTTTACTGAACGATCACCGAAGTACCTTGCCCATTCCCACGCAGTAATCATTACCGAAGCGCGCTGCGGAGTGGTCAACATCATGTTGGGATTGCCAAGAACCAACGGACGGATGTAAGCATTGGAAAGATTATTCTGTTCAAGAACTTTATAACTGAATTGGATCAGCTCATTGACAGAGTATTGCAATGGGATTCCCAGGAGTTCGCAGCTGCGCTTCATTCTTTCGAAGTGCTCCCGCGCCTTGAAAATTTTCACTCCGTGCACAGTCTGATAGGAGCGAAGGCCTTCGAAGACACCGTAGCCATAATGTAATGTTTGACTGAACGGATCAATGAAAGCATCTTTTGCTTTTACAAATTTGCCATCTAGAAAGAGAACGGTCTTGTTGTTGTAGTACATATCTGTTTGGAACTATCGTTAGTTTGCGGTTGATTATATAAAACAAAACCGCCCCGATTTTGTCGGGGCGGTTGATCATTTTCAAATCAAAAATTTACCACCCCGGTTTACACAGAATGATAATAATAATGACAAGCAAGTTTACACTCACCACGTTTCTTATTGCTCTTGCTGCTGTCTTCATATCACAAGGATCACTATTTTTTATTTGCCTTTCAAAATAATCTCCAAATAAATTTTCTTCGAACGACTGTTTGGTAGTAGATTATTTGCCCTGGTAGTTTGGTTTTCTTTTCTCTACAAACGCTTTCATGCCTTCTTTCTGATCGGCAGAAGCAAACGTCAGGTAGAAATTTTTGCGCTCGAATGCCAACCCTTCATCCAGTTGCGTTTCGAACGAGCGATTCACCGCTTCCTTCGCAAGTTGAACTGCAATAGGAGACATCTGTGCAATTTCCTTTGCCAATGTCAGGGCTTCGTGCAAATACATTTCTATAGGAACCACTTTGCTTACCAGTCCATAAAAGTGAGCTTCTTGTGCCGATAAGAATCTTCCGGTAAGTATGAGCTCCATTGCTTTGGATTTTCCTACAGCTTTGGTCAAGCGTTGCGTACCACCGGCACCGGGAATAGTACCGATCTTAATTTCGGGCTGACCGAACTTTGCAGATTCAGAGGCGATAATCATGTCACACATCATCGAAAGCTCACAGCCTCCGCCCAGTGCGAAGCCGCTGACAGCCGCGATGATTGGTTTTTTTGTTTTTCGAATCATATCCCAGGTTGCAAACTGGTCAATGATAAGCATATCGATAGCACTTTGGTCTGCCATCTGCTTGATGTCGGCACCGGCGGCAAAAGCTTGCTCATTGCCGGTCAGGACAATCGCACGGACTGCGTCATTCTTGTCCAGGACTTGCAGTGCTTCCAAAAGCTCCAGCATCAATTGACGATTTAAAGCATTTAATTCTTTTGGTCGGTTGAGTTCAACCAGTGCCACCATTGGTTCACGTTGTTCGGTAACTTTTATGAATTCCATAGATCAAAATTTTACATGCAAAGCTAAACCAATTTACGATTAAAGAATTTTGATTTTAGATTTGAAAAAGATAGAAATTCGAACCTTAAACCAGATGTATCTGAGATGAAAGTTTTATTTGTTTGCCTGGGTAATATTTGCCGCTCACCGTTGGCGGAGGCTATTTTTAAAGAGAAGCTCCGGCAACGAGGCCTTGCCAAAAATTATGTTGCCGATTCTTGCGGCACAAGCAACTACAATTTAGGTGATGACCCAGATCCAAGGACGATCCGGAGCGCCCGGAAAAATGATATTCCCATTCAGCACATAGCCCGACAACTGAGAGACGCTGACTTTGAGGAGTTCGATCTTATCCTTGCCATGGACGCGAACAATTTAAGAAATATTCAAAGCCGAACGAGGCCGGAGGGCAGGTCCAAGGTGAAACTCATGCGCAGTTATGATCCTTCCGGAGAAGGAGATGTGCCTGACCCTTATTACGGGAACGAAAAAGATTTTGATGAGGTGTTCGAAATCCTGGAGAGGTCTGTAGAAAATTTAATTGAGCAGCTAACTAAAACCAGAGCAAAAAGTTGATAAATGGCGGTGGTGCAAACTAGCCTTAATCAGTATCTTGTATTTCATTATCCACATCGTCTATGAAAAAAATTCTGTTACTCACTTTACTACTCACCTATATTGTGTTACCGGCTCAAAAGCCGTTTGTGCCTTCGGATGTTTACAAAATGAAATCCGTTTCAGATCCGAGACCATCGCCCGATGGCAAATGGGTGGCATACGTCATATCAACACCGGACTCGGCAAAGGATAAATCAGATTCGGATATATGGATGATCAGTTGGGATGGCAAGGAAACAGTAAGACTCACTACCAGTCCGGAGGGTGAATCACGACCACGTTGGTCACCCGATGGGAAATACTTAACATTCCTTTCATCACGATATGAAACCAAGTCTTCTCAGATCTGGAAAATGGACAGACGTGGAGGAGAGGCTGAGAAACTTACAGAATTGAAGTATGGTATCAGTGATTATGTATGGAGCCCAGATGCTAAAAAGATATTACTGGTTATCCATGACCAAGAATCGAGCGATGATGCTGACAAGAAAAAAAGCGCCAAGCCTATTGTGATTGACCGGTATCATTTTAAGTCGGATGGTGATGGCTACATGGAACGTAAACGCGATCACCTTTACCTGTTTGATGTAGAGACAAAAAAACTGGACACACTTACAAAAGGCGACTTCAATGAAGAGAATCCGGTATGGTCACCTGATTCAAAGAAAATTGTTTTTGTAAGCAACCGCACACCTGATCCGGATCGAAACAGTAATTCCGATTTATGGGTGATGGAAGCAAAAAAAGGAGCGACCTTGACGCAACTTACCCAATGGACCGGCTCTGATTCGGGACCTGCCTGGAGCCCTGATGGAAAATGGATCGCCTACTTAAAATCGCAGCTTCCCAACTTCAGCATTTACGATCAATCACAGTTGGCAATAATTTCAGCGGATGGTGGCGAACCTAAAATACTGAACGCAAAATTGGACAGAGACGTATCATCACCACGTTGGTCGAATGATGGTCTATCGATATTGACGATCGTGGATGACGATCGCAGGAGTCATGTTGTTTCCTGCGACTTGTCGGGAAATATGAAACCGATCACCAAAGGCGATCGGATTTTTGGAGGTCTTCAAAATGCGCAAGCCAATTGGGTGGTGATGTCGAGTGACCCGCAAACTCCCAATGAAATTTATGTAATTGAAAACGGGAATGCACGGAGGTTAACATACATTCATGATGCATTCCTGAAAACGAAAGCGATTGCTACTGTGGAGGCCTTCAATTCGCAGAGTAAGGACGGAACAAACGTGGGTGGACTTCTTTTCCGTCCCGCAGGAGCAAAGACGAACGAGAAGTTGCCATTGATACTTTGGATACATGGTGGCCCTACCTCTCAAGATGATTTTGGTTTTGATTTTATTCCACAAGTTTTTGCTGCGCGTGGCTATGCGGTCGCATGTGTGAATTACCGTGGCAGCAGTGGTCGTGGCCTTGATTTCAGCAAAGCTATTTCGGCCGACTGGGGGAATAAAGAAGTAGTTGACTTGATCGGGGCAGTGGATCACCTTGTAAAAACCGGAGTGGCTGATCCTAATCGTTTAGTCATTGGCGGTTGGAGCTATGGTGGAATTCTCACGGATTACATTACAGCATCAGATTCTCGCTTCAAGGCTGCAGCAAGCGGAGCGGGTAGTGCGTTGCAGCTTTCCATGTATGGCACCGATCAGTATGTGCTACAATACGAAAGTGAACTTGGCGTGCCATGGAAAAATATGGACAAGTGGATGAAAGTATCTTATCCGTTTTTGAATGTGGAAAAAATAAAGACACCAACACTTTATATGGTTGGCGAAAAGGATTTCAATGTACCTGCTGCAGGCGGAGAGCAAATGTACCAGGCCTTAAAATCACTCGGTGTTCCGACAGAGTTTGTTATCTATCCAGGGCAACATCATGGTATTGGTGTTCCAAGCTATCAAAAAGACAGGTTGAACAGGTATTTGACCTGGTATGGCAAATACCTGGGGATGCCTGTGTTGAAAGAGAAGCTGCCGGATAAAAAATGATTTGGCGTTTTAGAGATTCACACAAATAGAAAAAGCCTCCGGAATCGGAGGCTTTTATTATGATGCTTATTTATTCTTATCGAGTCACTTTGCCGCCTTTCCGGCTATCGACTTTGATTGTGTATTTGCCGCCTGAGATAATCCAGCGTACGGTTACAGAACCAAGCCCTGGAATGTTATCCACCTCGATTACAGAAGGATTGTTTTTTTGCTCGCGAATAATATTTAGATCGCGATTATCGACAATCATACCTGCAACCACATTTGCTCCGGGAATGCTGATGTAGTCGGACCTTTCAATCTTGAACTTAAGGTCCTGGCTTGCATGTGTCGGCATCATGCGTTTGTTGGTAATTACTGCTGTGACTTCCGTCAATCCGTTGCCCAGGTTTTTTTCTGTCACTTCTTCAATTGCCAGCTTGGGCATATTGTAGGCGTGGTAAATGCAAAATGACATATTCCGGTGAGCATCGCTTTCGAGCAGGAAACCAGGATCGGCCCGTGAGAAATTCTTCTTCACACCACCGACTTCAATTTTTCCGTACTGCGGATGATTGTATTCCTTGAAGGTAACAATGGCATCACCAAACAAAAGAGATTTGTCAAATTCATATGCTTCACCGCCGGCAAATCCATCATCATCACGGTTCTTATGAAAATACTGATACGAATTGAAAAGCTCATTCGAGAATGTATAGACTCCGCGGCTTCCATAGAACCAATCCAGTTCACCTCCCCATACAGTATAAAGGTCTTTGTAAACAACCAGGTACTTATAGCCGGGTACGAGTAGCTCTCCCTTCTTGCCAATGGCATCGTAGATACGAACGTCTTCGGCATTGTATGTTCCAGCATCTTCTTCAGCTCCGGGACCTCGTAACATCATACCTCCCGAGTTATGAAAGCTCTGGGCACCGGCAATATTTGGATGTGCGTAAACAAAGTCTCTGACGTTTCTGTTTTCCGGAAGGCTGAAAGGATATTTGTAGGCTCCATTCTGAATATAGTTAGGCTGCCACTTCCATCCCCAATCGCGATTCGGGTCATAGTAGCCAGTACCGTCTTCGCCTGTTCTTCCATCTCCATCTTTATCCACGGCTTCGAACCCTAGAATTTCATATTCGCCAAGCTCATCCACTTTGGCAGGTACGAGCCTTCGCGGATCGGAAGGATCTTTTTTGAACCGGCCGGTAGGGCTCTTACGAATCATTTGGGTAATATTTCCATCACCATCAATATCTGTGAAACCGTCCTCATTGATCAAACCATCGCGATCATTGTCTACGGGGATAACTCCTGAACGCGGACTATTCGGGGAGTTAGGTTCTTTCATAAAATGATCGCGGGCATCCGGATTAATCGTTGGGACAATGTAAAAGACTTTGTCGCCTAGCAATTCTTTGATGAATTCAATACTGCTGTATGACTCCGCCAGATACCAGGCAGTGTACAATGCCATTTCTGTACCCTGGATTTCATTCGAGTGAATATTTCCGTCAAGGTAGTATGCCGGTTTTTCTTCCTCTTTTCCTTTTTTGAAATCAGTAACGGTGATCACCCACATGTCTTTTCCCTGGAAGCTTTTTCCAATGGAAGAGACTTTCACAAGATCGGGATGTGCAGCTGCCAGTTTTTTACAAATGTCAGTAATGCCAGCATAGTTGTAATAACGGTTCCATGCCATTGGCACCTTGGGATTCTCAGGACTTCCAGCTGCGCGGAAAACACCATTCACGTCCTGTGCCATTGAACAAGTTGACGCAAGAATGAAAAAGAAAATATATAAGTTTCTCATGATCATCGCTGATTAAAGATTGATGTCAATTTTTTTAATGCCTGTCTGGGGAGCACCGGCTTCAACGGTCACAGTTCCCTTGCCTTTGATAAGCCAGCTCATTTCTTTTGTTTCGCCAGGTTCAAGGTTGGGGAGGAGTGTGATCTTGTTTCCACTGACTAGTGTCTGATCTTTGGTCATAGTCACATTCACTTTTACCAGTTTTATCCAGTAGTTGTTTTTTGCAATATCAGCTATGGCTGGAAAGAGCCCTTTATTCTGTATCATCAATGTAACTCGGGTGACACCGTTGTTCAGCGCTTCAGTTTTCATATTGATGATGTCAATTTCTGGTTTCTTCGAAGCCAATGATAAAATGAACTTCGTATGATCAGTAGTCAGTTTATCCACGAGCTTGAAGGGAGGATTATTTTTAACAAAAGGTTTGAATCCACCAACTTCTGCATTCTTACCGGGATAGTCTGGGTGATTTATTTTCGTCCAATTGGCGAATGCGTCTACTCCATCCTTATCCGCCCAGCGCAAGAAATCGACATCAGTGTTTTTGTCTTCATTCGATTTATATTTTTTAGCTTGAGCTGTGTCTTTGGGAATTTCAAATTTTGGAGCCCACCAGCCGGGTGTACTGTAACTCATCCGTCCAAGGTGGAAATAGGCCCACTGAACAAAATCTCCTTTTTGCACGCCAGCCACCGGGGCATCCTTCATTGTGACGAATTTTTTGTAAAGGTCACTTGCGAGCTTTCCGGGCTTTGCGTCATTTTCCATAATTCCCTGAGGAACGCGGGTTGAGTTTTTAGCTTTGTCGAATTTCCAGGGCTCTGATAAATTGTTTGTGGGACCGAAGGTCAGAACTGCGAAAACATTAAATCGTTCGAAGAGATAGTCTAACAAAGTTCTGTTCTCAACTTCAGTCACCGGGCCTTCGCCTGCACCGGGGGTGAAGTAGGGATAATCGAAAGTCAGGCTTTTGTTAAAATGAATTCCTCCGATACCGTCTTCATTGAATTTTCCATCACGGTCATTGTCTGTGCCTTCGCTTATAACAATGTACTTACCCTTTTCTCCTTTTTCAGAATTGGCCAGGACAAGTACCCGAGGATCGGCAGGATGCACTTTCCATTTGCCAGCAGGATCTTCCACTCTCACCGAAGTGATTAAACCATCCATGTTGAGGTCTTCAAAAGGATCTTCATCGAACTTGCCGTCACGGTCGTCATCAGTGCTTGAGGCATTAGCACTGCGTTCATATTTTAATTTATCAAAATACTGCTCGGCTGCGTCAGGACTTAAACTGGGGAAAACATAGAAGGTAGTTGTAGCCAGTATATTTTTAATGCTATCGTTGTTGGCGCTGGCCAATAATTTTTCTGTAAAGCCAACAGCTAATTCCTGGCCTAATAAATGAGTTCCTTCAACACCTCCAACAATGGCAACAGCTGGGTGGTTTGCTCTGTCGCCAGAACCGATTTCCAGCACCCAGATATCTTTGCCACCGACAGTCTTGCCGAGAGATTTAAGGTTTACCAATGAAGCATTAGCACTTGCGACTGTTCTCAGTCGTTGGGAAAGCTGTGCATGATTGCTATAAGATTGGCTATGGACTTCTGAGAAGAAGAGGAGTCCTCCCAATAAGAATAAGTACTTTTTGAACATAGATTCTAATTTGAATTAAATATTAGTAAGTCCGGGTGAAAAGCAACTGAATACCGTTACAAGCGGTTGAATATTAGTTTGAAAATTCACGATCTATTTGTTTTAATGGGTTCTGGATTCAAGGCTCTCAATCGCTGTAACAGTGGAGGGTGAGAATAGTGAAAGAATACATAAACCGGATGGGGATACAGGTTGCTGAGTGAATCCACAGACAATCTTTTGAGAGCTGTTGAAAGTGCTTCTGCACTGAAAGTTTCTTTCGCATAATTATCAGCTTCAAATTCGTTTCTTCTGCTGTAAATACTCGTCAGCAAACCCGTGATGCCGGAGACAGGGGAGAAAAGAATTGTAAAAGCAATCAGGTTGAGGTGGATGGCAGTCAGGGTTCCTCCTAATGCGAGGGACACATTTTCATTGGATACTATCAGTGATAAAACCCACAGCATAAAGAAAATCTGGATCACTGAAAGAATGAGGCCAAAGATGATGTGTTTCTTTTTGAAATGACCTACTTCGTGGGCCAACACAGCGACCAACTCATCTGTAGTATGGTTGGTGATTAATGTGTCGTAAAGAACGATTTTCTTCTTCTTTCCTATTCCTGAAAAGAATGCATTTGCTTTTTTGCTTCGCTTTGATCCATCCATGACAAAAATGTTATCTAATGGAAAGCTGACTCTTTTTGCGAATGCCTCAATAGCAGTTTTTAGTTCGCCATTCTCTAAGGGAGTGAGTTTATTAAACAGTGGCAAAATCAATGAAGTGTAAAACAGGTTCGCAAGCAGGATGAATGCGGAGGCGACTAATCCGAACCATATCCAAAAACCAGGACCCATTTTCTGGATAAGTAAAATTAAAACACTTAGAAGCAGCCCACCAATGATTGCACCGAGCAAATAGCCCTTGAGCTTGTCGGTGATAAAAGTTTTAACTGTTGTTTTGTTAAAACCATACTTCTCTTCAATCCGGAAAGTGGAGTACAATTGAAAAGGAATTGTCAGACCATCTGAAGTCAGGGCAAGCACTCCGAAAAATGCAAGCGCCAATGGGATTTCAGAATTGATATACTGTTGAAGTAAATTGTTTAGCCAGCCAAAGCCACCTAAGCTCAGCATCAGGATGGAAACAACGAAGGCAATTCCACTGGTGAGAAAGGAAAATCTGGTTTGGGTTTGATGATACTCAATTGACTTCTGGTACTTCTCTTTGTCATAAAAGCCGGATACTTCGTCTGGAATGTCCAATCGTCTCGAGCGAATGTTCAGGTATTCCAGAAATTGACCGAATAAATAACTGAAAGTAGTAATGGCAATGATTAAATATAGAATCGTTTGTGCAGGCATGCGTCTATTTGGGTAATTTTAGCGTGCTAAATTATAAAAGTTTCGAAGACGATTATGAAGCTTGCCATCGATACCCCTGCTTTGCTATTTCCTGCCATCACTTTACTGATGCTGGCGTACACCAATCGTTTTTTAGCGCTGGCAACTTTAATTCGCAGTTTACATGGCAAGTATAAGGAGTCTTCCGGTGACCGAGTGCTAATTCATGAGCAAATTAGAAATTTGAAAAGGAGACTTGAGTTGATCAAACAAATGCAGGCGGGAGGTATCGTTAGTTTTTTTCTCTGCGTGCTGTGTATGTTGTTCGTCTATTTTGATCTGGAAGTTTGGGCGTTTACCACGTTCGGCCTGAGTTTGGCCTCTTTACTGATTTCATTAGCGTTGTCGCTGAATGAAATTTTTATAAGCACAAAAGCGCTGGAAATTGAGCTCAAGGACATGGAGCAATGAGGACCTTACAAATAAAGGTCAGGAGTTTGATTTATTAGCTAGGGTGCTTTTACTTGCTGCCTCCTCCGTTTCATTACTTTTTTCAATTGCCTTGGTAATGGAATGCACAATTTCGTCCAGCTTGTTAGTGCTTTCACGCAGGTGGTAAAGAGCTTCCTCTGCTTCCCGACTCATTGGAAGAGTGCTGATGATCGGGACCAGACCCAGAATACTGGCAACAGGAGCTCGAAGTTTGTGGGCGTTGATGAAGGCATATTCTTCAAGCGCCTTATTCTTCTTTTCAAGTTCCAAAGTACGGTGCTTCACCAGGCTCTCCAGGTTTTCATTGATGCTCCTGATTTCTTCTGCTTGTATTTTAATGGCGTCATTACTGGCGTTCAGTGCCAGTCTTGATTTTATCTCCTTTGCAAAAAGCTGGTAGCGGGTGCGTATAAGGACAATCATAAAAATCGCCACCGAAATTAAAAGCAAGCCACCGTTTACGAAGAACTGTCCGAGACTCAGGCGTGGATTACCCAAGATGAAATAAGTCGTAACAGCTGCTGACACCAATACGATGATCACTGAGTACCGCCATTCCCACAAAATAAACATGGCCGCACCGATAAATAAGGCCATGTAGTTCAGGTTTTGCCCAAGCAAATCCCCCGTGCCGATCAATTTATAGATATAGGCGTTTTGTAGTGAAATCAGCATGAAGGTGATGGCGATATTGACACGTGAAGGCAACCTGTATTTTTTTCGAACTACGAACATCAGAAGGGTGATAAGCGATACAGTCAACCTGACTCCTAAGAGTGTTTTCCAATCGTTGGGAATGTTGAAGTAGTCGGTGATCGCGAATATGGGGTCGAAAATAGTGGCCACCCAAAGAACTTTCATGTGGTAGTCAAATGAGGTTTTTTCCAACTCCGCCCTCCATTCACTTTTGGTAACTCGCCCCAAAAAGTAATTGACACTAAATACACTCATTCCGATTAGATTAATTTTTTAGGCAAGCCAATGCTTAAGGGTACATACGAAGTACTTCAGGCAACTGGATTTCCTTAATTTTTTGACTACGCAAGCAGTTTTGTTATTGCGTTTTTCACTGCAAGGAATGGGAAACTTTTCAGGGTATTGGTCATTGCCCCCTGAATCTCATCAAGGCAGAGGTTTCCTATACTTCCTTCGTGAGTATGATTGATGTTGGTAGAATAGTTGAACTTCCCGTCCTCTATATCTTTTCCGATTTTTTTGTAGGCGTCCCTGAATGGCATGCCTGAAAGGACCAATTTATTTACTTCTTCAACGCTGAAAAGGTACTTGTACTTTTCTTCTCCGAGCAATTGATCTTTAACTTGAATGTGAGATAACATGAGACCGGCCATCCGGATACACTCGGTGAGTGTCTGAAATGCAGGGAAAAGCTTCTCTTTGAGCAACTGCAAATCACGGTGATATCCCGAGGGAAGATTGACCGTCAGCATGGCGATGTCATTAGGTAACGCAACTAAAATATTGCATTTGGCGCGGATCAGCTCGAATACGTCCGGGTTTTTTTTGTGCGGCATAATACTGGAACCAGTGGTCAGATCATCAGGAAAACTGATGAATCCGAAATTCTGATTTAGAAACAGGCACGCATCCATCGACAATTTTGCAAGTGTTGCGGCAACATTGGAAATAGAGGAGGCAACAACCCGTTCTGTTTTACCTCTTCCCATTTGTGCGTAGACTACGTTGTAGTTCAAATCAGCAAAACCAAGGAGGTCGGTTGTCATTTTTCGGTTCAACGGAAATGACGAGCCATATCCTGCAGCAGAGCCGAGGGGATTTTTATTTGTAATATCATAAGCGGCCCGCAGTGTGACAACATCATCCACCAAACTCTCTGCGTATGCCCCAAACCAGAGGCCAAACGAAGAAGGCATCGCCAGTTGCAGGTGAGTATAACCGGGCAGGAGTTTGTCTTTGTGCTGATTGCTTAGGGAGATCAATAAATCAAAAAGTGCTTTTATTTCGTTGATCAGTTCCTCCAGTTGACTGCGTAGAAAAAGCTTTACATCCACCAGCACCTGGTCGTTACGTGAGCGGCCACTGTGAATTTTCTTTCCGACATCCCCGAGCTTTTTAGTCAGTAACAACTCAACTTGTGAATGGATGTCTTCGACATCGTCTTCAATTTTGAAATTTCCCTTTTCGATCTCCTTGTAAATATTCTTCAGTTCAGCCTGAAGCAATTTCAATTCGTCACTCTTCAACAGATTGATCGATTGCAACATTTGAATGTGAGCCAGCGAACCGAGGACATCAAACCTGGCGAGATATAAATCCATTTCCCGATCCTTGCCCGTGGTAAAGTCAGTAACTTCTTTTAAGGAATCCTTGTCTTTTTGCCAGAGTTTCATAGACCTTCAATTAAACGAATATACGCCTGAATCCCGTCCCGAATTTCGGTGAGGTAGATAAACTCATCTGCACTATGTGAGCGAGCTGAATCACCAGGCCCCATTTTTATGGAGGAGACAGGTATGAGCGCCTGATCTGATGTAGTGGGGGAGCCGTACAGCTTTTTATTCATTCTTTTTGCAGACAAAATCAAGGGATGGTTTTCATCAATTCCAGATGGTCGCAGTCGTAAAGATCGAGGCGTCACTTCGCACTTTACATTTTCTTTGACAATCGAAAGAACTTCTTCAAGCGAATAGGAGTCAGTCACTCGAACATCCACAGTGAATTTGCATTCAGGTGGCACCTGGTTATGAGCCTGACCCGCGTTGATCACCGTCACTGACATTTTTACTTTGCCAAGTGTGAGAGACGTTTTAGGGAATGTGAATTTTCTAAACCACTCAATGTCTGTCAGGGCCTCATAGATCGCATTCACCCCTTCCTCTCGGGCGGCATGCCCCGCTTTCCCTTTGGCAATACAATCGAGCACAAGCAAACCTTTTTCAGCGATGGCGATTTCTGTCAGCGTGGGTTCACCAACAATCGCGCAGTCGATCTTGGGTAAATCATTCCAAATGCTTTCAATACCATTGAATCCTGAAATTTCCTCTTCGGCAGTAGCAGCGATGAGGATATTGTACTTTAAGTTCTGTTGATCATGAAAATGCAGGAAAGTGGCGATAAGAGATACCAACGGACCGCCCGCATCATTACTACCCAGGCCAAAAAGTTTATCTCCTTCTATCGTTGGAAGAAAAGGACCTCGTGTATATGCAGAATTCGGTTTTACCGTGTCATGATGTGAATTGAGAAGGAGTGTAGGTCTCGAAGAGTCAAAATTCTGATTGACAGCCCAAACATTATTTCCTTTCCGATGTGTAGTGATGCCGTGCGTTTTAAAAAAATCTTCAATGATAACAGCAGTCCTATCCTCCTCTTTGCTGAACGAAGGTGTAGAGATCAGCTTTTTAAGCAAGTCGATACTTCCGGCATACAGCTCATCTATGCTCATCATGATTTAGTGATCAACGTTCCTTCTGTTGTTTCACGGATGTTTTTAATCAAATCTTTAGCTTCACCGATCAGTACTTCCTTGACACCGGAGTTAATGGCTGAAAATGCGTTTTCCAGTTTGGGTAGAATGCCGTCTGCTAATGCTCCGCCTTTTAACAGTTGCTTATAAGCGGATTCGTTTAACTGGTGAATGACTGAATTTTCGTCCTTGATGTTTTTTAATACACCTTTCTTTTCGAAGCAAAAAATCAAACGTGTGTCGAAATGCTTGCTAAGAGAGATGGCAAGAACGGACGCAATGGTGTCTGCATTGGTATTTAGAATCTCACCATTAGAATGAGTAAGGGGCGCAAAAACAGGTACCGTATTTTGCTTCAAGAGAAAATACAAAAATGTAGAGTTGACGTCATCCGGTTTGATATCACCAACATACCCGTAATCAATTTCACCAACCGGACGTTTTACGGCCTTCAGCAAATTTCCGTCAGCGCCCGTTACACCAATCGCATTGCAGTGCATGGTCTGCAGATGAGCTGTCAGTTGCTTGTTCAGCAACCCGCCATACACCATAGTTACGAGATCGCGTGTAGGCGCATCTGTGATTCTCCGGCCATTGATGTATTTGGATTCAATCCCTAATTGATCACCAATTTTAGTTGCAATTTTTCCGCCCCCATGGACCAGGATTTTTGGGGCTTGAATGGAGGCAAAATCTTTCAGGAACGAATGAAGTGCTTGCTCATCGTCCAGAACATTGCCACCGATTTTTATGATATACAGTTTATTCATCTGCTTTGGATCTTACTACTTATGTCTAACGTTATTTACTGTTGTGTCTTAGTATTTCACTCAACACCGCTTGGGCAGCCCACACACGGTTTCCACCTTGCTGTGTCACCAGGCTGTTCGTGCTATCAAGAACTTCATCGCTCAGCTCCACATTTCGCCTTACAGGCAGGCAATGCATCACTTTTGCATTGTTGGTGATTTGCATTTTTTTCTGAGTCAACATCCAACTTGGGTCATTCGTGTAAATTTTTCCATAGTCGCTGTAGGTACTCCAGTTTTTAACGTAGACAAAATCGGCATCTTTCAACGCTTCATTTTGATCATGCGTGATTTTGGCTCCTTGCGTAAATTGAATGTCGAGCTCGTATTCTTCCGGATGTGCGATCACGAAATTGGCCTGGCCCCAGGCATTGATCCACTGTGCGAAGCTGTTGGCAACGCATTGCGGCAATGCCTTCACATGAGGCGCCCAGGTGAGAACCACTTTAGGTTTTCTTTTCTCTTTAAAAGATTCAGTGATGGTGATTACGTCCGTAAGACTTTGCAATGGGTGAAGAGTAGCGCTCTCCAAGCTCACAACAGGAATTCCCGAATATTTGATGAATTGCTGAATAAAGAATTCACTGTAGTCTTCGACTTTGTCTTTGAGCGTAGGGAAAGTACGGATGCCGAGGACGTCAAAATATTTGCCCATGACAGGAGCTGCATCTTTTACGTGCTCCACGGTATTGCCACTCATGATTACCTCTTCCTCAAATTCCAGGGCCCAACCTTCGCTGCCCACATTGAACACTACTACTTCCATGCCGAGGTGTTTGGCCGCCAGCTGTGTGCTGATGCGTGTGCGCATGCTGGGATTCAAGAAAAGCATGCCCATGGTTTTATTAGTACCAAGACTTTTGTCTTTGAAAGGATCGGCCTTGTATGCTAGTGCTTTTTCGATCAGGGATGGAATCGATGAGGCATCGTTGACGGAAATAAAATTCTTCATGAATGAACAACTTCTTTTAGTTCAGCAGATAACGCATCGAGCAAGGCGTCAGCCTCTGCTTTGTTGATGGCAAGAGAGGGGAGAAGGCGGACGGTATTCGGTTTCGCCTCACCTGTGAAAATATGATGCTTGAAAAGCAGGTCTTTGCGCAGCGAGTTAAGGCTTTCAGGAAGATCAAAGCCAATCATCAGTCCAAGCCCGCGTACTTCTTTGATGGATTGAAAATTCTTTAATTGCTCGATCCAGTAGTTGCCGATGTTAAACGCATTAGCCATTAAATTTTCAGACTCAATTACTTCGATCACAGACAGAGCAGCCGCGCAAGCAAGGTAATTTCCTCCGAACGTTGTGCCCAGCATTCCACTCCACGGTTTGATGTTTGGATTGATTAATACTCCACCAACAGGAAATCCATTACCCATACCCTTAGCAACGGTGATCAGGTCAGGGTTGATCGAGCTGTACTGATGTGCAAAGAATTTCCCGGTGCGTCCGTAGCCCGATTGAATTTCGTCTAGGATCAATAACGCCCCAACCTCTTTACATTTTTTAGAAAGTAATTCCAGGAAACGGGTTGACGGAACTTGAATGCCACCAACACCTTGTATGCCTTCGATAATTACTGCCGCCACCTCATTTGTGATTTTTTCTTCCGCGGCCTTGAGGTCATTGAAAGGAAGAAATTCGATTTGATGATTTGCATTGAATGGCGCAATAATTTTCGGATTGTCAGTGGCAGCTACTGCGCCTGAAGTTCTTCCGTGAAAAGCTTTGGTGAAAGCAATTACTTTTTTTCGTCCATTTACAAAACTGGCAAGCTTAAGTGCATTTTCGTTGGCTTCAGCACCCGAATTGCACAGAAATAATTCATAGTCAGGATAGCCTGAAAGTTTGCCGAGCTTTTCTGCCAGTTGCTCTTGCAATGAATTCTTGACACTATTTGAATAGAAAGAAATTTTATCTAGTTGATTCTTGAGCCTTTCAACAAAATGCAGATGGTTGTGACCGATAGAGATTACGGCATGACCACCATAGAGGTCCAGGTATTTTTCTCCTTTGTTGTCCCAGAGCCAGGAGCCCTGCGCTTTAACAGGTTCAATATTGAATAATGGATAAACGTCAAATAATTTCATCGCCTTTGGTTCTCTTAATTTTAATTTTTAAAATGAAAGTGCTTTTAGTTTTAGTCCGGTTCCTTCATCGAGTCCAAACATCAGGTTCATGTTTTGGATGGCTTGTCCACTTGCACCTTTTAAAAGGTTGTCAAGGGCCGAATGTACTACAAGCTTATTCCCTTCTTTTTCCAAATAGATAAGGCACTTATTAGTATTTACCACTTGCTTCATATCAATCATTGAATTCGAAACATGAGTGAACCGGTGCTCAGAGTAATATTCCTTATAAAGCAAGTTGAGTTGAGACAATGATTTACCGGACTCGATAATCGAGCTTACAAAAATGCCCCGTGTAAAATCCCCTCGCCACGGAACAAAATTCACGTTTGACTTAAATCCGGGCTGAAGCGATTTCAATGTTTGGTTGATTTCTCCCAGGTGTTGATGTGTTAATGTCTTGTAGGCCGAGATGTTATTTGCACGCCGGGTGAAGTGTGTTGTCTCCTGTAACTTTTGCCCGGCTCCTGTGCTCCCCGTGATTCCAACCGTATGCACTTCTCCGAGCAAGCCTGCTTTGGCCAGTGGAAGGAGTCCCAACTGAATTGTGGTAGCAAAGCAGCCCGGGTTCGCCACATTGCCTGCTTTCTTGATAGTCTCGCGCTGAAATTCAGGAAGTCCGTAAACAAAATTCCTTCCTGCGACTGAGTCTCCTAAACGGAAATCATTTCCTAAGTCAATGATTTTAACTGTTGATGGAAATTCATTTTCAGTAAGGAATTTCTTGCTTTCTCCATGACTGAGGCAAAGGAAAACGACATCTACATTTTTATCAAAGGAAAGAGAGAATTTCAGTGAAGTTTCCCCAACCAGGTCTGTATGTACCTCGTGAAGATATTTCCCCTCCTGGCTTCTGCTTTGTACAAAAACCAATTCAGCATAAGGATGGTTGAGCAACAACCGGACGGTTTCGCCCCCGGTGTATCCGGCACCTCCGATAATTCCCGCTTTAATCTTCTTGCTCATTTTTTCTCAGCTTCAGTTTTTACCTGGTGGAAAATGGCTACCTGGTTCCCGAAAATTTTAGTGAAACCTTTTACATCATCACCAGTCCAACCCAAGTTCATTTCACCATACTTTCCAAACTTGGAAGACATCAGGTCGTAGGCGGAAGTGATTCCGTTGATAACGAAACGATGCGGGAACAGGGAGATCGAGACTTCACCCGTCACATTTTGCTGCGAGCTGGTCAGGAACGATTCCATGTCACGCATCACCGGGTCGAGATATTGTCCTTCGTGCAGCCAATTGCCATAAAATTGTGCAAGCTGATCTTTCCAGCTCAGCTGCCACTTGGTTAGCACATGCTTTTCCAGTGCATGGTGGGCCTTGATGATGAGCACTGGTGCAGCGGCCTCGAATCCAACTCTGCCCTTGATGCCAATGATCGTATCACCAATATGTATGTCACGACCAATGCCAAAAGGACCGGCTATCTCCTGTAGTGCCTGGATTGCTTCCGATGGATGAGGATATTTTTTACCATTGACGCTAGTCAATTCTCCTTTTTCGAATCCCAAGGTTACGTCTTCTTTCGTCTGCTTTGTAATTGGTGTTGGCCAGGCTTCTTCCGGAAGCATGCCAAGCGAATTCAACGTTTCTTTTCCTCCAACCGAGGTTCCCCACATTCCTTTGTTGATGGAATATTTTGCTTTCTCGAAATTCATTTCTACTCTATTCTTCTTCAGGTACTCGATTTCAGCCTCACGGCTCAATCGCAGATCGCGAATAGGGGTGATGATCTCCATTCCCGGAGCCAGAATCTGGATCACCATATCAAAACGTACCTGGTCATTGCCAGCTCCGGTACTTCCGTGCGCTACGGCAGTTGCTTTCATTTCACGGGCATAGTTGGCAGCAGCCAAAGCCTGAGACATCCTTTCAGCGCTCACGCTCAACGGGTAAGTTCCAT
Organism: Cytophagales bacterium WSM2-2; assembly: GCA_015472025.1. Lineage (NCBI taxonomy): Bacteria > Pseudomonadati > Bacteroidota > Cytophagia > Cytophagales > Cytophagales bacterium WSM2-2. The sequence goes on from BNHL01000001.1 coordinate 3,353,434, forward strand.
TCTTCAGGACATTTCCAAATACCAGGTACTTGATGACCTTGTCGTAATAATTTTTGGTTTCATCTACGGTTTTGTGAGAGGCGACACCAAGTTTGAGCGCTCTTTTCTCGATTTCCTGAATTTCTTTGTCAGAGAATCCTCCCGTGTTCACAGTTAACGTATGAACCTCGTAACCTAATTCTTTGGTCAGGTAAATGGCGCAATAGGAAGTGTCGAGACCTCCGCTAAAAGCTAATACAACTTTCTTCATTTGAGACAGAATATACTATTTAGAATACAGAATTAGAATGACTCACCAGAAAAAGAAGAGGCTGAGCAACGATGATCTTTTATTCTCATCGCCATCTTTTTTCCTCCAACTCTTCAGTAATACGAATTGCTTGAAGCGCACCCATCGGTCGAAGAGACGATTGTCTGTGCGCATATCGCGTCCCCAGAAATTGCCGGCTGTGGCTGTGTGTCTTTTCTTTTCGGCTTCTTCCCGCGCTTTTTCTTCCGGATCGTAAAGCATGGCAGTGCACATGCAGTTCTTGCGCTCCTTGCTCATCAGGATTTCGTAGTTCACACAGCTTTGGCATCCTTTCCAGAATTCGTCATCGGTGGTAAGCTCGGAATAGGTCACCGGCTCGTAGCCCAGGTCAGAATTGATTTTCATCACGGCAAGCCCTGTGGTGAGACCGAATATTTTGGCGTGGGGATATTTCTTCCGTGAAAGTTCGAAAACCTTCTGCTTGATCTGCTTGGCCACACCACTTTTGCGAAAAGGAGGTGAGACGATAAGTCCGCTGTTCGCGACAAATTTCTCATGCTGCCAGGACTCGATGTAACAAAAGCCAACCCATTCACCGGAACTGGTCATGGCAATAACTGCCTTTCCCTCCTGCATCTTCAACTTGACATAATCAGGAGACCGTTTAGCTATACCGGTTCCCCGTGCCTTGGCCGATTCGGCCATCTCATTTGTAATTATTTCCGATAAATGTGCGTCAGCTAATGTGGCTTCACGCACAATAATATTATTGTTCACTTATAAAGTCTGGAATGAATGAATGAAAATACCTAAAGCACGATAGGCAAAATACCCTGGGTACCTTGCCAAAAGTATTGTCAAAATACCGGTATCAGATTCGGATTCGCCTAAGCGGTCGCCTGTTGTCACAGGCTGTGAGGAGGTGGGATTTGCTCAGCAATTTGCAGCTGGCGGTGAAATGTGCCGTGAGAGGGCAACTTTCATGAGATAAGAATTCTTTTTCCAATTCGTGTAGTGGTTTGAGTTAGATAAAAGGCATTCAGTTAGTTTTTGTTTCTGCAAAATTAAGCGTTAAAATTTTAAATAAGTCAATACCTTTGCTAAGTTTTTATTAAATCCCCCCTGTCAGGCGTTAGGTTTAATAAGATTGAACCCTAAAGTTTAAAGAATATGAGCAAGAAAATAGTTCGCGTGGGCGGCATCGAGTGTGGTGCAGATGAACTTTTTGTCATCTCCGGTCCATGCGTGATCGAAGAGGAAAAAATCATGATGCAGACGGCTGAGAAGCTTAAAGAAGTTTCAGAACGCCTTAAAATTAAGATCATTTACAAGTCGTCTTTCCAGAAAGACAACCGCAGTAGCTTGAAATACTACAACGGACCGGGCCTCGACAAAGGCGTGAAGCTGTTGGCTAAGATCAAGGAGCAATTCGGTTTTCCGTTGCTTACAGATATTCACTATCCCGACCAGGCTGCAGCTGCCGGCGAGGTGGTAGATGTACTCCAGATTCCTGCCTACTTGTGTATGCAGACCTCTTTGATGGTAGCTGCTGCCAAGACCGGACGGGTAATCAATATCAAGCACGGCCAATTTCTGGCACCAGACAACATGAAGCACCCGGTGGCAAAATGTGTTGAAGCTGGAAACGACCAGATCATTCTTACCGAACGCGGTTACACTTTTGGCTACAACGACTTGATTGTAGATCCACGCAGTTTCTACCACATGGGCAAGTTGGGATACCCGGTTGTGTTTGATGTTACTCACGCGATCCGGAAGTATGGAATTCCCAGCGCAGATGCAAAAGGCGGTGCCCGTGAGTTTTTGCCTGTACTTTCGCGTGCCGGTGTGGCTTCCGGAGTGGATGGTGTATTTATTGAAACACACCCCGAACCCGAAAAAGCGCTCTGCGATGCAGCCAGCCAACTTTGCGTATACGACCTCGAAGAATTTTTGAAGCCATTACTCGAGCTTCATGCTATCGAAGTGAAATACCGTGAACAGACTCCAGTATTAAAATAAAAAATTACTAAACCCGAAATACGTTTTATGGAATTGTATTTAGACTCAGCCGACCTCAAGGAAATTGAAGATGCATTTCAACTTGGATTTCTTACCGGTCTTACCACGACACCCACGTTCATGCACCGCGGAGGTGTTACCGACATCGATGGCCTGATCGTAAAACTTTCAAAAATAGTTCCGGTGCTTCAGATCGAAGCATTGGGCGATACAGCCCAGGATGTGTTGAAAGAGGCGAAGCGCCAGTTGGCGTTGGGTCTTGATCCAAAGAAGACGGTTTTCAAAATCCCGGTTTCATTGGAAGGAGTGAAGGCTTGCAATCTCCTGAGAAGGGAAGGCTTGTTGGTGAATGTTCACCTGATCTATACGCTCCAACAGGCATACATGGCAATGCAGGCCGGTGCAAGTTACGTTTGTCCGTTGGTCGGTCGTCTGCAAGACCAGGGACATGACGCTCTTGACCTTGTTGAGCAGTGTGTTTTTGCTGTGAACCATTACGGCTACGATACCAAAGTGATGTTCTCTTCCGTACGCAACGCAGAGCACGTTCGCAACGCGATCAACCTCGGTGTGCACACTATTACTGTGCCATGGAAGATCATGAAAGCTTTGACCGAAAATAATTTCACTTCATTGGGTACGCAACAATTCATTGAGCACACGCGCCTGATGACAGTGAAAGTAAAAGATGCCATCAATAAAGTGAATCCGGTTGTTTCTGCGGATACATCCCTGACTGATGCGATCGTGAAAATGACTGAATTTGGTTTCGGTGCCATTACAATAACGAATGGAAGTGGTCAGGTAGTTGGTGTTTTCACAGACGGAGACCTTCGCAGAAAATTGCAACAGGACGGAAGGAACGTGCTAGGTCAGAAAATGGGAGACTTCAAATACAATACGCCAATTTCAGTGGATGCCAATTCACTATTGACGGACGCAGCTGATATTTTCAAAAAATCCAAAGTAGACACTATCCTCGTAACTGAGAATGGCAAGCCCGCTGGAATGCTTGACATTCAGGACTTGGAAAGTGATTAATTTATGTCAGATTGAGCTTGTCGAAATCTGACTAAACCTACGATGGATACCGAAATATTATTTACAAAACTGGGCGGCATTTTTTGCCGCCCTTTTGATGAATTCAAGGGCCGATTCCTGAAGATCAGGGCATATGTCTTTGATTGGGACGGTGTCTTTAATGATGGAGTAAAAATCGCGGAAGGAGGAAGCCCGTTCAGTGAAGTGGATGCCATGGGCACCAATATGCTTCGCTTCGGGCATTGGCTAAAAAATGGCTCACTGCCGGTTGTAGCAGTGATTACAGGAGAAGAGAATCCGGTGGCCCAGTATCTTGCCCAACGGGAGAAATTTCATGCTGTCTACTTTAAATCAGCTAATAAACTGGCTTCGTTTGAGCATTTTCTGAAAGCCAATAACCTGAAAGCAGAAGAAGTAGCCTTTGTCTATGATGATGTTTTGGACCTTGGTGTCGCGGAGAAATGCGGGTTGCGCCTCCTGGTGAAGCACCATGCTGCGCCTTTGTTTAAGAACTATTCATCCAAGAACAAAATGGCTGACTACATCACTTCATCAGACAATCATGCAGTGCGTGAAGTTTGTGAATTGCTTTTGGGAACCGCGGGCAACTACGATGATGCCATCGGTAAACGCAGTCAATTTGATGACACCTACCAGAAGTATTTGAATGACAGGAATAAACTAAACACCATCATATATTTCCAGAAAGAAGGCAAAGTGACAGAAGGTAAAGTGTAGCATGGAGAAATTTATTAATGAGTTTGGGTATTTCGCCTTGATGGTGGGCACATTCTTTGAAGGGGAAACAGCCATCTTAACAGCATCCTCTCTGATCTATCAGGGACTTTTTGAATTTCCATGGACTGTACTCGCGGCTTTCTCAGGATCGTTTGTGAGTGACTGGATTTACTACCTGATCGGGAGAATTAATGGGAAGATCTTTGTAGCCAAGCGTCCTGCATTGCAATCCAGAATCGAACCTTTAACGCGATTCTTTCAAACCCACAAATTTCAAATCCTGTTCAGTTATCGCTTTCTGTATGGCTTCCGGATTCTAATTCCTTTAGTCATCGGCATGAGTGGCTTAAAACCAACCAGCTATCTTCTCTATAGCACGCTGACAGGTTTACTCTGGGCAACAATCGTGAGTACCATTGGTTATTGGACCGGACGCATGCTCCACCTGGAAACCAAAACTTTTGAAGAGAATTTCATCTTTATCATGATCGGCTTTGCCATCCTCGGATTAACTATAGGTTTCCTTGTAAAACGAATGACCATGCGGACAGTAGGCGTAGTGGATCAGAAGTAGATTAGATGAAAAACGATTCCCCTTTCGGTATTGATCTCAATCGCAGGAGCTGGAAATTTCAATAAAACAAACGGAGCGAATAGATAACTAAACATTTTATTCTTACTTCGGAGGACAGTTGCGTTAACATCGATTGAAATAAAGATCTGCTTGGTCCTAAAGACGGGGGTGTAATCCATAGTCTTTCCATCTTCCGTTTTCCAAACGTTATCGTCACCACCCAGCAATCCCTGTGCTCCATACCCGATAGTCAGCATTAGCCAGTTGGGTAATATATTTCTTCCTAAAATAGAATTGATATCTATCGAAAGCCAGTAAGTCTGGCCATTGTAATCCTTTAGTACTTGCTGAGTAAAAGTTGAGCCCAGCAATTCGGGACGCCATGAACTATAAACAGTTGGAAAAAAAGAGAACTTTGGCTCCGTTGCGTAAAAAACCTTGTAAGATACATGGGCATAGCAATAAATACTGCCAAGTGTATTAGCGATAATATCGGCAGCAGAGGCGCCATAATTCATTGAGAATCCATCCAGTATTTCTATTGGGAGTAAAAGCGCAAGCCCGGAAAAACAGATCCATTTTTTTCTTAATGAAGGATTTAAATTTTCGGGATTCCCCCAGGCTTTGAATGCAAAAAGCCCGAGGTAGAATGAAGTGAAAATGTGCCCGAGTTTATCGAGGTATTCCCACTCAAAAAAATCATTAAACCAATGAAAAGTGGTGTAGGATTTGTACCAGGCAGACGAAAGCCATAGAAGCGAGATTCCATACGCCACTATAAACAGGATAGCGAGGTTTCGTTTGTTGGTAAAGAAATTCATTCAGCCTTTTCTTTGCGCTTGAAATAGAAATACAAAGGTATGCCGATAGCCGTCAATGCCAGCCCGAATAAAGAGTTGATTAAAGGTGAAGTGCCATTCAGGTAATTGCTCACATCATTGTAAAGTGTGATAATCAAAAACAGTGAAGCAATTAAGATAAAAGCAATTGGAACTACCGGGTAGCCCCAGGTTTTGTATGGCCGTTCGGCATTGGGCATTTTTTTTCGCAAGATCATTACTCCGATAGCTCCGAGTACATAGAATAGCCAGCTCACGAATACGAGCATGTCAGTAAGCATATCGAATGAACCGCTTAAAATTAAAAGGGATGTCCATACACCGTGGAGCAAAAGTGCATTCCCAGGTGTTTTGTAACGTGGATGGACTTTTCCAATGGATGCAAAAAATCTTTTCTCCTGCGCCATGGCGAACGTGACGCGGGCTGTGGCCAGGATATTTCCATTAGTAGCACCGAAAGTGGAAATCATCACCATCAAAGCGATAAGTGCACCTGCACCAAAACCAAACGCACTGGAGGCAGCATCAGAGCCGACAAAAGAAGAACCAGCGATCGCTCCAATCGGAAGTGCATAGACGTAAGCCAAGTTCAAAAGAAAATAGACTGTAATTACAATGAACAACCCAGTAAAAAGCCCCAGTGCAATGTTGCGTTGTGGATTTTTTATTTCTCCTGCCATGAACGTAATGTTATTCCAGCCATCATATCCCCAGAATGCTCCGGAAGTAGCAGCGACAATAGCTAACACCAATGCCCAACCGGAATGAGGTGAATTATGTACAAAATGTGAAGCAGATCCTTTTCCAAAAACAAAGATTCCGACTACAAGAAATACCATAGCCGCTACTTTCAGAAAGGAGAATAAAATTTGTACACGATCGCCTGAGTGAGTGCTTCTGAAATTGACAATCGTAAGCAGCCAAACCAGGAGAATTGTCATTGCCTTGACACCAATATTTTCCAATGGAAAGATTTTTCCTATTCCAGGCATGTATAGATAAAAAAGCTGCTCTGTTTCTTTTGGTAGCCGTGGCAAATGAATAAAGTATTCGGTGTAGATCGAGAAAACATAGGCAATGGAAGCAGCACCGGCCGTATTGAAAACTGCAAAAGCTGACCACCCGTAAAGGAATGCGGTGAAGTCGCCAAACATTTTTTGGAAGAAGACATATTGCCCACCGGTTTCAGGCATCATGGCTGCAGCCTCTGCATTTGTAAGCGCTCCCAAAAATGTAATGAGGCCGGCCAATACCCAAACGGAAAGAAGCCACCAAGGTGAACCTAGCTGCGATGCCATCAATGCTGGCTTCATGAAAATGGCTGATCCAATAATTCCGCCTACGACCAGAGATACCGTAGACGACAAACCGAGTGTACGCGCTAATTTTTCAGCCATGTATTTTATGAAATTTAGATAACTTTAGACTTTCAACAAATCAGCCATGAAGCACTTCGGTTGTTCTCTACTCTTTGTTGGTTTCAGTTTATCGGTTTATGCGCAAGACCTGAAACAAGCAAACGAATTCATTGAAAACTTTCAGTACGAAAAAGCACTGGAGGTCCTTGCTGCTGTTTCTGACTCGACAGACATTCGGATTTTTCTGCAATCAGGATATTGTCATTCCCGGTTAGGGCATCACAACGCTGCTATTGAAAGTTATATTTACGCGTTGAAGCTGGATTCTCTTAACCGGGTTGCATTGAATCAATTGGGGCAAATGTACTCCCGCAACAACAGGTTTACTCAGGCGATCGATTGTTACAGGAAACTGATCAGGATCGATTCCACGAATAGCTTTTATTACAAACAATACGGTGCATTGATGGCTCAAACCGGTGTCGCTGATTCAATAGCTGCTGGCCTCTATGCGAAAGCGCTGTCGCTGAATCCACGAGACATGGAAGCGTCCGCGGCACTTGGAAATTTGTTCTTGCAGGCCGAGGACTATGAACATCTCGATACATTGGTAGACAAGGCGCTGGCACAAGACAGTTTGCAAGCTGGGATACTCTTGCTGAAAGCGAAGTCAGAATCAGCTCAGCATAAATACAAGAACGTGATTGCCACTGTAGAGCGAATTCTTCGCTGGCATGATACACAACCGATTCATGTTCGTCTCATGGGCATCAGCTATTTTCAGTTGAATAATTACCCCAAAACATTGCAGTGTATGAATTACCTGTTAGAAAATGGCGTTAAAAGCGAATGGATTTATTATTACCTCGGAGTCTCGTATCGAGAGATGAAAGATATACCTAAATCCATTGAGGCAATGAATAAAGCCGTGGAGGAGGGTATCTCCGAGAATATCGGGACTTACTATTCGCAATTGGCCAGATCATACGAAGAGAACAAAGACTTCAAAAATGCGATCTACTATTATCAGGCGGCTTATGAGAAATCGAAATCGAAGATTTTGCTCTATCACCTGGCGCGCAATTACGATATCTACTTTAAAGACAAGTCCACAGCAATTTCATACTACAAACGTTACCTGGCCACAGATGATACCATCAGGCTGGCACGGGAATATTCGAAACGCAGACTGGAGTCGCTCGATTTTTCCCACTAAGGCATAAAACCCACAGGTTTGTTTCACCTTTTGGGTGAGACTTTGATCGTTCTTACCTTTGCGGTCAATGTCAACGGTGGAAACAGTAAAAACCAAGCGCGATATTCGCAAACTCAAGCCTGATGAGCTGAAAAAATTCTTTGTTGAGAATGGGGATAAGGCTTTTCGGGCCGTTCAGGTGGACGAATGGCTCTGGAAAAAATCAGCCAAGAATTTTGATCAGATGACCAACTTGTCAGTGGCTACACGTGAGCTGTTGAAAGAGAATTTCTCAATCAACCACATTCATGTGGACAAAATGCAGCGGAGCACGGATGGCACGATAAAAAATGCGGTGACACTGCATGATGGTCTGGTTGTAGAGTCGGTACTCATTCCTGCAGAAAAAAGAATTACAGCATGTGTTTCTTCCCAGGTGGGTTGTTCTTTGGCTTGCAAGTTTTGTGCAACAGCCAAGTTGAAACGACAACGCAATCTCAGTGCAGATGAAATCTATGACCAGGTTGTTGCGATCAGAGAACAGGCTGAATTATTTTTCAATCGCCCGCTTACCAACATTGTATTTATGGGTATGGGCGAACCCTTGTTGAACTACAATAATGTTATTGAAGCTATTGATAGAATTACATCACCCAAAGGCTTGGGAATGGCGTTGAGGCGAATCACGGTCTCTACCGTGGGTATTGCGAAGATGATCATGAAGATGGCAGACGATGGTGTGAAATTCAACCTCGCAGTTTCACTTCATGCTGCTTTGGACAAAACACGATCTTCGATCATGCCTATCAACGACTCAAATCCATTGAATGAACTTGCCGATGCGCTGCGTTACTGGTACAAGAAAACTAAAAGTAAAGTGACCTACGAATACGTGGTGTGGCAGGGAGTAAATGACACTGAAGAACATGCGCAAGCCTTACTCGAATTTTGCCAGGTGATCCCCTCCAAAGTAAATCTGATCGAATACAATGCGATTGGTGATGAGCAATTCAAGCAGGCGAGTGACAAGGTCTTGAATATGTATATGGACCTATTGGAAAGGAATGGAATCACGACCCGAATTCGCAAAAGCAGAGGAAAGGATATTGATGCTGCCTGTGGTCAACTGGCTAACAAAAGCTGAACCCGTTCGCAACTTTTCAGCTTTTAAATTCATTGGATAAAAGTATATTGGACGGTTGATGAGATTAAAATTTCCTGTTGTTTTATTATTGCTCTTCTTCTGTGGATTTCCGGCTGCAGCTCAAAAGGTATTGAAGGGGATTGTCGTAGACTCTATCTCATTGAATGGAGTTCCCAATGTCTCGGTACGAATTGCGGGTGGCAATTATGGAACAATTACTAATAAGAACGGAGTTTTTTTTATTAAAGTAAAAACGACTGATACCCTTGCTTTCACGAGCGTTGGCTACAGACGAATTGTCGAGCCCGTCAATTTTGAAGACGAGGTTATGTTTGTGCGAATGGTTCAGGATGTGATTATGCTGAAGGAGGTGACGGTTTTTGGCAAGCCCGAAGCTGCAAAGCAAGAGCTTCCATCAATGAAACTTAAAAGTAAGGCAGTTCCCTGGAATGGTGCTGTACCAAGTTCTGGAATGGGGGCTACGGTTAATCTTGATTTTTTTTCCAAAAGAGAACGGGAGAAGCGAAAACTGGCGAAGCTTAAGGATGAGTTGGCGAGCATGCAAGCCTATGTTGATATCGTCACCAATCCTGAAGTAAAGCAGGAATTGAAAGATCGTTTTTCACTAAGTGATTCAGCGTTTTATAAAATAATTACTCATTTCAACCAGCAACACCAGGAAGTTACCCATTCGGGGAAACAGAGCGAGATACTAAACTCGCTGTTTTCCTTTTTCGAAGCAGAGGTAAGATTCAGACGTTATCGCCAGTAATTGCATTTTTTTTATCCTATCAAACCTGTAGTTTAGTACAATGGAGGAAAAACATTTTCAGTCGTCTGATAAGGTTCGTGATTTTGTAATCGGGATGAGCGATGGATTGACTGTACCCTTTGCGTTGGCGGCAGGCTTGAGCGGGGCTGTTGACAACAACGAGATTATCATTACGGCTGGGCTGGCCGAGATTGCGGCCGGCTCAATCGCTATGGGATTGGGTGGATACCTGGCAGGACGCACGGAGATTGAGCATTACGAAGCGGAAGAAAAACGCGAGTATGAAGAGATTGAAAAATTGCATGAAGTGGAAATCAGGGAGACAAAAGAGATATTTGCCCGTTACGGGTTGAGTGACCAAATGCAGGAAACGGTTGCTCGCGAGATGGCAAAGAAGCCCAAAGAATGGGTCGATTTCATGATGCGTTTTGAACTTGGACTTGAGCGGCCCGATAAAAACCGGGCGCATGAAAGTGCATTCATTATCGCCCTATCTTACATTGTTGGGGGATTGATTCCTTTGAGTGCCTATTTCCTCACGGACTCTGTCACCCGTGGTCTTGAAACCTCTGTTATCATCACTGTTGGTTGTCTTATCGTGTTTGGTCTTGTGAAAAGTAAACTTACCGGACAGCCTTTGTTTAAGGGAGCTCTTCGCGTTACGCTGGTCGGTGCTATTGCAGCGGCCGCTGCTTTTGCGTTGGCAAAATTGATTGCTTGAGGATGATCATCTCTATTATTGCAGCAGTGGCAAAAAACGGAGTGATTGGCAAAGCCAATGACCTGCCCTGGCGACTTCCCGATGACATGAAATATTTCATGCAAACCACGCAGGGACATCATGTCATCATGGGGCGAAAGAATTATGATTCCTTACCCGAAAAATTCAGACCACTTCCTAATCGGACTAATATTGTGGTTACCCGTCAACAGGATTTCAAGGCAACGGATTGCTTTGTTGTAAATGACCTGAAAACAGGAATCGACCTGGCATTGGGAAATAGTGAAAAAGAACTATTCATTATAGGAGGGGCGGAGATTTACAAATTAGCTCTTCAACAAACAGACACTCTTTACTTGACAGAAATTGATGCTGTGGTGGAAGGTGATGTTGTTTTTCCCTCCTGGAATAAAAACGAATGGAGGGAAGTGTCGCGCCAGCATCATAGCGCGGATGCAAAACACAAGTATGCATTCGATTTTGTTGTTTACAAACGAAAGCAGGGATGAGTTATCTCGATCATAAAGTAATCTGGATTACAGGCGCTTCGAGTGGAATAGGAGAAGCACTTGCTTACGAGTTGTCCAGAAAAAATGGAGTGAAACTGATTATTTCCGCAAGGAGAAAGGAAGAACTGGAACGGGTTCAGGGAAATTGTTCACAATCCGATATTCGTGTTTTACCGCTTGACCTTGCCAAACCTGAAACGTTGCAGTTGAGTACTGAGGCAGCGATTCAATTGTTTGGTCACATCGATATCCTCATCAACAATGGTGGCATTTCGCAGCGAAGTTTGGCGAAGGATACTCAATTGTCAGTGGATCGTGAAGTGATGGAAGTGGATTATTTCGGCACACTGGCGTTGACAAAATATTTGTTGCCCCATTTCCTCAAGCGTAAGTCCGGGCATTTTGTAACGGTGAGCAGTGTGATGGGAATGATCGGGACTCCTTATCGCTCGGGCTACGCAGCAGCTAAACATGCGCTTCATGGTTTTTTTGATTCACTCAGGGCAGAGCTTTGGAAAGACAGTAAAGACATCTTTGTGACATTGATTTGCCCGGGCTGGGTGAAGACACAAGTGACGATCAATGCGCTAACCGGTGATGGATCCAGGTTGAATAAAATGGATAAGACTACAGATCAGGGCATGTCAGCAAATGTATTCGCAGTAAAAATGGTTGCGGCCATAGAAAACAAAAGAGAAGAAGTTTACATCGGAGGTGCAAAAGAGGTCTTTGCAGTATATGTAAAACGCTTTTTTCCAAAAATATTCTCCATGATCATCCGGAAAGCAAAGGTGAGATAAATTTGCTTTTTGCTATTCCGCGTAGTGTGTATCTTCGCACTCCCAAATTTTAATAAAATAAAGTAGACCATTATGCGTGTAATTGCAGTGATGTTGTTTTTGATCAGTACAGTTGTGCTGGGTCAGTCAAAAAAGGAATTGGAGGCTAAGGTTAAAGCCCTTGAAGCTGAAAGTAGTGCGCTCAAAGCGGAGACTAGCGCTCTGAAGGCCGCATTGGAAGAGCTGAAAAAATCAAAATCAGTGGAGTTAACTGCTGCTGAAAAGAAAGTAGGCTATGGCCTGGGTGTGCTTATGGCCAGCAACATCAGGGGCCAGGGGGCTGATTCAATTGACGTAGAGGCAATGATTGCCGGAATCAGGGACGTCTATACAAATCAAAAACCAAAAATGGATCAGCAACAATGCATGGAGGTTGTCCAACCCTTTATGATAGCAGCCTCAGAAAAAAGAGTTGCCAAAGCAAAAGGGCCAAACCTTGCTTTCCTGGAATCAAATAAAAAGAATCCGGGCGTTGTGGTCACAGCCAGTGGTCTTCAATATAAAGTCATCAATAAGGGAACTGGCAAGAGCCCCAAGCTCACAGATCAGGTAACGGTTCGTTATGCGGGCAGCCTCATCGATGGTACTCCTTTCGACAGCTCGAAAGGTGAGACGGTGACTTTTGCCGTTAACCGGTTGGTTCAGGGTTGGACAGAGGCCTTGCAGATAATGAGAGAAGGCGACAAATGGACGCTTTACATCCCCTCAGAACTAGCCTACGGAGAACGGGGTATGGGAGGGGCAATACCTCCCTACGCGACACTTGTCTTCGAACTGGAGCTTGTTAAAGTGAACTAAAAATAAGAGAGCCGCACTAAAGCGGCTCTCTCCGATTAAACCAACCCAACAAACAAAAAAATATCTCAGGAGTTTTTGTACTCGAATTCAAAACTCATTTTGCCTTTCTTTACTTTGATGATATATTTTCCCGAAGGAGCATCATCAAAAAATATTTTAGTAAGTTCATGAGGCAATACATCAGCCTCAAGGAATTTCTTTTTTGCACTGTAGATTTCCACAGTTCCACCAACGAAGAACCTGTTTACCTTAATGAAAAGTGTGTGCTTCTTGCTGTGAAGGATTCTTACAAAATCCGGGGCTGGTTGTTTCATTTTTGCAAACGAAACTGTAGTTGCCAGGAACAGGAGGACGAGAAGTGCAGTAGTCTTTTTCATAAGGTTTCGATTTTCGTGTTTCTAACTCTGATCTGTTAGCATTAAGTACGAACACTGTGCCAGCGGCAGGAATGTTTGAAATCTTAATAAAATCGAATGATTTAGAGGCTGAATTATTCCCGATATGGGAATAAAATTCTTACAGCGCTCCAATAATGTTGAAAAGTATTTGTCTGGCTGGGGCGAAATCAGGAAGACTAATCGAGGTCTTGTTACTTTCCAACGAGAGTCAGGGCACCTTTTCCTTTTTCAGCCAGAAGAGATTCTCCCATAAGATATTCGTCTACACTCCGGGCTGCTTCGCGTCCTTCGCTGATAGCCCAGACCACCAAAGACTGGCCTCTTCGGGCATCTCCAGCTGCAAAGATCTTGTAATTTGATGTCTGGTAACGATGACATTTTATATTTCCTCGCTCATCATAATCAACTTTCAATTGATCCAGCAGTCCTGTGTGTTGTGGATGCAAGAAGCCCAGGGCGAGAAGTGCAAGTTCACAAGGAATTTCTTTCTCACTATTGGGTATCTCAACAAATGAAATTGTGTTGCCCTCTTTTTTCCATTCGATCTCAGCAATTTTCAAGGCTTTGAGATTTCCGTGCTCGTCACCAACAAACTCTTTTGTAACTACAGACCATTGCCGCTCGCAACCTTCTTCATGTGAGGTAGACGTCCGCAAGATTATAGGCCAACTTGGCCACGGCATTGATTCGTTTCGGTCTTTGGGCGGCTTTGAAAGAATTTCGATTTGTGTTACTGATTTTGCTCCGTGGCGGTTTGAAGTTCCGACACAATCGGAGCCCGTGTCACCACCACCAATAACAATAACATTTTTGCCTGTAGCCCAGATGTCTTCGCCTTCGATTTTCTTTCCGTTTACTCGCTTATTTTGCTGGGTAAGGAAGTCCATTGCAAAATGTACTCCATTCAAATTCCTTCCAGGAATTGTAAGATCACGTGGCACTGTAGAGCCACAACACAAGAGGATCGAGTCGAACGATTCGACCAATTCAATGGCGGAAACCGACATGCCCACATTTACTCCAGTCTGAAATTTTATTCCAGCCTCATTCATTACGGCAAGTCTGCGATCGAGAATACGTTTGTCCAATTTAAAGTCGGGAATACCATAGCGGAGTAATCCTCCAATTTCGTCGGATCGTTCAAAAACGGTGACCCAATGTCCTGCGTAATTCAATTGTTCGGCAGCCGCGAGACCGGCAGGTCCCGAGCCAACAATAGCTACTTTCTTTCCTGATCGTTGCAGGGGAGTCCGGGGTTTTACATAACCCTCTTCAAATGCTTTCTCAATGATAGTCTTTTCAACGTACTCAATCGCGACTGCCGGCTTGTTGATACCCAGCACACAGGAAGCCTCGCAAGGTGCTGGGCAGATTCTTCCAGTGAATTCCGGAAAATTATTCGTGAGTGAGAGAATTTCGTAGGCGAGCTTCCAGTTCTGCTGGTACACTGCATCATTGAATTCGGGGATCACATTTCCTAACGGGCAACCGTGATGGCAGAAAGGAACACCACAGTCCATGCACCGCGAAGCCTGCTTCACCGTCAAAGAAGTATCAATTGCTCCTTCTACTTCGAAATAGTCCTTTACCCGCTCCCTGACTTCTCGCTTCGTTGGTAGCTGTCGATTGTTTTCCAAAAAACCGGTTATTTTTCCCATGAGTTAAGAGGCGTTCACCATTTTCATTTTTCTCTTTTCCAAAACAGCTTTATAGTCTGTTGGAATCACTTTGATAAAGTCGTGAATGGATTTTGACCAATAACTTAGAATGTGTGATGCTGTCTCGCTTTTAGTATAGCGACTATGGTCCTCGATCATTCTCCGCAATATTTCCTGGTCTTCCTGGTCTACGGTATCCAGTAGCACCATTTCCATATTGCAGTTTCGCACAAAGGTTTTGTTCACATCCCAAACGTAGGCTATGCCACCGCTCATGCCTGCTGCAAAATTCCTTCCAGTATCTCCCAGGATGACTACTGTGCCTCCGGTCATGTATTCACAACCATGATCACCAACGCCCTCAACTACCACATTGACACCGGAGTTGCGAACAGCAAATCGCTCTCCTGCCAGTCCTCTGATGAAAGCGTCACCTGAAGTAGCCCCATAGAACGCCACATTGCCTGTGATCATATTTTTAGCAGAATTGAATTGGCTTGCCTGCGGAGGATATAGGATTAATTTGGCTCCCGACAATCCCTTTCCCAAATAGTCGTTGGCATCTCCCTCTAATTCAAATGTCAATCCCTTAGCTGCAAAGGCCCCAAAACTCTGACCTGCCGTACCGGTGAATTTGTAATGAATAGTATCGTCAGGTAAACCTTGTGCCAGGAACTTTTTGGAAATTCTGCCCGACAACATCGTGCCTGTAGCCCGGTCCTGGTTGGAGATAGTAAATGAACCCGACACCGGCTCAACCTGACTAAAGGCGGCTTGCGCTTTTCCGATAAGTTTGTGATCGAGCACTTCACCGATTCCGTGATCTTGTTCTTCCTGCTTGTAAAGAGCAGATTCAAGACTCATAGGTTCTTTGAACAGAATTGGGGAGAGGTCAAAGTGCTTGTATTTCCAATGACTGTCCAATGCACGAACTTCAATCCGGTCAGACTGCCCTACCATTTCATTGACGGTTCGGAAGCCAAGTTCAGCCATTGTTTCGCGCAGTTCTTCAGCAAGGAAATGAAACAGGTTAACCACATATTCCGGTTTGCCGGTGAATAGGGCACGTAGTTCTTTGTTTTGAGTGGCCACCCCGACAGGACATGTGTTCAGGTGACACTTCCTCATCATGATGCAACCTGTCGTTACCAAGGCAGCAGTAGCAACGCCCCATTCTTCTGCACCGAGCAATGCCGCAATAGCCAAATCTCTACCCGTACGAATTTGACCATCGGTCTGAAGAGTAATTCGACCACGTAATTTATTTCGAACTAGAGTTTGATGAGCTTCCGCCAGGCCAAGTTCCCACGGCAATCCTGCGTGCCGGATGGAGCTCAGGGGAGAAGCACCTGTTCCTCCATCGTGGCCTGAAATCAGGATCACATCGGCATGTGCTTTGGCAACACCAGAGGCAATTGTTCCCACGCCAGCCTCGGACACTAGTTTCACATTGATTCGTGCATCTGCATTCGCATTTTTTAAATCAAAGATTAGTTGAGCAAGGTCTTCAATCGAATAAATGTCATGATGCGGAGGAGGTGAGATCAAGCCAACACCAGGAGTGGAGTGTCTCACACGACCGATCCACTCATCGACCTTGTGCCCCGGCAGCTGACCGCCTTCGCCGGGTTTTGCACCTTGTGCTATTTTGATTTGAAGCTCACTTGCGTTGCTCAGATAATAACTCGTTACCCCAAATCGCCCGGATGCCACTTGCTTGATAGCGGAATTCTCCCAATCCCCATTGTGCTTCCTGGTAAACCGCGCTTCATCTTCACCACCTTCACCACTATTGCTTTTGCCTCCAATACGATTCATGGCAATTGCAAGCGTACTGTGAGCCTCGAATGAAATAGAGCCAAACGACATCGCCCCGGTCGCAAAGCGTTTGAAAATGGATTCGACGGGCTCGACCTCTGAAATAGGAACAGGCTGGGCACGTTTGAATTTGAACAAACTTCTAAGCGTGATTGCCTTTTCACTTTGCTCATTTATTAATGAGGAGTATTTTTTAAAAAGAGAGTAGTCGTTGGTTTTTGTGGATTGCTGGAGCAGGTGGATTGTTTGAGGATTGAAAAGATGGACTTCTCCTTGCATTTTCCATTGATAAACGCCTCCGGAAGAAAGATATGCCTGGATGTTTGAGGTACTGGGAAAAGCAAGTCTGTGCTTGGCTAATGCTTCGCGTGCAATATCATCCAGCGTAAGGCCTTCGATGCGAGAAACAGTTCCTGTGAAATAGGTATCTACTACTTTTTGACTGATCCCAAGTGCTTCGAAAATTTGCGCGCCATGATATGACTGCAACGTACTCACGCCCATCTTGCTCATGATCTTGAGGAGTTCACCACCTACCGCTTTCTTGTAGTTATAAATCGCTTTCTCTTCCGTGAGCTCGTCCTTGAATTGGTTTTTCTTTTTGAGATCGTGAATAGTTTGATAAACGAGATATGGGTTTACGCCTGAAGCTCCGTAGCCGATTAGGGTTGCATAGTGATGAGTTTCCCACACATCTCCCGCTTCCACCAGCAAACCAACTTTGCCTCTAAGCCCTTTTCTGATCAGGTCGTGATGAACAGCTGCCACCGCGAGGAGTGAAGGAATTTGCGCATGACCACTGTCAAAACTACGGTCGGACAAGATGATAATCGTGAAGCCGTCTTCAATGGCATCTGTTGCATATTGACAAACACGATTGAGTCCTTTTTCCAAGGCTCCTGCACTGCCATCGGCTTTGAAGTAGGTGTAGATGGTTTTGGTTTGAAGATGGCGATGATCGATATATCGAATTCTTTCCAGTTCGGAATTGGAGAGGATAGGAGTAGGAAGTTCGAGTGTAAGGCAATGCTCAGGAGATTCTTCCAACAAGTTCAGGGAGCCGCCTACATGCGAGGCAAGAGACATAATCATCCGCTCCCTGATCGGGTCAATAGGAGGGTTTGTCACCTGTGCAAAAAGCTGCTTAAAATAATTTGACAGATGCTGCGCCTGCTGCGATAACACTGCAAGCGGAGTGTCATTGCCCATGGAGCCGAGCGCTTCTTTTCCCGTCTCACACATTTGCGTGAGAATAACGCGTAGATCTTCAGATGTGATTCCGAAAGAAATCTGCCGTTTTAAAAATGTGACGGGATCATATTTATGAAAACTTCCGCCTGGTTCGGGCAAATCTTGCAATCGTACTTTATTTTCTTTTACCCAACTGCCATATGGCTGTTGTGAACATATTTTTTTCTTCAGCTCATCATCACTAATAATGCGACCTTGCTCTAGGTCAACGACAAACATTTTGCCGGGCTGAAGACGGCCTTTGGTCACCACCCTGGCGGGTTCGATGTCGAGTACACCCACTTCGCTGGCCATGATGACGGTGTCGTCTTCTGTAATGACAAACCGGGAAGGGCGCAATCCATTTCGGTCCAGTGTCGCGCCTACGATTTTTCCATCTGTAAAAGTGATGGATGCCGGGCCATCCCAGGGTTCCATGATGTTGGCATGGTACTCGTAAAAATCTTTTTTCTCTTCGCTCATGTTCTCGTTTCCATCCCAGGCTTCCGGAATGAGCATCATCATGACGTGAGGAAGAGACCGGCCTGCATGGACCAGCAATTCAATCGCATTGTCGAGGTTGGAAGAATCGGACTGCACAGGGTTGCAAACCGGTAAGATCATGTCTAATTCTTCGCGAGTAAAGTATTGCGAAGAAAAGAATGCCTCCTTGGATTTCAACCAGTTGATGTTACCCCGAACGGTATTGATCTCTCCATTATGCGCGATGTACCGGAAGGGTTGCGCTAATCGCCAGGAGGGAAATGTGTTGGTTGAAAAACGAGAGTGGATTACCGCCAGTGCCGACACCACATCTTCATGCTCCAGATCCGCAAAGTAATAGCGCAGTTGGTGTGATGTGAGCATGCCTTTGTAAGCAATCGTTTTGTAAGAAAGAGATGAAAAGTAGAACTGGTTATCGACTCCTTTGACTGACTCCGATATAATTTTCGTTGAGCATTTCCGGAGAATGAAAAGTTTGCGCTCAAAGTCTTCTGGTGACGAAACTGAATCAGGTTTTCGGATGAAGACCTGCTCCATGAAAGGTTCTGTGTTGAGCGCTGAATTGCCTACATCCGTATTACTGGTTGGCAATACGCGATATCCCAGCAATCCCATATTCATTTTCTTGATTTGGCGGTTCAGCACCGTTCGACATTCTTCACGCACCTTGGCATCGCGCGGAAAGAAAACCAGGCCAACACCGTATTGGCCAAAAGAGGGTAGCTTGAATCCCAGTTTACTACATTCGTGAAGAAAAAATTCATGAGGCACCTGGATAAGTATCCCGGCTCCATCGCCCGTGTTAGGCTCACACCCGCAGGCGCCACGATGGCTCATGCGCTCAAGCATGGTCAAAGCATCCATAACAATCTGGTGAGACTTTCTTCCTTTGATGTTTGCAACGAAACCTACTCCGCAGGAATCGTGCTCAAATGAGGGATGGTATAATCCCCGCTGATCTTGCTCTTTCAATTTTGCAGTTCGTGGTTAGCGTAAAAAATGAAGAGCAATAAATTTAATACGATAGAAAGTCTATTACGAGTATAGACTAATGAATTTGGAAAATATTTTTTAATTCCAAACTAACGATCAGTAGCGGAAACGGTTGTTAGTGAGAAGACTCGAAAAGAAAAGAGCGGGACGAAATCCCGCTCTTCAATTGATAATACTGTTTGAAGCACTAAGCCGTCACTTTTGCAGGAGCTTTTTCTTTATCGCCTTTTGGAGCAGGCTGCCGGTCAAAGTCAAGAACGATAGGTGATGCAATGAAGATCGAAGAGTATGTACCGATAAGCATACCTACCACCAGTGCGAAAGAGAATCCTCTCAATACCTCACCTCCAAAAATCAATAACACTACCACCACCATCAATACAGTTCCGGAAGTGATCAATGTACGGCTCAACGTGCTGTTGATGGCATCGTTGAACACTTTAGCGCGGTCATGGTTAGCACCGAAACTCAGGTACTCTCTGATCCGGTCAAAAATGATAACCGTATCGTTAATGGAATAACCGATGATCGTAAGCAAAGCTGCTACGAAAATCTGGTCGATTTCAAATGACAAACCGAAAGCGTGCGCAATTCCGAAAGCTGCCACCACGAAGCCGGCATCGTGTGCCGTGGCGATGATAGCACCAGTACTGAACTGCCATTTTTTGAAACGGAACAAGATATAGAAGAAGATACCGATCAGTGAATAAAGACTTGCTTTGAATGCCGAATTCTTGATGTCATCGGCAATCGTTGCACTTACTTTCAACGACTTGGAGATAGTAAAGTGCTGGTCATCGAGTTGCGTATCGTTTTCTGAGTGTTTCAGCCCGCTGAATTTCTCAACCGCACTTATGAGCGCTTGTCTTACGTTGTCATCAGCACCATCTGATTCGTCATCAATGAGGTAAGAAGTGGTTACTTTCATCACGTCATCGCTACCATAATTTTTTACTTCAGTGCTTGAGTTCTTGAAGCTTTCGCTCAATGCTACTTTCATGTCAGTAGCCACCACTGGTTTGGTGAATGAAACCACGAATGAGCGACCACCCTTGAAGTCAACCCCAAGATTCAATCCCTGGAAAGCGATGATAACGAAGCCGATGATCATGATTGACCCCGAAAAAGCATATGCCTTATAGCGGTTACCGATGAAATTAAACTCACCACGCTTGCGCACGAGAGCAGCGATAGGTGATTCAAAAGAGAGCTTGACATCATCTCCTTTGCGCACGAGGAATTCGATGATCACCCGTGAAATATAAACAGCAGAGAAGAACGAGGTACCAATACCAATCATTAATACGATGGCAAAACCTTTCAGCGGGCCCTGTCCAAAGATGAAAAGGAACATACCGGTGAGGAAAGTCGTCAGGTTCGAGTCGAAGATGGTTGAGAATGCGCGTTCGTATCCTTTCTTAATGGCGTCACGAAGTTTGCGACCCATTTTCAATTCTTCTTTCACGCGCTCATAAATTACCACGTTGGCATCAACAGCCATAGCCATGGTAAGCACGATACCCGCAATACCGGGGAGTGTGAGTGCCGCGTTGAGCTGTGCTAAAATTCCGAGGATAAAGAAGATGTTGAACAACAATGCAAGGTTAGCAACCCAGCCGCCTTTGGAATAATAAGCAATCATGAATACCACAATCAGAGCGAGACCACAAGCCATTGAAATCAATCCCTGACTCTGCGCGATCTGCCCAAGAGAAGGTCCTACGATGGCTTGCTCCACAATACGAGTAGGTGCAGGGAGCGAACCAGCTTTGAGTACAAGCGCCAAGTCTTTGGCTTCTTCAGTAGTGAAGTTACCCATGATCTGTGAGTTACCGTTAGGAATTTCACCGTTCACTGATGGTGCGGTATATACATAATTGTCAAGGACAATGGCGATACGACCCTGAGGTTGTTTTGCAGCTGCAGCAGCTGTGATCTTCGCCCACTTTTGAGCACCACTGATATTCATTGTCATCGTTACGGAAGGGCGTGCAAACTGATCGAAGTCAGGGCGTGCGTCATTAATAACGTCACCTGTGAGAAGAGGTTTGCCACTGCGGCCAAGGTTTACAAAATTCAGCCGGAGGTCTTCAATACCTTTAGTGACATCCGGATCAGATTTCACATCCCAGAACAAGCCGATCGTGCGTGGCATCAATGCGCGAACATCATCACGTTTGAAAATTGCATTAATGATAGCGGTGTCTTTGGTAGCATACATAAACGCTCCCTGCTGTGTGCTTAACGCAAACAGCGGAGAAGAAGTAGCTGCGCGCAGAGAGTCCAGTGAATTCTTTGTGCTGTCGTTTCCTGATTTAGAAAGCTGTTTTTCCAATGCCGATTTAGCAGTGTCTGCTTTTGTCTCACTTTTGGCTGCTGTGACAGTGGTTGATTTTGTTTCCGCCTTCTTTGCATTTTGCTCATTCAACAAAAGTTGATTGATGGCGATTAGCGACTGACTTACCTGGGGATCATATGTTTCTACGATTTCCCAGAATTCGAGTCGGGCAACACCTTGCAAAAGTTTGCGAACACGCTGAGGGTTGTCGGCACCAGGAATTTCAATTTGAATCCTTCCTGATCCTGCCAACTGCTGAATGTTCGGTTGAGAAGTTCCGAATTGGTCGATACGGGTTTTCAAAATGGTAAACGAGCGGTCGATAGCATCCTTAATTTCCTTGTCGAGAAATTTAATGACGGCATCATCGCTGTCGGAAAGCTTCACGCGATCTTTATTGGCCGTTGAGGTAAACAAAGAAGCCAATTTACGGTCAGGGTTGGCGTCATGGAATGCTTTGTAAAATGAGGCGGTGAAATTTGTTTTGCCTGCCTTTTCATCCTCTTTCGCTTTTTGCAGTGCAGCAATGAAAGCCGGGTCCTGGTTGTTACCACTCAATCCCTTAACGATGTCGATAGGAGATATCTCCAGCACCACGTGCATACCGCCTTGCAAGTCAAGACCGAGACTAAGCTCATTGTCTTTTACTTCCTTGTAAGTGTACTCAGCTCCCATGATGTTGTACACCGTCTTATTCCACATGGAATCGAGGTAATTCTGTTTTTTTGAAAGGTCGACCGACCCTTGTTTATCTGTGGCCCGTGCGATCGCTTCCTGCTGCACTTTCCGGCTCACAAACGTGAATGACAGGTAATACAAACACAGCGCTGTAATGACAACGGTGAGTACTACGACTACTCCTTTATTTTGCATAACTATTTAATTTGAAAAATGATACGACTTGAAAATTGAAAACAAGATTGAGTCGATCGTCAGTGCGATCAACCAACAGTAAATAACTAATAACTAAGTGCTAGGGTGCGTTGGGCGAGATGATTACCCGGAACAAGGTCTTGAAGAAATTCAGCGTGGTCTTGCGTACGAAGACCACAAAGTCATTTTTCTTATTAGTAGTGGATAACTCTTCGATGAGCAGCGGTTGCTGCGCATTCAATTCCACTGCTTGTCCTTGAGCAGCTACATCAGAGGGAGCTTGAATCGTTACCTCTGTTTTGTCCGATTTCTCTGTCTTTGCTTTCGCAAGCGGCTCAGCGCTTTTGTAGAAGGACTGGGAAAGCAAAATCACCACTACGGCACAAATGCCTGATGCGAGAAGAATGGAGCGTTGAAGTGACTTTGTTTTCATTGAAGCCCACAAAAATAAGGATTACAAATGAATTTGCAATTGAATGGCTATCCATCCCAAAATCCGTCAATAGGGTGTAAAAACGGTTCGTTTTGGAACCAGTCTACTAGTAGGACAGGACGTCCAACACGATTTTCCAGTTCCGGCCATCCTCTTTTTTCCAGACCCTGAAATAGACGGCTATCTTGGTTTCCGTCTTACCATCTTTGGTGACTTTGACTTCGCCTTTGCCGTAGACATATCCCAAATCATTGGAAGACGCTGCGTCTCCTTCCATCAATTGGAGATTGTCAGGAACGACAATGCTGTTGATGAATTTTTGTTTCTCTTCGGTTTTAATAACCGGCAAATTTCCCGAATGAACCAGTCGTGCTTCCGTGGACAGAAAAGTGGAGTAAGCAACCTCTTTGTTTTTCGTTAACTGTGCGAGAAAATCTCTTTCTGTTTTCAAAACGTCTTCTTTACCGGAAGCACTCTTTGCTTTTGTTATCTTGGTCAATGGCCTCTCTGAAGTTGCGACAACTACTTTTTCGATGGGCGCTCCATGACGCACTCCAATGTCAAGCACATTCTTCCAGCTTCCATCCGATTGTTTTTTCCATATGGAATTAAACTCGCCAAAGGCTACCGGCTTTTCGTCCGTTTTTTTCTGGCGAAATTCCCACGGTCCCGTGTTGTACCCAAAATCGCCCGACGCAGCAATATCCGAATAGGCAACTTCCCAGAATAGCCAGCTAGTGTTAGGTTGTTGTTTCTTGAGATGCTCTTTGCCGATGATTGGCCCGTTTGGTCCTGTAGTTACGACATCATCACTAAGGTAGAAGAGAAAAGCATCTCGGGTGTTCTGTTCTTTAGCCATATTGATGAAAGCGCGTTCGGCATCCACGATGGCTTGAAGATTGGCGTTCTTAAAATCCTGGGCGATTGAAATCGATGTCATTCCAACAAATGACATCAGTATAAGAGATCGTTTCATAACTTATTTATGGAGCAAAAAACGAATTGCTACCTGATAAAGTTTTCACGCGTGCCGGGTGGTTTTTGTTATTGAAAGCAAAAAAGCCGATGAATATCACCGGCTTTTAAAATTTGTTATTATCGGTAAACTAAGCAGTAGCTTCTTCTTTCGAGTACTCCTCGATCGGCAAACAGCTACAGACCAGGTTACGGTCGCCATAAGCATTATCGACACGGCTTACGGATGGCCAGAATTTCATCTCCTTTACAAACGGAAGCGGATACGCTGCTTTTTGCCTGCTATAGGGACGAGTCCATTCATCTGCCGTGATTACTCCGGCTGTGTGAGGTGCATGCTTCAGGACATTGTTCTCTTTGTCAGCCTTACCTTCTTCGACTTCATGAATTTCTCTTCTGATTTCAACCAATGTCTCAATAAAACGATCGAGTTCTTCTTTAGGCTCGCTTTCGGTAGGTTCGATCATCAACGTGCCTGCTACAGGGAATGAAACCGTAGGTGCGTGGAAACCATAATCCATCAAACGCTTGGCGATGTCTTCCACTTCGATTCCCGCTTTCTTGAATTCACGGCAGTCTACAATCATCTCATGGGCGCAACGTCCATTGGCGCCAGTGTACAGAATCTTGTAGTGCTGGCTCAATTTTTCTTTAATGTAGTTTGCATTGAGAATAGCGAGCTTCGTAGCATTAGTCAATCCTTCGCCTCCCATCATCGCGATGTAAGCATAGGAAATGGCAAGGATACTTGCGCTGCCATAAGGTGCAGACGACACAGCGTGAATAGCTTTGTCACCTCCTGTTTTCACAACTGCGTGACCGGGAAGGAATGGTTTCAACTTGTCGTTCACACAAATCGGTCCCATGCCGGGGCCACCACCACCGTGAGGAATACAGAAGGTCTTATGTAAATTCAGATGGCAAACATCGGCACCAATATTGGCAGGCGAAGTGAGACCTACCTGCGCATTCATGTTCGCGCCATCCATATAAACAAGGCCACCATTTTTGTGAATGGTTTCGCAGATATCAATGATTGATTCTTCAAATACTCCGTGTGTAGAGGGATAGGTCACCATCAGGCAAGACAAGTTTGCTTTGTGCTGCTCTGCTTTTGTTTTCAGGTCAGCTACATCGATTTTTCCTTCTTCATCTGATTTCACAACGATTACTTCCATGCCAGCCATCACTGCGCTGGCAGGGTTCGTTCCGTGAGCTGATGCAGGAATAAGGGAAACATTGCGATGACCTTCGTTGCGGCTTTCATGATAAGCTCTGATCGTGAGGAGACCAGCGTATTCACCTTGTGCACCACTGTTGGGTTGCAATGATACTCCTGTGAATCCGGTAATCTCTTTCAACCAATTTTCAAGATTGGTGATCATTTCACGATAGCCCTCGGTTTGACTGGTGGGGGCGAAGGGGTGAATTTGTCCAAGCTCGGGCCACGTCACCGGAATCATCTCTGAAGTGGCATTCAACTTCATGGTGCATGAGCCCAACGAAATCATTGAATGAACCATCGAAAGATCTTTATTCTCCAGGCGTTTGATATAGCGCAGCATCTCGTGTTCGGAGTGATGCGTGTTGAAAACAGGATGAGTGAGGTAAGAAGATTTCCTTACCAGGCTCCCTGACCAGGAAATTGAACTTGTACTAAAAGCCGGTGCGTTCGCAGTTTTAGAAAATGCTTTTGCGAAGATTCCGGAGATATTTTTAATGTCTTCTGCCGAAGTCGTCTCGTCCAGTGAAATGCCCACTTCTGTTTTAGAGAAGTAACGGAAGTTGACACCGCTTGCTTCGGCTTCTTTTTGCAAAGCTGAAGTATCACCGACTACTACTTTCAGTGTGTCGAAGTAGTTTTCGTTTACTTGTGTGAAGCCCATCGACTTCAATGAAGCCTCCAGTGATTTTGTCAGTCCGTGAATTCTTCCGGCAATTTTTCTCAAACCTTCCGGTCCATGATAAACGGCATACATACTCGCCATCACAGACAATAGTACCTGTGCAGTACAGATGTTGGAAGTAGCTTTTTCCCGGCGAATATGCTGCTCGCGGGTTTGCAAGGCCATCCGGTATCCCGGGTTTCCCTGCGCATCTTGCGACACACCAATGATACGTCCAGGCATTTGGCGCTTGAACTCATCACGTGTAGCGAAGAATGCAGCATGAGGGCCACCAAATCCCATAGGCACACCAAAACGCTGAGATGAACCAACCACAACATCGGCACCCATTTCACCGGGTGACTTCATGAGAAGCAGAGCCATCAGGTCGGAACCAACAACAACAAACACGTTCTTTTCATGCGCAGATCCGATGAACGCGGTGTGATCTTTGATCGCTCCATTGTTATCCGGGTTCTGGACGTAAACCGCAAACAGGTTTACATCGGTGATATCCACCTTGGTAACATCACCTACAACGAGCTCCACACCAATAGGGGCGGAACGTGTTTTTAGTAAATCAATTACCTGGGGAAACGTATTTTGATCAACGAAGAACTTGTGCGCGTTTTTCTTCTCAGGCTTACGCGAAGCATAAAGCAAATGCAATGCTTCTGCAGCGGCAGTTGCCTCATCGAGAAGAGAAGCATTGGCGATTTCCATTCCGGTCAGATCCATGACCATGGTTTGAAAATTGATCAACGCCTCCATGCGGCCTTGAGCAATTTCGGCTTGATAAGGTGTGTAAGCAGTATACCATCCCGGATTCTCCAGTACATTTCTGAGAACGACTCCCGGAGTGATACAATTATAATAGCCCGTACCGATATACGATTTGAATATTTTATTCTTGGAAGCAAGCGCTTTGAACCCCTTCAGAAATTCATACTCCGATTGTGCAGATGGAAGGTTCAAAGGTTTTTTCAGACGGATCTTAGCAGGTATCGTCTGGTCGATCAGTTCGTCAACTGATTTAGCCTTCACAATTTTCAACATCGCCTCAATCTGAGATGCATCAGGTGCATTGTGGCGGCTTTCAAATTTTTCGGAATAGGTAGGATCTATCATGTAGTCGTGTTCGTTTTAATCGTTATTGGTCATCGTCAATCCGTCATTATCGAATAACGGATAACGATGAATTTAAATTCAGAATCGTTCAAATTGAGAAAAGAAGAAGCTGCCTTCGATTTCTGCGTTGGCATCTGAATCCGATCCATGGATCGCATTAGCATCAATTGATTTGGCAAACAAAGCACGGATGGTGCCGGGAGCTGCTTTTTTGGGATCTGTAGCCCCGATCAGTTTTCTGAAATCTTCAACTGCATTGTCCTTTTCCAAAATCATAGGCACGATAGAGCCACTGCTCATATAGTTGCACAACTCACCATAAAACGGGCGCTCTTTGTGGATTTCATAAAATTTTCCGGCCAGTTCAGCACTCAGCCTGGTCTTTTTCATTGCTACGATGCGGAAGCCTGCCTCTTCTATCATTTTAGTGATTGCTCCGGTATTGCCAGCGCCTACGGCATCAGGCTTGATCATGGTAAAAGTTCTGTTAGTAGCCATTAGTAATATGTTATAAGATTAAATATTTGGCCGCAAAAGTAGCCTTTTAGTTGTTAGCTTATAACCCCCAAAGCATCAATTTTTTGAATGGAAATGAGGTTATGCACTTCCAATAAAAAGTGCCATTTTTGCCGTCTTTGATGAAGAAATTAGAGGATCTTAAGGCTTTACTCGCCTCACCAAAGAAAGTGGCGATCGTTACGCATTTCAAACCCGATGCGGATGCGTTGGGTTCTTCCCTTGGATTGTCTGGCTTTTTGAAGAAAAAAGGTCATTCGGTGGATGTAATTAGCCCCAGTGACTCCCCTGACTTTCTTGCCTGGATGCCCGGTTCTGAAAATGTAATTGCGCTGTCTAAAAAGTCGACTGAGTCGTTGGCCAGGGCTACAAGGGCTTTTGAAAGTGCAGATCTTATTTTTTGCCTTGATTTTTCCGGATTAGGCCGGATCAACGACTTGTCCGAAGTTGTCAGGAATGCAAAGGCTACCAAAGTGATGATCGACCATCACCTCGAACCGGAAAATTTCGCGGAATTTCAAAAGTGGGATGTCACATCCGCATCGACTGCGGAACTTATCTATGAGCTCATTGTAGAGTTGGGAGAAAAACACCTGATAGATAAAGACATTGCTAATTGCCTGTATGCGGGGCTGATGACCGACACCGGGAGTTTCCGTCACAACAATACCAATGCAAGGGAATTTCTGGTCGCCAATGAGCTTGTCAGAGCGGGAGCTGATCCCAGCGAAGTGGCGCGCCTGATTTACGATGTTAATTCCTTGTCACGCTTGCGCCTGCTTGGTTTTGCCTTGAGCCAGAAGCTAACAATATTACCTGAGTACAGGACTGCCTATATCACCCTCTCACACGATGAATTGAAAAAACTGGATGCTCAAACCGGTGATACTGAAGGGCTCGTTAATTACGGTTTATCCGTGAAAGATGTTCAATTGGCGGTTTTGATGTACGACAGAGGTGAGGAAATCAAATTATCTTTTCGATCTTTGGGGGCTTTTTCGGTGAATGACTTTGCGCGGAGGCACTTTGAAGGAGGCGGCCATAAAAATGCTTCAGGTGGATCTTCTAAACTCAGTCTTGAGCAGACATTGAAAAAATTCCTGGATCTGCTACCCGAATACAAAACGAGTCTAAATTCATAACCTTTAATCTTTATTTACTTTTAAAATGAAAAATGTAGTTCTGGTTTTCCTCATACTGGTATTGTTTGCAGCGTGTTCACCCAATGACCGGGAGACAGTGTCGGGTCAAAAATTCACTATCGTAAAAAATGGTGACGGCAAAGAAGTCACTTCCGAAAGATACCTGGTCTTAAATTTTATGTTTAAAGACTCCAAAGACTCTATTTGGTATGATTCGCGCAAGAACCTTCCTCAGGTCATGTACAAGAAACAGATCAACAAGCCTGGCGATAAATTATTGGAAGTGCTTTGTATGCTCACCAAAGGCGACAGTGCCACATTCAAGATCAAGGCAGACGAACTTTTTATTAAATCTTTTCGCCAGCAACAGTTGCCTCCAAAAGTTGAGGCATCGTCTCTTTTTACGTTCCATTTCGGATTGACGGATGTATTGGACAGCGCTCAATTCGTGACATACCGCAATGATCAGATTGCAAAGCAGAATGAACTTATGGCCAAGCAGAATGAATTTGCGATCAAGCAACAGAAAGAGCAATTCAGCAAAGACTCGGTAACTATCGACAATTTTCTACGGGAAAAGAACGTTAAAGCAAAGCAGTCTCCATTGGGCGTTCGCTATGTGATTACGAAACCAGGAACAGGAGCCAATGCTAAGGACGGTCAAACTGCAACAGTGAACTATGCAGGTCATTTATTGAACGGAAAATATTTCGATACGAGCTCAGAGGAAGTTGCCAAGGCAAACGGAATTTATCAAAATGGTAGGCCGTATAGCGCCTACCCGGTAACGTTAGGTCAGCATGGGGTAATTCAGGGATGGGAAGAGGTTTTGAAATTAATGAATAAAGGATGCAAGGCCACCGTTTACATCCCCTCCGCTTTAGGGTATGGAGCACAAGGCAATGGCCCGATCATTCCCGGAAATACAATTTTGGTTTTTGAAATGGAAGTACTTGATATAAAATGATGAGAATCTGTTTTTTGTTTTTGGTGGTTATAGTTGCAGGTGCCTGCTCCATGCAGAGCCCCCCATCCTTTGATCTTGCTGCACAGTATGTCAAAGACACGGCAGCAATCAATTCTTATATTAAGAGCAATGCCATCACAACCGCCAAGAAGCTGGATCATGGTGTTTGGTATGTCATTGATTCGGTAGGAGTAGGAGTAAGGCCTGCTTTTAGCGCTGCTATGAGAATGACTTACAAAATGAAATTGCTTTCTGATGGAAGCACCATTGATCAAACGTCAACACCTGTTACGCTGGGGCTTGCGAATCTCATCAGGGGTATCCGGTCGTCTATGCCTTATTTTCAGAATGGATGCAAGGGCAGAATTTTTATCCCCTCGTATTTTGCCTATCAAAACATGGCGAACGGTCCTATTCCGGCTAATGCAAATTTGATATTTGAGTTTAAGCTTATTGATGTGCTTGACCAGGCGCTGCAAGCCGATACGGTCACGATAAGGAATTACCTGACCACCAATGCTATAAAAGCTCGCAAGGATGCAAGCGGAATGAGTTATACGATTGATAACGCAGGCACCGGGCTTACTCCGACTCCCGATGATTCCGTTTCTATTTCCTATACTTCAAAATTTCTTTCGTCAGGAACCGTACTTGACCAGCAAGTCAACAAAAAATATCGCATTGCAGACCTGGTTTTGTGCTGGCAAATCGCATTGCCGATAGTATCCGAAGGAACAAAAATGACGCTTTACGTCCCTTCATCCCTCGAGTACATTCCATTCACCACTGATGATTATCCTGCCTATTCGAATTTGATTTTTAACATCGAACTGTTGAAAGTATACCATCATTGACGCGTCAAGCGACTATGAATGTCAAAAGAGCAGCATTGGGGGCGATTGTGCTGGTGGCGATGGGGATAGTCAGTTCCTGCCTTAGTGACATCGTCAGCCCCCAGGCTCAATTGAAGATTGATACGGTTGCAATCCAAAATTTTTTTTTAGCGAATCAGATCGAGCCCGTTCGAATTCAGTCAGGCCTTTGGTACGCTGTCGACACATTGACTGATGCACTCTATCCAACACTTACTGACTCGGTTAGAATTAGATATATAACAAAAGTAATTCCAAGCCAGGGGGATTTGAGTGCCGCATCACTATCCAAAGTCGATGAATCGCCAGGGAAAACAGTATTATTGTCGAGTGTCATTGCGGGATGGCAGCAAGCACTTCTAAGGATTACAGTCGGGAGTAGCGGAAGGATTTATGTGGCTTCAGGGCTAGCGTACGGTGCTGTTGATTACAAACCAACACTAGCGTCCTCCAGCGTAATTCCGGCCAACTCAAACTTGTGGTTTGAATTTAAATTGCTTGGCAGTACAAGCGGTACACGTCTGACTTCAGACTTAACAGCCATCGATTCATATGTCAGCAGCATCAGCGTTGTGGCGACAAAGCATGCCAGCGGGATCCGGTATACGTCAGATAATGCAGGAACAGGACAGTCACCTACATCTGTAAGTACCATTGATGTGACCTACACCGGGAAAATCTTAAAATCTGATTCACTCTTTGCAAATGTTACTACGCCTGTCACAATTAATCTAAAGGACCAGGTGCCGGCCTGGCGAATCATCCTTCCGCAACTAAAGACGGGGTCGACAGTCACCATGTATGTTCCTTCAGGATACGGCTATGGAGGCACTTCTCCGTCAGTCAAAATCCCGGCCAACTCCAACTTGGTCTACACGGTTACGCTGCTTAAAGTTTACTAGATGCGACTCTGCTTTGC
Organism: Cytophagales bacterium WSM2-2; assembly: GCA_015472025.1. Lineage (NCBI taxonomy): Bacteria > Pseudomonadati > Bacteroidota > Cytophagia > Cytophagales > Cytophagales bacterium WSM2-2. Next base: position 3,384,884 of record BNHL01000001.1, read on the forward strand.
CACTAACAATGCACACAAGCTGGATGAAGTGAGAGCACTTGTCAAGGAAAAAATTTCTATCGTAAACTTGAAGGAAATTGGCTGTACCGAGGAATTGGCCGAGACAACGGGTACCATCAGTGGCAATTCTCTTCAAAAAGCAGAATATGTTTTTAAAAACTATTCGGAAGCTTGCTTTGCTGATGACTCCGGATTGGAAGTTGAGGCTCTGAACGGGGCACCGGGAGTGGACTCTGCGATTTATGCCGGTCCGCAGCGAAGCCATGCCGACAATATCGCCCTGCTTTTGAAAAACATGGATGGTGTTACCAATCGCAAAGCACGGTTCATCACCATCATTACTTTAATTTCAGAAGGACAGATTCATCAATTTGAAGGAGTGCTCGAGGGAAAAATCATTTCGCACAAGCAGGGGAGCGGAGGTTTTGGATACGATCCTGTTTTTATGCCGGATGGCTTTACCAAAACCCTGGCTGAGATGACCATGGAAGAGAAAAATAAGATAAGTCATCGCGCTCGGACAGTTGAAAAATTGGTTAAGTTCATAAATTCGAACCTTGAATCTTTAAATGGATGAAACCCATTACGATCGGCATAACAGGAGGCAGCGGCTCAGGCAAAACTTTTTTTCTGCAAGGCTTGTCAAAATTCTTCAAGTCCAGCGAAATGTGCTTGATTTCACAGGATAATTATTACAAACCGCGCGACCAGCAACCAGTTGATGAAAATGGAGTCAAAAATTTTGACCTCCCAGTTTCGATAGACCGTGAGGCATTTCTAAATGATCTCCTCAAGTTGAAAGCCGGTCAAAACGTGATCAAAAAGGAATACACCTTCAATAATCCTGCAGCTGCTCCCAAGCAACTGGAATTCAAAGCGGCACCTATTTTAGTAGTGGAAGGATTGTTTGTTCAATATTTTGAAGAGATATCAAAAGAGCTTGACCTGAAAATCTTTATAGAAGCCAAAGACCATGTGAAATTGGGCAGAAGAATCAAGCGCGATCAGGTGGAGCGAGGTTATGACATTGATGATGTGCTCTACCGCTATCAGTACCATGTGATGCCAATCTATGAATCACAGATAGAGCCGCTGAAACATTATGCGGACTTGGTTATTCCTAATAACAGCAACTTCAATAAAGCGCTGGAGGTTCTTACAAGCTACCTGTCAGTAAAATTGCGTTGATTTGCAGATGCCCAGGAAGGTATTGATCATTACTTACTACTGGCCGCCTGCTGGTGGCATTGCCGTACAGCGATGGGTGAAATTTTGCAAATACCTTAAAACCTATGATTGGGAACCCGTGGTATTTACCGTGAGCAATGGGCATTATCAACTCACAGATAATTCCATGTTGAAAGATGTTTCGCCTGATCTTACCGTAATCAAACGGCCGATTTGGGAGCCGTACCAGCTCTATCAATTGTTTGCAGCGAAGCAGCATAAGGATGCGAATATCAATCCTGATGAGATTAAACCCGGACAAGGAGCGTCACTTACAAAAAAGATATCAAACTGGATACGAAGTAATTTCTTCATTCCCGATGCGAGAAAATTCTGGATTAAGCCATCCGTACAGTTTCTGGCGACCTATCTGAAAGAGAATACGGTGGAGGCGATGATTTCAACAGGTCCGCCTCACAGCGCTCACTTGATCGCACTCCATCTGAAGAAAAAAACTGATCTCCCGTGGCTTGCCGATTTTCGCGATCCCTGGACTACAATGGATTATTACCACGAATTGCTTCTGACACGTTGGGCTGACCGGAAGCATCATCGCCTTGAAAGAGAAGTTTTGACAATAGCCGATGCTGTGACTGTGGTGGGTGGGGGGATGAAAAAGGAATTTGAATTAAAACGAAATCGGGAAGTCTTCGCAGTGACCAATGGATTTGATGAAGACGATTTCGCCGGTGAGAATGTCGGACTGAGTAAGGATTTTTCTGTGGTGCATATTGGTTCCTTTTTTGCAAGAATTAATCCGCGTGGGTTATGGAAAGCGTTGGCCGAACTTAAGGCAGAGAACCATCCTTTGCTCTTAAAATTGAAAATTGAATTGACAGGGCGGGTTGCTCCGTCAGTTATTGATTCCATAAGAGAACACGGACTGGAAAAATATTTGTCGGTGTCACCATTCCGTCCGCATGAAGAGGCTGTCAAAGTAGTCAGGAGAGCTGCCATTTTGCTTTTGTGTGTTTACGAGCAAACGCCCTTTGTCGTGACCGGAAAATTATTTGAATATCTGGCTGCCAGTCGCCCGATACTTTACATCGGCCCGACAGAAGGAGATGCTGCCAAAATTGTTTTGGAAACAGGCGCAGGATCGGTTTTCTCCCATGACGAGGTAAGCGCTATCAAGAAACATTTGATACATTTATTCAATCTGTTTGAAAGCGGTGAATTGAAATTGAATTCAGCTCAATCGCAGAAATTCTCTCATCGCTATCTTTCCGGACAAATAGCGGATCAACTAAACCGAATTACCAGCTGATTTTGATTTCAAAGAAGTTCATACGCAACTCAATTATCTACACCATCGCAGGTTCACTGCCGCTGGCAAGTGCTATTATCCTACTGCCGTTGTATGTCAAATTTCTTTCTCGGGAAGTCTATGCAACAATGGTGATCTATACCAGCTTCGCTTTGCTGGTACAGGTACTGATTACGTATGCTTTTGACGGTTCGTTATATGTTCACTACCACGACTTCAAGAACGATAAGACGAAGCTAGGAGCTTATGTGAGTTCGGCATTTACTTTTATTGCTATCATCAGTTTGCTGGTGATATCATCATTGGCAGTCAGTGGAGAATGGATTTTCTCAAAAGTATTTACAGAGACAAAAATTTTGTTTTACCCTTATGGGTTAATTGCGGTGGCTACAGGAATTTTTCAGGGAGTATTCAAGGTCAATAGTAGTTTGCTACAGACGCAGGAAAAAGCAGATACATTCCTCTGGTTTAATCTTTTATGTTTTTCACTAATTGCAGGCTTTAGTGCTATCGGCTTGTATCTCTTTCCCGACAGCCTGATCGGACCGGTCGGAGGACGATTTGCAGCTGTGGCAATTTCCGGTATTTGGGTTATTGTACTCACCTACCGGGAATTCGGATTCCATTTTGATTTTGCGTTGCTGAAAAGTACACTGGGGTTCAACCATCCTTCCTTTCTGTACCAAGTCATCCAATGGTTTAACGGATACTATGATCGCATACTGATGACTCGTTTCATGCCCCTTGCCCCAATGGGTATGTATGACCTCGCAGCGAAGTGCCTGTTGGCCATCGAGTTTGCACTCGCTGGATCATATAATTCTTTTTTTCCGAAAGTTCTTGGTATAGTTGCCTTACAGACTGAAAAGCAAACTACCGTAGAAATCAATCGCTATTATAATGGCCTGACAGCGGTCACCATATTGCTTGTGGGTGCCTGTATTTTTTTCTTTCCTCCGATCATTGAATTCATGGTGGTTTATTTGGATCGCCCGGAGTTTTCGGGAGCAATTCAATGGATTCCTTTCGTAGCTATCACTTATTTGCTCCGCACAATTCGATTTTATGTTGCTATGCCCTATGCTGCAATTAAGTACCAGAAGCCATTGCCACTATTTTACGCTGTTATTTTTGTTGTCAAAATCCTTTGCATGCTTTGGCTACTCCCGGCTTATGGAGTGATGGGCGTGATCATCGCAACCTGGATAGCTTACGTGGTGGAGGTAGTTATCTTGTTCCTTGGAATTAAGGATAAGTTCCTGATTAAGGTAAATGTTTTTAAAACAGTTGCGGCACCATTGCTCATGGCAGCCTTGATTGCTGTATTGGAGCCCATGTGGGGAGTCGCGTATTCATGGCTGATTCATTCGGTATACATCGTGTTTGGTGTTGGCTTACTCGCGTGGGCCTACCGGAATGAGCTGAAGGAATTAGAATTGATGAAAATGATAGGCAAGATTCGATAAACTAAGATCACTTTTCTTTATAATGTAAATTTTTAAAATTCTTGCGAACTAAACAGGATTAGTCAGATGAATGATTTAAGAAAATATTTTTATTTTAACGGGAAGCGATTAATTTTTAAGTGGCTTCACTATTTTGATATATACGATTGTCACTTTAGGAAGTTTCGTAGCAAGGAAATCGTGGTTGTTGAGAACGGCTTTTCCATGGGTAGTTTACAAATGTGGAAAAATTATTTTTGCGACAAGGCTAAGATCTACGGAAATTGATATCAACCCGGAAGTGAAAGAACTCGAAGAAGAGAATATTGAAATACGGATCGGGTCCCAGTCCAATAGAGTGTTTTTGAGAAAGCTCAAAGAGGAACTTCCACCCATCGACATTTTTATCGATGGCGGTGGACATAAAATGAGGCACCGGATAATTACTTCTCAAGAATTGTTTAATAGAATCAAACCGGATGGCGTATATCTGTGCGAAGATTTATTGACATCCTATCAGCTTTTGTATGGGGGCACCGGAGACGAGGGACGTTCATTGATTTTAGCAAACAACTATTGATAAATTGAAAGCGTACTATTCTGAACAACCCTCACTTAGAGTTGCTGAACTGACTAAATCAATACACTCGATGCACTATTATGACAGTGTTTTAGTAGTTGAAAGGAAGTTTCACGCAGTACCTGTTGTCAAAAAAACAGGGCGCCAGGTCTTTACTGAGGAAAATGGAGAGAAACAGGATTCTTTATTGTTTCATCTACTCGTTACATTTAATAAAATTCTTCGCTTCTTTAGATTGCCCAGCTTTAAATTTAACAGTTGACATAGACTTTTGGCCGCGACTATCATATGATTGCCTTATGAGTTTTGATCATTTTCTTCTCACGCAATTCAACCTTAGGAATTTTCCAAAATCTTCGAATTCGGCAAATGACCAATGGTTGAATTGGACACGCGAGCGAATCATACTTTTTAAAACATATTGTCTTCCATCAATTTTAAATCAAGTCAATAAAAATTTTCGGTGGTTAATCTATTTTGACAAAAACACCCCACCCGAATTCTTGCCATTCATTGAGGATTTGAAAAAACATGAAGTGATCGAGGTGTGTTATTCTGATGGAAGTGATGACTTCTTCCAAAACTATTTACATGAGGTGAGTTCAAGGACGAAACGAGATTGGATTATTACTACTCGATTGGATAATGACGATGCACTTCACCAGGATTCGATTGATATTATTCAGCAGAATTTTGTCGAAAGACACCGTTTCCTTATTTCATTTGCCTCAGGTTATGTTTTAGATGTGAAGCGAAAATTTCTGGCTCACTATTATTATCCCATGTCACCGTTTATTAGTTTAATTGAATCGGTTGCGGCCGAGCCGATTGGAATTTTCGCAATGCGACATGCACAGTGGCCGAGTTTACGACTTCATATTTTTAAAGAAATCAATCTTCAATTTTTTGCTCCAGGTAAACGCCAGGCGAGATTTATTTTGAAGCAGCCTCTTTGGATACAAATATTTCACGGTAAAAATGTGAGCAATAGTTTCTATCGTGGATTTCCAGTACTAAGGTCAGTTGACCTCGTAAACTTCGGACTAAATTTTTCATCTGCTAAAATGAGCATTTTTGATATTCCTAAATTTTGGAATTATGTGCACTGGAAAAGATACTTTAAAGCAAGTCTGGTTAAATTACTTCAAAATAAGTAAATGATATGTCTGTCATTGGACGGTTTGTCAAGAGAAGATTCCCCTCGTTATATCATTTTTTAATTGGGCAGGTCAATACGCTTATTTCTTTTTCGCAGCCTTACTCGATTTACATAACAGACAACCTGGGCGGCAGTTTTAAAAGTTTTTTTGTAAAAGAAGATTTGCTACTAAAAATTGAGATGCTCGAAAGAAATTTAGACGAAGAGTCGATTCAGGTGGTGAAGGTGATCATTCAACGATTACAACTTTACCCGGATGCAAAGTACCGGATTCGAATCTCAAAAAAAAACGCAGTAGTGGGAGGGCTTCTTCCAGTTGAAACTAAACCTCAGATTGACCTCATAGAGAGTTATCTTCATTCTTTGCAAGCAGTATATAGAGTGCCACCAAAGTTGATGGAGGCTTCCGTTTTTTATTTCTATCATGGTCTGACGCTATTACCGCAATTTGTTCATCAGTATATTAAATCGCAGCATTTCATTGATGTGGGAGCTTTCGTAGGGGATTCAGCAATTGCGTTATCAAAGTATGGGTACAGTAAAATTTTTTCACTTGAAATTTCATTAAAATCCATTGCACGGTACAGTGAGAATATGAACAAGAACGGAATCTCAAAAGAGAAATATGAGGTACTTAATTTTGCGGTGGCTGCATCAGACGAAGAGCCCCCTCTTACAATTTATGATACCGGATCGGCCGGCTTGAGCTTACTTCGCAGCGCAGGAAAGTATGACGAGATTCATGTGGTGAGAAAAACGATTGATGCGATTGTGAAACAAAACGCGATACACCCAAAATTTATTAAAGTAGATATTGAAGGAGCAGCATTGGATTTTGTGAAAGGAGCCGCAAATACCTTGATTCAGTTCAGGCCGGTCGTTTCGATTGCGATCTATCACAACCCCTACGAGTTTTTTGAAATCAAGCCAATGCTTGAGCACCTATTGAAAAATTATACTTTCATGATCAGAAAATTGTCTCCGGGTATCAGGAATAACCTGATCCATTCTGAAGTAGTCCTGCTGGGTTATCCGAACGAATTGATCTCCAACTAACAATCCGGTACTTGTATCAGAGTTTTCTCTGAGATTTAGAAATAGTAGTTCCAGTTATATTTGAAATCCATTGAACCCTAATCTTGATATTTATGAAGTTTTCGTCTTTAGCTCTTCTTTTGATTTTTAACTTTATTACGTTCTCTTGCAAGAAAGAATCTGCATTACCACCGAGTGTTATCCAGTTTTCTAATGGGTCGATGGCATTTTTGGAACTCGGTGACGCAGAGAATATTGATATTGTCTTTTCCCAGCCACTTCAATCGGACATCACATTGACTATTGATGTTGGAGATTCAACCGCTGTGTACGGAAAGGACTATACTACAATTCCTGAGGCAGTCAACAAGACAATTAGTATACCCGTGCAAAAAAAATCCACGTCTGCGTCATTCAAGTTGTCGCCTGTTAAAGGCCAATATGCTAAACCCAAAAGAGTAGTGAAATTTACATTGGGCGGAACTTACAGCAATGCAAATGTTGGAGATGCAAAGACAATTCGGGCGATCATTTTCGATGATGCGAGTAATGTTCAGTTTTTAAGCTCAAGTTCCTCAGTCAACGAATTTGGTGCTTCGAAAACTATTAACCTTGCGTTTTCTTCAGCAGTTGAGAACAGCGGAAATTTGACGATAACAATTTCTGACTCCACGGCTGTATATGGTAGAGATTATGTTACTTCACCTGGTGGAACGTCCAAGACTATTACAATCCCTGTAACAAAAGGAGCAACGAGTACATCTTTTACAATTACACCTATACAAAAATCAATAGCAGATGGAGATAAAATTGCAAAATTTGCGATTTCCGGATTGCCTACAGCAGTCCAATTTGGCCCAGTGGCAAAACACATTACAACGGTCATTGATGACGACCTTGTATGCTACATTCCGATGAATGGAAACGCCAAGGACGCTTCCCATTACGCTAACACGACCCTTGTAGAGGGTGCTACGCTCACCTCAGGCAGGAAATCTGTTGCACAAACAGCGTATCAAATGGATGGTGTAAGCAATGATATAGTCATAACAAATACGAAAGCGCTTGATACAATTCGCCAAATTACATTGTCCGCCTGGATTAAACCCGTGACTTTCTACGGTGTTGGGAATAATGCGATTATTGAAAAGCCATATTTTTCACACGTTGATCCATACTATCAATACAAATTGGGGATTACTGGTGATCAGAGGCCCAATATCCCTGGCAGTTTTGTATTCGCCTTGTCGATAAATGGTATTTACACATTTATTACAAGTAATCAGTTTGCTTGGACTCCTGGAAACTGGTATTTCGTAGCGGGGACGTACAACGGCACTACCATGACATTGTACATCAATGGAAATCCAGTGGCAACCATGCCGGTAGCTGGAAAAATTGATAGCTGGGGTGCTAATGTTTATCTCGGAAAGGTAAGGAATGCAAGTGCATTTACGCCCGGAACATTCGGTGACATGAGAATTTATAACCGCGCGTTGTCTGCATCTGAAATAAGCAGTCTGTATCTGAAATAGATAAGAGGCGCCAAAAGAGCCAGTAGAACACTGGGTTTTTTATTTCAATGCTGAAATAAGGTGTACAAAAATTTCTTTGTTTTTTTCTGCATTTAATTCTTTGGCAGCCCTCTCGGTATTCTGCTTGAATGAATCGATTTCTTCGGCGGTGAGCGCTGAAATCTTTTCTGCCAGACTTTTTGCCGAAAAATCACCCGACACGACACCAATTTTGTATTGATCTGTTATCTTCCTCATCTCGGGAATTGGCCCTATTGCCAGCCCTATCCTGGCTTGAATGCATTCGAAGAACTTGTTGGGCAAGGTATTTTTATAGTTGAAGTTCACCGGAGGTATCAGTACAATTCCGAGATCGTATTGATTGAGTGCGTAAATGAGTTCATTGGCCGGCCGGGGAGGAAGCAAGTTGATGCGACCGGTTTTCTTTGCAAGTATTTTGAGACGCTTCATGTATTTGATGCCTGAACGGAAAGTAGGTTCCACAAGTATCAGGTCAAGGGAATAGCGCTCGTCTAGGAAATCCATCATTTCAAACATCAGCTCCAGCTTCCTTGAAGGATTGGCTATGCCCTGGTGCACCAGTTTTATTTTTTTTGGATTTGTCGGTATAGGGTCGAGTGAATGATACGGAGTGGCGTTTGTGATAACAAATGGCTTTACTCCAAAATGCGTTGCGTACTCTTGAGCGAGTCCCTCGCCAATCGTGGTCATCAGATCGACTTGCGGAATGTATTTTCTGCACAAAAAAGTATTGAAGCCTTGAAAAAAAATCCGCCAGCTTATTTTGTTTTCAAAATGACGCGGAGCATACTCGTGTGCATCAAAAATAACTTTTGCATGCCCTTTCAATTGAAAGGCGAGCGGAAGGGCCTCTACGTCATTGGCAATGATGAGATCATAATCTTTTTTCAAACTCAACTTCTGGCCATATAATTTTTGATAGGCAAGATTGTATAGTCTGAAAAGTAGGAATACTCCGGTGACTACTTTGCGGAATAGCGAAGCACTAGGTGGTTTGATTTTAAAAATTGGCATGTTCTCGTGGCCATCGTAACAGACAACCGTTACATCGAAGTCATTGACGAGAAAAGAGAGTTGTCTTTTGACACGAGCATCGAATTTGAGGTTACTGAAAGATATGATCAGGACTTTATTCATAGCCAAAAGGCTGCAATATAAGGTCAAAATTTTTGTGGCGTACTATTCCCTTTGGTTGGAAGATGAGATGAATTGTGAAAGGATTGAATTGCAAAGATAATCTCAACTGATCGTTTTCATTCTCCCGGGATTATCTTTTAAAAAACCCTCCCATGATTTTGCTTTCAGCTTGATCGAACCATTTTGATAATGATGACATACGGCTACAGCCAATGCATCGGTTGCATCGAGAAGTTTGGGTAGTTCTTTGATTGAAAAAATCTGCATCAGCATTCGAGCCACCTGCTCTTTGCTGGCATTACCATTACCTGTAACGGATTGCTTTACTTTTTTTGGTGCATACTCGGTGATGGGCACTTCGCGGTACAGCGCGGCTGACATTGCCACCCCCTGGGCTCGTCCCAGTTTCAGCATTGATTGCACGTTCTTCCCAAAAAAAGGAGCCTCCAGGGCCACTTCATCAGGTTTGTATTCGTCAACAAGAGCCAACACGCGATCAAAAATTTTCTTCAGCTTCAAAGCATGTTCTCCGTACTTTCCCATTTGAATTACGCCAAACTGATTTAGTGTGACTTGACTGGCGCGAATCGTGATGATAGCATAACCCATCACGTTGGTGCCGGGGTCAAGTCCAAGAATGATCTTTTCCTTCACCGGTTTTTTCTCAACTTTGCTCACGCTCAAACTTACAAATTAACCGGCAATGGCTTTTTACTTCATTTTTGTATTCAGCTTTTATTTTCTGTCGTTGCTGCTGCTGACTGTATCTTGGGTGAAACAAGTCCGCAAGCCACTGGCACAGACTTCTAAAAATATTTTTATTTCGGTTATAATACCCTTCCGTAATGAAGCGGACAACCTGGTGAATCTGCTTCGAAGTATTTTGCAACTCAAGTATCCCGTTTCTGATTTTGAAGTTATAGTTGTTGATGATCACTCGGAGGATACCTCAATGAAGGTATTGGAGAAAGTCCGGGAAACATTTTCAACGCTGAAGATTGAAAAGCTCGATGATTCTCAACAGGGAAAGAAAGCTGCACTTACGTTGGGGATAAATATCGCAAGTGGAGAAATTATTGCAACAACAGATGCTGATTGTCTTGTTCCTTGTGACTGGCTACAATGCATCAACGCAGGTTTTCAAAATGAGAATACAAACATGCTTATTGGTGCCGTGAGTTTAAAGGACCGAGGCACTTTTTTTAATCGGCTTCAGAATATCGAATGGGCGAGCGTAATCGGTACCGGTGTAGCCATGTGTGGACTTAGAAACCCTCTCATGTGTAACGGGGCAAATCTCTCTTTCAGGAAGAAAGTTTTTGAAGAGGTAAAAGGCTATTCTGGTAATGAACATATCCTTTCCGGAGATGATGAATTTTTAATGAGAAAAATTCACAATCTCAAACCGGAGTCTATTCAAGTGTTAAGTGTCTTGTCACCTGTAGTCACTGAGCCCCAACGATCGTTAGGAGGTTTTATTCAGCAGCGGTTGCGATGGGCCAGCAAGTGGAAAGTAAACTCGTCAGGAGTTGCCCGGAGCTTCGCACTGGCTGTTCTCCTCCTGCAGGGATCATGGTTATGTTTTGCAGGATGGGGAATATTGAATTTACCCCTACAAGTGATTGTTCTGGTTTTTGGAATGAAAGTCTTTGGTGAATTGATGTTTCTTGTTACCGTAAGTCGTTCATTGAGAATGAGGTTCGGCTTGATTCCATTTCTGGCATTGCAATTTTTGTACCCGGTCTACGTTCTTTTCACCGGACTTTTCTCGCAAATTAAGGACCACGAGTGGAAAGGTAGAAAGTCCTGAACTCGCGTAAGCTATTTTTACATAATTTTGGAGCATGAAGGTAGAAGCCGAAACGGACTTACGGAAACGAGTTGAACGCAAGGAGCTTGAACTTGGTGCGCTGCTGGAGATTACCCAGGCGATCAATAACAACCTTCCCGAAGAATCGCTCTACAAGATTTTCAACTTCACTCTTCGGTCAAACCTTAACTTGAAAAAACTGGCTTTGTTTGTATACGACCAGATATGGGCGTGCAAGGTGAACTTTGGTACAGTCAAGGACTTTCGTAAAACCAAACTGGACGACCGCGTGAAGCTTGCGAAAAACATTCACCGGATGGATGAATTTCCTGAGTGCGAATTTGACGAGTTTGATCTTGTTATACCGATTTCACACAAGGGAGACACGCTCGCCTTGGTATTTGTTGGAGGCATTGATCACCACCTGAACACCAATGACGAAAGTATCAAGTTTATCCAGGCGCTCAGCAACATCATTGTAGTTGCCATAGAAAATAAAAAACTGGTAAGGCAGCAACTGGAGCAGGAAGCATTTCGCAAGGAGCTTGAGATCGCCAGCGATGTGCAACAGTTTTTATTTCCTGAGAAGCTTCCAAATACCGATCGGCTCAAAGTAGAAGCCAGTTACCTGCCACACGACCGGGTGGGAGGGGACTACTATGATTTCATTCCGATCAACCAGAATCAGTTTTTGTTATGTGTAGCTGATGTCAGTGGAAAGGGAATTCCAGCTGCACTATTGATGAGCAATTTCCAGGCTTCATTACATACTTTATTGAGGCAGACACCAAATCTTACAGAAATTGTGGAGGCCTTAAATTACCAGGTATTGGATAGCGCCAAGGGAGAGAAGTTCATTACATGTTTTGCTGCTATTTATGACTTGAAACTGAAGACGATGGTTTACATCAATGCAGGTCATAATCCACCCGTCTTCTGTGATCGAAAAGGTATCCGGCTCCTCGAGGAAGGTTCTACCGTCTTGGGAGCGATGCAACCGCTCCCTTTTATCAACGAAGGTTTTCTCACAGACATTGACGACTTCATGTTGTTTGCCTACACAGATGGTCTGACCGAGACCGCCAATGAGAAAGACGAAGAGTTTGGACTTCAATCCCTGATCGATTATCTGAAAGACAATAGCCAAAAAGACCTTAAGACAATTCACCAGGATATCATTGTCAAGCTGGATGGATTCAAAGGTTCAAACGGCTATCGTGATGATATTACGATGCTTTCTTGCCGGGTGCAGTAGAGCTTCAAAATTTCATATTTCAAGTTGCAGATTGGTTGGTGAATCATTGAATTCGTAATTTTAAATCTGCAATCTGCAATGCTTTGAATTTATTCAGGATACCTTTTTTCCTCCCCCGGTTTTTCCCCTCGTTGTTGTGGCGTATCCCGACAACAAGCAAAGAGCTTTACCTTACATTTGATGATGGTCCTGTGCCGGGCCCAACAGAATTTGTTCTGACTGAGTTAAAAAAAGTAAATGCAAAAGCAACTTTCTTTTGCATTGGAGATAATGTACGAAAGCATCCATCCATTTTTGAAAAAGTAATAGCCGATGGTCATGGAATTGGCAATCATACATTTAATCATTTGAAGGGATGGTCGACACCAATTAACCTCTATTTGGACAATGTGGCGTTGTGTGAAAGGCAAATGGCAACTCATCAGCAAAAGACCAACCTTTTTCGTCCACCTTATGGACGCATTTCAACCAGGCAAGTCAAAGCGTTGAAACCAAATTACCGCATCGTCATGTGGGACGTGCTCACTCATGATTATTCAAAAAATATCTCGCGTCAAAATTGCCTGAATGGATCAATCAAAGCCACACGACTCGGATCGATCATCGTGTTTCATGATAGCTTGAAAGCGGAGCGAAATCTTACACACGTGCTGCCTAAATTTCTGGAACATTTTTCTTCTCTTGGATTCGAATTTAAACCGTTACCCCAATGAGCCAAATCAAAATTTTGATAGCGCCTCTTGATTGGGGCCTTGGACACGCCACGCGTTGCGTTCCTGTAATCAATGAATTTCTTCGTCAGGGCTGTGAGATTCAAATTGCAACCAGTGGTGACGCATTGATCTTGTTGAGAAAGGAATTCCCGTTACTCAAATTTCACTCCATTTCATCCTATGATGCTCGGTATTCGCTATCGATTCCTTTTGCATTGAAAATTTTAATCCAGGTGCCAAAGTTTCTTGTGACCAAAAGAAATGAACAGCGGCAAACGGAAAGAATTGTTGATAAGGAGAAGATTGATCTTGTAATCTCGGATAATCGATATGGATGCTGGTCAACAAGAGCAAAGAGTGTTTTTATCGGGCATCAGTTGAATTTGCGACCGCCTTTTTTTTCAGGAATTATAAATTATTTCCATTCACGTGCCCTCAGGCGATTCACTGAATGTTGGGTACCAGACGAACAGGGGAATGAATCTTTTGCCGGAGAGCTTGCAGTAAACACTGCGTTGAATCCAAAGTACATTGGGATGCTGTCGCGAATGAAATTCTTTCCTGCAGAACCCCGATATAAAGTACTGGCGATTGTTTCCGGACCGGAGCCACAGCGAACAGCACTTGAGTTGACTTTATTTAAAGAACTTGAGCGATTTGATGCACCATGCTTAATGGTTCGGGGTAATCCCGGCGGAAATGCCACACACAAGTTTGGTAAATTGGAAGTGGTAGACCACCTGTCGTCCGAAGAAATGAACAAAGCGATGCTGGAGTCGGAAGTGATTATAGCCAGATCAGGGTACAGTACGATCATGGACTTAGCAGTTGTCGGGAAAAAAGCGATTTTCATTCCAACACCAGGTCAACCGGAGCAAGAGTACCTGGCGAGTGAACTGATACGAAAGAAGATTGCGCCAGCAGTGGAGCAAGACGAATTTAGTTTGCAATACTCATTGACTCAACTGGACAAGTTCACAGGATTCAGGCGAAGCAAAGAAAATCAAAAACTGGCTCCGGCCGTAACATCAATATTGCATGAGATTAATTAGAAGTTTTGGATTTGCTTTCAAAGGTTTATCGATGGCCTTATGGGAACAACTAGTTGCCGGCATGATCATATTTACAAAATATTTTTTTTAGTATGCCCGAAATTTTCTGGACAGATACCCACGCCCATATTTATGCTGAAGAGTTCAAGGCTGACAGCATAGATATGCTTGCGCGCAGTAAGGAATCAGGGATTGCAAAAATTTATATGCCCAACATCGATCATACTTCGATCGACTCTATGATGGAATTGGAGGCAAAGAACCCCGGGAGATGCATTTCCATGATGGGCCTTCATCCTTGCTATGTGAAAAAGGATTTTGAGAAAGAATTATACCTGGTGGAAGACTGGCTCAACAAACGAAAGTTTGCTGCGGTGGGTGAGGTAGGAACTGACTTGTATTGGGACAAAACATTTTGGCCTCAGCAACAGGAGGCATTTAATATCCAGGTGCAATGGGCTAAAAAATTTAATCTGCCAATTGTAATTCATTGCCGCGAATCGATCGATGAAACTATTGAATTATTGGAGCCTTTTGCTGATGGCGGGTTGACGGGAATTTTTCATTGCTTCTCAGGGAACGTGGAGCAGGCTAAGAAGATAATTGATATGAATTTTTATTTGGGAATAGGAGGAGTGGTGACATTTAAAAACGGAGGGCTTGACAAAGTTCTTCCTGACGTAGATATCAACAGGATCGTCCTGGAAACAGATAGCCCCTATCTTGCTCCGGTTCCTCATCGTGGCAAACGGAATGAACCGGCTTATATCCCTCTTGTAGCTCTGAAAATTTGTGATATAAAAAAAATAACTTTGGAAGAACTCAGCACGGCAACCAATATCAATACAAAACATATTTTTGGAGCTACAATAGCTCAAATGCCCAATTCGCTCTAATGAAAAAAATAAACATCAATACCGCGACTCCCGGCAAAGCGCAGTCCAAGGTTATGATCATCTACACCGGGGGAACGTTCGGTATGGCTCATGATGCACAAGGTGTGCTGGTTCCATTTGACTTCGGTCTGATCCTCGAGCACCTTCCTTCCCTTCGCAATTTGTCGTTGGACTTGACGGTGATTTCTTTCGACCATCCCATCGATTCTTCTAACGTTCAACCGGAGCACTGGCAGCAGATAGCAACTTTGATTTTTGAAAATTGCAGCCACCAGGATGGCTTCGTGGTTTTACATGGAACAGACACTATGGCGTTCACTGCCTCTGCGCTCAGCTTCATGCTTCCGGGATTAGCAAAGCCAGTGATTTTTACGGGTGCTCAACTTCCGATCAGCGAACCACGCTCCGATGCTCGTGAAAATCTGATCACAGCTTTGGAAATCGCTGCAGCAAAAAAAGATAACAAGGCAATCGTCCCTGAGGTCTGCATTTATTTTGATGATGAACTTTTGCGCGGCAACCGCAGCAAGAAAGTGGAGAGTATGCACTTCGATGCATTCCAGTCAGAGAATTACCCGCTATTGGCGAAAGCGGGCGTAAAGATTGACTACAACGAGAAAGTAATCAGTCAGCCGGGCAATGGATTGAAATTGCTTGGTAAACTCGACCCCGCAATAACTATCCTAAAACTTTTTCCGGGAATTACATCAGCTACGGTAAGTGCAGTGGCGAATATACCTGGACTCAAAGCGATCGTACTTGAAACTTTTGGAGCCGGAAATGCGCCCACTTCAACTGATTTTTTGAATCTTCTAAAGGAAGCCATTAGCAAAGAAATAATCATCCTTAACATATCACAATGTCCCGGAGGAATGGTGGTACAAGGTAAATATGAAACAAGCAAGGACCTGCAGGAGATCGGTGTACTCAGTGGGGCAGACATGACAACGGAAGCAGCGGTAACCAAACTGATGGTGTTGCTAGGCGAACACGGGCCTGATAAAACAAAGCGACTGCTCGGTGTTTCGCTTGCCGGAGAATTGACCGCTTGATCAGAAACTATCCAGGTCGTTGCCGAAGACCACCTTACCGGAATATTTACCGGAAATTTCCTTTAACATCTTTTCAGGAGTAGAATCCCAGACCAACTGGTGTGTAAGGACAAGCAACTTCGGCTTGGAACGATTGGCAATTTCTGCCAACTGACTTGTTGAGGTATGAAACTTGGAATGATAGTTTTTCCACTTGTCTGGTTTCCTGGAAAAACCATCTTCTGAGTAGACCTCGTGCACAAGAACATCACATCCTTCACACGCTTTGACAATCTCTTCGCTATAGGTGCAATCACCCGAGATGACGATCGTTTTGTCCGGGGTTTCAAATTTATATCCATAAGCTTCATCCCACGAGCCATGACTCACTTTGAATGCGTACACTTTTACTTTTTCATTTTGATAAACAAGCCCCTGCTTGATTTCCGAGACTTCTGTTTGGTACGAAGATGGATTTCCATGTTCGTCACCTTTCAATCGCAACTCGATATCTTTCTCATACGCTTTTGTAATATGCTCATGCATTGACTTGATTCCGGAGGGGCCAAAAACTTTGAGCGGCCCATGTCTTTCCAGGACCGCGGGAGTCAATAAAAAATCGGGATACCCAACGGTATGATCCGAGTGCAGATGAGTGATAAAAAGTAAGTTGAGGGTTTCAACTTTAATTCCAGCTGCAATAGCTCTCCTTACCACGCCAGGACCGCAGTCGATAATGTAAGGTTGATCATCAACAATGATCGCTGTGGAGGGACCGAATTTGTTAATATCAGTGTTGGGAGTTCCTGTGCCAAGCAGAACCAACTTGGTGCGGCTTTGAGTACGACCGGTGAGGGGTACAAGGACAATCACAAGAAGCAGCAAAACTCGCTTCATAAGGTTACTTTTTACCGAAACTACAAACAAACGGCTAACGGGAAAAAACCCGTATGTCCCACGGGGAAAATCCCGTTGCGCGATGTTAAAAGACCGAGTATGTTGCCGTCAATAAATTTTGGATGCAATGACCCGAAAAATGACCGAAGAAGAGATCAGGATGTCAGACGTCTTTCGTGATCGCTGCAAAGTGACTTATGAAGAGTTTAAACTGATCAATGCACGGGTTCCAACGCTTGAGGAAATGCTCGAAATTGTTGAAGGCGCAATTGAATATGTTGTCAACAACGGTCTCGACTTAATAGACATGGAAGTTGAGATTGAGAAGATTGACCTTGAGTCTCTACTAAGCGAAAAACCCTAATTCAGATCAGAAATAGGGTTTTAGAATTTTCAGCGGAGAGGGCGGGATTCGAACCCGCGATACCCTTGCAGGTATACACACTTTCCAGGCGTGCTCCTTCAACCACTCGGACACCTCTCCAAAAAAGCCCACAAAGAAATAGATAAATTGGGAGGCAACCAAATTCCCGATTCCGATTTCAGAATGCTAAAAAGTTATTCACATCACGGCAAATTCCTCTTATCTTTACTTCAGATCAGACCTGTTTTTTGCAAACAGAAACCACCAGCAACCCCAAAAGGTTGCTGGTTTTTTGTTTCTAAGAGATTAAAGATTTAGTCTTTGAGCAGTTTCCCGACTTTTACAGCCGAGCCTGCTTTTGCCCTCACAATGTAAACCCCACGTGGGAAGGAAGTAAAATCAATTTCGTTGGTTTGATTCGTCAGGACAGTTTGCTGCGATATAGCAACGCCTTCAATGGAGTAGATGTCAAGTTGCGCGGGCAATGTGTGAGCCGATGTGAGCTGAATTTTTGCTTTGTCTTTCACCGGGTTGGCCCAAATATTCATCTCAAAGCCGTCTGGTTCATTAGAGTTGATTTGTTCTGTTTTTTCCAGAGCACCGAAGCGTGCACCAGGGTCGGTGAATGATGCATATTCACCCTGCAATACGTAAACAGCGTAACCCCGTGGCGGAGCGGAGACGTAAACCCGTCCGTCTGAGTAGACTGTCGTTGTCTGCGTGTTATCGAAGGCATTGACCAAAGTGGTATTGGCCCAATTTGACCAGCCTGTTGGCGAGGAGTCGACCCAGATACCCTTTGTCTGTGAATCATGATTGTTGATCACGACAATAGCACCACTCTTGGATCCATTGCCTGCCCGCCTGGCGACATAGACATTATACGCATCACCGGAAGGGTAGGGATTTCCAACCTGGCTCAGAACGGTTAACGTTCCACTCATGTAGGTCTTTCTTGCATAGATCAACTTCCGGATGTCACCACCCAGGGTTGATGCCGGTGTAACGGTGTTACTGGGGTTGTTTGCCTCAACCATCGTGTCACCGAAGTAATGATTGTAAAAAACGCATGGCCTTCCTTCGTGAGTAAGGATATAGGCATAACCCATCTTCCAGTCTTTGATGATCCATTTGTCACTTTCTTTTCCTGTATCGTGGTTTTCAAGCCAGGTGACTACTGATGTGCCGGGAAGTGAGTTGCCTGCGTTGTTTCGGATCATACCTGCATTGTTCAACCAGCGCATATCGTAGTTGCTTCCGGTGCCGTTGCACATTCCGGTGAGTGAAGATTTTAGAGGGAAGTCGAAGCCATCAACATCGGCATTGCCATAACTGTAAACTGTGTTTACCCAATTCTTGATGCGGTAGTCAGCGCCCCAGTATTCGCCTACAATAAACCTTTGATTCCCGTTGAGGAGAGGGAGATTATTAACCCAACCCGCAACGTAGCTCTCCTGGAAACCGCGAACGAAGTCAAGGCGGAAACCATCAAAACCAATAGTGCTGGACAACCAGGTACCCCAATCTTTATAGCGTGTGGCAACGGTGGTGCTGTAGGTGTTCAGATCATTACCAAAAAATTTGGTATTGGGAATCACTTCGTCCGTTCCTGCATACCCCAGCCAGTCAGTGTTGTCCACTGGGTGGAAATCGGCATAGCCCCAGGAATGGTTTGGCTCACCAGTGCCCGTGTGTGTCACATAATTGATTTTCGTATTAGTATGTGCTTCAAGCTGAGTTGTCGTAGCAACGTTGCTTGAGTAGTACCAGATTGCTTTGGGATAATATCCATTAATCTGGTCGGCCCAGTCCCACGACCACGAGGGAGTTGTGTTTTCTCTTTTCGCAGTGAGCTTAATGATGACATCTCTCGTGCTTGACACAGTGACTTTGTATTCATCGAAGTCATTGCTGTAATCAATGTGGGCTCGCACCGTATTTCCTGATGCAGGGAATACATTGAAATTACCACTTCCATTATTGGGTTCGCTTTCCCAAGAATAGGTGGAGTTGAAACCGCTTCCGGAATAATCAATTTGCAAGTCATATCCACGCTCGCCAGTAGTGGAACTCTGCAGGTTGTAGCCATAGATTTGAATGTAGTAGTCGCCCGGTGCGGCATTCTTAATCACCCATTTGATTTCGTTGGTAGGATAGGAATTGTATTGCTGGCTATTGCGATAAGCCTGGTCGAATACATATTGCTTCACGGCAGGATTCGATTCATCCTGATCGTCATTGGTATATAAGTGATTGAGAACGATGTCGGCATAAACTTCGATGCCATCGGTGTGAAGCTGGCTGATCATTTGAGTCAATTCAGTTCGCGAACCAAAGCGGGTTTCCGTGGTGCCTTTCTGATTGTAATTGCCGAGATCATATGGATCGAAAATGCCGTAGCCCATGTCTACAATTCCGAAATTTCCTTTTGCAGGAGGAGGGACCCAAAGCCCTTTAAACCCTGCGTTTTTTAAAGTAGTGGATTTGTTTTTAAGGTTAGTCCACCAGGAGCCGTTGAGGTTTGCTTCATCAACAGGTACGTTCCAGTAAAATCCCTGCATCATCACATCATTTTGAGCTGATGCCACTTTCATGCACATCACCGCCATCAAGACAAGTACAAATTTGATTTTCATAAAGGTTGGTTTTTGTCGAAGATCAAAAATCGACTCTCCGGACAGCGAAATCGACCTATTTTCAAAAAACGGGACATGGAGTACATAGGTGTAAGTACTATTTTTTGAAAACAAAGCCTTTATTCTTCTACTTCGTGGGTCTTGAAATAATCCCGTGGATTCTGGTTGGTCAGTTTTTTAAATGCCAGGTTGAATGTGGATTTGGAATTGAAGCCTACTTCCTGTGCCAAGGCCAGGAATGTGTAGTGTTTGAATTCGGATGTGTTGGCCAGGGCAATAAATTCTTCGACCCTGTACTTATTCAGAAAGTCACGAAAATTTTTGTCGTAGTGCTCATTAATTACTTTAGAAAGGACATGTGATTTTGTTCCCAGCATATCAGATAAGTCAGCCACCGACAAATCCGGATTGCGATAAGGTTTTTCAGACTTCATCAATTGGTCAAGTTTGATCAGCCACTCCGAATTGTCTTCGGCCTGAGGCTGCGGTTTGACTTCCCTTAGAATTTCGGGGAAACGCCAAATAAAAAACGCTTCCATAAAAATGAGCACTGTGAAAGCCAATCCGAGCATATGGAAATCTTCAAAGAATGGCCGACTGTCTGAAAAACTGAGAACGACAATATTGACTGCAACAAGAATGGTAGTTCCGAGCGAAAACCAATAGAATGTATTCAGGAACAAATCAATTTTAGTATGGCTTACTTCTTTTTTTAAAAAAACAAGTTGTGGAAAAAAGAAGGTCATGCGAATAAACAAAAAGACGTTGTAAAGGAATCCTGATCCAATGAAAAGGAGGTTGCCTAACGTGATTGGAGGAAGGACCTGGGCGGACAGAAAGTTAAACCATTTGGAATTGAAAAGTTGAATTGTTCCGAAGACCAAAGTGATGCCGAGTGGTACACCAAAATAATTACTTGGAAATTTTATCTCTGGTTTTAGATAGGAATGAATGACGAGCAAGATAGAAGGCCCCCAGCAAAACATTCCAAAGTGAAAAAAGAAACTGAGATGTTCCTGCCATATCGGGTCTGAAAATTCGAGTACCACCAACAGCAAAAGAAGGGTGATCATCAAAGTGTTAATGAAGAGGAATGCTGAAATTTTTTTAAGGTCCTTCTTTTGAATTTTTAACGAAAGCAGGCAAAGCGCAATACCCTGAAAAGCACAGGCGAAGAAAAACAGCACGATGTAATTAAGTGAACGAGCTCCTCCCTGATCAAGCCAGTTTTCGATTTTCACATAAACTGTTTTGTCTTTTCCCGGTAGAAATTTCCGGTTAGCGATCAATTTATTTTCAGAATTGGTCTCGACCCTCATCCAGTCGCCACGAGTGAATTTATATTCGATCACTCCAGCATCCATAGGCACGACAACACTCAACTGGCCGTTGAGCTGCTTTTGAACAACGTATCTTTTATCGTTAGGAACCCAATTATTGAAAGAACCGCAAATGAAAATAGTGTCCTTGCCCTGGGTAGTAGGAGGAAGGCTTTCAATAATAATAGTGACCTGGGCTTTGGCACATGAAAGGGAAAGAAAAAAAAGAAAAGCCAGTGACTTTAACGTTCGGGATTTCATCCGTACCAAATATAAAAATTACAGATCGTTCGAAGTCCGCAATTTTAACCGCAAACGTTTGAAATTTGCTTACTTTGTAAATAAAGATTAGCCGGTGGAAATACTTGAGCTCCTTAAAAATGAAATCTTCGGATTTTTTTCAGTGCACGGATTGATTGATCTCATCAACTCGGGCAATTATAGCTCACTTCGAACCTGGGACGGAATTACGACAGCACTCTCACCATTAATTCCTTTCATCGTAGTTCTTGAGATGATTATGGCGTTTGCGCATAAGAGGTTTCATGCGTCAGAATATAAAATCCCTTTTTTTATCTACGTGTTCAACCGGATTGCAGGCCGTTATATTTCGCTGGGCGTGATGGCTTTTTGTCTCGGCTTTTTTCAGCCACTCGCAATCGTTCACACTTCGCTGACCTGGTACTGGTTTATTTATGGCTACATCGCCTGGGAGCTATCTCATTTTGTCTACCATTACCTCGCCCATAAGGTAAGGCTGCTTTGGTGCCTGCACTCCACACATCATGCACCGGAGCAAATGAATCTGTCGGTAACTTATGCTCATTTTATTTTGGAAGCGCCTTATGCCGATTTCATTCGCACTTCGATTTGCATGCTCCTGGGGGTAAACCCTGTCATGTTATTTGCCATCATGTTCATAGACGGCACCTGGGGAGGGTTTATCCACGTAGGTGAAAATTTTATGAAGGACACTCGCTTTGGTCTTATAGGAAAGATGATACTCACACCTTCGCATCATCGCGTTCATCATGCCCGCAACCCGCTTTACATGGACACTAATTTTTGTAACCTGCTGAATATTTGGGACAGGATTTTTAAAACTTACCAGCCGGAACAAACGCACATTGAAATTCAATATGGAATAACACGGACAATCAACTCCGGAAATTTCCTTGACGTCTACTTTGGTGAATTCTACTACCTCTGGAAAGATATTGCCAACGCGCCCGGCATTCTGAACAAACTGCGCTACATTATAATGCCACCCGGCTGGAGTCATTCAGGTGATCACAAAATGGCCAGTGTCATCCGGAATGAGTATTTGAAAAATCAATCAGTGCAGTAACTTTGATTTTTACCCGACCATGAACCAACTCACACTCAACAACCCGCGCACCGTACGCGCCTGGTGTATGTACGACTGGGCGAACTCTGTTTACTCACTCGTCATTACGTCAGCGATCTTTCCTGTCTATTATCAATCAGTGACAACCACGGCCGATGGAAAGGACATTGTTAATTTTCTGGGATTCGAAGTAGTCAATTCGGTGTTGTATTCTTACGCATTGTCGTTTTCATTCTTGATAATTGTACCGCTGCTGCCTTTGCTATCCGGCATGGCAGATTACACGGGAAACAAGAAGTTTTTCATGAAATTATTTTGCTATACGGGAGCTCTCGCGTGCATGGGCTTTTACTTTTTTACGTCTACTTCACTGCATTGGGGAATTTTGTGTGTGATCCTGGCTAGTGTTGGATATTCGGGCAGCTTGGTATTCTATGATGCCTACCTTCCTGAAATCGCTTCTGAAGATCAGTTGGATAAGACCAGCGCCAGGGGTTATTCTTACGGGTACTATGGCAGTGTGATCATGATGGTGATTGCGCTGGTATTCATCCTGGCGCCAACTACGTTTGGATTTCCGGATGCCGGACTTGCTACCCGGTTCTCATTTCTATTGGTGGGTGCGTGGTGGATCGGCTTTGCACAAATTCCTTTTTTAAAGCTTCCCGACAATCCGTATCACCGGAATCCCGGTAAGGGAAAGTTGATGAAAGGCTATCATGAATTGCTGAAAGTGTGGCAGAGCATGAAAGAAAATCGTGATATCAAATTTTACATTATTGCTTATTTCTTCTACAACATGGGAGTACAGACTGTGATGTACCTGGCTGCAACTTTTGGAGCCAAAGAGCTTAAGCTTCCTTCCGAAAAATTGATTGGCACAGTACTTCTGATCCAAATAGTGGCTGCAGTCGGGGCTACTTTGTTTGCACGGTTTTCCAATCGCAAAGGAAATAGGACAGCTTTAATTACCATCATTTGCCTGTGGGTTGTGATATGTATCGGGGCTTATTTTGTTATGAATGAATATGAATTCTATGCGGTAGCTTTTGCAGTGGGTATGGTGATGGGTGGAGTGCAAGCTTTATCCCGGGCAACTTATTCTAAACTTATCCCACAAAACTCAGTTCAGCATGCCTCCTATTTTAGTTTCTATGACATCACTTTCAATCTATCAGTTGTGTTTGGGACTTTTAGCTACGGTTTGATAGAACACATCACCGGGAGTATGCGCAATAGTACACTTGCACTGGCTTCTTATTTTATCATCGGACTGATCTTATTACTTCAAGTCAAGTCGAAGGCGATTCAAAAGAGCAAGGACCTTGCGTAATCTGAAATTATTATTCCTACTCCTTGCAATCTCCTGCTCAAAACGCGATGGAGATATAGCTTTGGATGATGTGAAATGGATTCACGGATCAGCCGATTGTAAAA
The DNA here is from genome assembly GCA_015472025.1 of Cytophagales bacterium WSM2-2. Classification (NCBI taxonomy): domain Bacteria; kingdom Pseudomonadati; phylum Bacteroidota; class Cytophagia; order Cytophagales; species Cytophagales bacterium WSM2-2. Next base: position 3,409,048 of record BNHL01000001.1, read on the forward strand.
GTAATATTGACCAACCGATCCAGGTTGTTAGGTATAATACAAGTACCTGGATTCTCCGGCAGAATAAATGTCTTAATTATGAAGCTCCCTTCCTGTTTTTGCTCATGGGAGAGTCAAAAGCTTTATTGATCGATACTGGTGCAACTAAAGACACGTTAAGTTTCCCGCTGTATCACGTTGTTGACTCACTGTTGCATAAATTCTACGGCACTGATTTTTCCAAAGCCGAACTTGTTGTTGCACATACGCACAGTCATGGTGACCATCATGCAGCCGATATTCAGTTCAAAAATAAGAGTAACACAAAAGTAGTGGGTCTGGATGTGGCTGATGTCCAGTCTTTTTTTAACATCACCAACTGGCCCGATCAATTTCAGGAATACAATCTGGGAAACAGAATTATTGACCTCATTCCAATCCCTGGGCACCAAAGAGCTTCGATCGCGTTTTATGATCGTGAGACAGAATTTCTTTTTTCAGGAGATACATTTTACCCCGGTCGCCTTTACGTAGAGGATTGGCAAGCCTTCACCAAGAGCATTCAGCGACTTGTGGATTTTACAAAAAATCATTCAGTAAGGAATTTTATAGGGAATCACATTGAAATGACTCGGACACCGGGTAAGGATTATCCGACAGGAACGATCTATCAACCTGAAGAACATCCGCTGTTGCTTACCTCTAAAGATATTCAGGTCTTAAACGACTCGCTCCGAAAAACGGGTGATTTAGTGAGACGAATTGTTTGCAACGATTTTATTGTCTTCCCCACATACGAGTCTTTACCCCGAGAGTCAAATATTGAAAATTCCGCTATAGCAACTTTGAATTTAGAAGGCTATCCCGATTTTATGAAATCAGAAGACAATGGAGTTTGGGTAACGAACGAAGGGCGAATCGAAAAACTGGAATTCGGAAAGTTAAAGCCGGTCTTCTCCGTTAGCATTCCACAACCATGTGGTGTGATGGCTACCGGATTTAGTTCATTGTGGGTAGCGAATTGCAAAGATGAATCGGTGTACAGAATTGATTTGAAAACAGGGAAAATTTTAGTGGTAATTAAAACAGGACTTGCAGATAAGGATGGAGAGTTAAGTATAGCAGCAAGCGATGATGGTATTTGGCTGCTAACCAAAGAAGAAGGCGAACTTTCAAAAATTGATCCACGGACCAATCGAGTGACTCTTCACATTAAAGTGGAACCCAATTCTTATGCAGTTGCATTTGGCTTCGGTGCTCTCTGGATCACCAATACAAAGAATAATTCCGTTCAACAGGTTGATCTTAAGAAAAACAGCGTGGTGGCATCGATCAAAGTTGGGAAGGAACCTCGATTCCTTGCAGTCGGACGAAATGGTATTTGGACTTTAAATCAGGAGGATGGAACAGTGAGCAAGATTGACCCTGTGACTAAAGAGGTAAAGACGATTGATGTCGATGTAGAAGGTTCAGGTGGCGATATTGCCGTTGGTGATAAATATGTTTATGTGCGTGCAAAAAAGACTTTGCTTTCGGTTATCGATCCGGAAAGAGGAAAAGTTACAGCTCGCTACGGGCCAATTGCGGGGAGCGGAGCTGTCGCAGTGGAGCATGGACACGTTTGGGTGACGGCACACGATATCAATAAAGTTTGGGTCTTGAAAGAATAACTATTCCTTCGGTGCGCTTTTAGAAAGCAACTCAACAAGTTTCTTATTGAAATCTTTAATTTGCTTACCCAACGGTGAAAAAAACTCATTGTCAAACTGCTCTACTGTCTTTACCGCCAGGATTATCGTTTTGATTCCTTTATCAGTAAGCGAAACGGTTTTAGCCCGCGTGTCGGTTTGATGTTCTTGGCGTTTGAGAAATCCCTTTGTTTGAAGTGTGCGCAATACCGTGGACGTAGTCATCGGATCAATTTTGGTGTGAGACGACAGTAGAATCTGAGTAACGTCTTGTTTGGACAGAGTGAGCCAATGAATACTTGCCATCAGAACAAATTGAGAATGTGTTAGCCCATGTTTTTCCAAGGCTTTCCGGATTTCCCGTTGCCACAAGTTGGTGACTTGCCACAGCAGGAACCCGGAACTGTCTTCAGCTTTCTCGACCTGGAATGGATTTTCAGATGACTTCATAAGCGATCAAGTTAAAGTCATGGTGGTTAATTTCAAAAAACAAACGGAGTAGCCACGTTTTTTTCTTCTGAATGCCATCCAACGGCCTAGACTTTTACGCGTCTTTCAATTTTTTCAGCTGCTGCAATCAGGGATTTTTGATCTCCTTCCAAACCGGCTACGATGCCTTTCATGACGATCTTGAACCACAACGCAGATAAAATTCCAGTCATGGTCATTCGCACAGTGATCTTCAGACCTTCGGGGGTTTCTTCATACCAGTGTTCTCCAAACATTTTTGCCAATGGAAACGAAGTCATATCCTTAAAATATTTTTTTTCTATTACTTCTACCAATTGAATTTTGATTTTAGGGCCGCCTTTCGGTTTTAAAATAAATGAAGAGTTACTTTCAAATTTTCCCTGGAGTTCTGCAGACTCAACCCCTGCATCCCAGGTTTTCCAATGGTTGACATCTGAAATGATTGCCCAGGCTTGATCCTGGGTAACTTCTCTTGTGGTAAGGGTGAATGTTCTCTGTATCATATTGTTTGTTTTTAGTATGTGTAAATATAATATGTATACTTATAATATACAACTATACAAAATACTTAACCTGTATAGAATTGATATTCAGGCAGCTAAAATTCTTATTGAGGGAATTTGACGCTATTGAGTAGCACTGATCACCAGGCGGACAAGCTCGCCAAGTTTCTGTGTATCAAGCCACCGCACAGCAATGACAAGGTCATGCTCATTGTCAATGACAATATAGTTTCCACCATATCCATTGGCATAGTAAATATCCTTGGAGATGTTGCCCAATTCGTTGGTTTGGTTTGTCCACCACATAAAACCGTAGGCCTTATTGGCCGCTGAAGGCTGTCGGACGGCATTCACCCATTGTTGTGAGATCAGTTGCTGATTTTTCCATTTCCCTTTTCGCAAGAAAAGCAGCCCGAACCGTGCCTGATCAAGTGTGTTGATAAAGATACCCCCACCATGGTGCCCGCCCCCACTAACGGATTGCATCATTGTGCCGTCCACAGGTACGTACGAATTTTCATAGCCATGCCAGCGCCAGGTGGAAGAGGCGCCTATCGGGTCCATTATTTTTTCCTTGAGAACTACAGGCAACGGCTTGCGCCAGACTTGCAGCAATGAATAGGCCATCAGATTGACACGCACATCATTATATTCAAAAGAAGAACCAGGCTCAAGTAGTTTCCTGTTTTTCCAGTCATCAATCCCTCCTTGCTTAGGCGGCCGATCAGCCCAATCACAATTTTCAAATAAGCATCCCGACCAGTCGGAAGATTGCGTGAGTAGATGTCTCCAGGTGATTTTTGAGTTGTGTTCACCCTCAAATTTTTCTTCTACATATTCGCCAACCCTGTCATCAACGCTTTTGATAAGACGGGCGTCATAAGCAAGTCCTGCTACCGTAGAAAGATAGCTCTTGGTGACGCTGAAGTCCATATCCACACGCTTCACATCTCCCCACTGAGCTACAATGTATCCCTTTCGGAGAATGATGCCAGCTGATTTTCCGCGATTCTTCATTGGGCCAAGAATTTTATAACCTGGCTCATTGATGTATGATTTAAGAACTGCAACTCTTAAGTCAATGTCCGTTTTTGTTTCACTATGAATGGCAAATCTCACAGCACTGTCCAGAAGCTGAGAATTCATTTTCACTTCAGTTGCTTTTTTGGTTTGCCATACAGAATCAGGGAAATATTCCTGTGCTGAAAGGCGTGATCCAAACGTGATTAATGTTAAAACTGTTAAGCTGGTACGCAATAAATTCATGGCCTTTTGTTTCAGGCTAACTTAACCAGAAATACGGATTTGCCACTGATGAATCATATGGAGCGGTGGCAATTTTATTCGTTTGGATGCCGAACATAAAATAGGAGCCCCCATTATCCGGAGGCTCCTTGAAAACCCTACTATGAGCCTGGTTAATCTTCCAGTGCACCAAATTTTCCATTTTCGAAATCACCGAAAGCCTGTACTAGTTCAGCCTGTGTGTTCATCACAAAAGGTCCATAAGCGGCAATCGGCTCTTTGATTGGCTCTCCACTCAACACCAGCACAGTAGCGTCTTCTGTTGCGGTGAGTTTGAATTGCTCGCCTTCATTTTTAAACAAGACGAAATGATTGGCAGGGGCACTTTCGCTGTCGTTAACTTTCACACTTCCGTCAATAATTACCAATGCCGTATTGTACGATGCTGGAAATGAGAATTCTGCTTCACCGCCTTTTTTCAGTTTAGCGTTTAGCAAATGCACGGGAGTAAAAGTGGAAGCAGCGCCCTTTACATCTTTATATTGCCCGGCAATGACTTCAATGATTCCGCTATCATTGAGCAATTGATATTTTCCGATCTGTGCATTGGTGATGCCCTGGTATTTTGGCTTCGACATTTTATCCTTTGACGGAAGGTTCACCCAAAGCTGTACCATTTGAAAATCGCCACCAGCTTTACTGAAATTTTTTTCATGATATTCTTTGTGCAACACGCCTGAGGCAGCAGTCATCCATTGTACATCTCCTTCACCGATTACTCCACTGTTGCCAGAGCTGTCATGATGGGCAACTTTGCCTTTGTATGCAATAGTTACAGTTTCAAATCCCCGGTGCGGGTGAACTCCCACACCTCTCGGTTTGCCTGTAGGAGGGAAGTAAAATTTGGAATTGTAGTCCATCATTATAAATGGGCTCATTCGTTGCATAGTCACCCTTCCCGGTATAAAATTGTGCACCCGGAACCCATCACCTACAAAATGAGTATCGCTGGGGGGTATTATCGATTCAATATTCTTAGTGTTCATAAAGTAAAATTAGATGTTTAAACATCTAACCAAACCCAAGCCCGGTTAGTTCCATAAAAAAGAACTGGCTTTGAACTAGTGAAACCACCGGAAATTATACTACCTCACCATTTTTATCGGTCGATAAAATTTCAGTCATGTAATTAAAAAAAGGACGAATGGCTTTAAAGGTGGTATTGACCTTATCCACGAAGTCTGCCGCTAAAACTTCATCATCGGTAAACGAATGCTCAAACCAATATTGTTTGTAGCGAAGCAGTTTGATAGCAGGATGATCTTTAGGGAACCCACGGGGTGCAGTTTTCACCTGGTCACCTTGCATTTCCCCGAAATTATTTTTTAGTTTTTTATTTGAAAGTAATTTATACCAGTCATCGTAGTTGAAATCAATGTCTTCTCGAACACGTTTCAGGATATCAGGATGGGGGTATGCAAATCCACAACCCACGCGTGATTCTCCAGGTTTTATCCAGTAATAATAACCGCCCCGAAGTAGTGGCTTTTGCCTTTTCAGATAACCGAAAAACCGGGGATTGTAGGGAGTTTTATCTTCAGAAAAACGCACGTCATTGTATATCCGGTACAAGCTTTCCTTTCCGCTTACGGTTTGAATCATGTCGTGCTGATTCATTTTATGAATCAATAAGTCTACCCAAGCAGCGACATTGGCGTGTGCTTCAACATAGAGATCTTTATTTTTCTGAAACCATTCACGATTGTTATTCCTTTTGAGTCGCTTCAGGAATTCGAACGTTGACTTTTCTATCAGAATCTTCATAAACGTTGAAGATAGCTGAAAATTTAATTGGCGATACCTGGGGCGTAGTCAAAAAAATCACTTCGGACTTTAGCTCCGAAGTGATTTCAGAAAAGATATTCTGTAGACTAAAAACGAGTTTCGTCAATCATATGCCACAAACCATTAGCAGCTCCATCGCCACGCAAATCGCCCCGGACTGCGTCTTGCCCGAAATAGTATAGCGGCTTGCCTTTGTAAGTCGCCTGTTGGCCGCCATTTACAATACTGAAATTAGTTGCTGTGAGCAGTGAAGGGACATTGCCGGTGTTGATCGTAAAGGCAGGCCAGTTGGTAGTACAAGCACCTGTGCAGGAACTGGTACTATTAGCGTCATTGTCAAAAATATAAAGTGTTTTCCCTTTTGGAGCCACAATGTATTTTTTGTTGTTCGCAGGATTGACTGAGATCATGACCTCATAGTCAGGCTTAGCCACATACCAAAGATTACCAGATTTGTCGCCAAAAATGTCTCCTGCTTTTTTGTCATCGATGAAGTAGTATAGTGGCCAGCCTTTGTAAGTTGTTTGCTTTCTGCCATCAGCGGTAGTTATTTCAGCAAAGTCATCTTGAGACAGCCCAGAGCCTAGTGTAGGATTGCTGACATAAAAAATAGGCCAGTTTGCAATGCAACCACCAGTGCAGGTGTTGGAACCAGCGTTATCTGTTGAGAAAAAATATAGCGTTTTGCCAAGATCATCGGCAATGATATTTCCAAAGTGAGCGTCAGCTTTCACTTGCACCCCCTTGGCCGCAGGTGCAACATCGTCAGACTTTTTTGAGCAAGCGGACAGGAGGACAAACACCACGAGGGTAAGGCCAGCCGATCCTTTCAAAGGATTCATCCAACTTCTCGAATTCATCATCATTTCTTTTGTTTTCATTGTTTATTTTTTGGGTAAAATAGATTGCAAAATTGCCCGTATGCCCTGATTTTGGACTGTGTATGCCGTGCCAAAGACTGGTATAATTGTTTCAGCAACGGTAACTAAGTACCTTTGAGTGGAATTGAGTGAAGATTTCCCGATTTGGATTGCCTTACGATTTGAAGAGTATGCGGTTTTTTTTCTTACCACTATTTGCGGCACTAGCCAGTGCCGTTTATTCCCAAAGCCCACGGCTTCAAAAACTTCACGATGAACTGAAGAATCACCCTCTAGAGGATACCGTTCGGGCTAAGCTGTTAAACGAACTCAGTCTGCGTGTTCTTAAGTACGAACCCAGGAAATCACTCATATTTGCCGAGCGAGCTTTACAGTTAAGTGACTCTCTCAAATTCCAAAGTGGTATTGCCGAAGCCAGAAATAATATGGCTGTCTACTATCTGGTGAAAGGTGATGCAGATTTGGCTTTAGAGCATGCACTGGCTGCTCTCAAAATAGGAGAGCAGACGCATCGAGTAGATGTATTGGCAAACAGCTATGCAATTTTAGGGACGATTTACCATAGTCAGTTGGACTATGACAAGGCACGCAGTTACTTGCTATTAGCACAAAAGGCAAATTTGAAACCGAACAACATAGTTGTTGAAAGTAAGATTTTGAATTCTTTCGGATCCATAGCCAGCGATCGAAAAAAATATGATACTGCATTGTACTATTTCGGGAAAGCCCTGAAAGTCATGGAGGATAACAATGAAGACTATCGGATTCCTGAAGTGATCAATAACATAGGATTGGTTTATACGCGACAAGACAATAATAAAGAGGCTGTAAAGTATTATTTTAAGTCACTTGATGCCGCAAGAAAAAATTTTAACAACAGGGCAGAAGCTTTAGCGCTTTTTAATATCGGGAATACAATTCTGAATGGTAAGAATTATGCTGAAGCAGAAAAATTTCTGTTGCAATCACTTGCCATTTCCAGAAAGAACGGTGAAGCGAAGATGATCTCATCTAATTACATGGCACTGGGTCAACTTAAAAATGAGACTGGAAAATTTGGTGAAGCTCATAGATACATCTCCGGTTTCTACGAATTAAAGGACAGCCTTTTGAATGTGGAAAAAGTAAAAAAAATTGCTGAATTGGAGGTTAAGTATGAAACGGAGAAAAAAGAGCATGCCATTCAGTTACTTGAACGTGATAATCGGATTCAAAATCTGAAGGCAAATATTCTGTTTTCTGTTTTGTTTTTGCTTGCTGTTTTGTCGACATCAGTCTACTATTTGCAACAAAGCCGTGAGCGTAAGAACCGGATGATCCTCAACCTGGAAATCGACCGCCTCACAACGCAAAACATCGAGATTTCAGAGAAATACAAAGATGTACTTGCGAGTGGCAATGCAAAGACAATCGAATCCGTAGATCAGCGTCTACTTAAAAAGACAATCGAAGTTGTCGAAAATAAAATGGGCGACCCATTGTTTGGCGTTGAACAAATGGCCAAAGAGTTGGGAATGAGCCGGACTAATTTACATCGTAAGATAAAAGCGATCACCGGTTTTCCTCCCAGCGAATTGATCCGGAACATTCGGTTAAGAAAGGCGGCTGCTCTTCTGCTAAATAAAGCCGACAACGTCTCGCAGATTAGCTTCACTGTTGGCTTTGAAGATCATTCGTATTTTTCAAAATCTTTCAAGAAACAGTACGGAGTTACTCCAACGGAGTACATCCAGTCTAAGGAAAAAATGAACTAAGAGCGCTTTAGTACTGGAGATGCTTCACAGTGATTCCGTTATTGATCAACTGCTTTAGTGAATCAATTCCTATTTTCAAATGAAGGTCGACAAAATTCGAGGTAACTGCCTTGTCACTCGCTTCTGTTTTTACACCTTGGGGTTCCATGGGTTGATCCGATACCAGGAGTAGAGCTCCGGCAGGAATCTCATTATAGAATGCAGTTGAAAAAATCGTTGCAGTCTCCATATCGATGGCCATGGCGCGAACCTTGATGAGATAATTTTTAAAATCTTCGTCCCACTCCCATACTCTGCGGTTGGTGGTGTAAACTGTTCCTGTCCAGTAGTCCTGGTTATAATCACGAATGGTTGTCGAGATAGCTTTTTGCAATGCGAATGCCGGAAGCGATGGTACTTCAGGCGGGAAGTAGTCATTTGAAGTTCCTTCTCCGCGAATGGCTGCAATCGGAAGAATCAGATCACCAAGCGCGTTTTTCTTTTTTAATCCACCACATTTGCCCAAAAATAAACATGCCTTTGGTGATATGGCAGTAAGACAATCCATGATAGTAGCGGCATTGGGGCTACCCATTCCGAAATTGATGAACGTGATTCCCTCAGCAGTGGCGCTGAGCATCGCTTTGTCTTCACCTTGCACAGGCACGTTATGCCATTCAGCAAACTTCCGCACATAATTGTCGAAATTGGTAAGCAAAATATATTGGCCAAAATCTTTTAAAGGCACACCTGTGTAACGAGGCAACCAATTGTCTACAATCTCTTTTTTCGTCTTCATGCTACAAATTTTCTATTTTTAAACCGATGTACCAACTCAATCTTCCTCCACTTAGTCCTTCAATTAAAAAGGAAGATGGCAAAGTATGGATTTTTGACGGCATTCGGAAAAAGTATATCGTTCTTACACCGGAAGAATGGGTACGACAACATTTTATTAATTTTCTGATCACGGAAAAGAATTATCCAAAATCATTATTTCGCGTTGAGGGGAGTCTTACTTACAACAAACTTCAAAAACGATCTGATATTTTGGTGTTTGGGAGAAACGGAAAACCGTGGATGTTGATCGAGTGCAAGTCACCCGTCATTAAACTAAATCAAAAAGCATTTAACCAGGTAGCGGTTTATAACATGACCTTGGGAGCAAAATACCTCGCGGTCACCAACGGTATGGCACATTTTGTTTGCGAAGCAGCAACCCCGGGAGGTGAAGCTAAATTCCTTGATAACTTCCCTGAGTTTGAGAGTTGACCAATTCAAAATTTCAGATCATTAAAATTCAACATTGACTAGCGATAAACTAAAACATACCTATCAGCTTCTCCAAATGGAGCGTCAGGCCGATCTCGAGCAATACAGGCAAAAGGTATTGGTTCGTTCACTTCATCAAAGAGTAAAGGAAGGAGTTACATGGTATCCAGTCCGGCTGCTTCGCGATTATATTGGTACAGGTGAACGAGTGATGATTGAAATCGAGAAGACAAGTCATTTCGACAATCCACATTCTTTTCAAAGTGGAAAAGTAGTGAGTTTCTTCACGAATGCTTCAGGTAAGCCAAATAAACAGCACGTCAACGGAGTGATAAACTTCGTAAAGGAAAATGTGATGACGATTACGCTGAATGGAGATGATTTACCCGACTGGATTGATGACGGCTCACTTGGTATTGACGTGATGTTTGATGAGATGACTTACCGGGAGATGGAATACGCCTTGCGGAAAGTAATGGAGGCAGAAGATAACCGGCTGGCGGAATTGAGAGAAATATTATTGGGTGATGTTGTAGGGAATCCACCATTAGTTGCTCCGAAAGACCAGGAACCTGAGGCAAGCTACTTGAATGAAAGCCAGCGATCAGCTGTAAAAAAGATTGTGGAGGCTCCGGATGTTGCCTTTATTCACGGCCCACCAGGAACCGGCAAAACAACCACTATCGTTGAGTGTATTAAGCGAACCGTGCAAACAGAAGGGCAGGTACTGGTCTGTGCACCAAGTAATGCAGCTGTGGATTTACTGGTGGAGAAGCTGGCACTTCAGGGACTGAACACATTGCGCATCGGGCATCCTGCACGTGTCACAGAACAATCACTAAGTAAAACACTCGATGCAAGAATTGCCGAACATAATCATTTTGATGAACTGCGATCATTGCGAAGAAAGCTGGAACAACTTCGGCACCAAGCTGGTCAATTCAAAAGAAATTATGGACATTTTGAAAGGGAGCAAAAGCGAATGGCACGAGAGCAGGCAAAGCTTCTGAAATCGGATGCTGACATGCTGGAATTTTACATTGTCAATGATCTCCTGAACACTTCAGAAGTAATCTGCTGCACACTAGTGGGTTCATCTCATCCTGTATTGAAAGGAAGAAAATTTAAGACGGTATTTATTGACGAAGCAGGTCAGGCATTGGAACCAGCCTGCTGGATTCCATTGCTTAAATCACATCGAGCCATTTTTGCAGGAGATCATTTCCAGCTTCCGCCTACCATTAAATCACGCGAAGCCGCGAACCAGGGATTGTCCCGAACACTTTTTGAAAAAGGAATTGAAAAATTTCCAGGTCATTCTGCCATGCTACAGGTGCAATACAGGATGCACGAGGCCATTATGAAATTCTCTTCACACTATTTTTATAGTGATGGATTGATTGCACATGATTCGGTGAAACACGAATTACTCCGTTCGTATGAACAGCCTGTGGAATTTGTCGATACTGCGGGCTGTGGATATACGGAAAAGCAAGACCCGGAGACTTTAAGCCGATTCAATGAAGAAGAAGCTGAATTGTTGATTCATCAGGTGGAGAAAATTGTTGAATCGATTGGTGTATCCGCATGGCTGGACGAGAAAATTACAATGGGAATTATTACTCCGTATAGCGCACAGGTCGACAGGCTTCAGCATTTGGCTGGAGGCTCGGAGATACTCGAGCCCATTCACCGGCTTGTCTCAATTAACACAGTCGATGCTTTCCAGGGACAAGAGCGTGATGTTATCGCCATCAGCTTCGTGCGCAGCAACGAGAAGAGCGAAGTTGGTTTCCTGGCAGACATACGAAGGACAAATGTGGCGATGACACGTGCCCGTAAGAAGCTAATTATGATTGGCGATAGCGCTACACTCGGAGCTCATCCATTCTATTCAACTTTGATGGAATTCTTGCAGGAGGACGGGTTTTATAAAAGCGCATATGCTTTGTAGCAGCTTTATTATCTTTGCTGTCATTCTCTATCGAATTAAAGATAATTACTATGAAATCACTATTAATTATTGTGTTGACTTTAAACTTGGCACAGCCCCTGCAGTTGTTCAATACTTCATTGACCGTAACTGTTCGCGATGAACTTGGAAACACAGTTGAGGGTGCATCGGTAAAACTCTTCGTTAAAGAGGAGGACTATACCAAAGAAGTTAATTTCATCGAAGAAGCAACTTCGGATAAAAAAGGAATCGCAAAATTTAAGAAACTTAACCCAGAGTCGTATTTCGTTCTTTGCCGCAAAGGAGATAAAGACAATGCAGGGGGTGGTGAGAAAACCGGACAGCTGAAGAAAGGAGAGTTTAACAAGGTCACCATCGTGATTCAATAGCACGTGAATAGAGAATCACTGATCAGTTCTTTTCGTTCTTACCAGACTGAGTTTAGCGAAGAGGAAAAGTTTATTCCATTATTTTTAGAGTTGTTGCAGCAGGATTCGTGCTTTCATCGCACGCATTTGCCTGGTCACATTACCGGATCTGCCTGGGTGGTTAATCACGATCGGACGAAGACTGTACTCGTTCATCATGCCAAACTCAATAAGTGGGTTCAGCCGGGAGGCCATGCGGATGGAGATGAGAATATCTTGCGTGTTGCAATGCGCGAGGCCGAAGAAGAAACAGGCCTGAAACGACTTCAGCCTACAGAGGGCATATTTGATGTCGATGTCCATTTGATCCCGGCACGAAAAGATTTTCCGGAGCATTTTCACTACGACATCCGGTTCATGATTGAGGCCGATGAGTCGGAAGAAATTGTAGTCAGTGAAGAATCACATGACGTGAAATGGATTTTGCTAAGTGAATTAGAAAAGTTTACGGCAGAGCGATCGGTTTTACGATTGAAAGATAAACTGCGGAATGGCTGAGATAGGGAAAGATATTGTGAAGGCGAAAAAGCTTTTGGAGGAGGGTAAGTTAGTAGCTGTGCCAACGGAAACAGTCTATGGTCTGGCGGGGAATGCACTTAATTCCGCTTCAGTTATTAAAATCTTTGAAGCGAAAAACAGACCCTACTTCGATCCACTCATTGTTCATGTGCCTGACACTGGTGCTGTAAAAAACTATGCAGACGAAATTCCATCTGATGCCACCCTATTAATGAAGGAATTCTGGCCGGGGCCACTTACCCTTTTGCTGAATAAAAAAAATAATATTCCGGACCTCGTGACCTCAGGTCTTGATCGAGTGGGTATCAGGATTCCAAATCACCCGATTACGAATGAACTTTTAAAATCGCTGGATTTCCCGTTAGCGGCTCCAAGTGCCAACCCCTTTGGCTATGTAAGCCCAACCCGACCAGAACATGTAAATGAACAGTTGGGAGATAAAATTGACTACATCTTGGATGGTGGAGAATGCAAAGTTGGAATTGAGTCAACGATCGTTGGCTTCGAGAATAATAAAGGAGTGGTTTACCGTGTCGGAGGTCTCAGTGTTGAAAAAATCGAACTGATTATTGGCAATGTCAAAGTACAAACGCATTCTTCGTCCAATCCGCAGGCACCAGGGCAATTAATTAATCATTATGCTCCGCTCAAGCAACTCAAGGTTGGCAACATTAAAAAAATGCTGACGGAGTACACAGGACGAATTGGTGTGTTGTCCTTTCAGACAAGGTATTCATCTCCTCAGATTATAGAACAAATTATTTTATCAACTGAGGGCAACCTGGAGGAAGCTGCTCAAAAACTGTTTTCTGCTCTACGCCAGCTTGACAAGTCTTCTGCTGAGATCATACTGACGGAAGAAGCCCCTGAATTTGGCCTTGGCCGCGCTATCAACGATCGGCTCCGGCGGGCATCGGCCAAATCTTAAAACATTTTTTCAATACCATAATATTGTATTTTTATTTATGAAAAAGATTCTGATTCTCACCGGGGGAGGTGATTGCCCCGGCCTAAATGCAGTCATCCGTGGCGTGGCGAAACGCGCCCGGAAAGAAAAGTGGGAGGTGTATGGAAGTATTGAGGCATTCAACGGAGTGTTCAACGAGCCGCAGGAAATAGTGAGGCTTACTTCAAAAAGAACAGCTGGCATTCATGTGAAGGGCGGTACCATTTTGAAAACGACTAACAAATCCAACCCTATAAAATTCCCAGTTCCACAGCCGGATGGTTCTGTTAAATTTATTGATCGGTCTGATGAACTGGTTGCTAAGCTCAAGAAACTAAATTTTGATGCAGTAGTGAACATTGGTGGAGACGGTTCACAACGAATTTCTAAAATACTCTTTGACAAAGGCATCCCGGTGATTGGTGTTCCAAAGACGATCGATAATGACCTCTCCGCTACCGACATGACTTTTGGATTTCAAACAGCTGTACAAATTGCAACAGACAGCTTTGACAAATTAGTAACCACTGCTGAAAGCCATCATCGTGTGATGATCATGGAAGTAATGGGACGCGATGCGGGATGGATCGCACTTCACACTGCAATTGCGGGAGGAGCAGAGATCTGTTTAATACCGGAGATTCCTTATGATGTGAATAAATTGGTGAAGCGGATAGAACTACGTTACAATCGCGGTAGAGGTTTTGCCAACATTGTTGTAGCTGAGGGAGCAAAACCGAAAGAGGGCTCAATTACAGCCTCGAAAGGAGAAAAAGGTTCTGAACACGTCCGGCTGGGGGGAGTTGCTTATCAACTTTCGAAACAACTAAAGGATGCAGGTTGTCACGCAGAGATTCGTGAGACCGTTCTTGGCCATGTACAGCGTGGAGGAACACCCTCCGCTTTCGACCGGGTTCTGGCTTCCATGTTTGGAGTTAAGGCCTTTGAGATGGCATTGAGTAAGGAGTTTGGCCGGATGGTGGCATTCAAAAATAATGAGGTCACTTCAGTTTCATTGGAGGAAGCAACAAAAGAATATCACACCGTAAAAAAGGATTCTTATCTCGTGAAAGCAGCCAAAGGTTTAGGCATCAGTTTTGGAGATTAATTTTTTGACGTCATGGCGTACAACGAAAAACTTGCTGATCGGATACGCGAGCAACTCCTCGGTACGAGGGGAGTGATTGAGAAGAAAATGTTTGGTGGCGTGGCCTTTATGTGGAAAGACAAAATGTTTTGCGGGGTCATGAAAGAGGACATGATGGTTCGTGTCCTTGAAGAAAATTACGATGACCTGGTAGAACGGCCCCATGCTCGCCCTATGGACTTTATGAAAACCAGGACTATGCGTGGATTGCTTTACGTAAGCCTGGATGGATTGAAAACGGAAACACAACTGGCGACATGGATTGCCATCGGAAAAGAATATGTGGAGAAAACTCCTCCAAAAAAGAAACCGGCTAAAAAGAAAACAAAGTCCAAATGACGGTGGATGACATTCGTTCAATAGCTCTCAAATGTCCTCATGCCACTGAAGATGTAAAATGGGGCAACGATCTGTGTTTTTGTATTGCTGAGAAGATGTTCTGTGTCACTACGCTCGAAGGAGAAGCGAAGACCTCCCTTAAGGTCCCGGATGATAAATTTGAAGAATTGTGCCAGCGTCCCGGTTTCATACCGGCTCCTTACATGGCCAGGAACAAATGGGTACTCATCGACAACTCAGCAAAATTGTCGGGGAAAGAATTGGAAGGACTTATAAAGAAATCGTATGAACTCGTGAAAGCTAAGCTTCCAAAGAAATTGCAGGAGAAGCTTAAATAGAAAAGCCATCGGGAAGATGGCTTTTCTATTTTAAGATCGATGAGCAATTAAGCGTACTGGTTCAGCATCACTGGCATCACCAGCATCAGGATGTCTTCACCTTTTTCTTTTTCTGCTGGGAAAATCACTCCTGCCTTATTAGCGGCAGACATATTCAATTTGATTTGATCTGTATCAAGGTTGCTCAGCATCTCAATCAGGAAGCGGGCATTAAAGCCGATTTCGATGTCTTCGCCTTCGTGCTCACACGAGAGCCTTTCGTTTGCCTCATTAGAGAAATCCAAATCTTCGGCAGAAACCTGAAGTTCACTTCCAGTGATTTTCAAACGAACCTGATGTGTTGTCTTGTTTGCGTAGATTGAAATCCGTTTCAATGATCCCAACAAGTCAGTGCGACTGATGGTCATTTTGATTGGATTTGTAGTAGGGATTACATTTTCATAATCGGGGAAACGCTCATCAATCAGGCGGCAGATCATCCGGATGTTTCCAAAACGGAAAAACGCATTGCTCATATTGAAGTCAATGCTCACATCGGTATTTTCTGTTGGCAATGTAGCCTTCAACAAATTCAACGCTTTGCGTGGAATTATAATTGTGTTGCCGTTTTCTGATTTGATATCTGTTCTGCGGTAACGTACAAGCCGATGTCCGTCAGTGGCTACGAAAGTTGTATTCTTGTCTCCCAGGTTGACGTACACACCTGTCATCGCAGGACGGAGCTCGTCACTGCTAGTTGCAAAAATGGTATTGTTGATTGCGCGAGCTAAAACCTCTGTTGAAATATTGGCTGAGAAATCGTTAGATACAGATGGAACCTTCGGGAAGTCGGTAGCATTTTCACCTGCCAGTTTATAACGTCCGTTATCGGAGCTGATCTCAATGCTGTAAGTAGCCTCATCGATGGAAAAAGTCACCGGCTGATCAGGAAGATTTTTCAGCGTCTCTAAAAGAATCTTTGCAGGAACAGCAATACTGCCTTTCTCTTTAGACTCTATATTGATCTCGGTGATCATGGATGTCTGAAGATCGGAAGCGGTAACAGTGAGCTTGCTTTTATCTATTTCAAAAAGGAAGTTTTCAAGTATCGGAACAACCGGGTTGGTTGTAATTACGCCATTGATGTGCGAGAGCTGTTTCAACAAATAGCTGGAATTGACGATGAACTTCATGAATTCAGAATTAGTGGTTTAAACGGGCGGTAAAGTTAATAAGAAATGCCAATCGGAAAAACCTTATTTCAACCCCTGAAAACCCCGAAAAAACGGAAAAAGGCCTGATTGTATGTTCAGGCCTTTCATTTGGATAATTTGCTTATTCCCCGGGTTGAATTGTCACGACTTTTTCAGTGTGAGTACAAGGGCGTGATATTTCAATCGATTCCTGTTCCGGTAAGAAACGACAATCTTACTCTTGTCAAAGTGATTGACATGAAACCGCGTAATCGGCACACCTGGTACTTTGGCGTTTATATAGATATTGCCATTTTCTATAGCGTAGTCAGTAATCCGAAAGTCAACTGGAGCAAAATCAGCGTTTCTAATCTTATACCTGTATGATCCACGCAGCTTCAAGTGACTAATCAGAGTAAGAACTGGCTCGTCAATAACCAATTCCTTAAAAGCAGCTGTATCGAGTGATTGAGACGTGTAGACACGCGCCACCATCCGAGTATAAACCCGGGTGTAAGGTTGACTCACATAGGAAGTATTAGACGAATGAGAATAGATTGGCGTGGAAACGTATCCCGGAGTTGTATATTGAGATGACCCGTTGACCTGGACAATATTTCCACCCATCATTGCTGTTGTCATCTTCAAGGAGTTCCTGCCTTTTTCTGTCCACAAGCTACCAGGAACAAGAATGTCTATAATTTTATACAGGCCTTGAATCTCTTCCGGACGATCCACAATTTTTACTTTGCTCCAATCATAAGGTGTTTGAATCGTTGGAAGTTTCGTCAGCAAACCTTCATCTATCTTTCCGCTTGCATAGCATATCCTGATAAGATCAGCTTTATTGAGTTTATGCAAGACATCGTCCTCAGGTAACTTGTAGGCAACTATCTCCGGAGTTACTTCAGTCACCTTCCCGATTATTTTTTGATGAATTAAAACCATCGTATCCAACGATTGCCCTGGAACGAAATAGGCAACCGACATAGCGATCAGGAAGAGCAATATTTTGGATTTCATATTTCTAATTTGCTTTTGGTTGAAGCAGATTGATGAATGGCACATTTTGCCCTGTTGAAATCTGAGGAAGCTTTCCATCCCAACGATCGATCGAGCGATATTGAATCAAGTCTTTGCTTACCGATTTTGCAAGCTTTTCATTTCCCTCTGCCTGGGCAGTGGTGTTCAGGCGGGTGGCCTCTGCGTCAGCTGCTGCTTTTATTTTGATGACATCGGCAGCTGCTTTTGCTTCGATGACTTGTGAATCGGCAATTGCCTTAGCTTCAATTACACGACTCTCCGCATCTCCTTTGGCTTTTGCTATTTTTTTATTCGCTTCCGCCTCGACAGCTTTCACTTCGTTTTGAGACTGCTGGGCACGTTGGTTGGCCTCCAGTTTGGAATTGATGGCGGACTCAATGGTTGACGGGAGATGCAATTCGCCAATAGTATAAATACGATCTATGATGATGCCGTATTTTTTGGTTTGCCTTGAAACCATGCTATCAACTTTTAGTAACAAATCTCTTTTATGAATACCATAAATTGATTCGATGTTCATATGTGAAGCTGTGGTGTTGAGCGCATCGCGAACCATGTTGCGCAAAAAGATATTGGTGATCTCCTCAATTCCTCTCCGGTATTTTTGAAAGATAACCGGCACGCTGTCGGCCACTAACGAATAGCTGATTCCGAAATCGCCACTCACGTCCAATCCTTCCTTGCTTTGGAAATTGATTGAGTTGTTGCCTTCCCAAACATAATTTTGCTGGAAGACCGGGAAGGTATAAATCTTTCGATAGGGGCCGATGATATACGCACCCACACCGAGTTGCTTTTCTTCAACGCCCTTTTTGTTACCAAGCATGTATACTTTGATACCCCGGTAACCTGCTGGAACGGTTTGTATTGAACAAGAAAATAAGATTGTAGCCATAGCAATGGCTATCACGAATGAAAACAATTGATTTTTCATAAAGTAGTTTGGTTAAGTTGGATGATATAAAAGACTGGAACAGCCGACCGCAGGTCGGTGCTATTTCAAAAGAGGAAATCAATAAATCAGATGCGAAGGTTTCTGACCCTTAAGAAGCAGGGGACAGAAGACGAAGGATAATCGAAAGTGGATACGAAACAAATTTTAGTGTGTCCGCTCGGTCTTGAGAAAGACGCATGAGGGAGGACAATAGAAAAATCTTCAAATGAATCAAAGTCGTCATCAACCGCCAGTTCGGCTATCTGGCAAGAAAATGATTTGTTTTGATAAGAGAGAGTATCAGATGGGCTGCTATAAATAAAAGAGGTAGCTACAACAAGCAGCGCGGTGAAGGTCAGGATCAGTTTTTTAAAAAGCTTCACAAGCGGGTGAACATTACTGTTAACGATTACCTGAACGAATTGTTATACTTCTGTTCAGAAAAATCATTTCTGAGGCTATTCAAAATTCTTATCTTCGGAAAAATTCCATTTATGAGAAAGTACTTAGCACTGGTCATACTCACATTTGCGGGAGAATTATGTATTGCACAAAATCTCGAGCAGTTTTTAAGTCACCCGATTGAGTCGGGTTTTGCGTCCTCAACGGACGGGAAGAATATCGCGTGGGTTATTAATGATCATGGTAAGCGCAACGTGATGATCAAAATAGGAAATGAACTCCCTAAATTATTCACGGATTTTCAGCAAGATGACGGACAGGAAATTTCACAGTTAGTTTTTTCACCGAATGGAACGAAACTCCTGTTTGTGCGTGGAGGTGCGGCCAATGGCCAGGGACAAAACCCTAATCCATCGAGCCTGGCCGAAGGGACCGAGCAGGCGATATACTACAAAGATTTGAGCTCGAAGAGTCCAGCGTCCAGGATCACACCTGGAAACAGCCCTTTGTTTTATCCGGATGGCCTAAAAATACTTTTTGCCAAAGGCGGCCAGATATTAGAGACAAGTCTGGAAATTAATGCTGCACCCAAATTGTTGTTTGTAGCACGCGGCTCAAACTATGGTCCGAAATTTTCTCCGAATGGAAATGAAATACTTTTTACGAGTGAGAGAAACGATCATAGCTTTATTGGTATCTACAGCCTGGTGACTAAAAAAATACGCTGGGTTTCGCCTGACGTAAATAATGACAATGTTCCAGTGTGGTCTCCCGATGGAAAGCAGGTAGCTTTTATTCGAACCGATGGAGTTAAGATCAATGAAACAATCAATTATTTGTCAGGTAACAAATTTTCTATTTGGCTTGGAGATGCTGACGCCCTTACCTCTAAAATGATTTGGAAGTCACCTGGTCTGGATGGTGGCTTCGCTCAGTCGACTTCTACGCCATTGAGTTGGACTGCAGCTAACCGGATTTTATTTTATTCTGAACATACCGGATGGAATCATATTTTCTCGATGAACCCTGACGGTTCTGACGTGAAGGACGTTACTCCAGGAGATGGTGAAGTTGAAAATTTTATCACTGACGCTACGGGCCAGAATATCTATTTCGATGGCAATCGCGAAGACACTAACCGCCGGCACATTTGGAAATCGAGCGTGACTTCAGGGAGTCCAGTTGCCGTCACCTCAGGTGAGGGCATTGAAATGCAACCCGCTCTCGGGGGAACGACCTTGTATTGTTTCCGATCAACTTCCAATACTGCAAAAATGCTGGCAAAGATTGACGAGTCTAAAAAATTGACAGCGCCTGTCAATCCGATGAAACTGACTACGTTCTCGAGTTCTTTTTTTGTAAAACCTGAAGCAGTAACATTCCAGGCAGCTGATGGTACGACAATCAATGGTCAATTATTCATCGACAGGAAGATTTCGGGAAAACGTCCTGGGATTGTGTATATGCATGGTGGCCCTTACCGGCAAATGTTGTTGGGGTTTCATTACAGTGAATATTATAGCAATGCCTATGCCTTCAATCAATACCTGGCTAATCTTGGCTATGCCGTTGTGGCCGTGAATTATCGAGATGGTATCGGTTATGGTCGTGACTTCCGCCTTGCAAAAAATCAAGGTCCACGTGGAGCAAGCGAATACCAGGATGTGATTGCAGCAGCGAAATTTCTTCAACTACTTCCTGAAGTGGAGAAAACAAAAATTGGTTTGTGGGGTGGCTCCTATGGTGGTTATCTGACAGCCATGGGTCTGGCGAGAAATCCTGACATATTCAAGGCAGGGGTGGACTTACATGGCGTTCATGACTGGTCATTTGAAGCGCATGACGCCACCGACAGTTGGGGATTGACTAAAAGTGATTCTGAACTGGCGCTCAAATCATCACCAGTTGCCGACTTGAGCAAATGGACTGCACCTGTTTTATTTGTCCATGGCGATGACGACCGCAATGTTCAGTTTCAACAAACAACAGATTTGGCAACCAAATTGCGCGAGAGAAATGTGCCTGTGGAGATACTGGTATTGCCGGACGAGATTCACGGTTTTCTCCGATACGAAAGCTGGACACGTGTGTACAAGGCGGCTCAGGATTTTTTTGACAGGAAGCTGAAATAAACTATGCCAAAAAAAATTGTTGCCCTAACGGGGGCTGGGATAAGTGCCGAAAGTGGCCTTGCTACTTTTCGGGACTCCGGAGGCTTATGGGAAGGGCACCGTGTAGAGGATGTCGCGACTCCGGAAGCATGGAAGAGAAACCCGACAATGGTCCTCGATTTTTATAACCAGCGAAGGAAGAGCGCACTTGAAGTAAAGCCGAATCGCGGCCATGAAGTATTGGCAGAATTGCAAAGGGATTTTGATGTTACGATTGTTACTCAAAATGTAGACGATCTCCACGAACGAGCAGGATCAACAAATGTGATTCACCTTCATGGGAGTTTATTTGAATCACGCAGTACACTCGATCCGTCACTGGTCTACAAAATCAAAGACTGGGAATTGAACATGGGTGACAAATGTGAGCGGGGATCACAACTGAGGCCCAACATTGTCTGGTTTGGGGAAATGGTTCCGCTCATAGAAGTGGCTGCACACTTTGCAGCGACAGCAGATATTTTTTTGGTTGTTGGAACCTCCATGGCAGTTTATCCAGCTGCCGGGCTGATCAATTATGTCGACACCAATATTCCTAAATACATAGTTGATCCGAAAATCCCAGAAGTCGCGCCAATGCCAAACCTTCATCTCATTCCCGAGAAGGCGAGTGCCGGAATGGAGAAGGTCAGGGCTGATCTCTTGAAACTAAAAATTTAGTGGCGACAGTTTTTGAGCCGGAGATCAATCTCAAAAAATAGATACCCGGTTCGAAATTTTCATTCGTGACTTTAAATGAACCGCCTTTTGAAAAAGAGGACTGCGCTACAACCTCACCTTGCGAATTATAGATTTCAACTTTAACTTCTTTGTCATTGAAATCTGATGGAACAAACACATTGCTTGTTCCCACAACAGGATTGGGGGCGACTGTGACTTCGCTGAAGTCCTTGACTTCAACAGCAACAACATTGTACTCAGCGAACTTTCCATCATAGTCAAACTGCTTTAATTTATAATATATTCTTCCGGACGGGACTGAGAAATCCGTTAGTTCGTAATCGTGGGCGCTATTGGTTATTCCGTTTCCTTTGGCTTGCCCGATTTCTTCATAGGAAAAACCATCGGTTGAGCGTTCTATAATAAAGTAATCGTTATTTAGCTCAGAAAGAGTTCGCCAGGAAAGTTTGACATGACTCGAAAGCGCAGTTGCCTGAAAACTCTCGAGTTGAATCGGAAGGGGAGAACTTCCGTCCGACACCGCCCAAATTCCATACTGAGTGGTTGAAACAGAGGCAGATGTGGCAGTGCTTCCAGCGGGAGGCAGGCTTGGATCCCAATAAGTTGAATTCCAGCGTTGAGCTTTGAGGGTGTTTAATGAGCCAACCTCCGAAGTGGTTGCATTAAAGGTAATTGTTGCTGTTGGTAAGGTGGTGTAAGCATTTGGTGTGATTATCCAAAACCTGTCAACAATGTTTGTACCATTGTTTATGCCCAGGGAGGTTCCATTTGGAGGAGGGGTGTTTCCGGAGCCTGTGCCATAAGTGGCAGCACTAATTGTTGCTCCAAAGGGTTGACCTCCGCTACTGATAGTAATATTGAGTGGTATATACTCGCTTGCGCTTTTTCCAAAAGGGAATACATAAGGACCAGTTTGTGCGTTCGTAGTCCATGTGACATGCGCATAAGGTGAAGTTTGGGCTTCACTTTTGATATAACCTGAGCTGCGAGTAATTGCTCCGGTACTCGAATTTGTAATGTAAAGTGTTTTAGTATTTAAATCGAGCCCTCCTTGGTTAAGAGCGAGCGTGTAAGTCGAGCCGATGGTCATTGATTTTTCAAGTTGCACGAGCTGACTTGATGAGGCTGTATTAATCGTGACGTTTGTGAAAGTTTCATTTGCTGAACCGGAAATTAGCTGGTTAGCTCCGCTGTGATTGGCACCTGTAAAAGTGATTGGCGTAAATACGTTAGTAAAACTGCTGTTGTTTGTCCAGTTGCCGCCAACACTGACACCGGAAATTGTACCTCCAGAATTGACAAAGGATGTCCCTGACCCTAAAGTCAGATCATTGTCGACTACTAGACTCACTGATCCAGATGCTGGACTCGATAGAGAAATAGGATTGGCACCTGTTTGAGCCATTGTCAGACTACCCTTCACCAAAAATGTCCCGGCAGGAAGAACATATGAAGAGCTAGAACCTATAAATTGAATGTTGCCGTATGTAAGAGCAGAGACCCCACTGGTCGGAATAACAGGGTAAATAAAGGTGCCAAAAGGGTGTGTCGGACCAGCGTCAACTGTGCCAAAGCCTGTAAGAGAATTGCCTATCGTGAACGAAGCGCCAGGATAAATCTGGAAAGAACGTGATAAGCCTCCAGTGATATCTCGACCTGATGCTGCCGTGAACGAACCTGATTGTATTTTCAAATCTCCAGTAAAAGTGGACGGAGTAAGATTGTTCGAACCTGTAAGGCTAAGCCCGGAGGAAGAAGTGTTATTTGAATAAATGGAACTATAGACCCATCCGGTAGCACTAGTTGACGGGAATGCGACAGTTTGTGCCGAAGTCCCGTTATAATTGAAAATGCTTGTGCCCGAAACGGGTGCTTTGAGTGTACCTCTAACCCCAGTCATTGTTCCTCCAAGACGGATCTCACCGGTGCCACTATTGTCCAGGATTCCTGATACTTCATTATTGACGACATTTACAAGGTTGAAGTTCAGATTGCCCAATGTTAACAGTCCGGTGGTAAGCACGACTTGAGCTATTGGTATCGTGGTGGAACCATTCCCTCCGGCACTACCTATGGTAAGCAAAGCGCAGGATGCTGTTCCGTCATTGATATTCCAGGAATTTTTTTTGCCATTTACTGAAGGGTGCTGGATGGTTACGGTGCTCGATACTGTCAATGAATTTCCGAGATGAGTTACACTTTGATCGAGCCCGGTTGAGGCGAAAATCAAAGAGAAACATTGACTGGGTGCATTGACTTGTACGTTAACACTACTGGCGGATAGTCGTAGTGCAATCGTTACCCCATCTGTGGAGGTGGGTATCGTTTCGATTGCGTAGCTAACATTAGAAAAATTGCCACTCGCGAGACCAGTCAGGGTTAATTGGTTGTCATTTTGGATCGAAGCAACTGTTCCAATCTCAGCTCCACTGTTTAGTGAATAATCGACCAATACAATTGGACCGGGAATGCCTTGGAGATTGGAAAATCCAGATCCGGTGACAATGTTAGATGCACCGGAAGCTGTGAGTGTGCCGGCCATCAACTTCATCCATGTAGTTGAAGAGTTCCAGTTGGCGGCCCCAAAGACTCGATTTGTAACAGTACCTGTTGTAGTGGCTATTGGTTCTCCGACTTGAAACTCCCGACTTTGCGCATCGCCAATAGTCAAAACCGGTGAGTTTGATGACGTAAAAGTTGTAGATGCCACAGTACCTGCAAATGCCTGGCCGGCCCACACAAAGGACCCGGGATTGTATCGTCCGAAATAAAAATTACTGGGATTAGCTAAGACTGCATCAAAATCACTTGATGCATAAGTAAAGACTGGGGTTAGACTTAAACTGCCAGTAATGCCACTCGTTGCCAAGCCCCAATATCTGTGCACACTTTTACTTGGAGACAAGAGCGAGGTAAGTATCTGTGGGTGATCGGTACCTATTGTGAAGGCGGTGAATGATACCGTTGAACTTGTAACGGTGAAAGTGGAGTTGAGCATCTGAAATGGAGCATACGCATTGCCGCTCCCAATTTCGAAACTAATGGTCGCTGCACATGCACTCCCACAAGAGTTAAATTTTTTCTGAAAGTTGCCATCAACAAAGCAGGAGGTAGGCGAAGGTGTTCTTGATACAATGCCTCCCGCTGCAAGGATCATATTGTAAGAAGAAGTCGTTATGATTGTGCCATTCGTCAGCGTTAATGTACCTGTCACCGTTGGACTTGATGCAAGTATGATATTATTTGGGTTGTCAATGGTAAGGTTAGGAAAGGTACTCGCTTGAGACCCTGCAATTTTTTGCCCGGCACCAGCAGTGAATATGACTGTCGATCCTGTATTAGTAATTGAACCTCCGTTTTTAGCCCATGATCCATTATCTCCTGTGATGGTGATGGTGGATCCGGAGTTAGTAATACTACCACCATTTTGGGTCAGCGATCCACCGTTTCCATTAATAGTCATATTCTTCGAGTTGAAATCAAAAGTCCCACCCGAGATCAGGAAATTTCCCACCGTCAGATTATTTGAAAGGGTGGTTGTAATAGAACCAAACGTGGAATGAGTAAGAGTACCTCCAATAGTCATAGCCGGGATATTTGAAATTGCTCCATTCCCCGTAAGAGTAAGATTTCCATTTATCCGGGTTACATTGCTCATATCAACTACTCCGGGACCATTGATAAGAATATTCTCGTATTGGAAGCTGCTGTTAGGTTTCAAGGTGGCTCCAGCTCCACCCGTGGAAAGCTGAATTGTTGTATTAGGTCCAATTGAATTTGCACTGCCTGTGAAGGTAAGTTCGGGGAACGTGGTATTCCAGGTGTCGTACCTGATTTGGCTTGTACCAGTCATCGTAATACCAGCACTACCTGTAATGTGATTGACCGGAACATCATAAAGAATGGCAGAGCCTGAAGTAGTAAGTAGAACATCCACCTGAATGTTACCTGTGCAGCTCTTAGTTCCTGAATTGGATATTGTGAGCTTATTAAAAACTGCGATAGATGAGCCGCCCAAAATTGTTTGATTTCCAGGATAGCCGTAGTCCACCTCATTGGAATAAGTATGAAAATCAAAACCTGAAACCAATCCACCATTAGTAAGAGGATGGAAAAGAGGAGTATAGACCAACAGATATCCCCCAGTGCCATTGACAAACGATGCACTTGTGGTTCCCACTTGCATTGCAAACCCAGAGGTGGCGCTCAAAGATAGTTTACCAGTATTCATAACTGATACTGAGTTATTTATTTGCAAGCTCGCCATGCCAATCATGTTTGCACCGGAATAACTGTAGGATCCGGCAACGGAGACAGTGTATATCCCACTATTGTTTGCCGGAGCCAGCCATGTACCGTTATTCACAATGCTGCAATTGAGAAACATACTTTCTCCTAAGGAATTTCTGAATTCCCCTCTTGAATTGACTGTTATAGTTCCAATAAATGTCTTAGTGCCAGAGCTTGTTCTTGAAAAATTCAAGACACCATCAAGTGTTGTTGCTCCGTTTACTGTGAGCGTGCAATTTCCTAAAGTCGAAACCTGACCAAAAGTTGTGGCAGGGTTGACTGTGAAACCGTTAGTTACGCTGATCTGGCCTGCAGTACTGGATGGGTTATCAATTATTCCACCCTCAGTAATTGTAAGTGAATTGACAGTAACGCTTATTCCGGCAAAGGGACTCCATGATCCAGTGTTTCCAATTTTAAGATTGCCAAGGGTGATAGTTGGACTTGTATAATCTGCTTTGAATGTTCCATCGACTATGAAATCTTTTGAAGCTATTTGCATAATCTGAACATTCGTAAAATTTGGTGTTTGTAATGCTGGTATTGTGAAATTCCCCTTCAGGTCTAACGTCCAGCTGCTCGAAATAGCCTGTATCACGCAAGATCCATTCAATATGAAATTGCCGTTGACGGTGAATGTGAAGGACGATGCAGAACTCAGTGTTAGGCTGCTTACACCAGCGACAATTGTTATATCGTTGATTGTAGTAGAAATGTTTATAGTCACATTATGACTGATACTTACATTGTCACCGGGTAATGGAACATTCAAACCCGTCCACGTATTTGGATCACTCCAAAGACCAGCCTGTCGGGTTGTGATTTGACCTTTTGCTGAGAAAGCAACAGCACATAATATAATTAAGGCAAGCAGGTACTTCCCTACAGGGTTAAAGATTGTAACCTGGAAGTTAAATAGCTTACTACTCGAGCTCTTTTCTTTTATTAATCTCATAAATCAGACTTTTTCAAGAACCGATTTACGAAGGGACAACGAGGACGATTGCAATCACTTATCTGTTGGGATCGATAAATGATTCAAACCACTGGCTATTTGATTAGAGAGGAATTGATTTGCCTGCCGGCATCCAGACTTTGCTTATGAAAAGAATCACATCACTTAAGTAGCCTTCCTGAAAATAGCAGTCGCATTGTGCCCTCCAAACCCGAAGGTATTGCTCATGGCAGCATTCACCGTTTTGCGCTCGGCCTTTCCTAAAGTAAGATTGAGTGAGGCGGGAATATTTTCGTCTAAGTTTTGAGTATTGATCGTAGGAGGGATGATGTCGTTCTTAACGGCAAGGATAGATGCAATGCCCTCGATAGCCCCTGCTGCTCCGAGCAAATGGCCTGTGGCGGATTTAGTGGCGCTGATATTCAAGTGCGTTGGATTACTTCCGAAAAGTCTGACCATTGCCTTTGTCTCGCTAATATCACCGAGAGGAGTTGAGGTGGCGTGAGCATTCAGGTAGTCAATTTCAGAAGGTTTCATATCAGCGTCATCCAATGCTTCCTGCATTCCCAGCAAAGCCCCTTCGCCTTCGGGATGAGTCCCTGTGAGATGGTAAGCGTCTGCGCTCATTCCGCCACCCGCCACTTCGGCATAAATTTTTGCGCCCCGTTTGATAGCGTGTTCATATTCCTCCAGGATCAACGCTCCGGCTCCTTCACCCATAACAAATCCATCGCGGTCTTTATCGAAAGGACGTGAAGCGGTGAGCGGGTCATCATTGCGTGTAGATAATGCTTTAGATGCGTTGAAACCACCAATGCCTGCTTCGTTGATAGCTGCCTCTGAACCACCCGTAACGATGATGTTTGCTTTTCCCCATCGTATATAATTGAAAGCATCAATGATTGCTGTGGTTGACGTGGCGCAAGCGGATATAGTTGTGAAGTTCGGGCCCATGAAGCCATATTTGATTGAAATCCATCCTGATGCGATGTCTGCAATAACTTTGGGAATGAAGAATGGATTAAATCGTGGAGTGCCATCTCCTTTGGCAAACTCAATCACTTGCTCCTGGAAAGTCTGAAAGCCACCGTTCCCCGATCCCCAAATGACGCCCACTTTTCGCTTATCAATTTTTTCAAGATCGAGCAATGAATCTTTGATAGCTTCGTCTGCGGCAACCATGGCGAATTGCGTGAACTTATCCATCTTTCGCAATTCTGGCCGATCGAAGTATTTATCAAACTCAAATCCTTTCACTTCACAAGCAAACCTGGTCTTGAATTTCGAAGTGTCAAAATGGGTGATCGGACCTGCACCACTTTTCCCGCTGATCAGATTGCTCCAGAAATCGGGCACGTTGTTTCCGATAGGGGTAATGGCGCCTAAGCCGGTGACTACTACTCTGCGTGCCTGGATGGTTTTCATAAGTGAATGTTGAGTTTGAATATATTGAAATGATCTTTCGACTGTTCGATTTATCTATTGATTCACGATTCCAGACAGGACATTTTCCCTTATTGTTAAGAAATCGCGATCGTTGGTTAGTCTCGTGAGCTGCACAGCTGCCAGCATATTCGTGATGACCATCAGGGCTTTTGTTCGGGGTGCCTCAGTAAAAGTGAATGTTTTATTCTTTTTTCCTTCTTCCAAAATGGAAGTAACCCATTCGAGAATTTCACCCGCAAAAATTTTCAAGGCTTTGGCAAGTTTTGTATCCACTGTTTTCAGGTCTGTAGCCAGCGATCCGACCAGGCACACCCGGCCTTCTTTGTGAATGACATTGTAAATAGAAAGAAAGGCTTTAATCTTCATCGTGGAATCTTTCGCCGATACAGATTCTTGCAGGTGATGTAACCTTTCGGTGTGAGTTTCAAGTAAGGCCAGCCCTAAATCGGTTTTAGTCGGGAAGTAATAATGTATCGAAGCGTTTTTGATCTTCAGTTTTTTTGAAATGTCGTAGAAACTAAAGGCATTGTACCCCAGGTCGCGGACTAGCGTGTCGGTCAGTTCGATAATTTGATCACGGGTGGTCATCAACTTTCCTTTACTACTGCAAATATACCTACCAATTAGTAGGTAAGCAAATACCACTATTCGGCTCGTGCAAAGCCAACCGTTTCCCGGTAAAGCTGCGGAGAGACATCGGCATTATTTTTAAAGAACCGGCTGAAGTAATGCTCATCATTAAAACCCAGGTGATAGGAAATCTCTTTTACAGTTTTATAAGTCAGGTATAACTCACGTTTGGCTTCGATAATTATTCTTTCGGAGATAAGCTCTGTCAGTGTTTTGTTGAAGTATCCCTTGGCGATCTTGCCGAGCGCTTTTGGGGTGATGTGAAGAATTTCCGCATATTCGTTAGCCGAATGCCTGGTACGATAATGTTGCTCAATTGCATCTTTTAAATTCTGGAGGATAAATGGCTCCTTTGTTTCCTCCAGGCTGACCTGCATCTCCTGATTTTGGCTGACCTTCACGCGGGAGGCGGAAATCAATATGATTTTCAAATAGGAAGTCAGTAGTTCGTATTGTGCGAGCTCGGCATTTTTCATCTCTGCAATCATCTGCTCAACGGTTGATTCAAACCGATCACACTCTGATTGCGGCATCACCGTAAAAGAGGGTTGATAAATATTATTGAAGAGAACTCCATGGCACGCCACCGCCTGGTGATGTTTGTGGATGCAAAAGAAATCGGGATGGAAGTTGATTGTGATTCCTCTGAGTTCCGGTGCATTCCTAAGCATAAACGGTTGATAAGGCGAAAAACTCAGTAAGTAGTTTTTTCTCACCTCATGTTCTGCAAAATCGGCTTTCAGGATAGCAGAACCTTCTGTGATCAGAATTAGCGAATAGTAATTCAACCGCTGGATGTGGTCGTAATTGCTATTATCTTCAAAACGGGAAATCTTGAAGGCAAGGTTCCCGTTCTGAGGACTGATCAGGGTATAAGTTGCAGGATTGATCATCTATTTTTTACCTGAGCCGCCTGTCGGGTTCATCTATCTCAAGATCATTGATGCTGGCAAATCTCTTGCGCATTAATCCATGCTCGTCAAATTCCCAGAGCTCATTGCCATAGCTCCGGTACCATTGACCGGATTTATCGTGCCATTCATATTCGAATCGTACAGCCATCCGGTCTTCACGAAAGCCCCAAAGTTCTTTTTTTAATTTGTAGTTGAGTTCCTTCTCCCATTTGCGTTTTAAGAATTGCTTCACTTCTTCGCGTCCATGAAGAAATTCGGTTCGATTTCTCCATTCCGTGTCGATCGTGTAAGCAAGACAGACTTTTTCAGGGTCTTTAGTATTCCATGCGTCTTCAGCCTTTTGTACTTTTTCGAGGGCAGTCTCCAAAGTAAAAGGTGGTAAAGGATATTTTTTACTCTCCATAAAGTGAAAGTTAAAGAAGCCAATTTCTTTGGCTTCTTATAGTTTATTTCTTGTTAAGCTTAGCCCAGTTAACAGGCAGCTGATTTAATAAGTTCGTTTCATTCTTATTCCATTCAGGAAGAGTGTTGAACGGAGATCCGCTGAAATCTCCATTGAAGAACAGATGAAGTTTACCGTTGATCACTTTGAAAGTCTGTGGATTCACTGGTACTTTTTTTCCTTTTTCTGCTACACCCCAGGCGCAATACCCGTCACACACTGGCAAATATTTTTCAGGACTGCTTTTGAAAAGGTTCAGGTGCTGTGCGGATGCAAACTGGTATTTCACACCATTAATTTCATGAGTGAATTCACTTGATCCTTTGACAGCCGCATTGTCGGTGAAGTAAGCGACCATGTCATAACCTCCGTTAGCTATTTTGTTTTTATCGACCGGATCTACGTTTTGAGCATAAGCAATACTTGTGAAAATAGTGAAGATTACTACAACGATGATGTTACGAATTGATGTTTTCATTTTGCTTTTATTTTTAAGTGAAGATTAATTTACGAGTGCGGTTTTTTCGATCTTAGGAAAATCGATTTCAGCGTTAGCGGCCTTGTTGAAATAGTTAATGAAAATATTTAGCCCGGTGTGGGAACCATACCCAATTTGCTTTGAATCGCGTTGAAGAGTACTTTCGATTTTCCTGTAGTTGATTCAAGACTGAGCACTGGAATTTTTTGCATCGTTTTAAAATTACGTTCTATCGTTATTGACAATGCAAAAGTGCAGTAACGCTGATCATAGGAAAATGGACAATGACCGCCAAGTGGTGGACAATTTTCCCTTGCCAAAAAAATGTGTTGTTATTTATTTGGTCCAGCCACTCTCACCGAGCAGGGGGACAAAAGAAAAATTGGAGAATTCCTCTTTCTGAAATTTGCCATTTCGCTTGGTGAACTTCACCATCTTTTGCGTTTCGCGGTTTCCGACCGGAATAATCATGATTCCACCTTCGCTCAATTGATCGAGCAGTGCTTGCGGAACCACCGGAGCCCCGGCGGTGACAATAATCTTGTCGAAGGGCGCTTTGGAGGGCAGGCCCATTGACCCATCTCCGAAAAAGAAAAAAGGATTATAGCCCAAACCTGGGAGGAAGCCTTTTGTTATGTCGTAGAGCTTCTTATTGAATTCGATGGTGTACACTTTAGCCCCGATCTCCAGCAGAATAGCTGCCTGGTAACCCGATCCTGTACCGACCTCCAGGATCTTTTGACCCGGTTTTATCTCCAGTTTTTCGCTCTGAAAGGCTACGGTATAAGGTTGGGAGATGGTCTGGCCTTCCCCGATTGGAAAAGCCTTGTCTTCATAGGCGTGAGGGAGCAAAGCATCCTCAAAAAAAACGTGCCTGGGCACCTTTCCGATGGCTGCCAAAACGGCCTCATCTTTTATGCCTTTTAGGCGCAATTTTTTGACCAAATTATTGCGCAACCCGCGCTGCTTATAATTGTCTTCTAACATCTAAAATGCCTATTTCTGCTTAAAAAAAGGCATTTTCTGCCTGAAAATAAAGTTTTATTGAATTCTTAGGAAAATTGATTCCTATCCTTCTACTTTGGGGTTCTCTAATGCACGGTAAACCTATTTTGCCATAGCGTTAAAACTGTGCAACCTGACCCAAGCAGTAGGAGTGGTAAACCCACCCACTACTGTAGGGGCAGGTGAATTAAAATCTCTACTTTTTACGACTAATTGCCTTCTTAACAGCCTCTATTATATTGTCTGCACCCAGGCCATATTTTTTGAGCAGCTGAGTAGGTGTTCCACTCTCTCCAAAGCTGTCATTTACGGCTACCATTTCTAAAGGAAGAGGTATTTGACGGGCCAATACCTGGGCAATGCTGTCTCCGAGACCTCCATTGATCTGGTGCTCTTCACAAGTCACGGCACATTTTGTTTTCTGAACCGACTCAAGCACTGCGGCAACGTCAAGCGGTTTAATCGTATGAATGTTGATCACTTCAGCACTGATCCCTTGCTCCGCTAATTTCTCTTCGGCTTCGATTGCTGTCCATACCAGGTGGCCGCACGCAAAAATGGTTACATCTTTTCCCTCAATCATCTTATCGGCTTTGCCAATGGTGAAGGGACGATCAGGTGCTGTGAAGATTGGCCAACTTGGACGGCCAAATCTCAGGTAGGCAGGACCGATATGTTTTCCTAATGCGATGGTTGCAGCTTTAGTTTGATTGAAATCGCAGGGCACGATTACTGTCATGCCAGGCAACATTCTCATCATTCCGATGTCTTCCAGGATTTGGTGTGTGGCTCCGTCTTCACCCAGTGTAACACCCGCGTGTGAAGCACAGATTTTTACATTCTTTCCTGAGTAGGCAATCGACTGACGGATCTGGTCGTAGACACGACCAGTTGAAAAATTGGCAAACGTACCCGTGAAAGGAATTTTTCCTCCGATGGTCATGCCGGCGGCAAGGCCCATCATGTTGGCCTCAGCGATACCGGTTTGAAAAAACCTCTCTGGAAAATCCTTTTTGAAGGCATCCATTTTTAATGAACCGGTAAGATCAGCGCACAAGGCAACTACGTTTGAGTTTTGCTTACCCAGTTCGTGAAGCCCTACGCCAAATCCGGAGCGAGTATCTTTTTTTTCGGTGAAAGTAAATTTCGTCATGCCTCTTCTGTTAATGTCTTGTTAAAACTTAAAAATACCCCAATTGACCTCGAACCGGTGGGAACTGTTGCCGTAAAACGAATTCAAAACAAAGTTCATGGAAGGTTCAAAGACTGTTGACGGTAAATTGATTTTTTGGATCATTATTGCATTGCTGGTCGCGATCGTTCCCTGGTTTTTCTAAACTCAATAATCTCCGATTGTTTCTTCGAGTTGAGCGAGTGCTTTTTGCAACTCTTCATCATTAGGCGCTACTCCGTGCCACTTGTGTGATCCCATCATATAATCAACGCCAAAACCCATCACGGTTTTCATCAAATTCATAACGGGTTTCCCTTTTCCAGCTTGTGATTTCGCCTTTTCAATACCCGCGATCACATCCTCCATTTTATTGCCGTCAAATTCGTTCACGATCCATCCGAAAGATTCCCACTTGGCTTTCAGGTCCAGGAGGGAAAGAATTTTGTCGACCGGCCCATCGATCTGCTGCCCGTTGTAATCAATGGTTGCTATTACGTTGTCCATTTTGTTATGGGCGGCATACATGGCGGCTTCCCATACTTGTCCTTCCTGCTGTTCGCCATCACCCATCAGCACAAAGACCAACTGGTTGTCTTTGTTTAATTTTTTTGCTTGAGCTGCTCCGAGAGCAACCGATAGTCCCTGACCGAGAGATCCTGATGCAATTCGAATTCCTGGCAAATGTTCGTGAGTAGCGGGGTGTCCCTGCAGCCGTGAATTGATTTGCCTGAACGTGGCAAGTTCTTTCACATCAAAATAACCAGACCGGGCTAATGTTGAATACCATACCGGTGAAATATGGCCATTGGACAAGAAAAATAAATCTTCACCCATTCCGTTCATATTGAATTTCGGGTCGTGCTTCAAGAAGTGGAAGTAGAGTGCCACAAAGAAATCTGTACAGCCCAGCGATCCACCCGGGTGGCCGCTTTGGCACGCATGCACCATGCGAACGATGTCTCTGCGAATTTGTGTAGCTAATTTCTTGAGTTGAGCGAGGTCAGGTTGAACCGGCATGATCTAAGTTTGGGGCGAAGATATAAACTTAGATCATTGTTGCGCCACTACTTTTTCTTTTTCGTTGATTTTTTCGAGGCTGCTTTTTTCGAAACCTTCTTCACGGATTTCTTCACTGCTTTCACGGCCTTCTTGGCTGGCTTTGCTTTGGCTGCTTTTTTAACAGGTTTTGCAACAGATGCCTCGCCCAAAATCTGAGCGGTGTGGTTCGCGGTATCTACTTTGCCAATAATGTCCGCGATTTTTCCTGTTTCGTCTATGATAAAAGTGACGCGGGCAGTGCCCATGTATTTGCGGCCATACATTGATTTTTCGATCCAAGTGCCATACTTATTATGGACGGAAAGGTCGGTGTCGGCTAGCAGGCGGAAGGGGAGACTTTCTTTTTCAATGAATTTGCGATGCATCTTTTCATTGTCACGGCTTACGCCAAGCACTTCATATCCTTGCTTCTGGAGGATTTTGTAGTTGTCTCTCAGGTTACATGCTTCAGTTGTGCAGCCCGGGGTCATGTCTTTCGGATAGAAATACAAAACCACTTTTTTCCCCGCAAAATCGGTGAGCTTAACTTCTTTGCCATCCTGGTCTTTTGTGATGAAGTCAGGAGCTTTGTCTCCAATGCTTAGTGCCATAGGTTAGATCTTTTGTTTGTAGATGTTTTCGTTGCCAGCGCGATCAGTTATTTTCAGTTCAAATTCACCTTTGATCGATTTGGTTTTATCGAAGAATTCGGATTGCAATATTCCATATTTGGCATCGTACTTCATCAGCAACCATTCGCCATCCACTTTAGCTTCGTATTTCGCGATCCCCGATAAGTTGTCACTGATACGGAAACGTGCGGTTGAGGAATTGCAAGAAATCCGGTAGATCGCGGGGGGGATGCTGTCCCTCCGTAAAACAAAATCACCAAGCTTGGAAGTGGAGAAACTAATGTTGCCATTTTCCCATTGACCTCCGATAAACTCATTTGATCGTCCATTCCAGAGGTAAACAAAGGTCTTTGGATCGTTGATGCCTTTTTTCATTTGCTTTAAAGTCACCTCGATCGGATCGTTCAACGGCTCCGTGTCGCGACCTATTGTATAGATCTCAGTATTGTCTTTGATGCTCTTTCTGAGATTCAGAAAAAGTGTGTCGTACAACGAACGAGAATGGAACTTGATGTCGGCCCAGTCACTGTAAAAAGTGTATTCAATGGTTGAAGGAATTCTGTCGACAATGTCAAATCGAATTGTTCCCCGGCATGTTTGGGCTGAATCCGGGATCATTTTTTTCAAATCGATCAGGTAGACCTGTTGCCCATTACTTTCGAAAGCAGGCTCCAGGGAAACGGCCGAACCTTTTTCATAGATCACGGCTTTGCTCATCGGTGCACATGCCTGTACGTGAAGTGAGAAAACATTTTCACTTATTTCGTATTCGAACGGCTTTGTCATTGCAGCAAGGCCTCCTTCTTTTGAGGGCTTTGCAGGAATGAGTTTTACAAGCGCATGACTTTCATTTCCATAAGTGTCTCTCAGATCAATCTGAGCATTGACCGGTTTGTCGGTTACCGTGATTTCACCGTGACCTAATTCCTTTTCATAGTATTTCAAAGGGTTGCCATCTTCAATGTACAGTTTGTTGAAGCGTACTCCCCGGGTTTTTAATACTTCAAAATTGACCAGCTTCACTATATCGTACGTGTCGAAAAAATTAATGGAGTTGATTTTTTGAGAGAAGACTTTTTGGCTGTCCACAGACATTTCAATGTGATTAATACCACAGCGGAACTGAGACTGGTCCATACGGTCATGAGCAAGAATTTCTATTCCGATCTTTCCTTGTGCTTGTACCGGCATCGGTAAGAAATAATTGTTTCCGTTGCTGAGCGTAAAAAATTCGACCCTCCCGAACTTGCCGTTGATGCGCGAATTGATGTCGAGTGTTTTTAATGCAATCTTAGTCACAGTGGGCGCCATTCCATCCTTAATCTCTGCAAACTTGAATTGAAGGGGATTGATTGCCTCGTTGTTGCTGTCTCTAATTTCGAAATGCAAGTGAGGCCCCTCTGATGCCCCTGTATTTCCGGACAGAGCAATGGTGTCCCCCTGATTAATGAGAAATTGATCGGGCGTTGGTTCTAAAATAAGAGCGAACGATTTCTTTTCATACTGCTTATTTAAAACGTAGTCCGCCACTTTGCCTTTGAATTTATCCAGGTGGGCATAGACCGACATATTCCCGTCAGGGTGAGTTAGAAACAAGCAATTGCCATAGCCATGGGGGCTGACGATAATATACGATACATAACCTCGCTGTGTGGCACGCACGGGAAATCCGATTGTATTATTAGTCCGAATGTCAAGGCCAGCATGAAAGTGAGAGGTCCGCAATTCACCCATGGAACCTGTCAGCGAATTTTGCTGGCCGGGATTGATCGGAAAAAGGTAGGGCCCGGATACTCCTGGCGGCAGTTTTTTGTCGGGGCTCAACTGGGCCTGTGCAAAAAATGATGTCAGCAGGCCGATGACGGTTAAGATTTTACTTAACCTCAAATTCAAGCAGTTTTTCGTTTTCAATGTAACCTGTCAGTTTGTTTCCAATGCTCACGGGGCCAACTCCTTTTGGAGTGCCGGTAAAAATTAAGTCGCCTGTGCGAAGCGTAAAAAATTTGGACAAGTATGAAATAATATAGTTGAAGTTGAAAAGCATGAGGCTGGTGTTGCCCTGTTGCTTTACCACTCCGTCTATTTCGAGTTTAAAGTTAATGTCTGTGAGGTTTTTGAAATCAGCAACGGGAATGAACTTATCAGAGATGGGAGCTGAGCTGTTAAATCCTTTGGCAATATCCCAGGGTAGCCCTTTGTCTTTCGCTTTTTGTTGCAAGTCGCGTGCAGTGAAGTCAACTCCGAGTCCAATAGAGTCGAAATACTTATCTGCAAATTTCTCTTCAATATTTTTTCCTTCTTTGCTGATCTTCAAAACCAATTCAATTTCATGATGGATGTCTTTCGAGAAGTCAGGATAATAAAACGGTGAACCGTTTTTCAGTATTGCAGTGTCTGGTTTACTGAAAATCACCGGCTCGTCGGGCCGTTCGTTGTTCAATTCTTTGATGTGCTCTGCGTAATTTCGTCCAATTGCAAAAATTCTCATACTAATTGTTTGGTACAAAGGTAGAAATACATTGGCAAATTTTCATCCTCGGGCTTGGATTACTAGATTTGCGGTGTCAACGTTCTATTTTATGAAATCGATAAAATCATTCGCTTTAATTACGATCATTCTATTTATCTATTCCTGTGCAACTGTCCCCGTCACAGGCAGGAGGCAATTGGACCTGGTGTCGAGTTCGGAAATCAATACGATGTCAGCGACTCAGTACCAGGATGTGATCAAGAAAGGCCCTCTGTCCACCAACGTGGAACAAACGGAGATGATCAAGCGGGTTGGTAAAAAGATTCAGGGTGCAGTTGAAAAATATATGGCAAGCAAAGGATGGAGCAGCCAACTTGAGGGTTTCAATTGGGAGTTCAATTTGATCCAGGATGACAAGACTGTCAACGCCTGGTGTATGCCTGGCGGCAAGGTAGCTTTCTATACTGCCATACTTCCGATTTGTAAGGACGAAAATGGAATTGCCGTGGTGATGGGACACGAAGTAGCACACGCCATTGCTAACCATGGCCGCGAGCGTATGAGCCAGGGAATGATTGAGCAGTTTGGGATGAGTACCTTAGGTGCGGCAATGGGGCAAAACCCAACTGCTACAAGCCAGATTTTCATGCAGGCAGTAGGTATGGGTTCAAATATCGGAATGCTGAAGTTCTCACGTCAGCATGAATCTGAGGCTGATCACATTGGATTAATCTTCATGGCGCAGGCCGGTTATGATCCCAACCTGGCGCCTGCATTCTGGAAAAGAATGGTTGAAATGAACAAAGGCGAGAAGCCACCGGAATTTTTGAGTACCCACCCGTCAGACGAGACTCGTATCAAGGACCTGGAAGGCTGGATGCCGGAGGCGATGGGATACTATAACAAGTAAGTTTCCAGCCGCGCCATCGGTCACCACATTTGTTTTACATCCGGCCTTTAACACTTACTTTTAGTGAGAATTGCCACGGATGAAAAAATCTTCCCTGCTACGGTCAATTTTACTTTCAGCACTCATCTTGCCTTACAGCATGAGTGTGATTGGTATATTTTCCTCTTATCTCACTTTCTATCATCGCTCTTCTTTTCAGACACAAGTAATCACTTCGAAGCAAGAGGATATTCAAGTGTTCACTTTTTCAAAATCAGAATTTGACAGTATTGTGTGGGAGGAAACAAATCGAGAGTTTGAGTTGGAGGGAAAAATGTATGATGTGGCCAGGATTGAATACAAGGACAATAAGTACTTCGTTTATTGCGAGAACGATTATATGGAAGACTTGTTGATAAGTATGCTCAAGACTACAGGCAAGTCAAAATGTAAAATGAATCCCGCAATTCAATTTTTTGAACCAGTCGGTGAATTGATTTGCGAAAGCTGTTTTTCAAAATCTCAGCAAGAAGAACATGTTGTTACGAATTTCTACCGCTCCCTACTTCCGGAAGCAGTAGCTCCACCTCCACGATTTACTTAAGACTCATTTTGATTCACCTGAATCACCAACATAATCATGCTGGTATTATTTACCATGCATGAAATTTCTTTTATCATTCTTAAGGTTATAAAAATGAAAAAACTATTACCGAGTCTTTTAATAATTCTATTGAGTAGCCCGATCCTTTTGGCTCAAACCTTGAAGGGAAAGGTGCTTGACGAAAGTGGCAAGCCGTTGGCCGGTGCCAACGTAATAATTAATAGTCAGCCAACTACTGTGGTTGATCAGGAGGGGATGTTCTCTGTGAACTGCCAGCAAGGTGCAACGGTGTCGGTTTCTTTTATAGGTTATGAGACACAAACTCAAACCATTCGCGACTGCGCGATAGAGCTTTCGTTTCGAATGATCTCTACAAGCCAGGTGCTTAAAGATGTTGAAATCACTACGATCTCCAGTCAGAACAAGCAAATCTTAAATCAGGCTTCTTCGATTGCGAAACTCGGAGAGGTGGAAATCAAACGTGGCAATGGCTTGTTTCTCGATGATGCTATCAATGCGAACGTGCCCGGAGTTTTTATGCAAAGAAGAACAGTGTCGGCCGGTCAGCAATTTAATATTCGTGGTTATGGCGCGGGTGGCCCGGGAGTTAGGGGTACCAACAGCAACTTCGACAGCCAGGGAATAAAAGTTTATTTGAATGGAATTCCAATCACGGATGCGGAGGGCATTACATTGATGGACGACATTGATTTTGGTTCAGTCGGCAACGTGGAGATCGTGAAGGGCCCAGCGGGTGCATTGTATGGTCTTGCGATCTCAGGCGTAGTAAATCTTCAAACAGTGAAAGCGGCTCCAAACAAAACCTCATTTAGTCAGAACACGATGTTTGGAAGCTATGGACTGAGAAGATCTACTACCGGAATTCAAATCAACAAAGGAGGTGCATCCCTGTTGATCAATTATGGAAGCCAGAACTATGATGGATTTATGCAGCATACGAAATCCAAGAAGGACTTTGTAAACATGATGGGAGAATTCAATCTCAATGATAAACAGTCGATCACTTCCTATGTAGGCTGGAGTGACAGCTACGATCAGAGAAATGGAGAATTGGATACCACTCAATATTATGCTTATGACTACAGTGGTAACCCGGCTTACATTAAGAATGATGCGCATTCTAATATCGTCAGTTTTCGAGGCGGGGTTGGTCATACCTATAAATTCACAGACCGGGTTTCCAACACGACAACTCTTTTTGGCACGGGCATGACGAACAATTCAAGTTCGGCCGGTGGCTGGACGGACAAAGCGCCAGTGAACTATGGATTGCGCAGCTTATTTGATTTGAAGTTCAGTATTGGAGGAATGCAGCTTTCGGGAGTTGCAGGTTTTGAAGGACAGAAACAATATGCTCAGAACATAGCCTACGCAATGGTGCCCAACAACGCTGATCCGAATGGTTATAATATCATAGGCGCACAAAGGAGCAATCAAACTTCATACACAGCCACTTACAACGTGTTTACCCAATGGTCCCTGGCCTTGCCAAATGATTTCACTCTTACGGCAGGTATTGGCTCCAGCACAATGAATATTGTTTTGTATGATAAAATGTATGTAGCTGCCAATAACGTACCCGGAAATACGGTGCCGATGACTTACACCACGGACTACAAGAACTTGGTTTCACCTTCGTTTGCGTTAAACAAGTTGATCCGGAAGAATGCCTCGGTCTACGTTTCGTACAACGAAGGATACAAAGCTCCAGTCGCCTCTAATATTTACACACCACTGGCTGGCACGGTGAACACAGGGTTGCGTCCTGAGTCAGCTAAACAAATTGAACTTGGTGCCAAGGGAAATGTACTCAGCGGTAAACTAACCTACGAGCTGGCGTTGTTCAATGCAACATTCTCGAATAAGATGACGACTGTTGCTGTACCGAACGCGACTGGTACGGCTACAGCTTACACCTACACCGTCAATAGCGGAAGCCTTGACAATACAGGAATTGAGGTACTGGTCAAATATATAGCTTATCGCTCGGAGTTCGGTTTCATAAAAATGGTTAAGCCCTTCGTGAACATGGCATACTCTGATTTCAAGTACAAGAACTTCATTTATCAAAATAATGCACTGACGGCACCGGCTGATTATTCTGGAAAAGCTGTAGCTGGTGTCCCTAAAGATGTTTGGAATATCGGAGTTGATGTTACTTCTCAATCCGGACTTTACTTCAATGCTGTTTATATGCATCGAGATGCCATGCCTATTACTTCAGATGGCAAAGTAATTTCGAGGATGTATGACCTGGTGAATTCGAAGATCGGCTATCGTATGTCAGCTGGTCAGCATTTTGATATTGATGCATTCTTTGGTGCAAACAATATCATGAGCAATCCTTATTACCAAATGGTGTTTATTAATCAGCAACCGGACACTTATTTGCCTGGCCCCAGAAGTATTAACTATTTTGGTGGAATTAATTTGAAGTATACATTCTAAAAGGATGTTGCCTGATCGCTTACGGTGGTCAGGCGGCTTAAAACAAAAGTGA
The DNA here is from genome assembly GCA_015472025.1 of Cytophagales bacterium WSM2-2. Taxonomy (NCBI): domain Bacteria; kingdom Pseudomonadati; phylum Bacteroidota; class Cytophagia; order Cytophagales; species Cytophagales bacterium WSM2-2. The sequence continues at coordinate 3,450,228 of BNHL01000001.1, forward strand.
AATGAAAAAAAGTTTAATCCTAAGTTTATTGATACTTGCTTCCTGCGGGAGGTTTTCCAATAGAGAATCGCAGGAAAGCAAAACGGAACGGATCGTTTGCCTGTCGAAGCAATACAATGAAATCATTTTTGCTTTGGGAGCTGAACGTGACCTGGCGGGAGTGGATTTGTCCAGTACCTATCCCGATGCAATCAAAAAACTCCCTACGGTTGGCTACCATCGGGCACTCAGTGCCGAAGGAATTCTCTCGACTAAACCAACACTGATCATTCACGACAATAATGTCGGGCCCGAACCAGTGATGAAGCAGCTCACCGATTTGAAAATTCCGATGGTCGTTTTTAAGACGAAGGGTGAGGACATTGAGGGAGCTAAAATGCTCATCAAAGAGATCGGAGAATATTTCAAGAAAGAGAAACGGGCTGATTCGCTTAATGCGAAAATTGATGCCGATATGAAATTGGCTGCTGATGCGGCTTCGAGCTTGAAGGACAAGCCGAAAGTGATGATTGTTCATTTCGGAAGAGCAAACAATGTCTATCTCACCATGACACAGAACTCAACTTCGGCTAAGCTGATCAATTGGGCAGGAGGTGAGATTCCACTTAATGGAGAGCGCGGGATGATGCAGCTTTCACCTGAAGCTATGGCCAAATCAGATCCGGATGTCATTTTGCTGACTGACTTTGGCTATGATCAATTAGGCTCGCTGGACAAGATCAAAGAGCTTCCCGGGATAGCAGGAACAAAAGCAGCTAAAGCCAATCGTATTTTCCGGGTTGAAGAACACGACATGGTTTACCTCGGACCACGTACAGGCGAAATCGTTTTACGCCTTCAGAAACTGATCCGGCAGAATGCCTCCGCTCAATAACCGATATACCACTGTATGGATTTTACTGACGATTTTTTTGATCGTCAGCTTTTTCTTTTCCCTGAAGTATGGAGCCATCTACATCACAACGGAGGAAATATTTTCAGTTTTTAGTAATTTTTCTTCGGACGCATTATCATTGAACGAGCGCATTTTTTCCGATATCCGCTTGCCCAGAGCGATTTGTTGCATCCTGGTTGGAGCGAGTCTCGCTATGGCGGGCGTCTTGATGCAGGCGCTTTTCCGTAACCCGATTGTTGAACCGGGATTGATTGGAACCTCCAGCGGTGCGGCATTCGGAGCTTCATTGTATTTTGTTTTAGGAGCAATATTCAAGTTCAACGCAGGTGTGTGGACTTTACCTATCGCAGCAAGTGCTGGTGGTGCTCTGGCTACCGTGACTGTCTTCCTGCTTTCGTATCGAAGAGAGGGAGGACAACCGGTCGTATCACTTTTGCTTACCGGCATTGCAGTAAATGCGCTTTGCCTAAGTGGTGTAGGACTGATGTCTTACCTGGCGCGTGATCCACAGGCAAGATCAATCACCTTTTGGAACCTTGGAACTCTTTCAGGCTCGAACTGGAACTCGGTGGTGATCATAGGAATTTCCTGTCTCCTGTGTTTTCTGCTGGCAGTTCGCTTTACAAAACAACTCAACGCGCTGGCAATGGGAGAGAGCGAAGCACTTCATTTGGGTGTCAATATCAACAAGCTTAAAGTGAGCGTAATCATTTTAACTGTATTGCTCGTGGCAGTGGCTACTGCGTTTGTTGGTGTTATCAGTTTTATCGGTTTAATTGTGCCGCATGTGCTGCGATTGATCAAAGGTTCTGATAATCGCTATCTTCTGATTGGGAGTGCATTGCTCGGAGGAATCTTATTGACTGTAGCTGATTTGACTGCGCGTTTACTGTTAGCACCAGCGGAGTTGCCAATCGGCATAGTGACATCGGTTGTTGGTGTGCCGGTTTTTATTCTTTTGCTTCGGAGAAACCAACATTATTTCTAGATGCTTCAATTGCAGAACATATCGGTAAGCGTTGGTTCGAAAAAACTGCTCAATAATATCTCTGCTTGTTTTGAGCCAGGTAAAATGAATCTGATCATAGGGCCGAATGGTTCAGGTAAATCGACCCTCATTAAAGCAGCAAGTAAGCAAATCAAAACCTCCAGTGGGAGCGTGTTGTATGGAGACAAAGAAATCAGCTCATTGACATATCAGGATCTGGCAAAATTCCGGGCTGTACTTTCACAGCAGGTTGATGTTGCTTTTCCATTGAAAGTATGGGAGGTAGTGATGCTGGGAAGGTCTCCTCATTTCGTGACGAGTCCAGGGCCGGAAGATCAGCAGGTCGTGGAAGAAGCCATGAACTATTTTGACGTATGGTCAATGGCTGAACGTGACTACGTCACACTTAGTGGAGGAGAAAAGCAACGTGTTAATTTTGCAAGAGTGTTAGCGCAGATCTGGTCTTCGGGCTCCAATCAGATGCGTTATTTGTTATTGGACGAACCATTGACATTTCTCGATGTTAACTACCAGTATCAATTCATGCACAAACTTCAACAGCTTGTGAAGAAGAATGACCTGGTGGTTGTGGGAGTTGTGCATGACCTGAATCTTGCCATCCGGTTTGGAGATACGATTCTCCTGTTAAATGAGGGAAAAATAATTGCCAACGGAGTCCCTGAACAGGTGCTGACAAAGGAAAACATCAAGGAGAGCTTTCAGATTCTTCCGGAGATTCATCAGTATAACAACTCCTTTTATCTTTATTTCTAGTGGAATTCTCAAATGACACTGGGATAGAATTATCCGGTCATTGTCCCTTTTAAAGCATTATTAAGGCCTATTAGGATCAAAAAAATCGTAGTGAAGACGATCATTAACTCCACTATCCAGATTTTTTTATTTGTGGCCTCAATGGAGTTAACGATAAGTTGCTCGGCCGCAAGAAACAGAACTGAAAAAATGATTAGTAATGGAGCAGATCCAGAGTTTGAAATTGTGCCCGTAATTGTCAGCACCGCAGTAGCGCCTAAAAAGATTCCAATGGGAGTAAGTTTAAATTTCATCGATCGCAAGGTGAATATGGCAATCGAAACTTAATTGCTTATTCTATTATGTGTAGGTTTTTAGCTATTGATTCGCAGTACTCTTTATTGGATCCTAAGCCCTGTAAAAGATCCTTTGGCCATCAAGGTAGTTGAGCCTGTCAAATATTGCACATCAATACAACACCCGAAACTTAATTGTGTGCTCTATTGCCCGGAGGTTTTTAATAATTTCTTTGTCGTATTCTTTATTGATATCGGTGATTACATAACCGATGTGCTCATTGGTTTTTAAATACTGCCCAACAATATTTATTCCGTGTTCGGCAAGAACGTGGTTAATCTTGGCGAGAATACCGGGTACGTTATTGTGAATATGAATCAGGCGATGAGCATTTTCAAGAGTAGGCAAGGTTAGATTCGGGAAGTTTACGCTGTTGCTGGTATTACCACTGTTGATATAGTCCATGATTTTGCCAGGCACAAAGTTTCCAATGTTCTCCTGGGCTTCAAGTGTACTTCCGCCAATGTGCGGAGTCAGGATTGTGTTGGGAAGTCCACGCAATTCGGATATGAATTCCTCATCATTGCTGATCGGTTCGTAAGGGTAAACATCAATCGAACAGCCAGCCACTTTTCCGTTAAGAATACTTTCTCGCAATGCTTTTACATCCACTACATGACCGCGGCTTAAGTTTAGGAAGATTACCCCCTTTTTCATCAAAGCAAATTGTTCGGCACCGATCAGATTTGTGTTGTTCTCGTTTCCGTCCACGTGAACAGTAATCACATCAGCTTCAGTCAACAGCTCTTTTACATTTTTGCACTTCACGGCATTGCCAAGAGCCAACTTCTCTTCGCGATCGTAGTAAAGAACCTTCATCCCGAGGTTCTCAGCGAGAACAGAAAGTTGTGAGCCGATGCTTCCATAACCGATAATACCAAGCTTCTTTCCGCGCACTTCAAAACTTCCTTTGGCCGACTTGTCCCACTTACCTTGGTGCATCTTATTCGACTTGTCAACAATATTGCGGATGAGCATGATCATCTCTGCAATCGCCAGCTCTACAACAGATCGCGTATTACTGAAAGGGGCATTGAAAACGGCTACTCCTTTTTTCGTGGCGGCCTCTAAATCGATCTGATTTGTCCCGATGCAAAACGCACCAATGGCCATCAGGCGGTCAGCATGTTCGAGGACTTTCGCGGTGACTTGCGTTTTTGAGCGAATGCCCAGTACGGACACGTTTTTTATTTTCTCGCACAACTCATCCTCATCCAATCCGGCTGGATAAGATTCCACAGTAAAACCCTCCGCGCGTACTAACTCAAGCGCCACCGGATGCACGCCTTCCAACAACAGCATGTTGATCCGGTTTTTGGGATAAGAGATGCTTGTATTCAACTTGTTCAAATATAAAAACTCATCGAGACTTGGTGCAATATGATCTGCTTTGGCTAACACCCGTTCGCGTTCAACATTCTCTGTGAAAGCGTAAAATTTATTAGCAAGGCCCGAATGTTTGATTTCATAATCAGTATAGCCATCTCCAATTACATACACATCGCCCGGCAAATTCAGCTTTTTGATTTGCTCTGCCTTACCATTGTTAGCTGAAAGCGGATTTTCAGAATCAAAGCCAATGATATTTCCCTGGTTATCGAATCTGAATTCGTTGGCGAGGATATTTTCTTTTTTGATGCCGTACTCCGTTACTACCGGTTCAATGAATTCACGAAATCCATTCGATACAATAAATACTTGATCAGCGTACGTATTTAAGAAATCCTTGTTGCGCTGGAATGAATCAGTCACCAGTGTCTTCAATTTTTCCACCAGGAACCCCAGGTGTCTTTTGTTTGCCGAAAGCAATTGAATTCTTTTAGCGATAGATTCACGCAAAGACAAACTGCCATCCATTCCCTGGTTGGTGATTTCTGCTATTTGCTTTTGAATGGATTCTTTTTGTGGATTGTCGCTCAGGCAGATTTCGGCCAGCACATCAAACGCTTCCACTTTTGTGAAGGTGCTGTCGAAGTCGATAATAAAATACTTGCTTGAAACCATCATCCCTCAATCTGACTCACCAGTTCATTATACCAGGGCTCTCCGTATTTGCGGATCAATGGTTCTTTTAAAAATTTATAGAGAGGCACTTTCAGTGATTGCCCAAAACTGCAGGCATCAGAGCAGATGCTCCATTCGTGATAATTTACAGCCTCTAATTTTTTAGTTTTTTTAATTCGGATAGGATAGAGATGACAAGAGATCGGTTTACGGTATGAAATTTTTCCGTCAAGGTAAGCTTGTTCAATACCACACTTCAGAATCCCTTGCTTGTCATAGTGCGCGTAGGCACATTCGCGACCTTCGATTACGGGAGTAGAATAGTCTCCATCCTCGTCTAAAACGTATTCACCTACTTCTTCAATTCGCTTCAAGCCTTCGGGAGTCAGGTATGGTTTTACCTTTTCCTGGATTTCTTTCATGATTGGGAGTTCATCTTCTTCCAGCGGAGCGCCCAAATCACCTTCCACACAGCATGCGCCTTTACATTTTTCCAAATGACATACAAACTCAACATCCCGGATGTCGTCTGATACTAAAATTTCGCCTACTTTAATCATGTCGCAAAGGTAGTGATTGATCTCTGGTTCGCACCCTCTATATTGCAGCGATTTTATGGAAGACTATTTGAAGACGTTAAACCCGCCACAACACGAAGGCGTGGTGAATACAGAGGGGCCGTGTATGATTATCGCGGGAGCGGGCTCAGGAAAAACGCGGGTACTTACTTACCGGATTGCACATTTAATTCAAACACAAGGTGTTGACCCATTCAACATCATGGCGTTAACATTTACCAACAAGGCAGCCAAGGAAATGCGCGAGCGGATCGAGCATGTGGTAGGCAATGACGCGAGGAATATTTGGATGGGAACGTTCCACTCGGTGTTTGCCAGGATATTGAGAGCAGAAGCCCATCATCTCGGTTATCCTAATGACTTCACGATTTATGACACGGACGATTCCAAGTCACTCATCAAGAGTATCGTCAAAGAAATGGGCCTTGACGAAACTCAGTATAAAGCCAACATTGTCTACAACCGGATATCAGGGGCGAAGAACAAACTCATTTCATGGCAGGATTATCTCGCCAACCCGCTGCTCATGGGCGATGATGCTGCTAATATGCGTCCCGAGATTGGCAACATTTACAAGAGCTATACACTTCGCTGTTTCAAAAGCGGGGCCATGGATTTTGACGATCTCCTTTTTAATACGGACAAACTCTTCAAAGAACATCTGGAGGTTCTTAATAAGTACCAGCACCGGATCAGTTACGTGTTGGTCGATGAGTTTCAGGATACGAACCTTTGCCAGTACTTCATCATTCGCAAACTGGCTTCGGTAAAGCAGAATGTGTGCGTAGTAGGCGATGACGCTCAAAGTATTTACGCTTTTCGTGGAGCTGATATTTCCAACATCCTGAATTTTGAAAAAGACTACCCGGATTTAAGGATCATTAAACTTGAGCAGAACTACAGGTCGACAAAAACAATTGTTGATGCCGCCAATTCTGTAATAGCGAAAAACAAAGCTCAGCTTCCCAAAAATGTGTGGACTGCGAATGAGGACGGGAATCTGATCGAATTGATCAAAGCCGTTTCCGACAATGAAGAAGGAAAGTTGATTGCTTCTTCCATTTTTGAAGAGAAGATGCAGCAGCAGTACAAATTCAGTGACTTTGTTGTGCTGTACCGGACCAACAGCCAGAGCCGCTCGATCGAGGAAGCGCTTCGCAGAATGAATATCAAGTACAAGGTTGTGGGCGGACTTTCGTTCTATCAGCGGAAAGAGATCAAAGATTTGTTGGCGTATATGCGCTATTCGCTGAATCAACAGGATGAAGCTTCCTTCCGGAGAATTATCAACCTTCCTAAACGGGGAATTGGAGATGGCACGATCGACAAGATTGTTGTGGCTGCCAATGACCATGCGATTACCATTTGGGAAGTGCTTGAAAACGCCCCGTCTTTTGTTGGTGGACGTGCAGCCGGGCCGATTGAAGATTTTGTAACCAAGATCAAACGCTTCGGAATTGAAATTCAAAACAAAGATGCTTACGAGGCGGCCGCGGAAATCGCAAAATCTTCCGGCTTGCTCAAAGAGTTGTACGAAGACAAAACAGCCGAAGGCCTGAGTCGCTTTGAGAACGTGCAGGAGTTGCTCAACGCCATCAAGGAATTTGTTGATGATCCGGAAAATGAAGACAAGAGTCTTGGTGCCTTCCTCCAGGAAGTTTCACTCGTTACAGGTCAGGATGAAAATAAAGATAATGACCCGGACAAGGTTACGTTGATGACCATCCACATGGCCAAGGGACTGGAGTTCAAGAATGTGTACATCGTGGGGATGGAGGAAGATTTGTTCCCTTCACAAATGATGCTGAGTAGCCGGGCTGAACTTGAAGAGGAGCGGAGGTTATTTTATGTAGCCATTACCCGTGCTCAGAAAAAAATATTCCTTTCGTATGCCGTTACCCGCTACCGCTTCGGGCGGTTGAAGAACTGCGAGCCGAGCCGCTTTTTGGATGATATTGATTCCCGCTTTATCAAGTTCAGTTCGAAATTCAGCAGCAATGAATTATTCACAGCGCCCAACCCGAACTATACCAAGAACTTCGTCAACGGTATGAAGAGCACGGCTAGCTTCGCTCCCAAGCCAAAACCGGTAGCTGCCTATAAAGCACCAACCAACTTTGTTCCAAGCGACACCCGCGGATTGAAAGAAGGAATGAAAGTGGAGCACCCCAAGTTTGGCTTCGGTACAGTTGTAAAAATGGAAGACCAGGGTACCGAACGCAAGGCGAAAATCAATTTCGCCGATTTTGGCGAAAAGACCTTATTGCTTAGCTTTGCTAAGTTGAAGATTCATGAAAATTGAAAGCACACCCAATTCCGGGTGTTATTGTTAAATCGAATACAAAATTTAATGGCAAAGATAATCGGAGAGTATAACAGCCAGCGTGAAGGTATTATTTTGAAAGAATACGGTCGCAATGTGCAGAAATTGGTCAATTATATCCGGACCATTCCTGACAAGGACAAACGCACGCAGATGGCCACGACCTTAATAGAATTGATAAAACAACTGGCACCCGTTGCCAAAGAAGCCCAGGAAAACCCGCAGCGCATGTGGGACGATCTGTACATCATGGCAGATTTTGACCTGGACGTTAATAATCCGTTTTCTACGCCTGATCGCAGTATCCTGCAAAAAAGGCCGGCGAAGATGGCGTACCCTCAGAGTGAAGTGAGGTTCAAACACTACGGAAAGAATATCGAACGGCTTGTGCAAGAGGCGATGAAGAAGGAAGATCCTCAAGAACGTGAGGAGGCTACCATCTACCTTGGCAAGCTGATGAAAACGTTTTACAGCAACTGGAACAAAGAAACACTTGATGACTCAGTCATTGTAAAAGACATTGCCCTATTGTCCAAAGGAAAACTGACCTTAAATCTCGACAAAGTGCGCGAAGATAATTTGTTTGAAAAGCTCTACCGCGAGAAGAAGAAACTGCGTCCCGAAGGCAATCAGCGCGAAAATCGCGACAACCGCAACCGCGGTAAATTCAACAAAAACCGCCACCAGCACCGCAGAAGAGATCAATGAGTTTGTTCAGGATCAAGGGCGGTAAAACGCTGAAAGGAGAGATTGTTCCGCAAGGCGCGAAGAACGAAGCACTTCAGGTTATTTGCACTCCTTTACTCACTTCAGAGCCGGTGACAATTCATAATATCCCGGACATTGCTGATGTCAATAAGCTGATTGAACTCGTTGCAGACCTGGGATGTAAAGTCGAAAAACTTCAAAAAGGCTCCTACCGGTTTACTGCGTCCAACATCAATATCAAATATCTTCAGACTGAAGAGTATCGGAAGAAAGCAGCCTCCCTGCGAGGTTCTGTCATGCTGCTGGGACCTATCCTGGCACGATTTGGGTCAGCATCAATTCCAAAACCTGGTGGCGACAAAATCGGAAGAAGGAGACTTGACACGCACTTTATTGGTTTTCAGAACCTGGGAGCGAAGTTCAATTTTGACAGTACCGAAAATCTTTTCCATATAGATGCTAGCGAGCTGAAGGGTTGCTATATGTTGCTGGATGAAGCGTCCGTGACAGGCACAGCAAACATTGTCATGGCAGCAGTCTTGGCGAAAGGAAAAACGACAATCTATAATGCCGCTTGTGAACCTTACCTGCAACAACTTTGCTCAATGCTTAACCGCATGGGTGCAAAGATCGGCGGTATCGGCTCCAACCTGCTGACGATTGAAGGTGTTGAAAAATTGGGAGGTACTGAACACACGCTCCTTCCTGACATGATCGAAATCGGCAGTTTTATCGGTTTGGCCGCGATGACCAAATCAGAGATTACGATTCGGAATTGCCGTATCGACATGCTGGGCATCATTCCTGATATTTTCAGGAAGCTTGGAATTAAAATGGAGTTCCGTGGAGACGATATTTATATCCCCGCACAAGAGCGATACGAAATCGAAACGTTTATTGACGGCTCCATTCTTACTGTTGCAGACGCACCGTGGCCTGGATTTACACCAGACTTACTCAGCATTGTCCTTGTCGTAGCCACCCAGGCGAAAGGCACTGTGCTTGTTCATCAGAAGATGTTTGAAAGCCGGCTTTTCTTTGTTGACAAACTCATCGACATGGGAGCGCAGATTATTTTGTGTGATCCTCACAGGGCCACAATCATCGGGTTGGACCGTAAGCAATCGCTACGGGGAGTGAAAATGGCATCGCCTGATATTCGTGCGGGAGTCGCCTTACTTATTGCAGCACTGTCTGCGCAGGGAGAAAGTGAAATATCTAACATCGACCAGATCGACAGAGGCTATGAGAATATCGAAGGCCGACTGAAGAAATTGGGCGCGATGATTGAGCGTGTCTAGGACTTTTCCAGCTCAGTTTCAGCGCAGTATTCCTTTTAATTTTGAATGAATTGACAGCCCGAATTAAATAGGGAAAATACCTTGTAATTGGGGGGTAAAAAAGTTACATTCATTTCAGATTTCTCAACCCTTCCAATCACCTGTCGCCATGATTAAAATTACAGCAAAGCCCATCGATGTGCAGAAAGTCATCGATACGGCCTCCAGCTTAGGTGCGGGGGCCGTTAATGTTTTTATAGGTACAGTGCGCGATACTGCTCACCACAAAAACGTGCGCTGGTTAGAGTACGAAGCTTACGAGTCTATGGCCGTAGCCGAAGTCAGAATGATTATGGATGAAGCTACCCATCGATGGAAGCTCCAGGGATGGGCCGTAAGCCACCGGGTAGGCACATTAAAGCCAGGTGAAGTTGCCCTCGTAGTTGCAGTTTCAACTGAACATCGAAAGGAATCATTTGAGGCCTGCGAATTTATCATTGATGCCATCAAAGCAAAGGTGCCTATCTGGCGAAAAGAAGTGTTTGAAGGAGGCGATGCCTGGGTTTCAGCCAGTCCTCCGCTGATGATGCATTCCAATTGACACAACACAAACAAACTATAAAGAAAAAGCCCTGAATACCAGGGCTTTTTTCGTGTAAACTATTTCGAGAAAAATTAGAACTGACTGACAAACGCCACCAAAAGGGTAAGCGCAGCAGCAGCAACTAATAAGCCCATGGCCGTAATCATCACGATGTCGCGGTGAATCGGGTTGATGTGGATGTGAAAATGCACATCAGGGATAAAGTGGAGGTGTTTTGCAAGTGTTTTCATAGCGCCAACTATTTTTTTACTAAAGTAGATTAACTATACACGAAAAGCTCAGCTATTATCAATTTAAAACGAAGATTGTAATATTTGGTTCAATTCGTAACTCGATTCTGTATACCGAAGTTTGAATTGAATTAAAGTATTACTCGAAGTAAATGCACACTTGTTGTTGTGGGACGTAGCGCAATCAATAGCGCAGCCACGTGACGCTCCCTGTTTTATTTTTTTGAATCACGGTTATGACAAGTATGTTTCCGTAATCAGAATCAGCAAAATCTTTGAATTTGTCTGTTCCGGTAAGGTAATTCGCTATTCGGGGTATTGTATTTGAGTGGCCGCTGATGAGAACCGTTTTGCCCAGGTTGTTGTTCCAGATTTTTTCAATCGCTTCATTTTTGGCAGGCTCATAATCCTGAACAGTGAGCGATTTCGATTGCGCCAGTGATGCCACTGTCTTCCGTGTGCGGTTGAAAGGTGTTGAATAGACTCCTGAAATAGTTGTGTTTTGAAAAAGTTTAGTGAGATTCTCGGCCCTGATCATACCTTCGGGTGTTAGATCCGGGTCTTTGGAGCCATCGCTTACTTTTTCTGCATGCCGCACTAAAATGAATGTGGTCAATTGGTCCTGGCCTTGCAAATTGATGCCGGTAAGGATGAGAAAGAGAATTAAATAGGATCTCATTGCAGTAAGTTATTTGAATTGGTCGCTGATTTTTGCGGGGATTTTGCATCCGGTACTCTGACGGGTGTCGGCCAGGTGGAAAATTTTCCATGAACCGCTTTCCTCTTTTACAAGATGAAATGCATCAACACCACAATGACTGAATTTCTTCCCGACATAAAACGCATAGCTGGTCCACACCTGGGCGAAGTTTCCATCGATCTGAATTTTTTCGTCCCAGATCATTTCGTTCCAAACCTCCGGATGTGGTGTACCTACAGCAGTAAGGAAATCTTTCAGAGAGGATTCTCGCCTCAGGAATTGCTTCCCGTTTTTATCCGTACCAATGGTGGCCATTGTCACTTGCTTTGTAAATGCACTGTGCAGAAGAGCACTATCGCCTTTTTGCATCCCTTCAAACAATTGCTTAACCGGCTTCATGATGGCCTCATTTTCAGGAGAGGATTGGGCAAAAGACCGCAGCATCAATAGGATCGCGGCACCTGTCAGGTAGAGTTTCCTTTTCATTTTTTTTTTAAGAATTTAAGATGAATTTCAATTTAAACTAATTTGGTAAGCATTTCAATCGCTTGCAGAGTCGGTGGATTGAATTCCGTTTTCAGCAATAAAACCTTAATTTTGAAGCTTACCTCAACCCATGAAAAAGATATTTCTGTTTGTTCTGGCTTTATTCCTTTCATGGCAGACTTTTTCCAGTCCAGTAGACAGCCTGGAGAATTTGCTTAAAACTGCCGTAGGCGAAAATAAAGTTAAGACATACAACGAATTATTCCGGTCATATATCAATCTCGATCCGGTGAAGGCCATCGGCTTTGCACGCGAAGCGCTTTCGCTCGCCTCTGAAATTAACGACATGAAAGGCATGGCGGCCTCTTACAATAACCTCGGAGTTGCATACCGGAACCAGGGAGCTTTGGACAAGGCACTGGAGAACTATCTCGTGTCATTGAAGATTTATGACAATCTGAAAAATGTGGAGGGTATAGCTACAACCAAGAATAATATTGGTACGATATACTCTATCAAGAAAGACTATGGCCAGGCCATGAACTATTATGAAGAGTCGTATCAGCAGTTTAACCAGTTGAATGATAAGCAAAAAGTGATCGGGTCGCTGAATAACCTCGGCAATTTGCACAGTGATCTACAGCTGTACGAACAAGCTTTAAAATTTTACTCACAGGCGCTGCAATTGAGTGAGCAAACAGGTAAGATCTATTCCGATCCGATGAATAACATCGGAAACCTGTATTTCAAGCAAGGCAATTTCCAGCGTGCCATTGAGTACTACAACAGAGCTGTTAAACTCGCGAGAAAAGAAGGCAACAAAATTACGGTTGTGAACATCCTTACCAACCTTGGAGAAGTTTATTCAAAATCAAATCAGGGAGGCAAAGCTCAAGTCTATCTCGATAGCGCGATGATGATGTGCAGGGAACTGGAAGCCTATGCTTTTGAACCTCAGATACTGAAAAACATGGCTGGCAATTTTGCCAAGCAGGGGAAGATGCGTGAGGCATATGAAGCCATGATCAACTACGATAAGGCAAAAGACAAAATTTACGGAGATGAAAGCAGCAGGAAAATTGCGCAAATGGAAATGGCGATTGACCTGCAGGCAAAGGAGAAAGAAGTAGACGCGCTGAAGCAGGAAGGCACAATAAAGTCACTGGAACTTCGCAATACGCGCATGGTGATTACTGTGGCTGTTCTGGTGGTCATTGCAGCGATTTCTGTCTTTAACTTATTTATGGTGAGAAAGAAAAGCGGCTCGGTGTCGTAGCTGAACTAAACCGCTTCTTTTAAGAAGAAGTCAGGACATCTTTCCTTCGAAGTAGATTTTCTGGTATTCCCTGAAATATTTTTTCGTCTCTGAAGAATAATCCAGTGCAGCCTGGATCAGGTCAGCTTGCCAGAACGATTGGATCGAGAATTTCATTAATTCTTCAACACTGTCCGAACCTTTTCGTGAGGCACTTCGAATTTGAGCTGAGGCCACGGCCTGTGCCATTGTTGTCACCACTGTTTCGATATTTTTTAATTTCTTGCTGGCCAGCTTGCAGTCGATCTTCTGAGCGCTTGGTTGAAGCTGCTTCAGGATGAAATTTTCACTATCGATGGGAAGTGTTCCCATGTAACGTGGAGGCGCGTATTGTATCAGGCTCTGCGCAGTAACAATCCGTTCTGCTTCCGTATGCCACGATGGTTGTTGAAATTTTAAGTATGGAGCCAGCGATGAGGGATAAGATTTCTTGAGGTCAAGTAAACGCCACTTTTCTTCTTTCATGTCTTCAGCCAGAATCACATAACGCTTTATGCCAAGGCTGCCAATACCTGCAATACGAAAGGCAACATCACGAACCTTCAGGTATTCATAATTGGTTTTTAGAAAATCGTTGACACTATTTTTTACTTCTTTGTAAACCTCCTTTTCAATTGAAAAAGTCTTGCCCTTGATAATTTTTAGCTTCCCCTTTTTTCTTTCCATCCGCGTCTTCACCATTTCTTTTTCTTTTTTCCCCTCAGCCATTTCAAAAAAATCCCTGATTAAAGGAGGGCTGGTTTCCTTTTCGATGGCATATGCCTTACCTTCTGCCAATTGTCGGGTGTAGACTTTCAGGACCAGAAGCATTAGCCCTTCAGCTTCCTTCGTGGAATATTTCCATGTATCGGCAGCAAGGCTAATGCTGCACAAAAACCGGCAAAGGTCCCAGGAGGCTGGTGCAAGCATAGCTTCGTCAAAATCATTGATATCGAAATACACCAAACCGTTGTAGGCGCGATAAGATCCAAAATTCTCCAGATGCAAGTCACCACAACTCCAGACCAAAGGGCCACGCGCGAGTGCAGAGTTGAGGTGAAGGTCTTCATAAAATAAATGACACGTGGCACGGTAGAAAGTGAAATTGTCATGGGCCATCAATTTGTATTTTAACGCCCTTGTCACCTCACTACGGTTGTGGTGGAATTCTTTGATGCGGTCTTCGAGGGATTTCATACATTGTTTGGCGAATAGAAAACTACAACTTTCATCTCAATATTGAAAGAATATGAAAACGATCCTTCCCGTTGTTTCGACTCTCGCCCTTTGCCTGGCGTGCGCCACTCCTTCTTCCAATTTTGAACATGATATGAATCTTACGGCTCGCCCGTGGACATCTGAACCTAAGCGGAAAGCGTCCGATCAATTTGCTTTTGCCGTGATCGGTGATTTGAATGGCGGTGAAAGGGCAGGGGTGTTTGAAGTGGCTGTAGAACAGATGCGCATGCTGCGACCTGACCTGATTCTAAGCATTGGAGATCTCATTGACGGTGGTACAGAGGATACTGTTCAACTGAAAAGGGAATTTGATTTCTTAGATCAGCGCGTGGTTAAAGCGGGAGCGCCTTTCTTCCATGTAGGAGGAAATCATGACCTGACTAATCTCACCATGCGCAAATTCTGGGAAAAGCGTTATGGCAAGAGGTACTACCACTTCGTCTACAATAATGTTTTATTCCTAGCAATCGACTCAGAGGACTATAAGGACGACCGAATGCAGGAGATTTATACCGCTCGCAAACGCGCCATTGAATTGCTCGACAGCGGAAAAACGGAGGAGGCCCACCAAACGGCTTACTTTAAAATGAAAGAACGTGAGACTGGTGAAGTGAGCGCAGAGCAATCTGCCTATTTTGAAAAGGTGATTTCTGATCATCCGAATGTTCAGTGGACTTTCCTGTTCATGCATAAGCCTGTTTGGAAGCGAGAAGGTGATGGAAATTTGTCAAGAATCGAAACGGCATTGGGATCGAGAAATTTTACCGTGATCAACGGCCACTATCACGATTATTCATTCACTCAAAAAAACAATAGAGACTACATTATGCTGGGTACAACAGGTGGAGAGCAATCAGAGAAAAGTCAAAATTCATTTGATCATATCATGCTGATCTCAATGAATACCGAGGGGCCGTCAATCGCTAACCTGAAACTGGAAGGAATTTTGGATAAGACAGCAAAAATTCCACTAGATGGTGACAAGTATTGTTACCAGGCCTCCAAGTGTAAACCGAACAAATAAAACTAACTAGTCAAAATAGCTCATGTGGACATTACAAAACAAAAAAGCATTAGTCACCGGTGGAACAAAAGGTATTGGCCTCGCTATCACCAGAGAATTTTTGGAATTGGGAGCGGAGGTAATGGTGATTGCGAGAAATACCTCAAAGCTAAGTGAGCATTTCAAAATAGATAAGCTGATCGCTCTTGAAGGAGATTTTGCAGAAGCGGCCTTCAGACAAAAAATTATTCAGGAGCTCACCAACCGGTGGGGACGGCTGGATATCCTCGTGAACAATGTCGGTACCAATATTCGCAAAAGTTTTGTTGACTATTCGGAGGAGGAGTACAGGAAGCTGTTTGAAATAAACATGTTCAGCATGTTAGACCTTACACAACGATCTTTTCCGCTGTTGAAAAAATCAGGCCATGCAAGTGTGGTTAATGTTGCCTCTATTGCCGGGGCATTGGATGTGCAAAGTGGCCCTCCTTACGGGATGACAAAAGCAGCGATCATGCAGCTTTCGAGACATCTTGCAGCCGAATGGGCTCAGTATGGTATCCGTGTCAACACAGTGTCACCCTGGTATATCGAAACTCCATTGACTGAACCCGTTTTATCTCAACCTGATCGCCTCGAAAAAATTCTGGCCCGCACTCCAATGGCGCGTGTAGGGCAGCCTGAAGAAGTAGCCAGCCTGGTCACTTTTTTTGCTATGGATAAGTCCAGTTACATTACCGGCCAAAATGTGATGGTAGATGGAGGGATGAGCGTAAAGGGTTTGTAGCCGTAATTGTAAAGTGCAGGAGTCTTTTGGTGAGCCGGAGCCGTCATTTCGTTAGAAGTGGTTTGAATGTTTTTTGAATTCTCCGTAGTTTAAAAAATATGAAACTAAAACATACTCTACTCGTACTTTTGGCATTCGCAGCCGTGTTGCTGATCAATGCTTCGAGCATGAAAAATGCTCCAAATGAAATCCCGTATCCTGAGGGGTACCGCGCATGGACCCACATCAAGTCCGGAATGGTCGGGCCAAAGAGTCCGATGTTTAATAAACTGGGAGGCTTCTATCACATTTATGCCAACGAGAAAGCGATGGAAGGTTATCGCACAGGCAAGTTTGCCAATGGCTCCGTGATTGCTTTCGATCGACTGGAGATGGTTGAAAACGACAATGGTCAGATTGCAGAAGGCAACCGCCGGTTGGTTGATGTGATGATTAAAGACACCTCCAAATACGATTCCACCGGAGGATGGGGATTCGAAGAATTCAAAGGCAATAGCGTTACCGAGCGTGCTGTGATGCACATGGTCAAGAAATCATGTTTTAACTGTCATTCGCAGAAAGCACAGAACGATTTTGTATTCAGTCAATTCAGAAAGTAGATGCGTAAACTTTACAACGATTTCAATCGGTACTTAGGCGGCTTCAGGGAGTTTGCTCCGTTGTTCATACGTCTGTCAGTTGGCTATCATTTGATGCAAGGAGTCTGGGGTGCCGTGACCAAGCCTGAGGTAATGAAGGAAGTGATTGTTTTCTTCGAATCGCAAAACATTTTCGCTGCACCCATACTTGCACCATTGGTCGCTTATCTTGAATTTATTTGTGGGTTGCTCTTTATTCTGGGCGCATTTACACGGCAAGCGGCTTTGATCATGGTCATCGTGTTCGTCAATGCAATATTCATTGTTCATCTGGGCGACACTTATAAATCTACATTTCCGGCCATAGTCATGCTGAGCGGTTCACTTTTTTTGCTGTTGGCCGGGCCTGGTAGGGTTTCAGTGGATCAGCTATTGAAACGAGAATGAGCTTTTCATAGGGAAAGTGAATCCAAAAAAAATATTACCTAGAATTATGATATATCATAATTCTAGGTATACATTTGATCCATGTTTTCAAAAGAGCTACTAAAAGGAACGCTCTCCGCTATGATTTTGAAATTACTCGCGGAGGAGGGGAAAATGCACGGATATGAAATGGTTCAACGCATCCATAAGCAATCCGGAAGCAAAATTCTGATTAAAGATGGATCACTTTATCCTGCTCTTCAAAAAATGACTGAGGATGGACTATTGTCATTTAAAGAAGAGACTGTTGGAGGCCGTGTCCGCAAGTATTATTTTTTAACACCGAAAGGACGAAAGCAAGCAATAGCGAGCATCAGTGAGTTGGAAGATTTTATAGCCACCATTTCACAAGTGGTTTTCCCACAACCCAAAACGAAACTGATTTAAATCTTTGGAATCAATGCTATAAATCAATTTTATGGATCTGACACAAGAAAATATCAGCCACATTAAAAGCATCGTTGACGCTAGCGCAGTCAGCAGAGTGGAGATGAAAGATAATTTGATAGACCACCTTTGTTGTGCCGTTGAGTCTAAAATGAAAGCAGGTATTCAGTTTGAAGATGCCATTGTAAAAGCGTTGAATGAACTAGCCCCCCATGGCTTTAAAGCGATTGAATTCGAGACCTTCTTATTGTTAAACGCAAAAAAAATTACCATGAAAAAACTTACCTACTTTACAGGTCTGGCCTTTAGTGTTTTTGCCAGTGTGGGAATGCTATTCAAGATACAACACTGGACTGGCGCAAATGAACTGCTTATGCTTGGCTTCGCAGGTTTAGCTGTTGTATTTGCCCCTTTGCTCATTGTCACAAAGAGATCAAGCACATCGTCTTTCAGCCGGACCAAAGACAGGTTGGCATTCATCAGCCTTCTTCTAATTTCATCGGGAGGAACATTGAAAATTCTTCACATGGCTGCCGCTAATGAACTGCTCATACTTGGAGTAGCTGCTTTCAGTCTCGGTTTTTTACCAATGACTTTTTTGAAAATGTATCGCGAGTCGATCGCGGAGTAAGCAGCAACCATTTCTTCCGCTCCAGGAGCTGTTTTACACACAACCTTTTTTTATTACCACATAAACCATAGCGTTATGTTAAGGAATTATTTTGTCATCGTTTGGCGCAATTTTTCGAAAAATACAATTTACATGTCCCTGAATGCTCTCGGGATGGGAATTGCGATCGCCTGTTGTATTGTTGCGTATCTCAGCTACAAATTCAACAGTAGTTTTGATACAAGTCATTTACAATTCCGTAGTATCTATCGAGTCAACTCGTTGCGTACATCTCAGAACTCAAGAATCGTTTCGGCATCGGTGCCCCTGCCATTGGGCGACTTAATCAGGGACAACTTAAGTGATGTCGAGGAGGTTGTTCGCTATAATCCTTCCTTTGGAAACTTCAGAGTTGGCGAGGAAGTATTCAGCACCCCGATTGATTATTTCGATAAGAATGTATTCGATGTGTTTTCGTTCAAATTCCTGGCCGGCTCACCTTCAGCTATTAGTGACAAGACAAAGATTATTATCAGTGAGGGGTTCGCAAAACGTTTGTTCGGTCGTGAGGCTGCTCTTGGTAAAATGATTGTGAGGACCGATGTTAATCCAGCAGTCACACTGGAAGTTGGAGGCGTTATCGAAGATCCAGCAGCTAACTCCAGTTTCAATAGCGTTGCTATCTTAAGTTACCAGACATACCTGGACATCAATTCACCTGAGCGAAATAATTGGAAAGTACGGAGCACCCTTTTTGTTCAAGTCAAAAATCGCCATAGAGTCAAAATTGTAGAAAATAGTATCAGCACATATACCAAGGATAACAATCAGGCTAATCCGGAATTTACTATCGAGCGATTTGCTCTTGATCCATTGAAAGGAATGGCGGTAAGAGACGACCGGCAAAAACGAGCTGATAAAAGAACCGCGTTTGCACTTCCGGCAGCTGCGGTGACCGGGCCTTCATTCATGGCTATCTTTATCCTTTTAATAGCCTGCTTTAATTTTATCAATACGTTCTTATTCATGGCCTCAGCCAGACTAAAAGAGATTGGTGTTCGAAAAGTATTGGGCGGAATTCGAACAAGTCTTATTGTTCAATATATGAGCGAGGCACTACTCGTCTGCCTGGTAAGTATGATTGCAGGCCTGATGATAGCTAAACTATTGATCCCCGCTTACAATCAGCTATGGCCATTTTTGAAATTAAAATTTGATTTCGTTGAGAATACAGATGTTTATATTTTCCTTGGTTTCCTTTTGCTTTTGATTTCAATCGTTTCTGGAAGTTATCCGGCCTTCTACATCAGCAAGTTCCAGCCGATCCAGGTACTCAATGGAAAACAGAAATTTGGCAATACTGGATATCTTTCACACCTGTTATTGACGCTTCAATTCGCTATTTCGGCCGTTGGCGTAATATCAGCATTAGCGTTCTATCAAAATGCAAAATACCAGCAATACGTTGATGTTGGGTACAATCAAAAAGGCGTCATTTTTACACCTGTCGCTACTGCGCAGGATTTCAACGTCTACAAGAACCTACTCGGTACAAATAAAAAAATCACTTCCATAGGCGGAGCCAAGGATCACATGAATGTCCGGCCTTACGGAATTAGGACTTCCGTTAAATCCGCTGACAGGGAGTCTGAGGTTTTCATAGCGGACGTGGGAGATGGATACCTGAAAACATGTGGTATCGAATTGAAGCACGGACGTGACTTTCTGGAAAATTCGAAGACGGATTATAAAGAATCAGTCATCATCACAGAAAACCTCGCAGAACAATTTGGTTGGGCTGAGCCACTGGGGAAAGAGCTTCGGGTGAGTGACTCTGTTAAGTATTTTGTAGTTGGAGTGATAAAAGATGTACTGACTCATGGACTGTGGGAGAAGCCTGATCCGTTAGTCCTGCGCTACCGACCTGACAAACTGCGATTTCTTTTAGTGAGCGTTTCAACGACTGATGTTCAGGAAGTCAATGACTTTATGAAGTCTTCTTGGAAAAAGAACTTCCCAAACTTATTGTATAAGGGTGAACTAAATGACAGGGAACTTACCACCTCAACACTGGTGAACACCAATATTGTTAAACTGTTTCTGTTCCTTGGGGTTGTCGCGTTGACTTTGTCCGCATCTGGATTATTCACATCCGTCTCACTTACGATTATCAGGAAATTAAAGGAGGTTAGCATTCGGAAAATATGTGGGGCTCCTATTTCAAACCTGATAAAAGTGGTGTGTTCAAAGCATGTAATCATTTTGACAATTGCTTCAACTGCAGGTGTTTTTTTAGCAAGACTTCTTTGCCGGCTTTTGATGAACAGTTTATGGGAATATTATCTGCCACCTAACCTGGGGACTTTTGCGTTAGCTATCGCAATCATCGTCTTGATTTCGTTTTTAACGATTCTTTTTCAGATGAAAGGGGTGGTGAACCTTAATCCCGCTAAAACACTTAAAGAAACATGATCGGTTTTTCCTTAGATAATTAAAAAAATCCGTTGTGGTCTGAGCAACGGATTTTTTATTTTTATGGACTAACCTACAGCCTTACTATGAAAAAGAATCATTTGACAGGTCTTCTGTTATGTCTTTCCTGCTTTTCTTTTGCTCAAAGCACTCATTCGCCAGCGAAACCGGAGACTGTAGGAATCTCTTCCGAACGCCTCGCTAAAATCGATAAAGTAATGAATGATTATGTTTCCAAAGGAGAACTCCCTGGCGTTGTGGCATTGATTGTTCGTGATGGAAAAATAGTTTACGAGAAATCATTCGGGTATAGTGATTTGGAAAACAAAACACCGCTAAAGACGGATCATATTTTTCGAATAGCCTCGCAAAGTAAAGCAATAGCCAGTCTTGCAGTAATGATGTTGTGGGAAGAAGGTAAATTCCTGCTTGATGAGCCTGTTAGCAATTTTATCCCTGAATTCAAGAATCCGAAAGTGCTGGTTTCTTTTAACGAGAAAGATTCAAGCTATACAACTGAACCTGCCAAAAGTGAAATAACGATCCGCCAGTTACTGACGCACACTTCGGGGATAGATTATGCATCTATTGGCACCAGGGAGTTCAAAGCAATCTACGCTAAAGCTGGAGTTACAAGCGGCATCGGGATAGGTAACATTCAAGACGATCTCGCTACAAAGATGAAAATTTTGGGAAGCTTGCCTTTAAAGCATAATCCTGGAGAAAAATATACGTACGGTTTAAATATTGACTTGTTGGGCTATTTGGTTGAAGTGATTTCAGGAATGACCTTCAACGATTTTTTATATCAACGAATATTCAAGCCGTTGAACATGAACGATACTTACTTTTACATACCTCAGGCAAAGCAATCGCGACTGGTTACACTCTATGAAACGAAGGATGGTAAATTGACCAAAGCGAAACGGATTTACGACAATGTTGATCCGAACTATCCAAACACAGCAGGAAAGTATTTCTCGGGAGGCGCTGGACTTTCCTCAACGGTAGAAGATTATGCGAAATTTCTTCAACTGTTCCTGAATAAGGGGGAGTTTAATGGAGTACGATTGTTGAGCAGAAAAACAGTGGAGCTCATGCTTACAAATCAATTACAAGCCCCCATTACAGAAAGACTAGGCTTGGGGTTTGGGTTGGAAACCGCTGACAACGATTATCGTTCTCCGTCTAGCATTGGATCATTCAATTGGAGCGGTGCCTTCAATTCGCATTACTGGGCTGATCCGAAAGAGAAAATAATCGCGATCATTTACACAAATGTATATGCTTCTCCTCACTGGAATATCCGTGAACGTTATAAAGCACTGGTTTATCAGGCAATAATTGATTAAGCTCTCTCTGGCCTATTCACCAGCCGAGATTGTCCGGTGATATCCTTTTGTCATTGAATTGAACGGCAGATTTACAACCAGGAAGTCCTCTTCAAAATTCGCAGTGATTCTACTTTCATCAACAAAATGAGGAATAGGCTTATTATAAACGACTTTGGGAACTTCCACCCACGTGTTATCAGATTGAATTTTAAAAGTGTAAAGCAAACTCAATACGTTTTCATTTATTTCCACCTTTATATCTTCCGGATTTATTCCGGGTACCTTCAAACGGATCTCACGGTGATCTTCAAATTGTTTTAATTTTAACAAGTGCTCACTGACTCCACCACTCAACGTGTTGATCACATCAATAGAAACTAATAGTTCGCTACTCACAAATTTCCGGCTTTTCATTTCTCGATTCTTTAGAATTGTTGCTACCAAAACAATCACTGTACCATAAGAGGTTCCCGAGACAAGTAGGCAGTTACCTTGTTTTTGAAAAGGTCAAATTGTCTTCAATTCTGACATTATCCCTGGGTGGTATAAAAAAAACCTCGAAAGCTCAATGCTCCCGAGGTTTAGTTTTTATTTGCTTTTGAACCAGTAACCTGTCAACTTTTTTCAGGACTGGACAATGAACCAAATTTTAGTCCTTGTTATACTTATCCATCTGCTTGGCCATTTTCGCCAGAGATTTTGGAAGTTTCTCCTGCATATCTGCGAAGAGATTGGTAGCGGCTTGCTCAATCATCGGCATAATTTCTTTCACATCCGTAAGGTAGCCTGCTACAGACATTGTACCATCGTTGGACACAGCACGCTCACGAAGTTTGAATATACGCTTGGCATCCTTATTGAATATCTTGAGGTTGCAGTACGCAGCTATTTTTTTCTTGGCCAACGGACCGAAGCCACCGGAAGTAAAAATGTTAAAGTCAATGTACGCGATCATTACACCGTCAGCTCCGGGCACAACTTCGAATGCTTTTTTAATAGCATCGTTGTCGTTCACAATTCCGAACGCAGCAATGGGTACATAGCTGGTTGCAGAAGTAGTGTAATAATTATCTTTTGCCCAACGTGTCAGCGCACGCAGATCCTGGTAGCCGGCAGCGTTAACAACTTCTTCTTTAGGGAAAAACGGGAAAGGAAACTGGGGAACGAATTTGTCGCGGATGAGCACATCAAAATTGTTAACGATCTTAACAAGATTGAATGAGGAGTCCTTCATCAGTACTTCGTAGATCTTGCCTTCCATCGGATCATCTGAGAGGTTACGACTTCCGAAGACGGAGATCAAAGCCACTTTTTTCATCTGAGCAAACGATGTAGTAAAGCCAATACAGACAAGTAAACTGAGGATGAAAATTTTTTTCATTGGTTTTAAGTTAAGGGGGTTAATGTTGGGCGCAAGTTAATGAAAGATGGGGAATTCACGCTTATTTCAGCAATTCGGCATCTGAAGTAATGGCAACCTTTAGCGCTTTGGAGATGATACAATTCTGTTCGGCTGCTTTGGTAAGCTCTGTAAATTTCTCTGCAGGAATATTCGGCACTTTTCCTTTTACAGACAGATGCACCCCGGTGACATCCAGCCCTTCGAGGTTAACGGTAGCGGTGGTGTCGAGCGAGGTGGCAAGAAAACCAGCCTGTCCGAGAATCATGCTTAGCGCCATGGTGAAGCACCCGGCATGTGCGGCTGCCAGGAGTTCTTCCGGGTTAGTGCCCACTCCGTCTTCGAAGCGGGTCTTGAAAGAGTATTGCGATTTGTTTAACACTGTACTTTGTGTAGAGAGGTTTCCTTTTCCTGTCTTAAGGTCACCTTCCCAATGAGCAGATGCTGTACGTTTCATAGTTACGTTTGTTAAGTTTAAGTTAGAAATTGATTAATCTGATATTACGCGATGCACTTCTTAAATGCATTCACAATATAAACAGCATCCTGGTAAAGAATAGTTTCATTTACACTCAATGTGCCTTTGCCATCTTCGCCAAGCCGTGGCATCCGGATTTTGAATTCGGAGGTGAGCGTGGCCTCCATTTTTTTAATATCGATGCTCTTGTCTACCTGCAGGTCGTAGATGTTGGTACCCTCTTGCAATGGAGTTACCTTGATTCCTGAAATCCGGTTCAGCCCGGAGACGACCTCATCGCCTCGCTTTCGTGCATTCTGCAATAGCGTTTCCATTCCTTCCATCCGTTGTAGAGCCATAGCCGCATTGGCCCAGTTACTGAACATCGCCCCTCCATGGATCTTAATCAAGTGCGGCATTTTGTCGATTAACACCTTTTCGCCACACAAAATGGCACCGGACGCAGCACCAAGGTATTTGTAAAGTGAAATATAAATCGTGTCGAAATAAGAGGCGTACTCTTTAATACTCACTCCAGACCATGCACTTGCCAGGTATATCCTTGCACCATCCAGGTGGAGCTTGATGTTATTACTTCTGCAATAGGCACTGATCTTCTTGATTTCTTCCAGGGGCACAAAGCACCCTTTTGTTCTTCGCACCGGGTTTTCGATAGACACTGCGCCAATACCCGATTCAAACACCTCTTGTTGTTTCAACGACTCGATCGCGTTCTTCAGTTCATCGGCAGTGAAGTACGTCTTATCTTTTGCCAATGGCATTAATCTTTTGTTGAACACCGATTGAGCAGCATCCGCTTCATCTCGGTATACGTGGCTGGTATCTTGCACATACACTTTAGTATTTTCTCCGCTCAGTGCGGCAATGGCCATTTGGTTTGCCATCGTGCCCGTAGGCATGAAGATCGCTTTTTCTTTGCCCGTCAGTGCTTCCATTTTTTGCTGCAAGGCAGCTACCGCACCTCCCTCACCATAAAAATCCCGTTCAATGGCTTTTGCATTTTGTATGGCCTGCAATTTTTCCAGGTAAGTAGCAGGGCTGTACATTTCACCGTCTCCTGAAAAACGGACGTACAGATCATTGGGGGCAGGAGCAGGGAAGTCAGAGGCCTGGGTGACGGACGGGAGTAGTGCGGGCAAGGCCGTGAGTCCCGATAACTTGAGGAAGTATCTTCTGTTTACATTTTTCATAATCGTTTTTTAAAACTCTTTTGTGAAATTTTACAAAAAGAAAAGGGCATTGGCAATTGAATCTCGCCGAAAAAAGGTTCCGTATGTCATAACAAATCACGTTCTTTATAAAGTAACCCCCGATATTGGCTTTATCGATGAAGATACTCCCCCTGTTCTTTTTCGTGATAAGTGCCTTTCCTTTGCTGGCACAGAAGCGAGGACAAGACAAAGTTGACTCCTTGTTGACTGCACTGGCCCAGTCTAAAGCAGATTCCTCCCGACTGAAAGTAATGCTCTCCCTCATGACCGTTTACAATGACTTCAACGGTGAGGAAGGACTGAAATATGAAAAGCCCGCCATAGCGCTGGCCGAGAAACTGAAATCAAAAACGGCAATAGCCGATGTTAAAAACGCTACCGGCAGGATTTACTGGCGCAAAGGTGATATTGAGCAAGGCCTGAGATACCATACGGAGGCACGAAAGATATTTGAATCGGCAAACGACAGGAAAAAAATAGCTCTCACCATTCGTTACATCGGGCAGGACTATGCCGATGGCGGCAACTACCCTGAAGCATTAAAATACTTTTCGATAGCACTCGAGATGTATACCCGGATGGGCGATCGCAGGAACATGGCCTATATGCATAATTTTCTTTCATGGGTCTATCATCACCAGGGAAATCATTTGGAAGCATCCAAAAGCAATTATTCTGCTCTTCAATTATTTGAAGAAACAGGCGATGAACAAGCTATAGCTACAACACTGGCCGATATTGCGGCCGATTATATTTACCTCGGCAACCGGGAAGAGGCGCTGAGTTATTTTCTAAAGAGTATTGAAACCTATAAGTCGTATGGGGATATGCATAATGTAGCCTACACTTACAATACGTTAGGAAGCACTTACCGGTTGATGGGCAATTTTGCAGAAGCACAGAAATGTCATTCGCTGGCGCTTAGCCAGGGAATGGAAATGAACAACCCGAATATCATGGCCGATGCCTATGATGGTCTGGCGGATGTTTCCATAGATCAGCACGACTATCGAAGAGCCCTTTCGGACTACCTGGCTTCTGTCGAACTATTGAAGAAGTGGTCAAATAAAAAAGACATGGCACGTGTCTATTGCAAAGTAGGCGCGTGCTACATGTATTTGAAAAAATATGAAAATGCCAGGGACTATTTTGATAAAACGCTTGCGCTGTTAAAAGACCTTAAAAGCAAATCGTTGATCATCGATTACTACCGGGGTGTGGAACGCCTTGATAGCGCCATGGGAAAATGGCAGAGTGCTTACATCAATCATAAGAAATACATCTCCAGCCGTGATAGCATTATCAACCAGGAGAGCACGTCTGAAATGGTACAACTTCAGTTGAACCATGAATTTGACAGGAGAGAAGCTGCCGTCAAAGCCGAACAGAATGAACGCGACCTGCGTCAACAGATCCAGTTCTTTTCATTGGTGACGGTAGTCGTTTTTATCTCGATACTCGCTATCGTCATGTATCGAAATCAAAAACGCGAGAACCTGATCAACCGCGAATTGAAACTGAAGTCAGACAGCCTGGAGGAAGAGAATCGCGAAAAGACGGGAATATTGAATATTGTGTCGCACGATCTCAAAGCGCCTTTCAATAAGATTCGCGGACTCACCGACATTATGATGATGACGGAAGATCTCAGTCGTGAAGAGAAGGAGCAGTACATTTCACACATTCGTAATTCCATCGACCAGGGAAATTACCTTACGGGAATTTTATTGGAATCGCAAAGTGCACATGAGAGCGCCAAAGAAGCGGCATTTGAAACGATCGACCTCGAAAAATTTATTACCGGTTTTCAGCAATCAGTCTCAGGGCAATTGCTGAAGAAGGGACAGAAGTTGGTTGCTGACCTTCACCTGGATGACAAAAGGACTTATACCGACCCGCAAATGCTCACCCGCATCCTGGACAACCTGGTAAGCAACGCCAGCAAGTTTTCAGAAGCCGGTGCATTTATTTATCTGAAGGTCTGGTGCGAAGAGAAGTCCACCAACTTCTCTATCCGTGACGAAGGCCCGGGTATCTCCGAAGAGGATCAGAAAAAGATGTTCCGCAAATTTCAACTACTCACGGCACGCCCAACCGGAGGTGAAGGTTCTGCCGGACTCGGACTTTCCATTGCTAAAGTACTCATCGAAAAAATGAATGGGACTATAGAAGTGAACAGTACACTGGGCGAGGGGACTGAGTTTGTCGTGATGTTCTTCCCGCCACTGTAGATTTATTTCACGCGAGGCCTCTGGATTTAAATCACTATTTAATGATTAGCAATAATCAACTTTAGGTTCGTGACCTATTATCCAGGTTTTGATTGTGTTCAGACTCGCAAAGTTAAATGCAGATTATTCTCTGCGCATCTCCGCGTACTCTGCGGTTAAATGCATTCAGTGGTTAAATGTATTTATGGCTTCTCTGCTTTCACCGAAGCACTCCCCGTATTCTTCGAAAGCATCTCCTCAAAAGCCGCCAGCCGCTGTTCCAGTTTTTTGTTAGCCGACTTCAGTTCATCGAGTTGAGATTGTTGTGACTGATTATTTTCCAGGGCAGAGATCTTTGCCTGGAACCGCTCATTCGATTCTTTCAATTCTTTCTTCAGTTGCTCGATAACAGTCTGTTGTTCCTGTGCGGCCGTGATCAACGGAAGAACAAATTCCGAATAGGAGAGACTCAACGTTTTTGCACTGTCATCATCTACAATTAAGCCACTGAAGTTGATGCCCAGGTCGCTGAGTGTTTTCTGAACATCCTGCGCGATGAGCCCGTTCCTGCTTCTCTTGTTCTGGTCTTTGATGTAGTTGTAGGTGGCGGGCTTCAGTTGCATGATGAAATTCAAGCCCAGGTTATTTGTGTAGACAATATTTTCTTTCAGCCTGCGATCAGAAAAATTAGAGAACCCGGCAAAGCCACCAATCGAAGTGACGCTGTTATTTCCCAGGATAATCTTGTTGCTGGCGTTCACTACCGCATTCGCGCCTATGGCAGTAGCATTCGTGAGGTTAGTACCGGAGATATCGGCATTGTACCCAACGGCTGTATTAAAAGTCCCTGTAGTGTTAGTACTCATAGCAAATACGCCCAGTGCCGTATTGTTTGTGCCACCGGTATTGCCAACCATACTATTGAACCCGATGGCTGTATTGAAGGTCCCCGTGTTATTAGCAACCATAGCTTGCAGACCAACGGCCGTATTTAAAGATCCTGTAGTGTTGGCGAGCATGGATTTAACACCAACACTGGTATTGGAAGCTCCGATCGAATTACCGTTCAGGGCATTGCTCCCTACAGCTGTATTTTGGTTGGCGGCATCCGTGATATTGTTTTGTAATGCACCTTTTCCAACGGCCGTATTATCAAATCCGTCATTGTTGTTGAATAGCGCACTTGACCCAACAGCTGTATTGTTGTCATTGACATTGTTCTTCAGGGCATCCTTACCAATACCTGTATTGTTTGATCCGTTGAAGTTGTTAGTCAGGGCTCCTGACCCAACGGCTGTATTGTTTGCTCCGTCCGTGTTAGACTTCATGGCATTTGCACCAACAGCGGTATTGTCCGACACGATATTGCTATTGAGTGCAGCCATTCCGATGGCCGTGTTGTTTGTCCCGACGATATTACTAAATAGAGTACCTGACCCAAGGGCCGTGTTAAAATTACCGGTCGTGTTGAGATTCATCGAGCCATTTCCTACGGCCGTATTAAATGCCCCCGAGGTACTTTGAAGCATTGCGTTGTGTCCCAGAGCAGTGTTCGAAAGCCCTGTGCTGGTATTGCCGGCTTTGAAGCCCAAAAAGACATTGGAAAGGAGATGATCTATCCTTCCTGAATTTTGGTTGTTCACTTTAAAACTGAGCGGAACGTTGTCTGTGGTGCCAATGAAATTGGTACCATCTGCTGTGCCTGCATTTCCGGTTAACCCCCAGCCACCGGCAGCGGTGACCCATGAAAGAGTTCCGGTGCCATTGTTAGTGAGTACCGTACTCGCTGCACCCTGTGCTGCGGGCCAGGTGTAGCCTACGGTATTCAATGAAGTAGAGTTACCCGACACCGTAAGACCGGTTACTGTAGCAGCACCTGTTGTTAAAGTTCCTGTAGTAGAAATATTCTGTGCTACGAAAGCTGGCGTGATTTTGCTTCCGGCAATGGCAGCGGTTGCAGAGATGTCCGCATCGGCAATAGTGCCGTCATTTATTTTGGCTGAGGTGATCGCATTGTTGGCGATAGTCAACGCTCCGTTGGAAGCGATGGTGGCATCGTTACTCATCGCGACAGCCGTGGCTACATTCGTAGCATTGCCTACAAAAATATTGTTCTGTGCAAGAGTCGCAGTCAACCCGGGAGTCCAAGAAAGTGTACCAGTGCCATTGTTGGTGAGCATTGTGTTTACAGCGCCTTGCGCTCCAGGCCAGGTGTAGCCAACAGTATTAAAAGAGGTTGAAGTACCCGATACCGTAAGACCGGTAACTGTAGCAGCGCCTGTTGTTAAAGTTCCTGTAGTCGAAATATTCTGAGCTACGAAAGCTGGCGTGATCTTGCTTCCGGCAATGGCAGCAGTTGCAGAGATATCCGCATCGGCAATAGTGCCATCATTTATTTTTGCTGAAGTGATCGCGTTGTTGGCGATAGTCAGCGCTCCGTTGGAAGCGATAGTGGCATCGTTACTCATCGCGACAGCCGTGGCTACATTCGTAGCATTGCCTACAAAAATATTGTTCTGCGCAAGAGTCGCAGTGAGACCGAGAGTCCACGAAAGAGTTCCGGTGCCATTGTTAGTGAGTACCGTACTCGCTGCACCCTGTGCTGCGGGCCAGGTGTAGCCTACGGTATTCAATGAAGTAGAGTTACCCGACACCGTAAGACCGGTTACTGTAGCAGCACCTGTTGTTAAAGTTCCTGTAGTAGAAATATTCTGTGCTACGAAAGCAGGGGTGATCTTGCTTCCGGCAATGGCAGCAGTTGCAGAGATATCCGCATCGGCAATGGTGCCATCATTTATTTTGGCTGAGGTGATCGCGTTGTTGGCAATAGTCAGCGCTCCGCTGGAAGCGATGGTGGCATCGTTACTCATTGCGACAGCAGTGGCTACGTTCGTAGCATTACCTACAAAAATATTGTTCTGCGCAAGAGTCGCAGTGAGACCGGGAGTCCACGAAAGAGTACCGGTGCCATTGTTGGTCAATACAGTGTTTGCAGTGCCTTGTGCTCCGGGCCAGGTGTAGCCGACTGTATTCAATGAAGTAGAGTTACCCGATACGGTAAGACCGGTTATTGTAGCAGCGCCTGTTGTTAAGGTACCCGTAGTAGAAATATTCTGTGCTACGAAAGCAGGCGTGATCTTGCTTCCGGCAATGGCAGCTGTTGCGGAGATGTCTGCATTGGCAATGGTGCCATCCAGGATTTTTGTTGAAGTGACAGCATTGTTGGCGATCGTGAAAGCGCCTGCTGTTCCTGTCACAGCAAGTGAAAGATCACCGCCCACGGTGATGCCCGTGTTGCTTCCGTTGTTTGAAAAAAGCTGGTTGGCAGTAAGAGCGGGTAATGAGGTACCGGCTGTCCATGAAAGTGTGCCGGTGCCATTGTTCGTGAGTACCGAGTTGGCTGCTCCCTGTGCCGAAGGCCAGGTGTAGCCAACACTATTCAGCAAAGTACCAGCGCCTGATATCGTGAGTCCCGTTAATGTTGCTACACCCGCAGATAAATTTCCTGTCGTGGAAATATTCTGAGAACCAAACGCAGGAGAATTAAGTGTTGCCAGTGACCCCAGTCCTAAATTTGTCCGTGCCGCAGCGGTGTTAGCCAGCGTAATGTTTCCGGTATTGTTTATGGTGGCATCGCCACTCATCGGTACTGCCGTGGCTACACCCGATGCATTGCCGACAAAGATCTGGTTGTTGGCCAGGGTGGGAGATCCACCGCCTGTGATTGTTCCCAACAACCACACACCATTCGTATTGTCCCATTTTAATATCTGGTCAGTGGTAGTAGGCTTGGGTGTTGTCGACCACTTGGTGCCATCCCATACCAGCAGTTTGCCCTGGTCAGAACCGGCAGGAGTGGGAGTAGCTAAATTGAAAGAAGTCTGTGTGCCACCCAGGCTAACGGTGTTTCCGTTGATGGCGATACCTCCGGCTGCCGTGCCTGTGCCGCCTATTGTTTTCCAGGCAGAAGTGGCGCCATCATAATAGTATACCTTATTATCGTTGGTGTTGTAGACGATCATCCCGGCTTTTCCGAAAGCGGCAGGTGCCGTGCTCAGGTTGACTTTAGGGATAACCAACCCCTGGTTACCGTTAGCTACTAAAAGGAGCACCGCATCCGGGTCGGCCGTAGCAGCCCCGATAGCCACAGAATTAGTCTGGGCAGAGAGGCTAAAAGTGGTAATAAATAAGGTGATGATGACGAAAAATTGCCTAGAGGAACTCATGATGGGATCTATAGTTAAAAAAGGGTTCAAAATTAGATTTTAATACCCTCCATAGCAGTAGAGATCACCAGCACTATTTGTGGTTGGTTAAAAAGTCATACAGAATGTAACAGGAATACCAATTGTCAGAAGGGGTTTTTTAAGTGTTCAGCAGATTTTAAACCGCAGCGTACGCGGAGATTCGCAAAGTTTAAATGCAGTTTTTTCTCTGCGAACCTCTGCGATCTCTGCGGTAAAATGCATTTTTATCACGTAGACATATCCACATGGTCCCAGGCCTCACCTGGATTTTCGTCATCAGTGTCAATGTACGTTCTCAGCCAATTCAATACCCGGTGCCGTTCAAAACTTACAGCACGGTTTATCTTTGTAGTGTCAAATTCAAGCCTTCCGTTGAGGAATTGGTCTCTGAAATAACCCGTGATCAATTCGTTGAGGATGTTCTCTTCATAGATTTCGGCTAACCCGCGGAATTCAAGCTTTGTCAGGAAGATCATCACTGAATCACCGATAGCCGGAATGGCATTTTCAAACTCATTGATCACGTGGTCAGGAACAGATTCATCCATACGGGGAAGCGCTTTTACTTTATTCAAGGACCACCCGAGTGTTAAAGCGCCTTCAGCATACCACGATAACGTATCCAGCGTCCGTTGGTCAGGCAACTCATCCGCAAAGAATTTTTTCTCGAGGGGAGAGACCACGTTCCAGATCTTTTCCTCTTTCAGCCATTCACATACCTGTTCTCTTTCCTCAAGTTGCACTGTCAGGTAACTGATCGAATACATGATCAGCATCCTGCACCCGGCTTCGTACGGAGTTAGAAAAACTTCCTGTGTATGGTCGAGGTAGGGCAAGTGTTTTATTCTTACAGAGTTGATCCCATAGCTTAACAACCTTGCTTCAAGTCTTTTCTTGCTCGCGAGCAGAACCGGGTCTGCCGACTTTTCAGCCTCTTCTATTTCCTTCCTGGTTTTATACCAGCTTTCGTGGAGTGTAGGTTCACCACAGCCGGGGCACCATGTCTTTTCCCATTGAAAATTGCAGGCCGGACATTTTCCGCGTGTTTTGAATGTGTTCCACTGATGACCACACGTACAACGCCAGTGTGCAACCCCGTCCGGAGTCCATCCGCAGATTGAGCATTGGATGACACGGTCTTCTTTCTTTTTCCAGAAAAGCATTAGGATGAAATGTAGTAAAAAATCTCATGCAAGGGTGGCCAGGCTACTAAGCGAAAATGCAAATCAGAATACAATAACCGCAGAGGTTCGCAAAGTTAAATGCAGGTTTTCTCTGCGCACCTCTGCGCCATTGCGGTTAAATGCATTTCTTACCCCCAAGCCGCAGAGCTCGCAAAGTTTCGCAAAGGCTTTTTTTATTGCTTTTCTCTGCGCACCTCCGCGAAGTCTGCGGTTAATGCATTCTTAGCCGATTTATTTTCACCGCGAAGTCCGCAGAGGTTCACGAAGTTAAATGCAGGTTTTCTCTGCGCACCTCCGCGCCCTCTGCGGTTAATGCATTTTATCTATATCTACGAAAGAACTGGTATATTAGAAAAACACTTTTCCCCCCATGAAAACACCCCTTCCACTGGCTCTCCTGCTTTGCGCGTTGATCCCTGCCTTTTCGCAGCCGGGCAAAGCGTGCAGAGTGACTTCTTTAAAATTTATCTCACTCGACATCGTGCTCACGTATGGCGGAGATAGTATCTGTGGTGGTACAGAGAAGGGCGATTGCAAATTCCTGAAGATCTACTACGACAAGCAAGGACGGGTAGTTCGCGCAACTAACAAGGGGGAAGAGTCGGTCTATACCTATGATGGTTCTAACCTGGCCAGGGAAGAGCGCGCTACATTTAACGACTCACACGAGATTGTCAAACGTGAGACAAGACTTTTCACTTATAAGAATAATCAACTGGTGAGGGTTGACCTGACCGGTACCAATGGAGGTGGCTATAGTACCTACGAATATCCCGACAGCAGGCACGAGGTCCGTACCACCCACGACAAAGACGGAAAATGGACACTAAAAACAGAAACCTCTTTTTCAGAATTTGAAAACCCCCTTTTTCACCTGGGCTTGAGAACCTTCCCGGATTTCTCCACGAGGCTCATTCCACTGGAAGTAAAAGACACCCGGTCGTCTTTAGTCACGCTGACCAAAACTATAAAACGGACAGCCGATAGCAACGGAAATACAACCGGGGTGGAGATGTCGGCAGGTAAGGAGAAGCTGGTGATGGAGTTTAGGTACGACTGTCAGAAGCAAGCCGCTCCTGTGGCCAAAGTAAAGGCGCCTGCCGATGCAGGTAAAAAAAGTTTTTGCCGGCTGGCAACGCTGGTCACCAGCAATGGCACCACCACCTTTGAGAATTACAAAGACAGTATCCGGATAAAACCCAGGAACGCGTTCGATCATGGCGCCAAATATACCTTCGATGACAAGGGCCAGGTCATCGCAGTGACCACCACCAATCGCAGTTGGGTAACGATGGAGTACGACCAGGGAAGACTAATGAAGCTAACTTACTATGGACGATCCGACAGTGGTGTAGCCAGGGTTGTAGGCTCAAAACATTATACATATACCGATGGACTTCTGACACGCATCGAACTCATGAATAAAGCGGGAGTTTCGGAGTCCTATACAAAAATTGATTACCCGGAACCAAATAAGGAAACCCGCAACGTGTTTTTGAAAGGTAAGAAAGCGATGCGCGTGGAGTACGAATTTTCAGAAGTGGATAACCCGCTGGCATTTCTTTCCTACAGAAACGAGTTCAACGACAACCTGACACCCAAGATTCCAAGCCAGATAAAATACTATTCGGGTACCGATGAATATTTAAGAGCACAGACCGCCACCATTGAATATCAGCCTGACGGAAAAGTGTCAGCCATTGTATTCAAATTGGAAAACATGCAGAGCAAATATGAAATCAAATACGATTGCCGCTTTACCATAGGACAGTAAATGCATTTAACCGCGGAGACCACAGAGGTTCACAGAGAAAAACTTTGCATTTAACTTAGCGAACCTCCGCGCCCTCTGCGGTTAATGTATTTATCAACGCACTTTAATAAGCAACGGTCCATCCCATCCAGTCACTTCGCCTGATTTTACCGAGCGGTGAAAGAACGCATACGTTTTTCCGCTCTCGAGCCCGGTGACTTCAATAGTGCCGACAGAAGTAGTAGTGAGTGACACCTTGTTATCGAAGTTGATAAGGTCGAGCGTGTATTTCCACTCGTGTGATACAGCGCCAGCAGGAGCTGTTAGCACCACGCTGCCATTCTCAGCACCATGGCTTACTGCAAATATGCGTTTATTTTTGCCACCGTTCAGGCTCTTTACCTGCATGCCAGCCAGATTGATGATGCTCACACGCTTGCTTTCTTCAATCAATGACCCGTTGGCTAGTTTTTCAATCAGGTTGCCCAGGCCATTGACACTTCGCTCCAGGTGGCCACGCGCTGTTTTAATGTCTCCTATTTTTGCTTCAGACTGTGGCGCTATCATCTTAGATTCCAGTTCCGTGGCATCTGCCAGGACCAATGCGATCTGGGCTATGATCTCCGGCAAATCAAAAATAGTCTGCCCGGTGATGCATGCGGCAACATAACGCGCAAAGATTAAGAGTTCACTGTTGCTAAGGCCACTGAGCCCAAGAGCTACAATTGCTTTCATTGATTTTAAAAATTAAGTTTTAATACCGGCAGTTTTTGCCGGCCATACGCAACACTAGAAGATTTACGTGTGGAGAATTGGGGTAAATTATTCTATGGAAGAATTTATTTATCCAGTCGCACTGGAGTTAGAATTTTATAACCGCAGAAATGCAATTTAACCGCAAAGCTCGCTGAGGTTCGCAGAGTTTAAATACAGAATTTTCTCTGCGCATCTCCGCGCCCTCCGCGGTTAAATGTATTTGTTCGTGTGAGATAGTCTTGAAAAGATTACTCCCGAACTTATACCTATATCTTCAGAACATTAAGGCAGAAATACAATTTAACCGCAAAGCTCACTGAGGTTCGCAGAGTTTAAATACAGAATTTTCTCTGCGCATCTCCGCGCCCTCCGCGGTTAATGCATTTGTCTACTGCGGTTAAATGTATTTGTTCGTGTGAAATAGTCTTATAAGATATAAGTGCCGGACTTATACATATATCTTCGGAAGATAAAGACTATAAAGCGGAAGGATCACGTGTAAGTCCCGAACATTAAGACTATCCTTCGGGACTAATATATATATGTGCCGAAGAGACACGTTTATTAGCCGGATTATAATCTAAACCTTCCGTGATAACAGACTATCCTTCGGAAGTTACACGTCTAAGTTCCGGACATACACATATAATTGCCGGATTATAAGATATAAGCTCGGAATGATAAGCTCTAAGTTCCGAAGGTTGATCTATTAGCCCCGGACAATAATGTATTGTGAAGGAAGTTAGCTCTAATGACTACAAACAGGGAAAACACTCGAAAGCACGCAGTTCTTTATCCTTTCTTGGTAGGAACCAGCAGTTCGCGGATATCAACATCGAGAATCTGGGCAATTCTCTTTAGGTCTTTAAGATGAGGTTGAGTTTTGTTGTTGCAGATTTTGGTCATGGCCGTAGTGCTGATGCCGAGTTCGTTAGCCAGCCACCTTTGGGTTTTCTTTTGAAAGAAAAGCACCTCCTTAACCTTATTTATTTCTTCTGAATCTTTCACTCCGGCTAAAGTAAACTGATTTGACAATCAGCGTTGCATGTTTCTATAAGAAGCAGTTATGTAGATATAATCAGTGCTTATATAAATGTAATAATTAAATAGAACAACCTGTCATATTAGTGTAACCTGAAGTTACATTTGGATAACTCATAGGCACACGCTTTCAGTGCTTAGCAACGACAAAAACAAATGAGCGACCAGCAAGAAAACTTATCCGTTAAGCGCAGCATTACACTGCCTGAGAACAGTAAACTGACAGAAGAAGCTATCAAACACCTCGACCGTATCCTGGTCTTCGCTTCACCAGAAGAGTATCGCGATACATTAATAGAGATCTACCACTCTTATATAATACACGAACACAGTATGCCGCCTGCCAACTTCGAACAAATGGCAAACCAGATGTATTTTCTTATGGATTTTTTGAAAAGAGTGGGAAGTGAAGTAAAATAGATTAGAAAAGCAGTTTTAGTTGTGCTTGTATTGAGAGTAGATTCGTGATTCTAATACCTCTGATTCAGGAATAATTATATTAAAATTTACACGCCTTTCAATACTATCTAAGAGTTTGATCTGCCGTTTTAAGAGTTTGATCTGTGTAGAAATACTGATTGTGTCGTTCAGCTTATGAGTCTTAATAGAGTCGTATAGACCAGCAATCTTTGCCTTGTGTTTGTTTTGTAAAACATTCGATCTAGTTTGAAAGAAATAATATTTGCGTGTGCTTCCAAAATATAAGATTGAATCAGAAGTCTTGAAAATGGATGAACTTTTTAGTTTCAGTCGAACATGAGCCAGAGTTTTACCTGCTTTAATTGTTTTGTATTTCTCAGCGTTCTCTCCAATTCTATAGAATTCAAAAGCAAGTATGAAAGAGAATAAAAAAATGTAAGTATACGCTCGTGTATTTCCAAGAGCGGTTTTGTTTAGCACATAGATTACGCCAATTAAAACTATTGGGACAACTATGATGTATGAAAAGAAATCTGGAAGCCGAATATTTCCAAATAATGAAAGTGTGACTATTGTAGTACTGAAGGTGGCTATTACAAGACTGATATTTTTTGCATGATTGCCCTTAATTACTTTCAGAAGCAATGTCGAAAAAACTACCACTGTCAGAGAAAAGATTCCTAGTCCAATGGAAAAAAGTATTATTTCAATTAATAGATTGATGAAGTACAGCAAAACGTCTGTGAATTCGAGATACCTCCATATTTCAATATCAAACCTGTTGTAATAATTAACAATATCTACCAGACCTAAGCCTACTGCAATGGCGTATGCTAATGGAAAGAGTTTGATAACTTTCTCCAAATTCGACCAATTTGAATTAGGAGCCTGATTTTGTTTATTGGCAATGCTTACAGTAAGAATTGATCTTTTTGTCATTCTATCTCGCTCAATGTATTTTATTAATATGAAGATAGATGAAAACTAGATATACTTTAAATAGAGTCAGGTCACTTAAGATTAATGTTGTTGAAGGAGAGGGCAAATATTCAATTATCGAAGTGAGTAGAAGAGAAAAGCACCACGTTATAGCAGTGCTTTTCAACAACACTTGGCATAGATGCTATACCACGGGCTTAAAAAAACCTATCAATTAGCCTTAATACTGCATATGCAGCGGCAACGTCAATAAGTTTCGTGGATCGTTTTATTATCCACGCCCTAATCAATAAGAAAAGACCGTTTGTCTTTCCTCGAACCTTCCTCTTTCTCAAAGTCTAGAAGGTCCTATGTTTATAATAAAACATGTTATGAAGGTAATTATTTATTAGATAGGAACTGCATTCCTTAGATTTGAAGGCATATGCACAACATAGCTTTGTAGATATTAAATGTCTGTTAGCCATGATTTTATGAACGACAATACCGATTACGAAAAATTTACTCAAGAAATTTACCAGACATTAATCAATGTTCAGGGAATTGACACGATTGATGTCAAACACAACGTCAAACTCGCGGGTAAATCGAAACAAGAACATCAAATAGATGTTTATTGGGAATATGAAATGGCTGGTGTTAAACACAGAACTGCTATCGAGTGCAAAAATTACAATAGGGAAGTTTCAATAGGAAAAGTAAGAGATTTCTATTCTGTTCTTTCGGACTTGACAAATGTTAATGGTATCATGGTAACAAAAGTAGGCTACCAGGCGGGAGCGAAAAAATTTGCTGACTTCTATGGTATCAATTTGAAAGAGTTAAGATTTCCCAATGACAAGGATTGGAAGGGTAGAATAAAGACCATTGTTTTTCAAATGAAAATGGTTTTACCAAATATTAGGCAGCGAATTCCATTATTTGACAATGAATGGCTAAAAGAAAATATTAAGTTTCCAGACAGTGGACAAATGACTTACAATTTGCAAGGAATGGCAGACGAGATAAAGATACTTGATGAAAGCGGACAGCCGATCACTAACTTTTATGAATTAGATAAAAAAGTCCCTCATAAATTTGATGCAGCGATTGGACTTGAACATACATATTTTTTTGACAATGCTTATTTAGAGGTTACGCCATTAGGGCGGATAAAAATAAAGGGGATTAAATATATATATGATGTTAACACAGGGGCAGAAGATTTTTCAATCGATGCATTAGAGACGACAAAAGCAATACTTAAAGACGCGCTGACGGGTGAAATAAAATTCTTTGATAAGGATGGGAACGTAAAATGACAGAGTGATTTTGTTACTTTTTTTTCTTTTCAGAAATATATTTCAAATATGCATTTTTATCGCTAAGCTCTTTGTCTAACAAAAATTTGAAGTCTGTCAGTGGATAATACAAGTAATGCCAATAATCAAATAACTGCTTACGTTGACTTATATCTGACAGAATTCCTGAACTATCAACATAGTGATGAAACATAACATCGTCTTTAACAGATAATGTGTAATAAAAAACCATAATTTTTTCATCTAATGATAATTGAGCTTTAAAAATCTTAATGTACAGTTCTCTGTATTCTGTAACTTCGATTTTCTCTATAAACTCAATGATATTACGCACATATCTAAAGTAATGATCAAAATTATGTTGATAGCGAGTGAATTGATTTTCAAATCCTCGGATTACTTCACTTAACACACTATCAACTTCAATCGATGGTTTTTCCTTGGGAATCTTTCTAATGACCTCATTTCCATCATCGTCATATACATCAGTTTTTTCTTTATTGTATTCATGCAATTTGTGCGTGATTGGATTATACATTAATTCGCCATGAAGGTGTTCGTAAGTAAAATTCTGTTGAAAGAGTTTTGTTACCTCATGAAAATATTGACGCCCAGCCAATTCCACAGGTTCCGAGTGCCCAGAGCCCTTTATTATAGTAACAGACCCCTTCATGTCGTTGACGATATCCCGCAGTGTGGAGAGCATGTTGAAAATGGCCGTTTCATTTTTCTGGTCATACAGTGCATCTTGTGTTGCTTTTAATTCGGCCTTTTGAGATTTGTAGGTCATGTAAATTAAGTAGGCGCTGAGACCTGCAAGCAAAGTGCCAACAAGCCCTCCAATAAGATCCCCGTACTGTCCAAAAATTGCTGGATCAATAACTGCCTTAAGGGACAGTGATCTTTCTAATTTGAATAGGAAAAGTACTGTAAACAGAACAGTTAAAACACTTGATAGAGATACAAATGATATCCAAATCCTATTGACGCGCTTTTCCTTTCTCTTTTCTTTATTGTTCATCCTAATTGCCGTTACAGGGGTTTAAGACAGGGAAGTATCCATTTATGCAGTAGTAAGGTAATAAGTAAAAAAAGGTGAAGCGCTTAGTTCCACGGTTATATAGTCACAATCTTTGGAGGAGGTGGCGGGGGAGGAGGAATGATGATTGGATCATCTTCGTTGCGAGGCTTAATAACTTCCTCTGTAAAACTCATGGCCATTATGCCGATCACAAACACCAGGACATACTTTAGTTTTTTCATTTTTTTAAGAATTTGAAGGCTCTTTTAAAATTAGGTCTTTCCAAGTAAAATGATAAGGGAAAATTCCCGCAGTAGTCTGGGGTTTTCCCGGTTGAACCTCTTTCGCGCAAAATTCCTGAAACTGATGAACCCTGCAAGGCAGAAAAGAATTCAACCCTCTATTTCTTCATCTTCAATTCCCAATGCCTTAATTCTCTGCCATACTTTTTGAATAGTTAAGGAAAGGTATTCTTCCGCAAGCGTACAGTAGTTATATATGAATTCAGGTTCGGTGATTATAAAATGTGCTGAAGATTCAGTTTGAACATCAAATATTACCCCTGACATTTCCTTTATTTTCCTGTACAATGGAGGTTGCTCTTTCTCTCTCTTACCCTTATGTTTTTTTATTCTCGACTGGTTATGAACAATTTTATTTCTTATCTCGGAATACCCAAATAGTATTTTCCATTTTTCCTCATCCGAGGAAAGGTCTACCCCTACAACTTTGGTCAGAAATATTTTTGATTTTTCGATATACGACTCGCCATCTATTTCATCTGGCGTGATTTTCGATTTATCGATCATTATATCACAGATGTCTTTGAGAAAATATTCAAATAGTGAAACAGATGATACAAACCCAGAACTTAGCATTATTCCACCAATTTGATCCCTTGTATTTAATTGGTTTTTTAACCACCGTCTCATATACGGGACATTTCCTTGCCCGTCAATTTCAGGGCTTTCATTTTCCTTAAAAGTTTTGATTGTCTGTTTTTCCCAGTCATCATAAAGATCTGAGGTTTGTTTTACAAAAGTTCGTAATGCATGGAACTCAAAGTCGATATAATTTGAAATATTTTCGATGAGGTGGCCCTTTGTTACTTTAAAGATAAATTCATTCATATCACATTAGTTAAGAAAAATGATGCTCAATGTCAATGGTGATTTTCCCTAATTCATTGCCGAGTGCAGTTTAAATTTGTAGTTTGGTTCTTGGCTAGCAATGCAAAATTTCTATGAGACAACGAGAACCTCTAAATCTTAAAGAAAATCTCAAAGACAAGTTTGTAGCCTACATTGACGTAATGGGTTTTAGTAATTTAGTCAATAGGGACAGTGTCGCAGATTTGGAATCTTATTTTATAAGGGTTATTGAAGTATTAGACAAAATTAAAGTTGACAAAGGACAAATTGAATCGTTTTTAATTAGTGATGCGATAATTCTAATTGCTCCATCAGGACTAAAAGGACTAAAAGACATCATATTAGCAACCAGGAGAATTCAGAGCGCACTCTTATGGAAAAAAATCCTTCTAAGGGGAGCTATTTCGTATGGGCAAGTTTTTTATGACAAAAAGGATAACATCATTGTTGGCAAAGGCTTCATAAAGGCCTATTTGCTGGAGCAAGAGGCCATTTATCCAAGAGTAATAGTTGACCCTTCAATCATAAGGATAATTGCTGACGACAAAGAGGCATTTATTCAATCAATTCAAAAAGATTCTGGGGACAAGTATGATGACAGGTTAATTTACACGAAGAGTCAATTCTCGCAAATAGATGATGACTGCATATTCATTGACTATGCTAATAAATCAGTGCTCCAATTATCATTGAATGAAAATATCAAGAAGGTTTACGAAACAATAGTCAAAAATCTTTATGGAGAGCAGAAGCTCTACTCAAAATACGTTTGGCTTAGAGACTATTTTACGGAATGGTTAAAGCTGACAAAATTCAATATCGAGGTGCGGTATAGAGAGGCATCATTTTTTGATAGGACGGCTTCTCCAATGCGCGATAAGCATTATAGGATGATTGCAGACTGGCTAAAGAAATTTGAGAGACTATGAGCTTGGATATTTAGCAATGAATGGGTAGCATTTGAATTATGAATATGGAAAGAACTAAATCAAATAAGGAACTAAGTATTTCATGCTGTTGTGATGCTCATGCTCGAAAATATGCGCAATGGAGTCGCGCCTGTACTAATGTTGGTAGCAATGCTTATTGGGCAGTTAGGACTAACTCTATGAATGAATAGACTTGAAGAAATATCCGAATCATATTGCAAAGTGGGCTGACAAAATTAATTGGAAGAAAAGAGTTCGAGCCGTATGTAAGCCATGTTGGGAATTAAAGTATTGTCCTTATGGACCGTTGGTTGAAGGTTTCCCATTGAAAACAGTTCGTGATGAAAAAAGTTGCAGAATTTTCGGACACGACTGTCCGGTATTTTCCATGGCGGAACCATTTACTGAAACAAAGGAACTTCGAAATGTTACAAGACAAATACCAAGAGCGACACAGTTCAGAGTTCTAAAAAGGGAAAATCAAATATGTAGTATTTGCGGAAAATCTGTTCAAGACGAGGACATTGAATTTGACCATGTAATACCTTGGTCTAAAGGAGGGGCATCGGACGAGAGCAATATCAGGTTACTTTGTAGTACCGCAACAAGAAGAAAGGAAAGAAATTTGAGAAGGAATACCTAGTTGAATCGGTCAATGACCATCTAACCGAACCCAATGACGAAAATTGGATTTGGTTTCTCAGAGCCTCTATTGCATTTGGACATGATTTTAAAGCTGATCATAAGAGGCCTCCGACTGCGGATGACTACGCTGAACAGTTATCAAAAGCAGCAGTTAGCTCTTTTGAGAAAACGGCCGAAAACTATTACACGGATGTGACTAATTTTTGCAAGGGTCGTAAACCATACGAATTGACGAAAGAACAATTTGATGCGCTTAAATACAGATGGGGTTTTAAGACAGGCAAGGTTTCGACAATAAAAGACACCGTAAGACATCTGGGAATTGACGAGGACGATTACTTCATGGCAGAACAAAACTTAATTCAAAGATTAGGCATTAGGATAAAAGAGACAAAGGAAGTCTTTAAAAAATGGAGGAGATTGTAAGCACCCCCGCCTTTGACGGTGTTCTTCACCCGCAAGCCCCACTAAATAAAGATACCTGAAGTGGGTAAACATAGTTTCAAGCTTCAATCATCGAGGTACTTTTTGGT
Source organism: Cytophagales bacterium WSM2-2 (assembly GCA_015472025.1). Taxonomy (NCBI): domain Bacteria; kingdom Pseudomonadati; phylum Bacteroidota; class Cytophagia; order Cytophagales; species Cytophagales bacterium WSM2-2. The sequence goes on from BNHL01000001.1 coordinate 3,493,542, forward strand.
GAAGAAAGACCAAAGAGGCGAGGGAATAAAAGCTTATTTGACAGCTTTGATATTTAGTAATGAATGGGTAGCATTGAATTATGAATATGGAAAGAGCGGAAAATAGGCATAATGGAGTTGCGCCTTTACTAATGTTGACTGCCATCTTTTCGGGACAATGAGAACACTATTCACAACAATACTACTGACAATTTCAGTAATCGTCTTCGGACAAAAGAAATCGCCTCTTGGAAAATACACTCATTCCTATACATGGTATCAATATTTTTTGACATTGGGAGACAGCGGAAAATTCATTGTCGAAGAACATTCGGACTCAGGATTAAAAACGACAACAGGAACCTGGACGATTAATGGCCGACTGATCAAACTCGTTCCCACTAAATGCATCTCGGACTGGGGAAGTGAAGAGATATATGAGGTTCCATTGAGTTACCTGAAAGAGAGTTTTATCTCCATGGACAACGAGAATAAGTTGACAATATTAGCCCCAAAGAATCAACCGGATTCGATGACATACAAAATACCAGATTATAAGCTGATCAAGATTCCTAAGTGAGATAAAAAAACGGCAGCCAACATTGTGTTTATGTCAGCTTGGGGTTCAGTGGGTGTCATAGTTTCGGGTTCTTTATTTAATTTTATAGCGGTGGATAACTTCAGAGCAGGTCACACTTGGCATTCCTAACGTCATTGCCAAGCGCTCCTAATCTCAAGCCGCCATAAACAGGGGTCGTTGTGGGCAAGGCGTTTGGGACAGATAGTCAATCAACAGCAGTGACAGCAAAATATACAATTAAGGACACTTTTAAGATTACAGGACGTGGACTCGTTTTAGCGGGACATATTGACGAAGGAATAATTTACATAGGTGACTTCATCGAATTCAATGCGCTTGACAAGAGGCGGAAAAGAAAAATAACGGGGATTGAAGGAATTAGAAAAGCAAATCCAAACAAGACTAACACCGGACTCTTAATTAAATGTGAAGACGAAAACGAGATTGACGAATTACGGACATGGAGGCCAGACAATGAAGTTGGACTAATTTTTAAAGAGTGAGATAGAACGCCCAGCCCACAGCAATGTCCTCGCCCTTGCGGGTGTTCTTCACCCGCAAGCCCTACTAAATAAAGATACCTGAGTGTAGTAAACATGGTTCCAAGCTTCAATCATCGAGGTACTTTTTGGTGAAGAAGACCAAAGAGGGCGAGAGAAAAAGGCTTATTTGACAGCTTTGATATATTCAGCAATGAATGGGTAGCATTGAATTATGAATATGGGAAGAGCTGAATCAAATAAGGAACTAAGTATTTCAAGCCCCCGCCTTTGACGGTGTTCTTCACCGGCAAATTTTGAACGACAAGCGTTATAACAATTCTAGTACTGAGAACGGAGTTTTAACTTCCTGCGTGTCGATGATATAAATGCTATAGAGTTTTCTAAATGGATTTGTCAAGCGATAAGGCTTAGTTATTTTTACGAAGCGAAGCTTGTCGGTGAAGAACACCGACAAGGGTGGGACTAAAATAAAGAGTTTATAATATGAGTTTTTTTAAGAAATTATTCGGCAATCAACCTGAAATGAACGGAGGACAAATTAATCTTACGTCAGAAGAGTTCTTCAATACCGACTACATAAAGGAACTTATTGGAAAATATAAACGGACTGCAACTCTTCTGCGTCCCCATAAATCGGAAGTATCAATCGGACAAAATGAAAGTAAATTCGGTGGCGTTCCAAACTTTGCAGAGTTTGAAAATTATCCTTGTTGTGACAAGTGCAAAACACCGTTAAACTTTGTTCTACAACTTTACAAAAAAGATTTCCCCACCTTTTATTTTCCCGGTAACTCAAACTTGTTTCTACTTTTTCGATGTCCTAATAATGATTGTCCAGACGCATACTCCGAACAATTCGACCACAAAATGTTTCACTATTACTTTAGTGTGACGGACAGTGCTAACAAGCGACTCACAAAACCAACACATAATTTGACTGATGCTGAAACAGAGGTTCCCGATTGCTATTTAAAACCAAAAGTTGTTGATGACTTTCCTAATTATGACGATTTTGAAGGCAATGACTTCGTTGTTATTGAAGAAAAGTTTGGGAATGATTTGTCTGAACTTTTTATGGAGAACTGTTCTGCAATTCGAAATTCCAAGTTTGGAGGTTATCCAAGCTATATACAATCACCATCATATCCTACATGCACTTGCGGTAAGATAAAGGAATTTTTCTTTCAACTTTCAAGTGAGGATATTGAAGATGGTATTAAACATCCGCCACCATCTGACAAGTGGAATTCTCACGGAATCATGATTGGAGATGTTGGGAATATTTATTTCTACGTTTGTAAATCGTGTGGGCAAAAAACTATTGAAAGCAATTGGGATTGTTACTGAAATAAAAAATTGTGCTGCGTGGACAGGGTAGAGCTGCATATAACATCAAGATCTGTTCTCAGCAGAGTCTCGCGCGATTGAAGCAATTTGCTACATTATAAAGACATTCAAGCACTACTGATAACTTGGATATTTAGTAATGAATGGGTAGCATTGAATTATAAATATGGAAAAGAGCGGAAAATAGACGTAATGGAGTTGCGCCTTACTAATGTTGACTGCCATTTTTTCGAGACAATGAGAACACTATTCACAACAGTACTACTGACAATTTCAATAATAGCCTTCGGACAAAAGAAATCGCTTCTTGGAAAATACACGCATTCGTATACATGGTACGAATATTTTTTGACATTGGGAGACAGCGGAAAATTCATTGTCGAAGAACACTCGGACTCAGGATTAAAAAAGACAACAGGAACCTGGACGATTAACGGCCGACTGATCAAACTCATTCCCACTAAATGCATCTCGGACTGGGGAAGTGAAGAGATATATGAGGTTCCATTGAGTTACCTGAAAGAGAGTTTTATCTCCATGGACAACGAGAATAAGTTGACAATACTAGCCCCAAAGAATCAACCGGATTCGATGACATACAAAATACCAGATTATAAGCTGACCAAGATTCCTAAGTGAGGTAAAAAAAACGGCAGCCAACAAAGATGCATAAGTCATGGCTGGGTTTGGTGTAATTTTGTAGTTTAGTCTTTCAAAATACGTTCTATGTCGTGGGACAGTGAAGTGCTTCGAAAATCCGCCACTGCTTATGCACAAACGTTGTGGCCCATTCAATTTGAGAACTATGAGACTGATTTACCTTCTATTACTATTTATAACGACTGGACTATTTTCATGTGGTGGTGACGGCAGTGCAATTAACAGGGAGACGACAAAGGAAAACCGTATCATCGACAACGCGGACTTATTGACAACTGAGCAGGAGGACAGTGTGTTTTACCTAATTGACCAACTTGACAAAGAAATCGGATCGCAAATAGTAGTACTAACTATTGACTCATTAAATGGACAGGATATTAATGAGTTCTCGAACCATGAATTTGAAAGTAGACGACTTGGAAGAGATAAAGAATTGGACGGACTACTTATGACAATAGCGGTGAAAGACAAATCAATGAGAATTGAAGTGGGTTATGGACTTGAGAGAATAATCAAGGACGAAATTGCATCTCGGATAAACAGAAATGTGATAGCTCCAAAATTCAGAGAAGGCAAATTTGGACAAGGTATCTATAACGGGGTCGACACAATTAAAACTCTGATTGAAAAAAATAAAGACCTTGTTGGGAAGATGCTGAGATAATTGAACGGGCCACAACAGCGTGTTTAAAACATAGCGCCCCCGCCTTTGCCGGTGTTCTTCACCGGTAAATTTTGAACGACAAGCGTTATAACAATTCTATTACTGAGAATGGAGTTTTAACTTCCCGCGTGTCGATGATAAAAATACTATGGAGTTTTCTATTTCCTTTCAATAAATGGATTTGTCAAGCGATAAGGCTTAGTTATTTTTACGAAGCGAAGCTTGTCGGTGAAGAACACCGACAAGGGCGGGAGAAGGAGAATGATATTCGGTATCATTCATTAACTCAAAAGGGACTTACATTCATTGAGAAGTAAAAAAATAGGTGACTTCCTTGGGGTGAAAAAAATGCAATATGACAGAAGAAGAACAAATTGAATGGGCACGATTTCAAACTTTAGCTTTGGGGCAACTGGACAGTTTTGTTGACCAACAAAATTTCCTCGGACTACGTATCGATCCCTCATTCGATAAGGCGGAGAGACTTTTTGTTTCAAAAGCAAAAGACGGACTACGTTGGACTTACAAAACATGGGACTCAGCGACAGACTACGAAAGGATATATTCGACTCATGAGGAAAGGATGAAAATGAAATTCGGCAAGCAACTACCGACAATTGAAATAACCAGGGGTGAAATTGGCGAGGAATCGTACAAACGGACAAATAAAATAATCGACAAGTTAAATCTGAAATCATTAGTTAAATCTGATGGCTTTGGGCTTGACGGAACAAGTTATTCGATTTCAATTGGGGACAGTATGAGAGAAACAAAATACTCATGGTGGGAGAACCTCCCAAAAGAGTGGGCTGACCTAGAACCTATTCTCCAGGAGTTAACAGACAATTTAAATTTAGCTCGAACAGCATTGAATTATGAATATGGAAAGAGCGGAATCAAATAATGAACTAAGTATTTCATGCTGTTGTGATGGTCATGCTCTATAATATAGAGAAAATAGGCGCGATGGTTGCGCCTGTACTAATATTGGCTGCCATGCTCCAAGACACGATGGACAAAAAAATCAAAACCGTGTGACTTTCTTACCACTTGAGGATTAATAGGGACAACCTAACCAACAAACTAAAGACAAATGAAAAAGACTAAAGTGTTCCTCACTATTTTTATATCTCTAATATTGATAGTGTTTATATTCTTATTTATCAACAGAGACAAATTTGCTTACGTTGGTTCTGTGGACTATGTTGAAGTTGACTGCAATAAGAAAAGCGAAATACTGAGTGAAGTCTATAAAAGTGACCAAAAAATAAGACGAGAGAATAATCTAATTAAGTACGCAAAAGAAGACCACAGAAATCAAGAATTAGTTATAAGTATAATTGAAAAATGCGGAATGCCGACCTTACATGAAGTGAATCAAGAACAAATGGATGCAATCTGGCTGGGATTGCAACATACAGATTCTAAATATAGAATAAAGTATTTTCCTCTTATTGAAAAAGCCGTCAAAAATGGCGACTTAAGCAAAGAGCAATACGCTTTAATGAAAGATAGAATTCTAATGGATGAGGGTAAACCTCAACTATTTGGAAGCCAAATTAAAAATGGCAAATTGTATGATTTAGAAAAGCCAGAAACTGTCAATGAAAGAAGACGGGAAATGGGATTAGAACCGATAGAAGATTATCTAAAAAGATTTGGCATTACATTTGACGCTAACTAGAAATACCACACACAACAACGTGCGTAAGAAATGGCGTGGATGTTTTAAGGTGAAGTGTTTTCAACTAACTTAGTTCGGCAACCCCGCATGGCGCGGGGCAGTGGGACGGTGACGTGCTTAGAAAACCAAAGCCGTCATAAGCACTCACGCTAGCTGTTATAGCTTTTAACAATAAAAAAACTGGACTAAAAAAAGACATATGAAAAATTTCATTACCGTTCTTGGACTATTCCTTCTGGTATTTTGTTCAAACGTTTCAGGACAAAATTTTCCATCTCCTAATCCTAAATTATATGTTATTAAAGCGGACGACAAAACATTGACTACCGACGGTAATGGCGTATCATTCAAAGAGGAAGATGCAAATGCTAACCTTCTAGTTTATATAAATTCTGATTGGGTAGCTTCGATGGATGTTCTTAAGGGAAAAGATGCAACCGACAAATATGGAGCTCGGGGACTAAACGGAGTAATTATTTTGACTCTTAGGAAAGATGGATTTTCTAAAATGCATTCACAGGACAAAGAGAGGTTCAAAAAAAATGAGTGAGAACAAAGCTACAGCAGCCAAGGCTGCCAACAAAGTGTTATGTCAGCTGCGGGTATGGTGTTGCTTGGAAGTTTAGTTCTCTTAATTTCGTTTCGCACTCGCGAGTAGGATTCGGCTTCGAAAATCGCAGCCGCCATAAACAGGGTCGTTGATGGCAATTGCCGAAAAAATAAAGAGTTTACGAGAATGAGAATTTTACAAACGACAATATTCTTTTTAATCACGTTTGTCGGAATTGCTCAAGAAAAATCGGTAATTATTTGTGGACAATACCAGGATGGATTAGCAAAGACGATTTCAATTGACGTATCCAATTTACTTGATGAACACACAACGAATTATTTGGCATTTGTTGATGTAAAAATCGGAACATTCCGATTTGACTTTCCGATAACTTCAACACAGGAAATCATTTTTAAATCAGATAGAAAATTAAATCTGATTCTTTCTGCCGGAGATAGTTTGTTTATAAAGTTTAATAAAAACCAAACAATTGAGTTTTCCGGGGCAAACTCAAAAGTGAACCAGGAAATTTTCAATTATAGGTTGAACAAGAATAAAGACAGTTTCAAACCTGATTGTGAAGGAAAAACATTAAAAGAGTACAAAAATGAATTGAACACCTGGACTCAAAAGGAATTGAAAGAATTTGAGGACTTTGAAGCAAAGAATAATTCTTCAAAACTTTTTCAGACGTGGACTAAAAATGACATTCTTTATAGAAACGCAAACTATCTTGTTGATTATGCCGCATACAAGCAAATGAACAATTTGCCGTTGGAGAAAGAACTAATGGATAACCAACTTTTTTCTATTGACAATGACCAAGCATTAATATCATTATTCTATCGAGCACATTTGAACCAGTACTTAATTTTCAAATACAAGTTCCAGGATTTAGTTCCAAAGAAGAAAGAGAATTATGATAGTTTCAAAAATTTGCAAAATAGATTTGACAGTTTACTCACAGTTGAGAAGGTCACAAAATCAAGAGATGTTCTTGTAATTGATTTGTTTAATATTCTCTTAAAGAAAGATTTAGCTCATGCGACAGATTTCATAAATCATAACATCAACAAGATCCAGGACAAAGAACTAAGGGAATTGTTCATAAAACGAATTGAAACGTTCAAAGCAACAAACCTTTCAATTACATTTCTTGGAGAGCAAAATTCAAATTCAAAAATTATCGGAAATATTTTCAAAGACATGGCGGACCGTTTTCAGGGAAAAATAATTTACGTTGATTTTTGGGCAACGTGGTGCGGTCCTTGCCGAAGGGAATTTCCATATTCAATTTCTTTGGATAATTCATTTAATGACAGAGATGTTGCTTTTGTTTATGTCTGCATGGATTCAGAATTGGAGAAATGGAAAACATCAGTTAAAAATTTAAAATTGAATCCAAATCAATATTTCTTAAACGAAACAGAATCCAAAGTATTTAGACAGAAATTTCAAATACAGGGATTCCCGACTTATTATTTGATAGACAAAACTGGAGAGTTAATTGATAGAGACGCTCCAAGGCCATCAAGTAAAGAAATCAAAGATAAAATTGAAACGTTGATAAAAGGATAAGGAAAAGCAACTGTCGCCAACAAAGTGTTTTAGGTTAGCTCCCGCCTTTGCCTGTGTTCTTCATAGGCAAATTTTGAGGAAAAGAGCGAAATCAAGTACGAAACAGAGTATTTCACACTAATGTGCGGTTAATACTCCATATATAAGGAAAATAGGCGTAATAGAGTTGCGCCTGTACTAATGTTGCCAGCAATGCCGCTAAAATGCAATCCGGTTACATAAAACTATTTTGACACCTGGGACATCTACGATGTAACCGAATAACTTTAATGGAACAGAGTATGGGGAGTGATTTTCTCACACCATTTTGATGTTCATACTCCACATATAAAGAAAATAGGCGCAATGAAGTTACGCCTGTACTAATGTTGGCGGCAAGCAAGACAACTCACCTAAAAATAGAAACATGAAAAGAATCAGTTTAATATTTATTTCCTTGATTTCGCTTTCAGCAGTTGGACAGAGTACGAGTGGAGAAAATCGAGACTTGAAATTTGATGCTTTAGACCTCAAGATAATCAAGCTGGCTGACTCTATCTTATCAGATCCCTCAAAATGGAATAAGCAAGATGACAGGGAATGTAAGGATGATATAACTGCTGGACGTTATAGTCTTTATTGTGCGCTATATAAAGCATCTATGGATGTACTCGGTGAGTACATTCATAGGAGAGCTGGGATGCAAGTTGTAAGATTTACTTTAGAAAAGTACGAAAACGGTAGAGTTAAGGAACACCGACTTATGGACTGGAATAATCATCCTGACACATCATTTGAAGAGGTAAAAAAAGTACTTAAAGAGGCTATAGAGACGGTTAAGAAACAGGTGCATTAGGGTAAACAGGAACAATAGAATATAGTATTAATACTTGCCCGCCTCTTGTTTAAAAATTCTGTAAGTTTGATTTGCCATTCTAACCTAAGGGGAGTGACTAAACTTAATTTCTATTAAATGAGAAATGGTTCAACAATAAGGCGAATGCTACCGAATTGGTGGTTATCCATTTTATTGTGCACCCTCATTTTTGCCGTTAATACTCCTTCTTTCAGTGGTCAGCTAAGAGTACCTGTTAAGACTGAACAGCGCGAAACAGTCAGATCGAAAAGAACCTCAATAATTTCTTTTCAGAAATGCTGTCATTCAGGTCATCATCTAGACATTTTTGAAAACGGGTTCCTCTATTCGATACTGAGTTGCTCAGGCAACATTCAAATCGAGATAAGGAATCAATCAAAGCGAATTCTGAAGTTCAAACCGAATACCTTTTGCCGGGCACACAAGATTAGCCCGCGATTAAGCTTAGACGCCCCGTTTGCTTAAATAAAGGATTCAATCCCCCGCCAGCTAATACTGGCCATCAATAATTTTTTTAATCAAATGCTCGCCCGCCGAGCAACTATTTCCATTCAAGACAATGAAGACTTTTAGAAAAGTGTTTCGGGTAATTATATTAACATTCGTAATTGCATTAGCTGCCTCAGGCGCAGGCATGCTTGGCGTTTTCTACCCTCATACGCGCGAACGATATATGGACAAGGCAATCACAATTGAACAAGTTGATAAAAAGACGGAGGAGAAAGGAGACGAGGAAGATGAGGAGAAAGATTAGCAATCTTTCTCCTTGCCGGTATTCTTCACTGGCAAATTCGACTAAATTATCAGTTAGTTGATCCTCTATTAGAAATTTCGCCTTTGTTGGTATTCTCCTCACCCTAAGAAAATTATAGGCTAACCAAACTTCTTGATTTTAGTCAAGAGCAAGAATTGGATTTGTGTTGACTTTTGTATCGTCAATATAAAAAACACAAATATTATGACTACAAAAACAATCTTACTAACCGCATTTTACTTGACACTTTCGTCAAGTTCATTTGCACAAAACAATTCAAAAATGAAAAACATCAACAACAACGCACCGGTAAAGTGCAGCAAGGAAATCACTATTAATGCAAGTAGTGAAAAAGTATGGTCAGTGCTAACGGGCATTAACAATTGGACAAAATGGCAAAAGGAAATTATCAGGTCAAGATTAAATGGTGAGCTGAAGCAAAACACAACATTTGACTGGAGATCGGGCAGCGTTAATATACATTCAACTCTTCATACGGTCGAGGTCTTTAAAAACATCGGGTGGACAGGGAATGCATTGGGCACATTTGTCATCCATAACTGGACATTAACTGAAGATAACGGGCAAATAAAAGTTTCTGTTGACGAAAGCATGGAAGGTTTCTTTGCAAGCGTGTTTAAAAAGAAATTCAACAGGAATTTAGAAAAGGTTTTGGGAACCTGGCTTGACTTATTAAAACAAGAATGTGAAAAAGATGTACCTGTCGCAAACAGGCAAACAGCTATGCATCATTCTAATTTATGACTTCTGCAAAAAGTTAATAACAAAATTGGTAACATAGTTAAGAAACATTTCAAAAGATGGCTTTTAAGAACAAGCAAATCAGCAATCCAAAAACCGGACAGGACATTAAGTTTTTGCAGACTGCTAAAGACACTAACGGAAACCTGTTAGAGATGGAAGCAACATACAACTCTTACTCCAAAGAGCCTGCTGCACATTATCATCCTTTCCAGGTTGAAGATTTTACCGTCTTATCCGGACAATTAACTGTACGTATTGATGGACATCTGAAAGTCTTAAAGCAAGGTGATACGTTGCATATTCCTATAAACAAAATACACTCGATGTGGAATGACACGAGCGGAAAAACGATAGTAAATTGGAAAATTCAACCGGCAATGAACACTGAAAACTTATTAGAAACCGCTACCGGACTTGCCATTGACGGTAAGATAAATGACGATGGGGTCCCTAACATTTTACAGGCTGCTTTAGTAGCAAACGAATATTCCGATATGTTCCGACTTTCTAAACCACCTTTTGCAGTTCAGAAAGCCCTGTTCATTATCCTGACACCGTTTTCGTATTTGTTTGGCTACAGACCCACTTACAAAAAATACCTTGACTGATAAATTCAAATTCTTCTGTACTAAAGTCATCTCTTTTAATGAAGACGAATGGAATGCGATGGAAAGATGTCTTAAGATAAAAGTATTAGGCAAGGGTGAGCATTTTTTAAAAGAAGGTGAAGTCTGTCATAAGATGGGTTTTGTTGTAGAAGGTTATACAAGATTGACTTTTCTAATACAAGGAGAAGAAATAACTAAAGACTTTTGTTTTGAGAATACGTTCACGGGTTCTTTGGCAAGTTTTCTTTCGCGTAAACCTGCCCAATTCAGTGTCGTGGCAATGGAAGATACTCGCCTTATAACTTTTGAATATGATGCCATAATGAAGCTCTACTCAGATTATCATTGCTGGAGTAATTTTGGCAGAATAATAGTAGAGCAATTTGCTATAAGAAAAGAAAACAGAGAAGTCTCTTTTTTGCTGTATAGTCCTGAAAAGCGCTACTTAGAGTTGTTAGAACAACATCCTTATATTATACAAAGGGCCCCATTAAAACTAGTCGCTTCCTTTCTTGGTATGACACCTGAAACATTAAGCAGAGTAAGGAATAAGATTTCCAATAACTGAACTTTGACCGGCAAAGGACGAGGCCCACATAAAATACGATTTAGCTAATAACTATTAGCTTATTATCTTTGCCCCCTTATTTTTCAATTTATGATTTCAGTAGACGCAGTAGGCGTAGAATTTAGCGGAACGGTGTTGTTTAGCGACATTACCTTTAACATTAATGAGAATGACCGCATAGCCCTGATGGGTAAAAATGGTGCTGGTAAGAGTACGTTGCTCAAGATTATAGCCGGGGTGAACAAGCCCACCCGTGGCAAGGTGAGCGCCCCCAGAGAGGCCGTGATTGCCTACCTGCCCCAACATTTGCTTACTCATGACAATGATACCGTGTTTGATGAGGCCTCGAAGGCTTTCGCGAAGATCAACGGCATGAAAAAGAAAATAGACGAACTAAACCACCAGCTGGAAACACGCACGGATTATGAGTCGGACGATTATGCCAAGATTATTGAACAAGTAAGTGAACTGAGTGAGAAGTATTATTCTATAGAGGAAATTAACTACGATGCCGAGATTGAGAAAACGTTGATGGGCCTCGGCTTTCTGCGATCGGATTTTACCCGCCCTACCAATGAGTTTAGTGGGGGCTGGCGCATGCGTATTGAGCTTGCCAAAATACTGTTGCAAAAACCTGATTTGATTTTATTGGATGAGCCCACGAACCACCTGGATATAGAGTCGGTGCAGTGGCTGGAGGAGTTTTTGAAGACCAACGCCAAGGCAGTAATCGTGATCAGCCACGATAAAACGTTTGTCGATAACCTGACGAACCGCACCATTGAGGTAACGATGGGCCGCATCTACGATTACAAAACAAACTACACGCACTACTTACAGCTGCGCAAGGAAAGACGCGAGCAGCAACAAAAGCAATTTGATGATCAGGCGAAAGAGATTGCAGATATTGAAGCGTTCATCGAGCGCTTTAAAGGCACTTACTCGAAAACGTTGCAGGTGCAGTCGCGGGTGAAGATGCTGGAAAAGATAAAGATTGTTGAAGTTGATGAAGTTGACAGCAGTGCGTTGAATTTGAAATTTCCTCCTGCGCCACGTTCGGGCAACTACCCGGTGATGGTGAGTGACCTCACCAAAAAGTATGGCGACCACACGGTGTTCAACGATGTGAGTCTTACCATTGCCCGCGGTGAAAAGGTTGCGTTTGTTGGAAAGAACGGTGAAGGAAAATCAACGCTGGTGAAGGCGATCATGGGCGAGATTGATTTTGAGGGCAAGTGCCAACTCGGTCACGGTTCGATGATCGGTTACTTTGCACAGAACCAGGCTGCACTGCTGGAAGAAGACATCACGGTATTTCAGACCATCGACCAGATTGCCGTAGGGGACATCCGCACGAAGATCAAAGATATTCTCGGAGCGTTCATGTTTAGCGGTGATGATATTGAAAAGAAGGTAAAAATGCTTTCAGGTGGAGAGCGCACGCGCCTGGCGATGATCAAATTGTTGCTTCAGCCGGTGAACTTGTTAATTCTGGATGAGCCTACTAACCACCTGGACATTCGCACAAAAGATATTCTGAAAGATGCGCTCCGTGCATTTGATGGAACGATGATTCTTGTATCGCACGATAGGGATTTTTTGGATGGGTTGGCGAATAAGGTGTTTGAGTTTGGGAACAAGCGTGTAAAAGAACACTTTGAGGACATCACCGGATTCTTGAGAAATAAGAAGATGGAGAATTTGAGAGAGATTGAACGGTAAGTCGTTAGCCCGCCTTTGCCGGTGTTTACCTGTAAATTTTGAACGACAACGATATAAGAATTCTATTAGTCTAGGTCGATGGTAACACTGACTTTAGGCAAAGAGCAGACCGAAAGCAAGGAGATCAGTCACTAAATAGACAAGGGTTAGCATCTATAGCTAACCCTCTACAATGAATAGCATCTTTCCTAAACTTTAAGACCTTATTCAGTGATAATCATACAACGTTGACAAGAGGAATTTAATTGAAGTCGATTTACTTTTTACGTGAACGGTGGGATGCAAATATTATTTCTACGAAAATGATACAACTACCTCTGAAAAGCGAAATCAAACTGACGATCAAAGCAATGACCGCTACTGTTAAAGGAAAAAGCGCAGTTAGAAAAATGTTATATCTGTTTCTTTTAGTCTCAAGTCCTTTTGTTTAAACCATTTGGTTTTGAGAGCAGCCTTTTTTCCAGAAAAATAACTGCATTTAAATTCGGATTCACCTTTTTTATTTGTTCGAACATCTTCAATACACATTTGCAAGCCATTGTTAATCGTTGGTTTGATGTGTTTGACTAAATCGCCAACTGCAAATTGAACTTTATCCATAAGATAAAAATACAAAAATACCTATATAAGAATTTAACAGTTCAATGATGGTCTGAGGTCGGGTGTTGTCACCGACCTGTCCAGGAGCTCTCCTTTCTCAGCAGAGTCTACATTTCGGGACTCTGTGCGATTGAAACTTGCTTGCATCTACGTATACCGGCTTCACTATTTTTTGTAATAGTTTCTTATCGCATGGTCTTCTTTCTGCTTCGCTTTGATCTTGCTCATAACTACGTAGCGAACGAGATTAATCCATGTAGGTGTTAATTCTTTGCGTGCAAGCAAATGATTGAGTGCAGCTTCGAACTTGGCTTTACCAAATCTTACGAATAACTCACGCTTGCTGAATTTTCTTGAACTGCTATTGTACTCTTCATTAAATCGCTGCTTCCATTCTTTCACATTGACGTGAAAAGTTTTCTCAAGGACAAGCCATACTTTATCAATGTCTGTGTCTTCAAAGACTTTGGCCACGTCCTCGGGAATGTTGCTCACGTTACGGGCATCGTTATCAAAAACTTTGGGTGCACCAAAGTCACCCCAATTATCGAAATCGGTGTATTTACCACGCCCGCCCATAAGCCATTTCTTTAGTCTTGCAAAGCTAAAAAAATTAGTAATTACCTATGAAATATTAAGCCAAAATATTTAGTATTTTTAACTCGAAATTTTAAAAGATTGAAATATGGTACAATTACGAATAGGAGATGTGTTTAGACTGTCTGATGACATCAGGAAAAAGGCCAAAACGGAGTATGAATTTGCGGTTGTGACCGATGTAAGTATGAGTGGGCTGATGATTGAAGCGGAATTTACGGCTAAACCTAAAGATGTGAGGAAGATTAAAAATCTTGACCCAACCTATCAAGGTAGAGTGTTTACTTTTATTCAGTCCGATGTTTTGGCATAGCTGAAAACAAAGTCCCGTTCTCAGCAGAGTCTCCGTTTTCGGGACTCTGTTCTTAGTTTACAACGCAAGTCATTTCATTTAACTTGCGTTACCAGTGCTGCCATAAACACCGGCCATTAGCGATCATTGTAAAACGATAGAATCCACTGACTAAAGACGAACAATCGAAAAGACTAAAAATGAGAAGAATAATTGCAGCAATAAATATGACACTTGACGGGATTTTCGATCATACGGCAGGTACCCCCGATGAAGAATTACTTCAGCATTATGCCGACCTGTTAAGCAACGTAGACACCGTTCTATATGGAAGGATAACTTACCAACTTATGAAATATTGGAAAGAGGTAGCGAAAAACCCTACCGGTGAAAAAGCAACGGACGAATTTGCGGTGATAATGAATAAAGTCCCCAAAATAGTTTTTTCACACACGCATAAAAATGTAGACCCGATAGCTATCGGGTGGGAAAGCGCGAAGCTAGCAAATCGAGATCTTGAAGAAGAAGTTTTAGAACTCAAACAATCCCGCCACGGCGGGAGCAAAGATATTTTAGTTGGCAGTCGAAGTTTAATTATTCAATTAATGAAACTCAATTTGATTGATGAACTTCAGCTTTGTGTTCACCCCGTTGTAGCAGGCGGTGGTTTGCAGTTATTTGAAAGCATAAACGATAGAACTGTTTTTAAACTCACAAAGACAAAGACATTTAGTGGTGGTGCAATCACTCTTTACTATGAACCGACAAAAGTGAGTTAAGCTTGACGTTTTGTTTTTTTAATTTTGTTTCAGCAACGTGGGACGGTGACGCTTCGAAAGCCCAAGCCGTCATAAACATAAACGTTGTGGGTAGATATGGCCAGAACAGAGTAACTGACGTAACAAAATGATTGGAGCAAATATTTATACTATAAATCCGCAATCAGCGAAAGCGTTTTTTGTTAAGGCAGACCAATTAATAAAAATAATTGACCCCAAAGGTCACCAGACGGGTGACATTTTTGCTGTGGTAAGTTCAGACTCAACGGAATGTCTTTCTACAGGAGTCACCATTGATTGCAACGCCAATATTTACCTAAACGAAAAAGATTTCTTATACAGTAATAAGTACAATAAGTTACTTCAAATTGAAGAAGACAAGGTGGGTACGCATGACTTGATACACCCCACATGCAGCCAACGAATGTATGAAGTGCATTATAATGTTGACAAGCCGCATCCGTCATGCCACCAAAACATCCAGGATTGTCTAAAAGAATTTGGGATAGAGTATAAAAATCTCACCACGGTTTTCAACTTCTTTCTGAACTCTCGAATAGATGAGAATGGTAAAATCATTTACAACAAAACGGTTGCAAACCCAGGGAGGTTCATAACTCTCCGGGCATGCACGGATTTGATAATCGCCATTACTTCATGCTCAGTAACGCAAAGTGCGCTTAATAACTTCTCCGCGAGCTCTATAGTGGTGGAGTTAATCGCGACCGAAAATAACGGTGGCACGATTTAAAAAATCGTGAAGACAGATAACTACTCACAACAAAGTGCATCCGGTTCTCAGCAGAGTCTCCATTTCAGGACCATGTGCGATTGGAATAAATTTGCCGCATTGTAAACGTGAAACACCCAAACGCCACTGATAACTTGGATATTTACCAATGAATGGGTACCATTGGATTATGAATATGGAAAGGGTGGGATCAAATAGGGAGACTAAACATTTTCATACTATTATGATACTCATACTTTGAAATCAGAGATTAAAAATGATGACAAACAAAACAATCAAGACCGTATTAACCTGGCTCCCTTCTATACTAGTAATTGTCTTTTTTATCCAAAATGCGTTTAGCAAAATATTTTATTCAAACGGATTAGACAAATTAGGTTCAAACAACACAGTTCTCATTTTGACAGGAGTTGCTCTACTAATTGCAATTGCATTATTTCTTTATGAAAAAACAGTAATTGTCGGTACGGCAATACTAGCTACATACATGACAGTCGTAGTTTTTATTCATATTAGTAAGGGAAAACCCTTCTTCTTGACGATTCTGATTATTCTCTTGACAATTGTTGCCGGGTATATTAGGAGAAAGAAGTTGAATAACACAAAATAGAAACAAGTAGCCGGCAAAGTGCGTATGCCAGCTTGGGCCAGTAAGTTTGAAGAGCTCGTTTTCTTAATTTAGTTTTGTGACAGCCGATCTGCCTGCGCGAAACGCTACAGACAGGTAATGATGTGTTTCAAAAACCCAGGCTGTTATACGCAATACTAAATATCATGAACCTCATATTCAGAAAAATCCCCAAAAGCAGTCTGCTCATTTCTGCGCTTTCTCTTTTTATTTTATGGACGCCTGCATATGCCCAAGAAAAGAAGCATAGCGAAAGATACGTGGATGCATATAAACAATATTTAGATGCTGCATGTCCAATCAAAAAAGACAGCATTCAACATTTTGTTTATTTTGCCCGAGACCGAGAGTTGATAAAGGATCATCCTTTTTTACACTCCATGTTTAGAGGTGCGCAAATCATGTACTCGTGGCGTCAGCTTGAACCCGAAAAAGGGAAGTACGATTTTTCGATTTTGCTGGAAGACTATAAGTATCTTAAAAAATTTAACAAGAAACTATTTGTTACGCTACAAGATGTAACCTTTAACGCCAAGCGCAAAGCTGTGCTGGACTACATACTTACTGAAGCATATGATGGTGGAGCTGTAGAGCAATACAACGCGGACGGCAGACCAGGCGGTTGGGTAGCCAAACGGTGGAATAAAAAAGTACGGGAACGATTTGCACAACTAATACAAGCACTGGGCAAAGACTTCGATGGAAAAATAGAAGGCATTAACCTTCAGGAAACAGCAATAGAAGTAAAGGATTCCGGTTTTTCGGAGTTGGACTACGTAACGGGCTTAAAAGAAAATATGCTTGCATTAAAACAAGCTTTTCCAAAATCGGTTACTATGATATATGCCAATTTTATGCCCGGTGAATGGTTGCCAGGAAACGACAAAGGCTACCTAAGAAGCATTTATAAATATGGCGAACAAATTGGTGTTGGCCTGGGTGGACCCGATTTGATGGTAAAAAGAAAAGGACAGCTAAACCATACCATTGCTATGATGCATGAAAACCACTATACTGTTCCACTTGGTATAGCCATAGAAGACGGTAACTACATTGGTGAAACAGGCGATGCAACCGAAGATAAATCCAAAATACACGAAAACATTGTTCCATTGCTTCATGCCTTTGCTAAAGATTTTTTGAAGGTAAATTATATGTTTTGGGCAAATCAAGAACCTTATTTTAAACAAGATGTGTTGAGTTGTTTCAACAATGACAACTAAAAAGTACCATAACCTTAGATAATTTTAAAAAATAGTATGAGTAAAATGAAAATAATAGGACTTGTAGGTGGAGTAAGCTGGGTGTCAACTATGGACTATTACAAGTTCATAAATGAAGGGATCAATGAAAGGTTAGGTGGACTGAATTTTTCAGAATGCATAATTTATTCACTGAATTTTGGAGATGTTCAGGAAAGAGGTTGGAAGAATTCATTTGAGCTTTTGCTTAATGCGTGCCAGAGTTTAAAGAGAAGTGGCGCTGATGCCATAGTTTTATGTGCTAACACTGCACATCTGTTTGCTGACGATCTTGAAGACAAAATAAAATTACCAGTTATTAATATAGTAACAGAAACAGCGAAAGCCATTAGGCAACAAGGCCTTGTGAAAGTTGGACTATTGGGAACGAAGTTTACAATGGAAATGGAGTTTTATAGAAAGAAACTGGAAGAAAATGGGTTGAATGTTTTAATACCGGAGAAGCAGGAGACAAGGGACTATGTGCAGCATACATTGAAAGAAGAATTAGGCAGAGGTATACTTAATCCTGACACAAAGCAGAATTATATTTCAATCATGAAGGACTTGGTTGGGCGAGGCGCTGAAGGTATAATACTGGGTTGTACTGAAATTCCAATGTTAATCAGCCAGGAGGATTTTTCAAAACCGATATTTGACACGACAAAAATTCATACGAACGCAATTGTTGAATACGCATTAGCATAGGCTTCGAAATTCCAATACGCCATAAACACAGACCGTGACGCTTCTTACGGCAATAATTTTACAGATATGAAGGTTGTCAAGCGCATTGGAATAGGAGCACTGATTTTCATTTTGACAGTACTAGTATTTCGAGGATGGGTTTACCGGCATCTTTTTACTTACAAGTCAATCGGAGAAAGAACAAATTATAAGGCCACTGATTTTAAACTCCTTCAATACATTGATTCAAGTTCCGGTAGACAGGATTCTCAAATCAAGAGCATCATTGAAACAAGTCTTTCCCTGACATCAAAATCTTTGATTTTCACCGATGAATTGGATGATAAGGATCCAAACAAATTGATAGTTTCAAAACGCGCCAATTGTATTGGATACGCGGCCTTTTTTTCAGCCGTCTGCAATCGGCTATTGGTAAAAAACAATTTGGATAAACAATGGATTGCAAAACCTTTGATTGGGCAACTTTATTTTTTAGATAATAACATCCATCCCTACTTCAAGTCAGCCTTTTTCAAAGATCATGACTTTGCTGTTATCGAAAACAAAACTACTGGACAAGTATTTGCGGTTGATCCTTCTTTAAACGATTATACTGGAATTGACTTCGTACGATTCGTTTCAACGGGCGAATAACAAAGTGTTTATGTCAACCTGCAGCTGACGTGTTCCCGAAGTTTAGTTTGTTGACCATTTACTTAAAAACCGCTCACCAAGATCACAAGCAGGTGTATCTTTCAATTCAAACTATTCTTTAGCATATTAGTTGACTTTGTCAACTAATAAAAATATGTTTGTCATATGAAAGACAAGCATATCGCGGATATAAGAGCCTTTAATAGATTTTATACCAATGTAATCGGGTTACTGGATCAGCATATTCTAAACAGTGAATACTCCTTACCTGAGGTACGGATACTGTATGAGTTGTATCACCATGAAAACCTGACTGGCAGTGATATCATCGCATCCTTAGGTATTGACAAGGGATACCTGAGCAGAATATTTCGTCACCTTGAGAAGAAAAAACTGATTTCAAAAAAACGATCTAATGAAGACGGTCGCTCTATTCATCTTAGTCTGACAAAAAAAGGCAGGAGCGAATTTGAAATTCTTAACGAGGCCTCCAATGTCCAGATCAAAAAAACACTTGAGCCCTTAACAGAAGGGGCCTGTGATAAGCTAGCCCGTAACATGGCCGAAATACAACTGATTCTTTCAAAAGCTCATCAAAACACTTAGCGATATGAGTACAAGGATTACAATCAACGACATTACGATCAGAACGGAACTGAAACCCGGTGATTTAGGCTATGTAATTCATCGTCACGGAAAGCTCTATGGTGATGAATATGACTATGGAGTATCTTTTGAGGCATATGTGGCGTCAGGAATTTTTGAATTTTACAAAACGTATAACCCTGAATTGGATAGGGTTTGGATATGCGAGCATAATCAGAGCATTATAGGATTCCTGCTTCTAATGCACCGGGAAAATAAGGTAGCGCAACTACGCTACTTCTACTTAGAATCGGCATACAGAGGCATTGGTCTGGGTAAAAAACTGATGTCATTATACATGGATTTTTTAGTAAAATGCGGTTATACATCTTCTTATTTATGGACTACGCATGAACTTGTCTCAGCGGCCTCGCTTTATGTCAGGCATGGGTTCAAACTAACAGAGGAAAAAGAATCAACATCATTTGGTAAAGCTCTTAGAGAGCAGCGATACGATTTAACAGTTCAACCGAATATATCTAATCCGGCACCTCAAAATACGAAGTCTTACATTCCGTAATTTGTGTTATACATCCCGTTTACTGTGTTAATTCACCCTGGTTCGCCAATCTAAATTTGCAGTGTAAATAATTTAAAACATTTAAAATTTAGACAAATGAAAAAAGTAGCATTAATCACAGGAGCAAGTTCAGGAATGGGAAAATCAACAGCTGACATTCTGCACAGCCAAGGCTATACAGTCTATGGAGCGGCAAGACGTACAGACGAAATGAATGACCTGAAAGCAAAAGGAATGGGTGTAGTCTCGCTTGACTTAACCAATGATGCATCAATCGTTGAAGTTGTAAATACTATTCTCAATAAAGAAGGCAGAATAGATATTTTAGTTAACAACGCAGGCTATGGTTCTTATGGTGCTGTGGAAGACGTTCCACTTGACGAAGCAAGAAGGCAGTTTGAAGTAAATCTTTTTGGTATGGCAAGATTGACACAGTTAGTTTTGCCAGGTATGCGTGAGCAAAAGTCAGGTAGAATCGTCAATATTTCATCAATGGGTGGTAAAATTTATACGCCACTGGGGGCATGGTATCATGCTACTAAGCACGCTGTAGAAGGTTGGAGCGATTGTTTACGTTTAGAACTGAAAGACTTTGGAATAGATGTGGTAGTGGTAGAACCAGGTGGCATCAAAACACCTTGGGGGCAAATAGCCGCAGAAAATTTAAAGAAAACTTCAGGTAATGGAGCTTATGCTAGCTTCGCCAATAAAGTAGCAGAGAATACTAAGAAAATGTATACCGGAAATCAGTTGACTGATGTTAATATCCTTGGGCAAACTATTGCAAAAGCTGCAACTGACAAGAAGCCAAAAACCAGATATGTGAAAGGCTACATGGCTAAGCCGGCCATAGCAATTAGAAAATGGTTTGGTGACAAGGTGTATGACAAAGTAATAATGAGCCAGGTTAAGTAGGCTAAAATTTTGGCAAAAAAAATGAAACCAGACATTAACAATATAAAGTCAATTAATCAACTGCACGAGATTTTTGGATTTGACAAACCCACACATCCATTGATTAGCATTATTGATGTTTCGAAATGGGAAATTCCAGAGCAATTTATTGGCGTAAAATTCACATCAGAACTATATACCATCGGTTTAAAAGATAAAAGTTGTGGTTTGCAATACGGAAGAAATACGTATGATTTTAATGAAGGTGTATTATTTTTTACAGCGCCCGATCAAGTCAATTCTGTATCAAAAGCACAAAAATTAGATGAAATACAGGGATGGATGTTGTTCTTCCATCCCGATTTAATTCGCAATACCTCCTTGGGGCAAAGTATTGAAGACTACGGCTTCTTTTCTTACGATGTGCATGAAGCCCTGCATTTGTCAGATGTAGAACAAAAGACTATCACCGATTGCAAGACTATGGTTCAAAATGAAATTTTGGAGCGAATAGACAATCATAGTCAAACCGTAATTGCATCTTCACTGGAGTTATTATTGAACTTATCAAGAAGATACTATGAGAGACAATTCAATACCCGGTCGGCACAAAATTCTGATGTTGTTAGCCAATTTCATTCACTACTGAACAGCTATTTTAAAAGCGGGAAATTTGCAGAATCAGGAATTCCATCCGTAGAATACTTTTCAGACAAGATTCATCTTTCAGGAAATTATTTGAGTGACTTGCTGAAAAAAGAAACGGGATACGCTATAAAGGACCACGTAAATAATTTCATCATCGAAAAAGCTAAAACCTTATTGCTTAATGAATTTGAAACGGTTAGCGGGATAGCATATAATTTAGGATTTAACTATCCACATTATTTCAGCCGCTTATTCAAAAGTAAAACAGGACTGACGCCACACGAATATAGAAAGTTGAAATAGTTAGCGTAAATCATGAATTAAAGGGCCTTGGTAAAAATATTTTGCTAAAATCATGTTTGGTAACTTACAAGTTACGTATATTTGCGTAACTTTAAAGTAACCTAATTTACAAGGGACCAAAACAACAACAAAATGAACAATCAAAATTTTTCAACCACAATCGTGGTGGAGCAATCGCCATCGGAAGTTTATAAAGCCATCAACAATCCCCGTGCCTGGTGGAGTACAGAAATTGATGGCATCACGGACGAACCCAATGCCGAATGGAATTATCAGTATGGAGACAATCACCGGAGTAAAATGAAAGTCGTTGAAATGATTCCCGGCAAAAAAGTGGTTTGGTTGGTTGAAGAAAACTATTTCAAAAATGCCAAGGACCAAACTGAATGGGTGGGTAATAAAATTACCTTTGAAATTTCAAAACAAGGTGACAAAACACAATTGACTTTCACCCAGATAGGATTGACCCCTTCCTATACTTGTTACAAGTCGTGCGAATGGGCATGGACAGGATTTGTTCAAAAGAGTTTACAAAGTTTAATTGCCACAGGTACGGGGCAACTGCAGTGGTTTAAGTAATTGTGGTCACAAAATGATTAAAAAATGAAAGCAGTAGTTATAGGCGAACCTTCGGGAGCAACGATGGAGAAGATTATGAGTGTCTATCCAAGGCACAAAGCAATTGTAGATAAGTACGTTGCTAAAGGAGAAGTAATCGGCATAGGACCTTTCACTGACAGGGGCAACATGGCCATTTTCAGGACCCGAGAAGCAGCTGAAGAGTTTGTGAAGGAAGACCCGTTCATTCTTGAAGGACTTGTGAAATCATTTGTGATCCGTGAATGGAACGACACCATGTTATAAACTCAAAAGTACTACTAGTATCAAATGGGAATAAGGAATTCATAAATCTTATGAAGAATGGTAAAACTATATACAGAGTAGCCATTGAGGTTGCAAAATCTCCGAGTGTGGTTTTCGATCATATCACTAACCTTTCAAATTGGTGGGTTGAAGAATTTGTTGGAGGAGAATTGAAATTAGATTCAGAGTTTATTTTGAAAATTGGAGACGAACACTTCTCACGAAACAAGGTGATTGAATTTACTTCGAATAAGAAATTCGTTTGGGTTACCATTGAGAGCAAACGCAATATTGACAATTTTGACTGGACGGGAACAAAAATGATTTTTGAGTTATCTCCGAAAGGTGATGGCACACAAATATTATTTACCTATGACGGAGTTATTTTTGATAGTGACCATGACAGATTGAAAGAAATTTGTGACTACTGTATTAAGAGCTTACTATACAACTCTCTTGAGAGTTTTACGGCAACAATTGAGGTTTCAAAGTCACCACAGGAAGTTTTTAAAATTATCACCACCGATGTTTCAAAATGGTGGGGCGGTAAAGACCTAAAGGGTAGTCACGCAAAACTCAACGATGAATTTGTTGTCCACCATCCAGATACTCATTATTCAAAGCAAAAGTTGATTGAAGTAGTTCCCGATGAAAAAATCATTTGGCTTGTAACAGAAAGCACATTGCACTGGCTTAAGGATGATAAACAAGAATGGACAAATACAAAAATGATTTTTGAGATAAGTGCCGGGAAGGACAAAACCATTCTTAATTTTACTCACTATGGACTTGTGCCTTCGAAGGAATGTTTTGCTGCTTGTAAGCAGGGTTGGACAATGGTAATTACAGATTGGCTGTTTCATTACATAACTGAAGGAAAGATAAATGAACGGTTTTTATAACGGATAAAAATCTAATGATCTTCCCAAAAAATCGATTCATCTGTGACAATTCAGGAAGCCCAAGCCGGCATATGCAACATACGTTATAGCCAATTTGTTCAAGATATGAGATCAATAATAATAGCGTGTTTAACAATTGTTCTGGCGACAAGTGCATTTTCGCAAACGGCAAAGACTCCAGAGAAAATGGACACTGGTACTTATCCATTTGAAACGACTGATCGCGATGGACGGTACGCAATTATAGCGAAGATTGAGACCGTTGAGTTATTCAAGAAATACAACCCTATATTCGACAGGAATGGGTATTCTGGAAATGGATATTGTTGGGAGGGGCACATTACTCAAATACTTGAGAAGATCGACAAAGGGTTGTTGAGTCATATTGATTTTAACCCGGAAGCGGGAGCATTTTATGCATATGCAGACTCAAAAAAGGCACAGCAAAAGTTTGTTGATATTCTGTCTCCGATTTTTACTGATCTAAAGAAATTAGAGGAATACATTAAATCCGCGGATCGAAAAAGGATTGACGATTAAAATCCGGCTATACAGGTTTTTTTTCAGTTGCGGTAATCTAATAACCGATTTATAATTTATTTTACTAATGGTAATCCGGTGATATTGGAATCAAGTTTAGTTTCCTAATTTCATTTAGGCTCGTGAAGACACGTGAATATTTGACATACTATATTACAGTTTTTTACAAATCGACTTAGAGTCTGTGTTCAACTACTTTGTAGTTTTGGAATATTCGATCGTCAAGGCAAAAATGTATGTTCACGAGGATTTCATCTATGCACCAGGATACTAAAAATGAAATAGACAATTGCTATGTTTAAAATTACAACCATATTCTGTTTAGTTGTTTTATTCAATCAAGACATCTTTGGGCAACTTTCAGTGAAAGCAAATGGCAAGAATTGGCTGGCATTGGACCCCAAGGAAGATACAATTGCAGGTATAAGTTTAAACCGAGCCTATGATCTCTTGAAAAATAAATATTCGCGAACAATTATTGTTGCAGTTATAGACAATGGAGTGGATATTGAACATGAAGATTTAAAGGATGCCATTTGGACTAATAAAAAGGAAATACCGGATAACGGAATAGACGATGATCGCAATGGATATATTGATGATATATACGGCTGGAATTTCAGAGGTTCAAAAGATGGCACTATCATTTGTAATGAGCAAGCAGGTGCGACCCAAGTATATCTGACATGGAAGAGCAGGTTTGAAAATAGTAATACTGATTTGTTCGGCCCAGAGCAAAAAAAAGAATTATTGATTTACAGTAAAGCCAAAGCAGAATATCTTGACAAGGTTAGTACGAGCAAAGATTCAACTGAATTAAAATATTCATATAGTGTTAATTACAATTCGAGTAAATTAATTGCTAACGATTCTGAATCCTCAAATACTCATTTCTACGGAAGTCCATATTTTAAACTACCAGCGAATGTGAATCATGGTACTTATGTAGCAGGAATCATTGCAGCTCAGAGAAACAACGGTATCGGTACAAATGGAATTGCAAACAATGTATTAATTATGCCTGTTGTGGCTTCAACCCAAGTAGGTGACGAACGGGATAAAGATGTTGCGAATGCTATATATTACGCAGTAGACAACGGAGCCAGCATTATCAATATTAGTTTTTCAAAAATTTACTCAACTGATAAAAAACTGCTTGATGAGGCTATTCAGTATGCGGAAAAGAAAAATGTGTTAATTATACATTGCGCAGGTAATGATGGAGTAGATATTGATTCATTTTATAATTATCATTACCCTGTTGCCCAATATAACAATGGCAAAAAAGCAAATAATTTTATTACTGTAGGTTGGAGTAGACCGCTATTTGATCATCGCTTAGCACATCCAAATTCAGGATATGGAAAAGAGAGTGTAGATTTATTTGCACCCGGTAGTGATATTTTTACTACAGCTCCACACAATGAGTATGACTTTAGAGCGGGCTCAAGTATGTCTGCCCCGTGCGTTACCGGAGTTGCTGCATTACTACTATCTTATTTTCCTGGTCTTTCAATTATACAAGTGAAAGATATCCTTCTGAAATCCACTTATAAACCCAAACAAATAGTAAACAAACCTGGAACAAAAATTAAAGTTCCTTTTGACTCATTATCAACAAGTGGTGGAATATTGAACGCTTACAATGCAATTCAAATGGCAATTGAGGTGACACAAAACACTAAAAAGCAAAATTGATATCCAAGAGTAACATTGCCACCAACAAAAATTGAATGGCAGCCGCTAACACAAACCCTGGCAGTAATACTGACTTTAGGCAAAATGAAAGACAAGAGACATGTATCTTCCTTCTTGCCGAACTAAAATTTCTAGCCACTTATTTGAACAGTTCAAAAACCGCACTGGTCATTGCCTTAACACCTGTCTTGATAGTAAGATCAGCAACAGGTATCATCATAGGTGAATGATTGAATGGTAAGGCTACTCCAGTCTTTAAGCTTTCCGCATATCTCAAGGGATCGCTACTTCCTATGTTAAAAAAAAGACTGGGAATTTTTTTATCTAAACTGTAATAGGAGAAGTCCTCTCCGGTAAGAAGCGGTTTACCTGCCAATACATTATTTTCTCCCATTACTTTTTTAAAGATTCGGAGTATTCGCTCTGTTAAAACCGGATCATTATAATTGGCGGGATAACCTTTGGCCGAGGTGACAATCGGCATCCTATTGTCCGGCACCCCGGCCGTGATCGCTACTCCATTTGCCATGCGGGTAACGGATGCAATGGTTTTATCATAGACTTCATTGCTCAACGCTCTTATATTAAATTTCATGTGCACTTCTTCGGGGACAATGTTTGCTGCTGTGCCACCCTGAATGACACCAATCGTAAGGGAGACAGGATCGAAAGGATTCGTTTCGCGACTGACAATTGTTTGTAACGCCAATATCAATTCGGCAGAAATCACTACCGGGTCTTTGCTCTCTTGAGGCCGGGCGGGATGTGCGCCCACGCCTCGCACGATAATTTCTCCCGCTCCGGATACGGCATTTGAGTACCCCGAAAGGAGTGCAACCTGCCCTGCAACAAGCGCAGGCGTTTGATGTAATCCAACTATGAAGTCCGGCTGCGGGAATCGTGTATACAACCCGTCATTCAACATCGCTTCAGCACCGCTGCCACCAGGGCCAGCTTCTTCAGCAGGCTGTGCCACCAACAGCAATTCTCCGTGCCACTGATCCTTCGAGTCTGCAAGTATTTTTGCCACGCCCAGAAAGACGGCCATATGGATGTCATGACCGCAGGCGTGCATGACACCGGTTTCCTCGCCAACATCATTTTTTACTTTGACTGTGCTGGCAAATGGTAACGAAGTCTTTTCTGTCAAGGGCAGTGCATCCATTTCTGTACGCACTAAGACAACCGGGCCTTTGCCGTTTTTCATGTGCCCAACTACCCCATAACCTTTCCAGGGTTTTCCCTGAAATTTTCCAATATTTTCTGTGACCTCGTAACCGAGTGATTTTAATTGTGCTGCGATCAATGCGGCTGTTTGAGTTTCATGACCTGACAATTCTGGCGCAGCGTGAATTTGCCGGTACGCGGCAATTAAACCGGGCAGAGTTTTATCAATTGCATTGTCATTTTTAGTTTGTGCAAAGTTCTGCCTGCTTCCTAAAAAAACTAAAATGATAGTGATGTATTTCATAAATAAGGAGACTGTTTATAGCTGTTGACTTCAAAATTTAAACATAACGCCTACACTGAAGCTTAGGCTGCTAAAAGGATAATACTGTTTTAATTTTACGCTCGGCTGGTTAGGATTCTGGACGCCTGCAGGCATATCCGTATAACTGTCTCTATATTCCACCTGCTTTTGAGCAACGGTTAAGGTCCCAAGTCTATCAGTGCCATTGCTATTGTATTTAACCAATTCAGACCGAGATGGCGCGTAGTTCATATTGACCATACTTATCTCCGCATAGAGACTAAGCTTACCACTCGCGATTTCAATACCCATAGTGGTCTTGGCTCCCAAGGCAGCTGAACCATTATATACATATTCGGAATCATCGAAGGAAGTATCTCCGAGGTGCGTATTTTCGCGAAAGCTTCCAATTCCCAATACTGGTCCCAATGATCCATAGGGTCTTACTCTGCTACTGCCAAATGCAATTCTGACCTGTGGAGAAAATTGAATGAAATGTATAGAGCTGTAAGACCAGTTTTCATAAAACTGATTTGCTTTTATTTCATTGCCCATCAAGTAAGTCGCGTCAAACTGAAAGGAGACCAAGCTGGAAAATGAACGAACATAACCGACCTCGAACCTCAGTCCACTGCCGAAAGAGCCATTCACGTTTGAGTGTGTTGCGGGAGAACCCGCAGCTTGTGAGAAGTTAACATTAGTAGAGATGACTGAATTTACCAGCGGAATGCCATAGCCGACCTGAAATTTAATAGCGTTTTTTTGCGCCATAGAAACGGTAAAGACAAACAAGGACAAAACCCATAAAAATATTTTCTTCATAAGCTTGATTGATGAATGTGTTATTTTTTAATGCTCGTACAATCGATTTACTTGCCACTACGAACCTGTATATTTTACATATCTGAAGTGTTTATTCTGTTTTAGTGACTGGAAAAATGAATGTATAAAAGCCTAAACCGCAGTAAAACTAAGAGGTGCTTTCGATCAATGGGGCTTCAATTAGGCAACGGTACGATAATCAAAGGAACGGTAGCCAAGCTTGTGTTTATCGGGATGAATCGCCAGATGGATTTAGAGTAATGATTATCGATGGGAATTTCATATTACTGTCTAATCGATAGTTTTGTTATAGTTTTCAGTTGGATTATCAGAATCATGAGTATTCATTTATCCTGTTTCAAAAATGCAGTTATTGTTTCTGCACTATTCCATATGTGCCTTGCGGCAAACAGCCAGCAGCTCAGTATGGATTATTATAACAGGAGCAATGGGTTAGTGAATAATGAGGTACAATGCATCACACAAGCATCCAATGGGTTTATGTTTTTCGGGACCCCTTCAGGTTGCAGCGTGTTCGATGGATATTCTTTTACTAACTACGATCTCAACAAGGGTTTTACCGGCAACTCAGTCTCTGGAATGTGCGAAATGCGTTCGGGCGAAATAGATCTATTCACAGGGAGTTATTTATTTTATCGAATTAGTAATCAACACCTCAGATCCGATTCCTTGGAGGAGAAAATCGCAATTAAAAATATTTATAAGGGCAAGTCAGGAAACTGGTATGCTACTACTTTTTCGGGTCTATACATTTTTACAGATGGCAAATTAAAAAAGCTCCCTGTCAGTGAAGGGAAGTCTTTTTATGGAATCAATCGTGTCATGGAGTGGCAAGACAGTTTGCTGGTGGTGGGAAGAAGCTATGAAACTGTTGATATTTACAACAGGCGGACGTGGAAACTTGTAGCGTCTTCTTTTGAAAAAATATTTGTACGCGACATCTGCACTGATAGCGAAGGGAACATCTGGATTGCGAGTATCGGGGCAGGAGTGTTGAAGTTGCTCTCAACCATTACCGTTGGTAATAAAGTACAATTTGAAAAGCTTCCTCCGGTCTTCGACTCATTTCTTCAAAAAGAGTTCAGGGCCATTGTGTGTGACAAACAAAACAACCTTTGGATGGGCAGCGTCAATACGGGCTTGCTCAAATACAATCTCTCTTCTCAGAAACTCGACCACTTTACCACTGATCAGGGTTTGGCGAGCAATACTATACTTTCGTTATACAATGACCGCGAAGACAACATTTGGATAGGCACGAACAACGGGCTTCAGAAACTGGTGCACAAAGATGTTTACTTGTATACGTCAAGGCAGGGACTCCCGTCAGATTTAGTCCTGGATGTTCTGCCGCTTTCTGATCACCGACTGCTCACATGTGGTTACGCGGGCGTGGGGTTTCTGGCATCCAATTCGGGAAGGATAAAACCGTGGCAACCACCTTTAGAAGACGAGAACTTCTCCCAGTTTATTTCCATTCAAAAAGAATACTATGGCTTATCTCTGCGAAAGTTGATTAGACTTTCTATTTCAATGATGGATGTGGAAGCAAAAAAGGTATACCCTTTGCCACAACATTTTCGAAGCATGATCTCTTTCAATGACAACAAGCTATTGCTGGGAGGGGACAGCAGTATTTTGTTATTCGAAAATGGAAAGATCAATGAGTTGATTAAAGACCATGTGCATCACATCGTGTGCATGACAATAGACGCATCAGGTATTTTATGGACTGGTGGCTTGAACAACCATATCAATGGCTACCAATTGCCGAAAGCAAATTCAACTCAGACAGTACCACTCGCATTTCAATATGTGATAGCCACTAAGGGCAAACAGGATTTTATAAAATGCATTACCACAGACAAAGAAAACAGGATTTGGTACGGCACTTCACAAAGCGGAATTAGTGTGTTGAAACGCAATGAAAGCAAAGTCATCTTTCAAACTAATATTGGCATTCAGTCGGGCTTGCGCAGTAACAGGATCATTTGTTTTGCCTGGCACAACGACTCTACGTTGCTGGTTGGAACCGGTTATGGACTTGACAAAATAGTATTCTCAAAGAAGAGAAGCGGCTTCATAGTCCGTAATATCAATGACTATTACAATTTCTCACAGGCTGTGCAAAGCATTAAAAAGGATGAAGAGGGCAATTATCTATTAGGCACAGAATCAGGGCTTATTAAAATTCCTTCAATCGATATTGAATCAGACATCGCAAGGAAATTGCCTATCCTCATTACGGCTGTCAAATTGCTAAGTGATCCTGATAGCACTATCGACATTAGTCGGGGAGTTGAACTTCCTTATAATAACAGTAGTATCGCTATCTCTTATGCGTCACCTTCGTTCACTGGTGAAACGGCAAAGTTTATTTACAACATGGAAGGGAGCGGTCATGAGCAATGGTCCAGGCCCTCAACTGCAAATAGTGTTACTTTTCTAAATCTTCTACCGGGCAAATATCGCTTCACCGTGAAGCCTGTAAATGTGGGTGGCGAGCCATCAGTTACAAACGCATCAGTAGAAATCATTATTTATTCCGCTTTTTGGCAAACGTGGTGGTTCCGCGCTTTGGCTATCGTCACTTTTGCCGGGCTGCTCGCGCTCACAACCCGCAGGCAGATTGCGAACATTCGCAAAGAGTCCATATTCAAACAGCAACGAGCCATGTTTGCGCAAAAAATAAGCGAAGCTGAAATGATGGCGCTCCGCGCACAAATGAATCCTCATTTTATTTTCAATTGTATGAATATTATTGATGGGCTCATTACGGATGATCGAAAGGAAGATGCCCAGAATTTTCTTCAAAAATTTTCGAAATTGATCAGGCTTGTTCTTGAAAATTCTCAACATCAACTGGTTTCTATCCAGCAGGATCTGCATGCCCTGAAATTGTATATTGAGCTGGAGATGGTTCGGAGCAGTCATGGCTTTAAATATGAGATTGACTTGGGAAAGGAGTTGCTCAGCAACGATTATAAAATACCTCCGCTCTTATTGCAGCCATATGTTGAGAATGCCATTGTGCATGGATTGCGTAATAAAGAAACCGGCGAAGGGAAATTATTGGTACAGATTAAAAGCAGTCAGGATAAAATTCTAATCACCATTGAAGACAATGGCATTGGAAGGAAGAAAGCCATGTTGTTAAATGAGGAGAATAAAAAACCGAACCAGCAATTGGGTATGAAAATGACAGGTAAGCGCATAGGTCTGCTGCAAAGTATGAATCACAACGAAGTGAAGATTCACATCAGTGATGTCTGCAGCGATGATGAAACAGGCACACGCGTGGAGATAGTTCTACCCTATAATTTAGAATTTGAAAAGCTGTGATTATCTTACATTATGATACGGGCCGTACTGATAGACGATGAGGAGATTTCGCTGAAGGGGCTTGGTGAAAAAATAAAAAAGTATTGCCCCGATGTAAGTGTACTGAAGTCATACAGCAAACCGGTTGAAGCATTAAAGGAAATTCAGGAGTTAAGACCGGATGTTGTATTTCTCGATATAGAGATGCCCAAAATGAATGGCTTCGCTTTTTTAAAGAATTGCAGCCCGGTTCCTTTTGAAGTCATTTTTACAACCGCCTATAATGTTTATGCCATTGATGCACTCCGAATAAGTGCTCTGGATTTTTTACTCAAACCTATTGACGCAGACGAGCTCGTGGCTGCGACAAGCAGGCTCAAGGACAAGCTGAAGCACAAAGACAGGAAAAAGGAGACGCTTGAGCAGCAAATAGAAACGTTTCTTCAGTCCCAGCAGAGTTCAGGCCAGCTTGACAAAATAGCAGTGCCGGTACTCAACGGATTGGAGTTCGTTGATGCGGATGAAATCATTCGCATAGAAGGAGAGGACGCTTATTCTGTTTTTTATCTCACAGGCAACAAAAAGATCGTGGCTTCCCGAAACCTGAATAAGGTAGAAAAAATGCTTACCCGAAAAAATTTTATGCGAGTGCATAAATCCTATATAGTTAATTTAAACTACATCCGTCAGTATATAAAAGGCAATGGAGGCAGGGTTATTTTGTCAGACGGTTCTGAGGTGGAAGTGTCACGAAGAAACAAGAGTGAGTTTCTGACTAGGGTAAATTATTTTTAAGTTCCTGAAAAGGATAATTTAGTATCCTTTGGTGGCAATCATTCTTGATCGACTAAAGTTTCATGAGATGTTTTTTTATAATTAGCCCAGAAAAAAAATCTACTCACCCTGTGACAATTCTTAAAATCGGGCTACTAATGCAATAAAGACCGTAGCAAAAATTGGAACCACAAAAACGCAACTTTATCCGGACTATAGACTCTAATCAGGGCATTATAAAAAGCCTTTGCAGAGCCTATTATGCAAGTCCTGATGATCAAAAAGATGCTTTTCAAGACATTGTTCTGCAGCTTTGGAAATCATTTGAGACATTTCGGGGAGAGTCCGAAATAAGCACCTGGATTTATAGAGTAAGCCTTAACACTATACTTTCCAAAGTCAGGAAGGAAAGAAGGCAAATAACTACTGAAGCTATAGGTGTCTCAGAACTATCTGTGTCAACAACAATGGCAGATGGTGACAGGGAACTTCTTCACATTGTCATTCAATCTTTGAAAGACCTGGATAAGGCGATAGTCATCCTCTACCTGGAAGGCTATAAGAACAAGGAAATCTCTCAAATTTTAGACATCACTGCTTCGAACGTTGGTACTCGGTTGAATAGAGTGCGAGCAGAACTAAAAGCCAAATTTAAAAGTCCGCACTATGAATTTGAACAGTCTTAAGCCAGCATGGCAACAGTTTCGATTGTTGAATTCCATGCAATCAATAGATAAGGAAGAAATTCTGTTTATTATCGAACGAGCTGAGTATAGGAGGATAAGTAAAATTCCCAGATACCTGATCAACTCCATAATACTTACAGTCTTAATCATTTGTTGTCAGGGAGGATGATTTCTTACATCATTTGGGATATTGACCCGGAAATCTTTGACGGGTTTGAATTTTTAAGATGGTATGGTGTCTGTTGGGCCGTAGGTATAATTCTCGGATATCAAATGGTGCTCCGGATTTACAAGGCAGAAGGCATTCCAACTGTAGAACTTGACAAACTTACGGTTTATGTTATGTTGGGTGCAATTATTGGCGCCCGTCTTGGACACATTCTATTTTATGATCCATTACACTATTTGAACAACCCAATTGAGATTCTTCCTATACGAATCAATCCAACATTCCAATATACAGGACTTGCCGGTCTCGCAAGTCATGGAGGAATCCTCGGGGCTTTGATTGCTCTTTATCTCTACCATAGAAAATTCAAAAAGGATTATCTCTGGATGTTAGATCGGTTAGTAATAGGAGGGGCTTTGCTGGGTGCCTTTATAAGGATAGGCAATTTGCTCAACTCAGAAATCATTGGAGTTCCTTCTCAACTTCCATGGGCATTCATGTTTTCTCAAATCGATCAAACCCCGAGACATCCTGCTCAGCTTTATGAAGCACTATTTTATCTGATCATATCTTTATCGTTGTTTCTTATTTGGAGATCGCAGAAAGTCAGCAATTATAAAGGATTTCTATTTGGACTCGGCATATTCTTAATCTTCTCGCAAAGGTTTCTGGTAGAGTTTTTAAAAGAGAACCAAGTTGAATTTGAAGAGCAACTCAAACTGAACATGGGACAGACACTTAGTATACCGCTAATCCTTATGGGAATAGTTATAATGGTTTGGAGCGTCACTAAGTTCTGTGCAAATAGAATCCCTGCTACCAAATCCTATTAATTAGTTTCCCTTGCTTTGTTGTATTTCTCCAGGCATTCGTGAAGCGGTTTGCCCTGATTATGAATGCAGTCACAGAATTCTTCGCAGGCCACCGGATTATTATTGCCGGCACATCCATTCGTGCATTCAATCGGAGAATTGCCCGGTCGAATGTCAAACAGAAACTGGTTCACAACTATTACTGCAGCGATAATCGCAAACACACATCCGAAAAACAGGAACGGAAATTTGTTACTCAACGTTTTTTTTGTTGTTGCGTAATCATCTTCGTTAACTTGTTTAAATGGTAGGATATATTTTATCCGGTTGTAGTCCCAAAACAATAAATATAAATTGGCCAGCACCATGAGTGTGATAATACGGGTGCCTTCGAACCGGGTGGCATAAGCCAGAACACAGATATTCAGGATGATGGGGAAATACATAAGTGCACCAAGAAGGGCTGTTCTCGGAATGAGTAGCAAAAGAGCAATTACCAACTGAGAAATACCGATAAATGTGTAATAGTATTCGGTGTGATGTAATGCTTCCAAATAGTGCCCCAACGGATGATTAACGGATAAGCCGCTGGCAAACCGTTCTCCACTAATTTTTACAAACCCTGATGGAATAAATCCCAGGGCCAGGAGGATGCGACAGAACACAGCAAAATAATGAAACCACTTGTTCTCCTTCGCTTCACAATACATATGGTTAAACCTGCTTGATATGCTCATAAAATAAAGATAGAGCTGCTGGTCGCAGCTTTGTAGTGTTGATAGTCCTAATATCTGTATAGTATAAAAGTACTTTTAATTACAAAGTAAATTAAAAATAGTTACATTCCAAGACAGATCTGAGACATTTTGCACTCTTGAAAAAACTCAGGACCAGACAGCGTTAGCGTCAATGGCGAGGACGGCCAACTATTTATATATTTGTCAATAACGCTTTTCTCATAAAAATTTACCGGCTTGTAAACGCCAGCATCGCGAGAGCAAATCGTTTAGCCAATTTATGAACAACACTCTCAACGACATTAAAGTAACAGACCGACAGTCTTTCACTAAATTTCTTGGCTTATTGCACAAGGATTTTTTGGACAATCCTGAAAGCTGGGAAAACAGAACATTGCCTGATTTCCTGGAAGCGTTGAGTGCTTATGCACAAGACATCCAAGGCTATTATGACAATAGGAAGCTAAATGTCAACGCAGATAAGCCCGATTGGCGTACATTTTCAGATATTATTAAAGGAGCAAAAATTTACGAGTAGGAACGGGAACCTTAGTAAAACTGGCAAATAGATTTAAAAAGAATATGTCAATAACAAGAGAATCGGAACTCATCGGAATGCAAAAAGCAAGTGAAGCTGTTGCTTACACTTTAAAGGAGATGAGAAGTTATGCTCAACCCGGTATGACAACAAAACAATTAGACAATTATGGGGCAACCATACTATCAGGTTTTGGAGCAAAGTCTGCACCGTATTTAACTTATCGTTTTCCGGGATGGACTTGCATAAGTGTTAACAATGAATTTTGTCACGGTATTCCATCTGAAAACAGGATTCTGAAAGAAGGCGATCTTGTGAATATTGATGTGTCGGCGGAGCTTAACGGTTTTTGGTCCGATAACGGAGGCTCATTTGTACTTGGCGATGATATAAACGGGCACCAAAATCTGATAGATACTTCAAGGCAGATTTTACATAAAGCAATTGACAATATCACTGGTGGGGTTCGCATTTCAGATATCGGGCACCTGATAGAAACCGAAGCCAAAAAACGTGGTTACAAAGTCATCAAAAACCTGACAGGACATGGCATAGGAAAAAGCCTTCACGAAGAGCCTCACGAGGTAGCGAATTACAAAGACCCTTTTAATAGAGCAAGATTTAAGAAAAACTCCGTCATTGCTGTTGAAACATTTATTTCAACAACATCAACGTATGCCGAAACCCTAAGTGACGGCTGGACTTTGGTTGGAAATAAAGGAGGCTTTATGGCACAACATGAACATACCGTTGTGGTTACGGATGGAGAACCAATGATACTGACAGTGGCAAACGACATATAAATGAGACGACTTATTAATATTGGTTTTTTAATTCTTATCTCATGCGGAACACGCAATGAAAAAGCAGGCTATTCCTACTATGTGGAAAAGAGATTAAGTTTTTACGACCCTTACGACCCGGCATTTACGACTGGCACGTGGATTAGAAAACCTGAAAACATCAGGATCGCACACGAGACATTTAAAAAATTCGGATACCTAAACTTGTTTTCGGCAAGTCAATTGAATGATGCTCCATGTTGGATACCGGGGCTTGATGGAGGCGTAAGAGATAAAACATGCAAGAACATTATCGATAGTTTGATCCTGACCTATCGGACAATTGAGACGGCTGACAAATATTACAGGGAATTTTGGTTGAGAAGGAAAGCAGAAGGAAACGACTCTATGGTATTTGAAATATTAAAAGAGCTGAAGGGTGGACTCTTTGGCAAATCGCGGTTAACGTTTGACAGGAAATTAGTTAACGACACAATGATCAATCTCATTAAGATCAGGCAAGGACCTGTTGATGACAAGACATCCATTCAATACTTTGACTACTTGAAAAGTATTGGACTTCATGCTTCTGCTTACAATCTGCTTTACGAGTGGACACGTTATGAAGAGGTAAAGTGGGATAGGGAGAAGTTAAAACAAGGGCTAAAAAAGGACACCATCAAATGTTGCCCTATACCAATTATTGAAGACGATAGCAAGTGACTGGCTTTTCAAAATCACTATGAGCTTCGTCACCGACTCAGATTGCCAACTCGAAAGACTTACACTAGCTTAGTTGTGTAAGAAATAACTTATGTTCTTGAAGGTATTCTCATTTATACTAATTATGAGCATCCATGATCTTTCACAGGGTCAAAAACTGATTTTTAGAAAATTTGACCAGCCCGAATTAATAACGATGAACAATACCTACGGATGGAGTGATGGATTGACATTAAAACTTACCGACTTCACACACAAAGAACCCATGCCCGGTGGGCCTACTAAGGCTACTGCCTACCTGGATTTTCAGAAGGCCGGAGAGAAGGGGGAGATCACACTTTCTGTTCATGGATCAGATGGTAAGGAAGGGATAGATTATGACAAGATCCATTGGAAAAACTATGACATCGAATTGCTCAGTTTTGAGTACAACCAAAGCATCGAACTTAAGATCAGCAAAGCAGGCAGCAACGAAGTCGGCTACTTCATCAATGACAGGTCTGTTACCAAAAAAGAATTTGCAGATTTTAAAAACAGCCTCACTGAAGTGAAGAACACATGGTACTGCAAAGAGTTTAATGATGGAGGTGAAACTGGCTACAAAGCAACTTCAGAAGAAGGCAAGATATTTCGCTACAAGGCAATATCGAAGAAGGAAGGGGCGATGGAGATATTAGAGCATGAAGAGGGGAAATTAAAATAATTTATTATGCAATCCACCCAATTCTTCGACAGACTCATAGTGACATCGAAAACTAAATGTCACGCCACGCCTGTCGAGTGACAGACAATAAAAAAATGAAAGAACAGAACACTTATGATGCGATTGTGGTGGGCTCTGGGATCAGTGGTGGCTGGGCTGCCAAAGAGTTGTGCGAGAAGGGGCTGAAAGTACTGATGCTTGAACGGGGCGCTAACGTTGAGCACCCCAACTATCCGACAGCAACAAAAGATCCATGGGAATTCAAATGCAGGTTCAACCTGACAACGGAGGACAGGAAAAAGCATTTCATTCAAAGCAGGCACTGGTCGTTTCGCGAAGACAATAAACACTTTTACATCAATGACCAGGAAAATCCTTATGATGAAAAGAAACGGTTTGACTGGATACGCGGTGATGTCGTAGGCGGTCGCTCCTTGCTTTGGTCGCGTGCCTGCTACCGGTGGAGCGATCTGGATTTTGAAGCAAACCGGAAAGAAGGCATAGGTATCGACTGGCCTATACGGTATAAAGACATTGCACCCTGGTATGACTATGTTGAATCGTTCATTGGAGTGAGTGGTCAGCGCGAGGGGATACCTCATCTTCCGGATGGGAATTTTCTTCCTCCCTTCGAGATGAACTGTGTTGAAAAAGTCTTTAAAGAAAAAATCGAAAGCCGCTTCAGCGACCGGAAGGTGATCATGGGAAGAACGGCCAATCTCACACAGCAGATTCAAGCAAGGGGCCAGTGCCAGGCGCGTGATCTTTGTCATCGCGGTTGCCCTTATGGTGCTTACTTTAGTACCAACGCCAGCACGATGCCGGCTGCATTTGCTACAGGCAATCTTACACTACGTCCACATTCACTGGTGAACAAAGTGTTGTACGATGACCAAAAGAAAAGAGCAACGGGCGTGGAGATCATTGATACGGAAACTAATGAGACGCATGAGTTTAACGCACGTCTTATTTTTCTGAACGCATCTACGGTAGCCACTTCATTCATTTTGCTCAACTCAGTCTCTTCGCGTTTTCCAAATGGTCTCGGCAATGACAGCGACCAAGTGGGGCGCAACCTGATGGACCACCACAAGGGTGTGACTGCAGTAGCCAACGTGGAGGGCTATGAAGATTTCTACTACAGTGGCCGCAGGCCTGTCAGTATTTATATTCCCCGTTTCAGGAATGTGAATAAGAAAGACGCTGACTTCTTGCGCGGATATCATTTTGGTGGTAGCGCTTACCGTACCAAAAATTTTGACAGCAGTGAAATCGGTGCACCCCTCAAGCAGGTGATGGCTGTGCCGGGCGGATGGCAGATGAGTTTGTATGCGTTTGGAGAATGTTTGCCTTATGCTGATAACCGTGTTACACTGAATCATAACAAGAAAGATAAATGGGGAAGGCCCGTGGTTGCCGTGGACTGTGAATTCAAAGAGAATGAACGTGCGATGAATGCCGATATCAGCGGAGTGGCGGGTGAGCTGCTTGAAGCCGCTGGATTCAAAGATGTGAAAGTATACAAAGGCATGTCGTTTCCGGGCAACTCTAACCACGAGATGGGAACAGCCAGGATGGGTAACGATCCGCGAACATCGGTGCTGAACGCGTTCAACCAGATGCACGAAGTAAAAAACGTTTTTATCACCGACGGCTCATGCATGACTTCGGCCTCGTGCGTAAATCCATCGCTTACATATATGGCGCTTACGGCCAGGGCCTGTGACTATGCTGTGAAAGAATTGAACAAGCTTAACATCTGAGTAAAGAATTCAAAATATCCTAAAGTAAATCTTCTGTATCTTTAGGAAGACGACCACGACTTAACGAATAAATATGAAAATAGTCAGCGGAGCTCTTATCCTTGTCACGGTTTTCTTAAGCGTCAAGCACGGGTGGGCAGGAATTACCAATACGATGAGCCCGGAGGAAACCAAAATGATCAATGACTTGGGCATCAACAAACCGATGCTTCTCGCGCTGAGTGTGATCAATCTTATTATCGGACTTCTTATCCTTTTTCCACAAACTTTTTTTATCGCCAACGTGGTCAATGCGGTTGTCATCCTTTTGATCATGAGCATGGCCCTCAAAACAGGTAACATGAAAACGGCACTGATCGAGATCCCTTTTCTCCTGATGCCGCTGGTGCTGATTTATTTGGGGCACCCGTTTAAAGCCGGAAGTTGAAATTGAAGCGCTGAAAAGAGTTTTGGATTAATTCCCTATTTTTAGTGAAAATATTGTCTTTAATCTTTTCTAACTATCAAAAGGACTGACTCGTGAAATGGCTATTGTTTGTCACTTTTTGTCTGATTGCCGGGATTGCCGAGGGGCAAAACCATCGTAAAGCTTATAATCAGAACCGTTATTATAATCCCAGGGTGCGAAGCAGTATCTACGAAGAGGGGATGGGTAGTTTCGGCATGGGTATTGGCCTTGACTATGGAGGGGTAGGCGGGCGTTTTATGTTTATCCCTGAACCTCATATCGGTTTGTTTGCCGGTGGAGGCTTTGCTCTTGCAGGGTTCGGTTACAATTTCGGAGGGATGCTTCGTCTAATGCCACAAAAAAAGTTTACACCAACTATTGCAGGGATGTTTGGGACTAACGCTGCCATTTTTGCCACGGGAACTGCAACTACAACGGGGGCTGGCGGCACTACTGTTACGCAGCCGGGTCTCAGTAAAATGTATTTCGGTCCTTCCATCAGTGTGGGACTCATCGTCAGGTCACTGAAGTATCAGGGCAGGTATTTGCATTTCCAGGTGGCAATGCCTTTCCGCACGTCTGATTACCAAACCGATCTTGACGCCAGCAAGGCGGCAGGTTTCAAACCATACTATCTTCCAGGAGCCGTAGTGGCCAGTATTGGGTATCATTTCGGGATTGAATAGTTTTGGGCAACCAAAACAAACTCAATCATGGACCTGGAAATTCTACTGCGCTATATTCATTTCATCAGCATCTTCGCTATCGTTGGATCCCTTACATCTGAGCACTTGTTGCTTAAGAAGGAATTAACAAGAGATGAAGTAGGGCGACTGGCGCGAATAGACATGGTGTATGGAATAGCCGCACTCACTTTGCTTATTGCAGGATTAACGCTTTGGCTCGGCAGCATAGGCAAACCCGCCATCTACTATACCAAGAACTGGATATTTCATACGAAGATTACACTGTTCCTGATTATCGGATTACTGTCTATTTATCCAACTATTTTTTTCATCAAAAACAGAAAGGGAAAAGCAGACGAGAAAATTACTATTCCCAAATCTATTTTCTGGATGCTTCGCATAGAGCTGATGTTACTTTTTATTATTCCTCTTCTGGCCGGATTGATGGCGCGTGGTATTGGATTTTTCGGTTGAGGGACTAGCTTCGACAAGCTCAGCTTGACATTGTTTCGACTGAATTGATGTGGTGTCGAACTGAGCTTGTCGAAGTTTGGATGTTGATTGAGACTTACAATCCTCTGCCACCGGTCAATACGCCATAAACCGCAGGTGAAACTTTGCGAAGCACAACGCCCACAATCACACTTAACGCCACTAACATCAAAGGCAAAAGTATAAATGTGATCATCCGGTAGCCGGGCATATAATTTAACCATTCAAACACCCCATTGATAAGTATGGCCACGAATGGTGCATGAATTACATAAATCATGAATGAAAAATCAGAAAGCCACACAAACCATTGCTGTCGCATGAACCAGCGAACGAGGCTCTCAAGGGAGTACCAACAAGCGATGAGTCCGCTGAATACGGTGACCTTGTGCAACACATTGATGGAAAAATAAACTGAGTTACCGATCAGGTGAATTCCTTCAAAGGCAAGATAAGTTTTTACGAAAGCAGCGAATAAAAAAGTAATCATCCAAAATACTGGGTTAGTGAATCGTGAAGGTGCGCTGATATCGAAATTGAATTTCTGAATCCACACCCCGAGTGAAAAGAACAGCAGTCCCTCACCTTCGACTAATCCGAAGTTGGCAGTAGCAAGCCATAATAAACCATCGATGGTGAAAAAGATGATGCGTGGAATCTTATTCATTACGCACCAGCGAATGAATGGAAACGCAATGTTATAGATCAGCAGTACGCGGATAAACCACAGCTGATAGGCGACTGGAGCTAAAAGCCATCGTCCGAGGATTTCGTACCAGCGATATTCGTGTACCATCATCCGGGTTTGATCTATTTGCAGTACATGCGAATCAACAACGAGGTGACGTGTGTAAGGAAAAACCTCCATAAGATATGTTATAGCTATAGCGATCGTGCTCCACAACAGGTAAGGTGCCAACAGTGTTTTCACACGCTTGCCAATCCGTTGCTTGTTAGGTTTTGTGTCGTGCAGTGAATACAGGTAACCCGAGATAATAAAGAGCATGGGGATGCGAAACCGGAGCAAGCCATTAGCAAACAAGTATTCCGTGAAGGAGGTAAGGGTCATGGTCTCGTTAGGGGTAGTCCAGGGCTGCAGGTAGCGCAATTCCAGGTTGTATCCATGTACGAAAACAAGGAAAAACATAGATACAAAAGACCAGAACCTGAATTTTTGGCTGAGAAATGGAGTCAACATCATCGAAATAGAAAATTCCTAAGGTTTAAGATAAGTAATATTCCACCTCCACACAGGTAAGTTCTGGACAGTTCTTGCACTTTCAGGCCATCGTTTATTTGATAATTTTACCCCGACCCGAAAACCTATTCACTCGACCTATGATAAGATGGTTGGCGCTATCTATTGCTTTTTTTTTAACTTTTTACGATGCTTTCTGCCAGCGTGAAGCTGACAGTCTGATCCAGAAACTCAGCAGTAAAAACCTTCCCTTCCTGGACAAGCAATTGCTCCAATTAGTGGACTATAATTTTCTAAAGAAATTTATTTCAAAAGAGTCGGATCGGTCAC
The DNA here is from genome assembly GCA_015472025.1 of Cytophagales bacterium WSM2-2. Taxonomy (NCBI): domain Bacteria; kingdom Pseudomonadati; phylum Bacteroidota; class Cytophagia; order Cytophagales; species Cytophagales bacterium WSM2-2. The sequence continues at coordinate 3,536,082 of BNHL01000001.1, forward strand.
AGCTGTTGAATTCATTTGCCGAAAAAGCTATTGCGGCTACTTCCAGATGGGAGAAAGGCAAGCGGGCCATTGTACTTGCCCGCATGGGTGAGGTGCTGGTGCGTGAACACACGGGCGGAAAGGGTTACACTTACATTGGTCAGGCACATGACCTGGTGAAAGGCAAACCCGGACCTGAAGCCACGTATACTTACTTTATGTATGCCGAGACCTTCAAAGGCCTCAATCGTTTAGACTCTGCAATTTACTACGCAGGCAAAGCACTGGAGCAGGCTGAACTCCTGAAGGAAGACAGTACGATCAAACGATCATTGGAACAAATGGGAAATCTTTGCTACAAAGCACAGTTTCATTCGAAGTCAGCATTCTATTATAAAAAACTGGTAAATCATCCGCTGAGTAGCATTCGTGACAAACGCGGGTTTCTCAATACGATAGGTCTTACATTCCGTAATCGGAAGTTACATGATTCTGCAGTGTACTATTTTGAGCGAAGTCTGAAGTACTCTATTGAACTTAAGGACACCACCTGGATCGGGTTGCTTCATGGAAATATCGGATACTCTTACTTTTTGCAAAAGGATTATGGTAAGGCTCTTCCGGGATTACTTGTTGATTCGAAGTACAGCCTTAAGAAGAAAAACAAGATGAGTGCCATCAGTGCGCTTCATTCCATTGTGGAAATTTATCTTACTCAAAATAAGATGAAGCTAGCGAAACAGTATTACGATACAATGTCACATTACTTCAGGGGAGAAAAGAACTCGGACATCCAGTTGGATTACTACAAAGCTTCAGCTGACTTCTACCAGAAAGCAAATCGACCCGATAGTGCTGTTAAGTTTCTTCAACTTTACCTGACCTTGAATGACAGTCTCAATGCGCAACAATACAACCTCAATGCAGCACAACTCGAATCACTTTTTGAATTTGACCGGCAGGTTGCACAAATCAAAGAACTGGAACGGTTTAATGCTGCTCAGTCAAAAGAAAATGCGTTGAAGAACTACTTTCTGCTTACTACCATTGTCATCATCGCGTTGGCTGGCGGACTGATCTATGGCCAGTACCGCAACAACAAATTCAAGAACGAAACCAATGGTCTTCTGAGAAGCAGAAATGAACAGATTGAATTTCAAGCCGATCACCTTAATAAACTTAATGCAACTAAAGACAAGCTCTTTGCCATCATTGGTCATGACTTGCGCGGACCTATCAATTCGTTGAAGGGGTTAATGAACCTGGTGAAGAAGCAAATGATCAGCAAAGATGAGTTTGAAGTGTTTCTGGTTAAACTGCAAAACAATGTGGAGCAAGTGCACCTGATGCTTAATAATCTACTGCTGTGGTCTGGCAGCCAGCTCAACGGGTTGAAGAGCAAGCCTGAGCCTATTGCTATAAAGAGCCTGGTTGCAGAAAATTTTGAGTTGCTCCATGAGGAGGCAATGATGAAGAAAATTGCCCTCGAAAACCAAGTTGATGCAGAAACTCGTGTGCTGGCAGACCCCGATCATTTGCGCCTGGTGCTTCGAAACCTTGTTGGAAATGCCATCAAATTCACAAACAATGGAGGCCGTATCACGGTGAATAGCAATAGCGAGAATGAGAAAGTAATCATCACAGTTAAAGATACCGGCATAGGCATGTCAGAGGAGACAAAGAGTCACATCTTTCAATCAGCAGCTTCCTATTCGACCAGTGGGACAGATGGGGAGAAGGGTACTGGTCTTGGTCTCTTCTTGTGTAAAGAAGTCATCGAAAAAAACGGAGGCACCATCTGGGCCGACAGTGGACCGAATGGTACCTCGATGAAATTTTCGCTTCCTGTCGCTCAGTAACTTTTAGGCTAGTTCTTTCTTGAACAATGCGATGGCGCGACTCCAGGCCAGTTTGGCGGCAGCTTCGTTATAGCGCGTAGGAGCGGTGTCATTGTTGAAAGCGTGTTGCGCTCCATCATAGACAAAAATTTCATAGCGGACGCCTGCTTTTTTTAATGCTTCTTCATATGCCGGGATTCCTGCGTTGATACGTTCGTCCAGTCCACCATAGTGACATTGTACAACTGCCTTGATTTTGGGTACATCGGCAGCTTCCGGTTGACGGCCATAAAAAGGAACAGCTACTTTTAATGTCGGCACATTTACTGCCAATTGGTTGGCAAGGGCTCCTCCCCAGCAGAATCCAATGCATCCGGATTTCCCGGAATAATCTTTTCGTGTGGCCAGGTAATCAAATCCTTTTACAAAGTTTGCAAGATTATCAGCTGCTACAATTTTGGCGAACAGATCACGTGCTTTGTCGGTATCGGCTGGAGTTCCGCCTTGCGGGCCTAAAGCATCCGGAGCAAAAGCAAGAAAACCCTCAAGCGCCATACGCCTGGTAACATCCTCGATGTGCGGATTCAGACCGCGGTTTTCGTGGATGACCATCACGGCAGGATATTTTTTGTCTTCTTTAGGGCGCGCCACGTATGCTTTCATCTCTCCATTCTGGCCAGCATAGGTGATGCGCTCCGTGAACAGCCGACTATCTTCCTGAGAGATCGTTTGTGCGTTTGCATAATTTACCTCAATGAGTGGGAGCACGGCCATTGCAGCTGCTGTACTACCAGTGAGGGTGATCAATTTTTTAAGAAATACTTCACGCGTGAGAGGTTTGTGCGTGTACTCATCATAGAGATTGATAATTCGCTGGTCCATAGATGAAGGTTTTGTTTCCAGCTAAATTAAGAGGAAACTTAATCTATGCGCTATGCTGAAATGACCATCGGTCGATTTCTATGATATGAGACTGGCATTGACTACCAGGAAGGGCTCGGAGACGGTTTATTATGAAGCTCTTTTTAATAAATGTGGAGTTGTAGCCACTTCAATGAAGGGCTTCAACTCCTGTATGGCTCTGATGTACTTATTAGCTACAACCTTATCACTGAACTCGCGTTCCATTTTTTTTCGGCCACGGTCGCCCATGTATTGACGCAAGTCAGCTGGGATTTCCATCATCATCATCATTTTGTCGGCAAGATCTTCAGGATCCTGCAGTCGGCAGAGTAATCCATTGTATCCATCAAGCACTACCTGGCGGCAGCCGGCTACATCGGTAGTGACAATTGGCTTGGCTAAACAGGCTGCTTCCATGAGCGATCGTGGTGAACCTTCGCGGTAGGAGGGAAGAACAACGCAATCAGCTTTGTTGATATAAGGCCTGACATCATCTGTCTTGCCCAGGTATTCGATAAGTCCTTCTTTTATCCAGCTATTAATTACTTTTTCAGGAATGCCCCGCTTGTGCTCCGGATCTATTGCACCCAGCAACTGAAATTTTGCCCACACTCCATGTGATTTCAATTGACGGATAGCTTCTACGTATTCACGGATTCCTTTGTCATAGATAAGGCGCGATACCATTAAGAATGTGAACTGGCTGTTGTTGGATGCAGGTGCTGGGGTAAATTGTGAAACATCAATTCCGGATCCTGGCAGTACATCAACGATGTCCGGGGACACAATTTTGTTTTCTATAAATAAGTGACTGTCTTCGGGATTTTGAAAAAAGACTTTGCGTGGAAAGCGGAACGCAATTTTATAAAGCATCTTGGCAATGGAGGACACAATCCCATCTTTTAAGAATACAGTGCCGAGACCGCAAACATTATTGATTACCGGAATGCCCAAAGCGGCAGCTGCAAGTGTTCCGTAGATGTTTGGTTTTATAGTAAAGTGAAGAATGATATCAGGTCTTATTCTTTTGTAAATGAATCCCAATTCGGCTATCAGGGCAATGTCCTTGATGACGTTAGCTCCACGGCTGTCCATTGTCACCTTATGATGGTGACATCCGGCATCCGTCAGGTAATGAGTGTAGTCGTCTACAGGTGCAATGGTGTGTACTTCATGCCCTTGCTCCAGCAGAGCCTTCACAAAATTCATCCTGAAATTGTAAATGTTCCAGGAGGTATTCAATACGATAGCCACTTTCATAGAACTCCTTGTTTGCCGAATACAGTGGCAAGAATGAGGCCGTCCGGGCTTGGAATTCGAAATTGGGTCATTTTAGAGTGATTTTGATGACTAGAACTTTGCTTGTCTTCCCAATTCGGGAAGTGTTTGTCTCGTCATTGGGCTATTAAGATGGGCAGCATTAATCAAATGACAATTTTGTAGTGATGCGACTTGAAAGTGCTGGAAACTTCATTTTGGAGACGAAAGCATTTTTGGATTTCCCTGGTGTGACCATGCCCGTCTGATTCCATTATTAATTCATGCATCAGGACCGTAATTGTCCTTGACTTTGATGTCAATAACAGGCTCTGATTTTTGGAAAGGGTAAAATTCCGCGTTTCAAAAGGTTCAATATCGTAGCTCAAATAAGTTTGCGAATGCGTGGTTCCGCTTGGAACCAGGTTAAACAAGCATTCGATCTTTAAATGGAATTTTTTGTCAGTTGTATTTTTGATGCTTAGTCGAACGCGAGGAATATATTCGATTGGAGGAGATACGTTGTAAAGTTCGCGCCATCTACTGGGGCTGCCGGCCATCAATACCAGCGCTATCGACAATGAAAGGATAGTCAACGAGATGGCTTGACAATCAAAAATGAACAGGATGACACTTAAAATCCAAACAGCGGCAAATGCAAACATGTTTAGCCTGTGTAATATCCATTGCACTGCATCTGCCTTGGTTGGCATAGGCCCGATCAAACATTTGTAGCATTGAATTATCAACAGAGTGCCATTTGACGTCAGGAATACATAGCAAAGTAGCTCTGTCATTTATGTTTGTAAGATTCGAATGGGGCATAAACATAAATGGTTTCGAATCGAAATGATTTTAAACCCTTTCTTACGGAGTTAATTACTTATCGAGTAGTAAGAATTAGTTATTCCGTACCAAGCCTTGCTATGAATTTCACCGATTGCTACACTGGTTTTTCGGATGGTTTCTTTTCAATCTGAGGTACTGCCGCAGGCTGTTCACCGATTTTGGTCTTTTGAATTCCGAAGAGGTGGTATGCAATCAACTTGCCTGCGTCCTCTTTTGAAGTAGGATCGACTGTAAATGTACCGTGTTGTACTTGCTCCCCGCGGATCGAAACGGTGTAGTTGATATCTATTGATTCATTTTTTTGACCGAACGAAAGCGTCACGACGGGGACCGATTCATTATCGGTAAAATCGATCCGGGTCCTTTTCAATTGCTTTATTATTCTATTCTGCTCATCGTTCAATTGACCCACGATATCAAGATTGAATTGCATCGTTAAGTCGGTAAATGGCATGAGTTGCGGATATATTTGATACAGACGAGCAATAGCTTCTTTCTGTGACTTTCCACCTGTTGCCCGGGCTATGCCCTCATATGTGCGGGCGATGAGCAATGTTTCAAATGGATCAGAACATTCCGGATCATTGAGCACCATTTCGAAGTATTCTTTGGCTTCACTGTCCTTTCCTTCCGCGAGGTAAAGCTTACCAAGGATATACCGGAAGTATTTCTTCATCCTCGGACGTTTGTCGGTGTCGAGACGGTTTTTGTACATCTTGATGAAATATTCGTTGCCGAATCCTTCCATCACTGACCATACTTCATCGAATGTGATCAGGTTTTCAGGTGAGAATAAGGAATAGATTACCTGGTCACGCTCGGGACTTTCAGCCACCAGGGAAGCAAGCAACATTTTATGATGACGAATCTCGATGGTGTATTTTATCCACCGGTACCAATTGAGCGGATTGAACCAGAAGTACCATTCATCGTGCTCGAACATGTACTCCCGTTTGAAGTTTAGTTGATTTAAATATTGCAGAGAAGCAACGGCAAGGTTGTATTGCTCCTGTCCCCAGGTAGTACCAATGTGCAGTTCCTGAAAACGTGCTGCCTTGTTAATACGCTCCTGGCTTTCAGCTGTCAACCCTTCGTAGTGCTGAGCGCGTGCAAGCCCAATGCAGTGCCAGCCATAGCCGGGGGTGCTACCCTGACTTTGAAGAACTTTACTCAGGAGTGTGTCGGCTTCTTCCGGGTGACCCCGGTAGGTAGCGAGTGTGCCTCGCATGTAAAAATATTCTTTCGTGGTTTTCTCAACACTTTGTTCACGCTCCTCTGCCTGGCGGAAATACAACTCAGCCTGTTCGAATTCACCCATAGCCAGTTTAAATTCCGCGTAGTTGTTACTGGAGTAAGCCCCGTTTTGAATGAGTTGGTCGTAGTAATAATTGGCTGAGTCGATGTCGAGCAAATAGTCGTGGATCATCGCCTTGTAATGAAAGGTACTCAGGTATTGCCTGTTCAGGTAGCTTGGGTCGTAAATCCCGTTGTTGAATGGCAGGTCATTTTTAATTTTTCGAAGAGCAGAGTCCAGGCAACTGTTAGCGGCAGCTACATTTTCTTTTACGGAATTCTTTAAAAAAGAAAATTGCTTGGAGGTGTACATCCGGTTACGATGATAAAGCCAAGCCATTGTGTTGTAGGAGTCCATGTTGATCTCCATCTGAAAGTTTCGATCGCGGATGTGCTGCAAAACCTCCATTGCTTTATCTTGTTGTTCTACATTTTGGTAGCATCTATCCAGGAAGTAAGTAATGAGCCCATAGTCGAAATGGTATTTATAATTGGCGTTATAGGTATTGAAGTTGCTCGTCCGGATTCTTAGCAAAGGATCGTAATCTGATTCGATTTTATTCATTGCCTTCTTTAACGGACCGATCGCTTTTGTAAAGCCCAATTCATCGTTTGCCCGGAAAAAAAGATATGCTCCTTCCAGCATGTAGCCGAGATAATAAGTGCTGTCCCTGCGGATGAAGCTTCGGGCTTTTTCGTACGTCTTGGGATCAAGAAAAGACGTGCCCTCACGTTCGCGGTCAAGTTGCTGGCGAACTGTGTTTTGGGAAAGACAGATTGTAGTTATGAATACCAGGGGAATGGTAATATTTAACCAGAGAACTCGGCAAAGGGCATTTTTTTGACGGGCTTCGTTAATCATCGTCTTCATTTTCCTGGTATTTAAATTCAAGAGTTACTTCTTCGCTTTGATTCCCATTTTACTCAACCGACTTATTTCTGGATCTACAACTTGCTGAAGTGCAGTGCGTGATGCTTCACGGTTGCGGAAGATTAACCGGTGATGAAGAACGGGCTGGGCCAGGTCACGAAGATCATCTTCGATAACATAATCACGTTGATTTACCATCGCCCAAGCTTTCAAACACTTGACAAAAGTAATTCCGCCACGGGTAGAGCAGCCAAGAGCAATCTCCTGGTGTTTCCTCGTTCCTTGCACGATTCTTACTACCCCTTTCATTAATTCTGGATGAACGTAGACTTTCTCAGCTTCATCTTGTAGATGGATAATGTCGCTGTAACTGAGTACTTGTTTCACTGTATTTTTTCCGTTGTTGATAGAGAGGTAGTTGTTATAGATATCCAGCTCTACCTCTTCGCTTACATAGCCGAATGATATCTTCATGGAGAATCGATCCAGTTGTGCGGCAGGGAGCGGATAAGTTCCCTCCATTTCAATTGGGTTCTGTGTGGCAATTGTAAAAAAGAATTTGTCCAGTGGGAAAGTCGCATCACCCGCTGTAATTTGATTTTCCGCCATACACTCCAGTAGTGCGCTTTGCACTTTAGGGGAAGCCCGATTGATTTCGTCTGCCAGTAATACGTGCGTGAAAAGAGGACCTTTCTTGAAGACAAAATCTTTCTTTGCTTCATCGTAGATATGCGAACCGATTAAGTCCATCGGAAGCAAATCGGGAGTGAACTGTATTCGCTTGAAAGCCACTCCGCCATTAGCTGAATGAAAATCGATCTTCCCTTCAGAAATGGATTGCGCAAGGGTTTTTGCCAATACGGTTTTACCTGCACCGGGATTGTCTTCCAATAAGATGTGACCACGGGCAATCAATGCAGCTACTACATATTTTATTTCATGAGGCTTGCCACGAATGATTGTTTCAATGTTACTGGTAAGTGTTTTTAATTTTGATTCGTTCATAGCGAAATGGTTTCGTTGTCAGTGGATTCAGGTTGTTGAAAATAGCGGATCGCCCGCAATACATTAAAGTAGGTAAAAATTGTTTTCAGGATTCCATACTTTTTGCGAACAGCGGGTCCGGCATTAGTTGCAAACTGACCAATGACATGGTAGTCTTCCGCACGCAAATTGCCTGGGGAATATTTCATTCGCAGGTAGGATCTCATAAATTCTTCAAAACCAGCATTCAGGTTAGGATCTACTTTAGCCTGAGCGTATTCAAGCGGAGTTTCAGTCTCCCGTTCCAGTCCTGACATGTGGAATCGATAAAGTGCAGCCTGGTAGATGTTATCCGCTTTGGCCGTTCCATTTGAGAATGAAATACGAATCATGCGGTACAGGAAATAAAGTATCGGTAAAAGAAGGATCAGGACAACGATTCCACCTGTGATCTTTGCGGTCAGCCAGGCAATTTCCTGCCACGTCAGTTTCTTTTCGTCTTGTTTTACGGACTTGCTGCCTTTTGTATCTTTTTTAACCTCTTTCTCCTTTTTGGTAATGTGTATTTCGTCAGCAATGATTGGCGAAGGAAATCTTTCCACCTGGTTTTCTATTGAAACTCCTGCTTGCGGCTGTGGTATTTTCTTGGCTTCATCTTTATACGATACTATAATAATAGAGTCACCTGGCTGTATAGCCGAGATCGTAGTGTCCCGCTTGTTATAGAGTATCCTGCAAAGCGAAGCATCGATGGGGCGTGTAAAATTCTTATTGAGGATATAAGGTGTATTAAAGTAGATCAACCCCTTGAATGAAGCGTCCAGTTGTTTTTTTTCTGCAGCTACAGATTCAGCTTTGGCATTAAGCACGAGCCATGGTTCTGGTGGTGGAAGAGGAGGGGTGCCATCAGGCTTAGGTGCGCCTTGCTGGTCTTCATTACCAATGGTCATGTCGAAGTCGAGCCAACCGTAGCCTGGAAAATAGACCTGTGTCCATGCGTGTGCCTGGCTTGCATAGAACCAATACCAACCTTTGTTCTTGTCACTGCGGTTGATCGTTGCAAAACCGGTGGTAAACCTTGCAGGAACCCCAAGCGATCGAAGCATAAAAAGGGAAGCCCCGGCATAGTACGTGCAATAACCTGCGTGTGTTTTGAATAAAAAGTCGTAAAGCATTTTGGAGCTCGGAATATTCGGGTCATCGATAGCTCCGGCTTTTAATGTGTAGCGGAAAATGCGCTTCCCGTTTTCATTTTTCTTTAAAAAGAAATCACGGACTGCAATAACTTTTTCCACGGGGCTGGCATCTTTTGGTACTAATGTTAATGCAAGTTTTGCAATGGAGTCATAGATTTTTCCGGAAGGATAGTCGGTGTAATAGTCATAGAATTTCTTGTCAACAAACCGGTAGTTCTTCACTTTCCGGAGCTCGTCATGACGTTGATCCTGTAAATTTTCGAGCATTGGATTGGACGAGATGTTGTAAACAAAGTAGGCGTTGTTCAGCTCGGAAGTGAAGGAATAGATTTTGTAAGCTGACAGGAATGTTTTTTGAAAATCTCTTTCAACAGGAATTGTTTGGATGGAAAATACACTCGAAGGACCAAGGATAGCATGCTTCCAGGTATTTTCTGAAAGATACACTTGAGCTTCAGTCACCTTGCGATATGCATTCGCCTTCGATTTTCGAATGATGGAAGTGTCGGTGTAGGAATAGTACATGGGCAAGTTAGCCGGGTCGAATTCCATTTCATCGAATGAAGGAACATTAACATCGCGTGTGAAACTTTCCTTCTGTTGGTCGTAGCGCGTGAGGTAGTGAAAAACAAAATAGAGAGGAGCAGGGGAGCCATCAGGAAAATAATTATCAAGCTTGCTGCAGAACATCAACTTGTCTGATTGGCTCATCTTCGAATTGACACGCATGGTGTCTTTCAGACGATAGCCATCATCAGTCTTATCCATCATTCCATAGCGGTCGTCATAGCCATCGTTGTTTTTCGATCCACTGTTATTTCCTTTGTTGTCTTTGGCTCCGCGGGCGGCCAGTTCTTTTTCCACTGCTTTCAGATCCCCCCGAAATAAACTGTCGGTGATTACGAACGCAAAGAAGATCAGAAGAGCAAACAAAGCCAGGCGAATCAAAAACCTTCGCGACTTCTTGAAATCAACTTCTATTTTCTCTGTAAGTACAGGTGAAAGGAATAGCATGTACAGTCCATAAACCATCACCGGAGCCAGGTGCATCAGGATGTATGATAAGCTGATATCTATTGTCGCGGAGGTAGAAACGAGAGTTACAATGGTGAGTATCCCGAATATGATTATGTATGCCCATCGAATTCTGGCGAGCAAAAGTCCAAACACCCAACCAAAAATGAATAAAGTTGAGTAAAGCTGAAACCGTGCGGTAGCATAAAACACATCGAATTCTCCCGGAAGCCGGTTAATAATGCGTTCAAAGAGAAGATATACTATCCAGAGAATGATAAGAGAAACCACCCAACGCGCCCCATAATAATAGAGTGAGTAGGAAAGTGCCAGTCCCAAAGCGAAGTATATTGTTTGTGTAACAATTCCAGTGCTTAGGGACGTGTACGAAAAATTAAGAAAGCGGAGCGTGATGTAACCTATGACGATGGTTGGTATGACTACCAGCACCCATCTGACAAGCAATTGTTGAAATCGTTCTTGTTTATACCAGCTACTCATGATCTAATTCTAATGTGTCGGTGAGCCAGCAATTTTCCCGCCGGCGAAGGGCGTTTTCTATTTCCGTTTCGTTGTGCTGCAACGCCTTTCTCAACGATGACAGCAACCAAGGTTGGCGGAGTTTATCGGAAGGATGTTTTTCCGGACGGAAGAAGATATCTTTAATTCTCAACTGAAAAGGTGACGGAATGGCCGTTGATAATTTGATAATCACTAATGGTATCGATGCAGGCAGGTTGCTCACAATAGCTTCCACTTCATTCACGGGAGTAAGTGATGAAAGACAAACAAATGCCGCTTTGTTGTACTTCACGTAGGCAGTTGGTGGATTATTGTTTTGCCATGAGGCGGCTGTAATTTGAAAGAGCTCAATCTTTTTGTCGCCAAGTCCTGCAATCTTCGGTACTTCCTGATCTTTTGGAATCCTCACATCGTAACCATTACGTTGAACAGCCTCCAATAGATTCCGGACCGAATCCTTATATACATTGAGTAGTTCCGTTTCAAACGCTCCTTCTTTTAAGTTCAAACCATGGAAGAAGCTCACGTATAAATAAAGGTGTGAAGCATAAGGATCTTTGATCTCCGGGATACGGACCACCAATTGACCACTTTTAGCGTAAATCTTCCAGACGATGCGCTGAATATTATCACCTGTTTCAAACTCCTTGTAGTTCACATGTTCACCCTCTACGCGTTTTGGTATCTCAATTCGATACTTTTGTTCCTCGGTGCTATGCGGCTGTGCTTTGATGTTTCGCTCGACTTGCGGCTGAGGGAGTGTATACAGTTGTTGTGTGAATGGAACAGTGCATGGCAGAGAGACAAGTCCTAGCATATCGCAAAATGACACCATAACTCCTTCCACGTCATAAATTCCACGATCGTGCAGAAGCGTTTGTCCGGAGCCACGAATAGCCTGTCGCCACCAGTGACGCGGACGCGGAATGTTGGTGTCAAGAATTACTCTTTCTGAAATGCGCTTTTCTGTAAAGACTAATCGGGCCTGAATCGTTCCCAACAAAGGCCGCAGGGCAGGACCGGTGATCATCACGGAAATAGGAACCCAGCCTGCTTCAGCCTTCTGGCCGTCACCGAATTTTGCTTGCACAGTTATTTTTCTGCCCCTGACAAGGGTCAGAAAATAAGCCCAGGTGGTCAAAGCTGTCAAAAGACTTATGACGAATAACCCAATTACGGTGAATTGTAAAAACCGGATGAATTGGAACATCACCAGCCATAAATTTGAATCGTCCTGCCCGTATTCATTTTTCAGCCACAGGCTGGCAATCCAAAGGATGACCAGTGACAGGATCAACTGCCAGCGTACTCCGGCCAATTTTGACCAATAGGAGGAGGATTTGATGAGTGAAGAGAGAGAAATCGAATTCATGTCAAACTTGAGGTAACAAGAAAGGAAAATATTTTCAATTAAGGTAGATGGCTTTTGTGGCTTTTTCCAGTAACGGTGATGCATTCGAATAATTGTCATCGTTGTTCCGGATGGATTTATTCGCACAGTACACCTTTCAATACGTTTTGATTTAATCTCCGTTTCTCTTTTTTAAGAATGGTTCTAAATTTTCACTCTTTCAAAAATCTTTTTTAATTTTTTTGCTCCACGGAAAAATCTTGTTTTATCTTTGCATCATGCTTCGAGTAACAGAAACATATTTCAACTCAAAACCAGGTAGTGATATTTGGTTTTTGCCTCGGATTTTCAGTTAAATCATCATTGATCTTCAGCTGAAAACCCGGGCATCGTCCGGGTTTTTTATTTACCTGCCATAGCATCAAGCAAAGGGCGGATTATTCACCGGGACAGTTTTAAAAAATTAACGTCATCATTGACGAGTGGAATTATTTTGCCTTGTTTGAAATAAATCCATTGAAAAAATCAAAAGACAGGAAATCCCGGAAGGGAAAAAGACATTGTTATGAAAAGGAAAATACTAAGTGGAAAAGATCTCGTAAAGCTGGGTTACCCGGAAGGACGTGCTGTTGGCATGGCTATCAATATGGTGTTAAAGCACTTTCGCAGAAGCGAAAAAGAGGAGATATACACGATGCTGAAGTCGGTGCTTGCCGCGCCTAAAGACTTCATTGAGGATTCCATCTGGAATAAGGTAGCGCTTGAATTAGTGCCGCGTGAAAAGAAGGCGCTAGTACACGACTTGAACAAACACCGGATCGACTACCGGATTTTCGGAGCGAGTGAGATTGAAGAAGGAGCGCGTAACCAAATGGAAATCGCAATGAAATTGCCAGTAACGGTGGCGGGGGCGTTGATGCCGGATGCACATCAGGGTTATGGATTGCCGATTGGTGGTGTACTTGCAACTAACAACGCTGTAATTCCCTATGGAGTAGGTGTGGATATTGGTTGTCGTATGAGCTTAACTGCTTATGCAATCGATGAAGAATATATGAATAGACATCGGAACAATCTGAAGCAGTTGCTGATTGAGAACACGTGCTTTGGTCGTGAGACTTTCAAAAGACCGAAAGAACACGAAGTACTTGATCGGAAACTTTTCAAAGAGATCGCTATCCTTAAACCGCTGCTGGGAAAGGCAGCCATGCAGATCGGCTCTTCTGGAAGTGGGAATCACTTCGTGGAATTCGGGTTGATCGAATTGGAAGATCAAAATGAATGGAGCATTCCTAAAGGGAAGTATCTCGCGTTGCTGTCGCACTCGGGTTCGCGTGGACTTGGTGCTGAGATTGCGCGGCACTATACCAAAGTTGCAAAACAATTGTGTCTGCTTCCGTCAACGGCCTCCAGCCTTGCATGGCTCGACCTTAACTCCTCAGCTGGCCAGGAATACTGGCAGGCAATGAATTTAGCAGGTGACTATGCATCGGCAAATCATCACCAGATTCATCAGCGTATAGCCGAAGCCCTTGGTGAGCGACCAATGTTCCGGGTAGAGAACCATCACAACTTCGCATGGAAGGAGAAACTCAGCGATGGAACGGAAGTGATCGTTCACCGCAAAGGAGCTACACCGGCGGGAGAAGGGGTGCTTGGAATTATTCCCGGCTCGATGACGGCCCCCGGCTACATCGTCAAAGGAAAAGGAAATCCGAACTCGCTGAACTCGGCATCGCATGGCGCGGGACGACTGATGTCGCGAAGTACGGCAAAGCAAAGCGTCACCAACAAAATGGTGAAGCAGGAATTAGCCAAACATGATGTGACCCTGCTGGGTGGCGGATTGGACGAAGCGCCTATGGCCTACAAAGACATCCGGAAAGTGATGCACTACCAGGATGAATTAGTGGAGACGCTCGGAGTGTTTACTCCGAAGATTGTAAGAATGTGCGGAGATGATTCTCCGTCCGAAGATTAGTTCGGGATTTCAGGTTCAATCATGTTGGGCTGAAACCCGGACGTGAAACTTAAAACCTGAAAACAATGAACCGAATTGAATGGATGGAAAAATACATGGCGAGTGCCGAACAACTGATCAGGGAAAACCGGGTCGATGAAGGTTTGAATGCACTCCACAACCTGCTGTACGATGAACCAGGTTATGGAAATCTGCACAACTATCTTGGATGGGCGTACATGTATTTCACGGAAGATGCAGGCAAAGCTGAATTGCATTTGAAAATGGCAATTCGCTTTGAAAGCGATTATGCTGCTCCTTACCAGCACATGGGATGCCTCCTGAATAGATTGGGCCGGTACTCTGAAGCGATCGAATACTTTCGTGCGGGTTTGACCAAAGGCAATGCCAATCGTGTTGCCATGCTTGAAGGTATCGCAATCGCCAGTGAACTCAGGAATGAATATGCACTGGCAATCCGGTACTTCAAGGACGCGATGCGTGCTTCAGCTGTCGACACTGACATTGACCGCCTGGCTCAAGGTATCAAACGGTGCCGGAGGAAGCGGCTTGCATTTTTTTTTACATTCTAACGAGCGAACCATTTCAATTATGATTGGCATAGTGATTCGGTTCTTCCTGATTAGAATGGTGTATCAATACATCAACACTGATGTTTTACCACTTTTAAAATAACCATGGCCTGTTAAAAAACAGGTCATGGTTTGTAATGATTATGGAAAAGATAAAATGGATTGAAGAATATTTAGAACAGGCACTTGAAATAGCATGGATGGAGGGCTCTGAACGCGCACTCAAATTGCTTGACAGGCTTTTATATGAGGAGCCGGGTTACGGGAGACTGCATTACACACTTGGAGTTATTTACTTCCGTTATGCGGACGAACCCAAACAAGCGGAAGCCCATCTGCGAATGGCAGTACGATTCGCTCCGGATTATGCAGAACCTTACAGCCTTTTGGCCGAAGTACTAAAGCAAGACGACCGTCACGATGAAACGATCGAAATATGCACGAAAGGATTAAAGGCGAGAAAAGCTAATAAGTCACTGCTGCTGGAGAATGTAGGAAATGCCTGGGAGTTAAAGCAAAAATATGGGAAAGCGATCAAGTCATACCGTGATGCTTTGAATCATTCCGCAGGGTTGTGGAATTGCAAAATCCTGGAGGAAAGCATCAAGCGATGCAGACGCAAAAGAAAATGAGGTAATCAGTCTTTGAAGCGCAGCTTGAAGTAAAGCAACGTTGAAGCGAGCAGGAGGGTGATTAGATTAGCGCTAATCACTGGCACGTCATTGACCATGATTCCGTAGATCAACCACAAGAGGACTCCGAAACAAAAAAAGGAGAACATGCCCAGGGAAAGATCTTTGGCGGAGCGCGTCTTCCATGTTTTGATTACCTGAGGGAGAAAAGCAATGGTGGTGCATGAGCCGGCTACGAGTCCGATAATTTCAGAGTTCATGGAAATTCTTTTTGCAAAGATAACGATGTCATGAACGATATGGTTAAAAGATGTAAGATTATCCAGTGAACTATGGCATAGCAAACGTTTGTGGTAGAATTTTTTTATAAAAAATCGAAACAGGGACTTATGGTTTAGCCGAAGTCCCTGTTTTTTTTAAAGAACGTTTTCTATCCCAACGGTTGATGACTATTCAATTATTGTCATCATTTTGCACTATTGTTTCTATGACTGAATACTTTATACTCCTGGTTGCAGGTTTGCTGGGCGGCACGTTGAATGCGGTAGCCGGTGGTGGCACCTTCATCACTTTTTCGGCATTAGTTTATGCGGGTCTACCCTCTGTGGCAGCCAATGCTTCCAGTACTATAGCACTGTTTCCCGGAAGTGTGGCGAGCGTTTTCGCTTACCGCAATGATGTGAAGAATTTTGAAGCAGTCTCGTTGAAGTCGATGATTTGGATTTCACTCATTGGTGGATCAATTGGTGCGCTCAGTTTGCTCTTCACTTCCTCAAAGGAATTCGATATTATCGTTCCATGGCTTGTACTTGTTGGATCGCTGGTATTCTTGTTTGGAAAATGGATGAGCCGTTTGTTGCAAAGCAAAGCCAATGCGAGCCCGGTAACGTTGCTGGTGTGCCAGTTCTTTCTGGCTATCTACGGAGGCTATTTCGGTGGTGCTGCCGGAGTAATGATGTTGGCCGTTTGGACGCTGTTCGGATTTACTGATTTGAAGCTCATCAATGCCAACAAAACGCTATTGGTAGGAACAGCGAATGCTACAGCTGTTGTAATTTTTATTTTTTCAGGAAAAATCTGGTGGATGCAAACCGGTGTTATGATTTTGTCGACTGTGGCAGGTGGTTATTTTGGAGCAGCTTATGCGCGAAAGCTTCCACAGAAATATTTGAAATGGACGATCAACGCGTTTGTGATACTGATCACAATGTTTTTTTTCTATCGGGCTTATGCGGTTTAAATTCACATGCAGGTAAAATGAAAAACGGGAGCTCCAATTGCTTGAAACTCCCGTCTTGTTTTAGCATCAGCCGTAGCCTTTGTAAAACTCTAATTCTCGTTTTCACGAACAAAAACTTGCTTCAACTGTTTTGCAACAGCTGCTTTGGATTTCACGCCTTTGGCAGTTACCCGAAGGCCCTTACCGCTGGCATAATCTTTCAACCCCGGTACTTTGTCAGTCAATTTTCCGTAGAAAATAACCTTTTGTTTTCCGGTGTTACTGATCTGTTGGTCAGTGACTGAATTAGTGATATGAAGATATATTCCATGATTACATCTTCATAATAAATTGAGAAAAAGAACTCCACAACTTTCGCACGGAATTATTCACATGAAAACCCAGTATGTATTGGGATTTCATGACAATGTTGATAACAATGCTACTGGGGCAGACTTACAATTACCTCTGAAATAAATTTGTTCAGGTCGAAGTCTGTTTTCGTCAAACCGAGCCGCACCACGACCAGCTTTTTGGACGGCACAATGAAGATGCTCTGACCTTCGAATCCTTCTGCGAGATAGGCATCGGTTGGGACATCGGGATAAGGACGGTTTGTAGGATTATTCGGCTCGCCTGCGTTGGCCCACCATTGAGCACCATATTGTCCTCGCTTAGCTCCAATTGGAGGAGTGTAGGAGAACTTCACCCAACCTTCGGGCAGTATCCGCTCGCCATTCCAAACACCATCATTGAGATACAGCAACCCGAAACGTGCGAAGTCACGAGCGGTGGCAAATGAATAAGATGAACCAACAAATGTACCTCCGGCATCAGGCTCCATCACTATGCTGTTCATTCCAATCTTATTGAATAGTTCCTGGTAAGGGAATTTGTAATAATTTTCATCACCTACTTTATCTCTTACAATTCGTGAAATGATATTGGTTGTGCCACTGGAGTATTCAAAGACTTCTCCGGGTTTAAATTCGAGCGGCTCTTTAGCCGCATATATTCCCATGTCTTTTTTCTTGAAGAGCATATTCGTGGCTCCGCTGGGCCCCCCGTAGTTTTCCTCCCATTTTAGTCCGCTACTCATGTGCATAAGATCGGCTAGTGTTACTGCTTTTCTGTCATCAGCCCATCCTTCCGCAGGTGCTGGCTCTTCCAACTTAAGCTTTCCTTGCTTTACCAAAATACCAACGAGTGCATTCGTTATACTTTTTGTCATTGACCAGGCAATCTGTTTTGAATTCTTGTCAAAACCAGTTGCATATTTTTCTCCTACCAATTGCCCATCATATAAAACTACTACCGCACGAGTCCTGCGTTGTTTTGCTCTCACGGTGTCGGTTTCAGTAAAAGCATGATCGATGGCTGCTTGCAACTTAGCTTTATCAATTTTTCGGTTGATTGTATCTTGAAGCTTATCGCCCTGGGGCCACGGAATTGAATCGGTATTTATTCTCTTTGATGGAGATAAATTCATTTTCTGCTGACGCAATTCTTCCTCACTCATTTCTGCAATGAGAGTGCATCCTAATCCTTTGCGGAATACAGCTTTCTTTTTTGCCAATCCGAACACGCTGCCGGTGGCTGAAGAGTCAGTGTAGTTAACAGTGAAGGTTCCGTATTTCAACGGAACGCTGTTAAGTTCATTGTCGATTACATCTTTTGGATTACGGCCTGCCACGAAAACACAAGAACAGATGTCTTTCGCACCATATCCACTAAGGATGGGCAATGCCCGCCAGGCATACTGACCGCCATAGACGATGGCAATTAAAAGCAGAAGGATGAAAATGCGTTTGAAAACTTTCACAGGGAAGACACTTTAGTTGATGCAGGCAAATGTACTTGATCTCTGTCAAAAGTGTTATTGATGTTCCGTGAAAGAAGGTGTTTGTAAAATATTCTATCGCACTTAATGGCCCTGGCAGACAATTTAGCGCACCCCTTAATTATTGCTACCTTTGCGCCTTAATAACTGATAATGAAATCATTCGATGCCCTGGGACTTTCCGGGGAACTGGTGGAAGCCATCCGCCAATTGGGTTTTGAGAATCCAACACCCATACAGGAAAAAGCTATTCCAGTATTGCTTAAGGGCGACACTGACCTCGTGGGACTGGCCCAAACAGGTACAGGCAAAACTGCAGCATTTGGCTTACCATTAATACAATTGGTTGACGAGAGAAACCGGGCCACACAGGCATTGATCGTAGCGCCAACTCGTGAATTGAGTGTTCAGATCACCAATGATCTGGAACGGTTTATGGTAAATGTGAAACGGATGAATATCGTTACCGTTTATGGTGGCGCGAGTATTTCAGACCAGATCCGTAAAGTCCGTCAGGGCGCGCAAATCATTGTAGCCACTCCCGGCCGATTAATTGATTTGCTTTCCAGAAAAGTAGTAGACCTTACACATATTCAATATGTAGTTCTTGATGAAGCTGACGAAATGCTGAACATGGGCTTCAAAGAGGATATCGATGAGATTCTTTCTACAACTCCTGACAGTAAAAAGGTATGGCTTTTTTCAGCTACCATGCCTCGTGAAGTTCGTGAAATTGCCAGCAACTACATGAACAACCCTCAGGAACTGGCTATGGAGGGTCGTCAGTCTGGCAATGAAAACATCGATCATCAGTTTGCAGTGGTAGACGATCGCGACAAGTATTTGGCGCTGAAACGTTTTGTTGATTATACGACTGATATTTTTGGCGTTATCTTTTGTCGTACCAAAATTGATACACAGAAAATAGCCGAGCATTTGATCAAAGACGGCTATAATGCGGATGCGCTTCATGGTGACCTTACCCAGGCTCAGCGCGATCGCGTGATGAAAAGCTTTAAAAACAATACACTTCAGCTTCTGGTAGCTACCGATGTTGCGGCTCGTGGTATTGACGTCAGCAATATCACGCACGTCATCCACATGAACATGCCTGATGAGATGGAATTCTATACCCACCGAAGCGGCCGTACGGCCCGTGCAGGTAAGAAAGGGATTTCATTGGCTATTGTTTCAAAAAAGGAAATTGGCAGGATAGGACAGGTTGAAAAAAGCTTGAAGCGTAAATTCACGAAAGTGAACGTTCCTACCGGTGATGAAGTGTGTCAGCAAAAGATAGTAGGACTGGTGCAGAAGGTGCGGAATGTAGAAGTGAATGAAGAAGAGATTGATTCATTCTTGCCAGAGGTGTATCACGAGTTGAAAGACCTTAGCAAAGAAGATATTATTAAACGCTTTGCTTCGATTGAATTCAATCGTTTCCTGGAATATTATCGCGATGCACGCGACTTAAACAAATCAGAAAGGAAAGCTTTCTTTGATGATGGTGGTGCGGAGTCTGCTTATTCTACAGGCGACCGTATTTTCATCAATGTTGGTAAAATGGATGGTCTGGAGAAAGGCAATTTGCTCGGACTTATTTGTGATTACGGTGATGTTGATAAGTCTAAAATCGGGAAGATCGATTTGAAAGGCGCTTATTCTTTCTTTGAAGTGGAAAAAGGAATGGCTGAAAAAGTGATGCGTGGATTTGAAGGAGTTGAAGTTCGCGGTCGTAAAGTTCGCTTGGAAATGACCGGGGCTAAAAGAGAAAAATCTTCCGATGATGGAGAAGGCGACAAGAAAAGAAGATTCTCTGGCAAGAAACGGGAAGAGTTTTGGGGTGGCAAGAAGAAGGAGAAGTCATGGGGAGGCGCAGGAAATAAAGGAAGAAAGCGGCATTGATCTTTCGCATTGATTATGCAAATCCATAATCTGCCACAGGATATTTTTCAAAATAAGAAGGACAGTAACGAAAAACTGATCTTTCATCACTATTCCGCGACTGTTGGGTCATTTAAGGGAAAAAGCATTCTTCATAAAAATGCGATCAGTTTGGTGATCAGTGGCGAAAAGACCATGCACTTCGCCAATACGGTTGTCAATATTAAAGACAATGAATTTCATTTCCTCTCAGCGGGCAATTGTCTCGCGTCTGTGAGTCTGGCGAAGAAAGATATTTTCCGGAGTATCCTGATTTTTTTTGACAATAGCGTGCTCACTGCTTTCTATTTAAAGCATTCGGAGACAATTAATAAAATCAAAAGGGGAAAAAAAGTGCCGAGTGAAGGATATGTCTCTTTCCAAAAAGATAAATTCATTTACAATTACATTGAATCATTGAAACTCCTGTTCGAGTCAGGAGCAAAACTATCCATGGAGATGAGGATACTGAAGTTGGAGGAGTTGATGTTGTACTTACTCGAAAAGCATCCTTACAAAGTCCTTTCATTTCAGTCTTCGCAAATCAAAGACCTGGACGATCTGGAGATACGGAAAGCGGTGGAGGCTAATGTTACAAATCCAATCAGCCTGGAAGAACTTGCGTTCCTCTGCAACACCAGTTTGTCTACTTTCAAAAGACGCTTCCAAAAAATTTACGGTACATCTCCCACAAAATGGCTGATCCAGCGGAGAATGGAGATTGCTCAAAATCTTTTGAAACAGAACGGTAAGCCAAGCAAAATTTTCCACCAGCTTGGTTACGAGAACCATTCCAGTTTTGCACAGTCATTCAAACAGGTGTACGGTGTGACCCCGAAGGAATTTCAGTCCCGCCAATTGACCGTTTAGCGACAGGTTTTGAGCCGATAGCTTTCTAGCTATACTCTACGTTTGCATTATAAATTAAATCAAATGCAAACATCTATTGAGAAAAACAAAGCAGCAGTCCTTCGATTCAATAAAGAGTTCATTGAATCGGGTAACATGAATTCGTTTAAAGAATTAATAGCTGAGGATGTAGTCAATCACTCAGCGCCTCCAGGCACACCGAATGGCCCGGATAGCATGCTCTATTTTCTTCAGAATATCTTGCGCAAAGGATTTCCTGATATGAAAGTGGAAATCTTGGATCAGGTTGGCGAAGGTGATCGAGTTACAACGCGCAAAGCAATTTATGCTACACATTCGGGCGAATTCATGGGAATTCCTGCGTCTAACAAAAAAGTAGTGATTCATGTAATTGACATCGTTCGCTTGCGTGATGGAAAATACGTGGAACACTGGGGCATGAGTAACCTTGCCGATATCGTAACCCAGATTTCAGCGAACTAGCCTAGTCCTGTTCGTAATACAGATTGATTTCCACCCGCCTGTTTTTGGCGCGTTGTTCTTCAGTGTCGTTGGCATTCAGAGGTTCCGCGATTCCTTTTCCATCAGCGATGATTCGTTTGGGATCAATGCCGGTCTTGATGAGATATTTTCTCACTTCTTCCGCGCGTTTTTGAGAAAGGTGCAGGTTGTATTTTTCATTCCCGCGATTATCCGTATGTCCCGTGATTTTTAGTTTTAGATTCTGATTTTCTGTAAGGGTAGCGCTTAAGTCGTTGAGGAATTTTTCAGTTTCATCATCCAGATCGATACTGTTGTATTCGAAATGGAAATGCAAAGTGATTTTCTCTACGACTAAAGGCTCTTGCTTTATTCTGCCGGCTTTGGCCTCGGCAGAGAGTGAATCATTCTTCACAATAGTGACAGACTCAATCGTATCCGGTTTGATTTCGGGTTGCTTTTGTGAAACGATAGTTGTAGTGACCGAATCTTTCTTTGCAGCTTTCAGGGCTGGTGGCCTAGCCATAGTTGGCCGCTTGACAACAGTCTTGTTCGTAGCTGTCGGTTTTTTAGGTGGCTTGGATTTCGCTTTCGTTTTTTTGTTTTTTGGACTGACAGGGGAGCGATATTCCAATCCAATTTCAAAAGCCCCCGTATTGCCATAGTTTTTTGAGAACGCGGGGAAATCATAGCTGGCGCCAATAGAGAATTTTTCATTATGAAACTGAAGCCCGACAATGCCAGACCTTCCCACTGCATACCGGACAAGGAGATCAATTTTGTCGGTTAAGGTTCGGGAAGAAGGATTAAGATCGAATTGCCAGCGAGCGCCTGCATTGAGGACCGCTTTGCCAGCTCCGTAAGTGAGAAGAATATCAGAATAAAGATTAAGTTGTGATTGCTTGTTTAGTAGAAATGAACCGTGTCCCACCATCGTTGACGCGAGCTGACTGTTGTCGCGGGTAAATGAATTATTGGGTTTGTTGAAATCGAAGATGGCTGCATCCCACTGGCTCACCAGGCTTCCGCGCCTGTCAGTTTTGTTCCAAAGCAAACCGGTGCTGAATGTGTAGTAACTGATGCGGAGCTGTTCCGTGTTTTCACCATTAAATGCTGAAGGATCGAAACCACGCCCGTCAATGTATTGTGACCCGGTGAAAAGACCGCTGTAGTCGATGCGCTGTGTCCTTGAGAGTCCGCGAAAGCCAATGGAGAAACTTTCGTACTTACCCGTGGAAATATTAACTGCATAACTCAGCGATACTTCCTGTGTTTTGAATATTCCGCCAGAGCGGTCATCCATAATAGATACCCCAATTCCTGACCATGGAGTACCTGTACTTTGTCGCAACAGGGGATAAGCAATAGCAACGAAATTACTATTGATGTTGAAGTCACCGCCCGTTTTTTGATTTCTGTAGTCGAAGTCTACTATGGCATACTTCGTCAACCCGAGCCATCCCGGGTTGACGCGCGTGGGTGTAAAATTGTATTGACTAAACTGAAAGTATTGCGCAAAAACAGTCTGACGTACGCACGCTAGAAGTATGATCAGTAGAACCCTCTTCATTATCTAACCAAAAGGAACGCTCCTGATTTTTTTCCGTTAAGAGTGATTTGACCGCCCAGTCCGTAATCGCCTTCCACTTTCCAGTAATACGTTCCGGATGGTTGAGACTGCCCGTTGGAAATACCGGTCCAACCCTGATATGAGGCAGTAGCAATATCCTGTGTATCAAACATAATGTTGCCCTCACGGTTAAAAATGGTGAACCGGAAGTTGCTTGCAGAAGTCAGCCCGAAAATTTTCAGCGCATCGTTCTTGCCGTCACCATTGGGAGTGAAAAGTGTGGCGACAAACCCGGCCTCCATAACTTCAACCAATACCGAAGTCGTTGCTGAACAACCCAGACTGTCTTTTCCCATCACGATGTATTGTGTTGTAACAGGAGGAGAAGCAACAGGAGAGGCAATCGCGATATCACTCAATCCTTCGGGAGGAGACCACGAGTAGCTTGTTGCTCCACTCGCACTTAGCTGTACGTTGCTTCCCTTGGCAATTTGATATTGACTGTTCCCCACTTGCAGATCAGGCTTGCTGATCTTGAGATTGAATGTCTCTTTCAGTTTACAACCACGTGAGTTTGTTCCGAATGCCTGATAAACGATAGGACTTAAAAGGGTAACAGTGATTTGGTTTCCTGTTGCTGTAGTTGAATTGAGGTTATTCTTCCAGTTTACGGATTTCCACTCGCTGGCAACCTTGAGTGTGTTTTGTGAATTCTCGCAATTCCAGATATTCTTTGTGATCTTCAATGTGTCAGTGCTCTGGAAGATGATCGGAAAAAGCTTAATACTGGAGCATGATGGATTTCCCGCCGGATTAAAGGAGAAAATTGTGTCTGATTCCGATAGGCTGTAACTCAAACTATCATGAATACCAAGAAAACCTTTGTTGAAAGAAAACCACATGGCCTTGGGTGCATGAGGTTTCAATTGTACAATCGTGTTGGGGCTACATATTGTGACCTGATCACTTGCTACATCAACACAAGCTCCGCATGTACCAGTCGGAAATTTGGTTTGGATCGCAAATGAATTGTCTATTGATTGAATTTGATAAAAGTAATTTCCCTGCAAGTGCTGAATGGAGAAGTTATTGGTTCCAACATTTCCATGCGATACGAGCAATCGATGCCTGTTAGCCTGATCAAACTCCGAAGATATGACTGCAGGATTGCCACTGAAAACCCGTAAGTCGTATGTAACCGTTGTGGTATCAGTATGGTCATCAATTGATTTTCTCCAGTAAAAGAACATACGATCATAGAGTTGTATGGCAAAGGCACCTGCCACAACCGAGGGACCACGATTCGTTGCATTCAGATTATTGCTGAGTACAATGAGAGAGTCACTCCTGAGCTGCACCAGGTCCAAGTCTCCATCGAAGTCATAATCCCCATAGTCCTGCACTTTTACATTGGCCGATGCAATTGAGACGGAGTCACCTGCAAAAGTTTTTATCCAACTCAGATAAGTTGAACCTGATTTTTGAAAGAAGGCAATATCAGCTTTGCCATCAGAAGTAAAGTCAGCGATCCTTGCGGAAACAGAATCGATGTTGAGTATTCTTTTTATTGAACTGAATCGGTTGGCATTGTTTTTAAAGGTTTGAATGGTGGATGTTCCAGTAGAATCTTTTCCAAACACAATCAAATCAAAGAAGCCATCGTGATTCAGATCTCCGGCCTCCAGAATTCCCTCCACTCTTTTTAATTGAACCTTTCGCAAGGTTTTAAATTTATCCTTGAACAGCAGCAGGCCGCTTGTAGGGCCATTGGATTCATGTCCGCTATAAGCAATGTCGCTAAATCCGTTGCCATCGAAATCGAAACATTTGATCGAGCGGATACTGATCGCAGTGTCTTTTTCTAAGAGAAACTGGCCATTCTTTTGGCTAAATACATAAAGCGAACTGGCATCCCCGGCGACCAGGTCTTTGGCCCCGTCATTATTGAGGTCAGCAAAGACTAAAGTAGAGAAAGATTGATTTTTGATTTTGCTAGCAGTTTTCTGAAAAACAAAGTTTCCGTTGTTCAAAAATGCTTCAGTACCATCTGTTCCTGCCAGATTTTTCCCGGAGATCACAAAGTCAATTTTATTGTCCGAATCGAAGTCTGTCAGGGTAAAAACCCCGCTTTGATATCCTGTAGCTATAGTTTTAATGAGATTAAAAGAGTCGTGTCCGAGATTTTTGTAAAATGCCAGCTTTATTTCCCCTTGTACTGTATTCACGACCATAACATCTAAAAGACTGTCGTTGTCTGCGTCTACCCATTGAATTTTTGAGTTACGAAGCGCAAAAGGAGTTGCTGTGCGAAATTTCTTTTGAAAATCCTGGGCCTGCAGGCCAAACCCGCATAGGGCTAACACAACGATGAGTAATTTTTTCATGGTTGATTTTTTTTATTCTTTTTCAGAAATTATTTCTTGATTTTGAATGTCAGTGGTATAGACATTCTGACTGTTACTGGTTTGCCATTGATTGTAGCCGGGTTCCATAGTGGCATATTTTCAATGACACGTTTACACTCCGCATCAAAAGGCGCACCCAGTGAATTTTCAATTTTGATCCGATCGGGTTTGCCTTTCTCATTGATGGCAAATGACACACTTACTATTCCCTGGGCGGAATCTTTTACAGTTGTAGGATATTTCAGCTCCCTATCGAAGTAGGCATACAATGCGGGATATCCGTCAACCGGTGCTGCTTCCGTGAATTGTGATAGCGCTTTCTTATCTACGGCTGCAGTGTCCTTTTGTTCAGGCTTGTGTACCGGTACTGATTTTGAAGGCACTATTTTTTCAGGTTGTAGTTTGACCTTCGGTTTTTCCTGTGCAACTGTTTTTTCGTTTTTGTCACTCACGTTGCCAACGCTATCTGCAGGTGCAATTCGTTCAGGTACTGGATTCTTGCTCACCGTAGTTTCAGGATTCTGAAAATAGAAGTAAGCGATAATAGAAACTGCCAGTATCGCCACGGAACTACCACCGATAATTGCCCACGGAGATGGTTGACTTGCGGGCCCGCCACTTTGCTGATAGGCATGGAGGAGCTTGTCAAAATTCATATGGCTCCGGATATCGTCATCTGTCAGATCGGGCTTCTTCATTATTTTAATGTTGGTTTTTAAACTCATAGAAGTTTTAAAAATGTTTTTTTCATCTTTTCAAGAATGCGATAGGTCTTTGCCTTCACATTATTTTCGGTGGTTTCGAGAATGTCGGCTACCATTTTATATGGCATATTCTCGAAAAACCTGAGCTCAATGATCTGAAGTTCGGCCGCCTTCAGCTCTTTCAGCACCAGGTGCAGTTTTTTTTCCAGTTCCTCAGTGATGTTTTCCGGAAACATCTCTTCAAATAGGTTGTGGAAAGAGACTTCTTCCACGTAAACCACTTTTGACCTTTTGCCTTTTCTAAAAAAATCTGTGCACTCGTTGATCGCGATCCGGTAAAGCCAGGCAGAGAATGGCAGGCCGCGGTGCTGGAACTGGCTTAGCCGTTGCATGGCTTTCAAAAAGACTTGTGAAGTAATGTCAGACGCTTCATCCCGGTCCTCCACCCGGTGATAGACGAAGAGATAGATGCGTTTGAAATACTTTTCGTACAACGGTTTGAAGTAAGATGGATCTTCCTTGGCCGACTCAATCATCTTCTCTTCTTCCGGACCGCTGATTTCTTTCGTTACTAAATCTTTCACCTGCAATCTTAGTTAGGTTTAAACCGGTTCTTGCGTACTCAAAAATCACATTCAGAACGACCGGGTCTGACGAAAGATACACGGTGTGCCATATATTAATTAGTACATGTTATCAGGGATACCATTTTATCTATTGCTGGCGCCAGCATAGGGATTGCGCAAACGGAGAAACTGATAAAATAGGGAGATTTATAACCCTATTATGTTAGATTTTACCTTTTTAAAAGTCAGCAATTAGTAATAAAATTGCGGTTCCAGTTACCTAAAACTGGTGTATTCATGTACAGAGCTAACGGAGTGTCTAAAGTTTTTCAGCAACTCAAAAAAAACCTCCGGTTTATCAAGGCTAGCACTGCCAGTGGCATTAAAAAAATTGAATCAGCTGCAAAAAAATCCGGTGATGCCCGTCTTCTGAAAGTAAGTAAAACCGAAAAGAAAAACATCGAAGAGAAAATGGCGGAACTCATGACTGTCACTAAAGCCCTCGAAACGGAGCTAACCGATGAGGTACGACAGAGTATCCTGAAATTAAAAGAAGAGATCACGAATCTTAGCCGGCAAAAAGATGCAGCCGACTCTAATAGTTTGTTGCTGGAGTATAAAAAGAAGGACCTCCAGCTGAAGGCGCAGGAGATTGAAAATGCTTATGATGATATTGCCGCCAGGAACAAAGAACTCCTTGTTCAGCAAAAGGAAATAGAGCGACAAACCGAAGAACTGAGGTTAGCTAATGAAGCTATACTAGAAAAGAACCAAGAACTGGAAACGCGAACTGAGTCGCTTCTTGATCAATCCGATTACCTGCACGAAGCTAACGAGACTATTGCCGGAATGATGCAACAACTCGGTCAACGAAATGAAGAAATCCTCCGGAAAAACGAAGAGCTACTCAGTCTGAACCTGGAGAAAAACAACCTGATCGGCATTGTCGCACATGATTTAAAGAGCCCGCTCAATCAAATCAAAGGATTGCTCTCATTAATTAAAATGACTGGCAAGGTCGATGAGGAGTCAGGCAAGTACCTTGGTATGATGGACCAAAGTGCAACACGACTCAATGATATGATCGCAAAGATTCTTGACGTGGAAGCGATTGAGTCACGGCAAATGAACCTGAAAATAGAAACAATCAATCTTTCAGAAGTATTGAACGGAGTTAGCGATCGTTACAAAAACGATGCGATTAAGAAGAACATTGTTATAATCACCAAAATTGCACCTAACGGCTTTGCGCAGGCAGACAGGAGTTATGCCGAACAGGTACTGGAAAATTTGTTATCCAATGCCATTAAGTTTTCACCCTACGAACGAAGCGTGTATGTTAATCTGGATGTGCGGGAGAATGCGGTTGTATGTGAGATAAAAGATCAGGGCCCCGGTCTCAATGAGGAAGACAAGAAAAAACTATTCGGCAAATATCAGAAACTCAGCGCCAAGCCAACAGGTAATGAAATTTCCACAGGCCTCGGGCTTTCCATTGTAAAAAAGTTTGTGGAAGCTATGGGGGGTGAGATCTGGTGTGAAAGCGAAGTTGGAAACGGAGCGAGTTTTTTTGTTAAGTTTAAACGAAACTAAACTCACTCATTAAAACTCTCGCTTGACTCATGAACTACGACTACATTATTGTAGGAGCCGGCTCAGCTGGCTGTGTATTGGCAAATCGCCTTTCCGAAGATCCCTCCAAAACTGTATTGCTTATAGAAGCGGGTGGCAAGGACACAAAACTTGAAATTCACATCCCGCAGGCATATCTTAAACTCCATCATAGTAATGTTGATTGGAATTGTTACTGGACAGAACCACAGAAGCATTTAAACAACAGAAAGATCTATCAACCGAGAGGCAAAGTACTTGGCGGCTGCAGTTCCACCAATGCGATGGCTTACATCCGCGGTCAGCGTGAAGATTATGATCACTGGAAATCACTGGGGAATGAAGGCTGGGGATACGATGACGTGCTTAAGTATTTTAAGAAATCAGAGCACAACGAACAGTTTGAAGACCAGTATCATTCCAGGGGTGGATTGCTAAATGTGACGCAAGCCTATTGGTATCACACGGAACTCCGAGAGGCATTCATCAAGGCGTGCATAGAGAAAGGAATTATTGCGAACAATGATGTGAATGGAGAGCGACAGGAAGGAGCAGGCTGGTTTCAGTATACTATGATCAATGGAAAACGCCAAAGTGCAGCACGGGCGTTTTTGACTCCTGCCATGAAACGTACGAACCTCAAAGTAATCACTAAGGCTTTGGTGAAACGGGTTATCATGGAGAGGGATAGGGCCAGCGGTGTTGAATTTATGACGGGGACCAGCAGCACGTTGATAGCACGGGCGAAACGGGAAGTTATCCTTAGTGCAGGCGCCTTTGAGTCTCCACGTCTGCTTATGCTTTCAGGTATCGGTGATAAAGAGCAATTGAAGCGCCACAACATCGAAACAAAAATAGATTTGCCGGGTGTGGGCAAAAATTTGCAGGATCATCTGTTCTATCCTGTCAGCAGTAAGACACACGCGAAATCCAATAACTATTATCTGCCTTGGTACAGGCAACTCATGGCACTTGGTAACTATGCACTCACAAGAAGTGGTCCGTTTTCCATTGGCCCGTTGGAGGCAGTAGCATTCGCGAAATCATCACCTGAACAAGTCCGGCCTGACATCCAGTTTCAGTTCACACCTACCAATGCTGGAGACGATAAAGTAGCCGACATGTATGACATGAACAGTTTTCCTTTAACGGATGGCTATACGATCTTGCCGACACAAGTGCGACCAAAGAGCAGGGGAGAAGTGTCATTGAAGTCAGGAGATGTGAATACACCGCCACAAATTGATCCGAACTATTTATCGCATGAGGATGATAAGCAGATGATGATAATTGGGGGGAAAAAAGCATTAGAAATTTTGGAGGCAAAAGCTTTTGATTCTCTTCGAACTGCCAATCACTTACCAGCTCAACGCGATTCAGACGAAGCCTGGCTGCAATACATTCAACAGAACGCAGAATGTGTTTATCATCCGGTGGGTACTTGTAAAATGGGCGTGGACGAAATGGCCGTAGTAGATGCAGAGCTTCGCGTGAAAGGTACAACCAACTTAAGAGTGGTTGATGCATCGGTCATGCCTACGATTACGAGTGGCAATACTAACGCACCGGTGCTCATGATAGCAGAGAAAGCCAGTGAAATGATTCTGGAATTGTAAGTTAAGGATGCGAGGTTTCAAATTCTATTTCTCACTTTCCACTTAGCATCTTTAACTTTCAACTTTTAATCTGCTCATTCCAATTCCTGTCACAATTCCCAATAGCACCCCGCCAGCCAAAATCAATATCAGGTTGATCAATGCCAGTAAGAGGTTGGATGATATATGGGACTTGAGGTTATTCGTATAGTCAACAGAGAAAACCGTTGCAACGCCAATAAACCATCCGCAGAAACAGAATATAACCCAAAGCTTCACGTTTGAAAAATGGCCGCGCAAGATGCTGAATTGCCATACAGCAGTGGAGAGTGCCCCGAGCATTACAGAAAAGAACAGTTTATAACTTCCGATATCTGGAAATAAAAAATCCATGACAACAAACGGGATTCCCATTCCCAATGCGGAAGACCAAATCCAATTTTTACCTATGGTCGATTTTTTTCTCAGGTACAACCATTGTGCAAAGCCAACTCCGGCTCCCATACCCAGGCCCAAATAGAATTGCATGTGCTCTATTCCTGCGGCATCCAGCAGGCCTGAAAGCAGCAGGATAAGAATAACTCCCAGGAACCAGCCCGCAAAAGTTACTGCCGTCCAGCGGGTTTTTGAAAAAGTGCCTTTCATTGTTAAGTATTTGTGAAGCAAAATATTTGCACTTGACCGAAGATCACTTGACATAAATCAAAAAATGCCTATAACTTTAGATGGACCTGTAGGATTCTAGACCCAATCCCTGAACATTCAAAAACCGGCACCAGGCCCTGAGTTTATCCATGAAATTCCTTCCCCTCATTTTACTCGGCGTGGCTTTGGTCAACTGTAGCTCCAGGAAGGAGATAAAAGACGAAAGCATTTTACTGGACACGTTACTAACGTATCGTAACAAAGGAGAATTGATGATAGCTTTTGGTGAAACCAATGTAACGGACTTCAAAGGACCTACAGCCGATTGCGACTATGCTGTTCTTTTTCCAGGCACTTCAGCTGAAGTTATATTTTGCTGGAACAATTACCGCGACCCGAAGGCGCAATTGACTACAAGGTCTGTGAAGATTTCCAATGCAAGCGCTTCAAAGCCGCCTATTAAATCAGTAAAAAAATGGCTTACATCACGAAGTGTCTTCCCAGGTATGACTGTTAAAGAACTTCAGAAGATTGCCGGTGATATGGTTTTTAACTGGGATGTAGTTGGTAACGAATCTTTCGTAGGCACAACAACTTTTGGCGCTGATGACAATACCGAATATTATGTCTGGCTGGAACCCGGTTTTAAATTCAATGCCGCGCAAGGCGTGAATGGCTCTTATACCATTGCTGAAGCAGCGGAAGAAAACGCAATTGTCTATGCAGTAGAATTCCTGAAAGCATACCAGCCGGATAATATTACTGATAATAGTGAGGAAGATTCTTTGGATGAAGATCTTTCAAATGAAGAAAACATGGATTCATCACGTGCGGAACACGTTATACCTTTCAAGGCGTTCTTTAAAAAATATATTGCGACACGAGCCATTGGACGTGTAAAGCTTCCATACGATCTCGGTCCGGATCGTGAAGGAATAGAAACGATCGATTCTCCTGACGGAGCTTTTCATCACAACGAACACGATAACGGTTCAGTACGTTTGTTGGGCTTACTCCCGGATACCACTAAGTTTTACGGCATTATATATCAAATGCATCCTTTATGGTATATCGTGACTGGTCCTGCGAGTTTTTATGAAACGTTTATTTGCACTTTCTCCAAATCCGGGCAATTGATAGACGTGGCCAAAGTAAGGCTTGAGTCCGATACCAACGATCCCAGTTCTTGCAGCCGTGAAGTGAAGACGACAGGAACAATTGCACCAGACCTCTCATTCAACTGTACCGAGTCTATCCGACTGACCAAATGCGATGGCGAGAATAAAGAACAATTTGAAGAAGCTAAGATTTCGGGAAGGATAAACCCCGATGGGTCGATTACTTCCATGGTGGAAGAGCGAAAGAGAGTAGAGTAACTTTTCAACGACCTATTGCCCAAATACCAAGCAGCGAGTGGCCAACAACTAGTAACGAACAACTAACAACTAATCCTACGATTCCACCGCCAACAACAACGTAATTGTTCCCTTCCCATTCCTGTGAACTTCAATGGCGTTCAAGTCAAGGTCGGTGATGTCATGACCCCAGATACCATACTTGCCATTGGTCTGATTGCGGTTAATTGGACCTTGTCTTTTTTCTAAAGGTATTGTTTTGGTAGTAGCCGATTTTTCCTCTTCCTGGTACACATATTTATAGCGCGTACTGATTTCTTTGATCAACTGTTTTCGGGAAAAACCTTCGTTCGTGGTTTCGATGAGGAAAACGGCTGGGGTGTTCAACGGGTAATCGACCAATAACAATACCGATTTAAATGGTAACACAACCCTGTCGCCCTCCATCAGTCGTTCGATGTTGAGTTCCGGGTTGGCTATGTTTATCCAGGGAATGATGCCGTCTTCAAAATTTTTTCGTTCTTCTTTTGCAGCTTTTACTTTGAAATCGATCGTGTACAAGATGTCGCCCAACGTATCCTGAACCAGACGCGCTGAGTCCTTAGTTTCACCCGTTTCGGTGGTTGATTTACCTGTACAACTTAAAAAGATTGCAACGATGAAAAGAAGAAGGGGGGTGACTTTCAAGTTCATGAAGACAAAAATACAAGTTGGAATTTAGTATTTGAAATTACTTCGGCTTTGCATTGTACAGCAGCACTACAAAGTAAAGTGAGAACAGCATTGCTGCTATTGAGCCATAAAGCATACCCCAACCAATCTGCCTCAGTCTTTCCTTAGAGACCCGAAGCCTGATGAACAGCCCCAGTAATATTCCTATGGCTGAGATATAGATTGGCCAATACATATCACTTAAGTCAATTGTAAGAAAATAGACAACCTCCATTGAGAAGAAGAGAACCAGGTAAATGTATTTCATATATATAACCGACTATTTCCCGGCAATAATACAAAACAAAGCAATGGCGAGAATACTCCTGCAGCCGTGAGTTTTATCCTGAAAAAAAGCACCCTCGGAACGAAACTTTACGTTCTCTTTTTTGTTTAAATACCTATCGTCAATCCATGACTTTTGCCACATTCCTGCCCGGTGCTGTTTTGAAGCCTTACGTAAAGGCATATCATGTTATTGAATCGCCTTCAGATGTAGTGAACAGAATATTACCGGATACCTCATTGACGATGGTGTTTCGTTTCCGCGGAAGTGTGAGTGCCCTGGCTCAGGGAAATAAAGATTCCCTTCCCACCGCTGCCATTTCAGGTTTGAGGAAGTCAGGAAGATCAATCGCCTATGCGGCAGGAGCAGGCAACATTATAGTGAGACTGAGAGAAGCTGCAGCGAATGTCTTTTTCAAAGAGCCGCTCAGTGAGTTATTTCAAAATACGGTCTCGCTTAACGATCTGGCCGGTTACCGCGATTTGTCGTTTGTTGAAGATGCTCTTGCAGATGCAAGTGATCACAAGCAACGTATTTCGATCGTT
Source organism: Cytophagales bacterium WSM2-2 (assembly GCA_015472025.1). Classification (NCBI taxonomy): domain Bacteria; kingdom Pseudomonadati; phylum Bacteroidota; class Cytophagia; order Cytophagales; species Cytophagales bacterium WSM2-2. The sequence goes on from BNHL01000001.1 coordinate 3,569,646, forward strand.
GAATCATTTCTTAAATCCAGGTTGGCAAGTGAAAAACTGGATAAAACAATTCTTTCTGCTGTAGACGCTATTCGCAATTCCCCTTCTGTTCGTATCAGTTCGCTAGCCAGTGATCATTGTTTGAGCCAGGATGCTTTTGAAAAGCGATTCAAACGTGTGGTTGGAGCGCGGCCAAAGCAATTTGTCTACCTGGCAAGAATGGGAGCCATTGTGAAAAGTGATCTGAAGAATAAATCACTGGTCGAAACAGCCGTAGAAGCAGGCTACTTCGACCAGTCACATTTCAACAAAGACTTCAAACTTTATACCGGGCAGACACCAACTGAATTTATCAAGTCTGTGCGCGCCTGGTAGACTTTAATTTCCCGGGCTAGGCCGTGTCAGGATCTCCCTTACCTCAACACTTCCGTCAAACTCAAGGATAGGAAACGTTTTCGCCAATTCGTTGGCCGACTCAAAACTTTCAGCACGAAGGAAAATGTTGCTTACCACTTTCATATCTCCGAGCACCACAGCTTCCTTTTTTACCGACTTATCCTTCCCGGATACCACATAGCCATCTCCCGGAAAAGGAAAGCTAATGATGTAAATGCCGTCTTTCTTCCACTGCTCCAGCAATGCACTCCATTTGGGATTAGCGATCTGTACTTGCTCTCTTGAATAGGAGAGAGGTACTCTTACCAGAAAACTAAATTCTTTCATTGTCTTTGTGTTATTTTTTGTTTGTGATGCTGTTGTTTGCGCGCTGGATATCATCCATGCGAAGCAAAGCGCTACACTCAATACGATTGATTTCATAGATCGATTTTTTTACAGGAGTAAAACTAGAATTAAGGAAGGAAGTGGAATTGTAAAAAATCAGCGATTTGCGCCAATTCTGATATTGGAAGGAAAGGACATAATGAATGTCCTTCGCGCCTATGAATTTTTAACGGTACAGCCGTTTTTTAATATCAACGTAAGCGGCCTTAATGAAATTCAGAACTTCCTTTTCATCATATGCTACTCCTGGCCTTATCTTGATATGACGCATTCTTTTTCCAGAGCCTTCCAGCAAGCCATTTTTATCGTACAAGTCAGCTCCGTAAAAAAATCCAACGTTGACGTGAGAGCTGAAAGCGTTAACATAAGCAAAGGGCGCCTGATCAACGCAACCAATCGGGTAGCCATCGTGGAAAATATCCACTACATCACCTCCGCAATTCTTGATGGCATCAAACCATTTGACAGCGATAGGCCGCAACTCCGTTGCTTTGCTGTTCAGCCATTCGTCCATGGTTAAATTCTGGATATCCTTACCCGTATACAGAAGAAGTTTTTCCATGGGTAATCAGCGTATCGATGGTAAGTTTTTCATTGAATAGTAGTGTTGAAAAGGGTAGTGAAGAGATGGTAAGAGAAAGTTTGCAACTGTAAACACTAAGTTACCAATTGTTAAACACAATGATTTAGATGGTGAGCTCAAGTTAATTCCCCGACTTTCGTTAAACTCCTGGTATCCACTCCGAAACAGTGGTCGTACCCATCTTCATCGGTAACGAAGAACTCCGTCTGGCCATAGTCGCGGTCTTCAACGTCTGACACCGCAAACCCAAGTTTTTTCAGCCGTTCTCTTGTAGCATGTATATCAGTTGGTGTCCAATAGAGCCGAATGCCTTCATAGCTGTCAGGTTTGGCAGAAACTTCAGGGCGCTCGTTGAGCCAGAAATACACATGTTCATTATGGACCATACAGCCGATCAGCTTGCCTTCACGTTTCATTTCGCGGTCTGCGATAAGACCAATCCCATTCACCCAGAAGCGAAGGCTTTTTTCAAGATCGGCACTGGGAATTACAGCAATACACGCCTTAACAGTAGCAGTTGCTTTCTCTTTTGTATTCATAGTTTAAAAATAAATGAATAACCGCAGGATTCGTTTTAACGCACAGTGAATTCTTTATTTCATTGCTTAGCGCTTTTTTGCGTGAAACCATCATTAGCCCTAAATTTGACCGAATGCACGAGTCTCTCATTACTTATATCAATCGCTACATCTCAAAGCCACTTGTCGATAGCGATATTGAATTGATCAAAAAGGCTTTTGTACCAAAGAAAATCAGGAAGAAGCAATACCTATTGCAGGCGGGAGAGGTGTGCAAGTATATTGCCTTCATCGTAAAAGGCGCGATGCGCCAGTATAGCGTTGACAATAAAGGAGTAGAGCATATTGTCGGGCTGTGCATAGAGAATTGGTGGGCGGCAGACAGAGAGAGCTTTATCATGTTGACACCCTCGAGTTACAATATTGATGCGTGGGAAGATACCGATGCCCTCGTCATGACACGGGCCGACCAGGTGAACCTCTATAACGCAGTGCCCGCCATGAATGAACTTTCCCAACGTCTTGACGAGCGACATGCGTTTGCTACCCAAAAGCGATTGAACGACTTTATCAGCTTGCCTTCAGACAAGCGCTATGCTCACTTAACAAAAACACATCCTGATTTCATTCAGCGGTTCCCGCAGCATATCATTGCCTCCTACCTGGGTATAACCAAGGAAACCCTGAGCAGGATTCGCAAACAAAGCATGGAGAAATAGCGTTGTCCGTTTTTCTCTGACTTCAATGCCGGTTGTTGACATTTGTCAACGCTTTTTTCTAACATAGATCATCTTCCCGGGCACTCTCGCTGCTCCATCTTTGAGGTATCAATCGCCAAAGAAAAATTGATAACCGAGTTATGAAAAAGAGAGTAGCATTTTCTATGAAGGGCCACAGGGCCGACATCGGTGAATATATGATCAACCGGTTGTTACCCAGCGCCAGGGCAAAATCCATTGGCCCGTTTGTATTCCTTGACCATCTCCTTCCAGCTGAGCTTTCACCGGACGCACCGGTAAAGAAAGTAAACGGAACGGGGGCGCACCCTCATCGGGGTATTGCAACATTAACCTACATCATCAATGGTGAGGCAGATCATTTTGACAGCAACGGAAACCACGCCAAAGTAAGTTCCGGTGGAGCGCAGTGGATGAAAGCAGGCAATGGCATTATTCATGATGAAGCAATAAATGCAGATGTAAAAGCCAATGACCATCGCACACATGCCATGCAATTTTGGGTTAACCTTCCTTCCCGGAATAAAGCAGAATCTCCTGAGTATGTTCCCGTGCAGGCAGAAGAAGTTCCGCAACACTATTTGACTAATTCCAGTGGATGGATCAAAGTAATTGACGGTACGTTTGAAAATCAGGCGTCAAAGATTCCGAACTATACAAAGCAGTTCATTTATCACATTCACCTGGAGGCTGGAAAGCAATTTTCTATGCTGACAGAAACAGAATTGGAGTATGCTGCTTTTCTTCCCCTGCATAATGCTGAGATCAACGAAGTGCTTTATAAAAAAGGTGATCTCATCGCCTTTGATAAAGACAACGGAACCATTGAGATCACTAACAAATCAAATGAAGGCATTGACGTCATCCTGTTCGGTGGAGCGAAATATACAGAGCCGATCGTTTTCGGAGGACCTTTTGTAATGAACAGCGAACTCGAAATTGCGCAAGCGTATGACGACTTCCATGCCGGGAAATACGGTAAGATCAATTATACAGTAGAAGTACAATAATGAATACTAAATTTTAATTAACAATTATGAAAACTGCAGTAGCAACAAAAACAAAATGGGTTATCGATCCTATGCACAGTGAAATCCTTTTCAAGGTGAAACACCTCATGATCTCGAATGTGAAAGGTGAGTTCAGAAAATTTACCGGCGAGATTGACGGAGAAGATTTTACTAAATCGGAGATCAATGTGAATATCGATGCGGGTTCCATCTTCACGAATGAGGATAGCCGCGACAACCACCTGAAGAGTGCCGATTTCTTTGATGTAACCAACCACCCTACGCTTACTTTCAGGGGATTGTCTCTTGAAAAAAACGGTAGCGATACCTATAAGCTGAACGGCTTATTAACGATCAGGGGAATTACTAATGAAATAACACTGGATGTCGACTTTGGCGGGGTCAATAAAGATCCGTACGGAAACGAGAAAGCCGGGTTTTCATTGACTGGCTCGATCAGTCGCAAAAATTTCGGGCTTACCTGGAATGCCGCACTTGAAACCGGTGGTGCGTTGGTAGGCGATGAAGTGAAAATAATGGCTGAAGTGCAGTTGGTGAAGCAGGCTGCTTAAGTTTCACGTAAAAGTTTCATTTCTTTTTTCACGCAAAGCCGCGAAGGCGCAAAAGGTTTATTTATAATGGATGAATCTTAGCGTCTTGGCGCCTTTGCGTGATATTTTTTTACGCTACGATTAGCCCCTATCTTAGTGACCTGATTTAGGAGTAACAAAGCAGGCAGTCCTTCTCACCGTCCAACACAATGTTATAACTTTGGACTTATTGTCTCCGTTTCAGATTTGAAAACTAACTATTATGAAATCACCTGGCATTGTTACAGCGTCCGCATTTTTAATATGTAGTTCCGTATTCGCACAAACCGAACGCAAAGCGATCCCGCTTACGGGCAATAAAGATCTGACAGCCATTCACGTGAACATCACGGAAGAAAAATACAAAGGGCAAAATGCGATTAAGGTCACTGGTACCGGTGGCAATGCCGAAGATCAGCTGGTTAAAATAAATACTATTGACCTGAAGGACGGTACAATTGAAGTTGAGCTCTCGGGAAATCCCGGCGAGGGCGCTTCAGACCAGGCGCGTGGTTTTGTAGGTGTAGCTTTCCGGATCAAAGACGACAACTCTAAGTTCGAATGTTTCTATCTCCGTCCCACCAACGGCAGGGCCGATGATCAGCTTCGGAGAAATCACGCCACGCAATACATTTCCTTTCCCGATTTCCCGTGGTTCAAATTGCGCGAAGAAACCCCCGGCAAGTATGAATCGTATGCAGACCTAGTGCCGGGCGAGTGGACTAAAGTGCGCATCGAAATAAAAGGAGAGAAGGCAAAGTTGTTTGTACACAATAACCCTCAACCGGTGCTGATCGTAAATGATCTGAAACTCGGAGCAGATGCACACGGCAGTATAGCTTTGTGGATCGGCCCCGGTACAGATGCACGGTTCACAAATTTGTTTGTGACGAAGTAAGAAACATTTGGCTGGTCACTCAACGGATTATTTCCATTGCTTTTTCATTTGTTGGAAATCTTTTTCCCAGGCATTAGTACCACCACTTGTAAATTTGGCATCAACTCTTCGCGACTGCTTTTCAAAATATTCAGCCATCAGCGTGTTCCCCAGGAAATAGTAGGTCTCACCCAGCGTGTCCCAGGCATTGGGGCTCCAGGGGCTAAGAAATGTCTGGAGTTGCGCCAGGTATAGCGCTCTTTGCAATTCCTTCTTTCGAAGACAGGCATACGCAGCCGAATTGCATATGGATACGGGAACATTATTCCTGATGAAGACCTCAGCAATACTATCCCGTTTTTTCAGCAGGTCAGATTCATTTGCGGGTAAATATTTTTGTGTCATCTCGGTAATAGTAATTCCCTGGTCCAGTAATTTTCTAAAAACAGGATACCCGATAAGGCCGAGTGTTTGATCTTTGTCTGCATTGCAACGCATGAACGATGATGGATTTATCTTTTTTGTATCTAAAAACCGGTTCAAATCTTTAACACGGTCTGCGATTATATCCTGTCCTCCGACTTGCTGAGGATATCTGAAGAACATACACCCGGCATGAAAGGCTTTATACTTAGGGATGAAGAAGTACAGGTACTCTTCCGTAGGGGCACTGGGAAAATCTGTTTTCAGGAAGCGATAAGCAACAACTTTGTTTTTCTTATCCTGAATCACTATGGAGTCTCCTTCGACAAACGTGATGTTCTTCTGGAATTTCCGGATATCCTCTTCGGTAATGAACTCCTTCATCTTTTCGAAGTTTGATTTGGTGGATACCAGGGTTACGTGGTTGCGGAGGAATGGCCTGACCGAAGCGATACTGTGTGGATGCCAGTGAGAGTGAAGCAGGTATTTCAACGGCTTGTTGGGAAATTTTTCCTTTAACTTTTGAATTGCAAGTTCTCCGGCATAAACGTGATCGGTGAGGCGTGTGGCACCGTCTTCCATGACCGGGGCTTCCAGCATGACAATGAAGTTTTCGAATTCCACGATAGTGCTTTTTGATCCTGATGAATCGTAGTACATATGGTATAACCCCTGATCTACGGGAGTAATCTGAAACCCGCTGTCTTTCTGACAAAGGGCTGTGAAGGAGGTTACTAAAGAGATAATTAAGCTAAGCACTGATTTCATGATTCGTTTTTCTTCAAAAGAATGAAATCGGTAACACGAAGTGTGTTAAGGGGTGCCTATGAATTGTTATGGATGAGTTAAAAAGAAGATCACGCAAAGGCGCGAAGTGAATGCAGGTTTTCCTTGTATTTTCTCTACGGCTAAAAATTGAGATGATAGCGAGATTACCTTCTTATCACAAATGATTCAGATAGCCCTACGTCTTCCAATCGCCCACCGCTGTTAAGCAGTTGGTTAATCGCATTAAATTCCGCGCTTCTCCCCGCGATGTTCAAAACCCATTCATTGTTGGGATTTCCAGTCCAATATTTTTCCGTCTCCTCTTTCATAACCATGTATCGTTTGTTATCGCTATACTTCCTTTTGATTTTCGTTTCATCCGCGAAGTAGTCGTAGTAGCTCGAAGGCCAGCTTAATTCAGGAAGTAATTGACGGCAAAAAGCCATTGGAAGGAAGATGATAAGCTCCCGTGCTTCCAGTTCCGGAACCCCGTTAGTTAACAGGTGATTCCTCAACTGCTCTTCGTCCATTTCCCTGGAATCTCTGCCGATGAGTTCGATTGCTTTTCTTGCCAGCAAGTTATAGTTGGTGGGTATTGGACTTTCATGCTGATCATTGGTATCGGTTTTACCAAAAATGTATTTTAAAAAATTCATTTGTTGTATTTCTTGTAACGTTAAAATAAAACTCCGCCTTGCCGCTCTTCTTCACGAACAGGCTTCTCTTCGTAAAGATAACTAAGCCTTACCATTCGGTATTCCCTTCATAGCGTTTGTAAGAAGCCCTTACCCATAAGAAAAGGAAATCTTATCTTTAAAAAATTTGATGGTGAAGAAGAGCGGCAAGGCGGAGGACTTTATTAAATTTATGATTGTAATGGTCTTTCCCGGATTTTTAACTAAAAACCTATATGAGAAAATCAATGGTAATTCGCATTGTTCAAGTATTAATTGTTCTTGCAATGTTATGGATGATTTTTGCCCTTAAAGTGTCTTGGTCAAGGACTGACTACTATGCTATGTTGGCTAAAGAGAAAAATGAATTGCTTTTAAAGGAACAGGTAAAAGCAGAAAAGTTGCGGTCAAAATTGGATTCGTGCAATCAGATATTGACCTCTTTAAGAAATAAATAAATTTTGCAGCCCTCGCGCTGTTGTATTCTTCACGCGCAAGCCTTACTAAAGTCCATATCGTTACGTGAATTTTCTCAACGAATCTCTAATGGTGATCCGTATGTTCAGAACTAGAATTATCTCCATCACCCCACAGCCCAAGTCCGCTCTCAGAAAATGTCCCCCCACCTTTTGTTTTATTATAATTCGCTGATCCAGGTGTCGCCTTTGTAATAGTCTTGATGATTATTATCCAGATAAACGGGATCAACCAAATTAAAATGTTGTGAATTATTTTTTGCCCCTTATTAAAATAGATGTCCGTCTTGTTAAAGGTAATTACAAATTTTAAAGTCCAGAGGACGTAAATAGCAATGAGTCCGAATAGTAAATAATTTTTCATTTATCTCTTTTATCTCTGAATCCTCTTGTCTAGAAATATCACCGGTAAGGCGAGAGGATTTCTAAAACAAGTCTTTAACTAAATTCCCAAATCCTTCTTTCAGAGCGCCAGGTACTTTCATTCCGCCTCCAACAGTTTCTTCATAGCATGATGGCTTAAAAGTATTTGTACAATGATTCCAATCATTCTCCGGTACGATATAACCAATGTAATCGTTGGTCATCCCGATAACAATCTTATAGGGGCCAGGTAATAATTTTTTTATGTCTTCTCCAAATGAGTCTAGTGGTTCACCGGGCATCGATGCAATTTGTATAATGCCCAGGTCCAATATTGAAATAGAAGTACGTTGCCCATAGTCAACCGAACCTGTAGCTGTTCTTACGGTTATAGTCGCGGTATCACTTTTAGTATAGTTATGTAATATATCGTTGGCCAACGCCTGACCAAAATTCTTTGCCATTTCAAAAGTGCCACCGGATCGATCATATGGGTTGCTCGTGCCAACCCGATCCGGATTAATGTTTCCAAGGCTTCCGTTAAAAAACAGGGCAGTACCGCCAAGCTCATTTTCGACAGCATCTCTCAAAAAGTGAACATAATCAGCTGTTATTTTTGTATTCGTAGGTCCAAGGACCACGGGATGACAGCTGAAATTCAATATCGTAGCTATATTTTTCTTCTTATCATTTTGAAACTCAATCGTAGCGAATTCATTTTTTACACTACGTTCGGGATTTCTTCGATTTATTGTTTTGACATTTGAAATTCCGGAACGAGCAATGGCCTTGACGTTTTGTAAAGAATTTAATGCTTGTACAGTTGCATCCGTTGAGTTCTTATACATAGTGGAGAGGTATTTATCATTCACCCTTCCATCCATCATCGAAGGCCCGGAATGGGTATGTATGGCGTGGATAAAAATATTCTCTTCCGTTAGACCTGTAGCCTGTTTTATTTGAGCTTTCAAAGTAGTGATTTGACTTTGAGTAATCCCGATTAAATCTAAAGCAATCAATGCAACGATGGAGTGATCATCAGCGATTACAATGCACCTTGAGCTTATGGCATCATTAATTCCGGTTGACGAGCGTGGATCATATCCTTCCATGCTCACCCCCGTTTGATTTTCCGGGCTAATACTTACTACAGCTGAACCAACTCGCAAACCGGCACCACTATTTAGCTTATCCATCGCAAGTGTTGAACCGGATTTTGGGTTTTCATGCTCACAGGAGATGAGAGTAAAGAACAGGCAAGTTGTAATTAAAAGATACCGAATAATTGTGTTCATTATTGCATAAGTTAACGTCCTTACGAGATATCCCGCCATTGCCAATGTTTCTTCACCGGCATGCCCTCTTTCGTAAAGATAACTAAGCCTTATCATTTGTTACTTCATTCATAACAATTGGTTAGAAACCCTATAGAGTATCATAGTGTTTATAAAAACCTTTCACTCATAAATAAAGGAAGTCTTATCTTTTTAATCTTTGCAGGTGAGGAACATCGGCAAAGATGGGAGGCAATAGTTATTTGCCATCGCTTATAATATTGTAAAGAGTCTTAAAGTCTGAAGGTAATAGCTCCTCTGAAACTTTGTAGGTACTAATCAATTTGTCTGTATTGAAAATCTCAATAACATAGTATCTATCTCCAGTCACCAGGCCTTTAGTCTTTCCGAGACTTGTCCAGGTTAACTGGTCAACCATGCTGAATATATTTTCTCTTTTGCCTTTGTTAAACTCGACAGGTCTCTTGTATTTACCTCCTTTAACATGCAAATAGTTTAAAACTGGTGTGATGGAATAAATCTTTTTGCTTTTAATGATAAGTTCATATTTCTGTGAAAGTAAGGAGTCCCCCGTATAGGAAATTGTCATTCTATCAAGTTTCTCTTCTTTTGTCTGAGAAAATGAATTGAAATAGTTCAATGCCAAAATTAATATCGTCAATAAAATCCTTGTCACCATTAACAAAGTCTTGATTTAATGATTGTTGTTACGTCTTTGTCCTTGCCCTCGCTGGTGTTCTTCACCGGCAAGCCTTACTTCGTAAAGATAACTAAGCCTTATCATTTGTTACTTCATTCATAACAATTGGTTAGAACCCCTATAGAGTATCATAATGTTTATAAAAACCTTTCACTCCATAAATAAAGGAAGGCTTATTTTTTAAAAAATACCGGTGAAGAACCCCGGCATAGGCGGGGTATCAAGTTTTTATTTACCAGGGTATCTCTCCCGTATTAGGGTTGTTTTCTTCACTGAAGAATTTCCCTGTCGGGCCGTCTTTATCAATCAAAGCATATTTTACTATTCGTTTTCCTGCATCTTCAACAGTCCCTTGTCCACGATGTCCATTAAAATCCGTTTTTGTGTATCCCGGGCAAATGGCGTTTACTTTAAAGTTGGTATCCTTTAATTCGTAAGCCAATACAACGGTGTACATATTCAAGGCTGCTTTTGAAGAAAGATAAACGGCACCTTTATAGTCGTAATACTTGTAAGACGGGTCGCTGTGTAAAGTAATTGAACCTTGACTTGAACTTACATTTACAACACGGGGTTCAGAAGATTTTCTCAATAAATCAATAAATGCCTGTGTAACTCTTACCACTCCATAAACATTGGCATCGTATGCTGCTTTGAACTGTTCTACTGTTGCGTCAAATGCGGATTGCGGATAGCCACCGTAAATTCCCGCATTGTTGATAAGAATATCCAATGCTTTTGTCTTCTCACCTATTTCCGTGCTGGCATTTTTTACAGATTCATCATCTGTAATGTCGAGCTGAATAGCTTCCACATGACGCAATCCCTCCGCCTTAAGTTTATTCACGGCTGCTATACCGTTTTCTAAATGGCGACTGCCGAGGTAAACATAAACTCCTTTTTGGGCAAGTTGCCGTGCAACTTCAAAGCCAATACTTTTGTTTGCTCCTGTTACTAATGCTGTTTTCATATTTTTAATATTTAATGAAGCAAAAGTAGAGAGCCAAAAAACAGGTGAACTGGACAAATCGATTTACTTGCCCTACAAATCCTGACTGTGTAAAAACTCACTTACACTTTTTCCGGTACTTTTTTTGAAAAGCCTTGAGAAATAATCCGGGTCATTAAATCCTAATTCATACGCTAATTCTTTTACAGAAAGATTAGAATAACGCAGTTTCCGCTGGGCTTCGATCATCAGGCGGTTAGTGAAAAAATCCTTTGGCGATGTGCCTGAATATTCTTTTACGAGCCGGTATAAGCTGTTGGTAGTTAACGCCAGTTTTTCGGCAATTGTATTTATAGATGGTTGCTCTGTAAGGTGTGTTTCCACCATTAATTTGAACTCAACAAACTTTGATAAGTTAGTGTTCACAATATCAACGGCTTCATTTTTAAAATAAGCACTGTTCAATTCTGATAATAGTAAATTAAAGTAGGCTAATATTATTTCTGAGTCGGTCAACTGTTTTTCTGCATGAAGTATTTCATTCAAAATTTCAAAAACTTTTCTTACCCTTTCCCTTGCAGCATTGTCTAACGTTATAGTTTGTGAGTTTAATGGGTTAACCAAAAATGGAAAGCGTTGCGGTAGCAAAGCCAATGTATTTTCATCAAACAGTATCTTAAAATATTTTAGATCGTCCGTTTTAGCAGGAGGTACAAAAATTTGATTAGGCATTGCAAAAAGCAAGACTCCATCGGTAATGGTAATGTCTTGTAAGTCCAGTTTGTAAGTGATAGAGCCGCTATCAATCAATACAATGAAATAAGAAGTCAACCTGCGAGGCTGAAGCAGTTTTCGCTGAATATCAGTAGAAGGATAGGGGTTGTCATTGGAGTTAATCTTAATCTTCAATTTGTCGTTCTGTGAACCCCTGGATTTTTCGTTTGCTTCTTGCATGTTGTCTGCACTTAGTTTGTGGGTAGTGTATTACAATTGCCGCTAAACATCCTCGCCCATGCTCTTCACCGTCAAGCCTTCCTTCCGTAAAGATAACTAAGCCTTATCATTTGTTATTTCATTCATAACCACGGCAAAGACGAGAGAACATACGACCCCTCCGGGGTCGAACCTGTTTTGCGACTTTAATAGCTAAAAACATTTGACCCCCTCTGGGGTCTAGTTCGCCAACAAGATTTGACGTAACGGAATTTTTGATCCCAGAGGCGTGCGTGCCGGCAGGGATCGTATGTATATAGAAAATAAACCAATGAAACTGTCTCGACCCGGGTCGTATGTTGCCCTTTAAGGCAGAGTGAGCAAACTATCTATAGGCGGTGTTCCTCACCAGCACGCCTTCCTTCGTAAAGATAACTAAGCCTTATCATTTGGTAATACCTTCATAGCGTTTGCAAGAAATCTTTACCCATAAATAAAAGAAGTCTTAGCTTTTAAAATTAGCCGGTGAAAAACTCCGGCTAATACGGGGGCATCCAAATAGCGAGAGTTATTTTTGCGTTCTTCTTTTTAAAAACGGTAGGAACATAGGTGTCTTATTTTTGTAGGCCTTGTATTCATGACCAAATTCTTTCATCATATCTTCTTCTTCAAAGATGGCCCCGATGATGAAATAGACTGTCAGCAAAACAGCGAAAAATAAATGCGTCATCGTCATTACTGGCGCTGCCCATAGCCCGAGGATGCCTCCCAGGTAAAGCGGATGCCGTGCATATTTGTAATACGCAACGATTTTAAACTTCAAGGGGGTATAGGGTTTGCCTGTCAGCTCGAGATAGGTTTGTCGGAGTCCAAAGAGATCAAAGTGATTAATCAGAAAGGTGCTGGTGAAGAGAATCGCCCATCCCAAAAAAAAGAGAACATAGACGACATAAAATAGTGTAGTTCCTGCAGGAATGTTCCATGCCATTCCTCCGAGTGGTGCCCAATACCAGGTGAGTACGGCCAGCAACACTCCCGCCACCCACACATAGGTGCTGCGTTCAATGGGTGTTGGAATGAATTTGGTGATCCAGTCTTTGAACCACTTTCTGGCCATGACACTGTGGGGCACGGCAAAAAGTAGTACCAATCCCAAATTCCTTGTCAAAGCCAACGGAAAATTTACGTCAGCATTACGGTCAATAGAAATTTCAGGGATCAGGTTGCTTACCGACAATATCCAAAATAACAAGGACACAAAGCCAATTAAATAAGAGATGATGGAGTAGGTAAATAGAAGAACCGATTTCATGGATGTATGTGTTTTACTTTTGTGATGGGTTTCAATGATTACCACAAAAGTAGGGGAGGTCACCCTGACAAGAGTAGCCTGTAAAGTTCAAAAAATAGACTATGCGGTTCAACTAAGCTGGCGTTGCTGTAAGCGATATTGATGGGGGGTGATTTTATGCTTTTTCTTAAACACCCGGATAAAGTGTGAGGTATCTTCAAATCCACATTGAAGAGAAATTTGACTAACGGCCAAGTCGGTGGTGGCAAGTAGTTTCAGTGCAAGTTCAAGTTTGCGGTGCAGAATCCAGGCAGCAGGGGAGGTTTTATATTGCTGCTTGAATAGGCGCTTGAAAGAAGATAAACTCAGGTAGCATAGCTGCGCAAAATCCACCAGCTTCAGGTTGTAGGCGTAGTTCGCTTCCATTACATAACTCAGCTGGTGGCCCTCGGGGTGGGTGAGTGAAACGAAGTAATCTTTGAGAGGCTGGTGGTGGGCGCTGGTACACACCTGCAGCAAGAGCTCTTCAAACTTCAGTTTGAGAAGTTGTTCATTGGGTTTTTTAGATAAAGAGAGATACGAGGCGACCGAACTAAAATAACTCTCCAGCAGCTCGTCAGGAGGAATGCGTAGAACGGGTTCCGGGTTCAGCGGCTGGCTCGTTGCCTCAGCCATGAATTGCGGGTGTTTTTGTAAAAACGACCTGACGAAATCATCCGGAAGAAAAAGAAAGATGGCGCAAAATTCATCTTCGAAAAACTGCTGCGTCAGGTTTGCACCTTTTTTGATAAACAGGATGTCGCCCGGGTATACGTCATAATCACGCGAAACACTTTTCCACATTTTCCGTCCGGAGAGGATGTAAGCAAAATAATTATTGTCTGACCAGACACCGAAGCGGGTTTCCTCCATGACGCACTTGTATTCAACAAACAACAATCCGTCAATTTCCATTTTCCGGAAATGCGAACTGTTTTTTACCAATGAATAGAGATTGACCATTTCCTAGTTGGTACTTACGCTGTCATAGATCAACGGCTCACTCGCCATTGTCGTGTTTCTTTACCTGCAAGCCTTCTTTCGTAAAGATAACTAAGCCTTATCACTTGGTAATTCCTTTATAACAGTTTGTAAAAGATCTTTATCTATAAATAAAGGAAGTCTTATCTTTCAAAAAGATTTATTATGAGATTGACCGGGTTCCTGCGCGAGAATATGAACATTGTCTGTGTAGATGATATTCACATAAGTGAGACACCTAATGACGTTCAACTCTTAGCAAGGATTCAAGCCTATTTGCTTCAGGGAAAAACCATAATAAGTTTTATGCATATATGTGTCGATGAGCAGGAAAACCTGATTGGGCCGAGCCAGATATACACAGATGGAAATTGGGTTTGGCCAAACTATCTTATTTATTTTTTGAACAAGTATCAGAACTTAAAAATTGATGCCGACTTTATCGCCCACATGGTGAAAAATGACTTTACGATTGATGAATTTGATATGACGAATATTCAGAAAGAATATGTCAAACTAGGTAGGATCTATTGACATTAGATCAATAATGAAGAGTAAGTTTATTTAAGTTCTGAAAGTATCAATTTTTTCTGCTTCAATGTGTTCTTCATTGCTTTATCCCTTACTGCTGGGTCAGCGCTATGTATTAATTCAAAATATTCAGTTGGTACAACTTGCCATGATAATCCATATTTATCTTTACACCATCCACAAGAGCCTTCCTCACCACCATTTTTAGTAAGAGCTTCCCAATAGTAATCCGTTTCAGCCTGGTCTTTTGTATTGATAACAAAAGAAACTGCTTCATTAAATTTGAATAGCGGGCCCGCTGCTAAAATGCTAAACTCCATTCCGGCTATTTCAATTACAGCTGTCTGTATCCCCGCATCATTTCCACTTTCATCACTACCGAACTTGCGAAAATCTTTCAGCTTACCGTCTTTAAAAATGGACAAGTAGTAATTTGCTACCGCTTTGGCATCTTTCTCTACCCACAGATAGGGTGTAATTTTTTGAGTAGTCATATTTTTATTTTTAATGATGTAGTCGATTAGTTTTTGACAATTAACCAAATAATATTTAGAATCATACCCACAATAACTACCGTGCTTACGATTCTTGCAAATTTGAATAAATTCTCTTTGGTCTCAGGTATTTTAAAAACTTTAAGCCAAATCCAGCTAGATTCTTTATCCTTTATTTTTTCGAATTGTTTATTTGCCCATTTCCCGTTGAACGCAAGCGAGAATTGAATGATAACTACAATGCCAATCGCTACGTAAAATTCATATATAATCATTTATTCCCGTTATTTGTCTACATAATTTAAGTGATCCTCCCGGCATTGCAGTCATTGCTACTGTTCTTCCTCGCCCCGCCTTACTTCATAAAAATAACTAAGCCGTATCAATTGGTAAACCCTTCATAGCGTTTGTAAGAAACTTTTAAAGGAGGTTTTAGCTTTCAAAATTAATCGATGAAGAACACCGGCTAAGGCGGGGGAGAAGGCCTGCGCTAGTTTGGGATTAATTTAAATCCACCCTTCATCCATAGGCTTAAATTCTCCATATGGAAAAGACCTATAAACAACAACTGAGAGTCCAGCTTCATCAGTGCCTGAAACTGAATTTAGATAAATAAGGCCTAATTGCGACAAAAGGAAAATCTGTGGATCAATCACTTGTTCATTAACTAAGCTATCATAATGAAAATCTTTAAACATATGCACCTTTAGATCTGTGCGAGCAAATTGTGTATCCCCATGGAAGTATGAAAAACGATTAAGTTTGTGAAATACAATTTGGAAGCTACTACCGTTATGCTCAAATAAGATGTGAGGTCTCTTATTTATATATCGAAGATGTAAAACCTCGGAACCATTTGTGCTTTTTGTTGAGACTTCAACGTTAGCATCAGAAGAAAAGAATCGGACTCCCTTCTTTTTAATCGATCCAAATTCTCGACCGGCAGACAGTATCTTCCAATTGTTGCTCAAAATATATTCCTGAAAGCTTAGACCGAGCGTAGGCTTATCATCAATATTTACTGACAGCGAGCTACCTTTTTGGATTATATTCAATTGCATATACTACACTATGATTATGTAAACCAAACTAGCGCAGTCTTGTGCGCACATTGTGTGATGACTGACTTGCGCGGCTCAAAAATAGCCCAAGTCAATCAAATTTTTTCCACTACTCCGCCCTTGACGGGTGTTCTTCACCGCCAAGCCTGACCACATAAGATAACTAACTCTTATCACTTGTAACTTCATTCATAGCGTTTGTAAGAAACCTTTGCCTATATATAAGGCGGGGCTTAGCTTTCAAAATTAGCCGGTGAAGAACACCGGCTAAGGCGGGAGGAAGACAGATTTAAATTTCTATGATAGAAACCATGGCATCACAGATAATTCAAATTTTGCCACTGAAGAACACGGATAGAGGCGAGGTATTCCATTTTTGCGGGATATCGTATCCCACGTGTTAACCAATAGTTGGATATGCCGCTATACTCATTAAGGTTTCTGAAAAGACAAAAAACCTATATTTGTGACATGACAACCACCGACAATCCAAGACCTACGCACTTAGGCCACAACGTAAAACGCTTGCGCGAAATACTTAAAATAAAACAGGAGACACTGGCCGATCAGTTAGGTTCCGACTGGAACCAGAAAAAGATATCACTGCTTGAATCAAAAGAAGTGATCGAACCTGCACTGCTTGATCAATTGGCCAAAGCCATGAACGTTCCCGTGGATGCGATTAAGGATTACAACGAAGAAGCTACTATTCAAAATATTCAGAATAATTACGAGGGTTCAAATAATGGGGGTTCTAATCACGGACCTAATTATTATAATTGTCAAATCGGTGCAGTGGATAAAAGGCTTGAAGCCCTTGAGGAAAAACTTGCACAACTGATGAAGGTTATCGAAAAGAGATAGGTATTAAAGCTTTGCCTAATAGGAGCTACTTCAAAATCTACCAGTTTTTCCTCAAGCTTGCCGGGACTTTGTTCACCAACAGGCCTTCTTCGTAAAGATAACTAAGCCATATAGTTTGGTAATTCTGCGTAGCGTTTGCAAGAAACCTTTTTGCCGGTGAAGAACACCGTCAAAGGCGGGGGCACCAGTTGATTGTCCATCTACTCCATTAGATCAACAATTCGTCCGTCACTCATTTTGAAAGGTCCTTTAAGTTTTGGATTCTCTTGTATTGCATTGTCAAATGCTACAAAAAAGTCCTCAAATTTTTGTTCTAAAAGTTTAATGTCATTCGTTTCCCAGAATTCCCCTTCGTCAATAACAGATAAATTGTCAAAGTTAGATTCAATGTCTCGAAGGAATTTGATTATATCAATGTGAGTTGATATGTCCGAGAATTGTGTTTTACAGAATTCTTGTATAAATAGGTCTTTGTCAAATTCTAAAATTAAAGGGTCTGAGTTATCATGTGGTTGAATTTGTACTCCTTTTACCTCTCCCTCATAGTCCCAGTCTTTCTCATCTTTAACTC
This sequence comes from Cytophagales bacterium WSM2-2, assembly GCA_015472025.1. Classification (NCBI taxonomy): domain Bacteria; kingdom Pseudomonadati; phylum Bacteroidota; class Cytophagia; order Cytophagales; species Cytophagales bacterium WSM2-2. The sequence goes on from BNHL01000001.1 coordinate 3,587,136, forward strand.
TCTTTAAAAGTTTTTTGTCATTGTTAAGTTTAATAATGTCGGACGATTTTCTTTTGGCAAAGTCTATCGCTTTTTCAATAACCTCATCAAAGTCCTTTTGACTCTTTAGTTTGCCTTCAAAGTGAATTGTGACTCCCATGTCTGTGTTGTTACTCTATTGTCTTTACACCAATTGGCGCTAACGTTTGTGTTTATGCAGTGCGGGGAATAGGTGGGCTTAAAAATGAAGCGCAGCGGAATGTTAAGCCCGACCTGCTCCCAACTGTCCCCAGTGACCGAACTACGTTGTGAAACATAAGCGTTAATTTAACACACCGCCCGCAGTGCATAAACATTTTGTTGTAGGTAGTGCCCGCTACACCGTACTTTGTTCGTGCCATTTCTTTGGAAATTTTTGTCCAAATTCAAAATATCTTTTGTTCGAATTTATGACTATTAAGTTCTCCCTTGTCCGTGTAATAGCTGTATAAATTATTGAGTCCAGTTTCTTGTTGCTCTCCGTTGCTTTAAACGGAATATACAGTATGATATTCAGTAATTCCCAACCTTTAAAACTGTGAATAGTCGAAATTTTGAGCCTGCTATCACCCATCCAAAACGCTTTTTTGTGAGGATGATACTTTGCCTCCTCATCTGTCTCAAATACGTGATTAATTTCAATCTTGCCTTTCGTGAAAAAGTCAATGCACTCGCGACCATATTTGTGATTCGGTAGAAGTATAACAATGTCTGACGGATTATACTCCTCCTTTTTTAAACGCCTAAATGCAAAGTCTATATATTCAAGCCATTGTTGTTCTTCTATATTTAGCCAAATAATGTGTTGTGAATGAAACAAAACTGGTGTTCCCTCAATCTTTGCAACTTTCAACTCCTGGTTCAAATAAAATTGTTCGCTGAATTGGTTTGACATCTCTGCAACTCTCGATGGCATTCTAAACGAAACCGTCAAATCAATGTATGGATCTTTAAATTTTTCAAGCCCTTGTTTAGTTACTCGTTTATCGACCCAGTCTAATTCTCGGTCATAGATGTTCTGCTTTTTGTCGGCAACAACCAAAAGTTCATCCCTGCTTGTGATAAAATAATGACTAAGCATTCTGTACCACTCGTATTGATAGTCTTGCCCTTCGTCTATTAATATTGCATCGTATCTTTCGTATTTCTTTCCAGACACTGTTCTGATTACTACCTCGGGTACTGTTACTTTAAAGAAATACTCCAATGCTATTTCAGATTCTCCGTTCCTTCGGTCACCAGTATTTGAGTGCGGCCACTTTTCACCAAACTCGTTTAATTTGTCTTTACAAAATCCGTGAAAGTGGGTGAAGGTAATTTTATCCCATTTGAAATTAAAGGGAGCTCTTGAAATCATATCTTTAATGTAGTGCCATAAAGTTATGTTGAATGTCACCACCAGTACATTCAAATTCATTGAAGCGAGTTTTGCCGCCCTATATGCTAAGGCCTGTGTTTTTCCGCTTCCAGCTACTCCGCGTACTCTATGATGACCGGATGTTGGCTCAGCAACTTTTACCTGATTGTACTTTAATTTCAGAGGAATCCCTTGCTCTATGCTGTGGTAAGGTGGATTCAGCCAAAAGATTAATTCGTTATTCCATTTCCTGTCCCAAAATTTACTCTTTGTAATCCGGACATCAGGAACAATCTGATTTAAATTGTCAGACTTTAAAAAGTCATAGCCGAATACAGGAAAGTATTTGAAGTCCTTAATTTTTGCCCCAAACAATTCTTGTGATTGGAAAGTCGTTGCTTTATGGAAATACAATCCTGTTTTTACGAGTCCGAAGTTCTTATTGTCTTTATCAATCTGTTCTCCAATTATTGGTACTAGTTGGCTAATAATTTTGTCCTTATAATGTTCGACTTGGTTAACTGGACTTTTGATTGAGTGTCGTCCATTAGCGTCTTGTACGTACAAACTTGTGTAACCATCATATCCTTTTTCCCATGAATAGTTTTTTAGATTCCAGTCCTTTACTTCGTAAATGACAAGTCCAACGAAAGGGTTAAATATTATAACGTCCGGCCTACTCCCATTAAGAAATGGTTGAACGAAAATTAACCAGCCATTGTAACTTTCGATTGCCTTGTCTTTTGTCCACGTGGGGTCTTTTGGTAGGTAATTGTCGAGAAATTTTACCAAGGCTAATTCTCCCTCGGTCAAAGGATTCTTTAAGGTTTTGATTTGGTCCCACGTTGGATATAGTCTCATCTTTTTCTGCGGGCATTACCTACAACGCTAGTATATAAAACGTATGCGTTTTAAAATCTACATCTTTGTCCCACGCTGCTGGCTAAATTTAACAGCACCCACTTTAAGAACCTACAATGCTGCATATGTTTTATATACATTGTTGCCGGCTGTTGGGTTTCTTTACTTTATTTAGGTGCCATATTAAAATCCTTTCCAGTCAAGCATTTCGCTATGTTTCTTGATATCTCAGTATTTATCTCAATGGAAATCTTAAAAGCACTTGTAAATTCGTTTAAGTCACCGAATAGAACATCCAAAACTGTTTTCAATGCCTTGGGCTCATACTCCACCTTCAATTCCTTTTCAGAAATATTACTCTGAATACTTACAAGGTCAATCGTTGAAAAGCAAAACAGCTTTAAGAATTGACTATTAAAGTCATTTACCAAGAAATAAGATAGTCCCGGTACATTTGTAAAAATATGTTTTACCCATTCCTTCGTCTCAGGGACTTGAAATAGTTCTCTGCTGTCTTGGTCATAGCCATGAATTCCAATTTCAATATTTTCTTTGAATTTTGACAGATGCAGTTTGTTTGAGCATATTCGTCCGAGTAATTCGACCAGAGGTTGGTAATTCATTTTTTGAATTTCCTCTGTGCCTGCAAAAATGCATAGTCTGCCAGTCTCCGATAAAGTTCGATTCCCGTTCCAAAACTCTTCGAGTTGTGATACGTAATCAACATTTTTGGAAACATGTTTTAATAGCTCATCCTTTTGGTCAAAAGTTACCCTTTGATTCTTTGGAATCGGCATCGTCCAGCTTTCGGCATTCAAATTAACGTATTCAATTTTGCATGTCTCCCAATAAGCAATTTCTTGGGTTATGTCAACCAGTACTATTAGCACGGGAACATCTTGATTTAAATAATAATTAAGATGTTTCTTCTCTCCATAAAAATTCCAAAAATTATTATCAATCTCCTTCAAGTAACTGTCCCCAGATCTTACCTGAATAGCTATTGATTTACCCGTTACATAATCGTCAATAACAATATCAATGTATGCGTCAATTCCAAAGTCATCTTCTTGATGATTTGGACGAACAATCCAACCGAGCTCATTCTCAACAATCTTTGTCAAGATATTTAATCCACTTCTACCTTTTTTATTTGTCAGCTTGTATTTCGGGAATTCCATTGTCTGAGGTCAGTCTTTAATTTTGTCGAGTTTCGTTGCCTTCATAAATACTCTTGTCCATTGGTCTTGTTCTTTTTTCTATTTGCCTCATTAATTTCATTCAGACCTTCATTTTCTGGATGAAAAATATCATCAGGCTCAACTTTATACTGAATATCTCTTTGAGATACTATTATTGCTAGTTCCCTGATTTCCTCACTGTTCAATTTTTCAATTTTAATTAAGTCGTAAAAACATAAATTAAGAAGTTCCACCGATTCCCCTTCTCCATGTATATGGTCATACTGCATGATCTTCATTGTCGGGGGGTGATAGCTTCTATGTTCTCGCTTCGCGAAAGCTACAAAGTCAAAAAGTACTTCAATTTGTTCTGGGGATAGATTGTCAATCATATTCTCACAAGTTGTATTTCGGAGATTAATTCGCTTTGTCCTTACTGTCCACGGAGTCGACCCAATTGCCGGCAACATCTGTACATGAGCAACTGAGTTGCGTCTTTACCCTCGAATTTAGGAAATAGACACAATTGGATTGCGCCTATTTCTATTATATATAGTGCGCCTAATAACTTTAATTGGATGGTGGTCCCTAATCTCCACTCTATCAAACTTACCTCTTTCCCACTTATACTGCCATGGGAAAAATCCCGTCTACCACCGGGATTTTCCCCGTATCGCCACCTCACGGCAACTTCCCGAATAATTTAATTGTGCTATCCGTTAAATTATTTTGCTAATAGATAATTGACCAAAGCCCTAACGAAATGAATTTCTCTCTTTCGGGTCATGATCAGCACCACAAGAATAGAAGTCGCTTTCATATCAGCCGCAGAGTACGTGTCTGCGGGTGGTGCTGATCTGTTTATAAGCGGAGGGAACCTGGGAAGCTCAAAAAACGGTCTTTCCAGTGCAAAACCTTTGTTTCAGGTTCAAAAGATGATTTTAGCAAATGGTAAAACCATTTTAGCACTTGCTAACAGGGTGGTAACATTTCTTACGATCATGGTAGCAAATGTTGAGGTGATCTCCGCGTTTGGTAAGATCATCTCCACATTTGGTAACAGCATGTTAACGTTTGGTAAAACCATTTTAAGAAACGCTGACACCTTCGTAGCATTTGTTGAGATCACGTGCGCAAACGCTAACACCACGCTAGCAAACGCTAACGTGATTCTAGCATTTGGTAAAATCATTTGCAGAACTACAGGAGCCCAGCAACCTGTCGCACTTAGCCCTGAAAAATTTTCTTGTTCAAAAATCAACTAATTAACCTTTAAAAATTAATTCCCATGGCTATTTTCATTGAAAGCAACGAGATCGCGTTTAACTCACAGTTTAAAAATTTTGCGAACAAAATCTCGATACACGGCCCCACCCTTGGCCTCCTTCCGGCAGAGATCACCGCCATCAAGGCTGATTCGGCAGCGAATGATTATATGATAACGAGCAATGTACAGATTCAGACTTTTGCACAGAACTACACCAAGTTCAAAAACATTTTACTGAGAGGGGGCGAAGACGTACTCGGGGTATTGCCTGCCTCGCCTATATTTGGTACGGCCCCACCGATGCCTGCGCCAAATATTCGTGGTCGCTTCCGTGCGCTGCTGCAGCGTCTCACGCATCATCCTGCCTATACCGCAGCGATAGGCGAAGACCTGGGTGTCGAAGCGCCTGCGGTAGTAAACACAACGCCAATCAAGATCAAGCCGGATTTCTTTATAGAGATGAGCTCCGGGGGATATCCCAACCTGCGCTGGACCAAAGGCAAGATGGATGGCGTTGAGATATGGAAAGATACAGGCTCGGGTTTTGTAAAACTTGACCGCGACATGAAACCCGACTACATCGATAAATCACAACTACCTGCCGCGGGTATGTCGGCGGTGTGGAGATACAAGATGATCTATATCAAGAACGATGAACACATCGGGAGTTGGAGTGATACAGTCACGGTGACTGTGTACGGAGAAGTGTAGGCCCGGAGATATGGAGTCCCGGGATTATAGTGAAGAAGAAAGGCTCCTCGAAACAGGGGCCTTTTGTTTTATGAAACAGATCTCAGATCGCAAACTTGAAATTTCTGCTAGTATTTACTTACCCGTATGTACGGTGTACTCTCCTGCGGGAGTGGCAGCGATAACTATTGTATTATCCCAGCAGGTACAATAGATCTTTTTCGTAATTTTTTTACTGATGCGCGTATTATGATCGGTGGAACTATGTCCATCGTAAACAAACCCGTACCTGGCCTTATCGCGGGTGCCGGTGATTTTTTGTGTGAGCATATCTACAATGTGAATATTGGGGTGACCATAATCAAAACCCGAACCCTTTTGAGTATCTTCTTTGTGACTGGCACTCATGACCGCAATCTGCGGAGACATTTCATCAAGTAACTGCTCGGTGGTAGCATTGGCGCTGCCGTGATGTCCCACCTGGTATACGTCAACATCGAACACATCGGTGTGGCCTTCGTATTTGGTGAGCATGAAATCGATTGACTCTTCCTGCATGTCACCGATGAATAGAAATGATGCTTTGCCGAATTTTACGCGTATAGCCAACGAGTGGAAATTGGGGTTGTCCAACAGGCCCTTGTTCCAATCTGCTTCTTTGTGACTTCCGGAAAATATTTTTATCTCAGGGTCAACTCCATTGTAATCTCCTATCGGATCTATTTGTGCGTTGGTAAGCCCGTTAGGTAATACGGCAAGCACCTTATCGTAGTCTACAAAGAACGTCTTGATATTTTTATCTTTTGCCGGTGGCCCCTGCACATCTTGCCCTACCTTATGATCTGTAGAGACAATATTTTTCACTTTAAATAATTTGGCAATAGCGGGAATGGACCCGGTGTGATCTTCGTGATTATGTGTAACAATAATGGCATCGATTGTGGAATTGTAAGATGGATTCTTTTGAAAGAAATCAGTCAGGTAGCTTGTTACTTTTACTTCACTTTCTTTTTTCCCGCCGAGGATTTGTGTTCCTGCATCAATCAAGACTATTCCTTTCGGAAATTGCAACAGCGTAGCCAGCCCTTGACCCATGTCAATAAAGTGGATTTTCATTACCTGCTCTTGTGCCTGGACAGATAGAGCACATAGCAGTGAGAAGATTAAAGACAGAATAGTTTTCATATGATTTGGTTTGTGTTAATAATCGCTTAACAATGGGGTATTCACCTGGTAAAAAACAATTGACAGGTAGAACAGAAATAAATGTAGTGAGCTGATCGGGGGAAAGGCAATGGGAAAAACCCCATTTTATCCGGGTATTTTCCCCAGACTAATCCTGGTCTTTCAAACTGCTTCGACCGTACTTATGATGGATTCACCCGGCAGTGAACGTTACCAAACGCGCATGAGATAAACTCCGCAAGAATCAGGTTTCGCCCCTTCCCGCCAAACCCCACCTTTGATAAAAAAAACAACCCATGAAAACATTTATCCTCATTCACGGTTCGTGGCATAATGCCTGGAATTGGCACAAAGTGAACCCTCTTTTAGAAAAACTCGGACATCGCGCTATAGCCGTCAACCTGCCTGGTATGGGCCGTGATAAAACTCCCATACAGGAAGTGAAGATGCAATCGACAGTAGAAAAACTTTGCCAGCTCATCGATTCCATTGAAGGAAAAGTGATTTTGGTTGGCCATAGCAAAAACGGGATCATGATATCACAAGTAGCAGAATACCGGCCACACAAAATAGAAAAGCTGATTTACCTGGCGGCCTATCTCATTCCCAATGGAAAAACGCAACGGGAATATTCCATCCAGGATACGCAGGGCTGGCTCAAGCCACATGTAGATGTAGATGCCACGCTAAACGCTTCTACTTTACGGCCTGAGATCTACAAAGAAGGTCTTTACCACGACTGCGATGACGACATCACCGAAATGGCAAAAGTGCTTCTCAGTCACGAGCCCATCGAATCAGGAATGACGCCTTTGCAATTGACTGAAGAAAATTTCGGGAGTGTGCCAAGGTATTATATCGAATGTACCGAAGACCGTGCCGTAACTCCTTTCATTCAGCAAAAAATGTATACTGATACACCTTGCCGTAAAGTGTACCAGATCCCGACAAGCCACTCGCCATTTTTCAGTAAACCAAAAGAGCTGGTGGATATTTTCATGGAGATAGCGGGAAGCTGAATTTTTTATTTCACGCAAAGCCGCCAAGCCGCTAAGAAAACAGGCATTCACTTAGCGGCTTGGCGTCTTTGCGTGATAATTTCTTTTCGTCTTTGCGTGAAAATTCTCTATTAGTCATGAGTAAGGGTATAGCGTCTTTGAAGTGTTCGCATGGATATTATAACCCCCTTATATAATTATGAAAGTAAAACTAATCTCTTGCCTGTCTGTTGGCTTGGTCGTGGCGCTTGGTGCACTTGTCTCGTGCTCCAAAAAAAATGAAACTCCGATTCCGTCCAAAGAGTCGCTCCTGGTATTGAATAACGGATGGCGGTTGACGTCTGTAACAATCTCACCGGGCATTGGTGGAGTAACGGATTATTACAATACCGTTTTGGAAGCGTGCGAAAGAGACAATATTATGCTCTTTGACCCACACGGTACATACACCGTGGATGAAGGTGCAACCAAGTGCGACCCTTCAGATCCACAGACAGCCGACCACGGTACCTGGACATTTAATGCAAGTAAAACGGTGATCACTCAAATTTCAGCTGATGTTTCCGCTTTGCCTGTGGCGTTGAATATTGTTTCACTGTCGGCTACTACGCTGGTTTATAAGTCGAGTATTAATTTTTTAGGAACGGACTATACGTTGACCGTAACACAAACGGCAATCCAGTAATCCGATTATTTATTTGCTGATGTCCTGGCCAAAGACGATTTCGTAGCCATTGTTGTCGCGGATAGAGAAGTCACGCATCTGGTATTCTCTATCCGCCAACGATGACTCAATGTGAGCTTTCCCCTGAACGGCCTCCCAGAGTTCATCAACATTCGCGACATAGATATAGATGCTTCCGGTCAAAACCGGTTTCGGAAAAAATTCTTCTTTGTTATCTGGGTCTTTACAGTCCTCCGGTTCTTCAGTAGGTACAACAAACATAATTCCAACTCCATCACGGGACAGGTAAATGAAGTTAGGAAACCTGCTCGTGCCACTAAATCCCAAAACGTCTTTGTAAAACGAGATCGTCTCATCAAGGTTCTTTGTCCAAAGAATAGGGGAGAGCTTCTGGAGGTTCATTTCAATAGCATTTCATTCAAATTAAATAAAAGAACCGGCTTTACTTGCTGGAATTTTATGGGAGGAATCACATGCTTAGGGTAGCTGGGCAGCACCGGTTTGTAGTTAAGTTTGTTAGAATACTTAAACACCCCCGATTATGGCAAATGTGATAACCCCGATTGACGAATGGTCTGTAAAAGATCTTGAAGATAATTCTGCATTGCGAATTGTAGTAGAAGGCTGTAGTGAATTGGGAAACAATGCCAAACCCGGCATCCGCGTGATGTTCCTGGGCTACACCATTAATTTTGAACCCAACCGCGTAGAGCAATGGGCCTACAAGGCGGGAAAGGAAAACAAAACCGAATACATACTGGACGATTCATGGATGGTGCATGCAGACCAATATATAAAGGTGTCGTTGCTTACAGGAACCCCGCTCAAAGCCAGGGTGGAAGTGAAGACGAGAAGTTCTAAGCCTGTTATTAAAGAATACGATCTTCCGTTCCAGGTTTAGAAGTTTTTTTTTTTTGATCTGTAACAAAGGCTGAAAAATAAGCCTGCCGGGTGTAACCGTTTCAATTCCACGCATTACTCTCCTAGCCGTATTGCCGGCCATCATTAGCAAAATCCCGGGGCAATTTTACATTCTTTAAATTGTTTGAGAATTTCCTATTGCCTTGTAAGGATTCGTACAGCAAACAGGACTAATGGGTTAACAATTGCAAAGTGACGGAACAGGAACAACAACATGTTTTCGAAAAATGGCTCAGCCAATACAAAGGCCTCATTTTTAAGATCGTGAGGGCGTATGCGGTTGCAGCCATGGACCAGGACGATCTTTTCCAGGAAATTGTCATACAGGTTTGGCGTTCCATTCCTCGTTTCCGTGAGGAGTCGGCTGTTATCACGTGGTTGTACCGGATATCGCTCAACACGGCAATTAAGTGGAGCACACGCGAGAGAAAACGATTTTATGATGAGCCAATTGAAAAAGCAGAGCACGTTTTGCTGGAAGGCCACCCGATTGACAACCGGTTGACCTGGCTTTACGAAGAGATTCATAAACTGGATGAGATAGATCGCTCGCTAACACTGCTCTTGCTCGATGGATTCAGTTATAAAGAAATGGCTGTCATTCTCGGGATCACTGAATCGAACGTGGGAGTGAAAATCAACCGGATCAAAAAGCAATTGATCTCTAAATCAAAAACATATTCTTATGATGGAGTTTGAAGAACTACAACAAATCTGGAATTCACAAAACAGCAAACCTATGTATGCCTTAAATGAAGACGCATTGCACAGACGCATTGACACGAAAAAGAACCAGGCGAGTCACATTACGAACATCAGCGAACTGCTGGGTATCATCGCCAATGCATGCTCCGGTATTTTTATTGTTGGGATGAATCTCTACAACCGTAGCCAGAATATTTTTCTTTATGCCATGGCTGCATGGATGCTGGGAACGTCATTTTATTTTCTTGTAAGCCGGATCCGCCGGAAGAAAACGGGTAATCAATTCGACCGCTCCCTGAGGGGCGACCTTGCTTACGCAATCTCCATGTCTACTTACCAGGTTCGGATTTCACTGCTCATGCGATGGAATATTCTTCCCATTGCTATCCTTATCCTGTTGGGAATGTGGGACGGTGGAAAATCAATTATGCTGGCGGCCGTGCTCCTGCTCTTCTTTGTGCTGGTATACTTTGCCAGTGGATGGGAACATAACATCTACAAATCCAGGAAACGCGAACTGGAGACACTTCAAAGCCGGTTGGATAGCGCCAACTGATTCTTAACAAAATCAATTTTTAAAATCATTCCGGGATACGACCGTCCGTGGGAGAGGTATGCCCGGTCATTTCTGAAATACATCAACTATTAAACAATAAAAATTATGAAAACCATCAGTCAAACTATCTTCCTGCTTTTGATTTCGCTTGTGTCTTATTCACAAGAACTCTCGGGTCAGTGGAACGGGAAGCTTTCTGTGCAAGACGTTGAGCTCCGGATTGTATTTCATATCATAAAAGCAGAGGGCAAATACACAGCTACCCTCGACAGCCCTGATCAGAACGCGAAGGATATTCCAGTAACGTCTGTGAGCCTTGGTTCACCGGATGTAAAGATTGAGATTTCGAATATCGGCATGGTGTTCGAGGGGACGCTTGACGGGAATAAGATTTCGGGTAAATGGGCTCAGTCGGGAAGGACTTTTCCATTGGAATTGCTGCGGCAGGAGAAGGAGAGCAAGAAATAACATCCTTGTATCAAAAGATACCTTTTACCGCGCAGCAGCCTCGCACTTTTGTTGAGTAATTAATTCAACAAAAAATGGATGCAAAAACTTTAATCGCTGAGCTGGAATTCGAGATGGTTTCAGCCGGTAAACTTCTGAACCTGGTTCCGGCAGATAAACTGGACTGGAAGCCAAATTCAAGAGCAATGACTTTAGGCCAACTGGCGCTGCATGTAGCACTAATTCCAGGACGCTACACGGACTTCGCCGACACTGGAACTACTACTTTCGAAACTCTGGTGGACCACGCTTCACCCAAGAGCAAGGCTGAAGTACTGGAAAGCTTTAAAACCAGTCTTGCAAAAGGGAAAGCTTTTTTTAACAACATTAATCAATGGGAGAACAAAACATGGAACCTGATGAAAGGAGACAAGGCTGTACTGACATTACCGGTTCCATTGTTTGTCCGGCTGCTCGTATTCAATCATTGGGTTCATCACCGGGGACAATTGTCGACCTATCTGAAGACGCTGAATGTTTCAATGCCCTCGATCTACGGCCCTTCAGCTGATGAAAATCCGTTTGCATAACCGCTAAACTGAAAGCCTTTCAACCTGAAAGGCTTTCTTTTTTTGTTAAAATCTGAGAAGCTTTAAATTATTTTGAGACAACTCTTGTTACGAATCGCATGGAATCAAACTCTCATATCCTGAAAGCCTTCCCTTTCTTGCAACGCCCCGGACTGGAAAAAGAACTGCTGGAGAATTCCAGTATTATGATGGCGGAAAAAAACGAAGTCATTGTTAATGAAGGACAATACCTGAAGGTTTTGCCCCTGGTGATCAGCGGCACTTTCCGGGTTTTTCAAACCAGTGAAGACCGCGAAGTGCTTTTATATTATGTGCAGCGGGGGGAGACCTGCATGATGTCACTGACGTCTTGCTTTTTTAATATGCCAAGTCCTTCCAAAGCTGTTGCGGAAGAACAAACAGAAATACTTTGCGTACCGACCCGCTTCATTCAGCAATGGCAACGACAATATGATGAATGGAACCAGTTTGTGATCAGGACTTTTCAGGGCCGGTACAATGAACTACTCAGCTCTTTTAATAGTGTAGTATTTAACAACATTGAGGCACGGATAGAAGACTATCTTAAAACGTACGTCAATAAAAAGCAGACGGATAGGGTAGTAAGTACACATATGTCATTGGCCAATGAACTGGGTACTACCCGTGTGGTTGTTTCGCGTATCCTGAAGCAAATGGAAGCAGACGGCAAGGTTGAATTGCTGCGCGGAGAGATTAGGATAATAAAACTGTAGTTTTTATAAAGCGTATCAATAGTAGCGAAGCTGGAAAACAACTCATTACAATTTTGCCTGATATAAATTCAAGAATAAATGAAACAACTTCTCCCAGTCAAAATTCATAGTTTGGTTTTGATGTCCTGCAGCCTGATCGGATTGTTCGGGTTTTATTTTCAACATCACCTTTTTCAGATTACAGCACTTATTCCTTTCACAGTCGGGCTCTTTCTGCTGACACTGTCGGTAGTCGATTTCAATTATAAACTGAGATGGGTCGTGATTTATATTACCACGTTGGTGTTTGGTATCATCCTGGTCAGAATGTCATTGAAGTTCATCCCTCAGGAATTTCAGCCTTTGAGGAAAAGGATTTACTTCCCGATCATGGCCATCTCTTCAATCCTGACTGTTATTTACTTAGGGAGAAATTTCAGAGAACTCGAGCAAAGGTCTACCCGTTAACTTTGAGTAAGAAAGAAAAAAATGGTAGCTTGTTTAAGCAGGCAGATGCCTTATGTCCTCTTTTCAAAATTCCTTTACGTGATGAACCTGGAATCAATTAATTCAGTTTATATAACCGAACTAAATCAACTACTAAAATGAAAACCGCATTTATCACCGGGGGAAGTAAAGGAATCGGCTACGGCATAGCTGTCACACTTATAAACGAAGGCTGGAGGGTGGCCATCACCGGCCGAAAGCCGAAGGGCGTGGAAGAAGCAATTGCCGGTCTTAATAAAATCAAGAAAGGAAATGCCATCGGTTTTGTGGCAGATGTAAGCAATTTTGAGCAGCAAAAAGAAGCTGTCGAGAAAACCCTTCGCACATTTGGGCAAATCGATGCACTCATTGCCAATGCTGGTGTAGGTTTTTTTGGCTCGATCGAAACTCTTGAACCCAAACAATGGCACGAAACGATCGATACCAATCTTACCGGTGTGTTCTACAGCGTCAAGGCATGTTATGAAGCACTCAAGAAAACGAAAGGTTATATTATTACGATGGGCAGCCTTGCAGGCTCCAATTTTTTTGCCGGAGGCAGTTCTTACAATGCGAGCAAATTCGGTCTTCTTGGTTTTACTCAGGCCGTGATGCTGGATGCCCGCGCTCATCAAATTAAAGTGAGTACGATCATGCCTGGATCGGTGGCTACGAATTTCAATGACCATACACCGAATGAACAGGATGCCTGGAAGATTCAACCTGAAGACATTGGCAAAATTGTATTTGACTTGCTGACTATGAATCCCCGGACACTTCCCAGTAAGGTTGAGGTAAGGCCAACATTTCCTGCGGGGAAATAGCCAAAGTCTATTTTGGAAGCAGGATAATAAATTGTGAACCTTCACCGAGAGCGCTCTCAACGGTGACTGTTCCTTTGAGGCGAGACAACGTTTCTTTTAAAATATACAAACCCAGGCCGGAACCTTGCACACGCTCGTTTGCCCGGAAGAACATGTTGAATATTTTTTCTTTGTACTCTGTGGAAATTCCGACCCCGTTATCGCAGACAGTGAACTCAAAGTAACCGGGTGTTTCGCGTGCCATTACTTTGATATACGGGTCATGATCAAGTCTGCGGAACTTGATAGCATTTGATAGCAGATTGTTAAAAATTATTTTCAATCGTATTTCATCTGATAATAAGGGAGATCTCAGCTGATCATCGATTTCAAACTTAAGCTGGTTGACTTCAGGCATGAATTGGAGATCTGCCCAAATGGATTCGACCATTGGGGTGAATGCTATCTTTTCTTTTTTTATTTCCAGTCGCGCATTGCGGGAATAAGAGATGATGTCTTTGATGAACGAATCCAGTTTTATCACACTTGTTTTCATCAGGTCAAGGTAGCGGTCCATCATGGGTGAAGGATTGTCCATTTTGGCGACTGAGATAAGTCCCAGAATGGATTTGAGAGGGGCACTCAGATCGTGCGAAGCAGAATAAACAAAACGATCGAGTTCGCTGTTGCGTTGAGATAACTCTTCATTGGCAGCACGCAAGGCAGTAGTTCGTTCATCGATGAGGAGTTCCAACACATGATTTTGTTTCCTGTTCCACCTGTTGACACCGATAACCGTTACGAGAATTAATGAACCTGTCGCAATGAAGAAAAGAAGAATAAACCAGGGGGTCATCCAAAATGGTTTTGCAATTTGAAAAGCAAGCGTTGCCGAGTCACTCCAGGCGTAAGGACCGTTTTTCTTAGCGCGCACTTCCAGTGCAAAATTCCCAGATCCTAAATCGGAGAAGTTGAGTTCGGAACCGTTGACCGGATGCCAACCTTTTTCATTGTTGAGACGGTATTGAAAAATAATTTCTTTTTCAGGAAAAGTGATGGACGAAATACCCAATGAAATAAAACTGCCGAAGGGGATTTCCTTGTCAGCACTCAATCGCATTTTCTTCCCGTTAGCCCGTGTCTCCACGAAACGGGGAATAGGCGTCTTCTCGCTAGTTGTCAACGGATGAGTGGTATAACAAAGCCCTTTGGAAGTTCCGATCCAGACGTTTTGATTTCTGTCGATGAATAAACCCCTCGTGGTGATCGTGTTTGACAGCAGGCCCGACCCTTCATTGAACAAATTATAATCACCAGTGGATGGATTATACAGAATTAATCCATAGGCATTCGTAAACAACAGTTGGTTTTGCCGGTATACTTTTACTGACTTGGTTGTAAGTCCCGTGAATATTCCCCCAAGGTCAACGCGCTCAATAGTTTTGTGATCAAACTTCAGTAATCCCTCAGACGTAGCGAGCCAAACGATGGATCCGGTGATAGCAATACCGGTGACATTGAAATCGCCCTGGGTTTTGAATTGCACCGGCACACTGATGTTCCTGAAAATGGAATCTTCATTCGCTTTAAAAAACAAGTAGGCTTTCTTCCCGGTAGACCCGATGTAAAGACCATCCTTTCCCTCACGTATCAGGTTGACTGATCCTTCTTCCGCGAGTGCGATTTTTTCCTGGTGCAGATTCCTTTTTGTATCAAGCCAAAGCGCATTGGGATTTCCCGGTTGTGCAAACCAGATATTTCCTTTTGAGTCTTTAATAATATCAGTCACGAAATTGGTTTTCTGCCCGAGGCTTACATCACTGAAGTCCCATTTCTTCCTGATACCGTCTTTGTATAATAAAAGTGTAAAGGCATTGGCCGCCCAAATTCCTTCATCGGTAAAAAGCAAAGACTGGAAATAGCCATCGGGCATGTCAAGCAATTTTTCAATCTTGTCTTGCGCAGGATCAAATGAATACATGGTACTAGCAGAAGAAAAAAACATTTTCCCACTTGATGGGTCTTCCGTACAGGCTTCTATAAACCGACTAATATTTTTGGTGGCGCTTTTGATCAGTTTTTCCTTCATGACAAGTAGCCCGTCATTGCCTGATATCCACAGGTCATTCTCACCGCTCCGGTAGACGTTATTAATACTAGTAATAGGGAAGCCAATTGGAGTGAAAGTCTTTTTTTTCAAATCGGCGATGTAGTGTGTGGAGGCCCGCGTGGCGATGAAATATTTTTCGCCTGCTAAGGCAGCCACATATGAAACCTGGGGAATGGAGAAAACCTGTTCAACGTTTCCCAACCCACCTTCTTCAGGAAGCGTTACCCGGTACAGGCCCCCCAGGGCGCCTGCGAGAAGTTCATTCCCGTCGGAAGAAAGATATTCTATGCCGAAGGGCAGTTTTATCTTTTCTTCTTCGAACGCATCTGTTGCTATATTGAGCTTGAAGATATTTCCCTGGAATGAAGAGACGTAGAGATTTTTTTTCCGGTCTTCGAAGAATGAGAATGATCTGAGGAACTGCGGTGTGCGGTTGGCTAAACTGAATTCATAACGCTTTAAAGAGTTCCCTTGCAACCTGACCACCGATTGAGATTCACTTACCCACAAGGTTTCCTGTGAGTCTTCATAAACTTGCTTTGGATAGGTGAGCGCATCACTTTTGGAACTTCGCGAGACTTCTTTCACGGTTGAAAACAATACGGTGTCTCCTAGATTCTTAATCTCTACAAGATCGAGATCACCAAAGACAAGTAACCGGCCCTTGCGGGTAACGATAAAACCTTTGACGTAACTGCTGTGCAACGCCTCCCGGTAATGAGTAAACTTGATGCCATCATATTTTACCAGGCCATCATCAGTTGCTATCCACAAATAACCGAGGGAATCCTGGACACAACTCTTGATGATGTCGCTTGGGAGACCGTCAGAGACACGATATTGCCTCACGTGAAAATCCTGACTTGTGGCCAGGAGTGGACACACGAAGAGAAGAGTAAGAAGAATAAACCTTGTTGCCAACCAGGGGAGGTTTTCTGTTGAAGATAGGAATTCCTTCTCTTAAACTCAAGGAATTGAATCACTCAATCGTGATCCGGTATACATCAGTTTTGTTGCGCTGGATATTTTTTACGAGGAAGCCACCAGCCTGCGGAATTTCTTCCACGAGGTCAAATTGCGTACATGACTTAGGGAGGGCTGAAAAAATAAGAAGGAAAGAATAGGTGCCCGTATCGGGGATCATTGTCCACTGAGGAGCATAGGAGATGTTTTCTGCATGGACTAATTGAGACTGTCCCGAAGAGTGGCAATCTTTAAGCACGGTTGTTTTCCAGATGCGGATAAGCATTCCGGGTGTTTGAATGGGAAACTGGCAATGCACGTAAACGTAAGAGTCTTCCAGTATATCCGGATCGATGGCGGCCAGTACATCTACACCGACCAGAATTTTCTTTTCAGGTGTTAAGGTATGGCTTAACTGAGGCAAAGTACTCGTCATTATTGTGAACCCGGTCACAAAAGTACCTTGCCTCAGCAACAGAATCAAGTAAAAGAAACAACTTACTCGTCTCGAAGTGCATTTACGGGATTAGATAGAGCCGCACGGACCACGTGGTAACCTACCGTTGCCAGCGTGATCACAAACGCAAGCAGTGATGAAAACAAAAATGTTTTCCATTCTCCATCCAGGGTGATGCGATAAGCAAAATTCTGGAGCCAACGGTCAGTGAAGTACCACGTGGCCGGGAACGCAATGAGCATTCCCAAAGCAACGAGGAGAAAGAACTCCTTCGACACCAGGATCACCAGACTATTCACGCTTGCGCCAATAACTTTGCGAACTCCAATTTCTTTCGTGCGCTGTTCGGTGGTATAGGCGGCAAGCCCCAGCAATCCGAGACAGGCAATGACAATGGTCAGGCCTGAGAAAGCGGTGAATATCTGGCTACGTTTTTCATCTGCCTTGTATTGTGAATCGAGGTCTTCGTCAAGAAATACATACTCGAAAGGATTGTTTGGAAAGGTCTCTTTCCATTGTTTTTCCAGGGCTGCAACAGATTCACGCAAGTCACCTTGCTTAAGACGGACGAAGACATAGTTCACATCTTTTCGGAGAACAATGATCAAAGGCTCAATTTCATCGTACAACGAGTTTTGATTGTAGTCTTTGATAACTCCAACGACTTTCTTATCAATTCCTCCGCCGGAAGTGAACTTTCTGCCAAGAGGATCTTTCCATGCCATCCGGTTCACCATACTTTGATTTATTAAAATGGCGTTAGCTGAGTCGCTGGAACTTTCTTTAGAGAAATTCCGGCCGGCAATCACGCTCATATTCATTGTCTCGATGAAATCGTAGTCTGCAGCGTAGATGTCGACACCCCGATCCACCATTTTCCCTTCGGCATCCTCCACTTTAAAGAGCGATTTGCCGATCCCTTCTCCAGGTGATGCATTTGCTTTGCCGACTGCCACTACCTGCGGGAGGGTTCGAAGTTGTTCTGCAAATGTTTCGGCTTTGCTTTGAAGTACTCGGTTGTTCAGGTTGAGACGCACTACATTCTCTTTATTAAAACCCAAATCTTTGGTTCGCAGAAACTGCAACTGATCAAACACAATAAGCGTACTGATCAACATAAAAATGCTCAAACCGAATTGCGTTACGACCAGGCCCTTCCGCAAAAGTGAATTTCCTCCTTTAAATGCCAGTTTGCCTTTGAGCACGTTCACCGGATTGAAACTGGACAAATAAAATGCAGGATAACTGCCGCCAACTACTCCTGTGATTAAAATTATTCCTACCAAACTCAGGGTTACCGGCTTCTGAAGAAGATAAGAAAACGATAGTTGTTTGTTAGCTAGTGCATTGAACTGCGGCAGTAAAGCGTAGATCAGGATGATGCTCAATGAAAGTGATACGAATGCGACCATGACTGACTCCGTTAGGAACTGAGTCATTATTTGGTGACGTTGTGAACCCATGACTTTGCGAAGGCCGACTTCCTTGGCACGGTTGGTAGAGCGGGCCGTGGAAAGATTCATGTAATTGATACAAGCGATAATCAGCATGAATGCAGCTACTGCACCGAAGATGTAGATATAGGAGATGTCTCCGCCTGCTTCGGCTTCATCCTGGATTTTGGAGTACAAATGAATCTTAGTGATCGGCTGCAACTCGTACTGCACTTTTATTCCGATTTGCTCGAAGATGGGATTCACTTTTTCCTTGACAATCTTGTCCAGGCTTGCTTGCATCTTAGCAAGATCATAACCATCCGGCAATTGAATGTAGGTAGTAGTACCGAAACCTCCCCAGCCGCCCACTTGTTGTCTGCGTGTACTTTCTGATACAAGTCCGCTGAAACGGAAATGCGAATTCATCGGAACATCCTTAATAATAGCAGTGATCTTGAAAGACTCATCCTGCTGGTTGACTAAAGTCTGGTTGAGTGCATCAGCCGGGTTGGCAAAATATTTTTTAGCAGTTGTTTCTGTCAGGACCATGGTGAATGGCTGGTCCAAAGCGGTGGATGGATCACCCGCAATGAACTCGTACGTGAACATGTCGAATACGGTCGAGTCGGAGAGATAGAAATCGTTTTCATAAAACTGCTTGTCTCCATTTTTGTAGAGATTACGGTTCATGCCATCGAATCGTACGGCATTTTTTACTTCAGGGTACTTGTCGCGAAGTTCAACCGCCATAGGTTTTTGTACCACTGCCCAGGTGAATGCGTTGTCAGGTTCTTTTATGTTGGAGACGATGCGATAGATATTTTTAGAATTGACATGATATTTATCATAACTCAATTCGTCAAGGATGTACATCAGCAGGAAAAGACTGCACGTGATACCGATCGTAAGGCCAGTGATATTGATAGCCGAGTAGCCTTTGTCTTTTACTAAATTCCGGAAGGCAATTTTAATCAGGTTGCGGAGCATAGGAAGATGGGTTTAAAAACCGAAACGCGAAACGTATGTAACGGGTTAAATCTTAGATGCCAGCGGAAGAAAAATAGTTTTGAAGGAGCCTGAAATTAACACCGCCCGCTACCGGACAATCGCTCTATTTTCCCTTTTTCTTTTGCAATTCCTCCAGGTTCTTTATTGCACCGGGATTATTCGGATTCATTACCAGGGACTTTTTGTAATTGGCAATTGCCAAGTCCGTTTCTCCATTTTTCATGCACGCTTCAGCGTAGCTGTCAAAGACATTGGCGCTTTTGGGATATAGGATCGTATTAATCCTGAAAATGTCTTTTGCCAATTGGATTTTGCCAGCTTCGAGTTGGTTATAACCCTGCCTGTCCAGATTTTCTTCGTTTACACCTTGATCTTTAGGATTGGTTTTCATTAAAGCCTGATATCCTTTAAGTGCATTATCGAAATCTCCCGCCAACATGTATTCGTAAGGAATCTTTCCCTTGAGCATCGGATGTTCAAACTCCGCTTTCCCATCGTTGCCTAAAAGGAGAATGTTTAACTCACCTGTTTTGGGATTGTTTTTAAATTGAACAACCTGGCCATCCTCGCGGCCAACATAAGAGCTATCGGTGATTTGAACCAGCTCGGTTGCCCCTCCACGAATGTATTTTCGGAACAGCTGGTTTCCTTTAGACGAAACAGTAATCAAGCCGTCACTGCCATTGCGATAACGTCCTCTGACTCTTGAAAAAACAGTTGTATCCATTTTCATCTTTTTGAAAGAAGGAATGAAGTTGCTCCATTGATAGGCGAGCGCCACTGATCGTATTACTTCTTCAATAAACTCCGGATGATTGGAGTTGGTAAGTACAACCACACCGTAGCCTTTATCTTTGTGTGCTGTCATTTGACTGGAGAATCCTTCATCCCAGCCACCATGACCGAAATAAATATCATCTTTTTTCTTGTCGAGGAAAATGCCGAGTCCGATGAAGTCAGCTACAAAGGGTGTAAGCATCTTCTCGGTCATTGCTTTGGATAACACAGTAGTGCTTTCTCCCTTCAGAGTCTTTTGAATGTTGATGGCAAACTTTGCAAGGTCTTCCGCTGTCGTCCACAATCCGGCAGCAGCCATTTCCGGATAGGTGTGACGCTTGCCTTTTGTCATTTGTCCATTGGGTAAATAGCCCGTGGCCGCCATCTTGAGTTGATCGGGATTCAGAGGCTGATTGTAAGTACTATTATTCATCGCCAAAGGCGTAAGCACTTTCTCTTTGAGTATCTCTGGAAAAGATTTCGATTCAATATCAATAAGCATTTGTTGCATGATGGTGTAACCACCGCCAGAGTAGCGGAAACTTTGTTCAGGTACTTTGTCTACGCGAATAGCCGCTGAGTTAGCGGGAGGTGTGCCATCAAGTACCTGCCCTAAAGTAGGTACAGGCAGATCAGGACTGTAACCTAAAAATCCGTGAACAGTTAACCCGCCTGTATGGCTAAGCAAATGTTTCAGCGCCACTTTCTTGTCTCTGGTAAATTCATTTTCAGGGAGCTTCCACGATTTCAGATAGGTGTTCACGTTTTCGTTAAGATCGATCTTGCCTTCTTCCACCAGTTTGAGCGAGCCATATGCTGCTACCGGTTTGCTGATCGATCCTGCCTGAAAAAGTGTTTGCGAAGTGACGGGATCTTTGGTTTCTTCATCCATTACACCATAGCTCGCCACAAAATCAATCTTGTTGTCTTTGATCACAGCGATACTAACACCCGGAACATGATAGTGTTTCATCCGCTCCTGAATGCTCCAGGTGGAGTCACCCTCAAAATAGGCGAGACCCACCAACCCTGTCTCTACTTTTTTGATCTGTTCGTTTGCAGAGTCTCCCGGGCGGTTCGTGCAACATTGAAAGACAAATGCGGCAAGAAGAAATGATATTCGTTTCATAATGGATGAGTTATCTAAAACGAATTTAATGAATAGTTGCTCCAAGGCCTACAGATATTCAGGTGTCATGATCTCAAAAAAATAATTTGATATTTCTGCCTTGCTCCGAACTAACACCAGTTCGATCGCGTTGTAGCCTCATCAAAAACCTAAATTTTAACTCACCATGACAGTACTCGACATCTGCCTCCTTCAGTGGAACACGTACAACACACGCATGCAAAAAGCATTGGATAGCATCTCCGAAGAAAATTTTCATAAGTCGATTCTTGAAAATGGCAACACACCTTCGTGGCTGTTCGGCCACCTGGTTGATACGGAAGACGGTCTTCTTGAGCTTTTTGGTATTCGTAACCGTATGTACCCTGAGTTGAAGACAATCTACCATCACGAACGGGGCACTAACCAGGCAGGTCACCTGTCCAAATCAGATCTGACAGCCAAGTGGAAAACCATTTCTGCGGAACTGGACAAAGCTTTTAAATCCTGGAGCGAGGGCGAATGGATGAACCGGCATACGGCTGTCAGCGAAGAAGATTTCAAGAAAGAGCCCCATCGCAACAAGCTGAATGTAATGCTGGCTCGTGTCGGACACAAGGCTTCACACCTGGGCCAGATAGCCATGCAGCCAAAATAGCCTAAGAAGGTCTGACGGTAAAAAACCCGTATTAAGTTTAGATTAACTATTTAAGCGGTAAAGTTTCACTTTACCTGAACGGGTATATTGTGGAAAAACTTTACCATGGGCAAATTTGCAAACAGCATCCGTAAGAACGGAGAATTTCAGTTCAATCTAAAGGCCGACAACGGTCAGGTGATCCTTTCCAGCGAAGGTTATACGACCAAAGCTGCACGCGACAACGGTATCGAGTCCGTTCGAAACAACGCACCTGATGACAACAAGTATGATCGCAAGAGATCGACCAACGAAAAATACTATTTCAATTTGAAGGCTACCAACGGCCAGGTGATCGGGACCAGCGAAATGTATGAGAGTTCTTCATCTATGGAGACAGGAATTGCATCGGTGAAAAAGAATGCCCCTGGCGCAACGGTTGTTGACGAACAGTAATTGCTATTGAAGGTTGATAATGGGCAAGTAGCTTTTTAAATTTAAGCTATGTTCATTATCGACCTTCACTACATTGAGTCGCTGGAAAAAATTGACGCTCACATGACGGAGCATGTCAAGTTTCTCAATAAGTATTACAAACTAAATGTATTTGTTACCTCCGGTCGCAAAGTGCCACGCACAGGAGGGATCATTCTCGCTCTGACCTCCTCAAAAGAGGAAGTAGACCGGATCATGGCAGAAGACCCGTTTTGTATTCACCATTTGGCCGAGTACAAAGTCACGGAGTTCCGAACATCTCAATCACATCCTGATTTAAAGAAGTTATTGAAGACTTAGGATAATCACCGGATTTATCCTACCTGAAAATCGCTACATTTAGCTTCATCAACCTAAACTTTTAGTCTATGGAAATTCATATCAACTATGTGGCTGTACTGGTAGCGGTAGTGGCCAACTTCATCCTCGGATTTGTATGGTTCACACCCTTGTTCGGCAAAGCGTGGGCTAAAGAAAAAGGATTCGACACGAGTGTAAAACCCGCTCCCGGCGAATTGGCAAAAGGAATGATCTTCATGGTCATCGGAAACTTTTTTATGGCCTATGTTTTCGCGCATAACATAGCTGCCTGGAGTTTCGTGCCTGGAATAAAAGAGGCACCGTTAATGGCAAATGTGATGCAATCGGCAGTCTTTACCTGGTTAGGCTTTTATGTGCCGCTGGATCTCTCGGGTGTGGCATGGGAAAAGCACTCATGGAAACTATTCGCCATTAACACAGGATATCACCTGGCAATGCTCGTTGTGGCATCCCTGGTTTTGAATTGCATGAGCTAGTAAATAATTTATGATACATCGGCTGACTTGCTCTGAAGCAGGTCAGCCGATTTTTTTATGCTTGTGGATCCCGGCCGGCCACGGAGTATTTGGCTTTCAGCATATCATCGTAGTCGTCTGCATAATATCCAATTCGCTTGAACGTGCTCAACACTTCCGAGTGCTCAAGACCTTCCAGTTCGCGTATGCTTTTGATGTAAAGGTTATTTTCGAATTTCGTGAAACCCACTCCGTACAACTTGTGGTTGATTTCAAGTATTTCCTGATAGAACTCTAACAGGCGCTCGGCTGGAATTGCCATGATTGGAGCCATTACCTGGAGATATCCGCCATCGATGTATTTGCCATCCTTATCTTTTGATTGAAAAGCATCGATCCAAATACTGGCCGATCCAATCCGCATACTCCACTGGCCGAGGTTCTGTCCGCGGCAGAGTTTCGGATCAACGCCAAATTCGCTGATTACCTTTTCGATCATCTCAAAATAGTACTGTAGAGGTTGCATGGTTTGTGATATTTTAATGTTGGTGTGAAAAAAGGCCTTAGCCAAATATATCAATTAAGTTACCTCCAGACAATCAGGATTAGTTGTGAAAATGACGGTGTTTTGAAAGGTCTTATCGCCCGGTAAGCACTGCGTCAGAGCCTGTGGAAGTCTGCTCCTGAAGGATGTCCGAAGCCTTCCGTATTTTTCTTTGACGCGGTATGCGCTGATCATTTAATTCCCGGATCTTCCGTGCCACGCTTCCCCGTTCAAATAATCCGAGTACACTGATTGCCGAACTAAGAAGTATTCCGGGCTCTGTTATTTTTTTTCCGAAGGCTGCCACTTTTGCATCGCGCATAGACAGGAAACGCGCCTGCCCGCCCGGAGGGAGAGAAGAATACTCCAGGGCCATCTGCCAGGCAGCCTCGCGTGCAATTTGCATAGAGAATGCGGCAATATCTTCATCGAGCTTTCCCGCTATCCAGTCAATTGGCTTAAGGATTGGCCACATTTCTTCCAACTCGCTCTCGATGCTGTCCACCAGGCTGGCGAGGATATCATTGATCTTGATGAAATCATTGCGTAAGGAGTTGATCGCAAATCCGGGACAGACCGTAGCAGCTGCAATCCCGAGGTCGAAGCCGATGTGCGCATTCATGGCTGCCAGCAAGTGCTGGATTACGAGTGGTTGCCGGTGACGGCAGGCATCAAACGCAACGCGCCAGGAAGAAGAACATGGACGATTGTTTTTGTATTGATCGTAAGCATTGAAATATCGATTGGCAAAAATTATATCGAGTTGCTCCATGCGCTCGTTGTCATCAAAATGACGTTCGTCTACTTTCTTTTTTACGGCAGTCACAACCCGTAGATACAAAGCAGCGAAATAGCCTTCGCGCTCACCTCGTGCAATCGACTGTTCGATGATGAGATGAAGTTGATTAATCACCTGGGTGATGTTGTATGGGACGGGGACCATAAGTTTGACATTAGGTGAGTGTAATTTCGAAAATAGCTGCAGCGATATCAATGGGATTTTCCCCGTGCAACGTACGGGATTTTCCCCGGTACAGGCCTTGTAGAATTGTTGCAATCAAGTTGGAGTAGCGTTGCATGAGTTCGAAATAACTGCAGGAAGCCACTTAATTAAAATCATAAAACCCGGGAACAAACGCGACAACCGTTTTATGGAAAACCACCTGGTCTTGCATCTTATGATTAAACAATCACTAAGAATTTTTAGTCGTATGGAAACATTCACATTAATCGGTTTGGTTCGATATCGGGGGGCGGCAATGGCAGGCGTGATGGTCACTTATATCGGTGCTGAGGCTGCAACAAAAACAGATATGTTTGGCACCTTTCAACTGGCGCTGCATGGAGTTCACTCTCCTGGTGAGATTGAATTCTCATGCGCGGGTTACAAAACACAAAGTGTTCAGGTGTCGAAAGAAGACCCTTTTATTGAAGTGACTATGGAAAAAGAAGGACGCGAAAATGCGTTTAGTTTTAGCGGATGGTGGAAAGATGTGCTCAGGGTTTTCGGAAAGTAAACGAAGTAAATACCAACTGAAAACTGTAACCATTTCAACAATGGATAGTATTCCTTGTAAATTGAGATACCAACTCCATCGGTTATGAAAACAATTAAGATCATTGGCTCGATCTTCATTTGCAGTTTCCTGGCTACCGCCACCTTCGCGCAAAGCGAGCAGCGTGAAGAAAAGAAGCGGAAAGAAAAAAGAGAAAAGCGGGACGAGAGAGAAATAAAGGAAAATGAGAAACGGGAGATCAAAGAAAAAGAGAAGCGGGAAAAACGCGAGCAGAAGGAAGTGAGAGACGTCCGCGAAAAAAGAGAAAAACGCGAGGCAAAGGAGCAGAAGGAAAAGCGTGAGCCCAGGGAGAAAAAAGAACCCAAAGAAAACTAGTTGATGGTATGGCCGGTTGTTAGCGGAAAGGTGATCGGGGGTTAATAAGGGAGCTAACAGCTGGCCAACTACCAGCTTTATTTAAATATTCCTTTGGGTAGCATGGCATGCACGCCTACATTTCCATCTACAAGTTGCGTAATGTTCACATCTACGGCTATGCTGCACAGCATGTATGCATCAGCTTGTGATAATTTCTTTTCCTGCATCAGGTACTGGATCATTTCACGCACAGCGATGTGCGATGCAGCATTGAGGTCGCGATCGCACCCCATGGTAATGATGTGAGTTGGTGTTTCAGCCCGTGGCCATTTGATCGACTTCCCTTTGTGCACTGTAAATTGCAATGTGCCTTTCAGTGAAGTTTCAATAGCAGTGATGTCCACTTCACCATTCCCCTGTGCAGCATGGCCATCGCCAATTTCAAAAAGAGCTCCTTTGACATGGACTGGAATAAATAAGGTAGTGCCTGCTACAAGTTCTTTATTGTCGAGGTTGCCGGCATGGATCCACGGAGGCGCACTGTTCCAGCGGCCTGCTTCTTTCGGAGGAGCAACGCCCATACTTCCGAAAAAAGGACGTAGCGGGATTTCAATCCCGTTGGCGAAGTAGCCGATCATTTTCTCTTTATCCAGTCTGATGATCTGCATCTTCCGCTCGAATATTTCGTCTGACAGAAATCCATTCTGACCGATAGCATTATAGCCGTAAGGAATAGCCAACTCAATGGCATTGATCTTCACTTCAAGAATATCACCGGGTTCGGCTTCCTCTATATAGATGGGGCCAGTAAGTATATGTCCACCGGGACCCCGGTCTTTCACCGCCTGCACATCGCGAAGTTCTTTCTCTACCTGGTCAGCAGGGAGTCCTGCGCCTTCAAGCCGCTCGGGACTGGACGTAAGCAACGTGTGCACACGCACATGGTCGCCCGACTTGATCTTCAGAGCCGGCGGTGTCTCACTCCAATAGTGCCCCCAAGCCACCGTAGTGGGGGTTGGGTTCAGTGTGTAAATAGTGGAAGGTTCTTTTTTTTGCGCGAATGAAAGGGTAGGAATGAGGAGCAGTGCAGCCCATCCGTTTTTGGTAGTCATAGGTCCTGGTTTTTAGCTGACTAAAATTAAGAACCTGCGGGTTGAAAGTGGGTACAGTAAATCTCTTTTTACACCAGTGGCTGTGTGAGAGATAAACAGCGGCCTCCGGTTTGGAACAGAGGCCGCTTGAAAATTCTGAAATTACTTCTGCATGAAGTACAGGTAGTAAACTACTGCCTGGGTCCTTGACACGCCATCCAGCGATGCGATACGCTGACCTGATGAGTTGTAAATCGTGCTGTTATCAAACTGAGCGATACGTTGGCCGCTTGCGTTGTAGGCATAGTCTCCACTCACGTTCCCGATACGCTGGCCGGAAGAGTTGGTGTAATTGTCGCCATTTTTTTCTCCCAGGCGCTGACCACTTTGGTTATAAATGGTTGTGCCGTTGAAAGTGCCAATGGTTTGACCGGAGGCATTGTAGAAAGTCCCGTTGCTGAATGTAGCGATACGTTGACCGCTCGCATTGTACACCGTCTGTGCATTTACAAAACTGAAAGCCAGCAGGAAGCCCGCGAGTAAGAATAGTCGTTTCATGGGTTGTGTTTTGGTTTATCTACCAAAAGTAAAAGAAGGGCTATCCGTGGTCTAAAACTTTTCTATCAGTGTTGGGTAGTTTCGTTGCATCAACCTGGTACGGCTGTGAGTTTCTAAATCAGGGGAAATGAAAGGCTATTTCTTCGGCTCGCGGATCAGGATTTCCACACGCCTGTTTTTGCCTCTTCCTTCGGGTGTGTCGTTTTCACGGATTGGTTTTGAGCTGCCGAAACCTTCAAAGAAAACACGCTCGTCGGATACACCCTTGTTGATTAAATATTGGGCTACGCCCTCAGCGCGTTTGGCAGAAAGTGTCACGTTATGTTTTTCATCACCGGTATTGTCTGTGTGGCCCGAGATACTCACCTCCAATGTGGGATGAGCCAACAGGAATTTACTGAGTGAGTCGAGTTGAGTGAAGTGTTCTGTTTTAAGATTGTAACTGTTGACAGCGAACAGGAACTCACCTCCCAACGTGATGAGGCTGTCTCTCCTAAGTACCGGTGCAACCTTGACATCAAGCCCCTGAATTGCTTTTACTTCCAGCGCCTTGTCCTTCGGTTTCGGACGTGCGGCAATGACCGGCTTCTTTTTGATGATCGTGTCTGTTTTAGGTGTGACAGGACGCGGCTTCGGATTCACTTTGTCGTACACGCCTTTCCTCGCATTCTTTGCAATACGCTTCTTGAAATCTTTCATACTGATGGCACGCAATGTCTTTCTGCGCCCGATCATCTTACGGCAGGGATAGTGGAAGCAAATAATCCGCTGCAGCAACGTATGCGGTTTGGTGCGGGCGAGCGCCCACTTGTTCTTCTCCGGCAGATGTGACACAAACCATGGATTGGTGGGATTGCCATATTCACGCCCTACGTTAACGGGAACGAAAGGTCGGGTAACGCACGAATTCAACAGCACAATAAAGCCAAGGGCGAGGACAAGTCTCACAGAAGGTTGGTGTTTTGCGTTTTGGTCTTCAACCTAACGGAGGCAGCAATGGAGAATTGTGTGAAGGATGGAATATTGAGTTGATAGTTTTATTTAGTCCGCGAGACTAAGCACTTTCCACTCGCCATTTTTCCGCGAGACATATAGCCGCTGTGCAGACTTAGTATTATCAGGGTAAAAACACACCTCTGTCACTATCATGAGATCTTCACGCACGAATTCCCGTTTGGGAAAAGCTCTTGTAATCCCAATGAAATTGGGGAAATTCTCACTGATATTTTTAATGAAGGAAAGCTGCAGCACCTCGGCCATACTCGTAACTATGGAGTCCATTTCGGTCGCCACTTCGAGATGCTTCATTTTGGTGAGCATCAATTTTGCTTCTTCGTTGAAGTCTTTACAACTAATGGCTTTGTCAATGTCTTTAGCATCGTAGGCATCTTCCAGGCATAAAATTGCGCCTTCGGGTGTGGTGAGATCGTGCCTGAAATAATCAGCTCCTTCGTCAATCACCATATTCATGCTCCGATCGAATGCAATTCGTTCCTTATCGCTCATGGTGTCACGAATAGCGCGAATCGTGTATCCGCCAATCAGCTTTCCGTTTTCCAGGATCATCCAGTCAGATACGTTTTCGAAAGGAACTCCTACTTTTTGCCCTTCTTTCACATTCGTAACATTGATGGGCACGTTGCCGATGTGTCCAAAGAAATTGGAACTCTCGTCATATGAAACATCGGTAAGCCATATGTGCTCCGCCTGACCATTTTCTTCGAACTTGGCTTTCAACGAAAAATACTGTTGATGTGGTCCCGGTGAAGACAGACTCTGCTTGAAGTAATCCAGTGTGAGCCGCGCCTTTTCCATAGCAAAATTCATCGAGTCTTCGCTATCACGCACATCGTAAACATCCGGCTCATCTTTTCTTTTGTGAACCGGCATTTTTTCCTCTTTACCAAAGAGTTTTCGTAATAAGCCCATGTATTGAAGATTGATTGCGACCCACAAGAAACGGAAAGTTTTAAAAGGGGACAAGCAATCATTTCTAGATACTAGATCCTTGATACCAGTTAGCGACTACTATCCAGCATCAAGAATCGAGTATCCAGCATCCGGTATCTATTGATTCGAATTCTTTTCTGCCTGTTGTGTATCCCGCGTATTCTTTTGCACGGCAATGGCGGCAAACATGCTCATTAAAAATGCGATCGCGTAGAAGCCTTTCTCACTTCGAATCAGTGTGGCATTCCACAAACCAATGACCAAAAGAACAATCGCCATGAGTGTAGAGAACCACGCCAATCCATAGTAGATGTTCGTCACCGGAATTCCTTCCAATTGGTCACGTACCGCCTTTTGCAAAGAAATGGCTGCGAACAATCCGAACATGAGCACTGTAAAATAATATCCCTTTTCATTGAGTTCCATCTCGGCATTCCACAAACCGACAATGAACGCAAGGATTCCAGTAATCAATGCTATCCATGAAGCTGCAACGAATGCATTCGATGGTTTCTGAAATTGTTTGTTTTCCATTTTTGATTTGATTTATGAATCAAAAGTAGAGGAGAGGAGACGGGGGATATTTGATTTAAATCAAAAACGGAAGAACGGAAATAGAATTTACGAAGTGCAATTTCTGGGCGCGATCAACGAACAACTAGCAACGATTAACGAGCAACTAGTTCTTGCGAATCCTGCTCAGCGTCTCCTGTGTCATGGCGAGGTAAGATGCGATATACCCCAGTGGTACACGCTGAAGGATGTGCGGGGCGTTGGTCATGACGTTATCATAGCGCTCGCGTGCCTCCTTAAAGTGGTTGCTCACAAACCGCTCTTCCAGCATCACATAGTAGCGCTCGTTCATGATACGGCCAAGGCGCTCCATATCTGAATGTTTGCTGTAGAGATGCTGTAAGTCCTCGTAGGTGATGCCCCACAGCGTACAGTCTTCGATCAATTGGATGTTTTCCACTGCGGGCTTTCGCGTAATGAAACTCAGGAAAGAAGTAACAAAGTTGTTTTCAAAGGCGAACCAGTGCGTCACCTCTTTACCATCTAGATTGTAAAATCCGCGCAGGCATCCCTTTTCGAGGAAGTACACATGCTGGCATACTTTCCCTTCTGTTACCAGGAGTGAGCCCTTTGGCAACTCCACTTTACGCAAAGCGGCACTGAGGTTCTTTTGTGAAGTTTTCGATAGTGGCGAATATTGATGGATGTGGTCGAGGAGGCTTTCCATAGAAACTCAAAAGTTACAAGTTTCTGCCTATAGATTGCAACATCTTTCGGCAAGCTCAAGATGGCAATGCTTCCTGAGCTTGTCGAAGTATTGCCATCTTGAGCTCGCCGAAAGATTGTCCTCCTGAGCTTGTCGAAGGTCTGTCCCCCTGAGCTAGTCGAAGGGAAATAAAAAAAGCCAGCAACCCCACATAAAGTCACTGGCCTTTAAAAATGATTAGATTAGTTGGCTTTAATCTTCTACAATGTTACTGCGATAAAGCAGCAGGTCATAGAAAAATCGCACCCGAAAACAGGGGGTAGTAATTACAAATTACAAGATTTCAAATTGTAAATTACTGTTGGTAACCACAATTTGAAATCTGAAATCTTTAATCTGCAATTTGTAATTCTTAATTGAGTTTCTTTAAGCCTTTAGCCTTTTCCTTAAAATCGCTTTTGTCATCCTTGTCAGACTTGTCCTTGTCTTTCATTTTATCCTTCTCTTTTTCTTTCACTTTGTCTTTGTCCTTGTCTTTATCTTTGTTTTTGTCCTTGTTATGATGGCGGAAGTGGTCGTCATCATTGTCGTTATCGTTGTCATTGTCATTATCGTTATCATCTTCGTCATCGCGATCGAAGTCACGGTCCATGTCCATGTCGGGAATTTCAATTTCAATCGGCTCCACATTGATGTTCAGATCACTGAGATCGATCTTAATGGGTTTGATGTCCAGGTCGAGATGTTTCAAGTCGATCTCGATAGGCTCGATGTGGATCTCCAGTCTTTCCAGTGTACCCTCTACTGATCTTAGGGCATTCTTAACAGCCAAATTGATGCTGGCTTCCAATGCCTTTTCATCAATGCGGATGTCAAAATCCAGGTCGCGGGGTGAACGTGTTAATTTCTTTAGCTCTCCCTCGGCAGGTTTCCTTTCGGCAGGCTCAAGACGAGTTTTATTTGCATCGGTAGTGATGTTTTGTGTAGAGCCAGGTGCTGCGGCCAGAAGCACGAGCACACAAACAAATAGAATCCGGTTGATATGTTTCATAAGATGAAAGTTTACTTATTGAGTTTGTTAGATAAGTTAGTTCAGTTTCTTTAGTCCTTTCGATTTCTCGCTTCTGTCCCTGTCCTCATGCCGGTTAAAGTGGAAATCGTGATGCTGAATTTTAATGTGATTGAAGTTAAAATTATGATCAAAATTAAAATGAAAAGGCTGAATGTTGATGTCCGGGATCGCTATGACCGGCCCGATATTGATGTCCATCTCTCCAAGCTCACCCAGGCTTCCTAAGTGTCCAAGGCTTCCTAAACTTCCAAGACTGCCCAAGCTTCCAAGGCTCCCCAAACTTCCAAGATGTCCGAGGTTCTCCAGGTTGATATTGATGGCGTTATCTATACCCACGTTGATGCCATGCCTGATACCCGATTCAATCACCTCACCCAGGTTAAAGTCCCAATGGCGGGCAGGGGTTATCCTTCTCAGCCCGGTCGAGTGCTCATTCTCCTGCTCTTCTTTTTTAGTATCCGGTTTGGAAGAAGGCGTATTTACGTCTTGCGAAATAGCCGGCACAAAGGCCAGAAAGAGGAGCAAAGCGCCAACCAGGGCTGATTTGAGGGTTTTCATGGGTGATGGGATTATATATAATATAGAGTACTGGTACCTTCCTGAATGGTTACGGAGAGGAGATAAAAAAATATCACGCAAAGCCGCCAAGCGAATGCATTTTCCTTTGCGCTTCTGCGCCTTTGCGTGAAAATCTTCTAAGCCAAGAATGCAACGGTTTCGTCTGCCCCGCCCTTTGCGGTACATGCTCTACCACCGAAATATTTCTTGTCTATTAGCTCCTCATTTTTTGCAACCTTTCCTCTTGTGTTTAATCTTTAGGCCAAACTATAACACCCTCATGCTGCGCAATTATTTCCTTGTCGCTTTCAGAAACCTGCTAAAGCAACGTCTTTATTCTGTCATTAACATCGGTGGGCTCACTGCCGGGCTCATCTGCGTCACGCTCATCTACCTGTGGGTGAATGACGAGGTAAGCAAGAATAAATACCACAAAGACGTTGACCGCATTTACCGGGTGATATCCAACCTCACACTGGAAGATGGCCAGATACTCACATGGACTATTACTCCCGGTCCGCTCGGGGAGTTTATTCGCAGCAACATTGCCGGGGTGGAACTGGCCGCACGCACACAGCGTACCAACATGCTCCTTCAATACGGTGACAAAAATCTGATCGAAGACTGTATTTATACCGACCCCGAATTCTTTTCGATCTTCAGTTTCAAGATCGTGCAGGGCGCACAGCACCCCATCGGCCTCGACAAGAACTCTGTTGCTATTTCACAAAAACTTGCCAGGCAACTTTTCGGCAATGAAAATCCAATCGGGAAGATCATCAAAGGGAGCCGCAAGTATGACCTGGAAGTGAAGGCCGTCTTCGAAGACATTGATACTAACTCTTCGATCACCTTTCAGTTTGTTTTGCCTTTCGAGATTTATAAGGAGACTCGCGGTGGCGGCTTCAACTGGAACAACTACGACCACCCGCTTTACCTCAAGCTGGCCGATGCCGGCAAAAGCGCGGAAATCCAAAAGCTCATTAACGAACAAGTAAGGAAGACACAAAAGAGAGAGGGTGACGACAAAGTGGAGTTCATCATGCAGCCTTTTGCTGACAGCTATCTCTATTCACAGTTCGAGAAAGGTGTCTCTGTTGGTGGTCGCATCAAATATGTGCGGATGTTCAGCGTGGTGGCCATCTTCATCCTCATCATTGCCTGCATCAACTTTATGAACATGGCCACAGCCAAAGCCGCTACACGTGCCAAAGAAGTGGGCGTGCGGAAAGTGGTCGGAGCGCAAAGGCCTTCGCTCGTATCGCAGTTCCTCATCGAGTCTACAGTGATCAGTTTGATATCGATGGTCATCGCTTTAATTGTCGTGTACGCCACATTGCCTCTGTTCAACACTATGATCGGAAAAAATATTACGGTGAACTTCTTTGGGGCGGCTTTCATGGCGAAGGCGTTGTTGGTAGTTCTTGTAGCGGGCTTGCTCGCGGGAAGCTACCCGGCATTTTTCCTCTCGGCATTCCGGCCTGTAATAGTGCTGAAAGGAGTGATCGCCTCGTCACTGGGCGGCACCTTCTTACGCAAAGGCCTCGTAGTATTTCAGTTTGTGCTCACCGTAGTGATGGGCGCCAGTGCGCTGGTGGTCTACCGGCAGATACAATATATCCTCAATAAAGATGTGGGCTACGACCGCAATGGGGTGCTTACCTTTTCCATAACGGGCAATCTTGCTAAACAATACCAAGCCTTCCAGGCAGAGGCACTTCAGTTGCCGGGTGTGCAGAAGGTGTCGCGCGGAGATAATTCTCTTGTGCAAGTCAACAATCAGAATGGCTCAGTGAGCTGGCCGGGTAAACCCGACAATAGTGCGATCATGTTCCGCACGGTATGCGTGGACTACGACTACCTGGAGGTCATGGGAATGAAACTGAAAGAGGGCAGACTCTTCGCTCCCCAGTTTGCTGACTCCAACAACTTTGTCGTTACTACCAAAGCCGTGGAGGTGATGGGACTGCAGAACCCCATCGGGCAGAAGATCAGCCAGTGGGGAACGGAGGGCACCATCGTAGGTGTAGTCGATGATTTTCACAGTCGCTCCATGCAGGAAGCTATCGACCCGGTCATCTTCTTTCACCTCCCGAAATGGACGTGGAAGGTCTTTGTAAAATTTGACGGGCACATGACAAGCCAGGTGGTAGACGAGCTCACCACCCTGCATAAAAAATATAATTCGGAATATCCGTTCCAGTTCACCTTCCTCGATGACGACTTCACGAGCCTTTACAACAACGAGAAAGTAATCTCTTCGCTGGCTGTGGTGTTCACCGCGTTGGCCGTGATCATCTCCGGTCTCGGACTCTTCGGATTAGCTGCCTACACGGCAGAGCGAAGAAAAAAAGAAGTGAGCATTCGCAAAATAATGGGCGCCTCTGTTTCCGGGATCGTAACGATGATCTCGCAGGAGTTTATAAAGCTGAGTATCATCGCGTGCTTCATCGGTTGTCCGTTGTCTTATTATTTAATGAGCCAGTTCCTCGAAGGCTATGCGTATCACCAGGATTTAAGCTGGGATGTTTTTCTCATCACCGCTTTGGCGACAGTGTTGCTTGCAGTGGGCACGGTTATTTTTCAAGTCAAACGAACGGCATTGGCAAACCCGGCGGAGTCATTGCGGGCAGAGTAATGCAGAATTTTTTTAATCGCAGAGGTTCGCAATGGGATCACCAAGAATAGTGCAATACAATCCTCAGCAAATAAATTTATTTTTTCTTGCGCTAGATTCTTTCCGTACTCTGCGACTTTGCGTGAAAATAAACTAGGCCGAGATATTCTGAAGGCTTTCTTGCGACTTACGCGCCTTTGCGTGAAACCTTAGAGAACTCATTGTCCAAACAGGCGCAGGTCTTGTACGCGTGCATTGCGTGATGGCTGACTTGGGCGGCTCAAACATAGTTCAATTCAATCAAACTCTTCTATCGCAATAATAGTTCGCTGCACTACACTGTTAGTGGTCGTTATTTATTTCAATCGTGTCAATGAACTCAAACATTTCGACGAAGCGAACGAAATGCGACCTACACTGACTTCTCCGGATTCAAAGAAGGTCAGGTTCAATACTCTTTCCAAGAGTGGTGGGATTATAAATGCTTATGCAGCTTTTAAACTGCTGGAAGTCAAAAAGTAAATCACCCGAAATTATCAACGAACCAGCATTTGTCTGCATTGACAAAATTGCCCCACTTGATGCCAGTGAAACCTTTCTTTTCTATTTGGTATGCAAAGTCATTTCGAACCAGGTGATAGTAGGGGTATTCTTTTATCCGGAAAAGTGGATGAGGAATTTCTTTATCCTGGCTGAATGAGGGAAAAAGAACGCGCATCAGACCGGGATGTTTCAGGCTCATGCTAAAACCACTTTTATCTATATTGCCACATTCTGCCAGCGGCAGCAATGCTTTGGACTGTAGAATAAAGTAGCCTGCCGTTGTCCCGATTTCACATGAAATAAAATGCAGGCCTTCGATATTCAGGCTTTCGAGAAATTCACGCAGTCGCTTTGAGACTACCACCAGCTTTGTATCAGTGAGCATGGTATCCGTGAGCGGTTTATTGCTCGCGGCAAAGCGGACCGGCTCAGTAAAATCCGTAAGCTCGAAACTGCCGGTGATCAACTTGAAGTGTAGCTCCGGTGTAATATTGACCGGCTGGGTGAGAGTGGCAAACCGCCCATTATAACTATTGGCATTCCAGATTTCGAAGTGATTCATGGATTCAGGAAATGGCGGAGATATTTCCGTTTTAAAAATACGATTTTGTTGATTTGTTTTTATGGGTTGCTCATTTTGTATGTCGATTGGTAGATTCTCATCTGCTTTTTCTTCTTTGGATGTATAGATGAACAAGAGCGTTGTGAGCAACAGTACAGTGAAAATGCCACCCGTCATTAAGAACAACCAACCGCAAGAGCCAAACAAAAAACAAGCTACAGAAAGAAGAAGAACTACTCCGAGTGCGGTGAGGACAAACATGTCCTGTTTTCGGTAAGGATTGAAAGCGCTATACACGAAGCAGGTAAGCGAGAGTGTGATAGCGATAGCAATGCCCAGCAATTTTAAATCACCCACTACAAAAAAAGCAGCGATAAATAACCAAAGAGGGCCACCGAGGAAACTTCCTCCGAAGTAAATCCAGCAATAGGAAATGACGGTCGCAATTTTCAACCGTGCCAGAGTCGATTTTGATGCCATGTCGAGTTGATTTTGTCTTCTCGAAATTACCAGGCACGTGAAATCAAGTATTTGATATAAGTCAAAAAAGGAGCCGTGTATTTCGAGTCGCGAGCCTTGAGCAATGCGAAATTGCGATCAATCATGGTCATCCTATTCAACTCCCTGGCGCGAATTCTCGTGTTCCTGCAACTCGTAACTCGTAGCTCATAGCTCAAAACTTATACTGCAATTGACTTTTAAGGAATATTTCTGGCTCCCTGGTAAACTTTATATAGAGTGCAGTCATCCATGACGTAACCTCTCCGGTTTTCCGGAGTTATCCTTAAAATAATCCCACGCCTATGCTTACCAGCTACATCCTTGCCGCCTTCCGCAACCTGCGGAAATACAAGTTCAACTCATTTATCACCATCCTTGGGTTAAGCATCGGGCTTGCCGCCAGTGTGCTTGCGGTGATGTTTGCGATGGATGAAGTTTCATTCGACAGCTTTCATACGAAAGCAGACCGCCTGTACCGCCTCAATAAGATAACCACGGAACCAAACGGCTCTACGTTTCTCAATGCGGAGTCATCGGGGTTGATGGGGCCTACGATGGTAGATGAATTTCCTGAAGTAGAGAAAGTAGTTCGCTACCAGACGTGGTTTAATAACGCGGTATTGAGTTACAAAGAGCACAACCATGAACTGAATGAAGCAGAAATCCTTTTTGTAGACAGCACCTTCTTTGATGTCTTTGATTTTACGCTGGTGAAAGGCAATCCGCGTGAGGCGTTGAAGAGACCACTGACGATGGTGCTTACCGAAGAAGTTGCCACTTCACTCTTTGGCAGTGAGGATCCTGTCGGCAAAACGGTAACGGGTATCAATGGCCTGGAGTTTGAAGTGACGGGAGTTGCGAAGGCTGCTCCAAGGAACTCACACATTCAGTACAAAGCGCTCGTCTCCTGGACAACAACGACACCACAGCTCGGACCGCTCAATTTTGACTGGATGAACAACTGGCTGGCGCAGGCGCTGACTACTTATGTGCTGGTGAAGCCGGGAACAAACGTTTCGGCACTGCAAGCGAAATTGCCCAAGTTTTTAAAAGATCATCTGCCAAACCGGGTGGATGTTTACCAACTTTATCTTCAACCTTTCAAAGAGGTATACCTGCACGGCAGCGAGATCAAATACCATCGCATGGCCAAAACAGGTAGCATTCAATATATATATGTGTTCGCGATCATTGCCGGGTTTATCCTGCTGATCGCCTGTATCAATTATGTTAACATCAGTACGAGTCGCTCCACGCGAAGGGCACGTGAGGTGGGAATGCGCAAATCGCTGGGAGCAACGAAAGGGCAATTGGTACTCCAGTTTTTGGGCGAGTCTTTTTTGATCACCGCTCTTTCAGTGACAGTTGCTGTTGCTTTGATCTGGATGGCGATACCGTGGTTTAACGATTTGGCTGGGAAGTCGCTGGTGTTTGAGTTGCTCTACAGAACGGAAGTGCTCCTGGGGCTTTTGGCAGTAGTGGTAGTGGTAGCACTGTTGTCGGGGTTTTATCCGGCAGTGGTACTGGCTGCTTTTCGTCCCTCGGAAGTGCTGAAGGCTTCCGCCAAAAGCAAACTGACAGGTCACTGGCCACGGCAGGTACTCATCACTTTTCAACTGGTGATTTCGATTACGATGATTGCAGGTACGCTGTTGGTATATCAGCAAATGAAATATGTTCTCTCTAAAGATCTGGGCTTCGATCAGCAGCATGTGCTGGTGATCAATCTCTCCAATGATGTGATGGCGAAGGGAGAGACGTTCGAACAACTGGTGAAGTCGCATCCTTCGGTGGTGAGTACGTCATTGGGGCGTACCGCACTTGGAGCCGGCAATTCCAGTACGTATATTATTCCGGAAGGATTCCCTCCGGATGAAGTGGAGGTGAGGATGTTCCCTGCTGACGGGAATTTTCAAAAGACATATGATCTTCAAATGGCAAAGGGAAGGTTCTTTGATGTGCCACGGATTGCCAATGACTCCAATGCGGTGGTGATCAATGAGGCGCTGGCGCGGAGATTGAAATGGGATGACCCCATGAAGAAAACACTGAAGTTCAATCCGAATGATACTCCCTATAATATAGTAGGTGTACTGAAAGACTTTCATTTCAAATCGCTTTACGATGAAGTGGAACCGCTGGTGATGTGGATCGGCAGGAGTAACAGGCGCAACCTCTCGGTACGTTTCAGTGGCAACCCGAAAGCACTGATCAGTTTTATTGAATCAAAATGGAAGACGTTTGAGAGTCGCTATCCTTTCCGTCACTTCTTTGTAGACGAAGCGTTTGCCAAGGCCTACCAGTCGGACGATAAACTCTTCAAGACGGTGATGACTTTTTCTGCGATCAGCATCATCATTGCCTGCCTCGGACTTTATGGATTGGTGTCGTTCACCATTGAACAGCGCATTAAAGAAATCGGGATACGAAAGGTGCTGGGCGCTTCCGTGTCGAACCTGAATTTTTTGGTGAACAAGAAATTTGTTCTCATGGTGGTGCTCGCTGGTGCGGTGGCAGTGCCGATGGTGATACCGGTGATCAACAAATGGCTGACGAAGTTCGCTTACAAGATCAACATCGGGCCGGAAGTTTTCCTTCTGGCAACAGGTTTGGTGCTTTTGGTAACTTTAGTTGCGGTCAGCATACAAGTGATCAGGGCAGCGGTGATGAATCCGGTGGAGGCGTTGCGGAATGAGTAGGCCTTAGCGTCCTGGCGCCTTTGCGTGAAATACAATTAACTGCAAAGTCACTGAGTACGCGGAGATTTAACGCAAAGAAGAATTTATTTTTACCACCAAAGAGGAGGAGATAGATTGTATTCTATTATTCTTTGCCCTCTCCGCGGTTCTTTACCAATAAGCAGTAACACGCCATCAAATAGTTATAATTACCCAATCAATAATCAAAAACTGCACTTCAATCAAAAGGAGAGCTTAGTAAGCCTCGTTTGATCAACTTTCGCCTTTCCGCAGGATTAATCTCATTTTAATCTCTTCATCAATGAGTGCAATTAAAAATTGGAGCTTATACTTTTCATTATTCCTAATGAGCGCGCGGGCGTTTTCACAGTCCTTTGATAAGCAACTTCCCGTAGTTCTTGATACTGCCGGTTCCTATGAGCTAAGAAGCAATCAGCTTTTTTATTTTGAAGATAAATTGACAACAATTACGGAGAATGAAATCCTGAAAATGGATACTGATTTTCGCCCCGTGGCACAGCATGTCCTTAACATGGGATATACTAAGTCAGCGCTGTGGTTACGGATCAAGACAAACAATAAAATACCCGATCGTCTGTGGAAGATGGAAATCAGCAACTCCAATCTTGATTCAGTTAATTATTATATGGAAAGAGACGGAGCTCTTACACTGATTCAGCAAACGACCAAGTACGATAAAGAGGAAGTGAATTTTATCTTTCCAGTAGGGCCGGGGCTTCGCACGTATTACATCAGGGTAA
Source organism: Cytophagales bacterium WSM2-2 (assembly GCA_015472025.1). Classification (NCBI taxonomy): domain Bacteria; kingdom Pseudomonadati; phylum Bacteroidota; class Cytophagia; order Cytophagales; species Cytophagales bacterium WSM2-2. The sequence goes on from BNHL01000001.1 coordinate 3,626,915, forward strand.
AGAGCTACGATCCTCTGCATGTTCCGATAAAAATAATTGACTCGAAATCTTTGTTGGATGAAAGATGGGCAATGGACATATGGCAGGGAATATACATGGGGATCATATTAGCCTTGGCGCTCTATAACCTGTTCGTCTATTTCTCCATTCTCGAAAAAGCGTATCTGTTTTATAACCTCTATATTATAAACATTGGGTTATCCATCATTTATACAACAGGCTATTTGCCCGTGATCATTGGGCATGAAGCCAGGCTGTTGAATAAGCTATCCATTGTTTCGTCCCTGAGTGGAATTTTTGGTATTCTGTTCATCAACATTTTCTTGAACCTGAACAGTAATTCTAAGGCCAGGATAATGTCAACTGCAATTGCATTCTTTTTCATCGTGTCTATCGTCCTGCAGGTTTTCAATTTTACCATGTACGCCAGCGTCAGCATGCAAATCGGGGCTTTTGTTTTCTCCATTTATTATTTGATCAAGGGTATCGAATCCTTGAGAACCGGTTATCGCCCCGCAAAGTTTTTTGTAATAGCGTGGACTACATTTTTGACCGGAATCGTTGTCTTTACAATGAAAGATTTTGGATTCCTTCCGTACAACTTCTATACAGAACATATTGTCCAGGTCGGAAATGCCGCAGAGGCCATTTTGCTGTCGTTTGCCCTGGCAGACAAAATAGCTTATCTGCGAAAGCAAAAAGAACAGGCGGAATTGAACGAGCAGAAATACCTTATCCGGTACAATACACTTGTCAGTTCTCAAAATGAAGTTCTTCAGACGACAGTAAAAACACGTACCCTGGAGCTTGAAAGGGCAAACGATATTAAAGACCGGTTCTTCACGATTATCGCTCATGACCTTCGCACACCACTTAATTCATTGTCAGGCTTTCTTGGGCTATTTGAAAAACATACGAACTCAATGTCAATCGAAGATTTGAAGGCCAACTCTAAAGAATTGAGCGCATCATTGCGCAATACCATTGAGTTGACAGACAATCTTCTTGCCTGGGCACGGTCACAGATGAAATTGGAAGAACATAAGCCCGTAAAAATAAACCTGGCGCGAACAACGAGGCAGGTAGTGAATCATTTAAAGAGTACAGCAGCACATAAAAAAATAGACATTGTCGAACACATCCCGGAAGAGCATGACGTATTCGCAGATGAAAATCAGTTTCAGTTCGTTCTCCGCAACCTGGTCTCAAACAGCATCAAGTTTACTCCTGCCGGTGGCTGGATAACTATATCATCTGAGCTAACCGATGGAAAAATAGCCATGAGCATAGCCGATAATGGCATAGGCATTGAAGCTTCGCGGCTATCCACGCTTTTTGATACTCAGAAAACGAGAAGCACAAGAGGAACAGCCGGTGAAAGAGGTACCGGACTTGGACTTATGTTATGCAAAGAGTTCGTAGAACGGAACGGTGGAGAGATCTCCGTCATCAGTGAGCAAGGCGAAGGAACAATTTTCACGTTCAGGCTGCCGGCTGCTCCAGCCATTGTCTAATAACATTAGCAGAGACCCGCAAATTTGGATTCTATCTTTATCTTTCAATAAATATGAACGAAGTCATTTATAAAAGAGAGGCAACAATTGTAGAGATTAACTATGTGAAAAACCTTCAAAGAAGGTATACTATTTTATTAGAAGTCCTTTTGGTTATTCTTAGAGTAGTCCTGATTTGTTCCATTGCGATTGCTGCGATCGCTTTCGTGTCTTTTAATGCCTTCAGTTTTACCAATTTGTTATTGGTAGCTTTATTTGGTTTGGTAGTGGCTTTATTAATCAACTATACTTCAAGGTTCATTAATTCAAAAACAACCATCAGCCCGGAGAAAGAAACTCCACTGTTTCAAATCGAAGGCCCTCTTGATTTTGTGGATATTTATAATTCACATGAGGAAACGTTTATTCAATACTACATAGGAGATGCAATCGTGTCATGTAATGGAGGCTTCCTGGAAAAAATGAAGAAGGGAACACCTTGTTTCTGTGAGGGTATAGATATAGGAAAGACCAGGAACCTTAAAGACAACTCACGTAACACGCATTACTTACTCATATCTATCAACGGTTATTCTATTATAGACTTTGATAATACAGGAGCGAGCATATGATATGTTCATTTTGTTTCCTCGTCTGTTCTTCGCTAGATTAAGCCATGGGTCTGATGTTTATAAATAAATAGTAAATACACGGCTCAATCCCGGCGAGGTCGTATGTTCATCATGAACGCGTAACTTAATTCCATATCCAGGCATGTCACACTGCATTGTAAAGCCTTGTTAACGAAAATCGAAAGAGCGTTCTCTGTTTTCATTGATATACTTCACCAGCGAAATGAGCCCCTGGAAGCTTGTCCGCTGGTAGAGCAGGGGGCTAATGTTTATAGATAAATAGAAGAATTACAGTTCGACTCCGATTCAATAACATAATATTATCTCGAGGCATTTCATGCTGAGTTGTAAGGCACGTGCGCTGAAATTGCATTTTGAGGCAGAGCAGATATGTTCATTATTTCTTTCCTTGATTTCACATTCAGCTTTGAAAAAATATTACTGACATGAGATTTTACAGTGCTTATTTCAATATGACATTGATCTGATATTTCCTGGTTGGTAGCGCCCTGCCTCAGTAGTTCGAATATCTTTCTTTCCTGAGTGCTGAGTGTCTCCACTTTACTTTTCTTTCTCACCTTATACCGACCGGCAAAAAAACCAAATGCGAATACAGTGCATGAGAAGATAATACCAATTGCTACATAGCTGCTTTCAGTTTTGGTGTGCACCTGATTTCTAAATGAAGTGAAGTAGGAATCTTTCCGACCTTCCCATTTATTTAGATAACTTTCATAGAAGCCTAAATCAGCAGTATATCGTGATTCGAATTTCGCCCTGTAAATAGCATAAAGGGATACGAGTGGGTTTGCTGCCGTATCTGCGATGGAAAGCAGTTCTTCATAAAGTTTATTCTCAATGAACTTTCTTTTTGCAGCACCGCTCTCAGCTGCGATACTATCACTGACATTCACAAGGCTGGTGATTTTCTGGAATGTGCTGTTTTGCCCTGGTTGGGTAAAAGTTATTTTCCTGAAAGGAGGATAAAAAGCATTGGCCTCGAAATAGACGTCATTATGACGATTGGCTACGAAGAACAAATGGTTTTCATCTTTGCCTCCAATAACAAGAGAAGCCGGGGCGTCTCCTTTCCTTGTTATATGTAACCTGAACAGGTTATCTTCTTCGGGTATAAACCCGGTATCGAATTCAAAATACCCAAAGCTGTCAATCACAGCCCTGGATATAATGTTCTCATTCGAAATGGTGTGCATGTCGTTGAAAGTTGGAATATGAGATAAGTAAATAACCTTATCCCAACTGCTGTCTAGTTTCAGGCGTCCGGCTATTTTCCCGTACTCCCGGTGTTGCGCATAGGCAGCGCCTGAACTCAACAGCATTATAAAGGAGCAGATAGAATTTTTAAAGCGAAAGACTGTCATTGTCAAACGGACTATTGCAACATGGCTGTTTGAATTTTGATTTGCCCTTTTGCGGCTGTGGGCATTATCTTAATCTTCCAATTTCCCGATTGCGGCTCCTTTAGCGATTTGTGAAAATTCCCTGTCACCCGTTCCTGTTTTTCAGTAGCCAGTTGTGCATCAACGGAGAAGTTTCCTTGTTTATTACCACTAGGGTCGAGTATTTCAATGGAAAGTTTGCCGGCCATAACAGAACTGCTTATCACTAATTCAAATGACTCTGTCTCTTTCTCAACACTTATAACCACATCTTCTGCTTTTGAATCATTTTCAAGCGTAACCGTTCTTTCAAGGTTCATCCTCGTCATGTTAGCGGCCGATTTTGCCTTTTCAAGAACGAGGCTTCTTTCAACGTTCATCGTTGACATATTATTAACGGTTTTAGCCTTCTCTTTTTCTTGCTGCCCCCAGGCCATCGAAGACATTAAAATTATACCTGACACTAACCAAGCTGCTCTTTTCATAAAGGATAGATTTTAAGTTTAATAATTTGATAAGGCAAAAGTATTGGCGCTCATTGAGCATCGGAAAAAAAGCAGGATTGAAAAAGGTATTACCGGAGTAGTAAAAAAGTAGGTCACCCTTAACCAGGCACCCGATTTTGGCCTTCACCTTTCTATTGGCGCCAGTATTGGTATTTCATCGGTGAATCAAAAAAAGCCAGACTAAACTCTTTAAACTCCAGGTACAACAACACGATAAGATGGCAAAGCAGTCTCTGATTACGAAGTGGATGCACCACGCGAAAGGACACTGGAAACCCTGCTTTTATTTAACAATTCAGCTAAACCAAGCACCGGGAAAGGTTCCGGTAAGCCTCCGTTCAAGTCCTTAGCGATCCACAACTAAAAAAAAAGTCTTCCAAAGCTTTGCGCAACCGATTAGTTGCCTATATTTGTGCAACCGAACAGTTGCCAATTAAAGCATACCTATGAGAAGAGATGTATTTCAAGCCATAGCCGACCCCACGAGAAGAGAGATCATTAATCTCATCGCCAGCAAGTCACTTACCCCCAATGCCATTGCGGAGAGTTTTGATGCCAGTCGCCAGGCAATCTCCAAGCACATCAAAATCCTGACAGAGTGCGGCATCATCGTCATCAACCAGCAGGGGAGAGAGCGCTACTGCTATGTGCAGGCAGCCAAACTCGATGAAGTCTCCGATTGGATTGATAAGTTCAAAAGCCAGTGGGAACACCGGTTCGACAAATTGGATACGCTATTATTAAAAATGAATACCAACAAAAAAACCAAAAAAAGATGATCACTAAAAACCAACTCAAAGTAACAGCCGAACCCGGCAAGCAGGATATCTTGATGACCAGGGAATTCGAGGCCCCGCGTGAAAACGTGTTCAAAGCATTCACCGATCCAAAACTTATGGTGCAGTGGCTTGGCCCGCGCAACATGACGATGAAGATCGATTACTATCATGCCAAAAGCGGAGGCTCTTATCGTTATGTTCACATCGATGACAAGGGGAATCAGTATGCCTTCAATGGAGTGATCCACGAGATCACATTTCCTGAGCGGGCAATCCAGACGTTTGAATTTGAGGGCCTGCCCGAGAAGGGTCACGTGAGCCTGGACACAGCCCTGTTCGAAGAGCTGCCGGGCAATCGCACAAAACTTACGATTCAGTCCGTATTTAGATCTGTTGCAGATCGCGATGGCATGGTCATGTCTGGTATGGAAGGCGGAATGAACGAAGGCTTCTCCCGTCTCGATGAACTATTGGCAAAGAAATAAATTACCATCCTCACTGACGAGTAACTAATAACGAACAACTAACTACAAATACCATGGCAAAAGAATTCTGGTTAAACCTCCCTGTGCGCGACATTAAGAAGACACGTGAGTTTTTTTCGAAACTCGATTTCCCTTTCAAAAAAGAACGCAACACCGACAACTCTGCCTGCATGACCCTGGGCGAGAAGAATGTCGTGATCATGCTTTTTGAAGACCCGATGTTCAAGGGATTCATCAACAGCGACATTGCCGATCCGCAAAAAGGAACGGAAGTACTGTTATCCTTCGATGCGAAGAGTAAAGAGGAAGTGGATGAGGTTGCAAAGAAAGCAATCGAAGCGGGAGGGAAGTCAACTCACAAACCAACAGAAATGAAAGGCTGGCTCTACGGTTGTGTCTTTACCGACCTTGACGGCCACAAGTGGAACGCCTTATATATGGACATGAGTAAAATGCCGAAGTGATGAAGACTCTCAAAAGTATTGGCGCTGTGTTGGCCGGATTGGTAGCTATCTTTTTCTTGTCACATGTGACCGATGTAATACTGGAGAAGACCAGCCTGATGAAGCTCCCCTTTGCCGACAATCCGCTGTGGGTGATGATCGGGGTGACGATCTACCGCTGTGTATATGTTGTCATCGGCAGCTACATCACAGCGGCACTCGCACCCGGCAAGCCGATGAAGCACTCTATAATATTAGGCGCCATCGGTTTTGTGCTCGGCATACTCGGAGCCGTAATGATGTGGCATGAACCCCCGCATTGGTATCCTGTTTCCCTGGTCATCCTGGGTGTTCCGAGTGCGTGGCTGGGAGGCAAATGGCGCGAATCAAAGTCAGCCGCTTAAAAGCCACCGCGATGAATTGACATAACGGGCGGGTGAATTTTCATTATAGAGGGATGAGTGGGGCAGGGATGCTTGCAAAATGCTGTTACCTAAGGCAGTAACAAATGATTAAAGGACGCTGCATTAGTCGGCACATTTATTGTTAATTTTGATAAGCAAAAACAAACCCTCGCCATGAAAAAAGGAAAAGTTCTCTCATTTATTATCTTACTATGGGCACCCTTGCTGGTACTCGCCCAGAACCAGCAATATGCTTTTCGTGTACTTGCCAACAAAGGCACGAATGAAGTGAAATCAGGTGATACCTGGCAGCCGTTGAAAACCGGTGTGCAATTGAAAGTAGGCGATGAATTGAAAATCTCTACTAATGCTTCTGTAGGGCTGGTATCCAGCTCAGGAAAACCTCTTGAAGTGAAAGAAGCTAAAGTCCACAAAGTAGTTGATCTGCTCGCCAAAGTTGGAAACAGCCAGAGCGTATTGAACAAATACACTGACTTTATCCTGAGCAGCAATTCAGATGAAGCGAAGAAAAGAAACAGGCTCAGCGCTACAGGGGCCGTTCACCGCGGTACCGGTGATATTACCATTATGCTCCCCGAAAGCCAGCAAGCCGAAGTTTACAATAACACCGTGATCTTTAGCTGGCAAGCCGTTTCCAGCAAGGCTCCGTTCGTAGTGACTTTCAAGAACAGGTTTGATGAAGATCTGTTGAAAGTGGAAACCGGGGACATGAAAGTTGAAATAGACCTGAATAATCCTAAGTTTCAGAATGAATCAATGCTCTTCGTTGAAGTAAAATCGAAAGAAGATGGCAAAGGCAAGTCAGAGCAGAGCGTAATCAAGAAGATCACTCCGAAACGCCAGGAAGCAGTGAAGGCTGATCTCGGCAAACTCACCGACCTCTCTGAAGAAACTGCATTTAACAAATTTATCCTCGCTAGTTTCTATGAAGAGAATAAACTCCTCATTGATGCAATGACATGCTATGAACAAGCGATCAAGCTTGATGCAGAAAATCCTACTTACAAAGAAGCTTACGAAGAGTTTCTGATCAGGAACAAACTGAAGAAAGTGAAGTAATCGATTTTTAGAATGAAAATAGAGAAAGGGTTGCCAATGGCAGCCCTTTTGTTTTTCTGTGGATCTACAAACTTATCTTTTCCCCATCTACAGGAATGAGGGCACGTATCCCTTTCCCCGACAAGATCTTCTTTATTTCATCACGTTTCAAGTCACAGTGATTGACCGTTTCCATATGAACAGCAATGACTTTCGTAGATGATAATTTCTCGCTGACTTTCATAACGTCCTCAGCAGTCATCGTGATCGGGTCGCCCTGATCAAAGCGTGCTGCACCTGCATTCAGTACAGTAAAATCAGGGCGATGTGTAGCAAGCGCCTGTTCCACTTCGGGACACCAGATGGTATCCCCCGCGATGTATATTTTTTGATTATTGAATTCAATCACAAAGCCCGAAACATTGCCCATACGTTTACCAATTTCGCCTGTACCATGTTGCCCTCCAGTACGAGTAATCTTCAGACCTTTGAATTCAATGGAGCTGTCAATTAAATGCAGGTTAGTGAAACCTTGAGTCGTTAGTGTCTCCTGATCAGTGGACTGACCTATAATGTCGATATTTTTCGGAAGCAGTTGGCGTGATTTCTCGTCCCAGTGATCACGGTGAGTATGAGTAACGATGACCGCATCAATCGTCTTGAGTTCGCGAGTAAGTTGCTCTTCTGTGAGCGGTAGATTAATCATGGGAATTCTGAAATTGTTGCGTGTAATTTTTACAGGGTCCATCGAATCTTTAGCACCAAGCATCGGGTCTACAAGTATTCTGATATTGTTAACCTCCAGAATGAACGTTGCGTGTCTTAAAAAATGAAAAGTCATACTTTTCTTTTTGGCAAATAGATTTGAAAAAGCAAACACACCGGAAAGAATACCGGTACTCACAATAAATGTTCTTCGATTCATAAAAAATGGTTTTGTGACTAGGCGACAACCTCAAGTGATACATCTTTGATCTTCTTGAATTTGGCCATCATCTCATTGACAGGCTTCACTCTGAACTTGCGCGAAAGCAATTCGAGGTTAACCCTTTCCTGATCATCCTGTATTTTCAGATAGAGAGGACATGCCCCACTGAACTCCGTACACAACTTTTCAATTTCGGTGATCAAATCGGAACTGATACTGATCGAGTTCAACCGGATTTGCAAACCTTTGGCCCGTTTCACGCCAATCTCGTTGAGGAGGTCCATGCTTCGGATCTTGAATTCCAGGCTCAAGTCTCCCCAGGTTTTACGTGAGACATTTCCTTCCACGAACAGGAAAATTCCAGGCATGAGGAAGGATTTGTATTTCAGGTAGTCTTCGCTCCATAAAGTGAATTCATACTTCCCGCTGTAGTCCTCTATAGAAAGTTTACCGAAAGGCTTTCCTGTTTTCGTCAGGCGATGCTCCACGGAAGAAACGATACCTGCTACTTTGCACTCCTTGCCTTCTTTGCTGTTGAGGTCATTAAGTTCAGTCGCTGGAGTGTTGGTAAACGTCTCCATTTCAAATTTGAAATTGTCCAGCGGATGCCCTGAGATGTATACACCCACAACTTCTTTTTCAAAGTGGAGCTTTTCAATTTCAGTGAATGGCTCAATGGGATCAATTTTGGGCTGAGGCATTTGTGTACCTGTACTGCCGCCAAACAAACTTGCCTGAGCGCTCTCGGATTCTTGCTGCAACTTGGCTGCGTAACGAATTACTTTTTCCGAAAGTGAAATATCTCCGTCTTTGCCTGCAATATATTGCCTGCGGTGGTACTGTGGGAAACAGTCAAATGCTCCCGACAGAGCGAGGCATTCAAACGTCTTCTTATTGACAGATCGCTGACTGAGGCGTTTCGCAAAATCAAAGAGATCAGCATAAGGCCCGTGGGCTTCACGTTCCTGGATGATCGATTCTACAGCAGCATCACCCGTTCCCTTGATGGCGCCCAACCCAAACCGGATCTCTCCTTTCGCATTCACTTCAAAGAAAGTTCCCGATTCATTGACGTGCGGTCCGAGCACTTCGATATTTTGCTTACGGCATTCTTCAATAAAATAAGTGACGCTATCCAGGTTGCTTTGTGAATGCGTCAACACGGCAGCCATGTATTCCGCAGGGTAATTTGCTTTCAGGTAAGCAGTGTGATAGGCAACAAGCGAGTAGCAAGTGGAGTGCGACTTATTGAAGGCATACTGGGCAAAGGCTTCCCAGTCTTTCCATACTTTTTCAGCAATCCGTTCATCATGACCGTTCTTCTTGCATCCGGCAATGAACTTATCCTTCATCTTGTCGAGGACGTCCTTTTGCTTTTTACCCATGGCCTTACGGAGCACGTCTGCATCGCCTTTGCTAAAGTCAGCCAGTTTTTGTGAGAGCAACATCACCTGCTCTTGATAAACCGTAATGCCGTAAGTGTCTTTCAGGAACTCTTCCATCTCCGGAAGGTCATAGCGGATGGCTTCACGTCCATTTTTACGCGCGATAAAGTTCGGAATGTATTCCATTGGCCCCGGACGATACAAGGCGTTCATCGCAATCAGGTCCTCAAACTTATCCGGCTTCAATCCTTTGAGGTAGTTGATCATCCCTTCACTTTCAAACTGGAATGTGCCCGTGGTTTCTCCTCGCTGGTAAAGCTGATACGTCTTTAGATCGGTCAATGGAATTTTATCCATGTCGATATCAATACCTTGCCGCTTCTTGATATTCTTGAGTGCTGTCTTGATGATCGTCAGTGTAGTCAAGCCAAGAAAGTCCATCTTGAGCAACCCCGCGCTCTCTACCACGCTGTTGTCAAATTGCGTAACAAGCATGCTTGCGTCTTTCGTCATAGACACAGGCACCAGCTTCGTCATATCATCGGGTGTGATGATTACTCCGCAGGCGTGTGTTCCTGTGTTGCGCAGTGAGCCTTCAAGTATGACCGCTTGCTTGAGCACTTGTGCTTTCAGGTCGGTGCCCTTCAACATGTCGCTGAGCTCCTTTACTTCTTCGAATGCTTTCTCCAACGTAGTGCCAGGACGCTCAGGCACCATTTTGGCTATCAGGTTGGCTTCGGCCAGTGGAAGTTCCATCACACGAGCGCAGTCGCGAATGGAAGATTTCGCTGCCATCGTGCCGTAGGTAATAATTTGCGCTACCTGGTTGTGACCGTATTTCTCAATAACATATTTTAAAACCTTGTCGCGGCCTTCATCATCAAAGTCAATATCAATATCGGGAAGTGAAACGCGGTCAGGGTTTAGGAAACGCTCAAAGAGTAAATCATAAGCGATAGGGTCTACATTCGTAATCCCAATACAAAAGGCCACAGCGGAACCCGCAGCTGACCCTCGACCCGGCCCAACACTTACGCCCATCTCACGCGCTTTCGAAGTGAAGTCTTGCACGATCAGGAAGTAGCCAGGGTACCCGGTTTTCTTGATCGTTTCCAGTTCGAAATCAAGACGCTCTCTTATTTCGTCTGTTATAGCAGGGTATTTTCTCTTAGCCCCTTCGTAGGCGAGATGTTTCAAGTAGTCGTCTTCCGTGGCAAACTCTTTCGGAATGTCGAATTTGGGAAGAAGTACATTTCGCTTCAGTTCGTACTTTTCAATTTTATTAACGATCTCACTTACCGTAGTTATCGCTTCCGGCAAATCCCGGAAGAGTAGTTTCATCTCATCCTGCGACTTGATGTAGAATTCGTTGTTCGGCAGACCATAGCGTGTTCCTCTTCCTTCACCGATAGGTGTCGATTGAAACTCACCTTCCTTGATGCAAAGCAAAACATCGTGGGCGTGAGACTCTTCCTTCTCCAGGTAAAAACATTCGTTGGCTGCGAAGTATTTTACATTGTGGTTTCTAGCAAACTTCAGCAACGTATCATTCACACGTTCTTCTTCACGCGTACCGTGCCGGTTCAATTCGATATAGAAATCATCAACAAAGGTTTTGTGCCACCATAGAAATGCTTCTTCGGCTTGACGCTCGCCAACGTGCAAGATCAGGTAGGGGATCTCACTGGATAAGCCACCGGTGGTAGCGATCACACCTTCTCTATACTGCACTACCAACTCTTTGTCGATGCGCGGATAAATTCCGTAAAGACCTTCTGTGAATCCGAAAGAACTCAGCTTCGCAAGATTTTCATATCCTTTCTTATTCTTCGCCAATAGCACCTGGTTGTATCTTTTATCAGGAGCATCTTTTGTAAATTTTAGTTTCTTACGGTCCGTGGAAATATAAAACTCACAACCAACAACGGGTTTGATACCATGCTTAAGCGCTTCACTTACAAATTCGAAAGCGCCATACATGTTGCCGAAATCTGTCATGGCAAGCGCAGGCAAGTTGAGCTCTTTCGCTTTCCGGATAAGTTTGCTGACATCGGGCGTAGCCTGCAGCACAGAATATTGCGAGTGCACATGCAAATGACTGAATGGAAACTCTGCCAGATCAGCTATTTCGCCATCCGATGCATAGTCGATGACCTTTCCTTTTTCGCGCTTGGTGGAATTGCCGGCTTCGAGTTTAGGTTCTTCGTATTCAATTTCCTCGACAAGGGTAGCATCAAAAGGACTGACAACTTTTTTATCGATCAAACCGAAGAAAGACCTAGCCGTAGCCGCGACATCATAGCTCGCATCGTGGGCATCGTCAAACTTTTTCCCGAAGAGCTTTTCGTGTAGCTCATTAAGCCTTGGCATTTTCAGTCTGCCACCGATACCGCCCTGAAGCTGACAAAACTCCGTGGAAGCAAGTCCTGTGTCTAATTTTTGAATGGCAAGAAACCCTTCGGTGGGGAGAGAGCAACGGATCAACTCGGCTCCGATGATGTTGATATCGAATTCGATGTTATGTCCGACCAGCAGTTTTGTATTCGTTAAATCCTTTTCGAGCAGAGCAAGTACTTTTTTCAGATCATGCCCTTCCTGCATGGCACGTTGGGTAGAGATGCCATGCACTTGCTCCGATTTGAATGGAATATCGAAGCCTTCCGGTTTAATTATATAATTGTGCTGTGATAAAAGCTTTCCCCGTGAGTCATGCAGTTGCCACGCAAGCTGTACCAGGCGTGGCCAGTTGTCAAGGTCGGTAATGGGTGCGGTCTTGTTGTGCGGAAGGCCAGTGGTCTCCGTGTCGAAAATCAAATACATGTTTTGCAATGTGGTTGCGAGCGTAAAAATAGGACTTACGAACGGCTAACCCAATTCGTCCCATTTGTGGAAAAAACAATCAGAAATTGGAAATAATTCATTGTTGATAACTCGTAATTAATTGAAAATCAGCCCTAACAATGATTAGGTACCCTTTTGGCCAATTGTATAGCATGACTTCTCAAATTCTTATGAAAACGTACTTTAGTCAGCTTTTTGCCTTTATCAGGAAACAATGGTTCCTTTTGATAATGGCGGCTACGATCACCTTGATCGTGATTCTGTTCGAGCTGCTCTGAGAAGATTCCCCCGTTTCAAAAAGTTATCTCCCGTTTTAGTTAAAGTTTAGAATGATTTTAAACGGTCATTTTAAACTGTACTGAAATTGTTTGGTAAAGCTTTGGCGAGTATTTTTGGCTCGATTCAAATTTTTTCCAAACCTGAGCTGACTTATGAAATGGCCTTCAGCAGATTCTGCCAACCATTCCGGTGGGCCATTCCATGTGATGCTAAACAAAAATGATTAACACATGAAATGGATTATTGATCTTTTCACCAGTACCCTTGGAAGAAAACTGATGATGGCTCTTACGGGCTTATTCCTCATCAGCTTTTTGGTAATTCATTGCACCATAAACGCAATGATATTTTTTAATGACGGTGGCGAGACGTTTTCCTACTGGGGACACTTCATGGGCACCAATCCCATCATCCGCACGTTAGAAATCGGCTTGGTGGCCGGTTTTCTCATTCACATCATTCAAGGCCTTTTGCTTTGGAAAGCAAATCATGCTGCCCGTCCGGTAAAGTACAGCGTATCAAAAGCTCCTTCCAACAGCACTTGGTATAGCCGTAGCATGGGTATGCTGGGCACATTGCTTTTATTGTTTTTGATCTTGCACACCTCTCACTTCTGGATTCCTAACCGTACCAACCAGTTCACACAAGGAGAAGAGTTGCCTCTCTATAAGATGATGTTTGAAGTGTTTTCAAATCCATGGATCGTGTTTTTCTATGTGATTGGATGCGTGTCTTTGTTTTGGCATTTATTGCATGGTTTTGCCAGTGCATTTCAGTCGCTTGGTTTGAACCATCTAAAATATAATGGGATCATTTCCTTTATAGGTACAGCCTTTTCAATCATTGTGCCGTTCATCTTCGCCTTGATGCCGATAGCGGTATATTTCAGATGGATAGACTAAGTTCAATAAAAGATTTTTATTCAATTAAGACATCATTGCAACTATGAAGCTCGAATCAAAAGTTCCCGAAGGGCCGTTGGCCGAAAAGTGGACGAAACATAAATTCAACCTGAAGCTGGTCAATCCTGCCAACAAGAGAAAGTATGATGTGATTGTTGTCGGTACCGGTCTTGCCGGAGCGTCTGCAGCCGCATCACTCGGAGAGCTTGGATACAATGTTAAGGCATTCTGCTTTCAGGATAGCCCGCGAAGGGCTCACAGTATTGCTGCCCAGGGAGGTATTAATGCAGCCAAGAATTATCAAAACGATGGTGACAGCGTGTACCGTTTGTTTTATGATACGATCAAAGGTGGAGACTACCGCGCACGGGAGGCCAATGTATATCGCCTTGCCGAGGTGAGCGTTAATATTATTGACCAATGCGTAGCACAAGGCGTTCCTTTTGCCCGTGAGTATGGCGGTCTTTTGGCTAACCGTTCATTTGGTGGCGCTCAGGTTTCGAGAACATTCTATGCCCGCGGACAAACGGGACAGCAATTATTGTTGGGTGCCTATAGCGCACTGAACCGCCAGATTGCCAATGGCAAAGTAAAAATGTACAGTCGTACCGAAATGCTCGATGTGGTAATCGTGGATGGCAAAGCAAGAGGAATTATCACCCGTGATTTAGTTACAGGAAAAATAGAATCACACAGCGCTCATGCAGTTTTACTTTGCACTGGCGGATACGGAAACGTATTCTACCTTTCAACCAATGCCAAAGGTTCGAACGTAACAGCCGCCTGGCGTGCACACAAAAAAGGAGCGCTGTTTGGCAATCCTTGCTTCACGCAAATTCACCCCACATGTATCCCCGTGTCGGGAGATCATCAGTCCAAGCTAACGTTGATGTCTGAGTCACTTCGTAATGACGGACGCGTTTGGGTTCCCAAAACAGCAGTGAAAGGTCTTAAGGCAAAAGATGCGAAGACTATTGCTGAAGGAGACCGCGATTACTTCCTGGAAAGGAAATACCCTTCCTTCGGAAACCTGGTGCCGCGTGATGTAGCGTCACGCAATGCCAAAATGATGTGTGATGAAGGGCGCGGAGTAGGAGCAACCGGCCTCGCAGTATTCCTCGATTTTGCTGACGCGATCAAACGCGATGGAAAAGACACGATCGCTGCGAAATACGGTAACCTGTTCGATATGTATAAGCAGATCACTGGTGATGACCCTTATGAGATGCCGATGATGATTTATCCTGCGGTTCACTATACCATGGGTGGTCTTTGGGTTGACTATAATTTAATGACTACGGTTCCGGGATTGTATTCACTGGGTGAAGCTAATTTCTCTGACCATGGTGCAAACCGCCTCGGAGCAAGCGCGCTGATGCAAGGTTTGGCTGATGGTTATTTTGTGATTCCCTATACTATTGGTGATTATCTGGCCAATATTGGATGGAACGATAAAGTTGGAACCGATCACCCGGCATTTAAAGAAGCAATGGACGGTGTTAATTCGCGAGTCAATCAGCTATTGTCGATTAAAGGAAAGAAAACCGTAGATGAATTCCATCGGGAACTTGGATTATTGATGTGGGAATACTGTGGCATGTCGCGTAGTGCGGAAGGTTTGAAGACAGCGAAGAAGAAGATTCAAGACCTGCGAAATGAATTTTGGAAAGACGTAAATGTGCTGGGCAGTGCCAACGAATTAAATATGGAGTTGGAAAAAGCCGGTCGTGTTGCTGATTTCCTCGAACTAGGAGAGCTCATGGTAGACGATGCATTGAACCGTGGTGAATCCTGTGGAGGGCACTTCCGCGAAGAATCTCAGACTCCTGAAGGCGAAGCACTTCGCAAGGATGATGAGTTTACTTATGCCGCAGCTTGGGAGTATAAAGGTGAAAACCAGCAAGAAGCCCTTCACAAAGAAGAGTTGCGTTTTGAAAATGTTAAACTTACTCAACGCAGCTACAAATAAATTGCACTTCACAAATCTTAAATAATAAAGGATGAAGATCACACTGAAAGTCTGGAGACAGAAAAACAACAGCACCAAGGGTGAATTTAAAACGTATGCAGTAGATCACGCTTCGCCTGACATGTCGTTTCTTGAAATGCTGGACGTATTGAATACCAGCCTTATCAAGAAAGGAGAAGACCCGATCCACTTCGATCACGATTGTCGTGAAGGGATTTGCGGAATGTGCAGCTTGTATATTAATGGCCGTCCGCATGGACCCTTGCAAACGACTACATGTCAGTTGCACATGCGAACTTTTAAGGACGGAGAAACAATTACAGTTGAACCATGGCGTGCAAAAGCTTTTCCAGTTATTAAAGACCTCGTAGTGGATCGTACTGCGTTTGATCGCATTCAACGTGCAGGTGGTTATATCAGCGTAAATACCGGTGGCGTTCCCGATGCAAACGAAATTCCAATTCCCAAAAAGATTGCGGATGAGGCATTTGATGCGGCCGCATGCATTGGGTGCGGAGCTTGTGTAGCCGCATGTAAGAACGCTTCTGCTATGCTGTTCGTCAGCGCTAAAGTATCCCAGTTAGCCCTTTTGCCTCAGGGCAAAGCCGAGAAAAACGAACGCGTGGAGAAGATGGTTGCTCAAATGGATGCCGAAGGCTTCGGAGCTTGCACCAATACGCGTGCCTGTGAAGCTGAGTGCCCGAAGGGAATTTCAGTGACCAATATCGCCCGAATGAACCGCGAATATTTCTCTGCTATGCTTGGCAGCTATGAGGTTACAGTTTCCGGTGGCGGAGACTAACGGACATTCGCGCAAGTTATTTGCTAATTTATATGGTCAACCAATCACTTTAATGAGTGACTGACTAATCTCCTGTATCGGGAGATCAAATGCCTCTCTAATTTTAGCGAACACTCCATTAGGCAAATGCTTAATGGCCAGCTGATTTGCGTGAAGACCGAAGGAATACTCTACTTACTTGACCTTGACAGATACCATTCTGACAAGGCGGAGTTTCTTAGATACTATGTTTCCAATTCAATTCAGACGATAAGGCAAGGTATCGCACTTGCCGCGCTTTTGTATTGCGCATTTGCGGTGCTAGACACCTACTGCGCTCCCGAAACTTATCGACAGATGTGGATGATCAGGTTTGCCCTTGTCGTTCCTTCACTGACATTCTTCTATTGGCTTTCCTATTCGCAATTCTTTTTACGCTTCAGCCAGCCAATGATGACGCTACTGTTTTCTATTACAAGTGCCGGCATTATAATTATGATTGCTGTTTCGCATTCGAATGAAATTGCTTACAAAAACTATTATGTCGGGCTTATACTAGTGACAATCGGGCAGCATGCGATAGTGCGCCTAAAGACAGAGCTAAGTACGACTTTATCTTTCACTGTACTGGCGGGCTACAACGTGGTCGTTTTGGTAACTCATGATTTAAATATTCCGGGGGAGTTGACCTATTTGGTCAGCAGTAACTTTTTTCTATTCTCCGCGATCGTACTAGGTTTTTTCGGGTCTAAAACCACCGAAGAGATGTTTAGGCGCGATTTTTTTCAAAAACAAAGACTTTCTGCATCCCATAAAGAACTTGATGAACTCAATGGCGTAAAGACCAAACTCTTGTCCATTATTTCTCATGATCTGCGGGGGCCGTTGGCGAATACGAAAGCAATACTTGACTTGCTGAGAAAGGGATGTATGAATGAAAGTGAATTCCGGGAGAGAGCAGATCAGCTTCTCGGCTCAGTCAGTAGTGCGGGTCAAATGCTGGATAATCTTCTTGCATGGTCACTCTTTCATGTGGAAAAACGAAATGTAGTGAAGCAGAAAGTTTCTTTGAAAGAATTGACTGACAATGTATTTGCTTTGCTAAAACCTCATGCGGACCAGAAGCTGGTCAGGTTGGTGAATTCCATTGAACCCGACTCGACTATATACATACAGTCGACCTTGGTTGAACTGGTTATCAGGAACTTGGTTGCAAACGCAATTAAGTATACAGAGGATGGTAAAGTTGAGGTAAGCGCAACACTGGAGAATGCTCACGCTGTAGTCTCTGTGGAGGATACCGGCCGAGGGATGTCTGCGGAGATAGCCAATAACCTGTTTAGCTGGGAAAAGAAGACATCTTCTCTTGGTACGAAGAAGGAACGAGGTACCGGAATCGGCCTGCTGATCTGTAAGGAATTTCTCGAAAAACATCAGGGAAGTATCCAATTCAAAACTGAAATAGGAAAAGGGACTACCTTTACTTTTAAACTAGGCCTGAATTGACTGAAAAAGCCTCAAAATAACCCCAGATAATAGTTTCCTACGATTTTCCCGTTTCAAAAATAATCCTACCTTTGCGCTCCAAAATTTACGTTTTGGAGGTTTTTTTGACCTGTGGTGTAATGGTAACACAGCAGATTTTGATTCTGCTTTTCCAGGTTCGAGTCCTGGCAGGTCAACCAATATTTTAAAGCCCGCCCCGGTATCCGCGCGGGTTTTTAGTTAGGAAATGGCTGTAAAAATCTTTTCAGGGAGCGCTACTACGTATCTGGCAGAGAAAATCGCAGATGCGTATGGCGAGACTTTGGGTAAAGTCAACTACCAGCACTTCAGCGATGGGGAGATGTCTCCTTATATATCAGAATCTGTTCGTGGCCATGATGTCTTCTTAGTCCAGTCTACGTTTGCACCTTCCGATAACTTCATGGAGCTGCTGCTGATGATTGATGCTGCCAGACGCGCCAGCGCATTGAACGTAAACGTTATTATTCCCTATTTCGGTTACGCCCGCCAGGATCGCAAAGACAAGCCCAGAGTTGCTATTGCAGCCAAGCTCATCGCCAACCTCCTTTCTGCTGCAGGTGCAGATCGTATCATGACTTGCGATCTCCATGCAGATCAGATCCAGGGATTTTTCGATATCCCCTTGGATCACCTGGATGGCAATTTTATTTTCGTTCCTTACCTGAAGTCTCTTCATTTGAAAGATATCATGTTTGCTTCGCCCGATGTGGGAGGGATCAAGCGCGCCCGTAGTTTTGCCAAGTTTTTTGATGCTGAACTGGCCGTATGTGACAAGTACCGAAAAGAGGCCAATAAAATTGAAAGTATGCGATTAATTGGTGAAGTGGAGGGAAAAGATGTGGTCCTTGTAGATGACCTGGTTGATACTGCGAGCACTATTTGTAAGGCTGCCTCACTCCTGAAAGAAAAAGGAGCAAAATCCGTTCGTGCCGTTTGTACGCACCCGGTGTTGTCGGGCAAAGCGTATGAAAATATCGAAAACTCACTATTGGAAGAAATTGTAGTTACAGACACGATCCCATTGAAAGGGACGTCTTCAAAAATTAAGGTATTGACGGTATCAGATCTTTTCGCAAAAGCTATTCGCAAGATTCATGATCACGAGTCAATCAGTTCGTTGTTTATCAGACTTTAAAACTTTTTAACTTTTAACTTAATTTTAATTATTTATGAAAACTGTTGAGATTATAGGGTATCGAAGAGCAAATCTCGGCAAGAATGACGCCCAGAAAGTAAGGGAAGAAGGTCATGTGCCGTGTGTGCTGTATGGTGGAGAAAAGCAAGTGCATTTCTACTCACCTGTTATTCTGTTCCGCGATCTGGTGTATACCAACGAAGCGCACTTTGTTCACCTGAACATCGAAGGCGAAGAGTGCCAGGCAATCATGCAAGAGGTTCAATTTCACCCCGTGAGCGAAATCATCCTTCATGTGGATTTCCTGCGAATCAGTGATGAGCGAAAAATTAAAATGGACATCCCTACGCGTCTGGTAGGCCAGGCTCCTGGTGTGGAAAAAGGAGGCTTGCTGGTGAGAAAGCGTGCATCATTGAAAGTGTATGCATTCCCTAAAGACATGCCTGATCACATTGATATTGACTGTTCAGAACTTGACTTTCACCATGCGATCAAGGTGGGAGATATGAAAATCCCCAACCTGGAATTTTTGGATCCAAAAGCTGCCGCAATTGCTGCTGTCGAAGTGCCACGTGCTGCTAAAATGGCTGAAGAAACCGCTGCTGCGACTCCTGCTGAAGGTGCCGCTCCTGCAGCTGGTGCCGCTGCTCCTGCAGCCGGTGCTGCTCCCGCGGCTGACGCTAAGAAAGCTGAGGCTCCCAAAAAAGACGAGAAAAAGAAGTAATTCATTGAACTTGTTTAAAATCCCACTCTGGCAACAGGGTGGGATTTTTTGTTTTGTACATGGTTAATAGCCGATGCCTGGAAGGTTGTCAGTAGACTGTCGACTATTATATTTGAAAATTTCTTTATGAAATATCTGATTGCAGGTTTGGGAAACATCGGGCCGGAATATGAGCTCACCCGTCACAATATCGGTTTTCTGGTTTTGGACAGGATAGCTGACAATCAGAAGATCGATTTTCATAAAGACCGGTTAGCTGATAAGGCAGAATTAAAATACAAGGGACGCCAGATTCACCTGATCAAGCCCACCACTTATATGAACCTCAGTGGTAAGTCTATTGCTTACTGGATGCAGGATTTAAAGATTCCAAAGGAAAATGTTCTGGTGATCGTGGATGACATTGCATTGCCGTTCGGCAGCCTTCGTATGCGTACGAAAGGGAGTTCAGCAGGTCACAATGGGTTGAAGAACATAGAGCTACTTCTCAACGGACAGGACTATACCCGCCTCCGGTTTGGAATCGGCAACGACTATTCGAAGGGGCAGCAGGTGGATTTTGTGCTCAGTAATTTTTCGGGTGATGAAATAGCTGGCCTTCCTGCAATAATGGACAAAGCCGCTGAAATGGTTTATTCTTTCTGTACGATCGGGGCGGAGAGGACCATGAATTTTTTTAATAGCTGATACTCAATACCTTTATCCTGTCGCTCCCGCGACAAACCTCACGGCAAATTATACGTTCCTTTGAACCATGAAAACCTCCCCGATTCTTTTCTGGATTGCCAGGATTATTGCCGCATTGATCATGCTGCAGACACTATACTTTAAATTTTCCGGAGCAGAAGAATCAATTCAAATATTCACTGAACTTGGTATTGAACCTTGGGGTAGGATCGGAACCGGAGTTATGGAACTCATCGCTTCCATTTTGATTCTGATTCCATCAACTGTGTGGATAGGATCAGTTTTGGCTATTGGATTAATGGGAGGGGCTATCGCATCGCACCTTGCTGTCTTGGGAATTATCAGAAATGATGGAGGCCAGCTTTTTTATTATGCTGTTGCGGTACTCGTTTGCGCTTTGTTTTCTTTTTGGAAAAGCAAAAGCCAAATTCCTCAATCTCTTAAAAAACTACTGCTGTCATTTCTTCAATAAAGCGATCACCTCTTCCACGTCTTTTGACAAAGAGGGGGTATCAACCAGGTAAGACTTCAGGCCTTCGATGAGATAATTAGGAATAGCCTCATTTTTTGAAACTTTATTCTGAAGATCACGGATTAATTCCAACGCATCTTTCTTGGTAAGAAAATCGAGCGCCTCTACTTTTTCCGA
Source organism: Cytophagales bacterium WSM2-2 (assembly GCA_015472025.1). Classification (NCBI taxonomy): domain Bacteria; kingdom Pseudomonadati; phylum Bacteroidota; class Cytophagia; order Cytophagales; species Cytophagales bacterium WSM2-2. The sequence continues at coordinate 3,647,923 of BNHL01000001.1, forward strand.
TAGCTTTTTGAGGCTATTTAATTTGTCACTTTTGCCTTTGGCAGCCTGTGGATTAAAATTGTCGCTTTTGCCCTGATTACAATTGTTGTAAAGGTCTACAATCCGCAGGATGTCTTTCTTTGAGAGGTTACCCTTCTCCAAACCGCTAACCACTTCGTCACATTCCTCCAGATATTTAATCAGAATTTTTTTGAAGGCCAGGTTGGGGAGTTCCATTCCCGTCCCATTTTTTTTAGTGATGTATCGTCCGTCCCATGAACCCATTCCTGTAGGATTAAAAGCGTACAAGCTGAGGTACCCTGACTTAAGCACTCTCATAAACCGGATAGTGTTCTCGTATTTAACTGACTCATATGAGATACTATCCTTTGAAAAAGACCGCAACTGCAAAGCTGTGTATGTAGTTTTTTTTCCATTGGAATTGATCTGCAGCCGATCCATGTTATCGAATGAAAGAATTTTTAATTCTCCACGAATTGTGTCACTGCGAAGACTGATAGCATAGTCTTTCTGAGCCATCAGCGCAAAGGAATGAGAGGCAAAAGTGCACATGATAACTAACCGACAGATAGGCTTTATGGACATATAGTAATTCAATTAGGCGGCAAGATAAGTGTTTACCTGAAAATCGAGTCTTCTCAACTAAAATTGAGATTCGCATTTTAAAAAATTAACCTTATGAAAAAAATATTACTGATGATTATTTTTTCATCATTTGCTCTGCATGGCCAATCACAATCTCGATTAGTGACTGGAGTTGTCACATCTTCGATTGATGGAATTGTTGTAGCCGGAGCCAACATCCAGGTAAAGGGTACAGGCAGTGGTACGGTCACGGATTCCGAGGGAAAATTTTCCGTATCGGTGCCCAATGATGCAACCTTTCTTGTTATTTCATTTATCGGATACCAAACCCTGGAAATTCCTATCCCTTCGTCCAGCTACATTGCAATTGTTTTACGTGGCAATGTTGAAGAGTTGCAAGAAGTAGTTGTTTCCGTTGGGCGAGGGTCGCAACGAACTTTTACAGACACGCCTCTTCCGGTCGATAATATTACGATCAAGGAATTGATTAGCACTGGTCAGCCCAGTTTTGATAAGGCACTCCAGTACAAAGTTCCGTCTTTTAATTCTGTTAATACTCCAGTGAACGATGCGACTTCGTTGTACGACCCATATGAACTCCGGAACCTTGGTCCGAGCAGAACTTTAATCCTCATCAACGGTAAGCGAAAGAATTTGACTTCGCTGGTCTACACGCAACCGTCACCCGGAAGAGGAGAAACAGGAGCCGACCTGTCAGCGATTCCTCAGGACGCAATCAAGCGCGTGGAAATTTTACGGGACGGTGCTTCGGCTCAATATGGTTCAGATGCAATTGCTGGTGTCGTTAACGTAATTCTTAAAGATCGTTTTGACGCTTCAACCTTGCGGCTCACGACAGGAATTACCTCACGTGGAGACGGAGGAAATTATGGAATTAATTATAACAGCGGATCCAACATCGGTAGAAAAGGATTTATTAATTATCACATTGCTTTCCTGCGCCAGCAGCGTGCTGTGCGATCGGGTAACATAGATCCAGTTGCTGAGACTGATCCTGTTTTCGGATTTGGTGACGGTTTGGACGCTTCAGGGAATATCGCATCAACACCACTCAATGATAATATCCTGAGTTTTCTGAAGCGTTTTCCCGATGGTCGCAATATCAATGCAACGACCGATAATACATCAGCAAAGTTCTTGATCAACATGTCTATTCCCTTAAATGAGAAAACCGAATTTTATGCTAATGCCGCTTATATCTACAGGAAGGCATTGAGCTTTGCCAACTATAGACAACCTTACTGGAAGCTGGACTATGGACTGTTGCATACGGTGGATGGTGCAGGTATAAATTATACCGGAGACAATACTACAGACGTCAATAATGTCCCCATCTATAACGGATACGTGGGCTACATTCCAACTTTTGAAGGTGATTTGAATGACTATAACGCCACAATGGGTTTAAAGTCAACTTCCGAAAGCGGATGGAAGCAGGACATGAGCCTCACTGTTGGCGGAAACAAAATGTTGTTTACTGTGAATCATACAGTTAACCATGACCTTAATTTCGACAGCCCTGTGTCGTTTAAGCCAGGTGGTTTTTCGTTCCGTCACATGGTTGGAAATATTGATATTTCGAAATCGCTAAGTGACAAAATTTTCCTGGGAGTTGGTACTGAATTCAGAGCTGAAAGCTGGCAGCAAATTGCCGGTGATGCCGCTTCGTATTTTGGTGAGGGAGCTAACTCATTTGCAGGATACCCCGAAAAAAATGCAATTAATACTTCACGCCTCAACATCGGCGGTTATGTTGATTTGGGGTTTGATATCACCGATAGTTTCTTCGTTGGTGTAACAGGCCGTAGCGAAAAGTACAGTGATTTTGGTAATACTAATATTGGAAAGATTAATTCCCGACTTAAATTAATTGATGACAAGCTTACACTCCGTGCATCAGTCTCTAATGGATTCAGGGCACCGACATTGGCGCAGTACAATTTGTCTCTGAACCAAGCCTCGCTTTCCGGAGGTAACATTGTGATACAGGGCCTGGCTAATAACTATAGTCGTGAAGCGGCCGTATTGGGAGTTCCCAAGCTGCGACCTGAGACGTCTACCAATATTACTTTCGGTTTAGGCTTAAATCCGTCATCCAATTTTTCACTCACGCTTGATTACTACAGCATTGATATCAAAGATCGTATTGTTTACAGCGCACTCGTTAAGACAGGCGTAAGCCCCGAACTGGATGCTTTACTTGCACAAGCTAAATCTACTGGAATTAGTTTTTTTATAAACGGAGCACATACACAGACGCGGGGTATTGACCTGGTCGCAAGCCTTCGGAAACTTAGTCTCGGTACAAGCACGCTTAATCTGAATTTTGCCGGGAACTATGTTATGAAAAATGACTTGATTGGATCATACCAGGTACCACCGCTCATTGCTAATGCCGGGGGCACCATTTTTACCCGGACGGAACAAGCAGTCATGCTTACGAGCAGGCCCAAATACAAATACATTTTGGGCGCAGAGCTCCTGGCTAAAAAGTGGACCTTTAACGTCAACAACACCTACGTTGGCCCGGCTTACTTCAGTAATGTAGCCTATGCAGATTTTGATCAGTTAGATAATATTCAAACAGCGTTCGATCCACGCCTTCTTACTGATATGACGATCGGTTTTGATTTAAATTCTAAGACTTCGTTTTCAATGACGATTTCAAACCTGTTGGATGTGTATCCCAAGTATAAATTACAGGCATTAAATGCTAATGGAGAAAATTTCCTTAAAGATCCAGCCCAGGCAAGGCTGTTGATGGGAGATTTGACTTTCAATGGAAGGTATTCCGTTATGACAGGAGATGCTGCACATTTAAATCAGCTTGGTAGAACTTTCCTGGGACAGATGATATTCAAATTTTAAGAACTGCATAAATGACAAGGGAACCTCGGTCGAAAGGCCGGGGTTTATTTTTTTAGAATAGAACCGAATAGATGAAATATAAGATGATCAACAGGACCATGACGCCATACATCACCAGATCAACCCTGATATAGTCCTTGTATTGCCGGTACAGGTCTTTCATTTTTCTAAGCATACTCAAAAGTAGAAATTATCCTTCAGGAAAGCCCAATCCCGCATTTCTCGTGATCAAATTATTCGGCAAAACGCTTGTGCTACTTTCAGAAAATGAGCGTAGCTTTTCGACTTAGTTTGATTATGAAATACATTTTTTGCCTTTCATTCATCTTGTTAACTTCTTGCGCTCTATTTGCCCAGGAATCAGCAGTGACAGCTACCAACCCGGCATCACTACGATGGTACCAGATTAAGACGCCTAATTTCAAGTTACTCTATCCATTAGGTTTTGAAACGCAAGCCCAACGAATGGCAAATACCCTGGAGGGAATCCGTGGACCAGAAGGAAAAACGATTGGCTCGGTTCCACGCAGGATCACTGTGATCCTTCAAAATCAATCCGCTATTTCAAACGCATTTGTCTCCACTGCTCCCCGCCGGTCGGAGTTTTATGCGATGCCCTCGCAGAACTACAACTTTGTGGGAAACAATGATTGGCTCAATATGCTGGCAACCCATGAATACAGGCACATGGCCCAGTTCCAGCATGCGAAGCGTGGTTTCAATAAAGCACTGTTCTACGTTTTTGGATATAATACATTTGCCGGTCTCTCGTATGCGGCTGCACCGCAGTGGTTTTGGGAGGGAGACGCAGTTGTCACAGAAACAGCATTCACCACATCTGGCCGTGGACGTATTCCAAATTTTGATTTGGTTTTTCGCACCAATCTGATGGAAGGCCGCACATTCAATTATCATAAACAGTATTTGCAGTCCTACAAGAATTTTATCCCGGATTACTATAAACTGGGATTCCACATGGTTTCTTATCTCCGGAAAAAAACAAACGATCCGAACATCTGGGATAAGGTAACAGCGCGTTCGTGGAATGTGCCATTTATTCCTTTTCGTTTTTCTTCCGCTTTAAAAATGGAAACGGGTTTGTATGTGAAAGATTTGTACAATGAAATGGCCAGTAGCCTGCAAAAAGATTGGAAGGCTCAGCAAGATACTTTGCAGCTAACTACTTTTGAGAAAGTAAATTCAAGAGCTTCCAAATCATATACTGATTACATGTATCCGCAAGAGATGGAAGATGGAAGCATATTGGTAAGAAAATCAGGAATCGGGGATATCGAGCAACTCATTGTCTTTAAAAATGGAAATGAGAAAAGAATTTTTACCCAGGGAGTGATTAATGAAGCGGGAATGCTGTCTGCAGCTAACGGCAGGATCGTTTGGAACGAATACCGGTTTGATCCCCGGTGGCAAGTGCGCACCTATTCTGTGATTGCTGCTTATGACACTGGTGGCGTTCGGGTGATTGGAAGTAATAAGTCGCGCTATGCTGCCGCTGCCCTTTCACCGGACGGGGCCAGGGTGGCAACTGTAGAGACGACCACCGAATATCAAACGCGCTTGGTAGTGCTGGACTACATTAGTGGTCGTGTGCTCCAGGCTTTCGAAAATCCTGACAACGGATTTATCTCCATGCCACGCTGGACTACTGATGGAAAAGAGATCGTTGCCTTGCTAACGAATAAAAAAGGGAAGGTCATTGTCAAATTTGATTTTGTGTCAGGCAGGATGACTTCGGTAACCGATTTTTCACAGGAGAATATCGGACATCCGGTTCCATTCGGAGAATATATTTTATACAACTCGCCTGTCAGTGGTATCGACAATGTTTATGCATTGGATACAAAATCCGGAAGTCGATTCCAGATCACATGTAGCAAGTATGGCGCATACAATCCAATGGTTTCCAAGGACGGAAAATGGATTTACTATAACGACCAGGCACGAGACGGAATGGACGTGGTGAAAATCCCGTTTAATCCTCCTGCATGGAAGTCGTGGACCAATCGCGATCAGCCTCAAGCTAGTTTCAGACATCTTTTGGACCAGGAAGGTCATCCGACAGTACTTGATAACCTACCGAGTCAGCAATACCAATCTAAACGATACCACCGCGGGATGCGAATGATTAATCCCTACAGTTGGGGCGGGACAGTAAGTACGTCACTGACTTCCGCCTTCGCGGGAATTACCTCTCAGGATTTACTTAGTACAACCCTCATCAGTGCCGGGTACGCCTACGACAAGACCGAAAACACGGGAGCGTGGAAAGCCGCTGTCAGTTATCAGGGCTGGTATCCGATTATTGATTTCTCAATGACTCAAAGCGATCGCAAGGTGGATGAAGGTACAATTGAAACTGAAGTATTAACAGGTACTAAACCAAATTACAATTCGACTATTGTTCAGCAAGATTTAATATTAAAGTGGCAGGAGAAAAATATTGAGACCGGCCTGCGCCTTCCCTTGAACACGACTACGTCAAGGTATTTTGGGAATATCACATTTGGTAACTCGGTTGGAGTGACTCAGATCAGTAAATCCAATTTTAACAGAATTATTCCGGCTACTGTTGTTAACGACAGCATATATTCGTTTTATTTTCTTTCAAACTATCTCAACGATGGCAATCTAATTTTCAATCATTTCTCAGTTACGGCCTATCGCTTGCTAAAGCAAAGCAAAAGAGATATCAACAGTAAGTTTGGACAGGAACTGTTTCTCAATGTTTATGGCACGCCTTACGGTGGTAATTACAATGGCTCTCAGTTTTCTGTCTACGGGGTGTTGTTTTTCCCAGGTTTAGCGAAGCATCATTCACTTTGGGGTTACTGGGGGTATCAGAATTCCCAGATTAGCCTTTTGTCGTACTCAAATCAAAAGTGGACAGCAATTAATGACAATTATGAGTACCAATTTCGTAACCAAGTGCCGCTGCCTCGAGGTGGACTTGGTGTTTCGCGGTTCCAGGATTTTTATACAATGTCGGCTAACTACACATTACCTGTCTGGTATCCGGATATTGCACTCGGGCCTTTACTCAATGTTCAAAGAGTTCGAATTAATGGTTTTTTAGATTATGGGTATGGAAGAAGTGTCTTTAATACATCTAAAGGATCAAGAATCAATTCTCAGGCTTATACATCTACTGGAATAGAAGTCAAATTTGACATCAACGTCATGCGATTACTTCCACAACTGGACATCGGTTTTCGCTACTCCAAGGGGCTGACCCCGACGACTTCGCTTTTTGAAGTTCTCATTGGCACCATCAATTTCTGACCGAAATAAAATCGTTTCGGTTTACTCAAAAATCAACTATTTTTGATCCTTTGTAGTTGTACAACATGCCTGGGTAAACCGGGAACTAAATTCTTAACAGAAAAATGGCAGAAATAGTACGCATGCCCAAGATGAGCGACACCATGACTGAAGGGGTGATCGCCAAGTGGCACAAAAAAGTCGGAGATACTGTGAAGTCGGGTGAATTGATGGCCGAGATAGAGACCGACAAAGCGACCATGGACTATGAGTCGTTTAATACTGGAACGATATTATACCTCGGAGCCAAAGAAGGGGAGCCTGTGAAAATCAATGACGTACTGGCCATCGTGGGAGGCAAAGGCGAAGATTTTTCTTCCCTGCTTTCCGGTGCACAGTCCTCTGCAGCTATGGGTGGAAAGACAGAAGTAAAAGCGGAAACCGCAACCGCGGTAGCTACTGCTCCTGCGATTGACACATCCGGCATTAAAGCGGAGGTGGCATTGATGCCCAAGATGAGTGATACGATGACTGAGGGTATTATTGCCAAGTGGCACAAAAAAGTAGGAGATTCAGTAAAGTCAGGCGAGTTGATGGCCGAGATTGAAACGGACAAAGCAACAATGGACTATGAGTCCTATAACACGGGGACGTTGCTTTATATTGGCGCGAAAGAGAAAGAAGCCGTCAAAATAAATGATGTGCTCTGGCTATCATTGGCGACAAGAACGCGGATTGGCAGACCCTACTCAAAGCACAGCAGGCAAAATCAACTGGAGGCACAACGAAGGCATCAGCGTCAGCGCCTATTCCAACTGCAGCACCAGCAGTTACAACACAGGCATCTTCCAATGGTTCAGCTTCTTCTAATGGAAGGTTGAAGGCTTCTCCATTGGCAAAGAAAATGGCGAAAGACCTGGGTTACGATATCAGCAAAATTCAAGGTACAGGCGATAGCGGTAGAGTGACCAAGCATGATGTGGAGAACTACAAGCCGTCTGCGGCACCTAAGGCAAGTGATTCTAAAGCTACTTCACCAGTAGTTCTGCCACAGGTTGTAGGGCAAGAGAGCTTCGAAGATGTCCCAGTGTCACAGATGCGCAAGACAATTGCCAAACGATTGGCCGAAAGCAAGTTCAGCGCTCCCCACTTCTACCTGACCATGGAAATCAACATGGACAAAGCAGTGGAAGCACGGAAGAGCATGAACGAAATCGCCCCGGTAAAGATTTCATTCAACGACATGGTCATCAAAGCGGTGGCTGCAGCTCTTCGCCAGCATCCCGATGTGAATGTAAGTTGGCTGGGAGACAAGATTCGCAGAAACCGCCATATCCATGTGGGTGTAGCTGTTGCTGTAAAAGACGGACTGCTGGTTCCGGTAATTCGCTTTGCCGATAACAAATCGCTGTCACACATAGCAGTGGAGGTAAAAGACCTGGCGCAAAAAGCACATGACAAGAAATTACAGCCCAGTGATTGGGAGGGAAGCACATTTACCATCTCCAATCTTGGAATGTTTGGAATAGAAGAATTCACAGCGATCATTAATCCTCCGGATGCTTGTATTCTTGCTGTGGGTGGAATTAAGGAAACGGCCATTGTTAAAAATGGTCAATTGACGGTAGGCAACATCATGAAAGTAACGATGTCGTGCGATCACCGTGCAGTGGATGGAGCCGTGGGTTCAGCATTCCTCAAAACCCTGAAAGGTTTGTTGGAAGATCCCGTAAGGATTCTCATTTAATTAAATGAAAACAGAAATTCACTCAACCACCATTTTGGCGGTAAGCCATAATGGATCGGTAGCCATTGGCGGTGATGGCCAGGCGACCATGGGTAATACTATTGCCAAGAGCAACGTAAAAAAAATACGCAAGCTGCAAGATGGAAAAGTGATTACAGGATTTGCCGGATCAACAGCCGATGCATTTACACTCCTCGATCGCTTTGATGAGAAGCTCAATGCGTACAGCGGCAATATGAAGCGCGCAGCTATTGAACTTGCAAAGGATTGGCGTATGGACCGCTACCTCAGAAGACTTGAGGCGATGCTTATTACCTGCAACAAAGATGAAATTCTGATTTTGTCGGGGACCGGAGACGTTATTGAGCCGGATAAACAGGTTGCTGCTATTGGCTCCGGAGCGATGTATGCACAAGCATCGGCTTTAGCTCTTAAAAAACACGCGCCTCAACTTTCTGCAGAAGAAATTGTAAGGGAAAGTCTCAACATTGCAGCTGATATCTGTATATACACCAATCACAATCTGGTGATCGAAAAGATTTCCTGATCAGTGTGCAGTAAAACAAAAAGAGATCAGGTTGGCGCCCATCTTCAGGGCTTCCTGGCGCTTGACTTCCGGGTCATTATAAATGCGTTGATCTTCCCAGCCGTTTCCGAGATCGCATTCGAAAGAATAGAAAACTACAAGTCTTCCTTCATAAAATAAACCAAAGCCCTGGGCAGGTTTTCCGTCATGCTCATGAATTTTTGGAAGCCCATTTGGGAATTCAAATTTCTGATGATAGATCGGATGAGTGAAAGGAATTTCAACTAATTCCAATTCTGGAAAAACCTTTTTCAATTCAAGCCGGATAAATTTGTCAAGACCGTAATTATCGTCAATGTGGAGGAAGCCTCCGGCAACTAAGTATTTACGCAAGTTGATTGCTTCATCCGAAGTGAAGACAACGTTGCCGTGACCTGTCATATAGACGAAAGGATAATCAAAGAGAGCGGGACTGCCGACTTCAACCACATCCTCTTCTTCAGTTAAAGAAGTTCTTAATTCCTTATTACAAAATTTAACAAGATTAGGAAGGGCCGTTTTATTGGCGTACCAGTCACCACCGCCATTGTATTTAAGTTTTGCAATTTTTATTTGAGACATGGCAGGGGTTACCAGAATAAGCATAGCTATAATAAAGGCATAGTTACAGCGGGTGATAAACTGGTTTTTTGTTCTGAAAAGCGGCATTTCAATTTTTTTTCTCAAAGGGTTAAACTTAAAATGGAGATATGGCTCTAAGGGCAAAACAACTTAAAAACCTCCATGAAAGCTATTAAAAATGTATTCAGTTTAAAAGCGCTTACCGGTCAAACGGTGGTATTTATCCTGATGCTCGCATCTTGTCAAAAGGATAACGACATACTCACATCGATTGATACGCAGAATGTGAATGGGGAATCGGTGGGTTCGTCATACATGACAGAAAGCTCTGATATTTCAACGAATGCGATAGGTGGTCTTTCTACAACACAGTATTCGGGAGCAAGAATGGATGGTGACCCTGTGCTCGGACTTGACATTCGCGATGGCCGTTTCAAATGTGCAACGACTACAATTTCAAGGGCCGGAACGAAAGATAATCCCGCGGGAACAATCACAATCTCTTTTAATCCTAACTGCACAGACAACCCTGGTATAAAACGTTCAGGAACGATTGTCATCAGTTACAAAGGCAGAAGGTGGGTTCCCGGATCTTACTTTGTTGTGAAGGCTGACTTTTACCGTAATGGCGCCCATATTGAAGGTACTGATACAGTCACTACTAAACTGAGTGCTGACACTTTAGTTTCACGAGGTGGGTTCCTGCAATTTCGTTCGGTGCTTACCGGAGGTCAGGTTACTTTTGCCGATGGAAAGACCGTCACACGTGAACATGATATCACCAGGGAATGGTTCCGCGGAGCTGTCCCCACCAACGATGAGTGGCACACACTTGCCGGAGGAACTGCAACAGGGACTTGCAAAAATGGGAACACGTATGAAATGCAAATCACCAAGACTTTGGTACACAAGCTTTCTTGCCTTGGTAGTAAAGTGGTGATTCCCGTTAGTGGCACGAAAGTGGTCACAGTCACTGGAACTAAAAACAAACAGTATTCCATCGATTATGGTGACGGCACTTGCGACAACACCGTTACGGTAACGGTCGGAAGTAAGGTACAAACCATCACGGTCAATGGTGACGGAAACTAATCTCAGAATCTCAGCCCCAATTTTTTAAAACTAAAACAAAAGAAAAACTTAAACTCTAAAAACCGAACCTCTATGAAAATGAAAAATGTGCTCTCTTTGCGATCGCTCTCCATTGCCGTGATTGCTGGAATTGTGATGGTATCTTGTAAGAAGACTGATGAGAATCCACTTAATTCATCTGACTCCCAGAATGTAAACTCAGAATCTGTGGCGGATGCAGCTACTAACGAAGTCGCTGATATGGGGAACTCGATAGTAGTTAATGTTACCCCGACTCAATATGGTGGTAGCCGTGTTGCAGGAGATGTGTTAAAAGACATGGATAAGAAAGATGGTCGTCTGGCAGGCGCTACGATCACGATTACTCGTGGTATAGGCAGTACAAAGGACAATCCTAGTGGAACAATCACGATTGATTATGGAACAACAGGCGTAACTACGAATGGTGTTACCCGTAAAGGGATTATCACGATCACGTATAGCGGTAAGAAAAATGTTGCCACTGCGTACAGGACAATGTCGTTCACCAATTACTCAAGAAATGGAGTTGCCTTCGACAACGCTATGTCATACAAAGTGACTAACGTTCAGGATTCAACCAAATTCCACCATGTACTCACCGGTGGTAAGTTGACCTTCCCTGATCAGACTACCATCACGCGTGCCACTGACTTCATGATTACCATCAACTATACTGCTAAAACGGTTACGCTTAGCGCAACAGATGGTACTCAAAACACGATCAACGGGCACAGTGCAAAAGGTTCAACTCGTGAGGGTAAAGAATACACGATGGACATCACAGCTGGCATCGTTTACAAGGCTGAATGTTTGTCTACTACAGTCATTCCGGTTCAGGGTACTAAAACGATTACAGCCGGATTACTTAGCTATACGATCGATTATGGAACCGGTACTTGCGACAATACAATTACTATAACAATAGCTGGTAAGACGGTGACAATCACCGCCAGTGCAGACGGACATTAAGAAAGAAGGGGTTGGATGAGGGTGAAAGTCCCCGGTATTTGCCGGGGACTTTTTTGTTTCTTTATTTGCAGGATAAAAATTGGACATGCGGCAGTATCTGGATTTAATGCGGGATATATTGGAAAACGGTGCCATGAAGACTGATCGCACCGGCACAGGTACCCGATCCGTCTTCGGCAGACAACTCCGCTTCGATTTATCACAGGGATTTCCACTTGTAACGACCAAGAAACTGCACCTTCGTTCGATCATTTACGAATTGCTCTGGTTCCTGCGAGGTGATACCAACATCAAGTACCTGAAAGATAATGGAGTGACGATTTGGGATGAATGGGCTGATGAAAACGGAGACCTTGGCCCGGTTTATGGAAGCCAGTGGCGAAGTTGGCCAACTCCGGATGGAAGGAAAATAGATCAAATCGCCAACGTAATTCATCAAATCAAAACCAAGCCGGACTCCAGAAGGCATATCGTATCAGCCTGGAATCCTGCCGAGGTTGACGAGATGGCTTTACCTCCTTGTCATGCACTGTTTCAATTTTACGTAGCTGACGGGAAACTTTCATGTCAGCTTTATCAACGAAGCGCAGACTATTTTCTGGGTGTTCCATTTAACATTGCGAGCTATGCATTACTAACCGAGATGGTTGCTCAGCAATGCAATCTGAAATCAGGTGAATTTGTCTGGACCGGTGGAGATGTGCACTTGTATTCAAATCACTTTGAGCAGGCAAAAACGCAGTTATCCCGGTCACCATATTCTTTGCCCCGATTAGAAATCAAACGACAACCTGATTCTATTTTTGAATACCAGTTTGAAGATTTTGAGATCGTAGGTTATCAATCACATCCATCCATTAAAGCCCCCATCGCAGTCTGATTTATGGTTAATTACAATCCCAAGATTTGGTTAGGGTTGATTTTTCATTCCTATAGCAAACAAGTTCTTAAAACATTAAGACCCGCCTTGCTTACAGTAGGTCTTTTCACAGCGGGTTTATGTGTATTGAATGACTATCTTGAATTGAAACCTGATGAGTTTCCCTCATCAACAGTTGTACATTCGTTGTTGGGTATTGTGCTTGGCTTGTTCCTTGTATTTCGCACCAATTCAGCTTACGATCGCTGGTGGGAGGGAAGAAAACTTTGGGGAGGTATGGTAAACAGTTCAAGGAATTTCGCGATGAAACTGAATACAGTTTTGCCGGAAGATTCAAAGGATCGCAAGTGGTTTGCTCAAATGGTCAGCAATTTCATGATTGCTACTAAAGAGCAACTTAGGGAAGGCGTCCGGATTTCAGACCTTGAAATAGAAGACAGTGCTGAATTGCGAAAGATTAGCGAATCGAATCATAAGCCGAACTCTATTGCTTCGTTACTCTATCACAAAGTGGAATCCCTGTTTAAGGCAAACGCATTTTCAGGATTTCATTTAACTAACCTGGACAAGGAAATGAAAGACTTTGTCGACCTCATGGGCGCCTGCGAACGTGTGAGGAAGACCCCGATTCCATATTCGTATACGATGTACATTAAGAAGTTTATTTTTATTTACATCATAACATTGCCTTTTGGCTTTTTGGAAACCTTTGGCTACTACACTATTCCGGCTGTTCTCCTGGTGTCATTTATCTTGCTAAGCGTAGAGTTGATAGCTGAAGAAATAGAAGACCCGTTTGGTCGTGACGTAAACGATTTACCAACGGATGACCTGGCTAAAACGATCAGAACAAACGTGCATGAGATACTTCAGGTAAAATCCTGAAAGAGATTATTTCGCTTTAAAATCCGAGCGAAGAATCTTGTCCCACAAAACTGAACTTACACCATACCCCTTGTCAGGTTCATGATAATGGTGGCGCATGTGATGCTGTTTCATCTTCTTGAGCAGCGCATTCTGGAATGTGGCATGATGAAAGGCATAATGAGCCATATCATAGACTAGGTAACCAATCAGAAAGGCAGCAAAAAAAGAGGGTAGCCATAACGCAGGCAAAATCAGCTTAAACAAGAAGTAGAAACCTAAGGCAAGCGGAATACTGACTGAAGGCGGCATCACGAGCCTCATACGGTCGTTAGGGTAATCGTGGTGTACGCCATGAAAAATGAAATGCAGGCGTTGGCCCCACGCAGATTTCGGTATAAAGTGAAAAACAAAGCGATGAAGAAAGTATTCTGTTGCGGTCCAGAAAAGCAGTCCGCATCCAAAACTTAGAATAAATGTGATGAGTGTTAAACCTTCCTGCGAAAAACTACTCCAAAAAGAGTATCCGATTACGGGGACATAAATGATCAGTGGGACGCTGAAGTGAACTTTGGAGAGAGGCTCCAGCAGGTCGCTCTTAAACATGCGACTGGATTCCTTCGAATCGGAAACGAAGTTTTTCATTCTGCAAATGTAATTTGAATATCTTAAAAACGTTAGAATTTTGTACTTTCGTAACGTCAAACTTTCACTTATGAAGAAACCTTGGTTGATAGCATTGGTCGCGTTAGTGGCATGTCAAAAGAGCGAGACGGTTTCTGATTTTACCGGAAACGAGGCGTCTTATGGCCTTATCCAGGCATCGTCTTATACGGTGAATGGAACGGTGAGGTTCAAAGAGCGTAAGGATGGAGGTACCACAGTTCAGCTTCAATTGAAGGGCACCAGTGGCACCGCGCAACTACCCGTTCACTTACACCTTGGAGATGTTGCTGATAACGGAACTGATATCGTAGCGCTCCTCAATTCAGTTGACGCGAAGACAGGTATCAGTGAGACAGTCATTAGCGAATTGGCCGATGACTCAAAAGTTTCTTACAAAGACTTGTTGAAATTATCAGCATATGTGAATGTTCACGCATCAAGTTCAGGTCCACAAAGCAATGTTATCCTGGTAGCGGGTAACATAGGATCTAATGGTACCAAATTGTCATCAAACTCACGGATTGGCGTTTGTAGCAGCAAAACACCTTGAGGCGATTTCTTTCCACATTCTTACTTGTTATTCTGTTTCTCCCCGCTCTTTACAAAGGCGGGGTTATGATATACTACGAAATAAACAAGGATTATATCGCTTCTACGCTATGCGTGAATAGAGACAATCCCATTACGATGTGTTATGGTAAATGTTTTCTGGAAAGTAAACTTTTATTGGTAGATCAGAACCAGTTGCCATCCACTTCCATCAATTCCGTGAAGTTTGAAATATCAGATTTTGAATTCACGGATTTAGATCCATCAATGTCATTACCGCAAATTATTTCACGATTTGCAATGTTACCTGTGGCAACGCTTCCCGAAGGAATTTCTCCTTTCATTTTTCACCCTCCATTGGCATAAGTTTGAAAAGCTTGTCGATAGCAGTTCAGCACTGAACGGCTTATTACTTTATTTTTCAAACTATTCACTTTTTAAAAATGAAAAGATTCTTTCTTATTTCTTGTTTATTTCTCGGTACGATCACGACTCTGCTTTCTTGCCCGTTTTGCGGATGTGGCAACAGTAACTTTCAAGTAGGTGTGCTCCCCGTGTTTTCGAAAGCATTTGTTGGTGTCAGGTATACCTACACTCATTTTAATACGGATAGCTCCTCTCAGTTCAGCCGTGATTATTTCCATTCGACAGAACTTTGGGGAGGATATAATTTTGGCAGGTTACAGGTGATGGCTTTTGTACCTTACCTCTCTATTCACAAAAGGAGTGATGACGGTGATGTCAACACCAGTGGTATGGGCGACATCATTTTGCTTGGGAACTATCAACTTTATTCAACACCTGATACTATGGCTTGGCGGCAGACGTTCTGGTTAGGAGGCGGAGTAAAACTTCCCACCGGACAAAGTATGATTGCAATGGATGATCCTGAATTTAACGTTGGAGAATTTACGGGTACACCTGGCACGGGTAGTATTGACTATCTTTTGACGGCCAATCACCAAATTACTTTTGGAAACGGTGGCGTTGTAAGTAATCTGACCTACCGAGTTAACTCAACCAACGATCAGCAATTTCGCTATGGCAACAGGACTTATTTTAGCTCATCTTATTTTCATTCCTGGATATACGGAACTCTGACTTTCAGGCCATCTCTTGGAGTAAATTTGGTACTGAACACAGCAAATCGTTTTCAGGACCAGAAAGTGGAAAATAGCGATGGCTATGTTTTCACAGGTATGGCTGGTGTCAATGTGCAACGAAATAAAATTGGATTGGCGATCAACGCTTTTCAGCCGTTGTCTCAGGACATCTATCGTGGGCTCACCCAATTGAAGGAACGAGTATCGGTAGCACTGACGTATTCCTTTTAAGAGATATTGATGAGAGCAGATGTTATCCTTAGATTTGTAGAATGGGTATGTCTCGTGTTGTAAGAAGGACCTGTCTCATCATTCTGTTGAGTTCTCTCAGGAGTTTTGCGTTCGCGCAAAACTCCTACCATATAGATCAAAGTATTCCTGTTCAGGTTAATGGCAAGACGATTTCTTTGCCGTGGGCAGGTGGATTGAACTCGGCCCAGATAAACACAATCGATCTCAACAATGATGGCAGAGAAGACCTGGCCATCTTTGATCGCATGGCTAACAAATTTCTGACCTTCATTAATTCAGGTACTCGCTACATCTATGATCCCGATTATGAAACTTATTTTCCTTCTACACTGACAGAATGGGCCTTGCTCAGAGACTTCAATTGCGATGGAAAAAAAGATCTGTTTACAAGTGACCCCGCCGGGATTTCAGTCTTTGTCAATATTACTCCACATGGTGGAAAACTGCGGTGGCGGCTCTTTAACCCCGGAAACCCCTTACTGACGATCGGCTTTAATGGCCCGATTAATTTGAAGGTCAATGCAACGGATATTCCGGCTATTGATGATGTGGATGAAGATGGCGACCTGGACATTATCGTAGCCCGGTTCGTAGGAGTCGGCTCGGTCGAGTATCATAAAAATTTGAGTATCGAAAAACTGGGGCGCTGCGATTCGATGCAGTTTACGAGGATCACCAACACCTGGGGGAATTTTGAAGAATGCAATTGTGGCCGTTATGCTTTCGGTGGCATCGACTGCAGTCAGGTGCCTGGGGGGCGTGTCTTGCACGATGCAGGAAAATCACTTCTCACGCTCGATATAGACAACAACGGAATACGGGATTTACTTTTCTCAGAGGAAAATTGCACATCACTTTATCTCTTGGTTAACCACGGCACTCCTGATGATCCTGAGATTACAAGCTTCAGTACTTATCCGGCATCAAATCCTTCGACACTGTTGTTTCCTGCAGCCTTTTATGAAGACATCGATTTTGATGGAGTGAAAGACCTGCTTGTTTCAACAAATATCAGCGCGCGAGTCACCACTGATATAGATCTCTCCAATTCCATGTGGCTTTATAAAAACGGAGGCACAACGGTGGCTCCACAATTCAGCCTTAAACAAACCAACTGGCTACAGGATCAGATGATCGATGCGGGAAGTTATGCTTCGCCTGCATTTGCAGATTATGACAATGATGGAGACTTGGATTTGTTCATCGGTTTTTGGGCTGAGCCTGGTATTGTTGCTTCTATTTATCTCTATAAAAACACAGGGACTTTTTTGAGTCCGTCTTTTGAGTTTGTTACCGATGACTATCTTCAGTTCAAGAATTTTGGCCTGTTCAATGTTAAGATTCAATTCGTAGACTTAGACAAAAACGGAACGACAGACCTGGTGTTTTCAGCGTCCGAGGCCAACCAGTTGACGACCCAACTTTATGTGCTTCGAAACCAAAGCAGTAAAGCATTTGATTTCAGCGGCCAAAGTCCGGAACCATTGAACTTCACTGTTGATTCATATGAAAACCTCATGATCCACGATGTCGATCATGACGGACTTCCTGACATTCTCATTGGGAAGTCTGACGGTTCCCTTCAATATTGGAATAACAGTGGTCCGGCATCGTCCCCGCATTTCGGCCTTTTCAACTCGTCATATCTTGGCATAAGTTCGAGCATAACCCGGTTTTGTGTTAACCCATCTATTGCCGATGTCAACAATGACGGGAAAGAGGACCTGTTGCTGGGAAACCAGGGAACCATTGTTTTATATAATGACTTCCATTCTGGTAATGTCGTTCCAGACACTCTTTACATAAGTAATTCACTAAAGAATGTAGCCGAGGCAAAATTTCTGAGCAGCAACATATCCATTGCCACTGCAGACTTATATGGAAATAAAGATCCAATGGTTGCTGCGGGGCTTATCACTGGCGGCATTCTGATGCTGAAAGCAGACAGTCTGCATGTTAACACCAGGGAAAACATTGTGAAAGTCTGGCCTAATCCATTGACGATTGGCCAGGATATAAACGTCAGGGTCTCGCAAGATTCAGAGATTCAGTTTTTTAGTGTTTTAGGTCAGCAACTAACCGATCCATTACCAGTAGTTGGTGGGGAACTGACAGTTATCCCTCAAGCCCTTACATCAGGCCTGTACATAGCCCGGGTCAAGTGGTCTGGAGGTATTCAGGCGGTAAAGCTGGTTGTCCGTTAGCGACACCAAGGGCCAAAAATCTCCACAGCCGAATTAAATTTGCCCGTAGGTATATCCTTTTGCAGTAATATTGCGTTTGCAACCATTGTTCACCCATTATGGCTGAGAAAAGCAGTGTTTTTGACATGATCGGTCCAGTAATGATCGGTCCATCCAGTTCGCACACTGCAGGTGTGGTAAAAATTGCCCGTGCGGCAGTCAGGATCTTAGGCGGAGTACCTGACGAGGCTGAAATCATCTTTTATAATTCGTTCGCCCGGACTTACGAGGGACATGGAAGTGACCGAGCAATTTTAGCGGGTCTCATGGACTTTGAAACCGATGACAAGCGTATCAAGCAATCCATAGAGATTGCCGAGCAGACTGGCCTGAAATATCATTTTAAGTCGGTTGGAAATGCATCAACTCTGCATCCCAATTCCATCAGACTGAAACTGAAGAAAGGTGAAAAAGAGGTAGAGGTTTTGGGAGAAAGCAAGGGTGGTGGAGTGATAAACATTGCGGAGGTAGATGGTTTTAAAGCCGACTTCAGCGCAAGCCTTCACACACTGATCATTTTTGCGGACGATGTCAAAGGAAGCATAGCCTTTATTGCCAGTGTTTTAGCGCATGACGATAGCAATATCGCAACGATGTCAGTATCGCGTAAGGGAAAACATGATCTGGCTTGCCAGGTGATTGAGATAGATTCTGACATCAGACCTGTAACATTTGAGTATTTAAAAAGTCTAAGCTGGATAAAAGAAGTAAAATCGATACCCAAAATATGAAAAGGTTAATTCTACCAATTGTAGTTACGTTGTTAAGTTCGTCTTTGGTACTGGGCCAGAAGATGACCTTACAGGAGTGTGTGAAAGTTGCCATGGCCAATAACTTGACTGTGCAGCGCGCTCTCTATAATGTGAAGAGCAATGAGATCGGGCTCTTTCAGGCGAAAGGGAGTTTTTTACCAACTATCAATTTTAACAGCAGTTTTAACCAGAACTACGGAAGGACCCTGAACCCCTTGACTTATTCTTATGTCAATGCCGTTAACAAGACCATTGGCCCGAGTTTATCAAGTTCACTTTTGTTATTTAACGGGTTTCGGCTCCAAAATAATTACAAGCAAAATAAAAGAAATGTAGAAGCAGCTGATCTAGATCTGGAAAAAGCAAAAAACGATGTTATAATAACTGTGGTAAGTAACTATACTAATGTTATTCTTAACAAAGAACTGCTGGATAACTCGAAATTTCAGCTTAACTCCAGCCAGCAGCAATTGGAGCGCATACAAAAGCAAGTGGCTGCAGGGGCGTTACCCAAAAGCAATGAGCTGACACAAGAGGCCACCGTGGCGACCAACGAAACTAATCTTATAACTCAGGAGAACATTTATAATTTATCCGTTCTCCAACTCAAACAATCCATGCAAGTTCCGGCTTCCACGGCATTAGAAATAGTTGTACCCGATATTGCGATGGAAGACCTTTCGATCAATCAGACCCCCGAAGAAATATATTCAATTTCAGCGAAGAGCCTTCCGCAGATAAGAAGTGCTATGCTTAAAGTAGATGCCGCTGACTATGCTGTTAGAGCAGCACGAGGAAGCTTGTTTCCAAGAATCTCTTTGACATCAGGCGCCAATTCCAATTATTCATCAGCTTCTGATAATACAAAGTCATACTCGAATGATCTTAGCACATACGCAAAAACTCCAACAGGTTTAGTAGATATAAATGATAACCCGGTTTATCAATACAAACCGACTACAGCTACGCCTTTCACCACTAGCGAGTACGGGGTCAATAGCCAATTGACCGACTATCTTACTAAAAGTGTTGGTGTTTCTTTGACAGTTCCAATTCTGAATGGCCTTCAAAACCGGTCTAATTTAAAGCAGGCGGTAGTCAATAGGGAGCTCGCCAGTATCACGGTGAAAGAAACAGAAAATACATTAAGGCAGTCAATTGAGACGGCTTACAATAATGCTTTTGCTGCTGCTAAAACATATACAGCCGCAATTAAACAAGTAAGTGCAAACGAAGAGGCGTTTCGAATGACCAGGCAGCGCCATGAAATAGGTGCCGCTACCTACATCGAATACCAAGTAGCCTCTAACGACCTGTATTCCGCAAAATCATCGTTAGCCCGTGCGAAGTACAATTTCATTCTGACCAAAAAAATATTGGAATTTTATCAGGGTAAAACTATTGAATACTGAACGATCCACTAAAAATTATACACCCACTTTCACTTTAATTCTGTATGGCTAAACAAAAGAAAAAATCAAATCGCTTAATGTACTGGGGCATCGGTGGCCTGGTCGTAGTTATCCTGTTCCTGATGATGGGCAAGTCTGCCGGATGGATAGGAAAAACTAAAGAGATGGAAGTGGAGTTGGCGAAAGCAAAAAAAGTCTCCATCACTGAAAAGGTGAGTGCTTCCGGAACGGTTCAGCCGGTAACAGAAGTAAAACTTGCTCCCGAGGTATCCGGTGAAATTATAGAATTGAATGTCGAAGACGGTGACTCTGTGAAGCTTGGCGAACCGTTGGTCAAGATTCGCCCGGACATTTTAAAGAGTCAGTTGGAACGAAGCGAGGCAGCTTATATGCAGCAAACTGCAAATGTGGAATCCAGCAAAGGTTCATTGTCGGTTGCGCAGGCTAATCTTACCAAGGCCGAAGCTGACTTCAAAAGACAGGAGAAACTATGGAATGAGAAAGTAATCTCGGAAGCAGACTGGCAATTGGCAATACAGAATTACAACGTAGCAAAGAATAATCTGGCTTCTGCAAATCAGAACCTGGAAGCTTCGAAATTTGTAGTGAATAGTACCGAGGCTTCTGTGAGAGAAGCTCGTGAAAACGTACGTAAGACAACCGTCATGGCCCCGATGAAGGGCATCGTTTCCAAGTTGAGTGTGAAAAAAGGGGAGCGTGTAGTGGGAACAGCGACCATGACTGGGACGGAAATGCTTCGGATTGCCGATCTTAATAAAATGGAAGTTCGTGTGAATGTAAATGAGAACGATATTGTTCGTGTTCACTATTCAGATACCGTTTTGATCGATGTTGATGCTTATTCCAATACGGGTAAGCAGTTTAAAGGCCTGGTAACTAACATTGCAAATACCGCCAAGGATAAGACTTCCAACGATGCAATCACCGAATTTGAAGTACGAATTCTGATCCTTCGTTCATCCTACGAAGACCTGATTAAAAAGGGTAACAAATTCCCCTTCCGTCCCGGAATGACAGCAAGCGTTGAGATCATTACCAGCAAAAAGAACAATATACTTTCAGTGCCCCTGGCCGCTGTGACCACACGTAACCCTGACGAGAAGAAAGTACAAATTAAAGATGATGATGCGCGTACGGTGACTAACTCCAGCAATAAAGCACCTGAAAAGAAGGAAGACAAAGTAGTTGTGTTTATCAATGACAAAGGAGTGGCAAAGATGCTTGAAGTGAAGACCGGAATCAGTGACTACGATAACATTGAGATTATTTCAGGTGTGTCTGACAGTGTCGAGGTGATTACAGGCCCCTTCCTGGTGGTATCCAAACGTTTGAAAGACGGGGATAAAATCAAAGCAATAAAGAAAGACGAAAAGAAAGAGGGCAGTAGCAATACAGCCAGCAAATAAGTTAAAGAACAGGTTGTAAATGCGCCAGGCGGTTCCTAACGTCTGGCGCTTTTTTTATATTCGTGCCTATGATCAAGCACCCCTGGCATGAGGCACCCATAGGTGAAAACCCACCTGAGTTTATCAACGGAATTGTTGAGATTTCTACCGGCATGCGTACCAAGTATGAAGTGGACAAGGAAACAGGTCTGCTTAAGCTGGATCGGGTATTGTATTCTGCAGTTTTTTATCCTGCAAACTATGGCTTTATCCCTCAAACCCTCGGAGATGATCAGGATCCATTAGATATCATGATTTTGTGCCGGGAGCCCATTCAGCCTTTATGCCTAGTGCCAGCGCGTGTAATTGGTGTTATGCGCATGATTGATCAGGGCCTTGGAGACGAAAAAATTCTGGCGGTGTCTGACAATGATGCCAATACCAGGCACCTGAAAGATATCAGTGAATTGGCTTCCCACTTTAAGCTGGAACTGAAGGAGTTTTTTGAGAGCTATAAGAAACTCGAGAACAAGGTGGTGACTGTTCCAGACTTCCAGGGAAAAGAAATTGCCATGAGCATCATTATAAAAGCCATCGATGCTTACAAGGCGAAGTTTAAAAAATAATGGGTCAGCGTTTTAATTCTTTCCTGATCATCCAAACAGCTTTTATTGGGGATGTCATCCTGGCCACTGCTTTAGTAGAAAAAATCCATCAGCATTATCCGGAGGCGACTATCGATTTCCTTGTGCGCAAAGGGAATGAAGGATTACTGATCGGCCATCCGCAATTGCGAAATGTTCTGATCTGGAATAAGAAAGAATCCAAGATCTCGAATCTGTTCAAGATTATTAAGCAGGTTCGGAATAACCGATACGACTGTCTTGTCAATGTCCATCGTTTCGCCAGCTCGGGTTTGATCACCACATTTTCAAAAGCACGATTGCGGATTGGCTTTGATAAAAATGCGCTTTCATTTCTCTTTGATGAAAAGATAAAGCACGAAATCGGAAATCTTCATGAAGTTCAACGGAATCAGAAGTTGATCGAGAAGATCACTGATTCCAGTCATTCGAAGCCAAAGTTATTTCCGACATCTTCCGATTTTGGCAAAGTAAAGCCGATGAAGTCAGGTCGCTTCCTGTGTGTTGCTCCGACCTCGGTCTGGTTTACAAAGCAATTTCCTGCTGAGAAATGGGTTGCGTTCCTCAAAACTATGAAAGGTAAATTTGACAACATTTATCTGCTTGGAGCTCCATCAGATTCACAGGTATGTGAGATGATCAAGCGTGAAGTAAATGATGATTGTGTGGTTAACCTCGCTGGAAAACTGTCATTTCTTGAATCTGCCGCTTTAATGAAAGATGCAGAGATGAACTTTGTCAATGATTCCGCTCCGATGCATATGGCTTCCGCAATGAATGCCCCGGTGACGGCTGTGTTTTGTTCGACAGTTCCGGCATTTGGTTTTGGGCCGCTATCAGATCGATCGTACGTTGTGGAGTCACTTGAAAAACTTTCCTGTCGCCCTTGTGGACTTCACGGGTACAAAGCCTGCCCGCAAGGTCATTTTAAGTGTGCCTTGTCAATTACTAATGAGCAGTTACAAGCTGTTTTAAAATGAACGGAGGCGCTCATAAACCTTGTGAACAGGTAGTCCCATTACCGTAAAATAGGAACCAACTATTTTTTTGATAGCTACCATGCCTATCCAATCCTGTGCGCCATAAGCCCCGGCTTTATCGAATGGCTTATAGTTGTCAACATAAAATTCGATTTCTTCTCTTGATAATTTTTTGAAGGTGACTTTAGTTCGATCATCAAAGCATTCGGTTTTATTTTTGTCGAGCAAACAAACCGCGGTGATTACTGTATGCGTGTGGCCGCTTAAGTCGCTGAGCATTTGAATTGCCTCTCTGCGATCAGAAGGTTTATTGAGAATACGCTGGTTAAGTATAACAATGGTATCCGAGGCAATTACGATTTCATTTTTAAGCTTGGGTAATAATGCCTGCGCTTTTTTCTCAGCCAAATAGGCCGGAACTATCTCGATAGGAAGGTGATTTGGGAAAGATTCATCAATATGGGGTGGATCTACTTTGAACTGTAGCCCGATTTCCTTTAATAAAAACTGCCGGCGGGGAGAAGCGGAGGCCAGAATGATAGGCCGGTTGATCAGGAGCATTTTAGTACATTTAGTGTAAAGGTGCGGAAAATTTCAAATTTGCCTGTAACCTTTCTAAAATCGCTCAGTTTCCCTCCTGAACCCCCTAAATTGGAAGCACTTTCTGACAACTATTTAATGGCCAAAGTGCGGGACGGAGATCCTGAAAAGCTTGGCTTGCTGTATGAACGATACAAGAGACCACTCCTAGGCTTTTTTGTAGGCATGGTGAGGGACCGTGAACTGGGTGAAGACCTTGTTCAGAATACATTCGTTCGCATTCTCAAGTATCGCCACCTGTTCCGCGGAGACGGAGATTTCCGCACCTGGATGTTTCATATCGCCCGCAACGTGAAAAATGACCATTTCAGAAAGAACAAAATGGTCCATGAAAAAGTGGAGAAATGGGAGGAAAGAATTGAAGATACGAGCGATAAAATTTCGGAGTGGCAAAGCGATGATGAGCAACGAATGCTGGCCGTAGCGCTTGATAAATTACCGGAAGATAAACGGGAGATTCTATTGCTCAGCAAGTTTCAGGAGAAAAAGTATAAAGAGATAGGGGATATTCTCGGATGCTCAGAAGGGGCAGTGAAAGTGAAAGTTTTTAGAGCTCTGCAAGAGTTGAAAGTAATTTACCAGCAAGTGGAAAAGATGATGTGACAGAGTCACGTAAACGAAAAGGAATTATGGAAAAAAATCGAATAGATGAATTGGTTGCCAAGTACAATGAAGGCCTGGCAGATCCATCAGAAACTCTACAGTTGGAGAGGTTGATTGAAAACGGCAAAGTAGAACTGACTCAATTGCGCCAGTTGACTAAGCTCGATGAAGGAATAGACAAATTCTCAGAACCGACCCCGTCTCAGGAATTGGACAGTCGGTTTTATGAAATGCTGGCGAAGGAGAAAAAGCCTGTTGCGAAGCCATCGTTCTCATTAGATTGGTTGACTGACTTAGTTTTTTCCAAGGCAGCGGGAGTAGCCTTGCTGGTAGCAATCAGCTTTAGTGCAGGTCTCATGATGCAAAAAAAGACAGGTAGCGTGGAGGTTAATGTGTTGGCTGAAGAAGTTAAGGGATTGAAAGAGATGATGATGATCTCCATGCTTGAAAAGGAATCGGCTACTGATCGCTTAAAGGCGGTGAGTCTGAGCGAAGAGATTCCCGGGCCAAGCAAAAAAGTTACGGATGCTCTTTTAAAAACACTTAGCTCAGACCCTAGTGTTAATGTACGGCTGGCCTCGCTGGAAGCATTGCGTACCTACGCGAAATCACCAGGGGTAAGGGCTAATCTTGTGCGAGCTATTGCACAGCAAGATTCCCCATTGGTGCAGGTAGCACTCGCAGATTTGATGGTTGAGCTGCAGGAAAAGTCTTCTGTTGGAGAATTGAAGAAGGTGATGGAGCAGGAGAATACTCCGAAGGAAGTGAAGCAAAGGATAAAAGAAAGTATCAATGTGTTGATTTAAAATATTCGACTATGAAAAAGATAATAACAGTGATTTTGTGTCTGCCTCTAATGGCAGGTGCGCAAACGTTCACCGATAAGATTACAAAGGAGCTAGCGTTTGAAAAAGTGGGACCGAATAATACGCTCATCATTGCCAATATAAATGGTTCGATGAAAGTACAGGGATACGATGGTGATAAAATTCTGATCGAAGCTGAGCGAACCATTAAAGCCAAAACAGAGGCGAGACTTGAGCAAGGAAAAAAAGAAATGCAGCTGGGCCAGATCGACAGGTTCGATACATTGATTGTGTATGTCAGCGGCAATTGCAATACTACGTTTGGCTATCGCAACAAAAAGCATTATAGCGGCTGGTCGTATAACTCGGATTGCAGAGGAGGTGACTGCAACCCACCTTACGATTACGTCTTTAATTTTACGATAAAGGTGCCTGCCGGAATCAATGTTGAAGTTTCAACGGTGAATAATGGAGATGTGACGGTGACAAACATGAAAGGAGCAGTGAAGGCAAACAATATCAATGGTGCCATCCGCCTGACTTCCCTCGAAGGGCCCGCCAGCGCGAGCACAATTAATGGTGACGTAGATATTGAATATTTACGTAACCCCGGCAAAGATTGTAAGTATTACTCACTGAATGGCGACATCAACGCCTTGTTTGTAAAAGGACTTGCTGCCAACATGAGTTTCAAAAGTTTTAACGGAGCGTTGTATACCAATGTCCCGAAGCTCGAAGGTCTTCCAGCATCGATCGTAAAGGAGGACTCCAGGGAAGGACTGAAGCTCAGAATTGCCAGCAATCAATTCAAAATCGGAAACGGGGGTGCTCTTCAGGATTTTGAGACATTCAATGGTGATGTAATTGTCAAAGAAAAATAAGTAAACAAAAAAATAAGTAATCGTTATGAAAAATGTATTGGTAGTTTTAGTGATGTTGATGAGTGCTGTAGTAAGAGCACAGGATTCCGGAGAATTTACTGTACCATTTTCAAATCCGGCGGGTGCAATGAAAGTGATTGTCGACATTAAAACCGGCTCAATTAAAGTGAAGGGAACGGCACGTAAGGATGTGCTTGTCAAATACAGTAGTGAAAAGGATGAAGATGACGACCGGCATGACAAACACGACAAAGACAGCAAAAGTACGCGTGACGGTCTTAAAAAGATCAGCAGCGGAACAATGAACCTGGAAGCGTCCGAATTTCAAAATACAATTAAGGTAACCTCTGACAACTGGAGTGCAAGGATAGAAGTGGAAGTAGAAGTTCCTTCAACAATCAATGCCAGAATCAAGACATACAATGACGGAGACATCGATGTGAACAACATTACGGGTATTGTTGAACTGATTAACTACAACGGTGCGATTACGGCTACTGGAATTTCAGGAACAGTAGTGGCAGAGACTTATAACGGAGATATTAAAATTTCGTACGATAAACTCACACCTGACACACCTCTGTCGTATGCCAACTACAATGGAGATATTGACCTCACATTTCCTGGATCGCTGAAAGCAAATTTCAAGATGAAGACCAAGCAAGGCGAAATCTATTCCGGATTTGATGCACAGGTTCAGAAATCAGCACCTGTACAAACTGAATCCAAGTCAGGGGTTTACAAAGTGCAAATTGATGATTGGGTCAAGGTAAATGTGAATGGTGGAGGCCCTGAGATCAGCATTCAGACACATAATGGTGACGTTTATCTAAGAAAAAAATAAGTACTCGGTTATAAAAAATGAAAGGCCTCGAAAGGGGCTTTTTTTATTTTAGGAATCACGTATCTTAGCAGCATAAGCGGGAGTAGCTCAGTTGGTAGAGCATCAGCTTCCCAAGCTGAGGGTCGCGAGTTCGAGCCTCGTTTCCCGCTCTTATCTCTTCACCGGTTCCAATATTTCAAATTCTTTAATTTCAGGGTGCGGCTCGATGATGCGATGCTTCATCAATGCAGCAGACGTAGTTAGAGCTAATAGAGACATAAATGAATCCCTAAAATTTCCCTCCAATCCTGAGTTAAGAGACTGAACTCAGAGAGAAAATAATTACATTCGATAGTCTATATGAAATTTGTAAGACAGAATGGAATTTTCCGATAAGCCGAAGCTTTCATTTTGGCAGATCATTAACATGAACGTTGGCTTCTTTGGCATTCAATACAGCTTTGGATTACAGCAGTCTGCTGTCAACCCGTTGTACACTTTCCTTCACGCCAAACCCGAAGAACTTCCTCTGCTAAATCTCGCTGGCCCAATGACAGGGCTTTTGATTCAACCGATCATTGGCGCGCTTAGCGATAGGACCTGGCATCCGAAGTGGGGCAGGAGGAAGCCATATTTTTTAATCGGAGCTTTGGCATGCAGTCTGTGTCTTTTTGTTTTTCCTTTCAGTAGTACATTATGGATGGCTGCCGGACTCTTGTGGATTTTGGATGCAGCAAACAATACTGCCATGGAGCCTTACCGCGCATTTATTGCTGATAAACTCTCTCATGCCCAAAGAGCTACCGGCTTCTTAACGCAAAGTTTTTTTACCGGCCTGGGGATTACGCTTGCCAATCTCTCTCTGTATTTTTTTCAACAGTGGATAACCGGATCGGCCTCAACTCAGATTCCGTATTGGGTGTACGGGTCTTTTTTTGTTGGCGCAGCTTGCTCTATTCTCTCAGTAGGTTGGTCAGTTTATACAACCCCGGAAATTCCACCTACTCCTGATGAGATAAGAGCACTAAAGGCAGCACCATTTAATTTCCTTACCCCGTTTACTGAAATTTTCTCAGCAATTGCCAACATGCCCAGGGTGTTGTGGCAACTAGCGTTTGTTTATCTCTTTCAATGGTACGCGATGTTTTGTTACTGGCAATTCATAGCACATAGCATCGCACGCACCGTTTGGAAAACATCGTACGAAGAAGACCTAGGCCTGTATGAACAGGCAGTTGGCTGGACAGGGTTGGTTAATGGCTTTTATAACATCGTTACTTTTCTTTCCGCCTTCGGGCTTGTTTGGTTAGTGAAGAAGTTTAGCCCAAAAAGTGTTCATACGGTTTGCCTGATACTTGCCTCTGTATCACTGCTTGTAGTTTCTCAGATCGAGAGTAAAGTGTTACTGTTTGCACCGATGGTTGGTTTCGGTATCGCATGGGCGAGTATGATGGGTGTTCCATACCTTATTGTCGTTGGTAAGATTCCGGCAAATAAATACGGTGTTTATATGGGGATCATCAATATGATGATTGTGGTGCCAATGATTTTGCAGACACTGACTTTTGGATTCATATATAAAAATGTGTTGGGAGGCAATCCTTCATTCGCCATCATTTTTGCCGGCCTGCTTTTGCTAATTGCGGCCTTTCTCACCTCACGAATTTCAAATCAGCAAAACGAGAGTGTGGCATGAAAGGGTGGCATAAAAAAGCAATTGTCTACCAAATTTACCCTCGCAGTTTTTGTGACAGCAACGGTGACGGGATAGGCGACCTTCGCGGCATCATCAGCAAGTTGGATTACATGCAAAGTCTAGGCATCAATACCGTTTGGCTTAATCCGATTTACAAATCTCCCAATGATGATGGTGGCTATGATATCAGCGATTTTTTTTCCATCCAGCCGGAGTTTGGGACGATGGACGATTTTGATGAACTCCTGGCAGGACTGCACCAACGCCAAATAAAACTCGTCATGGATTTGGTATTGAATCATACTTCAGATGAGCACCCCTGGTTTCAGGAATCACGAAAATCGAAAGACAATCCCTACCGTAACTACTACTTTTGGCGGCCTGGAAAAAACGGGGCTGAGCCTAATAACTGGCCTTCTTTTTTTGGTAACAACGCCTGGGAACTTGACAAAACTACAAATGAATATTACCTCCACTTGTATTCGCGAAAGCAACCCGATCTAAATTGGGAGTATGCTCCGCTGCGAGAAGAGATAAAAAAAATAATTCGTTTTTGGGCAACTAAAGGAGTTGATGGCTTTCGTTTGGATTCAATATCAACTATCAGCAAAAGAATTGATTTTCCAGATACTACATTCAATGACTTCGGCCAAACTGTAAAAGCTTTTTTTAGTAATGGCCCAAAGCTTAAAGAATTTATTGCCGAACTCAGCAGGGATGCCTGCAAAGATCTGGTAACCATTGGCGAGGGCCCAGGATTGGAGGCGGAGGACGCACTTTTATACCTCGATGAAAAAGAGGGATTGTCAATGATCTTCCATTTTGATCATATGTTCATTGATCATGGACCCAGGGGGCGGTTTGATCCCAGGCCATGGTCGCTTAGTGAGTTCAAAAAAATTTTTTACGAGTGGGACCAGGCGCTTGGATATCAAGGCTGGGGAAGTATTTTCCTGGGCAATCACGATTTTCCACGAATGGTGTCGCGTTGGGGAGATGACCAACAATATCATGAGAAGTCTGCAAAATTGTTAATCACGCTGCTATTGTCGATGCGGGGGACTCCTTTCATTTTTCAGGGAGATGAAATTGGGATGACCAACTTTGTGATGAAATCCATTGGCGACTCAAAGGATATTGAAACAATTAATGGATGGCGAACTGCTCAGGGAAGGGGATGGAGCGAAGAGACGTTTCTCGAGAAAGCGAACCAGGCTGGACGTGACAATGCCCGAACACCCGTGCAATGGGATGCTGCGACCAATAGCGGATTTACTTCCGGAATTTCGTGGATGCCACTGAATCCTAATTTTGACAGAATAAATGTAGAGACTCAGGACCAGAACCCTGATTCGGTGTTGAATTATTTCAAAGAAATGGTTCAGCTCCGAAAGGTAAATTCACTTTTCACTGAGGGCAATTACGAACCTGTTGAAGGAGATGAAAACCTGTTTCTTTTCACTCGCGGGAAAGGAGATGAAAAAATACTCGTTGCATTAAATTTTACTTCACAGGAAATAGACTTACCCAAGAGGGTAGGCAAACTCGAAAAGCTTATTGGCAATTACCCAGGCAATTCCGATCGTATGCGGCCCTGGGAAGCTGTTATTTTCAAGACGTTACCTTAACTCCTGAATGACCTCTTCAAAATTGAAATTGATCTCTGCTCGAAGGTCATCATCCAATTGAAAATCTCCCGAATCAAATTGTTTTTTGAGCTTCACGAGAACAGGTTCAATCCGGTCGTCCTTTAAGATGAATAAAGTAGTTTTTGCCTTGTGAAGTGCGTTGAAAAAAGGCTCTGGATTTTTGACCTCGACTGTGTGATATATAGCACCCTTCAATTCAATAAGGCTGGCTGCTACATGTTTCAATAATTCACCAGTATACTCAACATCACCAAAGGTTACTTCTTCAATCTTGGACCGGGCAGCTTTTCCTACGGATGGATTGGTGATCACAGCATACTTGTTAATCAACTCCTGTAAGTCAGCAGCTTGAAATGGTTTGCTCAGGTAGTCATTCATTCCTGTAGCAGCTACTTTTTCTTTTACCTCCGGTAAAATGTCTGCGGTCAAAGCAATGATCGGTACTTCCTTGTAATAGGCTCCATCCAGTTTTCGGATTTCATAGCATGCCTGATAACCATCCATTTCCGGCATCTGCAAGTCCATCAATATTATATGGAATCTATGGCTTTGCACTAATTCGATGGCTTCGGCTCCACTGCTGGCTGTAGTAACCCTATGCCCCCACTTGAAAAGAAAATTTGAAGCAACAATCTGGTTGACCCTGTTATCATCTACCACCAGGATGTCGAGTTCACCTGACCGGGACGACTCCTTCTTATCTGCTATCTCAGAAATAGCAGGTTCGGTTTCTACCAGGGTCAACTCAAAGAAGAACTCAGAGCCCTTTCCCAATTCACTTCGAAGATTGATCGAAGAGCCCATAAGCTCAAGAAGCCGCTTGGTAATAGATAGCCCCAGTCCGGTTCCTCCGAATTTCCGGGTAGTGTCACTGCTCGCTTGCGTAAATCCGCTGAAAATAGAATCTATCTTATCGGCAGGTATTCCGATGCCGCTGTCTTTAACCACGAATAGCAACCGGTTTGATTTCTCGTGGCTTTCTAATTTTGAAATAGAAACATCCACTAAACCATTGTTCGTGAATTTAATGGCATTACCGATGAGGTTGCTAAGCACTTGTCCGAGTCTGACCGGATCGCCAAGCAGATAACGCGGCACATTGGGGTCAACATGCATTCGCAAGTCAATGCCTTTTTCTTTAGCACGGACAGAAAGCATCTTGTGATATTGTTCTACAATTTCGGCCAGGTTAAATGGAATACTTTCGAGCTCCATTTTTCCAGCCTCGATCTTGTTGAAATCGAGAATGTCATTGATGATGGTTAGTAAATTATCGCAGGAGAATTTCAGTAATCTGAGATTTTCGATTTGATCTTTCCGTGGTTTGTTTTCGTTCAGGAGCTGGGTCAGGCCCATAATGCCGTTCAGCGGAGTTCTGATTTCATGACTCATCATGCCCAGGAAACGACTTTTAGCTAACGTTGCCTCCTCGGCCTTTTCCTTTGCCTCCTGAAGCGCCACCTTTGCAAGTTTGTAGTCGCTGATGTCAAAGCTCACACCCACAAGCCCAATGGTATTATTACGTTCGTCTTTTAAAGGAACTTTCGAAATCTGGAACCAGGTAGTGACTCCGTCTTTTCGAATGTTAAAGGTCTCCACATTGATCATGGCTTCACCGTTGAAGACACGCTGATCTTCCGCCACTGAAACCCGGGCCGACTCTACCGGGTACAACTCCCAATCGCTTTTACCGAGGATTTCTTCTTCTTTGACAGCACCCATGAATTCATATTCCTTCCGGTTGGCCAGTATTTTCCTCGACTGAGTATCCTTGACATAAATGTTCACAGGCAGGTTGTCAATGATTGTTCGGAGCAGAACGCGTTCCCGCATCAGTTGTGCTTCAACTTCTTTGATATTGGAGATGTTTCTCGAGACGACACTGACTTTGCTGACCCATCGTTCATTAAAGAACATTCTGGCATTTTGCCCGACCCAGATCACCGTCCCCTCTTTTGTGCGGATGCGAAATTCCAAATAGGATATCTGATTTTGTGTTGCCAATTGATTACGATAGAAACTGATCACGTTCTCGCGATCCTCCTCATGGACGACATCTGCGTAGAATTTTCCAACCAGTTCCTTTTTGGAGTAGCCTGTTACGCTTTCCATGATCGGATTGGTGAAAGAGAACTTCCCGTCAGCACTTAATTCATAAATCATATCATGTGCTTCTGTAACAAGTTCGCGGTACAATTGTTCACTGGTTTCAAGTTCTTTTTTCAGTTCGTTGATCTGATCCATATTGGTACGGATCTCTTCTTCGGAAGCCTGTAATTCACTATTAGACTCAGAAAGTCTTTTGTTAAGGTCAACCAGCGTTTCATTTGATGAACTAAGATCAAATAGTGCCGGTGAGAAAATAAATGCGAACTCAAACGTCAGGATTACGAGGGCGATAATGGAAAGGATAAGCTCAACTTTTTTTATATCGCTCAGCTTTGATTCCGCTTCTCTTTGATATGTTTCAACAGTAGCCTCCATCGTTAACAAGAACGGACGCTCCATTAATGCAATCTGGTCGATAGCTGACTTTATTGAGCTCTTAGATCGTTCCATTAAGACAGCATTGGCAGCTTGGCAGATTTTTTCTAGTCGAAGTGTATTGACAGATAACAAGGTATCAATGGCTTTACTTTTCCTCTGTCTCTTATTCTGATCCACCAGGTAATAGTGTATCTTTTTCCAGGTCTCAATATGTTTTTTCAGACTGTCAAAGCTGTAGGTTTTGCGCACAGTCTCGTTTTCTTCTGAATAGTAGAGAAACAAAATGAGTTTGGAAATGCGCTGGCTCAACATCCGCTGCCTTCCGGCTACGTTGATCAACTTAGCGTCTTCATTTTGCTGATCGAGCGAGTACTGAATGATCAATTGAGTCACAACAATGATAAGAACCACAGAGGCTATGAATACCGTATACCTGAACTTGAGTGACTTAGGAGAGTTTTTCATTATGAAAAATTAATAAATAACTTTCCAAAACCTAATTAGTTTTGATAAAGCCCAAATCTGTAAATTTTGTCTTATGAACATTTTACTATGCGATGATGATGAAGTATTGGTAAGTATGATTCAGTTCAAACTCTCGCGCGAGAACCTGGGCGAAGTTACACGGGCGGCCGATGGCAAGCAGGCAAAAGAATTCCTTAGTCAGAAGAAATTCGACCTGGTCATCACCGATATTCATATGCCGTTTCACTCTGGTTTAGAGATCGTTACGTATATTAGGGAAACGTTGAAGCAAACTATGCCGATTATTATGCTATCTGCCGAAGGATTGGAGAATACAGTTTTACAGGCGTTCGAGGTAGGGGCCAACGATTTTATCACCAAACCATTTAGCCCGGCTGAATTGGCCATTCGCGTCAAGCGTCTTCTCCAATTATGACAGCATTTTATGATCTGATCTCCGGTCTGGAATATGCGGTAAAAATTTTTCTGTTCATAGCCTTTGTTGCATTCTCAGGGGCGTTACTCTTTATTTTCTTTTTGCTAAGCAGCCGCCAGGTAAAAAATGCTAAGATCCGGAGGGAAACTCAATTGCGCGATCGCTTCCAACGGTCGCTTAATGTGATCATGCTAATGGAGTCTTCATCGACAACTGAACAGGCCTCATCCCAGTTCTACGTCTCTCAGTTGGTCAAGGATATGGGAAACTCCACACTGGCCAGGCAGGTGATGACAGACCAGTTAATCGGTCTTCGGAAAAGCCTGATAGGTTCATCAGCTGATAATCTTGTGAGTATTTTCAGGACACTTAAACTGAATGATTTTTCCCTTTTCAAGCTTCGGTCTTTTGATTGGAAAATAAAGGCGCAAGGAATTTTTGAACTGGCACAGATGGATAATGGTGAGTCTTATGAACTCATCAAAAGATCGCTTAACTCTAAAAATGTAACTGTGCGTGAAGAAGCATTCATGGCTTTGGTGAAACTTGATAAAAGTAATTCACTTAGTTTTCTGAACGACTATCACTCACCAATGTCGAACTGGATGGTAATGCGCATACATCAGCATCTTTCGATCACAGACAAACGCACGTTGGCCGACTTTAGCCAATGGTTTGATCACCCCAATCTGACTGTTGCTTTGTTCGCGATGGATATGGCAAGGCAATTCAGACAGCTGAGTGCGGTCTCCAAACTTAATGGAATATTAAATGACAAAGAGAAATCTAAAATAGCGCTTGCAATAGACACATTGGGTGAACTGGAGGCTTATGAATCAGCAGACCACCTTGCATCATGTGCCATGGTATTTTGGAACGACCAGGTTATCAGTCGAAAGATTGCCCGGAGCTTGGGGAAAATTGGCCATGCAGAAACACATTGGCGACTTCTTAGGCAATACTTGCATCACCCGGAATATCAGGTACGATTTGAAGCGGTACAGTCACTGAGTAAATCAGGAGTTGTTGCCAGAAAAATGCTGGATGATGCAAATAAGGAATTAAATCAAAACCTGGGCCAATTGATTTTACATGTCGATGAACCGCTACTTCAAAATTAATTGAAAGTCATATGTGGGAAGTTTTTTACTTCATTGTCAACACGCTGATTTTCATTTATGCCGTAGCCATAGGGTGCGCTTATCTCGGTCTGGGAGTGCTCTCGATCGTTGAGATGCGTAACTACATGCGAAAAAATTATTTTGCTGATTACAAGATGATTTTGTCTTCTCCCTTTGCCCCGGGAATTTCGTTGATTGCCCCGGCTTATAATGAGGGGCTCACAATTATTGATAACGTCAAGTCGCTGCTCTCAATCATGTATAATAATTTTGAAGTGATCATAATCAACGATGGAAGCAAGGATGACACGTTGGCAAAATTACTCCCTGCATTTGATATGGTGAAAGTAAATTTTGATTTGCAGTACCAGCTTTCCACCAAGCCTGTTCGTGGCGTCTACAAATCGCGTAACCTTGCGTTTAAGAAACTCACCGTTGTTGATAAAGAAAATGGAGGTAAAGCCGATGCGCTCAATGTCGGGCTAAACATTTCAAAGAAAGACCTGGTCGCCTGTATTGATGTCGATTGTATAATTGAACCGGATGCTTTGCTTAAAATGGTGAAGCCGTTTCTTGAGCAATCCGAAGTAATTGCATCGGGCGGGGTGGTTCGGATTGCAAATTCATGCGTAGTGGAAGAAGGCAGATTAATTGAAGTAAAACTACCCGAAAAACTTTTGCCGCGAATGCAGGTGCTCGAGTATATCCGGGCATTTCTTTTGGGACGAATGGCCTGGAGCAAACTCAACGGTTTACTTCTGATCTCAGGTGCTTTCGGTTTGTTTAAGCGTGAAATTGCTGTTGCCGCGGGTGGGTATGATCATGGAACCGTGGGTGAAGACATGGAGTTAGTCGTGCGTATGCGCAGGTATATGCAGGAAAGAGATATGAAATACCGGGTCGCTTATATTCCGGACCCGCTATGCTGGACGGAAGCGCCTGTCGATGCCAAAATTCTTAGTCGTCAGCGCAATAGATGGGCGCGGGGTACATTTGAAACGCTGAAGACTCACAGAAAACTTTTTTTCAATCCGCGGTATGGTTTGATGGGAATGTTAAGCTATCCGTTTTGGTTCTTCTTTGAATATCTATCTCCATTCATCGAATTTTCAGGACTGGTATTTTTCCTTTTCCTGGTGATGTTTGGCAAAGTGAATTGGGTGTTTTTCCTATCCTTGACCCTGGCGATTTATTGCTTTGCCTTTTTTATGTCCATGTTTGCCCTCTATGCCGAAGAGACATCCTTTTTCAAATACACACATAAGAAAGATGTCTTGAAAATGATCGGAGTTGCCCTCCTTGAACCCATTTGGTTTCACCCAAGGGTCGTGTGGTGGTCATTAAAAGGAAACATTGATCTTATCAAAGGAAAAAAGACATGGGGGGAAATGACAAGGCAGGGATTTGTTCAGTATAAGAAGACGGAAAAGAAGACCTGATGTGAAAGAAAAAATAGCGACATCGATAAAAAAACTGCTAGCGATCTCTGCTGCATTTACTTTGTGCTGGCTGCTGATACGTTTGTATTCTGCCCTGGCTATTTCAGGACGTGTGGGTGAGGTGGAAGGGCTCTTCGGAATCCATCTTCGTGGTGCAATTGAAGATCTTGGTGTGAGTGTCTGTATATCTTTTGGCATTATTTTGCTCTGCTCAATTTTTGGGCTTCTCGCAGCAAAAATTTCCCAGATAGCCAGTCTTGTTTTTTTTTCGCTGATCCTTTTAATAGGATTTGCTATCAACCAGTATTTTGTCGTCACGCTTATACCACTAAGCGCTGACTTGTTTGGGTATTCATTTAGTGACATTAAGACTACGGTTGGTGCATCGGGTAGCACATTAAATATTTCATTGTTTGTTTGTCTGTCTATAGTCGTAGCATTTATTTTCCTGGCCAGAAAATTATTAAAATGGGATTTGACTCATCAGCTTTCGTTACGCTCAACATTGATTGCGATTGTCGGGATGTTAGCAATTGCGCTGCTTCCCTGGCGCGTACAACCGGATGACTACGAGAATGATTTTAGCTACTTCATTGCTGTTAACAAGCCAGGATACCTTGTTGATCGAACGATAGAATTCATCAACGAACAATCTGACAAACGTGTTTTTGCAAAGGATGTTTATCCATTGCTTCACGCTGTGAATTATACGGATTCGCTGGGAAGGTATTTCAATTCATTTCGCAATTATCCGAATATTGTTTTTGTGATAGTGGAAGGCCTTGGCCGAGATTTCTGTGGAGCTAACGCACCCTATGGCGGATTCACGCCATTTATCGATTCGCTATCTACAAAAAGTTTGTATTGGGAAAATGCGCTAAGTAATGCAGGCCGGACTTTCGGTGCTCCACCGAGTATTCTCGGATCACTGCCTTACTCGAAATTGGGAATGATGGGTTATGGAAATGAAATGCCTGATCATCAGACGTTGATTTCACTACTCAAACCTTATGGTTACCGGTCTAATTTTTTTTATGGTGGAAATCCAAACTTCGATAACCTGGATATTTTCCTCGAAAGGCAAGGCGTTGATTTCTTCATGAATGAATCCAATTTCCCTAAACAGGCGAGTCCGAAAGCTTTCTGGGGTTTTAGTGATCAGGATTTGTTTTCGACTGCCTTGCGTAAAATAGAAAGCGAAACTAGTCAACGGCTAGATATCTTTTTGACTTTGAGTACGCATGAACCTTTTGTTTGCCCTGACTCTGCAGTGGCATTGAAAGTGGATGAGAGGATAAGCAAAATGCAGACTTCAAAGAAGAAGGATATTATGCTTAGTCAGAAAAATATTTTTGAATGCCTGGCTTACACCGATAATGCGATTAAGGAATTAATGCTGGATTATTCCAGGCGGCCTGACTTTAGTAATACTATTTTCATAATTACGGGAGATCATCGTCTCATTCCGGTTCCGCAGGATAATAAGATCAAACGCTTTCATGTTCCGATTTTGGTCTATTCGCCCATGCTGAAACAGCCCGTGAAGTTTTCTGCGTTAACCACGCATAGCGCAATACTCCCTGGTATTTTGAACTTTCTTCACAGTCATCATGGAATGACGTTTCCATCAGAACTACCTTTGATTTCACCATCACTTCCAACAAAACGCGAATTCTCAAGTGATTTGGATATCACTCTTATCAGAAATAAGAATGAAGTGAGAGACTACGTCAGTGGGACTTTCTTTTTATCTGAGAACCGGCTGTACAAAATTTTGCCAGGACTTCAGCTTGAGGTTGTTTCTCGGGATAGCGAAAAAGAGAAATTGAAAAACAAACTGAAAGATTTTCAATCGGCAAGCACCTACGCTTTTGAAAACAACAAACTGGATAAAGTTCAAACTAAACGCACAACCCTTTTTGCTTTCAACGCTAAAGAAAAGAAATATCTTAGCGACTCCGGGATTACTAAGTTAAACCCTGACGACCAGTTTGTAAAAGCTCGCGCCAGGGCTTTCGCAAAAGATTATTTCAAGAGCCGCGCTATTTCCAAGAATATTTTGAACAAAAGTCCCAACTATCATGATGCACGGATTTTATTGGCACGAACGTTTGCCTGGGATGGCAAATACGATAGCGCTAAACTTTTTTTGGAGCAGACAATTCAACGCGCACCCACGTATGCCGATGCATATGCAGCGTTGTCCGATGTTTATTTCTGGAAAGATCAGCTTGCACTATCATTAACAACTGTTGACAATGGATTAAAATTCAATTCCGCAGACGCGGAGTTGCTTTCCCGAAAGGCGAGAGCTTTAACAACTTTAGGACAAAACCGGGAAGCCAGAAAGATTATTGAGGACTTGTCGAAAAGACCATTTGAGAATGAAATCACCTCGCAATTAAAACGTAAATTCAAGTAATGAAAATCAAGAGCATTCTTGTTGTGATCGTGTTGTTTGCAGCATCGGTAGTGAGGTCACAAGACTGGAAGCAATTGAATTCAGACGACTTGTTCAAATTGGCTCGTCAGACTGCATTTGATGGTAAACGAACCGAAGCACGTGAAATGCTCCGCGAAGTTCTTAGCAAGAGTAAGGATTACCACGAGGTTAGGATTTTCCTTGCGAGGACTTATGCCTGGGACGGACAATATGATCAGGCAAAACAGGAACTGGCAATCGTTCTTGATGCGGAACCTAATAATACAGAAGCACTAAACGTACTCCTTGATGTCGATATGTGGGGAGAGAAATATAATGATGCCCTTGTTACAGCAGACAGGGCACTAGCGGCTCATCCAAGCAATGAAGATTTTCTTTACAAGAAAGCGGTAATTCTCAAGAACCTTCAAAAACCAAAAGAAGCAGCAGACCAACTTTCACGACTGTTGGAATTGGATCCTTCTCACACGAAGGGAATTGCTTTGATGGCCGACCTGAAGAAACAGTTGTTGAAGCACTATGTTGGTTTATCCTCCGGTTTTGATACGTTTAGCAAAATCTACTCCAATGCTTTTAGTTCATCTTTGAACTTTGGGACTACGCACAAATGGGGAACCTCGATCCTGAGAGTGAATTATTCTGATCGTTTTTCACTCAAAGGTTTTCAGCCCGAGATAGAGGCGTATCCGCGAATAGCAAATGGTGTTTATGCCTATGTGAATTACGGCTATTCCCAAAGTAAGTTGTTTCCTCAGCATCGCCTGGGGGGGGAGATTTTCTCCAAGCTGCCTAAGAGTTTTGAGGCTTCGCTGGGAGTAAGGTATTTGTACTTTAACTCATCTACTTCGGTAGTTCTTTACACCGGATCGATCGGCTACTATTTCAAGAATTATTGGGTTTCTCTTCGTCCTTATTTGTCGGCTGATGTCGATGGCTTTTCATTTTCGACCTCAATCACTACCCGCCTGTATTTTGAGAACAGTGATAACTACCTTGGCCTTACACTCGGCTACGGATTCTCACCTGATGAAAGGCGCTTTCAAAGCTCCAATGGATTGAGCACCGATCAGATCAATATTCTTAAATCCCAGCGAGCTGGCTTGGCCTGGCAGAAGACGTTGCCCGCCAATGTAATCCTGGGACTTAGTCTCAATGTAACTTACCAGGAACTATCCGTTTACCTTGGCGACTATACATTGATCACCAGCGGTACAGTTTCATTCAGGAAGAGATTTTGATCACTGACTCTTCAGGTTCCTGTAATTTCCGGGCCGGAGTTTTTTCTTTTTTAGAAAGACACGATTGAAATAAGAAAGGTTTTCAAAGCCACAGTCGGAAGCAATGACACTGATTGGTTTATCTGATTCTACCAATTGAACACAGGCATTACTGATCCGAATTTCATTTACATAATCTGAAAACGTTTTGCCGGTTATCCTTTTGAAAAATTTACAAAAGGCGCTGGGAGAAAGGTGAATAGTGTCAGCGGCTTGCTGAACAGTTATTCCTGAAGAAAAGTTATCCTGTACAAAATTGCAGACTTTATTTATTCTCCTTTCGGTTTCTTTCCCTTTTGGAAAAATAAACCTGGGTGACGACAGGCGCCTGGCTTTTTGATGAGATAGTTCTTCGAGCAAAGAAAGTAGCGCGGAGATGCGTCCGACTCCTTTCAATTTTGGTAATTGCTGAATTTGGGCTTTGAGTAATTCATTGCTTTTAAAAGACAAACCAGTTCGGCTCTCCGCAAGCATTCGCTGTATATTATCGAACACGCCAAGGTTGGAAATTCCTGCGAACATTGATTCAGAAAACTGAATGACGATGGCTCCGGACTCTTTCCTGCTCTTCGACTTTTCATCAATCCATGTGTGTGGCAAATCCGGTCCGAGTAATACCAGGTCACCAGTTTGAAAACTCTCATGACTGTCACCAACGATTCGCTTACCAGATCCACTAAGAATTTGAGTGAGCTCATATTCGGGGTGATAATGCCAGAAAAATTTGAATGAAGGAATGGTTAACTGGTAAGCAACCATAGCAGGGTTATCCTTATCAGTGACAATATGCTCGCGTGCAGCCCTCATTCTAGACTTTAATTGTACAAATTTGGTTAAAAATCAATAATTGTGGTCAATAGAGTATCAGTTTTTGACATTAGATGCAAGCGAGACCTGGCTATTCGGTTTAATTTTGAAATTAAATCAAATTCAATGCTCCCCGATAGTCTAAGGAATTTTCTAAAAAGCCCATACGATTTAACGCAAGAACAAATTGCGTTTTATAAGGTAAATCGATTCATCAAATTGAAACAGGTACTGAGCCCGGAGGCTGTTGCATTTTTTGCAGAGGCAATTAATAATCGGGTGGGAACAATGATTACCCAAACGACACCGTTAGAAAACAGAACAACTTATGGAAAAGCGTTCCTGCAGTTATTCAACCTGTGGCGTGAAGATGAAGTTGTGAAAGAACTGGTATTCAGCAAACGAATTGCGAAAATAGCAGCAGACTTAATGGAAGTGAGCGGTGTAAGGTTGTACCACGATCAGGCGCTTTTTAAAGAAGCAGGCGGAGGAATTACCCCATGGCATGCGGATCAATATTACTGGCCTCTGGCTACAGACAAAACCGTGACAGCCTGGGTTCCTTTGCAGGCAACTCCGCTGGAGATGGGGCCGCTCGAATTCAGTGCGGGCAGTCATCAGGTGGTCGAAGGTCGTGAACTGGAAATTGGCGATGAAAGCGAGCAACTCATTCAAAAAAGATTGCGCGTTAGTGATTTTAAGCATGTGATTGAACCCTTTGATCTGGGTGAAATAAGTTTTCACTCGGGGTGGGTTTTTCATCGTGCGGGAGCCAACAGCAGTGGCCGCATGCGCAAAGTGATGACGATGATCTACATGGACAAGCATATGAAACTAAAACAACCGGACAATAAAAATCAGATCGAGGATTGGAATACGTGGTGTCCGGGTGCAATAGTAGGTGAAGAAATCAATACATCGATTAATCCCATTTTATATTAGTCAACTTAAAAACAAAATAATGTTGAGAACTTTTAAAACCATTCTAATCGTATTCTTAGCGATTCAAATTCGAACCAGCCTGGCGCAAAATACCGCTGGCACGAATGAAGTGATCTACCACATCTTTCTCCGGAGTTTTTACGATAGCAATGGCGATGATCATGGCGACTTGAAAGGCCTCGAAGAAAAACTGGACTATTTGCAAGACTTGGGAGTCACTTCCATTCTTCTGACGCCCATTAATTCATCGGTTTACTATCACAATTATTTTTCTGATGATTTCGAAAAAATTGATCAGGAATACGGCACAATGCCTGACTATATCAGTTTGGCGAGGAATGTTCATAGGCGAGGAATGAAAATTTACCTCGATATGGAGACTCAGTATGTCACGGAGGATCATCTCTGGTGGAAGGATTCTTATGGAAACCTGAAGTCACCCTACAGCGAATTTCCTCTATACGAGGATGCGAAACACCTTGAACTTTCTACAATTATTTATGGACTCACGGGATTGACAGGATATGATAACGTTCATCGGAAGATCACTACAGTGAATCTTCGAAGTAAAAAAGTACTTGACTATAATGTGAAGCTCTTCCGGTTATTTATAGATCCGAATAAGGATGGCAAGTTTGACGATGGTGCAGATGGCTTTCGACTAGATCATGCAATGGATTCATTGGATATGAAACCACAACTTACGGGCTTGTTTGAGAATTTCTGGAAGCCGTTGATCACTCAAATTAAAGAGACAAACCCTGACCTGACTATCATGGCCGAGCAGGCTAATTGGGCTAACTATGGTACCGATTACCTGACAAAGGCTAACGTAGATCTCGTGTTTGCTTTTAATATCCTTGGAGGG
Organism: Cytophagales bacterium WSM2-2; assembly: GCA_015472025.1. Classification (NCBI taxonomy): domain Bacteria; kingdom Pseudomonadati; phylum Bacteroidota; class Cytophagia; order Cytophagales; species Cytophagales bacterium WSM2-2. The sequence continues at coordinate 3,690,743 of BNHL01000001.1, forward strand.
ATAGCCTCATTCGACAAGGAAAGAATTACGAAAGCAATCGATGCGACACTGGCGCATACTCCGGCTGGAAAACGACAAATTGTTTTTATTGAAAACCACGATGTGCAAAGGTTCGCAACAACAGTGAACAAAGATATTCGAAAACTAAAACTTGGAGCAGCAATGAATTTGTGCCTGGGGCAGGTGCCATCGATCTACTATGGACAGGAGTTGGGCATGACTGGTGCCCATCGTGAATTCAACCGGACTGATGGCAATGACATCCTTTTGCGTGAGGCATTCGAATGGAATAAGTCTGATGAAGGGAAGGGCATGGCACTGTGGTATAAAAATACGGGGCCCTGGTGGAATGAATCAAATTTGAAAGCAGACGATGGTGTTTCCCTGGAAGAAGAAAAGGCAGATGCCAAGTCATTGTACAATTACTACAAGTGGCTTTTGAATTTAAGGAAAAATAATAGTGCCCTGCATTCGGGAGCATACCAGGTTGTAGAGAATTACAATGAAAACGTCTTTAGTTTTTTACGCAGGGATGGTAAGCAAACATTCCTGGTGGTTGTTAATCTTTCTGACAGCAATCAAAAAATAGATCTTGCACTTGGGAAACTGGATATATCGCGAGTTTATTTTGTCTCCCCTGGTGGAAAACCAACTGGGCTAGGTCCAAATGTACTGGTGGCGTTGCAGCCTTACGATGTTCACATCTGGAAATGTGAGTAAGCTACTTAAAGTCTTTTACCAGGACTTGCAAAGCCGCGCGTGAAGATTGCTCCAGGATCACACCTTTCAACTTCCGGTACTCATCAAAAGTTTTGGCATCATAGTTTTTGATGGTAATCAAAGTGAGCCCCGAGTTGTAGTAGACTTCAAAATTTTTACTGAGGTGCTGAATCAGTTTCATCACTCGGTTTTCACGGTAGTCCACACAAAATGAAAATGAGATTGCCGAATTCTGCATCATGTTAATCCGGATTCCGCTTTCGTTGATCGCACGGAAGATGACACCCAATTGTTCTTCGTTAATGAACGTATAGTCGGTAACCTTGCAGGAGATCAGGCACTGATTTTCTTTGTGAACAATGAGCGGAGGAAGTTTGTCGACAATGCATTCGTGGATCTTTGTTCCTTCCAGGGAAGGATCGACAAAGCTTTTCACATAGAGAGGGATGCCCTTGTTTGCTAATGGTTTTACAGTTTTCGGATGAATGACAGATGCACCATAGTATGTCATCTCAGCTGTTTCCTTGTAAGGCAATTCTTCAAACACGACCGCTTTGGGCAATCGCCTTGGGTCAGCGCTCATCACTCCCGGCACATCTTTCCAGATTGTAACCGATTCGGCCGCGAGTGAAGAGCCATAAATCGCTGCCGTAAAATCGGAGCCCTCGCGCCCGAGTGAAACCGTGTCGCCCTTTTCGTTTGAACCGATAAAGCCTTGCGTAACAATAATATTTTCACGCAACAATGGTTTAATCTCGTTGATCTTGTTTTCCGTTTGCTGCCATTGTACTTGCCCCTCACGAAAAGTGCTGTCTGTAGAAATATATTTTCTTGAGTCTATCCATTCGCATGACAACCCTTCTTGTAATAAGAACTGATGAACGATTGCTGAAGATATAATTTCTCCAAAGCCTATCACCTGGTCGTACACAAAATCGTATTCGCCTTTCAAATTCGCCTTTCTGTGCAGTTCATCAAAAAGGATATTGATCTGGTCAATTGTATTTCGTGGATCATTAAAGAGTTTTTCAACAATGTCAACGTGATACTGTTTTAACTGCTCCAGTTTTTCATTGATAGCCACACCTGACTGACTTGCAGCAATGATGGTCTCAAGGATATCTGTGGTCTTGCCCATAGCCGAAACCACGACAATGAGTTGATTTCCCGATTGGGCTTTGATTATTGAAGCTACATTTTTTACAGCAGTCGCGCTTTTCAATGATGCCCCTCCAAATTTGAATACCTTCATCAGTTTTTATTGATTTCAAACGATTGCGATGTATCTTGCGGCAAATTTAACATCGTAATCATAACAACCGTAAAATTGTGGAATCTTCTCGAATAGCCCTACCGATCGGCACTGCTTTAGATCGTTTTATTAAGAATAACCAGGAACAATTCCAGTATGCCAGCGGAGAGTTATCGCAATTGCTTCGCGATATAGCCCTCGCTTCTAAAGTAGTGAATCGTGAAGTAAACAAAGCCGGGCTGATCGATATCATGGGAGCGATGGGCTCACAAAATTCGACAGGAGAACAACAGCAAAAACTGGATGTTCTGGCGAATATTCGTTTCACCCGAGCGCTCACAAAGGGAGGCGAGGCCTGTGCCGTCATTTCTGAAGAGTCGGAAACTTATGTTGACTTAAATAACGATGGCAAATATGTGATTGCTATCGACCCGCTCGATGGCTCTTCTAATATTGACGTGAATGTTTCAATAGGAACAATTTTTTCGATCTATCGGAGAGTATCTCCTATTGGGCAGCCGATCAGTGAAGCTGATATTTTGCAAAAAGGTGAGGAGCAGGTAGCCGCAGGATATATTTTATACGGTTCGTCTACAATGCTGGTTTTTACAACCGGCTTTGGAGTAAATGGGTTTACCTATGAGCCTTCTCTGGGCGAGTACGTGCTATCGCACCCACACATGGAAATCCCAAAGAACGGGAAGATATACTCAATCAATGAGGGGTCGGCTAATTCATTTTCTGAGCCGGTGAAAAAGTACGTGCAGTACTGCAAAGACAACAATTACACAGCGCGTTATATTGGTTCATTAGTGGCTGACTTTCATAGAAACTTGCTCAAGGGAGGTATTTATATTTATCCCGCCACCGCAAAAGATCCACAAGGAAAGTTGAGACTTATGTACGAGTGCAACGCCCTGGCATTCCTTGCAGAGCAGGCAGGGGGTAGGGGCACAGATGGCAAAATGAGAATATTGGAAATTCAACCAACAAGCCTTCATCAGCGAACGCCTTTCTATGTAGGATCAGAAAGTATGGTAATGAAGGCTGAAAGCCTTTAGGATTTCTTCTCAGCTTCCTGCAGGATTTCCGGTGCTTCTTTCAAGATGATTCCGTACCACTTGACGAGTTTTTTGATGTCGGAGACGTAAACACGCTGCTCGTCAAATTCGGGAAGTACGGCTTTCATAAATGATTGCAATTCCTTTGAGCTTGATTCGCTGTCAAGGCCCAGGTCGGCCCCAAATTGTGAATGGATTTTCTTCAACACATCGGCCAACGGAACAGTACCTTCTTTTGTAGTAGTGTAAATCGAGATTTCATTTAACACAGAAACGCGAAGCGTAGCACCCGCTACAATTTTTGTTTTGGTGGCGTCCATAGATTCAAGGATAACGCCAGCTTTGCCCGGTTTCAGGATTTTATATAATCCACCCTTACCACTTACCGATGCAATTTCAGAAATCTCCATACAAAATGATTTTTTTAAGAGCGCAATATTAATGAAAGAATCTGCTACTTGGTAATCGAAGTTCTTTTAAAGAATTTCAAAACAAAATAGATAGCGCTCAGAATTGCGACAAACAGAATGAGACCCTTGACTTCTTTTAAAGTCAGGTTAGAAAGGAACCAGAGAATGGTAATGATAGCGATGACAGGCACGGTATAGCCTCCCTTAATTTTGAAAGTACCCTTGTCATTTTCTTTTCGCATTCTGAATTTGATGGTGGCCAGGGCCACACCAAGATAGATTAGTAAAGCGGAGGAAGAAGCAAAAATTGCCAGTTGACGGAATTCACCAGTGATTGAAAAAAAGCAACACAGCAGAGCATAAAGGATGATCGAGATATACGGTGTTGAAAATCTGGGATGAACAGTGGAAAGCTGTTTTACGGGAATGACTTCATCTTTGGAAGAGCGGAACAGTACTCTTGGCATATTCATGATGTCACTGCTGAGATAACCCGCCATTGAGATTGCGGCACCGGCAATCATCAGTGTAGTTCCAAACGGACCGAACAACCGGTTAGCGACTTCGGCAAGGGGAGCACTTTTGAAATCGGAGAGGGAATTGCCCAGCACGCCCTGTGCCACCAATTGAATCGAGATGTAGAACAACAGGATGACACCGAAGCTCATAAGTATAGCATGTGGTACAGTGGTCCTGGCGTCTTTGACTTCTCCACTGATGCTCAAACTTCCTTCCGCACCCTGGAACGCGAAAAATAATACCAATGAAACTTTTCCGAGGTCACTTATCTCAGGCATTCCATTCCAGCCCAAATTTTCTCCGACCACTTTAGTTGCACCCCACACGATCAGCAGCAGGAGAGGAGTGAGTTTGGAAATCGTGGTGATCTTGACAACAGTGATCCCGCGCTTCACACCGATCACATTCACAATGGCAAGTGTGGTGAAAATTGTTACGAGGAAAAGCGCTTTTGGCAAGAGATCGTTAAACACAGGTAAGAATGTGGCAAATGTATTGACCAGGGCATTGGCTACAGCCGAGGCTGCCATTAGGGAAGAGCCAAAGACAAAAATGTTGGTAGTGAGAAACCCAAAGTACTTTCCAAAAGCAGCCTCGATGTAAGCATAGGCCCCTCCGGTTACAGTCACTTTACTGCCGACTTCCGCAAAACAAAGCATGATCATGATAATCAGGAAACCGCAAAATAGATATGCAAGTATCGCTGCAGGACCAAGTTTCTCACTGACGATGGCAGGCAGGACAAAAATCCCAGAGCCGATAACTACGTTCACGATATTGGCAGTGAGTCCCCACAAACCGATCTCGCGTTTAAGGCCTTCTTCCGAATTCATAAAGTCAATCTTCTTGAGTAAGGGCTTCGAAAATAAAATTCAATATTTCCTTTCGGCCCGTTTTCTTTTCTGTCGAAGTAACAAAAAGCGGAGGTAATTCTTCCCAGTGTTCGAGTAATTTTCCCTCAATTGATTTCTTTGAACGCGCGAGTTCCTGTTGCTTTAGCTTGTCACTTTTAGTCAGGACGAGAGCTAGGGGCAAATGTTGTTGCCCCATCCACGTGATGAAATCGAGGTCAATTGCCTGAAGAGGAATCCGGGAATCAAGTAACACGAAAGTGCAGTAGAGATTTTCCCGGTTGATGAGATATTGCTCAATCATTTTTCCCCAGGCGAACCGGGAACTCCGGCTAGCGGAGGCATATCCGTACCCGGGCAAGTCTACCAGGTTCCATTGGTTGTTGACTACAAAGTGGTTAATGGTTTGAGTCTTGCCGGGAGTGGAAGAGGTTTTTGCAAGGCCTTTACGTTCCACCAGCATGTTAATGAGGGAGGACTTCCCTACGTTCGAACGCCCAATGAACGCAAATTCAGGGTTTCGGGGCAGGGGGGCCTTCTGCCATTCGGTGGAACTGGCGACAAACTCAGCCTTCTCAATTTTCATCCAATGCTTAAAGTATTAATTTAACGGCAAAATACTAAAGATGTAATAAACTTGGTATTTATGCCTAAAATAGGCTTTTTCATTTAAGAACTTTTTTATTTAACTTGCCTTCCTTGTTCTGTCCGACAAACTATTTTTTGATATGACCAAGCAACTAAGGCTACCTATTTTTTTAGCCGTTTTTTTGTCTGCAGCCCTGACAGCTATTTCCCAGGATTTGCCCCAAGATAAAAAGACTGCTGCCGACCTGGTGGAACAGGGCGACCTTATCATGGCTGAAACCAAAGCGATGGATCAGGCTCGAGAAATGTATGTCAATGCTGCTAATTTTGATACAACCAATGTCAAGGCAAATTTTCAAGCAGGTCGTTTTCAAGTCGAAACCATCGGGAAGGAGCTAGCTGTAAAATATTTTCTTAGGGTCTACAGGCAGAGCCCTAACTATCAATTTGACTTGGAGTACTGGATTGCAAGAAGCTATCACTTTGGATTAAAGTTCGATGCAGCAATCGATTTTTATACACGTTACAGAAATAAGGCTAGTAAAAGACCAGACTATAAAGGCAAAGACTTTGTTCCTGTTAAAGAGGTTGACCGGTTTATACTGGCATGTAAAAACGGGAAAGAGTTTGTCGCAGACCCAAAGCCATATTCTATTGTGAATATCGGTTCGGAAATCAATTCGGAGTTCGAGGATTTTGCGCCTGTGCTCAACGACAATGAAGACGAGATTGTTTTCACTACCCGCAGACAGGACGGAAACACGTATGAAAACGTGGATGTTGACAATAAGCATTTTGAGGACATTTTTATTTCCACTAAAAAAGGAGGAAAATGGGCGTCAGCAAAAAACATTGGACCTACAGTAAACACCAAATTTCACGACTCAAATTTAACACTCTCGCCTGACGGCAAGCTGCTCTTTATCTATAAGGATGATAACGGTGGTGATATCTTTGAATCCAGGCAAAATGCAGATGGTTCGTGGGGAACACCCACACCTTTGCCGGGAGTTATTAATTCAAGCTACCGGGAATCGTCGGTATCTGTTACGGCAGATGGAAGTATACTATACTTTGCCAGCGACAGGCCAGGTGGGTATGGAGGTTCCGATATCTATATGTGTACTAAGGATGCGAAAGGGGAATGGAGCAGAGTTAAGAACCTTGGAACGGTGATTAATACAGATGTAGACGAGGATGGTCCTTTTATTGCCTCGGATGCTCAGACACTTTACTTCAGCTCGGAAGGGCACAAAGGCATGGGAGGATTTGACGTGTTTAAGTCTACCTTAAAGAACCTTGAGCGAAGCGAATGGACGGAGCCTGAGAACATTGGTTATCCGATTAATACGCCAGACGATGATATTTTCTTTACTACGTCCAAAGACGGTAAGCGTTATTATTATTCATCGGTTCGCGATGGGGGGTTAGGCTATTCTGATATTTACATCATTACTGCTTCCGAGGTGCCCAAAAAGCAACCCGATGTGATTGCAAAAAAAGAAGAACCAAAGAAGGAAGAACCAAAGAAAGAGGAGCCTAAGAAAGAAGAACCCAAGAAAGAGGAGCCTAAGAAGGAGGAACCCAAGAAGGAAGAACCTAGAAAAGAACAGCCTAAGAAAGAGGAGACAAGGAAGGAAGAACCCAAAAAGGAGCAGCCGAAAAAAGAAGAACCTAAAAAGATCATTCAGCCAATTAGGTATATCGTAAAAATTATAGATGCCGAAACAAAACAACCCTTGGATTCAAAAATAAGGATGATGGGCCTGAGGGACAAAGTGGTTGTTGGCGCAATAGATCAGGGAGGAGGCGTAACTGAATTCAGTATCAAGTCAACAACAGCGAAAGAGTATCAGATTACCGTGGAGAAAGATGGATACATTTTCCAATCTGTCAATGCAAAACTGCCGGCAGCAACAGCGGAAGCCAAAACGATAGATAAAACCATTGAAATGCGCAAGCTGGTGGTGAATGCAGTCTCTATTCTGCGGAACATTTATTTTGACTTCCAGAAAGCAACATTCCGCGTGGAGAGCTACAGCGAACTGAATCGCCTGGAGACAATGATGAAGCAGAATCCGGCTCTGCAAGTCGAGATTTCAGGTCACGCAGATTACGTGGGTTCAAAAGCATTTAATAAAACTCTTTCCTTGCGCAGGGCTAATGCGGTTAAGAGCTTCCTTACCTCGAAGGGAATCGATACCCGCCGGATAAAGACTGTGGGATATGGTGAGGAAAGGCCGATTGCGAGCAATGATGACGAAAAGGATGGACGCGAACTCAACCGTCGGGTAGAATTTAAGGTGCTCGGAAATTGATCTCCGGTTTGATTGCCGAAGTATTATCTTTGAACAAAAATTCTTTTGACAGTAGTACCTTATAAAGACGATGCGGCCTCAAAGAAAGTGCAAGTGGCGCGCATGTTCGATTCAATCAGCGGCAAATACGATTTTCTCAATCACTTCTTAAGCTTGGGCATCGACATCCGGTGGAGGAAGAAAGCCATCAGGTTGCTCGTGAAAGACAAACCCAAAATGATTTTGGATGTAGCCACAGGCACTGGAGATTTTGCTATTGAAGCTTTAAAGCTCAATCCAGACAAAATTATTGGTGTAGATATCTCGGAAGGGATGCTTGATATCGGGCGCAAGAAGATGAAAGCCAACGGCCATGATTCCATTATTGAGCTAAAATCGGGAGACTCTGAAAACCTTCCCTTTGAGGAAAATAAATTCGATGCAGTGATCGTTTCATTTGGTGTGAGAAACTTTGAGAACCTGGAAAAAGGCTTGTCAGAAATCCTTCGCGTACTTAAACCTGGAGGCAAGGCCGTGGTGCTGGAATTTTCAAAGCCCAGGTCATTTCCGATGAAGCAATTTTATTCGTTCTACTTTAATATGATTTTGCCAAAAATCGGCAAAGCCGTTTCGCGCGACTCTTCAGCTTACACCTATCTGCCAGAATCAGTGAAAGCTTTTCCTGACGGCCAGGAATTTACTTCGTTGCTTTTAAAATTGGGATTTAAAAATGCTACATGTCAACCGCTAACATTTGGAATAAGCTCGCTGTACACAGCCTCCAAATAGGCCTGGTTGCTTTGGCTGTGTTGCTGCCATTGCGATCGGATGCGCAGTTGTTTCGGTGGGCCCGTCAGCACAATCCCACTTATGACGATCGCAAAATATCGTACGGGTTTAGCATTGGCATACATACATCTTCCTACCAGGTTAAGTACTCCAACAAATTTGTTACGCCCAAATTCGATACGGTTCATTCCGTTCAACCGGTTTTCCTCCCCGGATTTTCTCTCGGCTTTCTTGTGAATTACAGGGCCGCTGAATTCCTTGATATCAGGATAATGCCCAAGGCGGGGTTTTATGCGCATAAATTATATTATTACTTTACGAATGCACCAACACAATCGCAGTTGGTGGAGACAACTTTAGTAGAGCTGCCAATATTGTTGAAATACAAATCTGCTCGCCGTGGAAATGTTCGGATGTATATGGTAGGAGGGGTCACACCTGCATTCGAAGCATCCGGAAAAAATGATATTGGAAATTCAACAGCCGGCTTGTCCATTCAAAAACACAACGTAAGCCTTGATATGGGAATGGGATTTGACTTCTACTTCCCCTTCTTCAAGTTTTCACAGGAGATTCGTTTCTCCAGGGGGATTTCCAATATGTTGGGTTCGCAGCATACGGTCTATCAGGATCCCATCAGTCGACTCAACACAAATACAATTTCAGTGTATTTCATCTTTCAATAGTCTATGGAAAAGAAAATTGCTCTCATTACCGGTGCGACTTCAGGGATCGGTGAGGCCACAGCTCGCTTACTTGCACGTAATAATTTCAAACTGATTATATGTGGCAGGCGGCAAGATCGACTGGCAAAACTCACTGGTGAGTTGTCTTCGTGGACGGAAGTGACTTCTTCCAGTTTTGATGTCAGCGATCAGGCAGAAGTTTCACAAGCTATTCAGTCATTGTCACCAGCATGGAGGAAAATTGATGTTTTGATTAACAATGCCGGAAATGCGCACGGGCTGTCCCCAATCCAGACCGGCGACCTTCAGGATTGGGACAAGATGATTGACATCAACGTTAAAGGCTTGCTGTATGTCTCCAGGGAGATCATGAATGGAATGATCGAACATAAAACAGGACACATCATTAATATAGGATCTATCGCTGGTAAAGAAGTTTACCCCAATGGAAATGTATACTGTGCGAGCAAGTATGCTGTGGATGCAATTACCAAAGGTATGCGCTTCGATCTCAATCCCCATGGCATCAAAGTAACGAGTATCAATCCCGGCATGGTAGAAACAGAATTCTCGGTTGTACGCTTCAAAGGAGATTCCGATCGTGCCAACAACATCTATAAAGGTATGCAGCCGCTTGTGGCCTGCGATATAGCTGACTTGATACTATTTGCTTTAACGCGTCCTGCGCATGTAGTTGTAGCTGATATGCTTGTTTTGCCAGTAGCCCAGGCCAGTGCCACGGTCGTCAAGCGCGAGGGGTAAGTATCGCCCTTAGCCTTATTATTCAAGCTGTTAAATTTTACTGAAAAATTAAACGACAACGTGTTTTGATCGTAAATAAACTTGCTTAGTTTTGTCCTACTAATTCTATAGACTATATATATAATGAGTTTAGCATACCTGAATGAGTTGGAGTCAGAAGCCATTCACATTTTGCGAGAAGTGGCCGGACAGTTTGAGAGGCCAGCGTTGCTTTTTTCGGGTGGGAAAGATTCGATTACACTCGTGCGTTTGGCAGAAAAAGCGTTTCGCCCGGGAAGGTTTCCATTTCCATTGGTGCACATCGATACAGGCCACAATTTTCCTGAGGCTATTCAGTACCGGGATAAACTTATACAGGATTTGGGAGAAAAGTTAATTGTTGGGAGCGTTGAGGACACAATCAAACGAAAAGGTCTTTCGGAGTCTAAAGGAAAGTTTGCCAGTCGTAATGCTTTGCAGACGCATACTCTTCTGGAAGTGATCGAGGCACATGGATTCGATGCATGCATTGGAGGAGCGCGAAGAGATGAAGAGAAAGCAAGGGCTAAGGAAAGAATATTCTCCGTGCGCAATGAGTTTGGGCAATGGGATCCGAAATTGCAACGCCCCGAATTGTGGAATATATATAACGGCAGGATAAACAAGGGAGAAAATGTTCGGGTTTTCCCTATCAGTAATTGGACGGAACTGGATGTTTGGAATTATATCCGCCAGGAAAATATTGACCTGCCCTCGATCTATTTCTCGCATCAGAGAAGCTGCATATCCTATCAGAATCAGTTAGTCGCAGTTTCATCTTTTATCAATATTGATGAAAACGATTTGATTGTCAGTAAAAGAGTGCGCTATCGTACGGTAGGTGACATGACCTGCACCGCTGCAATTGAATCAGAAGCGAATACGATTGATGAAATTATAAACGAGATCATTACAACGAAGACCAGTGAGCGAGGGGAAACACGAATTGATGACAAGGTTTCGGAAGCAGCAATGGAGGACAGGAAAAAGAACGGCTATTTTTAATTGAACGGAGATGGACCTATTGAGACTTATTACCGCAGGGAGCGTTGACGATGGCAAGAGCACACTAATTGGCCGATTGCTTTTTGACAGCAAATCGATCATGATTGATCAATTAGAAGCAATTGGCAAGCAAAGCAGAAATAAAGAAAATGGAGAACTTGATCTGGCACTGTTGACTGATGGGCTACGTGCAGAACGTGAGCAGGGAATCACGATCGATGTGGCTTATAAATATTTCTCGACACCCAGAAGGAAGTTCATTCTTGCGGACACCCCGGGTCATATTCAGTACACCCGTAATATGGTGACAGGTGCATCCAACGCTGATCTTGCCATTGTTTTGGTTGATGCACGCAAAGGCGTGATTGAACAAACGAAACGGCATTCTATCATTGCTTCCATCTTAGGAATAAAGCATGTAGTGGTAGCTGTCAACAAAATGGATTTAGTCAATTTTGCTCAGGACACTTTCTCAAATATTGTGGTGGAATACTCCAGGGTGGCCGTGAGCCTTGGTCTGTCGAATATAAAATACATTCCTATCAGTGCGCTGTTGGGAGACAATATTGTAGCAAAATCGCAAAGAATGAGCTGGTACGAAGGGGAGACGCTTCTCGATTTCCTGGAAACGGTTAATGTCGATACACACATAAATCTGAAAGGTACCCGACTTCCTGTCCAATATGTTATTCGCCCTCAAACTGAAGAATTTCATGACTACCGTGGCTATGCTGGTAAGATTGCCAGCGGTTCACTGGAAGTCGGTGATGTAGTAACGATTTTTCCGGCAGGAATTAGGAGTAAAGTAGTAGCTATTGAAACAGGCGGCTTTTCAACGGCAAAGGCATTCGCTCCGCAGAGTGTGGTCGTGCGCCTGGAGGACAATATTGATATTAGCAGGGGAGATCTTATTATTAGCGGTTCACTGGAGCCTGAAATCACACAAGAACTTAATGTATTGTTGTGCTGGATGGATGCCAAATCGCTTAAGCCTGAGAATAAGTACTTTTTGCAGATGAACAGCCGGCTGGTAAAGAGCGTTTTGAAAGAAGTCGAATTCAAATTGGATGTGAACACGCTCGAAAAATTACAATCACCGGAAAATGTTGGGCTTAATGATATAGTGCAAGTAAAAATAAGAACAGCGTCACCGGTGGCGGTTGACAAGTATAACGTGTGTAAAACCACTGGAAGTGGCATATTAATAGACGAAACAAGTCATGCTACGGTGGCGGCATGCCTGATCCAGTAAAAAATTTGAATATATAGTCTACTAAATTAATAGATTAATAATGAGATCAAATCAAAACAAAGGTAGAGTGATTCTGGCAGGCGCGGGACCTGGCGACCCGGATTTAGTTACCATAAAAACGCTGAACTACATTAAAACCGCAGATGTGCTTATTGTTGATCGTCTGGTCAATCATTCTTTGCTCAGCTATGCCAAGTTGGGGGCAAGTTTCTTTTTTGCAGGCAAAGAAGGAGGGAACCCTTATTCATTTGCGCAAGAAAACATAAATGAGCTCCTGGTTTCTGAAGCCCTGCAGGGGAAACAGGTGCTAAGATTAAAAGGGGGTGATGTTTCTTTCTTCTCCAATATTTTTTCTGAATTAGAAGTACTTGTGGCCAATGGCATCCGCTATGAGATTGTTCCCGGGGTTACGGCTGCATCCGGTGCCGCAGCATGTGCCGGCATTCCACTCACCGCCCGCGGCTTGTCGAGCGCAGTGCGTTTCCTATCCTATGTCCATCCCGAATTGATAGATGATTGTGGAATGCATGAGCTGGCGATGACAGAAGACACGCTTGTATTTTATATGTCTTCAAGGAATTTGCCTTTTTTGATCGAGAGGTTTTTGAAACACGAGCGACCTAACCACAAATGGGTAGCGGTTGTGGAACAAGCAACAACTCCAAGTCAACGGGTATTTGCCCACCGGCTTGATGAGTTTTTACAAGCTACTCAGAACGTTGAGTTTAAAACTCCTGCAGTGATCATTGTTGGAAAAGTGGCTGAACTTCACCAGCGGTTTGATTGGTTCAACTCTTCTCACTCCCCGGAAGATTTCTTCGCTCCATTACAAAATTCCTTTAACAGCGGCCTGAAGTATGCTTGAAGTTTCAAAACTCAATGAAATAAATCTATTGATCGAGCGACTCTCGCGTGAAGAGCTCGTGTGGCTAAATGGTTACGTGGAGGGGCTCCTTAAAAATGGTGCGCCTCTTCAAATTGAAGAGGCGAAAACTTCAGGCAAGCTGACCATCGCTTTTGGAACAGAGACTGGGAATTCAAAAAAACTGGCGGCCGAGTTTACAGCAAAGGCAAGAAAATATGGACACACTGTTAAACTTGTTTCCCTTGATCAATATCGGTTTTCGGATTTAACTAAGGAGGAGAATTTTGTAGCTGTGATCAGCACCCATGGTGATGGTGCGCCTCCTGATACAGCCCGCAAGTTCTTTGATCACCTTCTTCAAAGCAAGACAGAACTGAGTCAACTCCGATATAGTGTTTTGGCGTTGGGTGACAGTGCTTACCCGTTGTTTTGCAAAGCAGGTGAGGATGTGGACAACCGATTCAATGAATTGGGAGCTAAGCGAGTTATTAATTTGCAGAAATGTGATGTTGACTTCAATGAAGAAGCTCACGTATGGTTCAATGAAGTGCTCTCATATATTGGAGCTAAGCCTGTACCAGCGAAAACGGCAGAAGTAAAGAAGACTGGAAAAAGGATTTATTCAGGAAAAATATTGACGAAAATAAATCTCAATGGAAGTGGTTCTGCAAAGGAGACATATCATTTCGAAATAGCCGCAGACGACCTGGTATATCAACCCGGAGATGCTGTTGGAATTGTGCCCAAAAACCCGTTGGAAGAAGTGGAGGCAATCTTTCAGCTTCTGAATATTGACAAAGCCGTTTTCATTAGATACAAGGAGAAGGAAGCCAAGGCTGAAGAGCTATTGACTCATCAACTTTCAGTTTCATATCTGCCGGAGCGTGTGGTTGGTAAATACGCAACGATCGTAAAGCAGCAAATTCCGATGCAACGAATAGACTTAATCAATTTGTTGAGAATCTATCCACCGCATGACAAGGAACAATCGATTCAAATTGTGCAATCACTTGAGCCAATTACGCCAAGGCTGTATTCAATTTCGTCTTCACTGAAATCTCATGACGGTGAGGTTCACATAACGGTTGCACAGAATCGCTTTTTACTGGATGGAGCCACTCGTCATGGATTGTGCTCTGACTATCTCGCCAGTCTTCAGCAAGATTCAGTTGTTGAATTCTACATTCACAGGAATTCTCAGTTTAAGCTGCCAGCGCCCGACAAAGACATTATCATGATTGGTCCTGGTACGGGCGTAGCTCCATTCCGCTCATTTATAGAAGAAAGATATTCGGACAATGCTTCTGGCAAAAGTTGGCTGTTTTTTGGCGATCAACATTTTGCTTCTGATTTCCTTTATCAAACCGAATGGCAAGACTATATAAGGACAGGTGCTCTTACAAAAATGAATGTCGCCTTTTCACGCGATCAGCACAAGAAAGTATATGTACAGGACAAGATGTTGGAAGAGTCTGGAGAATTGTTCAAATGGATTGAGGGAGGAGCTATCGTTTACGTCTGTGGCGCAAAAGAGACGATGAGTGTTGACGTAGAAGAATCACTCCTGAAAATTATAAGGAGTGAAGGGAGCATGGACGAAGATGGAGCAATTGTTTATTTGAGCAAGTTGGTCAACGATGGAAGGTATTTGAAGGATGTTTACTAACTGTTATTTATGAATTCATTATCACCGATTGAAGGAATTAAAAAGCAAAGCAACGGCTTGCGCGGCACCATCCTTGAAGGCCTGCGCGATGAAATAACTGGTGCTATTCCTGAAGATGATCAAGCCGTGATCAAATTTCACGGGATGTATCAACAGGATGACCGGGACATTCGCGAAGAGCGAGCGGAGAAAAAACTGGAACGATTATATTCATTTATGATCCGCTTGCGACTTCCAGGAGGATTTTTGACTCCTGATCAGTGGATAGCCGTACATGACATTGCAGGAGAAAACTCCACAGGAGTCATCAAAATTACTTCACGTCAGACACTGCAATTGCACGGAGTGATTAAGTCGAAGATTAGGCCGACTATCCATGCATTCAATGCTGCAAAACTTGATTCAATTGCTACGTGTGGAGATATCAATCGTAATGTGGTTTGCAGCTCTCATCCGAAGCAATCGCCGGTTCACAATGAAATATTTCAGTACGCTGAAAAGATCAGTGCAATGCTGATGCCCAAGACCCGGGCCTATTACGAGATATGGCTTAATGAAGAAAAGATTCACGAGAAAAGCGAGGAGGATGTATTGTATGAAGACCGGTACCTTCCACGTAAGTTCAAAATAGCCATTGCTATTCCGCCAAACAATGATGTCGATGCGTTTGCGAATGATATCGGTTTGATTGCTATTATCGACAATGAAAAACTGATTGGTTTTAATATTGCTGTAGGTGGCGGACTTTCGGCAACACACGGCAATAAAGAAACATATCCGAGGTTAGCGACTACTATCGGATTTGTTTCTGGCGAAGAGAATATCTTAAGAACTGTCTACGAAGTATTGACTATACAACGCGATTATGGCAACCGAAGTGATCGCAAACTGGCACGACTAAAATATACGATTGACAAGCACGGAATAGACTGGTTTAAGTCAGAATTGGAAAAGCGGATTGGTTTCCCTCTTGAAGCTGAAAGGCATTTCATTTTCGCTGAAAGAAAAGATTACTATGACTGGCACAAAAATCACGAAGGGTTATGGTACTACACGATATTCACTGAGAATGGCCGTGTGCTGGATGCAGAAAATCTGAAGATGAAATCTGCTTTACTCGAAATAGCCAGGACCCGGGTAGCCAGTTTCCGGTTTACATGTAATCAAAATGTCATCATTGCAGATGTGAATGAGAAAAACAGAAAGCTGGTTCAGGATATTCTCGAAAATTATGGTTTGGAGAACCACACGGCAGCTGCTTCCCGTATCCGTAAAAACTCAATGGCTTGTGTAGCTCTGAATACTTGTCCTCTGGCACTCGCAGAAGGGCAACGTTACCTCCCGTCACTCATTTCAAAAATCGAACCTTTAGTGGAAAAGTACGGACTTACGTCAGAAGATATCATTGTTCGAATGACAGGCTGCCCGAATGGATGTGCACGTCCGTATGTGGCGGAGATTGGCTTTGTTGGCACTGCTTATGGTAAGTATAATCTTCATATTGGTGGTGACCGCGAGGGGCAACGCCTGAATAGACTTTTTAAAGAAAATCTTACTGAGAGTTTAATTCTCGAGGAATTAGATAAATTATTTTCTGGGTATAGCAGTCAACGCAAGTCTGGAGAAACTTTTGGTGATTTCACGAATCGCAGCTATTTCAATTGATCATGGTTCAAGAGCAAAGCACTTTGATGGAGAGAGAGGTTAACCGACTGTTTCCGGTTTTTCTGAAATTGGAACAAATGCGTTTGTTGATCGTGGGCGGAGGAAATGTTGCGCTCGAGAAACTGAATGCAGTGCTTTTCAATTCTCCGTTAACGTCAGTTACAGTGGTAGCTCCTTCGATTGTTGACGAAATCAGGGACTTAGCTGATCTTCATCCGACAATTGTTCTTTATGAGCGTGCTTTCCAGCCGGAGGACCTTGATAGATGTGACTTGGTTATTACGGCACTGAGTGATGCAGATTTGAGCGAAGCCATTTACACCATGGCACGAAGGAAACGAAAATGGATCAACTCCGCAGATATCCCTGAGCAATGTGACTTTTACCTGGGGTCGGTAGTACGAAAAGGAAATTTGAAAATAGCCATTTCAACCAACGGAAAGTCTCCAACTATAGCAAAGCGTCTTAAAGAAGTTTTTTCGGACGCATTGCCTATGCAGTTAGATGATGTACTCGGCCATATGCATGTGCTTCGCGGCAGGCTTAATGGAAACTTTCATGAGAAAGTGGAGCGACTGGAGAAAATCACCCGAGTGCTCTCGAGTGACGATTCTGTTGACCGGAAAACCAACGAGCAGTGGTGGAAACGGATTGCCTCGTATTCACTTTTTGCATTTTTTTTCATGTTCCTCGGTCACTTGATTTTATCGTATGTCCCTTTTGGTGACGTCTTTCAGAATTTAAAAACAACAGTAACGTCATTGAGTGCAGAATTCTACTGGATGATTGCGGCCGGTTTTGTGGCGCAGTTGGTCGATGGCGCGTTAGGCATGGGCTACGGAGTTACCAGTACAACAATCCTGCTTTCGCTTGGCGTAAACCTTCCGGCAATTAGTGGTAGTGTGCATACCGCAGAAATGTTCTCCAGTGGCATCTCCGGCTACAGTCATTATAAATTTGGTAATGTCAACAAGAAATTATTTAAAACACTTTTGATCCCCGGAGTCATTGGTGCTATTGCTGGCGCCTACCTTCTCTCTAAATTGGGAACAGCGTATGCAGACTATGTCCGGCCGGTTCTCGCAACATACACTTTGTTATTGGGGGCAAAGATCATTCGGAATGTTTTCAGGAAAAACCAGCCATCTAAAGTCAACCGTGTTGGTTGGCTGGCAGGGGCAGGAGGATTTTTGGATTCATTTGGTGGAGGTGGTTGGGGGCCACTAGTCACCAGTACCTTAATCTCTAAAGGGAGAAGTCCACGTTTTGTAATTGGCTCCGTTAGCGTTACTGAATTCTTTGTGACACTGGCAAGTGCTGTTACTTTTTTTACACTACTTGGAGTTAGCCATTGGCCGGTCATCCTGGGGCTTTTAGTAGGAGGCACGATAGCAGCACCATTGGCTGCGCGTTTGGCAGGTAAACTTCCGTTGAAAACAATGTTCCTGTGTGTTGGAGGGCTGGTTATTATCTGGAGTGTTCGGATTCTGTTAAAATCATTTTTGTCATGAGTAAAATTAAAGTCGGGGAATTGAACGAAGAACTTCATGGCTTATCAGCGGAAAAAGGACTTGCTCTAATTGGAAGTCGTTTTGGGCGTAACGCAAGATTTTCCACATCATTTGGATTGGAAGATCAGGTTATCACGCACCTGATTGCATCATCTGCACCTGGCATTGAGATATTCACATTAGATACGGGCCGACTTTTTCAGGAAACATATGATGTATTTGCACTGACTGCGCAAAAATACCAACTACAGATCGTGACCTATTTCCCTGATCAATTGAAGACAGAAGATCTTCTCAAGAGAAAAGGCCCGAACAGCTTTTACGAATCTGTAGTGAATCGAAAAGAGTGCTGTTTCATTCGCAAAGTAGAGCCTTTGAGCCGTGCACTTACCGGTGCATCCGTCTGGATAACAGGATTGCGGAGTGAGCAATCAGCCAACAGAAGCCAGGTTGCAGAGATGGAGTGGGACGATCAATATCAATTGTTGAAATATAATCCACTGATAAGCTGGAGTTGGGATGAGGTCCGGTCATTTGCAGATCATAATTCTATTCCAGTGAACTCTCTTCACAGAAAAGGATTCCCCAGTATTGGTTGCGCACCATGCACCAGAGCAATTTTGCCGGGCGAAGATGCGCGGGCAGGCAGATGGTGGTGGGAGAACTCCAATAAAGAGTGTGGTTTACATGAGCATAAAGCGGCTCCTGTTCTTAAATCCTAAAATTTTTTGACTTATTACTATACTAATTTAATAGACTAAACAACCGACCCGTATGAGGCAATTTTTACTTTTACTATTTCAATTGGTAGTGATCACATCCTTCGCGGAATCAGCCATCAGGATTCATGGCTCCGTAAAAGAGGAAACCACAAATGAACCACTCCCCGGTGTAAACATAGTCGTGAAGGGAACAGTAGCAGGAACAATTACGGACGAGAAGGGCCAGTTTGACCTTCAATTAAAAGGAGAGTTCCCATTGAGAATAATTGCTTCATTTATCGGCTACAAAAGCCAGGAAATTGAAATTATCAGTGAAACCCAAGTTGTTAACATTACCCTGGTACCAACTTCAGTTCTTGCAGAAGAGGTAGTAGTTACTGCGTCACGTGTGGAAGAGTCGGTAATTTCTTCACCTGTGGCAATCGAAAAACTTGATCTCCGCGCGATTCGCGAAACAGCTTCATCCAGTTTTTTTGATGCATTGGAAAGTCTTAAGGGAGTTCAGTTCACCACACTAAGCCTTGGATTTAAAGTGCCCAATACACGTGGATTTACTAATACAACAAACCCACGCTTTCTCCAGATGGTAGATGGTGCCGATACGCAAGCTCCGGGCCTCGGTGTTTCAATCGCTAATACCGTTGGTCCCAATGAGCTTGATGTGGAAAGCGTTGAAGTAACTCCGGGCGCATCTTCTGCACTTTATGGGTTGAATGCGCTGAACGGAATATCCAATGTCATCACAAAAAGCCCGTTTAATTTTCAAGGACTGAGTCTTTATCAGAAAGTCGGTGCTAACCATGTTAATGACAATGATTTCACACCCCAACTGTTTACCGAAACAGGCATTCGGTATGCCAAAGCTTTTCACAACCGGTTTGCTTTCAAAATCAATGCAAGTTTTTTAAAAGGAACAGACTGGGTAGCTAATGATCAACGTGACTTGAACCCGTCAGGAAACTCGTCTACAGGTTTAACCGGTGATGACAATCCTGCGAAAGATCCCATTAACTCTTATGGCAACGAAAGTTCATACCGGAAGAACCTTACCCTCGCTGATAATAAAGTTTACCAGGTTGCCAGAACCGGTTATGCGGAGAAAGATCTGGTTAACCACAATTATGGCATAAGTAATCCTAAGCTTGATATAGCTCTTCACTATCGGGTTTCACAGAAAGCTGAACTGTCCTACACTTACCGGATCGGTGAATCGCAATCAGTCTTCCAGCGCGGCAATCGCATCCGCCTTGATGGCTATCAGATCCAGCAGCATCGTGCTGAACTTCGGGGTTTCAATTATTTCATACGCAGCTATCTCACCATTGAGAATACTACGAACTCCTACAACCTGGGGCCTGCAGGGGCTTCTCTCGATAAAGCATTTAAAAGTGATAATGATTGGTACAATGATTATAAGTCAGGTTTCCAAACGGCATTTGGCCAGGGAAAATCTTCCGCGGAGAGTCATGGATATGCACGCGTTTTCGCGGATAACGGCAGGTATCAACCAGGTACAGCAGCGTTTGATGCGAAACTAAATGAGTTGATCCATGTCAACAATTGGGACAAGGGAGCTCAGTTAATTTTGCAGAACAAATTGTTGCATATCGAAGGGCAATATGATTTTGGCAGCCGGATTCGATTCGCAAACATTCTGGTTGGGGCAGACGCGCGCGATTATTTTATCCTTCCCGATGGAAACAGTTTCCTGAACCCCGACAAGGATCATCCTTATGATCAAATGACTTACTATAAAGTTGGAGGGTTCGTTCAGGCAACGAAGAAAGTACTGGAGTCGAAACTTAAGATAGTGGCTTCGGTCCGTTTGGATAAAACAGAATATTTTGATCCCAGGATCAACCCCCGGTTTGCTTTGGTTTATTCACCGGACAACAAAAACAGTTTTCGTTTGTCAGTTCAAAACGGTTATCGCTTCCCGACTCTTTTCGAAGGGTTCTCGGCAGTGAACAACGGAGGGGTTTACCGTTATGGTGGCATGCCCATGCTTACTCAGCATTTGCAATTATTTGAGAACTCGTATGTTCGAACTACTGTCGATGCATTTCAAAAGGCATTTCTCAATGATGTGAATACCCAGGGGAAAACCCAGGCGCAGGCTATTCTCGACAACCGGGGATTGCTTGTACAAAATACCTATACCTATCTGAAGCCCGAGGAGATTACTTCGTTCGATGTGGGATATAAAGGCTCATTGCTGAATGACAAGTTGTTTTTGGACGTAGATGCTTACTATAATGTCTACAACAACTTTATTGATCAGATTGAAATTTCTGTGCCAGGAAAGGGACAAGTAGGTGCACTTACCAACGGATTGGATTCAACTATTTTTTCAATGGCTGACAAATCGAAATACACAACCTACCGCATGTGGACGAATGCCAAAAGCACTTACTTTAATTACGGTGCCAGTGCAGGGGCTCATTTCAATTTTTATAAAAAATTCACCCTGGGCGGAAACCTGAGTTATGCTGCACTGCAAAAGGTTGATGCGAAAGACACAGGTTTGGAGACGCCATTTAATACACCCAGATATATTGCAAATGTTAGTTTTGGAAACCGTGCTTTAACTGAACGCTTCGGCTTTATGCTTTCATGGCGCTGGCAGGATTCGTTTGTTTGGAAATCTCAGTTGGCGAACGGCATTGTGGCAGCTTACTCGACTCTGGATGCGCAGGTAACCTATAAAATCCCGCAACTAAATTCGAATATCAAGTTTGGAGGAACAAATATCTTGAACCAGAACTATACCCAATACACTGCCGGGCCGTCCATTGGAGTGTTCTACTATATAACAGTCACTGTTGACGGACTACTGAAAAAATAGACTTATTTAAAACTTTTCAACAAGGCCGATCATCTTCAAAAGAAATGCTATGAAGAAGCTGATTGTACTGATTGTTTTAAATGCATTGTTCTTTGCTGCGAATTCGCAGACGATGGATCAAATTACAGAGAAACGAGCCAGGGAAATGCACCGGGTGCTAAGTCTCAACGATAAAGAGCAATGGAAAAAATTCATCCAGGAGAATTATTCGAAAACGCTGATTGAAAAGCCAATGCGGTCAAAGAAAACAACTTCTGATGCAGAGGGTTCGGCTACGGAAACTAAAGAGATCAAGGGTACTCTTGAAGAGAAAGTGAATATCTTTCAACGTTTGCATGACGACTTTGCCGGAAGCAAGATTGCTTCTGTAAAACCGATGGGGGAGAACCTGGAGATGATATTGAACATTGGAGAACTCACCGGCACTTTTAAATTAAAATTCAACAAAGAGAAGCCGCATTTGATCGAGGGGTTGGGAATAGAGGTGGATAGCGGAGGGAAGTAACTCTCTGAACAAAAGTCAGGCTCAAAAGGCCTGACTTTTTAATTTTACATTAATTAAATCACCCTTTGATGCCTTCGATCTCCTCGTTCAATAAGTGCGTCATAGACTTGATCACCTGGTCAAGTTCTTTCGAAGATGCATACAGCTTGTCCAGCATATCTTCCCTGATCTCATGATTATTTTCCATTTTCAAGAGTTGGATCAGGCCGAGCATCCGAGCAAGGGGAGCACGGACTTCATGTGAGTTCATATGTGCATACTTCAATAGTTGCTGAAGCTGGTCATTGATTTTCTTTGTTCGCTCATCCACCATCTTTTCCAGGTTGTCATTGACGGACTTTATCTGTTCATTGGAAGCAGTCAGTTCCTCGTTCAAGGCCTGCAGCGACATGTTGGCCGATTCGATTTCCATGGTCCGTTGTCTGACCGTGTTCTCCAGGTTTTTATTTTGGTCCGCCAGCGCTTTCCTGAAATTCAATTGCATCAGAAAAAAAGTAGTGACCAATGCAGTTGCGGTAACTTCAATAGCGGTCGATTTTACAATCGAAATATAGACAGAGCCGATGGTCTCATTCTTGATCAAGTCCCCGGGATGAATAAACCACTGATGGTAAGCACTTGCCGTGGTAATGAGAAACCCATAGTAATAGATCAACACCACAGCGCACCAGCAGGCACCTGCCACCCAATCCGTTTCGTTTAATTTCTTTATCCAGGTGAACGCATACCAGGCAAACAGCAACCCCAACACATGCGGGGCGCTATACATGAGCGCTGGAATCGAAAACAATGGTACTTTTGGTGCATTCAGAATAATAGAAAAGCCAAAGAGCCCAACCATATAGGGGCTCCGAATGTAGAATACCGCAATTAACAGAGGAATGTCGCGAAGATTACTGGACAAGTCTTCATAGCCCGGGATTCGGAATTCTACGGAACGAAGTATCAGGGCCAGCAGCCGGAAGAAGACCATATACGCAAAGTCCCGGGCAATCCCCTGGAGGGGCAAGAATGGAAAAGAATTACGCTTGTGAGCTTCCATGGACTGAAAGCAACAAAATAGCGATTCGTTTCAAGTTAAAAAAACAACCTTTTGCCAGATTCTCTTACATGTATTTGACTACCCATTAATTTTCAGGGTCAAAAGTTCACTCTAAACAAGTGGAGGTTGTTCTCGAACGCATAAGAAATTTTCCAGCCATTGATGTCTGCAACTTTCCGGACGATGGCCAGCCCCAGTCCACTACCCTGAGTGGACGGATTAATCTTGGAGAAGCGCTCAAAAATCTTTTGTTCAGGCAACGGTGCTGTCCCTGTATTGGCAATGGATAAAATACCTTCATCCAGGGTGATGAGAACATTACCACCTTCGAAGCTGTGCTTCACGGCATTGTAGAACAAGTTGCTAACGAGTACCTCCGTTAACGTTGGATTGGCATTGACAGTCACAGATTTTTTTTCATCTACCCGGATATGTATTCTTCTTGAAACGGCCTGTTCGTAGAAGAACTCGAATTGCTTTTTCAACAGGTCATTGATGGAAATATTTTCTGACTCAGAAAACTGATCGTGCTCAATGCGTGATAGTAGAAGTAGGTTTTTATTTAGCCTGATCATTCGCGTTACCGCTGAACTCAGTTTCTCAAGGACTTCAGATTGACTTTGTGTGAGGTTGGATTGCAGGAAGAGTGCCTCGAGCTTTCCCTGGATGACGGCCAATGGTGTTTGTAATTCATGAGCGGCATTTTCTATGAACTCCTTCTGGTCGTTGTAGATCACTTTATTTTTCCTGATCAGGTTCTCAATGGCCATATTGAGCCTGTTGAATTCATTGATGTCGGTAGGAGTAAGGGTTGTGGATATTGACTTGTCCACCTCGAATTTTTCGAGATGAGCCAGCCCGTTGTAAAATGGTTTCCACAGGCGAATGGAAAGAATGCGAGTGATGAAGTACAACCCCGTCAGGAGAGACACCATGAGAACGAGAAAAACGAGAGCAATGCTCTTCATCATGTCTTCCTTCTCGACCAGGTTTATTTTAGCGAAGAAGACGTAAGGTTGTCCTTCAATTGTAACAGGTGATCGAAGTACGCGATAAGGCTCGTTTTCTTCAGAGAGGGTGTCGTAGTAAAAGGTGGTGATAAACCTGTCTCTTTTCAGTCTCCGGTCACGTGGCAGTATTTTTTCGTCTCGGTTGTAGTGATTCCAATTCACTATGTCGGCCTCCTTTAATTTAGGCTGATGGTAATGAAGAAATTCTTTCTTGCGCAGGCGAAGTGTTTCGTTGGCTTCATCGATGTACAGGTGGCGGGTGACATAATAAAAAACCGGTGCCGTCACCAACAGAATAACAGCGGCAAAGATGACATACCAGCGCAGGGTTTTCGTCAGGAGAGGTGTCATTGCCATTTATAGCCTAGTCCGTATACGGTTTTAATGTAGTCGTTGCAACCTGCTTCATGCAATTTCTTCTTGAGGTTTTTGATGTGCGCATAGACGAAATCGTGGTTGTCGAGCATATCGGCCATATCACCGGAAAGATGCTCGGCAATTGTGCTTTTGGAAAGCACACGGTTTTGATTCCCGATCATGAACAGGAGCAGGTCCATTTCTTTTTTGGTAAGATCAACAGGAGTTGAACCGATTTTTACAGCTTTTGAAAGTATATCGATTTCGATTTCCTGGAAGTGAACCAGGTTATTTCCTTTGAAGTTCTTCCTTCTGACGAGTGCCAGGATTCGTGCCAGCAATTCAGAAATATGGAAAGGCTTGGTGAGATAGTCATCTGCACCCAAAGTCAATCCTTCTATTTTCGATTGAAGGGTTTCTTTTGCTGAGATGATAATGACTCCTTCATTCCTGTTTTTCTTTTTCAGCTCTTTCAGGATTTCAAAGCCATTTCCGTCTGGAAGCATGAGATCAAGGAGAATACAGTCATAGATGTGTGCTGCGATTTTGTCCAGGGCTTCTTCAGTCGAATTAGCCCATTCACAAACGAAATCATTTCCTTTCAGGTAATGAATAATACTGTCGGCCAGCTCTTGCTCGTCTTCGATTAATAGGACTTTCACACTTCAAAGGTGGGAACAAAATCTGAAGGGATTCTGAATTATTTGCCGTTCTTCACTCGGTTGATTTCAGTGACAAGACCGTCAGCGGGGATATCGAGTGTCAGCTCCCAAAACATGATTCCCTGCAGTTTTTTATCGATAGTATACTGGGTTTTAAGACGAATGGATTTCCGGTCGTCTCCCGTAGCAAAGAGTTTTTTTTGACTATTGTAGAAGTAAGGCGACTTGGTTACATCGTCCCAAAAATATTGAAAGCCGTTTTCAGGTGAGAACTCTTTTGAATAGTTTTTGAAGTCAACGGCTCCCTTGAATTTGCCCGATTGATATAAACCGTGATTCACATCAGGCACGTTTTCCCAAACACGAGCATAGAAGGCCCCACCGATCACAATTTTATTGGCAGGCACCCCGTGGTTGATGAGATATTGTACAGCGAAGTCTGTTGACTCGCTCGTGTTCTTATCGGAGAACAGCGGTGTATGGTGGCCGGTAACAGTGGAGTAGCCGTTGACCAGGTCATAACTCATCAGGTTGATCCTGTCGACCAGGGGAGTTACGATTTTCCAATCAACAGATTCTTCCAAATATTTCTTAAAACCTCCGGCAGCAAAACTCAATTCGTATGTGTTCCCTAGTTTTTCCCTAAGGATCTTGACCAGCACAGAGAAATTTTCTTTGTCGCTCAATTTGAATGCGTGCCCGGGATGCCCCTCAATCGTTGGATATTCCCAGTCCAGATCAAGACCGTCTGTTTGAAAGTATTGATTCAGAGCCAGTGTGGATGAAGCAAATTCTTCACGGCCTTTGGCTGACGAGAAAATATCTGAGCATGGAGCACAGCCACCCCAGCCACCCAGCGAAAGCATCACCTTCAATTTAGGATTCACCTTCTTCAACGCCACCAGTTTTTGAATGGTCACGGAATCTTCACGAGAGTCAACTTGCAACCGATTCCCTTTCAAATGACAAAAACTGAAAATGATGTGCGTAAGCTGAGTAGCCTGTATATCCTTGATCTGTTCCGACCGGCCCGAATAATATCCGATGACCTGAATGGGCGATTGAGCTTTGGCAATGCTTGCCAAAAGAATCAGGAAACTAAAAATGGGTTTCATTGCTATAGGGGTTGGTGATTGCAATAATAAATGAATTTTTCCTTTCAATGGAGAATTCAACAACATTACGGAATATGGCGTCTCAGGTAATGCCTGAAAATGATATATTAGTGCACCACCCTAAAACCTGACAACTCTATGCGAAAACTCTTTGTGCCTGTCGCGCTTATACTGCTGTTAATTGCCGCTCCGAATTTTACTTACGGGCAATCAAAAATTTCAGTTTCATTCCAGGTAGACTTTGATGGCCCCAATCATAAGTTCCTGGTATCAATGTCTATTCAAGGCATAAAACGAGATTCTCTTTTGCTGAAAATGCCAGCGTGGACACCGGGATACTACCAATTACTTCACTTTGCCGATAATGTATCCGGTCTCAAGATTACCAATACCCAAGGGAAAGAAATTTCATTCATAAAATCAGGAAGGAACGGATGGAAGTTTGCGAGTGGAAAAGAAGATCAGTTCACAATCAGCTACGAAGTGAAAGCAACAAGGTCGTTCGTGGCTACACCCTATGTGGATGTGTACAGAGCTTACATCGAGCCGACAGGTGTGTTTATGTTTGTGAATGGAATGATGAATCAGCCGAGCACGGTGAGCATCAATTTACCAAATGAGTGGACGGCCGCAACGGGGTTGGAGCCTGTTAAAAATTCAAAGAACCAGTTTTCTGCCTCCGACTTTGATGTGTTGTATGATAGCCCTATCCTGTGTGGCATCCTGGAAGAGATTCCTTCTTTCGAAGTGAAAGGCATTAAGCATCGGTTTACTGGCTATAAGCTTGGTGATTTTGACAAAACTGCATTCAGTGGTGACATGAAGAAAATCGTGGAAGAAGGCGCAGCTGTCATTGGTGACATCCCTTACATGCATTACACTTTCTTGGCAATTGGCCCGGGCCCTGGTGGTATTGAACACTTGAACTCCACCACTTTCGGCTTTTCCGGTAATTCTCTGAAAACAGACGAAGGGAAGAAAAGAATGTACACTTTCCTGGCGCACGAATATTTCCATCACTACAACGTGAAACGTATTCGTCCGATAGAACTAGGGCCATTCGATTATGACAAAGAGAACCGGACTAACATGTTGTGGGTGTCTGAGGGAATTACGGTGTATTATGATGAACTCATTGCCAGGAGAGCCGGGCTACTGACAGATGATGATTTGTTGAAAGGACTGCGGGGCAGATTGCTTGGCTACGAAAACAAGCCGGGCCGCCTCTATCAATCGGCTACGCAAGCGAGCTTCAATACCTGGTCAGATGGCCCGTTCGGTCGGTCGGAAGATGAGATCAATAAAACAGTCTCTGTTTATGACAAAGGAGCAATACTCGGCCTGATGCTGGACTTCAACATCCGTCACCTGACAAAAAACAAGAAATCACTGGATGATGTAATGAGAGCTTTGTACAAAGAATATTACCAGCAGAAAAAGCGCGGGTTTACAGAAGCTGAGTTTCAGGCTACATGTGAAAGCATTGCCGGGTCGAAGCTCACGGAGTTGTTTGAATATGTATCAACTGTTAAACCACCTGACTACAAAAAATACTTTGCGTATGGAGGTCTTTCCATCGACACGGAACCCAAGCCGGTGGAAGGAGCCTGGCTTGGAATTACGGCAAGAATGCGAAACGACAGTTTGATGGTCTCTAATGTGGAGTATGAATCGCCTGCCTGGAAAGCGGGTGTTCGCAGGCGCATGGCGATACTTCAGGTTGGTGGTGAATCACGCAAGTCGCTTGACCCGATGATGGCCGATCGTAAAGAAGGGGAAAAAGTAGCATTACAAATCTTTCAAAAAGGAAGATCATCGGAAGTGAATGTAGAGCTTACAAAAAAAATAGAGCCTGACTTCAAAATCACTGTAGTTGCCAGTCCTACAGAATTACAAAAAGAGATATTGAAAAGCTGGACTTCCTCTCACGTAAAATAGGCCGAGATCAGTCCTTAGCCTGATGACGAAATGATAAAACGGCTTAGCGCGAGGCTGAGGCGATATCGGGAGGATACGATTGACTTGATTGGATAATAAAGCTTCCCTTGGCTTTGGGCAGGGAGAAATTGAAAGTGCTTCCCTTACCTTCTTCGCTGGATACACTCAGTGTACCACCATTTTGCTCTATGAATTCTTTGCACAAGAGAAGCCCGATACCGGTCCCTTTTTCATTGTTGGTGCCAAGTGTACTCCGATTGGCATTGATCTCAAACAATTGCTCCTGCTTAGAGGAGCTCATTCCAATACCTGTGTCGGTCACGCTTACCCACACCAGAGAACCGATCACCTCTGTAGCTATTTTCACTGTTCCCCTGACGGATGTGAACTTATTAGCATTGGAGATCAGGTTTCTCAAAATCAACCGAAGCATGTTAATGTCCGCATAAACAAAAACATTGGGGTTGACTTTGTTGACTAAATTAATTCCCTTACTCGAAGCAGCTCCCTGGTACAGTTTAATATTTTCATCAACAATGGAGGACAGATGAATTTCTTCTGGCGCATACGTTATGCCCTTCAATTGAATGGAAGACCAGGATAGTATGTCGTCCAACAGCTGAGTGCTTGTTTGCAGATTTTGCTTCAGAGGCACCAACAGTGTTTTGATTTCTTCAGAGCTGGCGTAACCCGAAGTAGCAAGGTCAACAATCCCCTTGAGGGAATTTAAAGGACTTCTCAGATCATGTGAGATAATTGAGAACATCTTGTCCTTGATGATATTGGTTCTCGAAAGCTGCTCCGTTCTTTTCTGGACCAGCGCTTCGAGGTTTTGTGACAGACTTTCGACTTTATGTAAAACGGAAGAAAAGACGGCAGACACAGCTACAGACTGGAAGAAGAGAAAGAAGATGACTCCCAATGTTACCATGTTTGGGAAGAGCTGCCTTTCGAGTAGGATATAGCCCGTCACTCTTAGTATCTCGAAGGTCACAAACACCAGGCATATGAATACGCCAATAAAGATAAATGTGGCTCCCAGTCTTTTCCTTCGAATAGCGAGGAAGGAGACATAGACTGAAAACCCGAACGCGCCCAGAATGCCAAAGTAGTAAGCATTCATGACAATGCCCATGAGATATCCCGGAGTGAAAATTCCTGCAACAATAAGTACACCGCCAATAATTTTGAAAGCCAGAATGCCCCGTGGTGAAGTATCGTTGCGGAACATGTCCTGTACAAACAGCGGCAGTAAAATCACGTCCATGAAAAGAAAGACGAATTCGACCCTCCGCGCAATGAGATAGTCGAGGGAGGGGAACATGCGGAAGAGTACAAGAGTGCTGTCATAGTTTTCTGTTGCCCTGAACAGTATGGAAAAGCACATGATGCCAAGAAACAAAGACGAATATCCGCGCTTGACTTTGATCTGGAGCACCAGGTTAAACAAGACCATCATGATCAGCAGACCCATTTCGATCATTTCGATGTTCTCGAAAATCCGGTCTCTTTTTTGGATGACTTCCACAGGGGCAATTTCTATCGGCAGGTTTATGCCGCACTGCAAATAATTAAAGTTAGAAACCTGGATGGTGATGGTGCTGATTTCTTCTGATGGAATATTGATTTGACTATTCAGGCGCTGAGCCCAAACCGAGTCTTGCATCGTTCCTACTTTTCCCTGGATAACGACCAGCGAATCGTTCACCCATATTTTACAGGCAGTGGAGATGCCCATAAATTTAACGACAAGGCCAGAAATTTTCTTTGGATTCAGTATGGTAAGACGATAGGTGGCGAAGCCCCGTACTGGCAAAGTTTCATTGTTAATGACGTATCTGCGCCACAGTGAAGGCACGGTAAAGTATTGCGGAAAAAAACTTTTAGTTTTAAAACTGTCCGGAGTAAGGAGTTGATGCCAATAAAATTCCCATTCTCCTTTTATAGAAGTGATTTCATTTTCGTTTAGAGAGTCAATACTCAGAATCCCATTCTTAAACTTCGGATTGGCGGCAGTGGCTGTTAATACTGTCGTGAGTAGAATTAACTGAACAATTACAAGGCACCGCTTGACCATGTTTACTTGGTTTTTGAATTGATCCGGTAGCTTGTACTCAATCTATGGGGCGGTATGACGGACGATTTCTTAATTGCAAAATCTGTGAACGTGTGTGTGTCTATAGCTATTTCTCGCTTGTCAGGACTTAAAAAGAAAGCACTAAATAATATCAGGTAGAATGGCATCAGGAAAAGAAGACTACGCGATTCACCTGCGCCCCGGAAATACGATTTCATTTCAAACACACTCAACACGCGAACAAAAATAAACGCCAAAGCCATTTTGCCTTTGATAAGCCTGTTGCAAAAGAAGATAAAATTGTTGTAAAAAAAACCTCCCCGTGTGAGGGGAGGTTTTAAAACGGATCCCGCCCAGTAACCTAAAACAAACTCTCGGTACCCGTTTAAGGATTGTTTGCGTTTATAGCAATGTTTTTCGAAAGACTAACTGACTAATTCATTTATTACAGATACAAAATTACCTATGAAGGCAAGTGTATGCTGGTAGTTTAGTTGTAAAAACGGGTAATTTTGTTGTGACTGATTCTGCTGTCAGACATAACTCACCCACCACTTCCCTTTGTTGGCTATTTTGACGGAATTCCACCACGTACAGAGTGGGTAGAGAACTAAAATAACGGTAAGCCAAATGAGGTATACCTCGCTAAGACCAAAACCAAAATTCTCTTTTAGGAGCTCTGGAGAGCCGTTTGCGACAGCGTTAACAAATACCATTGTTTCCCATCGGTATCCGCATGAAATAACAACGATTGCTGCAAATAAGTGAATGACGAATAAATGCATGACATAATAGAAAAGCGATACTTTGCCGAAGACAATCGCTTTTGCGTTACTTCCCTCCAGAAGAGCTAGAACCAATAGTGAAATCCCCAACGTAATCAGAATGAAGAGCAATGAGGGCGGATACTTTGCCAGGTTGAGAAAGGACATCACGGTGCAGGT
The DNA here is from genome assembly GCA_015472025.1 of Cytophagales bacterium WSM2-2. Taxonomy (NCBI): domain Bacteria; kingdom Pseudomonadati; phylum Bacteroidota; class Cytophagia; order Cytophagales; species Cytophagales bacterium WSM2-2. Next base: position 3,721,877 of record BNHL01000001.1, read on the forward strand.
CAGTGAAGGCTGAGTACTCCAGGGAACGGGATCACCGTAACTGTTGATAAACCGAAGGGCCAGGAATGCGAGCAAGGACATTGCGCTCAGTTGCAAAAGAATTTTTTTTCTTTTTGCGGAGTCCATCGTCTCATCATAGAGTTGACCAAGGCAGTAGCCCAACGCCATCACGCCAGTCCACGGCACAATGGGGTAGAGGAATTGAAAAGAGTACTCATTTCCCAGGTCATAGAGCTTACCGGCACTGAAGAGGAAAGTCCAAAGGATATCGGCTATTGATTTGGGCGGAAAGGAGATCGTGCCAAGAGCGTTATGGCCTACAACGATGGCAAGCCCGATCAGCAGAATCGTTTTTATATTGAGGTGTATGAGTAGTGCGAGCAGGATCATACAAAAGCCAATCGTTGAAATAATGGTGCTGGAATTATAACGGAAAAGCGGATCAAAATTCCAGGCAAACCTGATCAGGGTAAGTTGCAATGCGATCAACCAAAGTCCACGGGTCAGCAGGAAGAAAGACGTGTATTCACGTGAATTTCTCTTCATAATGAAATAAGCCGAGGTGCCTGCAAGGAAAATGAAGGTGGGGGCGCAAAGATGTGTGATCCAGCGTGTGAAAAATAATGCCGGTGTTGTCTGCGTAATATCTGTTGGACTGAAATAAAAAGAGTCCCGGTGGAAGAAATCCCTGACATGATCGATTGCCATGATCACCATGACAACACCTCGCAAATAGTCGATCGACTCAATGCGATTCTTTAACGTTAAGGTCGCTGCTGCACTCACTGCTATCTAAGTTTGTTTTTCGAAGCAAACTTAGATCGGGTATTTCCGGCAGAGTAGCACTATTGTTGCGATGTAACCTACTTTTGATTCTTGGGGTATCAAAAGTTGTGGTTAATGTATCACACTTTCGCTTGCTGTCGCTCAGCTTTCGGTGCAGCTTTAGAATTGTACTCGCTGGGGGTCACTCCAAACTTTTTCCTAAACCTTTTTGCAAAGTATGACTGCTCGTTGTACCCCACCGAATAGCTGATCTGTGCCAGCGTGTCCGCTTTGGCGCGAATGAGGTCTGCAGCTTTTTGCAACCGGATGTCATTAATGAATTCATTGGGCGAAAGACCTGAAATTGCCTTGAGCTTCCGGAACATCTGGGCGCGGCTCAAATGTATTTCATCAGCCATTTGCTCAACGCCAAAAGAAGAATTCCCCATGTGCTGTTCCACAATTTTCTTCGCCTTGATCAGGAATTTCTCATCCAGTGATGGTTCGTGATCGGCTTTTGGAATCGCAGCCAGGCCCACTTGGTATTTGGCAGCCAGTTTTTTTCGTTGCGCTATTAAATTGGCAACCCTTACGCGGAGCTCTTCGGTGGAGAAAGGCTTCGATAAATAATCATCGACTCCCGTCTGAAATCCCTCCAGCCTTGAATCGAGATCGGCCTTTGCTGTCAGCAGTACAACAGGGATGTGAGAAGTACGCTCGTCATTTTTAATTTTTTCCGCAAGGGTGATACCATCCATGTTCGGCATCATCACATCCGAAATGATCAGGCTGGGGATACGCTCGATGGCGAGAGCAAACCCTTCGTTCCCGTCTCTGGCGGTGATCGTAAAATACTGATCCTTTAATTTGGCAGAAATGAAATTTCTCAGGTCACGGTTATCCTCGACAATTAGGATGGCCTCCTGGAGTGATTCGGCATCTGTGTCGAAATTTTCATCCTCGTCATCAGTTACTAAGTAGCCTTCGGAAGCACTGAAGGACGAATATATTTCCTCTTGTGCCGGTGCAGTAGAGAAATTATCAGATGAAAATTGTTCTTTTTCTACAGGCAACATGACATAAACAGTAGTGCCCGCTTCAATCTTACTCTCCAAACGGATGGTACCACCGTAGAGCTTGACGAGTTCCTGAACCAGTGATAACCCCAAGCCTGTGCCTGGCTGATTTTCATTCGATGCGAACCTGGATTGATAGAAAGGAGTAAAGACTTTTTCCAGGTCTTCTTGCGGAATCCCCCGGCCGGTGTCAACAATTCTGATTTCCATTTGGTTGTTAAAATCAGAGCGGCTGATTGATAATGCTACAGTTCCTTGTGGCGGTGTAAACTTGAAGGCATTTGACAGAAGGTTGTTAATGATCTTTTCAAGCTTGTCGCTGTCATACCAGCTTTCATAGAAGTCCGCAGAAATACTTTTTAGGAAAGTTATCTGTTTGTTTTCTGCCAGGGAGTCAAATGAGTAAGAAACTGCATTGAGGAAATGGCCCAGATTTCCTTTTTTGACCTGCAACTCCATTTTGCCGGCTTCCAATTTTGAAAGGTCCAGCAATTGATTGATCAATGAAAGCAAGTGATTGCCGTTACGTTTGATCATCTGAAACGACTCTTTATCAGCCAGGGCAAGTTTATCTGACTCAAGCTTTTCTTCGATAGGAGCAAGGATCAGTGAAAGCGGGGTACGGAATTCGTGCGAGATGTTGGCAAAGAAACGTGACTTGATCTGGTCTGCTTCCTGTAATTTTTGATTCAATGATTTTTGAACTTCCAACAAGTCTTTGACCTTGCGGTTGTGCGACTGCTGCAGCATGTACACAATACTGAACCCAATGATCAGCACCAGCAGTACTGCTGTCATAAACCACTCTTTCAGGTTTTGCAAATCCTTCTGACGCTGCAGGTCGCTAATGATCAGATCCTTCTTTTCTGTTTGATAACGCGCTTCAATCTCAGAGATTTTGTTAGCGTTATTCTCTTTATAGATGCTGTCATTATAGAGTAGCTTCGTCTGCATGTGTTGCAGTGCTTCTTTGTAGTTGCCTTTAGCTGCTTCCAGTTTGGTCAGGTTGTCGTACACTTCCACCAGGAGAAGCTTGTGATGGAGGGCTTTCGAGATCACCAGTGCGTCCGCCAGGTACTTCGCTGCTTTGTCATATTCTCCGGTCAGCGTGTAGAGCGAGCCTATGTTGGCATAGTTGGCAGCCAACCTCAGTTTGTTGTGAAGCTTTTCGAGAATGTTCAACGCCTTTTGAAAATACTCCTTTGCTTGCGTGTAATCCTTTTTAGCCTTGTAAATCAAAGCGATGTTTCCATAGGTCTGACTAAGCCCGTTGACATCGTTGATCTCTTCGCGTACCGCTTTCGACATCAGGTGATACTTCAAAGACTGATCAAATTGCAAGTTAGATTGATATAGTGTGGCCAGACTATTATAATCATAGGCAACATCCATCTTCAAATTGGCTTTCTTGTGGATGTCAATCGCTTTCTCGTAGTATGTTTTTGCCTTATCAAAATCATGACTATCCTGGCTTATGGAACCCAACACGGCATAGGATTGGCCCAGCCCGCGATAATTGGTAGTCTGCTCAAATGCCTTTAGCATCTCGAAGCCATGTCTTGTTGCAGGCTCGTATTCCGTTTTGATCCAATAGTAAAGAGCCAGGTATTTTTGAGCGTAGCCGATACCGTTGAGGTAGTTTAGCTTTTGAGAAATCCTTAAGGCTTCCTGAGCATGGATTTTATTCTGCTCGTTATCTGAAGTGTATTCGTAAAAACACATCCCAGTCAACAACCGCACATGGAGAGTATCCTCCTGGGGGTGCTTGGCTAAAAGCGCCTTCAGGCTATCGAGTTTCTTGCTTTGACCGAATGAGGGAGTTATAGCTAAGATGCAGATGCAACAGGAGAACCATCTAAGCCACTTTTTTGAAGGTCCAATACTAAAATTCACTATTGTTCTTTTTGATTTGGGGACTGTTTTTTGGGGGATTGTTGTGGCCATTTTTTCACATTTTAGGTACTCCTGACGAAAGCCACTATCATTAAACGGTTGTTGTACAACGCAAAAGTTATAGATTGGTTCAATTAGCAATTTTGATTCATCGCTAACCAAACGACAAATTTCCGCAGCCGATACGCCATTCCTATGTGCTGCAACAAATTTATTACTATTTGATACCTCTTTACCACCCCCTTTGACCCATGATGAGCGATTTTTGCTAACGAACGAAAGCTAAATCTGGCCCTATAAATGGGTGGTTTTTGTCTTTTATACCCCAATTTGCGAAAGACATGCCCAACGAATAGAATAACTGGACTTCCAGGTATGCCAAAATTTTTTAATCTCAATTCTATTCGTAACCGGATGCTTTCCGGTCTCCTTTTCCTGACCTTGATCATCCTGGGCATCGGTATTTTTTCCGTGTGCCTTTTTGATAGCGCCAAACGAATCTCCGAGTCCCATCAGCGAATCAACCGGTTGCATGTATTGACGTTAGGTCTCGTAAAGGCAGATATCGACTTTTTTGATTTTGAGACCACTAATGAAGCGTATTTTGTAAGTCGAACAAGTAAATTCCTGATCGCACGAGACAGCCTCGCCAGGATTATAGCAAACGAGTTACAATTGTCATTGCAGCCAGGTCGGGAAAACACTTATCGTTTAGTCAGAGAGCAACTGCATGCCTTGCGCAATAGCTATCAAAAGTATGATTCGACATTCAAAAAACTGGAAGACCTTGTATTCAAGAGAGGCTATAAAGATTTCGGGCTTGAAGGTGCAATGCGTGATCACGCCCAGGAGTTAGAGATTCCTGAAATTTTGCCAGAGGTCTTATCTCTGAGAAAATATGAGAAGGATTTCCTTCCTAGGCACGACATGTCATATGTCGGCCTCTTTGAGAAGCAAAGCAAAGCGTTGCTTCTCCGCTTGGAGAAAGAGAAAAAAGAAAAACTGGCTCATCATCTGAAAAGATATTCTGAAATTTTTGCTGAGCTCGTTGAGCTCGAGAAAACGATCGGTCTTGGAAATGGGTCAGGCATAAGAAACGATCTTCGGGTATTGGCTGCAGATTTCAATCAGCAATACCTGTGGCTTTCAGCAAAGTCAGCTGAACGTTACAACGCCATTCAAACAGACGCCAGGCTTTTTTACATACTCACCATAGCGGGTGCCCTGATCTTTTTGTTTCTCGCAGGAGTGAAGATTACAACGTGGCTCTCAGAGCCAATCGCTAAGCTTTCAAAATTAGCTAATGTAACAGGGGAGAGCCCGTTTACTACCCAAACGGTGGACATGAAAGGCGCCCCATTCGAAATCAAAATGCTGGCGGACTCGTACGTCAAACTGATTAAACAAAGCCGGGAACAAGTAAATGAAATACAGGAAAAATCAGCTCTCCTGATTTTGCACAATGAAGAGCTTAATAAAGTAAACAAGGAACTCGACAATTTCCTCTATAGCACTGCTCATGATTTGCGTTCGCCCCTGGCTTCTTTGTCGGGCATAGCCCGGTTATTAAAGATCGAAAACCGACAGCAAAACCTGAATACCTACCTGGAGATGATACAAGATAGTATTCAGCGACAGGAGAGTTTTATCGCCCAGATTGTCAGCTATTCCAAAAACAAGAAACTGGAGGTTATCCCTGAGCTTCTCAACCTGCAAAAAATTGCGGAAGATGTTTTTAGAGAAAAAGAATTTATAGAGGGGAGTTCAAACATTGAAAAGAGGATCATCTATTATTGCGATATCCCATTCTATTCGGACCACAACCGCGTCCAGATGATTCTGAGCAATCTTGTATCAAACGGTATTCAGTTTGCCGATCCTGACAAAACGAATCAGTATATCGAACTGAAAATCACAGTTAATGATGCGGAGGCGGCTATCGAGTATTCTGATAACGGGTTGGGCATTGCGCAAGAACATATTCCACGGATATTTAATATGTTTTACCGGGCGAGTGCTCATTCCAAGGGATCGGGGCTGGGATTATTTCTTTTGCGTGAGGCGGTCAACAAACTGGAGGGTAGCATCACCGTGGAGTCAGGAGAAAAAGCAGGTGCACGCTTCACTATCAAACTTCGTAATCTGGGAATAAGGTTAAAGCAGATGGATCACGAGGAGTACCTGTTGATGCATTGATCATTCGACCATCAACGGGCGGTGCCGCTCAAGTTCTTCTTTAAGCGCTTTTATTTCATTTTCCAGTTCTTGCCGTTGGCGATTCATTTCTTCCTGGGTGGCTTGAAGTTCTTCAGCGCTTTGACGTAATGTTTCTTCTTGCAAGGCAAGGTCGTCTGCTTTGGCTTTTGATTCAGCCAGGAGGCTCTTCGTCTGATCGGCAGTTTGTTGATTTGCTACAAATGCACCTATGGTCTCCGCCATTTTCTCAACAAACTCGATATGATTCTTTTCAAACGCGTGAAGGGAGGCAATTTCAATTACACCGTTTATTTCGTTTCGGTTTTTTAATGGAACAATGACAATACTCCGGGGAGTGGCTTCTCCAAGGCCGGAAGTTATTTTAACATAATCTTTCGGCACCTCGGTAACATGAATGGTCACGCCTTCTTTCCTGCACTGGCTGATCAACCCAGAATCAAGATCAACTCTTTCGGTGTTGAATCTCTTTTTATCATATGCATACGTGGAGATTCGCTCGAAGCAGTTCTCCTTCCGGTTGACCAGGTACAGTGCTGCCTGGTTCGCCTGAATATGCCTGACCAGTAATTTCACAATCTGATCACCGAGTTCATGCAAGTTGCGGGTATCATTTTTCAGGAGTTCATTGAATTTAATAGTGCCTTCGCTGTTCCAATTGATTTTGGATTGAATAGCGTCCGCTTCGTTTAGTTTCTGTTGCATACTGATCAGGGCGCGGGCCAGTATGTCTCCCTGAAACCGTTCATCGTAACGGGCGTTCAGGTTTCCACTTCCCAGTTTTTCAGCATAAGACGTTGCACTTTTCATTCGCTCCAGGAATTGATTGATCGCGATTTTAGTCTGCCCGATCTCCTCATTCGTATCCACTCTTAAGCTGGAGGGAAAAACCCCGTTTGCCAACTGACTCATTGTACCCCGGATCTCTTTAATAACGGAAGTAAGGACATTGGAATAGGTAAGCGCCAGGACGATTGCAACACCGAATTGAATGAAAAAGATAATGACCAACCATACCTTGGACCTGGAGATATTGTTGCTTGTTTGCTCATGTACTTTTTCCTGGATTCGGATAGTCGAGGCACGCACTTTTTGAAGCTGAGCAAATAGCTCACCCTTCTTGCCATCCTTGTCTGTTAACCCGATTTCTTTCTCAATGTCCACTACCTGGTTAAATTCATTTTTATAACTGGAAAGAAGTAGCAGCAATTCTTCTTTCCCGCTCTTACTCAATTCAGCAGAGAAAGCCGATATCACATTATTGAATTCAGCTTGGTATTTGAGGTCCTTGCGAAGAAAGAAATCTTTTTCATGCCTTCGAAGGGTGAGCATCACCACACGGTCGTACTTCTGTGAAGAGTTCTCTATTTTGTGTATGGCGCCTCGCAATGAACCTTCCAGGCCGAAATCCTTAAACCCTCTCTTTTTGAGCAGCGCCTGAGTTTCGCCAAAGAGCGTGCTGATCGCAGACGACCTGAATAAACTATCCACCCTGCTTTTAGTCTCCTGATCGGTAAGAAATTTGTTTTCAGCTATGTGCTTCAGGCTTTCGTTAGCCGATTTCAAAGCTAACGTGTACCTGTCAAGGATTTCACTCTTTTCGTTTTCCTGGAAGCTCTTCTGTTTGTATCCTTCATAGATGAACTCCTTGGCGGCTAGTTCAATGCGTTCAAGATTGATTGATAATTTTTCTGACTCTTCATTAAGGCTTTGAAGTGAAATGATGTCGGATATGGAGGATATAGCGAAAAAGGTTAGAAGAACAGACAACAGAATGATCGAACTGAATGCAAGCAGTAGCTTTACCCGTATCTTTATATTCTTGAATAACCGGATCATGAAGTTGAGTACGGACAAATGTATCTGCCGATTATCCAGCTTCGGTTAATTGATTGTTATTTTTACTTCACGATAAGATTGTATTAGAGTTATTCCAGGCACTTTTATTTATTCAACCACGTTCATTTTATATGAAGACATTTGTTAGTGACATTTCGAAGAAAGAATTTTCAGCAGAAGAGAAAGTGTCTGGCAAGACCATTCAGCCATCGATACTCTCCACAATAAAACAGGAACACCCGGAATTCGATAAGAACTGCCATCTTTCGGTAGGAGAGTTGAATAAATTCAGGCAGAAGTACATCAGTGACTACCTGGTGAGGGAGAGTGGCGAACTCACTGAATTGGAGAACACTGTTCTTGGTGCATTAAAAAACCATAGTACACTCTCAGATAAAATTCAAGACGAAGACACGGAAAGCTATACGCTGGGCCAGCGACTGGCAGACAAAGTAGCTACTTTCGGAGGAAGCTGGAGGTTCATCATTCTATTCATGTCTTTCCTTTTCGTTTGGATTGCGATCAATATCTTCATTCTCATCAGCAAACCGTTCGATCCTTATCCTTTCATTTTGTTGAACCTCATCTTGTCTTGCATTGCTGCATTGCAAGCCCCGGTAATCATGATGAGCCAGAACAGGCAAGACGAGAAAGACCGCGACCGCGCCAAAAAAGATTATATGATTAACCTGAAATCAGAGCTCGAGATCAGGATGCTGCATGAAAAACTGGATCACCTCATCATTCACCAGCAGCACGAGCTGGTGGAGATTCAGAAAGTACAGATTGAAATGATGAACGACATCATGACCCGGCTGAAAGCAAAATAATCAGCGCTTCAGGTAAAAGTCTTTCGTTTTCTTGTCGAGTTTTTCAGTGGCGTAACGTAAGGTGTCGCGCGCCATTGTGCCGGCATATTTGTCGAGGAAGGAGAGAAGTCTTTCCCTATCGCGCTTGCCCGCTTCGCGAACCCAACTGCCAACGGCTTTACTCACCATGTCTTCTTTGTCACGGACCAGGAGTTCGGCAATTTTAAAAGTGTCATCGATTTCATTTTGCCTGATGAAGTAGTAGGTGCTGACGATGGCAGTCCTGCGCTCCCACACATTTTTTGACTTGGCAAGTTTGTAAAGAATTGCCCGGGGCTTGTCTGCCAGGTAGCCGCCCACAACATAAGGAGCACTCCGGTCGATCATGTCCCAGTTGTCAATGCGGTGATGATTGTCAATGTAAAGTTCAAAGAGGCTCTTTCGTTGTTCGGGTGTTATCTTCTTATTCCTTGCCAGGAAGTCCATGATACATACGGCACCAAGCCTCACTTCATAATAATCACTGTCGAAAAGTTTTTCGATCTCTTCCACAGGCATGGACGTGAACTTTTTAGCAAGAGCAAAGACATCACCCATGCGCACGTTCAGGAATTTTGTTGCTGAAGCATCGCCTCGAAAATAACGGGAGTTGTCTGCTCCAGACTTAGCTAATGAATTCATCCCTTTCACAAACTGAGTGGCCGTGATCGGTGACGATTCTTCTTTGCCTTTCTTGTTGATCTTTCCAGGCATGGATTACAATTATTCTTCTTCGTAAAACTCCTGTAGTGATCCGAAGTAAGCGTCTTTCCATCCTTCTACAATATCATCGTATGCTTCGTCTGGAATGTTGGTGTGACGCAACTCAACGGAAGTACCCTCGGCATGTGCATGAAGCAGGATGGTGACAATGGACTCTTCTTCCTGGTCACCGAAATACCATTGCTGAACAATTTTCTTGCCTTCGACAAATTCGAGGTTCTTGCCGACAATGCTTCCTTCCCACAACGAAAATTCACTTCCCGGAACAGTCGACATTTCAGCGGCCTCACCACTCCACAAATGGATCGTTGGAGCAAAGGTGAGCGCGCGATAAAGGTCTTCCGGTGGAGCGGGAATGATAAAATACTTCTTGTAATCTTTCATGATGATTTGATCCTGACGAAAGATCAAATATCTGAAAGAACAGATGAAAAATTACTTTTTCTTTGGAACACTTTGCCAAAGTACTTGTACGATCATCCATTTCCCATTGTACTTGGCCAGCAATATGTAATCTGTTCCCCACCAGGCCGTGAGCTTGGCGCTTGCAGTTTGATCCTGAACATCGAATATCTGGATTTCTTTGGGGGCGGTTTTCGGGGCAGGTCTGTTCTTCTTCCGGATGCCATCGGCATACTGGATCATTTCCTTGAACGACATCGGTTCGCCTGCATACTTCTGAGAGTCTTTAGGCTGATAGTATCCGTACTTGTTCACTTCAGGTAAAATGCTTCTTTTGATTTTAAGCGTATCGCCTTCGTAAAACCCCTCTACATAGTCGAGCACGGCACTTCGAACGTCTTGCTCTTCAGACTGCGCGAAGCAACCGATAGAGCATGTCAATAAAAGGAAGAGAATGGTTTTCATATCAGGTTTGGTTTAAAGTTTCTGCTGTCAGCGATCCGCTACCGTGCACCTGAATCTCTGAGCATTTTTTCAATTGCACTATGCCCTTTCTTCTTCGCCCATGTCAACGGAGTAGACCAGGGAGCACCGGATTTATTCGGATCTGCTCCATGCTTTAGCAAAAACTCGACCATTTCCAGGTGTCCCCATCGTGCGGCCATTCCCAAGGGAGTAGACTGATACTCTTCTTCTATTGGATTTATATCAGCACCATGCTTAATGAGCAGTTCGGCCTTTTGGATGCGCCCTTTTTGTGCCATATCGTGGAGCACTGTTACGTGATGCCAACTCATCACGTTGGGGCTCATGCCCCGTTGCATAATGAGCTCTGCATTGGACAGCTGTTCGAAATAGTAAAACTGTGTCCACTTTAGGACGCTGGGAACTCTGGCACCATACTTTAGTAAAAGATCGACCATCTCAAAGTGACCTATTTTTACTGCGGTCATCAAAACTCCTTCGCTCCAAAAATAAGTTTCGTCCAGGGCGAACTCTGGGTGCTCAGTTAGTATTTGCTTTACACGTTCGATCTCATTTTTGTCGACCGCTTTTTCGAATTCGGATTGCAGTGATGTTCTGCCATACTTGATGGCTCCATTATCCCCTTTGAATTTGTGAGCTTCGGGATGTTGTGCATATTCTTCAAGAAGTGAAAGGACTTCGCGGTGCCCGCGGTCGTCTGCCATCATTTCTAACTTATCAAGGAATGGATAGATTTTGTATTCCCTATCGTGAGCTCCAAGATTCAAAAGGTACCTGACCAGGTCAACGTGACCTTCACGTACAGCAAAGTGAATAGGAGGAGTGTAGTTGAATTGTGCGTAGGCTAACTCGGGCACCTTTTCCGTCATGCGTTTTACTGTGTCCAGATCACCCCGGTAGCTTGCCGACAGGATATTCCAAACCTCAATTGTACTTGACGTCACGTCATTGGCAATGACCACGGGAAGGTTCAGTTTCAATTCGGGAGGCTGTAGCATACATTAAAATAAGGGAGTTTAAGTTCCGTTCACAGAAATTAGATGACGGAAGGTAGCTTCTTAGCCAGGAAGAGATATATTAGAAGTCGAAATTTATGTCCAGGCAGGTTATGGATGTTAAAAGGACTTTGTTGGTTGTATGCGCCTTCGTGGTCGCCGGGAACCTGGTGGCACAAAAACCGTTGCCGGAAAGCCAGCCAAATATAAGGCCGTCTTTCATCGGCTTGTTCGTAAATAAAATGGATTCCACCCGTGAGTGGTACGAGAGTAAGCTGGGTTTCAAAACCATTCAATACAAAAGAATATCACCCGAACTTTCATTCGCTGTTATAGAATGGAACGGTATCTGGATTGAGATGATCCAGAACCCAAGAGTAACCACACGCAACAAATTCACAGACGCATTTCCCGGGGCCGTAGGGATGGAAGGGTTTTTCAAACTCGGATTTTATGTCAATCAATTGGAAGACCTTGAAAAGGAGTTGAAAGCAAAAGGGGTGAAGTTCAAATACCCGATGATGCGCAACGAAGACTTTAAAATGAAACTCTTTATCATCGAAGACCCCGAGGGAAACCTCATTCAATTTTATAACACCGACCTTCAAAAATAAACTCTATCGAAAAAAAACGACAATCAAAAACACGTTTGTACTATGGCGCTTTCATTTAAAACCACTAATCAGTCAATTACTGCCAGGGATGGATTTCTGCTGGATGCTATTCTTTTCGAGCCTGAAAAACCCAGGGCTTGCATTCAGATTAACTCTGCGACAGGAGTAAGAAAAGAATTTTACAAGAACTTCGCTGAATACCTTGCAGGCCAGGGATATGCCGTACTCATTTTCGATTATCGTGGCATTGGAAAATCAAGACCGAGATCACTGCGTGGCTTTGCGGCTGAGCTCCACGAGTGGGGAAAGAATGACATGGCCGCTGTGCTTGACTGGATGGATGCCCTGTATCCGCGGCTGAAGAAATATTTTATCGGGCACAGTGCTGGCGGACAACAAATAGGCTTTATGGATAACTATGATAAAGTGTCGAAGGCAATTTCCGTAAGTTCATCCACGGGATACTGGAAGTGGTTGAGTTCGCCTTATAAATATTTTACTTTACTCGTCTGGCATGTTCTTGTTCCGTGTACCGTGTCAGTATTAGGTTATGTTCCATCCAGCTGGTTCGGGCTTGGAGAAGATCTGCCGAAAGGTGTTGCCAAAGAATGGCGCAGCTGGTGTCTCAGGCAAAATTACTTTGGAAATTTTCTGGGAGAGACCACACCCAATTTCTTTGCTTCCATTAAAATCCCCATTCACTTTATATACCCCACTGATGACAACATTGCCACCGAGCGATCGGTTGCTTCACTCCGGGGTTTTTATACAGGTGCACAAACATCAGTTGAGCGTGTCGACCCCGATGACTATGGTTTGCGAAAGATTGGTCACTTTGGTTTTTTCTCACGCTCCGCTAAAGACACCTTGTGGCCTAAAGTAGTGCACTTCTTCGAAGGCCTTTCTTAGTTTGCTTGACCTTCGTCAGTGGACGATTGAATTCAGGTATTTTACACGGTACAACATTTCTGTTTGTACGCTTTTGGAGTTATACTTTGCGGGTACCCAATCTTTACTTGTGCTTTTTAACAACTTAATTACTTTGGCATCATAGCCTTCAATAATGCTTTTCTTGATCTGGATGTTCTCGATCTTCCCCTCTTCCGTAACGATAAACGACACCAAAAACTCAGACGCTCTTTTTATTTCGTATCCGGTTTGTGACAGTACACTTGGGAGTGACTGTTTCTTTTTATATCGAGGTGTGATGATTTTATTTGCACGGTACAGTGGTTTCCCTCTATACATACCGATGGAGTCCAGATATTTTTCTTGTTTATTAAGATAGTCCTCAGCCACCAGTGACATCCTCCGGAAACCTTCAATTTTGTAAACTAGCGTTGAATCTGTTAACGATTCGATTCTGTATGTGCTAAAAGCGAAAGTCAGGTTATTACCAGTCATTGACCAATCTTGGGTAAGATCGTCCCAGCCTGGAGAGAAACTGATGTTGACTTTTCCCTTTTCGTCAAACGTGTAGCGTGTGTAAGAAGTATCGGGTTCTACAGACTCTGGTGAGAGATTCTCTACATTTATTTTGATCCATGCCTTTTGAATCTTTTTTGAATCCTGAGCGCGAGCTTGAAGATCGAAATAGAACAGACCGATAGTAATCAAGACAAATTTCATACACTCTAAAATTTTCACCCAAAAATTAACGATGGGATACCGATGCCAATGGCAATTCCGTAAATCAGGTCTGCCCAAACAATTCGCAGCACGTTAAATATGTAAATCAGTCCTACCAGTGGAAACGACAGAATAGCCAGAATATTTCCATGCTTGATATTTCCTTTGGCTTGTTGGAAAACGTTACTGGCATCCTGGTTGGAAGGGATAGCGTGCATTCCTATGGATACACCAAGCCAGATCAGGAAATAAGAAAATGGATGATCAAGGTTAAAGAATTTAATAGGCATGTAAGCGGGAAGGCATATCAGCAGGCACAGTACGGTATTCACAATGAACGGTCCCATGGAAATAAGGAAAGTAGTAGTGAAGTTTTCCGAGTTTTCGTGGATGACGTAGCCGGCCGGATTACCTACTCTGAAGTAGCAGGCATCAAACACAACAACATTCCGGATCTTGCAAAACAACATGTGCGCAAATTCGTGCACGATGATCCCTGGAAATGTGGCGATGGAGATTAATTGTCCTGGTATAAAAAACATAGTGATTAATTTTTAGTCCAACCGTTTGGAAATTCTTTGATAAAATCTTCTCTCCTGATAACTCTCTTCGAATACAACCGGTATTCAACTATATTATAATAGTCAATGGCTTCCTTGCTTGTGTTGTCAATTGCTTTTGCTTTATCAAGACACTTGAGCGATTCAGCCCTGGCACTTTCATCTCCGTTGGTTGCGTAGAGGCAGGAATAAGCGGATGCCACCGTGGTCCATGAACCTGCAGACGTAGAGTCGTAACCAAGATTTTCCTTGGAAGCATTCAGGAAACCTTCGTAGTCTTTTTTGTCAAAAGAGGATCCGATTTTTGCCTGAGTGATCAACCGGTCAATGTTGTAGTTGTTAGGAACCTTATTCTTACAGATTTCAAATTCTGCCAGTGCTTCGGAGCCCTTGTCTTTTGCCAACAAGTCGATTCCCCGATAGTACGAGGCAAGCACATAGATGTCGTCAACCTCGGGCACTTGTTCACTTGCTAAACTCATTAGCTGGGCTGCTCCCGGATAGTCAGCCTTCTCGAAGGCTGCATTCGCCTTCTTTATATTAGAATAAGATTGATAATACCGCCAGTTCCATACAAAAGCAATGATAACGAGCGCAAGCGTTCCGGCAAGTGAGGCTCGCACCCAAACCGGGAACGTTTGACTGTTCATGATCTTCTGACAATCATCACATATCGGGTATCTGGAAATCTTGCTCAGCTGTTTGCTGCCGAAGTCAGTAGTGCAACGCGCGCAAATAGTAGGGTCTAAATCCTTTTCAATTCTTTTTCCGGACAAACTATCCTTATCAGGAAAGATTGTGGCAAAGCAGTCATTGCAATAGGTGTTGCCATTAACTTTAACAGTCTCATTGGTAGCGACAGTTTTACGACAGCTGGTGCACTCTTTGGAGGTCATGGCTTTGGTTAAATTGGTTTGAGGTTAGGGTGGGCCTTTGCAAAGGCCGAGGCTGATCGGGTTATTAAGCTAAGTTTCTACAAGGTAAAACTTCACTCTTTTTTTGATTCCGGAAAATCAATATTTCATAAAACCTTACATGAATTCTGAATTAATAATCAGATAATCTGGTGAGTTTCCTTGATCGTTTCCATCACGAATGTGCTTTTGGTTTGCCCGATGCCTTTGATCTCGCTCAGGTAGTTCATGTAAAAACTGTGATACGCTTCCATGCTTTCGGCTATCACTTTGAGCATGAAATCGAAATCGCCTGAGATCGTGTAACACTCAATTACCTCAGGGGCTTTTTGAATGGCGTCAATGAATACCTTGCCGGTCCTTTTATTGTGTTCCGAAAGGGAGACATGGCAGATCACTTTGATCCCTCTGTTTACCATCCGGCTGTCGAGCAGTGCAACGTATTGTTTGATTGTGCCTGACTGCTCCAGCCGTTTGATCCGTTCATGCACAGGTGTAGGGCTCAAATGTATTTTCGAGGCAATCTCCCGCACCGTCAGTTTTGCATTCGACTGCAGCAAGCGGAGTATCTGGTAATCTTTCTCATCGATGGAGAAAGCACTTTGTTCTTTTTTAGATGTGGCTGTCATCAGTTCGTAGATGTTTGTTCTGCCTGAATACTGCCTGGCAGTTATTTTGTTCTTACTTTCTTAGTACTATAAGAAATACTTCCTGTATGCCTTACTTTTGCAAGAACATGGCAAAGATAGGGATATGACAACAAGGCAAAATATCATTCTGATCGTTTCGTGTACGGCAGTCTTATTCGAAGCAATGGACATTGCCATCATCAACCTGGCGATGCCATTGATTCAGGGACAGTTTACGTTGGAGAATGATAAAGTCCTCTGGCTTCAGACACTATATATATTGCCTTATGGCGGGTTCCTGATCATTGGCGGAAAGCTTGCCGATATTGTGGGGAGGAAGAAGATATTCACGATCGGCTCGGTTTTGTTTTTGTTTACTTCCCTGGGGGCCGGGCTCTCCTCAAGTTTTGAGATGCTGGCGATGTTCCGTGCTATTCAGGGAGTGGCCGCAGCTTTTGTTTTACCTTCAGCGCTTTCCATCATCACCAACACTTTTAGCGACAGCACCGCACGGAGTAAGGCTATCGGTATTTTCGGAGCATTCGCTGCCATCGGTTCCGGATTAGGCATGTCGGTGGGAGGGATCATCTCCACACTGGCAGGATGGCAATGGGCTTTTTTGATTAACGTACCCGTCATCGGGATTTCATTGGTGTTAGGTTATTTCTACATAGACAATGACTCAAGATCAAAGCCCCGCGTTTCACCGGATATTCTTTCAGCCATCTTTTTAACCACAGCGATCATTGCCTTATCATTTGTAGTGCATGACCTTGCCAACGCAGTGCAACACTGGTTGCTGCTGACGGGGCTCGACATACTCATTCTTGCAGCGCTGGCCTCTTTCTTTTACCGGAGTTCCCGCCTGGAAAACCCGCTGATTGATTTTTCACTTTTCCGCAACAGGAATATCACGGTGGCAAACATTGCTACCGTAGTGATGGGTTCTTTTTTTACCGGGTTCCTGTTCATCATCTCCCTTGTATTTCAGAACAACATGGACTACTCGGCTGCCAACGCGGGGATGCTCCTTTTTCCATTCAGCGTTTTGTCGGCTTTGTCAGGAAAGTTTTTGTTTCCCCAATTGATGAAGCGGATGAATATGTCCACCATAGCGGTTTTGGGCATGACCATCATGCTGTCGGGTGGAGTGCTCCTGGTCTCTTCGCTATACCTGGATTATTTTCTTCCCGTGATTTTGTTTTCGATAGCATGCGTCACCGGTGTGGGCATGGCTATTTGTTTTCCAAGCTTTACGGTGTTGGCCCTTGGTTCCATTCCAGCAGAGCAGCACGGACTTGCTTCCAGCGTTTCTTCTACCTGTTACTTTTTTGGAGGAGGTTTGGGGTTGTCATTCCTTGGGCTGTTTATGCAAATCAGCGGTAGCGCTACAACCGTCACCGCCATTCCCGTTTTTGTATTGTGCAGCTTTGCATTGATGGGCCTCGTTGTACTTCTCTTTGCGAAGAATACGGTAGTGAAACCCAGCTAGTGTGCGCATAGAAAAGACTATGGTGGCAAATTATGAAAACTCTTCTTTATTTTCTTGAATAGTGAAGAGCAACCACCCCACATTCAAAAGATCTTACTTTACAGGATACTAGATCCGGATATAAGACCTTAGACATAAAATAGGAAAGCATAAGATGTTAATAGTGTTCTCACTTCCAGTATCCAACATCTAGCATCCAGTATCCAGTATCTAACGTCTCACGTCTACTTCAAACAACAATACCTGCTGCTTCTGTCTTTCCTGGAAGTTGTTGTCGGTGATAAATAGCAGTGACAGGTTTCCGTTGGGGAGTTTGGGTCCGAATGTAATGCCTTCCACATTGTCTGTGAAAATGCCGAGGTCATCCATATTGAGGAGCAATTCTTTTTTTGCCGGATGCACCGGGGGCTTTTCTTTTAGTGAGCTGACATCCGCAATGTTATCCGCTTGCGAGAGGTCTGTCAAAAATACTTTGATCGTACAGGGCTGGCGGCCAACCGAGAAAGAGCGCTCGACCGTCAGTATTTTTTTATCGCTGATGGCGAGCAATGCCGAAATGCCGTTGACTTTAAATCCGGTTTCAGGTACGGCAGGGTAAGCGACAGACTCCAGGGCATAGGCGTATTGGGCTACCAGTTTTTGCTTTGCATCAAATTGATAGATCCTTGACCAGGAGTTGGTCTTTGTATGATCAGCACGGGGACCGTCTTCGTACAGGGGTTCTTCGAGAGCAGTGAACATCGTACTAAAGTCACTGGTAAAAGAAAGACTCTCAATAGTACCATTGCGCCTCGATCCGTATTCTGTGGAACGCGGCCTGAGGTTTTCAGGCAAAGGAATTGTGTTCGAATAACTTCCGTCCGGTTTGGCTACCAGGATCGCAGGATCGTTAAGAATGACTGCATCATCACTGAGGATACGTTCACCCTCGCTAGTCCAGTAGATCAATCCTTTCTTGCGGTGGTAGCGGATGTCTTCCGGGTCTACCGCCCGCTCAGGGAATTGCTTGAAGCTGGCAAACTTTTCTCCATTTGCATGCAGCAGGAAATGGACATCGGTGAAATTGACTTCGCTAATCCCACGTTCCGTGATCCCGATCTTGGCTGTATAAAACCGAACCGGGTTAATGTCCGAGCGGTCGTCACTCAATATATAATAGACATCCTTGTCAGGGTCATAGTCAATACCCGACAAGCCACCGATGACGGTGTTCTTAAAATTCTGATTGTAGGGAATCTCATACTGATTGATGAACCGAAGCTTGTTGATCCCGAGCTTGTCGAGGGACTGACCAAACGATTGAACTGAAACTAAACCACTAAGAACTAAGACAAGAAATTTGTATCCGACTTTCATGCGTAAGCTTAAGTCGTAAGTTTAAAATAATAAGTTGAAAGTTGGAAACGAAACGTGACGGGTTCACGAATACTTAATATTAGTCGCTGATTATTTCACGCAAAGGCGCGAAGCCGCAAAGAGGAAAACAAATATTGAAGGCAAAAATAAACTATCAGTTATTAACAAATTTTGCATTTCAGATTGACCCAAGTGATAGCACTCTGCGGCTTGGCGACTTTGCGTGAAAAATATTCATGCGCAAGCCACCGAAGATTGATCCAGGAAAAGACTCTCCAGCTTTGCGTGAAAACTACTGTATCACCCAAAAAATCGGCCCTTCCCAATTCGTCTGTTTACCGGCAAGGATCGCCTTGTGGTAGAATGCAATTCTTGATCCTACCTCCAGGTTATTGATCTCAGTAAAGGCAGTGGTAGTAGTAGGTGCTGCGATGCGCTCGCCTTCACCATTAGCGTTAGGGTTCTTTACATATTGCCATTCGTGTGCTTTTGCTTTACCGTCACTCGAACCTGCTACAATGTATGCTGATCCTGACTTTTCACCGTTGCTCACCGTGAACGAACGCTTATCTCCTTTTTTGTACTGTTTCACTTCCAGGCCCGCGCTGTGTACCGCATCCACGCGCTGGTTTTCACCCAGCAGCGGATTGTTTGCAGTAGCTTGTACCTTGCTCGCAAGCATACCAAGGTGGCGGTCTACCACTTCGCGTGCAGTCCGGATGCCATCCGTTTTAGATTCAGTTATCGGTGCAATTATGAGGGCTTCCAATACATCGACAGAATTTGCTAAGACAGCCAGGTGGTCCACGATGTCCTGGGCAGAAAAGAATGGGTTATTCGTCATGTTGCCAATGATACTACGTGCCTTGATGATAACCATGGCATTGTTTAACAGGTTGAGACCGAGTACAACTATAATTTTCATATTGCTTTGTTTTTTAAACGAACGATGCAATGATAAAGCAATAGAACATTACCGCGCTCGGTGAACATACAGCTGAGCAAGAATAATTATCTAACGTCATCTTCACTGATTTCTTTTTTCAATTTGAACAGGTATGATCGATGTGATATCAAGTCTGTTGTGTTTAATGTTAAATACAGCCGACTTAATGTCAAGTACGTCAGACTTAATATTAAATAGGACTGATTTAACATTAAGTACGATGGACTTAAGATCAAACACGACAGACTTAACATCAAGTACGATGGATTTAACATTAAATAGGATGGACTTGATCTCAAATACTATGTACTTGAGATCGATCTTAACAGAAGAGAGATCAAATCAGATGGATGTCTTAAAGGATCGTTATTGGTTGTTCGTTCTTCGTTGTTCGCATGTTCTGTCAAAGATTATTTCAACGTTCTTCATATTAAAAGCTCAAAACTCATTACTAACCCCGCCTTTGCGGGTGTTCTTCGCCCGCAAGCCCTACTAAATAAAAATACCTGAGTGGAGTAAGCAAAGTCAGAGCTTCAATCATCGGGGGTACCCTTTGGTCAAGAGTGATGGAATAAAAAAGCCTACTTGACAGCTTTGATATTTAGTAATGAATGGGTAGCATTGACTCATGAATATGGAAAGAGCAGAACTGCATAGGGGCTATGCGTTTCAGGCCATTGTGATTCGTGCTCCATATATAAAGGAAGTAGGCGCAACGGAGTTGCGTCTATACTAATGTCGTAGGTAAGGCGGTCGGACAATTGGACGCATGAAATCAAACTTGACAAAGAAGGAATTTAAGAGACGATTGACAGAATTGACTTCTCCTGAAAAGAACTTCAATATTTTGACATCTTACAATTTCTCAGGGACTCCTTTCTGCGGGAGATTTAACGACTCAACTTTTGAGCTGACACGAAACTCATTTTGGCGACATGTTAAAAGCATAACAATTCAGGGGCAATTTAAAGAACTGGACCAAAATTATACAGAGGTAGTTTACAAAGTCGGAATAAGACCTTTTGAAAAAAAGGCTATGAGAATTTTTACCGGACTCGCGTTTTTAGGAGTTAATTTCATTTTGGTTTTCATCCAAATTAATTTGGGGCTAATTCTAACCTTGAATGGTCTGTTGATTCTATTCGTTCTTTTTGCAATAGGTATCAATAGGGTGACAACTAGGCTAATTGACCAAAGATTCCGACAGGAATTTAAAATTGAGAATGAGACCGCCCAGCTCACAACATAGCACATATGCCCCGCCCATGCGGGTGCTATTTGCTCGCAAGCCTACTGTAAAGATACCTGAGTGTAGTAAACATAGTTCAGTTTCAATCATTGCGGATGCTCTTTGGTTAAGAAGACCAAAGAGGGCAAGGGGAGTTGCGCCTATACTAATGTTGGCTGCAATTTTGCTAGTGACTCGGGACAATGAAGGTACTACTGGTAGTTTTTTTCTTACTCTTGATCACTTCTTCTTTCGGACAGAATTCACAAACGGACAGAGTTGTTGTAAAAGTGACTGCAAACTATAAACCAGTTACAATAGCCCTAGTCAAAAGCAAGGATCACATGTCATCCATCCAGACTAATGGAGGAAAGTTAATATTTAAAGGTTTAGAGACAGCATACTATAGCTTTCTCATAAGTGGTACCGGACAGGTAGCAATCACGACAGACAGTATTTTAATTAGAAACGGACAACTGTTAGAATTGAACATCACAGTGAACGGACCTTGCTTGTATGATCACCCGGAAGACAAGGTTCCAACCTGCCCAGAAAATCACACCGACAATATTATACCAATTGTTTATGGGTTAATTGGGAAGTTAAAAGACTCAAAAAATGTAGAAATTCATTTAGGCGGATGCGTGGTGTCGGACTGTGATCCTAAATTTTATTGCAAAACACATCAAAAAGAGTTTTAGCAAAACTGCAGTCAACATTGAGGACCAAAGAGGGCGATGGGATAAAAAAGCCTATTTGATAACTTTGATATTTAGTAATGAATGGGTAGCATTGAATCATAAATATGGAAAGAGCAAAACTGGATAGGGGCTATGTTGGCTGCAATTTTTACTGAACTGAATTTTCAGAAAGGATAAATTAAGATCACATGACATCGATTCGACTTTGTCTCATAACCATGCTGACAATTTTCAGTATTAAAGGACTCGCTCAGACTGAAAACAAATTAATTGGAGTTTGGAAACTGTATAAAATTGAGCAGGGCGGCACTCTCGGCTTTTCTGAGACTTTAATATTCAATAAATCAACTTTTGAACGAATAGAAAAATCTGGCAAAAAAGTTGTTGACAAGGGTGACTACGAAATGAAAGCAAATGAACTTATTTTAAAAACAAAGAAGGTAACTGGACTACCTGACACAATCCGTTTTGAGGATCGAATTATGAAATACGAATTAAGGAAAAATGAATTAATTCTAATCGAACAATTTGATCCCAAAAACACAGGAGAAAAGCAAATGACGTATCAGACCTATTATTTCAAGAAAAGGAATCATCGATAGTAAAACTCACACCTTTTGCGAGTGTTCTTTACCCGCAAGCCCTACTAAATAAAAATACCTGGGTGTAGGAAACATAGTTCAAGGTTCAATCATTGGGGTACTTTTGGTCAAGAAGACCAAAGAGGGCGAGGGATAAAAAAGCCTATTTGACAACTTTGATATTTAGTAATGAATAGGTAGCATTGAATCATGAAAATGGAAAGAGCAGAAAAGTTTAACAATTATGATTACGATTGACGAATTAATTAAACAAGCCTTTGCAGAAGATATTGCCGATGGCGACCACACTACACTTGCAACAGTTGATAAAAATATTATTCGAAAAGCGCGTTTACTTGTAAAAGAAAATGGAATGATTGCAGGCGTTGATTTTGCAAGTAAAGTTTTCGATATCTACGACACTTCTATAAAAATGGAAACTTTTATAAAAGACGGAGCACTTGTAAAAAAAGGCGACATCGCATTTGTAGTGGAAGGAAAAGCGCAATCTATTTTAACTGCAGAACGACTTGCATTAAACATTATGCAGCGTATGAGCGGCATTGCTACGAAAACACATAAAATGAACGAACTTATAAAAGATACAAATTGCAAACTTTTAGACACACGAAAAACAACCCCTAACTTTCGCATTTTTGAAAAAGAAGCAGTAAAAATTGGAGGAGGGTTTAATCTTCGTTTTGGTTTGTTTGATATGATTTTGATTAAAGACAATCACGTTGATTATTCGGGTGGAATAAAAAACGCACTGAATAATACTTTGGTATATCTCAAGCTAAACAACAAAAATTTAAAAATAGAAATTGAAGTCCGCAATATAGCCGAGCTGAAAGAAGTATTGAGTATTGGTGGCGTTCATCGTATATTAATTGATAATTTTGATGCCAAAACATTGAAAGATGCCGTTGCATTGGTAAAAGAATACAACGCTAATCACGATATAAAAATTGACACCGAAGCATCGGGCGGAATTAACGAAACCAACATTCGAGAATATGCATTAACGGGTGTGGATTTTATTTCGCTTGGCGCATTAACTCATTCTTATAAAAGTCTTGATTTGAGTCTAAAAGCCTACAATGGATAAACAAAATAAAATAGTAGCCTTCGCAATTTATCCAAACCCGATAGGTAATGTAATTGGTTTCCCCCCGTCCTTGCGGTGTTCTTCACGCGCAAGCCTCTCCTAAAATATAGATACCTGAGTGTGAAGCCGAGCTCGGACCTTGAAACAAATTTCAATTGCATCTCGGTGCGTATCATAGTTTTCGGATTCTTTATTTAATTTTATCACGGTGGCAATTTGGTATAGGTCGCACTTGATACAATTTAAAAAATGAAAAGAGCACCATCGACAAAGACTATTTTATTTGGAGGCCTTGGATTGTTTTTGGCCGTTGGACTCATTTTCTTTTTTTTAATGAAGTACCTTTTAAAAACGTTTGACTCGACTACACTTTTAATTGCGTTCGGGGTGATTCTTATCATCATGGCGCTTTATGAAAGGAGGCAAAAATCAAAACAAAAGCGAGTTCAAAATTTAATCTTGGACAAAACCCAGCTTATAAACATAGATTGGAGTGGAGAAGAAAACGAAGGAGAAATTCAAAATTTCATTGAGACAGCTAATCAACAAACAATCACGTGGACAAAGGTGAATGACTTACGGGAAAAGCAAAATATAGCGCTGAACTCACCCGACAAATTCTTGATAAAGTTATTAAAGGCTATAGATGCTGATATCAAACAAATAGATAGACGGCTTTTATTTCTGAAGACTGACGGAGACAACTATTTGTTTACGTCAGTAGACGAACCAACATATAGAAGAGCTCTTACCCAATCTAAAGAAGAGTTTTTTGGGATTGACAAATTGTAATTTTATTGAGAGTTGGACAATGCGCCAGCAGGGGCTGGAACGACACACAATGGAAAAACTTTTACGACAAATAAGAAACTGTAAAGAGTGTGAAGAACATCTCAAGGATGGAGTAAATCCTATTATTGCAGCGAGTAGAAAAAGTAAACTTATTATCATAGGACAAGCACCGGGGCGAATCGTTCACAATAGCGGCATACCTTGGAACGATAAGAGCGGAGACAATTTGCGAGCCTGGCTAGGCATAGACAAACCAACATTTTATAACACGGATTTAATTGCACTTATGCCAATGGGATTTTGTTATCCAGGGACAGGCAAGACTGGGGACTTACCACCACGACCTGAATGTGCACCTTTGTGGCATGAGAAATTATTGAGATTGATGTCTAATGCGAAGCTTATTTTACTTATTGGACAATATGCTCAAGATTATTATTTGGGTGACAAAGCAAAAGACACTTTGACGGAAACGGTTCATCAGTTCAAAGACTATTTACCAAAATACTTTCCGTTACCGCATCCTTCACCACGAAACAATATTTGGCAAGCGAAGAATAAATGGTTCGGACAAAAGGTATTGCCAGAGTTGAAAAAACAAGTGCAAAATAGTATTGGTGATTAGGAACAAATGCTTATTAGCCTGGAACATTCACGGAAGATAGGTCGGTGAAAAACACCACCTCCAGCAGAATTTGATTTTTTGATTCATCATTCGGAGATTTGAAATTGCTAGGAAGACTAGCAACAGCACGACAATTAATTTTCGGGCCAATGGACACATAACAAAGTATCAATCAGGAATGGAGATATTTTAATCGAAAAACATAAACGCGAGCGATCAACATGTTCTCAATTTTTAAAAGAAATAAAGACAACTCCGGAGTTCCTGAATGGGCTTCTTTTTTTAACGAGAGTGAATACAGTGATTTCCTTAAAGCAATTGACAAATACTTTAATAAGAAGAAAATCACTTACCAACTTGGTGATGGAATATTGACAATAGGTGCAAATGACTTCGGGTCTAATAAATTAGGATTGATTAACGTAGCACAGGTTTGTAAACAAGATGAATTAAAAAACTATAACGGTATTGTTTTCGAGCATTTCGAATCAATGGTTAGAGCAAGCCTCTTTGATGCTGAATTTAGAAAAATTGTTCATGACTTTGACAAGGTCAAAAAATATGTAGGTGTTCGCCTTTATCCAAAAGACTATCCTGCGCAGCTCGGAAAGGAACTAGCTATTTGGAAAGATTTTGTGGGTGACATTTGTTCTATGCTGGTTTTTGACTTGCCTGATAGTATAATAAATGTTCAACCAGAACAAGCTAAAAAATGGGGAAGGAGTTTTGATGAATTATTTGATGTAGGATTACAAAATGTTAGGAGCAACTATCCGTTAGATATTTCGCAACAGAAATTTAATGAGTTTACAATTTGGTTTATTCAGGGAAACCATTTCTTTACCCCGAACATTGTATTTGATTTAAACAATTACCCCCAGTTTATTGGTTCAAAAGGCTCTCTCATCGGAATCCCTCACAGACATTCGGCAATTATTTATCCCATTGAAAATTTGGAAGTTGTTACTGCAATCAACCAACTTATTCCAACTATCTATGGAATTAGTTCGGAAGGACCAGGATCACTAAGTAACAATCTTTTTTGGTATAAAGACGGGCACTTTGAGAACCTTCCTTACAAATTTGCAGATGAGAAGCTGCAATTTTTTCCTCCTGACAATTTTGTGGACTTGTTGAACACGTTGACTGAGAAGAAGTAAAGCTCACAACGATACATTACTTCCCCCATTTGCAGGTGTTCGTCCAGTAAAATTTGAAAGCATCCAATGTAATTTATACCCGGACAATGAACTAATGTGATGAAAGACGATAAACTAGAAATAGACTGTAAACACGGAAAGGGAATTGCTTCTGCTATTTGCTACCATCAATTGAATTCTGTTGATCCAATTGGGTTCATCGAGAATAGCTCTGATCCGGACGACCTTCAAGCGTGGTGTTATGCATGTGAGTACCTCTTTCAACTGGAGAGAGATATGACGGAAAAATTTAAAAAATTCAGCAACGCAAAGATAGTTTGTGAAAAGTGTTATGAGAATTTTAAATCGCTTCACTCGATTTAACTCCCGCCTTTGTCTATGTAATCAAGGACAAATCTTGACTGATGAGCAATGTCTAGTTCAGGCAGGCCAGTTTTCAAAATTAACCAGAGAGTGATGAGGCTTTTTCCCTGACATGAACGATGAACTCACTACCAAAAGATCAATTTAACGAATTATCATACTACACCTTGGGTCATCACGACACAGTCTATTTTATACATCAACATATTGTTGATGCGTTTCAGGCACAGACCGCAGACAATAGCACAAAACCAATCGGACTGACATTTTCCCTGGTAGGTCTTTATCTATACCTGGAAAAAAGTACATGGGAAGACAAGTTCAGCAAGCGCATATGAAATTGGCACAAAACAAGAAAGTATGGACGATGATCGAATTACCGGAACAACGAGGAACGATTACTGTCGCGGATGTTTTGAGAGCAGAGCCCGGACCGGCAAGAGACCCAGCTATCAAAGAGTGGTGTTCTTCTGTTTGGGCTGCCTACAATACCTGGCATAACGTCATCACGGCTCTTGTAAAGACGGAATTAGGAGTTAGATAGTGGAGATTTACTGACTTTAGGCACAATTCGGCTGCCTTTACAGGTTAACGGCAAACCATGACAAGAGTTCCAACCAATTCCCGATAAGCAGTGTCTAACAGTCTAACATTATGAAGTTAAAACCAAAAAACATGAAAAAATTTACATTTGTAATATCGATTGTTCTGGCTATTAGTTCCGTTAGTTGCAATCACGACAAAAGCATTGTCACAAATGCATGTACTCTACCAATGTCAGTTGATAATGTGCCATGGCTTGTAGAGTTAAAAAAAACAATGACTAATTGTACATGTGAAATCTCTATAATAAAAGGAACATACGAAGGTCAACCCGTTATTTTTATAGGACTAACAGACCCCCTGTGTGACGGCATAGATACACCGACACTATACAATTGCGATGGGAATGTAATAAGATCTTTTACTAGTTTACCATCCGACCAAAAAGATTTACGTAATAAGGTTACTAGAGATACCGTACTGTACCGCTGTAAAAAATAATGTAAAGAACAAATATTTGCCTAAGGTCGGTGTAGTCAATCGGGCTCAATCAAGTTTATTTTACTTATTGGATATTAGCAATAGGATTCATTAGCCGGAACATTCGTGAGGATAGGTCGGTGTTTCACCGACCTGAGGAAGAAGGATTGAAAATGATATGCGCTACCTGCATTTATTCCCGAATCTTGATAGTCCAGTCTTTAGAATCCAATTCCATTTCTAAATGCCTGTCCCAGTTGGTAAACTCGTCACAGGTAAATGTGAGGTTATTACCGGTCCATTCCAAAAAATCTATCCTGTCCATTTGGATTGGAGCTTCCAGAAGCTTCATAGTTTTAAAATCGTCTGTAAGTCGTGCTATATTATAGTAGTCGGCAAATATGAATGTGCCGTCAGGTGCAGTGGTTAAACAACGATATTGAGAATGAGACTCAATTTCGATTACATCAACTGTTTCGCTATTGAGCCGAAATATGTAGTCAGCGGTCAACACAATTGTCTGCCCTAGTTTTTTCGATACTGCCACATCTCTTGGATATCCGCGAAATTGTCCGATCCATTCAGTATCGTCATCATTCAGGAATTTTATCCATGCCCAGCTTTGCGAATTCCATGGACTAACATTGTCGTAGATTCTTTCGGAAAATTCTCCAGAATAGGGTTGATCAATTATGGTTCCTTTAACGATCATCTTTTCTTGTCAAATCGTTGACATTAACGCCTTGCATGGAGCAGGTTTGATACTAGCATTGGTGAGGATACTATTTCTTTTGAGCAGTTTTTACTTTAATTCTTTTCGCTTCTTTAAGACTGTTATTAAGCATCCATTCGATTTGACCATTAACACTACGAAATTCATCATCGGCCCATTTCTCTATGGCTTTCATTGTTTCTGAATCTATTCTTAATGCAAATGACTTTTTCTCCGACATTCCTTATTGATTTAAAGTCCCCGTGTTAATGACAGGCTTTGTTTCACTATCTCCACAAAGGACAACCATTAAATTACTGACCATTGCTGCTTTTCTGTCTTCGTCAAACTCGATTATTTCTTTATCTGCTAAAAGTTTTAACGCACTTTCTACCATGCCGACAGCCCCCTCTACAATTTTATGACGAGCCGACACCACAGCAGACGCTTGCTGCCTTCTTAACATGGAGTGTGCAATTTCAGGGGCGTAAGCCAGGTAGCCAATCCTTGATTCTACAACTTCGATTCCTGCAATTTCTAAACGTTCGGTGACTTCTCTTTCAAGTGCCTTATTTACATCATCGAAGTTAGTACTTAACGTTATCGTTGCTCTTTCGTCTTCAAAATGATCGTAAGGAAAAGAACCTGCCAGTTTCCTGACGGCTGAATCCGTTTGAATTCGTATGAAGTTCTCATAATT
Source organism: Cytophagales bacterium WSM2-2 (assembly GCA_015472025.1). Taxonomy (NCBI): domain Bacteria; kingdom Pseudomonadati; phylum Bacteroidota; class Cytophagia; order Cytophagales; species Cytophagales bacterium WSM2-2. The sequence continues at coordinate 3,750,251 of BNHL01000001.1, forward strand.
AGCTACTTCAAACGTAGCCTTAAATGTGTCTTTCACTTTCCATACTAAAATTACACTGATCAAAATCGGGTTTCCCATCTTGTCGTTTACTTTGATTTTTTCGCTCTCAAAGTTTCTTGCACGCAATGACAAACTCGTTCTGCTATAGAACGGGTTGATCCAAAACAATCCGTTCTGTTTAATGCTTCCTTTATACTCACCAAACAATAACAGGACTTTTGAGCTATTCGGACTTATAACAACCATGCCTTTAGTTAAAAGTAGAACTATGGGCAGCAAGGCGAGCCATAATAGATCCTGGCTTGTGGTAAGCTCAACTACGGTTAAAGTTCCAACTATCAATAATACTACGATGGCGATGTAGCCATTGAATGGTTTAATCGTTCTTTCTGTTTTCATAATGACTAATATTTAAATGATATCATATTGATATCACAAAGGTAAACAATGTTTTTGACATAAAAACAAGCTATCCATTCCTCGCTGAGCTGCCTCTTTCCGGACTTAGTGTTAGGCAGCCTGGTTAGGAGTTGGTTTTCTGGCCGATCATTCAGAGATTTGAGAATGGCGGCATAGAGACCTTGTTACACAACGGTAACGGTCATTGTAAGACAACGATGAATCTACAGCTAACAGACACGATTTCTAATGAAACTATGACAACTGAAAGTACATTGACAATTATAGATTCGTTTCATAAAGACTTAAGGATTGCAAAAGAATTGGTTTATGATAAATGCGGTTTTGACTTTTCAGACCCCAAGTTGAATTCCGAGAGTGCGGAATACGGAGCTTGTTCATTTAGACTTAACAGTAAAGCAATTCAACATCGTGTTTCCAAAATTACTCCAACAAAAACCGGACAATTTGTAACAATCTGGAAGAGAAACAAGGAGGGAATAACAGAGCCATTTGATATTTCGGATAACCTCGATTTTGTAGTTATCTCGGCAAGAAGTGGAGAGTACTTCGGACAATTTGTTTTCCCAAAAGCAGCGTTAGCCGATAATGGTATTGTAACAAGAAATGGCAAAGAAGGAAAACGCGGAATCAGGATTTATCCACCTTGGGACATTGCCGCAAATAAACAAGCAGAAAGAACTCAACGTTGGCAAATAAAATATTTTTTGACAATCAAGAATAACGACTCTACCGATCTTGAATTAGCAAATAGATTATTCGCAATGACTGGCAAAAGTAAGTAACTCGTAACTTCATATTTGACATGAAAGTAGAAGAACAAATCAAAAAGTATATCGGTAGCCAACCTGATCCCAAACGCAGTGACATGCAAGCGTTGCACGTACTCACGCTTCGGGTTTCACCCGGATGTAAATTATGGTTCACCGATGGTAAAAACAGCGATGGTAAAACCGTTGCTAATCCTAATATCGGCTATGGGTTTTACACCATTAAATATGCCGATGGAACAACCAGGGAGTTTTATCGAATTGGGTTGAGTGCAAACACAACTGGAATCTCTGTCTATATTCTTGGTCTCACGGATAAGACATACTTAGCCAAGACGTATGGGAAGAAACTTGGAAAGGCGAGCGTGACGGGGTATTGCATTAAGTTCAAAGCACTGAAAGACATAGACATGAATGTACTTGAAGCAGCAATACGATATGGACTTGAGCAAGAGCCGTAATTGGCGTTCTTCCTTATTTTCGCAAGTCAAAGCCTACGGCCAACCAAGGACAAAACAAAGTCTGAAGAACATCAACGACAAGGACGGAGTAAAGGTCCGGGTGATTTGTCGCAATCAACTCCCGGGATTGTCGCATTTACACGGTCTTAAGTATAAAACAGGACTATATATTTGTGCCATCAAATAAGTAGAGCAACATAAAAACCTAAACTGCAATGGAAAACACGTCAAAAACAAAACTCTGGATCTCGTATGTTATGAGTGGCCTGGTAATTCTTTTCATGTTAATGGATAGCATCATGAAATTTGTGAAACCCAAAGAGGTGATCGAAGGAACGCTTGCCCTTGGCTTTAATGAACAACATTTGCCCGTCATCGGTGCGCTTGGATTGATTTCAGTATTGCTGTATGCTTTTCCGCGTACTTCCATCTTAGGAGCTATTCTGCTTACCGCCTATTTCGGTGGTGCTGTAGCCACACACCTGCGATTGAATAATCCGCTGTTTTCACACACGTTGTTCACGGTTTACTTTGGCATTTTTGTTTGGGGTGGGCTTTGGTTGCGGAACAGCAAATTGCGTGAACTGCTCCCGTTGCGCCAGTCGAATTAAAAGCAATAGAATGGTTTAACATTGCATGTGAAGAACACATGCAATGCTGGGGAGAGGGAAGGGTAAGGACTAGTCAAAGAGGAGAACCGAATTTGTTAGTTGGGTGATAAGCATTAGCCAAGCTGAATGGAAATAATTGTTCATCATAAAATATCGGACTTATATAAAACACTTGGCTTGCCTTTTGACCGGGAAATCGATTTTACTATTCTTTCTATCCCGGATATTCACCCGCAAATTCCATTTAAGTCACCGATTTTAAGAGCCGATTATTTCTCCTTCATTTTGACTAAAGAAGGGTCTGGAACTTATTGCCTTGATGATAATAAATTCCCTTTCGATTCCCGAACCATTTATTTCACTAACCCGGGACATACAAAATCTTATGAACTGAATGAATCAAAGGATGCTTTCATAATCACCTTATCTGAAAAATTCTTGCGGGAAAACGTTCATCCCGAGATTTACGGAGAATTTCCATTTTTATTGGCTGAAATAGTTCCTCCTAAGAAACTATTGCAACATGATTTTGAAGAATTTGAAACGTTGTATGACCAAATTTTAAAAGAATTTAAAAAAGAATCCTCGTACAAGAACAGAATTCTTGGGAACCTTTTTATGGTTGTGCTTCTCAAAATAAAGGAACGGTTTTGGTCAACCTATAATCCAATAGAAGAAGGGAAGAGAGATTCTCAGATTGTTAAATCATTCAAGCAGCTCTTAGAAACAGAGTTTAAAGAAGTATTAAACAGCGGACGGAATGACGGCAAATTGCGGGCACAAGATTTTGCTAACAAATTGAATTTGCATCCGAACTATCTGAACTCAGTAATAAAAAGTAAAACAGGTAGAACTGTGAATGACTGGATTTCGGAGCGTACCCTTTCCGTTGCCAAGTCTCTTTTAAGAAATACGCCTTACACCGCGAAAGAAATCGCGTACAAATTGGGCTTTAGTGAGTCTACTCATTTCAGCCGGTTTTTTAAAAAGCACACGGAGCTTTCCCCAAACGCTTTTCGAAAAGGAGGGTAAATCCTGACTCAATCTTTGAAATAGGTCATTTCCCGTTTGATAATGGTCGCATCCTTCGTGTTTAAATACTTCAACTTTGTACTGAAACTTAAAATACCAGTACAATGAAGCAAACAACAATATTAGGACACAGCACACTTGAGGTTAACAGAATTGGCCTTGGTTGTATGGGGATGTCGGAGTTTTATGGATCTTTTAATGAAGAGGAATCTATAAAGACTTTGCATAAAGCCATCGACCTAGGTGTCAACTTTTTCGATACGGCTGATATGTACGGTTGGGGAGCGAATGAGAGACTATTAGGAAAAGCATTTAAGGCTCGGTGGGATGACGTGCTCTTGGCTACCAAGTTTGCCGTGATGCGCGGACCCAATGGTGAGTTCCTAGGACTTAACGGTAAGCCTGAATACATCAGGCAGGCTTGCGACCGAAGTCTTCAAAACTTAGGTGTGGAGGCAATTGATTTGTATTACATGCACCGGCAAGATCCCGAAGTGCAAATTGAGGAAATTGTTGGCGCTATGAGTGATCTGGTTAAACAAGGAAAAGTAAAGTACCTGGGCCTTTCTGAAGTTAATGCAGAAACGCTTCGCAGGGCACATGCAGTTCATCCGATTACGGCCCTTCAAACCGAATACTCTTTATGGAGTCGTGAACCTGAACAGGAGATTTTTAATGTTTGTAAAGAACTCGGTATCACCTTTGTGGCATACAGTCCTTTGGGCAGAGGGTTCTTAACGGGAGCGATTAAAAGTCGTGCAGATTTAGAGAAAAATGATTGGAGACTTACTCTTCCACGCTTTACAGACGAAGCCATACGGGAGAATTTAAAGTTTGTTGAGGTTATCGATCGGATTGCAAAAAGCAAAAAGGTCTCCAAAGCACAAGTTGCCCTGGCTTGGGTGCTGAATCAAAACAATGAAATCATATCTATTCCGGGGACGAGAAACGTTCAGCGTCTCGAAGAGAATTTAAGTTCGTTTAAGGTGGAGTTAACTAAAGCTGATCTGGAGGTTATTCAGAAGTCGATGCCATCACAAACAATTGGAAACCGGTATTAATAAATAAAGAGTTTGGCTATTCAAGTGTGGGTTTACCAGGTTGGCTCCAGAAGTTTTGAGCATATTGGATAAGCTGATAAGATTTGCAATCTTTCAATAGGAGATACCGCAAATATTAAAATTGAATAGATGAGTTTTTTTAACAAAGTCAAAATTGGATAAATCATAAGTCATTTTTTTGAATAATAGAATCACACAAAGTCATATGGGATGCTAAAGAAGTCGGACTACTGATTAATCCAATGCCTGACATGTGGTACTTGGAAGGAGATTGGAAATCAAACGGCACTGGCGATTCGGCTAAGTTCGAAGAATCACTGAAGTCATTAGACACCAGACAAGTAATGATTGGCTTATCTAAAGGACTGGAATTGATTCTAAGGGACAACGGAAAGGACGACTTAAATGCCATCGGAATTTCTTTGAACGATGATAAGCTTTTCGTAAGGCGCTTGACAAAAAAACTAAATGAGACCAATGGCAAAACACAACAAAGTTTGATCGACAAATTAGCAAGCTTCTTTAGTGTAGATCGGAAAAATAGAGCCCATTAATAAACATGAAAAATATTCAAGACTTTTTTACGATTTATAAGCAATCGGCATGGGAGAAGGATACTGCGAGTATGATTGGATTGTATGATGACAACGTTGTGATCTTTGATATGTGGGAGCATGGATATCAAACGGGGTTGACAGAATGGTCTGTTGTTATAAAAGATTGGCTGGGCTCCTTAGGAGAGGAGAAAGTCAATGTGCTATTCGAAATGACGGAAATTCACGAAAGTGAAAGTGTTGGGTTTGGCAATGCCCTGATTACATACCAGGCTATTTCTAATGGTAACGTTGTAGTCAGAAGCATGAAGAATAGAATTACACTGGGATTCATCAAAAAGAAAGATGTTTGGAAAGTAGTTCATCAGCATACTTCAGCACCTCTCAATTCTGAGCTTAAAGCTATTTTGAATTTTTAAGGGAAGAATCAAAGGCGATATGCGACCCCGCTGGAGTCGGATTATTCAGAATAACCTGAGATTAAGTCTTTTCCGTGAGTTCAATATTCCCCGCTTCCTTACTTCAATAATATTTCATTAAAAAGAATTGTGCAACCAGATAATTGCATTTATATTTGCAACCAGATAATTGCATATAGATGGAGACGAGACGAGACGTTTTTCACGCGATAGCCGACCCGACACGCAGAGCTATTTTGTTATTGATTGCCGCCCAGTCAATGACACCGAATACAATCGCGGAAGAATTTCATACCAGCAGGCAAGCGGTTTCAAAGCATATTCAAATTCTTACCGAATGTGAATTAGTAAAGCAAGAACAAAAGGGGAGGGAGATTTATTATCACATCAACGGAAACAAAATAAAGGAGATTGATAAATGGGTCGGACAACTCAAAAAGATTTTTGAAACTCAGTTCAATCAGTTGGATGATGTCTTATTAGCTATGAAAAAGAATAAAAAATGAAGAATACAATACACTTGAAGTCATGGAAAAATTGATTGAGATAAGATTCCGGGACTTACGATGTACAACTGCAGTTGGATGAACTGCTGTTAACATTGAAAAATAAATAGGCATAGAAATTAACAACTAAAAATAAAAATTATGACACGTATCAATCCTCACATTAACTTCAACGGAAATGCTGAAGAAGCATTTACCTTTTACAAATCAGTATTTGGCGGAGAGTTTACAAAGATTATTCGTTTCAAGGACCTTGCAAGTTCTGAATTCAAGGTTGCAAAAAAAGAAGAAAATAAAATCATGCACATTGTTTTGCCTATTGGTAAAACTAGTGCGTTGATGGCAAATGACGTTCCGGAAATTATGGGGAAGACCAACGAAAATGAGAACAGAAGTAAAATTGTAGTAAATGCAGAAAGTAAAGAAGAAGCAGACAAATTATTTAATGGACTTTCAGCAGGAGGACAAATAGAAGGACCGATTGGTGATGGTCCCTGGGGTTCATATTTTGGTTGTTTCAGAGACAAATACGGTATTGAATGGATTGTAGAATTCGATTCGAAATAAAATATCCTGAGAGATAATTGCTGAATCATTTATCTCATTAAAATCAAATAATGCAAGACGATCAATCAAAAACAAATCATATGCCTACTACCATTAGCAAAAGTATTTTCACCGTTCTGCTTGTTGCAAGCATGCTGGCTGGACTTAATAGTTATGCGCAACCGCTTGCGCCTGCATCATCCGGCTATGCGCAGGTAAATGGAGCCAAAATATATTACGAAGTGTATGGTACAGGTGATCCCATTGTTTTGTTGCATGGTGCCTATATGACCATCAACTCGAACTGGAGTGGTTTGATACCCATTCTTTCCAAAACAAGAAAAGTCATCGCGCTGGAATTGGATGGTCATGGACATACGCCTTTATCTCAGCGTCCCTATAGCTATCAAACGCTTGCCAGTGATGTTGCTGCCGTATTGAAACATTTAAAGATCGAGAGCGCGGATGTGCTCGGGTTTAGTTATGGGGGCACAGTCGCTTTCCAGTTTGCCATTGAGTACCCGGCTATGACAAAGAAGCTGATGATCATTTCATCAACCTATAAATCCGAAGGATGGCTGGGAATCATGTATACCATGCTTGCCGGCATTAAACCAAATGCTTTTGATAACACGCCAATCAGATCTGAATATATCAAAGTAGCGCCTGACACTGCCAACTGGCATAAATTCATTGCAACGATGATCAAATTCAGTGCAGAAAAATTTAACCTTGGCGATGACAAGATCAAAAACATCAAAGTGCCTGTATTATTAATCATGGGAGATAATGACGGTACCGATAAAAAGGTGCTGGCGGAAACATACAGTTTATTAGGCGGAAATGTTTTTGGAGATGTGGTTGGAATACCTAAATCGCAACTGGCGATACTTCCCGCGAAAGGACATGGTACGTTGATGATGGATACAGAGGCTATTGCAGCAATCGTGGCTTCTTTCCTTGCGACTAAATAAATCTTCAACCGATATACTGCTTTTATGGAAGCAAGATGGAGATTACCTTACAACTGCTTCAGGACTCCGCGCTAAAGCCAACTTTCCGCTAACAAAATGTTTATTCAAGCGAGAGTTTAGTGCGGGGTTATTAAAAGTATGTTCTTAAATCTAGACTTCTCAAAGTGTGGAAAAGAAATGACCTGGACGCATTTTTTACGTCTCAGGTCATGCAATGAAACCTATCTAAGAGATGAATTTCAGTGGTTTACCAACTTCTTAAAATAATCTTGTCAACAGGTGATTTGAACTCCTTCTCACCTTTGAAGAAATATATACCTGTATGGTGACTATTTGCGCTGCGATTAATAGTAGCATTGTCAAAGCGACATACGTTAAGTTAGTTAGAGGCGGTATTGCGGATTCAATCAGCATCACCCCGAACAACTTGCAAATAGCGGCATTCATTGCATTCCCCCCAATTAATCCAGCGACCATCGCAATCACTGTAATCAGGAAAAACTCGCGTTGAAATGCAAAGGCAATTGATGAAGACGAGCTGCCAATGGCTTTCATAATACCAATCTCTCTCTCTCGTTCGTGCAACGATAAACTTAATACAATCATGAGACCAATCAGGGCGATGCCGGTGGTGGCGTACCCCATCACTTGAATGATCAGGTAAGTGGGCTTCAGATGGTTATCAAGTGTGGTAAGAAAAGATTCTGCACTGGTCACATTTCTTACCTCAATGTTATGGCTTAAAAAAACATCGTCAACCTGTTTCATAGCTTCAGATGCATCAAGCAAATCATTTTTGTTTATGGCTATGTTGGTGTAATAGCCACTCACACTTTCGTTTATCCGATAGAGGCTGGCACCAAATCCGAGATCTTTGATTACGCCCGAGAATTTATATTTGAACGTCTGGCCTTTTTTGTTTTTTAATTCAATTAATTCGCCAGGTTTTATTCCCTCAAACTCGGAGAGCAACTTCTGCCCGAGATAGATGCAATCAGTGCAGCCTGGTTGTATTTGCCCCTGTATGATTAGCTCCGGGTTGAATTTATGCTGTGGCGAGTACGTAGTTAATACTCCATTATCTAAGTAAGCTTTTTTCATGGACTTAAAACTGACGCGATCAGTGCGAAACAGGGAATACTCCTTCGCCACAGACGCGTCTTTCATAAACTCAAGCTCTTTTTGGTTTATGCTGTCTTTTAAAGAGACTAATACATTATAAGGTGAGCTTTTTACGAAACTCTGAAATTCAGTCTGAAGAGAATACTTGAGGTTAAATCCTGTTATCAAAAGACTGAAGCCTACAAATAACAGAATCAGAAGTAACAGCGTACGCTGATTATTCCTGAATAAATTATTGAAACTGTATTTCATTGCAGCATCTGAGAAAAGATTTTGTGATAGTTTGAACATCCGTTTGTAGGGAGTATAAAATACCTGGCTGATAGAGTCATGTACAGACTTGGCAGAGAATCTTGCAAGACGGAAAACCGTGATCGCAAGAGGTAGTGCAAAAATGACCAGTATAACCTGGGCATGAACATACCATGGGAAGGGATCTTTAACAGGAATGAAATTTTGAAGGAAAGCCACAAATTTATTGTACAGCACCGCTGACTGAAAGCCGAGCGGAAGCCCTATCAATGCACCCAATGATATGATAATGATCAGCACAAGTGTGTATGACTTGAATAATTTGGATGATGAAGCACCAATTGCTTTGCTAATGCCAATGGTGGCTACCTGTGGATAAAGCCAGGTAATCAAAATAAGTGAAAGCAATATCACACCTAGTATGGAAAGACTGGCGCCAAAGCTTTTTTGAAGAAATGAAATACCGTCTACAATATTTTGGTGAGGATGCTTCCCAGGAGGAGGAATGAATTTTGAAATAACATGATTTTCTTTGCTTTCAATTCGTTTTGTTATACGCGCGGAGACTGCCTCAATTTTTTCCACCGAGCGTAATTCATCTTTTAACCGAATTATAAATCGATGTGAATTATCGCTCAGCACAGGAAGAGCCGTTCTGAAATCCGAGTAAGCAAAAACTACCTGATCCATTTGTGCCGGAGGCAGACCTGGATCATAGGACGTACCGCCAAACGAAAACTTCATTACTTCCATACCGGGAAATTGTACAGTAAGTAAATCAGCCGTATTTAAAAATGAAAGCGCGTTACGTTCGATGTAGAATTTCTTGTCTACAGCACCTGTTGATGACAATATTTTGACCTTACCAATGGGGCTGTTGCCCGGGTCGCTGGCGACAAAAAGAATGAGTGACATCCATGAGCCCGACTTGTTTTTAATGCGACCCGAAAGCGCTTCCCTGTTTTCGGCCCCGGTCACATCGGGATCGGACTTAATGATTTCAAGTATTTGATCTGTATTTCCTTTCACAGTCAGAATAAGGTCGGGCGGTAAGGTGGCGGCAAAATTTTCTTTGAAGTCACGCTCGCTCATAAAGTAACTATAGGTCACCATACTTATACCCCACGAGGAGAGAACTGCTGCCAAAACGCAGAGAATGAACTTACCTTTTGCCAACAGGAAACTTTTTAGTAAAACTTTAAGGATAGCATCCATAATCAATTGAGTTGTATGCGACCGTCCTGAACTCTGATTATTCTGTCTAAGATTTTGGCATTTACGGTGTCGTGAGTGACAACAACAACATTCTTACCTGCCTTACTCAACTTGGAGAAAAGGGCATAGATCTGTTCTCCATTGCTGCTGTCCAGGTTTCCGGTGGGTTCATCAGCAAGAAGTAGGAGCGGATCATTGGCAATAGCACGTGCGATAGCTACACGCTGCACTTCTCCGCCCGAAAGTTCATTGGGGAATTTCTTCGCTTTGTCTGCCAGACCAACTTCGGCAAGTAAGTGCATGGCTCTTTCGGCTCGGGTCTTTTTAGGAACAGTTTTCACCAGGTCCATCGGGTAGCGCACATTGTCAATAGCGCAGAGCGTTGGAATCAATTGAAAGCTCTGAAAAACGATCCCCACATTTTGACCACGCCACCGGGCCAGAGCTTCTTCGCCCATGGTGTTGATCGAAGATCCTGCAATAGATACTTCGCCCGAGTCACTGCGATCTATCCCTGACAAAATATTCAACAGCGTTGATTTTCCGCTTCCTGATTTCCCTACAATAGCAACACTTTCTCCTTTCTGAATTTGTATGTCTATGTCTATTAAGGCAGGCACCTGGCCGGCCATTCCATTGTATGTTTTACAAACTTTTGTGAGCTGTATCATTTTGTGTTCCTGTTATTTTGAAAAATAAGTACTCACGACATCGAGGAATTCCTTCCGATTTTCTCCATACTCCTTTACTTCGGCTATTTTGCCAGCCTTGAGTTTTATGATGGCGATACTTTTTACGTTCAATGCTTTTTGCACCTTGTCTTCAAGATCAAGCAATATCCGATAGGAATCTTTTCCATAAGCATCAGTTATACCTTTTAATAAGTGTGACTTCATCATGGCGGGAGTCCACTCTGCGTCAAACATGGCAGCGAACCCGCCTACAAAAATCATGTTCTTCTCCGTTTGCTTCTTTCCTTTAAACTTGCCATAAACTTTTGTAAATGGATCATCATTGCCCGGAATATAAATTACAGTAAATGTGCCTTTTACATTTTTGTCGAAGGCCGCGTTATATTGATCTACTAATTGACCCATTGGGGTAAGCACTTTGTCTGAATCTACCTGAGCAAAGGCACTGGTGAAAGCGAGACTGATAGCAACGACTACAAGGATTTTTTTCATACTGATAAGTTTGGTTTTTTGATCGAATCATTTATTCTGATTCTGGTGCGAATAACGCAGCTATTGAAGAGATGGAAGTGGTTCTTTGACGAAGGACTCTTTTATTTTGACGAACGAATCACCTTCAAAAGAAATTTCCATTTCACCCGGTAAATCAATCAGCTCATCGTGTAGCTTTGCATTTACCGTGGCTAACCAGATAGAGCATTTTGTTTATCGTCTGTTTGAGAACAAAGTTTTCAAGTGGTCATGCGTATATGTCTTTATTGTTTTAATAGAAACGATTGTTCATCAAGAGGCAATTGGACTTAGCCTTTACACCAACCTCTTCAATGTAGCAGTAGCTGTCATTAATATTGAGTACCTCATTCCCAGGTGGCTTAGTAAAAAGCGGTTTGTTGCTTACCTGGTGTTAATCATACTACTCATAACTCTTTTTTCTAGTGGGAAGCTGACTTATTGGGGTACCGTCAGCGGGTACCAAAAGATATTTCTGTCTCATACTTTCGTTTTGTCTACCACGATTTTTTTGACTGTTGCTACGATGATGGTTCACCTCGTTAATGAATGGCACATTGCGCAAAGGAAGGCAGCCCTGGCCGGGAAAGAATTGCTAAGCAACAACCTGACGATTTTGCGAACACAATTAAATCCGCACTTCTTCTTTAATAGCATAAACAACATTTATCATCTGATTGACCACAATACCGAGGAAGCCAAAACGGCCATATTAAAAATGTCTGAATTGCTCCGATTTCAGTTGGACGAATGTCAGGCCGATACTATTGCTTTATCCAGGGAAGTAGATTTTATAAAAAATTACATAGCGTTTGAATCCCTTAAAGCCCGCGAGGAGATAGTTGTTTCATTTGATGACACTATTTCAATGAAAAATGCTATTTCTATACCACCACTATTGTTCCTGCCTTTCGTTGAAAATGCGTTCAAACATATTTCCCACAACAGCGATGCTTCTTCAAATCGTATTGAAATTAGAATTGAAGCCACAAATGATGTTATTAACTTCACTTGTCGTAATACTTTTGACAAAGTGAAGCCTGCCAACAAAGTAGTTTCCGGCATCGGGTTGAAGAATGTGCAGTCGCGCCTTGATCTTATTTATGGCTCTGCCAGTATGTTGCGAATCACAGAAGAGGCGCCCTGGTATAATGTTAACCTTCAATTGCCATGTCAAACGCAGCAATAACCTGCCTGATGGCCGATGATGAGCCCCTTGCCAGGATGGGGATGAGAAAGTATATCAGTGAATTGCCTCACCTCACCTTGCTGGGTGAATGCAGAAACGGGGAAGAGGTGCTAGACTTTCTTAAAGAAAAGAAACCTGACCTTATTTTTCTTGATATCCAAATGCCTTTCAAGAACGGATTGGAGGTAATCGAGAATCTTGAATATTGTCCATTGGTGATTATAACCACTGCTTACAGTCAATATGCTGTAAAAGGATTTGAGTTGAATGTGGCCGATTACCTGGTGAAGCCATTTTCAAAAGAACGCTTCAAGCTTGCGGTTGACCGTGTGAGTGAATTGATTTCGCTTCACGCCCTTCGTGACAACGAACAAATAGTAATAAAGTCCAATCGTACTTTGATTAAGCTCAATATTTCTGACATCGTCTATTTACAGGCGATGGAGAACTACGTGGTGTTTCATACCCGAAGTCAAAAATACGTAGTTCATCAAACTTTAAGCTCTGCGATGGAAATGTTATCTGGTAGTGATTTTCATCAGGTACACAAATCATTTGCAGTCAGTCGTAAACATGTTCAGGCAATCGACCGGGAGGCACTTCTTGTCAATGACAAAAGCATTCCTGTTGGAAAGAGCTTTAGGAAAGAAATGAAAAGTCTCTTTGAAAAGTAATCGTGCGAACATTATAATATTATTACTTTTTTCGTTTTGCGATCACCTATCATGTCGATTGAGTACATTTATTATCTAAACAAACTCTTATGACAACAAAAGACGTAGCTGCAAAATTCTTTGAGTACATGCAACAAGGTGCATTTGACAAAATCTATTCAGAATTATATAGTAATGACGCAACCAGCGATGAAACTCCGGGATCGGATTGGGTTAAAGCAAACGGGATGAATGAAATTCGTGAGAAAGGAAAGAAGTGGGGTGATGCTGTTGAAGAAATGTACGGTGGTACTACTGCTCAACCCGTGGTGGCAGGGGAGTGGTTCACTTGTTATATGACTATGGATTTCAAACCCAAGGGTGGTGAAAGAACTACTATGGAAGAACACGGTTTGTACCGGGTTAAAAATGGAAAGATTGTATCAGAGCAGTTTTTCTATTAATTGATATGAATTATTGGGGCTGAAAAAAGCCCCTTTCTATTTTTAATTGGAAGTGAGAACACGAGAGAATTACTTTCCGATACAAAACTTCGAAAAGATATTTGCCAGAAGATCGTCTGTCGTCACCTGCCCGGTAATCTCACCGAGGAAGTGCAATGACTGACGGATGTCCATCGCGAGGAAGTCCCCGGTAACACCAGAGTCCATTCCAGTAAGGACACGAGTAAGTGCTTCATCAGTTTGCCGGAGATTTTGATAATGACGCAAGTTGGTCACCAGTACGTCCCCCTGCTTCACATCCCCGATCTTGAACTGTGAAAGAATTTGATCTTTCAGTTTTTGAATGTTTGTTTTTTGTGAGGCAGAGATCAGGATAAAGCCTTCCGCTGTGAGCTGGTCAATCATGTCTGCGTTCGCCTTGTCCATTTTATTTCCCACCTTAATGACAGGCACTTTTATTTTGGAGAGTGTTTCAATTTCCTTCCGGATGTCTTCCATCGATTGAGAAAGATCGAATACATACAGTACCAATGCAGCTTTGCTGATCCGGTCAAGCGTACGTTCAACTCCGATAGCTTCCACGGTGTCTGTTGTTTCGCGAAGGCCTGCCGTATCCATAAAACGGAAGCTGATCCCTCCGAGGACCATTTCATCTTCAATCACATCGCGTGTTGTGCCGGGGATCTCGGAGACGATCGCCTTTTCTTCATTGAGCAAGGCATTCAATAATGTCGACTTTCCTGCATTAGGTTTCCCTGCGATTACGGTAGGCACTCCGTTCTTGATCACGTTGCCCTGGTCAAATGAATTGATCAATGTTCGCAGGTATCCCTGGATTTGGTAGATCAGTTTTTTCAGATCACTGCGTTTGGCGAACTCTACATCTTCTTCTCCAAAATCCAGTTCAAGTTCGATCAGTGATGCAAAATGAATCAGCTCTTCGCGCAGATGCTGAATTTCTTTTGAGAAACCCCCACGCATCTGGTTGAGCGCGGCTTGCCTGGCATTATCTGTTTCAGCTGTGATGATGTCAGCCACAGCTTCGGCTTGTGCAAGGTCAAATCTCCCGTTGATAAATGCGCGCTTGGTAAATTCTCCGGGTGTAGCGAGCCTTGCTCCCTGTTTCAACAATACCTTGATAATCTCTTTAACAATAACAGGAGACCCATGACAGGAAATTTCAACACTGTTTTCTTTGGTAAATGAATTGGGCGCTTTGAAGATGGAAACCAGGACTTCGTCAATATTCTTTCCGTCATCATGAAGTGTTCCGAAGTGAATGGTGTGCGAAGCCTGTGCGTTAATATCCTTTCCCTTGAAAACCTTCTGAACGATTGAAATAGAATCAATTCCAGAAAGTCGGATCACGGCTATGGCGCTCGTGCCTTGCGCGGTGGCTAATGCTACAATGGTTTCGTCAGGAGAATTCAATGCCCTTTAATTTTGAGGGAGCAAATTTAAGAGAACTATCGCACGATAAGTACGGGAATATTTACACGGTGCCGGACGGTGTCCACAGTCGTTCCGAATACGAGGTCTTTAGCCCAGTTGTGACCGTGAGCGCCCATCACCAATAAATCGGCCTGATAATCATTTACAATTTCGGGAATGGTTCGCCGGGGGTTTCCATATCCTACTTTTATTTCTGATTCATAGCCGCGTGCTCTTAGTTGCGAGGCATAATCTTCCAGTGCTTGGGCATCGACACTGGCTTCCTTGTCTGCAATGTCACTTCCATACCACATTGCTCCTGCAGATTCGGTGATGTGAAGCAATAAGTAGGTGGCAGTAAGTCCACCCTGAGCCACAGCGCTTTGAATAGTTTTGACATCGACCGCACTAAAGTCAATTGTGATGGCAATCTTTTTATAAACGGGAGAAGCCTCAGAACTCAAATCAACAGCGGTACCATGAGGCAATGATGTTTGTTCAAGTCTGCGCTTGTCGAGCAAAGGCTTGAAAGCTATGTAAAGGAGCAGTGCCCCTGTTGCCAGGCACAACGGAATGACAATAGACCAGATCATCCATTGATGCTCACTGTCACTTTCAAGCCAGGATGATATTTCCTGAATGACCAGTTTTACATTGAGGGTTACAATGATTGTAGCAATCACCCAGGCGCAAATTTTCATCCAGTTCTTGATCACGAACACGCCCATTTTCTCTTTGTCGCTGGTGAAATGAATAAGAGGAATGACAGCAAAGCCCAATTGCAAGCTGAGAATTACTTGACTAAAGACGAGAAGAGCCCCGGTTTTTCCTTCACCATAAAAAATGATGACGATGTAGGCCGGGGTGATGGCGATGAGACGTGTGATTAATCTTCGGAGCCACGGAGCGATGCGTAAGTTGAGATATCCTTCCATCACAATTTGCCCGGCGAGTGTTCCTGTGATGGTTGAACTCTGACCGGCAGCCACCAGTGCTACACCGAATAAAATTGACGCCCAGTCTGTGCCCAGGAGCGGAGCAAGAAATTTGTACGAGTCCTGAATGTCAGAGACTTCATACATCCCTGCCCTGAAAAATGTGGAAGCGGCCAGAATCAAAATCGCAGCGTTTACAAAGAATGCAGCATTGAGCGCGATCACAGAGTCGATGACATTGTATTTGATGGCAGACCATATTCCTTTTTCGGAGGAATCAAATCTTCTGGTCTGGACGAGAGATGAATGCAAATAAAGATTGTGCGGCATCACAGTGGCGCCAATGATACCGATAGCGATGTACAATGCTTCGCTCGTTGGGAGCGAAGGGATGAAGCCTTTGATCAGTTGCGCTGCGTCCGGCTTTGCCCAGAACATCTCCAGAAGGAAAGAAGCACCAATGATGAAAACCAGTGCTATGATGAACGCCTCGATCTTGCGCATGCCGTAACTTTGCAACACCAGGAGAATCAGCGTATCAAGTACGGTCAGTGTCACGCCCCATATCAGTGGAATGCCGAAAAGCAATTGCAAGCCGATAGCCATTCCGAGTACTTCTGCCAAATCACAAGCGGCAATAGCAATCTCAGCTAAAATCCACAGACAAAAATTAACTATCGGATGATAACTTGCGCGCGATGCCTGCGCCAGGTCAAGTTGACGCACAATTCCGAGTCGTGCGCTCAGGCTTTGTAAAAGAATTGCCATCAGGTTTGACATCAACAGCACCCATAGCAATGCATAACCGAATTTGCTTCCGCCAGCAATATCGGTTGCCCAGTTGCCCGGATCCATGTAACCAACGCTGACGAGATAAGCAGGCCCGAGGAACGCCAATAATTTTCTCCAGCCGCGTTGCTTGGTGGCATCCACAGAAGCATGCACCTCGCTCAGCGACTTTCCATTCGAATTTTTTTGATACATCGTTTTTTTCTCAACACTCATAGTTTCAACAAAATCAGAAGTAGGACGAAAAACCAAACTGGAAACCACTCGTCTTCGTGGCCGGGTTTCCTAAAATATCTGTTTGCCATTTGTAGCGGTAGTTCAGGCGGATCACTGTTTGTGCGAAAGGCCTCCAGCTCAGTCCTGGCATCACTGAAACCATGTCTTCGCGGATATTGGTTCCTGTCTCCGTGAATTTGCCAATGTTCCAGTCCACATATTCAAAACGGAAAACTGCATTAACTACAGAACGGTTGAACCCAAGGATCGACCGCTTCATGACCGGCTGAACAAAATCAATAAATCCACCGACTTGCTTGTTGCCGTATTGCTGTGTATAGGTTTCCGGAATGTCGACATTAACAAAAGCCCACTCGGTGGTGATGTAGGTTTTCGTTTGGAGGATGGTATTGAAATCCACAGCCCACACGTTAACTCTTCTTTTTTTGTCAAGCACAATCCCATCATCCTGAAATTTGTTGTAGATGCCACCCATATAGGAGAAACCGAGTTCACCAATCTTTTTATTCTTGACGGCAACTTTCGTAGTGAGCAGCGGCTGGCCGTTGCTGCTCTCTTCAAACCGGTCAGGGTTTAACTTGGAGGCAGGTAGAAAAGTTTTGTTCTGGGCGTTGCTGATGATCCTGTTGTCGAACCCGTTGGTGAGGTAAGTTTCGTAAGCGTAAACCCAGTTGTTTTTGTAAAGCTTGCCATACAGTCCGAAGCCAACATTGCTCCAGGTGGCGGGCAGCATTTCCGTGGCGGAAATAGGTCTATCTATGAATTCCCACTTGGGCCCATCATGATTTTGGTTGAAGGCCCCAATAGGATTCATGACAACCCCTCCCCGAAAATTCAGGAGAGGATGTAGTTCGAAATCGACTGAAGCAAACTCTATGTTTATTTCTTTTGTGCCTTCCTCAAACTCAATTTCTGAGAGAAACTTTATCCGTTTATAGATGCTTGATCCCAGAAAAAGCGTAAGCCTTCTCATTTGGAACTGATGACCTTCGGATACGCCATTCGTGCCGAGGTGCTGCCAGTTTGCTTCGACATAACCTCCGACCGCCACCGGCAACTTGCTCACGGAAAGAAATGGACGATTGTAGATAGCATCCATGTTTAGAAGTACTTTGGTCGTGTCTTTCGTTACACGTCTGAATAAACTCGAATCAATTTGTGCGTTAGCAAATCCGCATGTCAGTAAAAGCAGTATGGTTAAAAGTCTACTCATTTCTTTAATTCAATAATAATCTTGTCGATTGTTGTTGTTACCGGAAAGGAGCGAAGGCTTTTTTCAGCAGGACCGTGTGTCACTTTTCCTGTCTTATCAAACTCGCTGCCGTGACTTGAACAATACAAATGATCTCCTGATGCGTTGAGCTCCGATCCCTGGTGAGTACATTTCATCCAAAGTGCACTGTAGCTATTCTCGCTGATCTTGTACACGTAAATTGGAAACTCCAACTCATCATGATGGACAACTACAAATTGACGACTCAATAGCTTTCCTTTTTGTTCGTATACAAATTCAGACAGGGGAATAGAAATGCCAGAAGTTTCAAGCGCTCCATTAACATACTTGGTTGATCCGCACGAAGTAAGCAGCGCAGAAAGCGAAGTGCCTCCGATGCACGTAAAGCAAGTTGTCGATATGAATTCGCGTCTGTTCATGTCAGAGGCTTTCGAGAAATTGAATCAGTTTTTTCTTCTCATCATCAGTAAGCGACTGGTAGTTTGTCTTACTTTGATTCCCTTCACCACCGTGCAGCACAATTGCTTCCTGGATACTCCTGGCTCTTCCATCGTGCAGCAAATAATATTGTCCTCCCTGAGAATTTTTTGATAAGCCAAGTCCCCACAGCGGGGGCGTGCGCCATTCGGAAGTTTTAGCGGAACCTTCCGTGTACCCGTCATCGAGTCCGGCTCCCATGTCGTGAAGCAGGAGATCGGTGTAAGGAGAAAAGGTTTTATTCACAAGTGCGGCAATGTTGCTTGTACCTGTCTTCATCTCCTGACGATGACAAGCTCCGCAGCCAACAGTTGTGAACAATTGCTTGCCGGCAAGAATCTCCGTTGTCTCCGACCGCGGCACTGGAGCCTTTAATGTTTTTAAGTAATGGACAACATCCGCTAATGTTTGATTAGAAACCTCAGGATCAGATTCAACACCGGAGTAAGTATCCTTCGATTCATAAGTTGAAGTAACACCGATGTCCTGGTTGTAGGCTTGGGCTGTCTGCTGAAAAAGATTGTAAGTCGAAGCTTTCTTGCCAAATCGGCCAATGTATTTTCCGTTTTGCGGAACGCTGTTGGGGCGAGGTTCAACGTAAGCTTTGAGTGTAACCCAGTTGGGTGTACCACTAATTCCATCACCATTGAGATCATTCGGATCGGCCCACGCAAGGATGTCTGCATCACTCACTGCATCAATCAATCCCAAACCGGTGTTGGCTGGAGGATTTAGTTTAGTGGAAGTAGCTCCTGCTGGGATTTGTTCAGGAATAAAACCGGGGATAGCACGGTGTTGAAGTTGGGGGCCGCCCTCGTTCAGAAATAAATTTCCATTCTCGTCAGGCTGACCAAAGCGTGTGAGTGTAGTAAAGGGATGACCTTTGCCATCACCCAGGTGACAACTTCCGCAGGAGGTCGCCACGAACAAGGGACCAAGGCCATTTTCTGTGGTAAAAATCTGGTCATTGAATGCTATGTCTCCGCGAATGAACTGCTGACGCTCAGCAGCTGTCAGTCCTTCCATGGGTCCGTCCAGCATTTGGCTGTCGTCTAGCGCTGCAGGCTCAAATTGAGCACACGAAATTATAATTACCCCTAAAAGAAATGTCAATATGAATTTTGAATGTGTCATTCAGTTACCAGTAAATTTTCTGCGGCCTCACGCGAAATGAAAGCCTTCTTTTTGTTGTCAATTGAAATTTCGATAGAGCCGTCAAAATCCACTTTATCTACAATGCACAGCATAGCGCCTATGTAGATTCCGATTTTACTGAGGTATTGTAAAAATGAAGGCGAACCGTTTTTAACGGCACTTACTGTGCACTTCTTGTTGACCGAAAATTCCGAAAGGTTGACTTGCTTCATCTCCTTGATCTTTCCGGTCTTATCCGGGATCGGATGACCATGAGGATCTACTTTGGGGAATTCGAGGAACTTGTCCAGTTTTTCGATGAGCAGCGGTGACTGAATATGCTCCAACTGCTCGGCTACTTCATGCACTTCGTCCCAGTTGAAACTCAGCTTCTGAACCAGGAATGTTTCCCAAAGGCGGTGCTTGCGAATCACGATCAACGCATCCGTTTTCCCCTTGGCAGTCAGGTTGGCACCATAATATTTCTGATACGAAATCAGCTTTTTAGCCGCCAGCTTTTTTACCATGTCAGTGGCCGAGGCGGGTTTGGTTTTCATGGAGTCTGCCAGATCATTGGTCAGGACGGGCTTGCTACCTGCCTCCGACAGGTGGTAGATCGCTTTCAGGTAGTTCTCCTCCGTGTAGCTAAGCATTAAATTACTTTGAGCCACAAAGATAATATTTTAGACTAATCTAAAAAATGTTTTAGTTATATGAAATAAAAACTAACGAATGTTAGATGGACTGGATAGCCTCAATGAACCTGGTTTCTTCCGATTCCCACCTGGCTTCTGATGCCGGACGAGTGTAAAAATTCCCTTCTTTATTAATCTGCTCAAGAATGAATGGAACATTGGGTTCATCAAAATTTACTTTAACTGCCGCAGCAGGCGGTAGACACAGTTTCACCCACGGAGCATGATCCTGAACCAGGATCGGAAGCTGGCACGCCAGGTATTCATAGAGCTTACTCGGAATTTTGTTTTCGATGTGGGGCGACATCGGGTAGCAAATAAACCCGAAGTGAGCTGAGGCAATTCCATCCATGATAACTTCGTGAGAAAGGAAAGCCTCACCTCCGAACATGGTGATAAAGGGATGCATCGCAATTTCCTTTTCTAATTTTTTAAAAACAGACGATTGCGCGCAATATCCCATGATCAATAATTGTATTTTCGGATCTGCCTTGTGTAGTTTCTTTGTCAGCTCAATCGCCTGGAAAACCCCGGTGCTTTCGGCGATAGTTCCCGTGAAGATCAACCGGGTGATGTTGCTGGCAGGCTTTCTCCGAAAATCGGCAGGCACCCTGCACTTGTTTTCGATCACCACCGACCTCGCCCGTGCAAATGGAAGCTCGCTCTCATAGCATCGTTCGGCAAGAATAAATTTTGAAAAAGCAAAAGACACGATCCATTCGCGAAACCTGACTAATGAACCGACCAGGTGTCTCAGAGGAAACGGAAATACTTCCGTATAAATGATATTTTTCCTGTAGTTCTCCTGGATATCATAAACAACCTTCTTCCCCGTGAATACCCGGTAGAGTAAGGCAACACCTAACAACTCATGCGTGCAAACGATCAGAATGTCGGGCTTGATCGAAAAAACTTTCCTCAGCAACTCAATTCTGATTTTTATCCTTCCAATGCCTATTCTGGTGAATGGTCCGTGCGGAAGAAAATGAATTCCTTCCATTAATCGCCTCGATGCTGGTGGGAAACCCGCAATGAATACCTCCCACCCATGGGCCGCCAGAGATTGCCCCATGCGATCAAACATTCGGGGTTCATCTACCGGTTTGAGCACTGAAGCGAGGAGTATTCTTCTTTTTTTTATTTCTTGCATCCGATTTAACAGTAAATATAGATGCAACTTCAGGAACAAATTGAAAAAGTGTGGAGCAATCGCGAGCTCCTTCAGACAACCGAGGCTCAGGCCGCTATTCGCGAAGTGGTTGAACAACTGGATAAAGGCAAACTTCGTGTGGCTGAACCGGTGGCCGATGGGTGGAAGGTGAATGAATGGATCAAAAAGGCCGTCATCCTCTATTTCCCGATCCAGACCATGGAAACGATCGAAGTAGGGCCTTTTGAATTTCATGATAAAATTGCCCTGAAGAAAAATTATAAAGCATTGGGTGTCCGCGTTGTTCCTCACGCGATTGCGCGCTACGGCTCGTATGTGAGCAAAGGCGTTATCCTGATGCCTTCATATGTTAACATCGGTGCGTATGTCGATGAAGGGACGATGGTAGACACGTGGGCAACCGTTGGAAGTTGTGCACAGATTGGAAAGAACGTTCACCTGAGTGGGGGTGTGGGAATAGGCGGTGTACTGGAGCCCGTACAAGCTGCCCCGGTAATTGTTGAGGACAATGCGTTCATCGGTTCGAGGTGCATCATTGTAGAAGGCGTTCGTGTTGGAAGCGAAGCCGTACTTGGAGCTAACGTTGTCTTAACAGCGAGTTCAAAAATTATTGACGTAACGGGTCCCAAGCCGGTCGAATATAAGAGCTTTGTTCCTCCAAGGTCTGTGGTGATTCCAGGGACGATTCCTAAACAGTTTCCAGCAGGCGAATTCCAGGTTCCTTGCGCATTGATCATTGGACAGCGCAAAGAAAGTACGGACAAAAAAACGTCACTTAATGACGCCCTACGTGATAATCAAATCTCGGTTTGATATTTGCTAATTGATTCTGTAAAAAACTGGAGGTAAATTTGCGTATGCGCTGGAAGTTACTTGTTGCTGTCGGGTTTATCAGTTTTGCTTTTACACAGGAAAGCCCGCTGCCCCGTTCAAAAAAATCGAGTATTTCAACAGGTGAGAGACTTGACTACCGGATGTACCTTGGCTTTTTTACGGTAGGCCGGGGAACAACTACCGTGGACAATAACTATCACGTCAGAAATGACCGCAAGTGCTACAAAGTGGATGCCTTCATGCAGACACTTGGGATGGCAAGCTGGGTTTCGAAGGTGAATGACAATTGGGGCGCTTATGTTGATACGAGTGAACTTGTGGCTCACGAATCATACCGGGTACTAAGTGAGGGCAGCTATCGCCTCCATGAAGTTGTAACCTACAATCACGAGAGAGATGAGGCCTCAGTAAGTGTCGCAGACAAAAAGACGGGCAAATTTGGCGATCCCAAAACATACACAACCCCGGACCAGGTGCGGGATATTGTTGCGGGGTTCATGTACTTACGCATCATCGATTTTTCGAAATACAAAGTTAAAGACACGCTTACAGTCTCAGGGTTTTTTGAAGACAAGGCCTATCACTTTAAGATCATTTATCACGGGAAGGAAACAGTTAAGACAGACCTCGGAAAAATTCCTTGCCACAAACTGATCCCCATCATGCCCGATAACCAGTTGTTCAGGGGCGAGAACTCCGTCACGGCCTGGATTTCTGCCGATGGAAACCAGGTTCCAATTAAGGTAGATGCCAGGATGTTCATTGGACATGCCGGAACAGAACTGGTTAGCTTCCGCGGATTGAAAAACCAGTTTGTGGTAGTGCGCTGATCAAAGTATCACATCAACTATTTGTTTATTTTTATCAGCATAACCTAATCCAAAAGTTATGCTAAAAGAATTCAAAGCCTTTGCAATTCGAGGCAACGTGATTGACCTCGCAGTGGGTGTTGTGATTGGTGCGGCATTCAACAAAATCGTTGGATCATTGATTGACGATGTCATCACCCCCTTGATCCTGAAGCCTGCACTGGATGCTGCTCGTCTTTCGCACTTGAGTGAGTTGACCGTTTTTGGCACAGTGAAATACGGAGTCTTCGCGGCTTCGGTTATTAATTTTGTCATTGTCGCTTTCGTACTTTTCCTGATTATTAAAGGAATGAATGCAGCGCAAAAGAAAGAAGAAGCACAGCCTGTAACTCCGTCTACTCCGGCAGATGTTCAGTTGTTAACTGAAATTCGCGACCTGCTAAAAAAATGATTTACTGTGAAAAACATTTTTAGACCAGGCGATCAGAAGTTCTTTAAGCGAACTGTTTTAGAACAAGACCAGGCGATTTTTCATGACCAATTGCTCCACCCGGTATGCTCCACGTTTGCCCTGGCCCGCGACTTCGAATGGTCATCACGCCTTTTTTTTATTGAAATGAAAGAAGATGATGAGGAAGGCGTTGGCACCATGCTTTCAATTGTACATCAGAGTCCCGCTTTTGTAGGAGAGGAGGTCTCTTTCACCGCCACGGTCGAGACAATAATTAAGAATGAATTGATTTGTACGATCGAAGCCAAAGTGGGCGACAGGATTATCGCTATTGGCAAAACTGGCCAGAAAATGCTGAAGCGTGAAAAACTAAGGGAATTGTTTAGGGCAAAGTATTGAACAAATGCCCTGAGATTGAGACATTAAAAAGCCTTATCTTTTCCGAGGGACTCTATAGAGGCATAGCCTTAAATCTTTTAAAAAAGTAAATCTCAAAAGTGAATAACATGATTTCGGTCTTAAACCTCAGTAAGAGCTATGAAACGGTACAAGCACTGAAGGGAATATCTTTCAACATCAAACAAGGCGAGTTCTTTGGGTTGCTCGGCCCTAATGGTGCAGGGAAAACAACTACTATATCCATCATGAGTACTCTTCTTGAGCCGAATGAAGGAAGTGTCAGTATTGCGGGCTTTGATCTCAAAGCCAATCCAACAGAATGCAAGAAAACAATCGGGGTAGTACCCCAGGAAATAGCTTTGTACAACGAGCTTTCAGCCTATGATAATCTTATGTTCTGGGGAAGCTTGTACAATGTTTCCAAAAGCGAATTAAGATCAAGAATTGATGAAACGCTACGGCTGTTTGGGTTATTTGAAAGAAGAAATGATAAAGTGAAAACATACTCGGGTGGAATGAAACGCAGGATCAACATCGCCTCAGCGCTACTGCATCAACCCAAGGTTTTGTTTATGGATGAACCTACAGTGGGTATTGATCCGCAAAGCAGGAACCTGATTTTTGAAGTAGTTGAGAAGCTGCATAAGGAAGGAATGACCTTTGTTTACACTACTCATTACATGGAGGAAGCGGAACGGTTCTGCGACCGGATTGGAATAATTGACAACGGGCAGATTATTGCCCAGGGAACTCTGGAGGAATTGAAGTCATTGAGCAAGATCAACGAAACCATTGTTGTTACGTTCACGAATCTCTCGGATAGTTTGTACGAAAAGATTTCTTCAGAGTGGGAAGGAGCGACACGGGTGGGAGATGTGATTCACTTCGTTTCCTCCGATGTAAAAAAAGACCTGTCCGTGATAGTATTAAAATGCAGTCAGGCGGGCCTGGCCATTTCTCATATTGATATTAAGAAAGTTAATCTTGAAACTATCTTCCTAAGTTTAACAGGTAAACAACTGCGCGACTAAAATGAAAAAACTAGCCATAAAAGACCTGAAATTGTTTTTTGCCGACAAGAGGTCATTGATACTAACGTTTGCGGTTCCTATTGCATTGATCACGCTTTTTGCTTTCGCATTTGGAGGAGTAGGACAAGAGAAGGGAAAGGCAAGACCCACGAAAGTGCTTGTGGCCGATGAAGATGAGACAGGGGCTTCGAAAAACGTAATTGCTCAACTTGATTCGTTGAAAGAAATTGAAGTGTCGTTAACAGATATCGGTACGGCAGAGAATCGGATAAGAAAAGGTGAAGAACCTGCAGTTCTTGTATTTCACAAAGGGTTTAGCGACTCTTTGAATGCTGGTAAAAATCCTCCGATAGAATTCAAATATGATGGAGCAAAAGAAGCAGAAATAGGGATTTTACAAGGGGCACTTACCGGAAAACTCATGAGCATCCTTGGTGCCCGTTCGATTGAAAAAGATGTGCTTACCATGGTTGATTCCGATAATCCAGGTATAGATGAGGTCACCCGAAAAAAAATTCATTCTCAGATATCGAAAAATTTCTCATCGGATCAAACAAAGAAAATATCTACGACTCTTATCAAAAAGACACCACTCGTTGCCGAAGAAGAAACTTCACCAGGCCTTATCCAAGCCGTCTCTGGCACGGCAATCATGATGCTGCTATTTTCTGTTGTAGGTGTGGGCGCCAGCATGCTTGACGAAAAGCAAGAAGGTACTTTAAAGAAACTATTGTACTCTCCGCTTCACCCGAATAGTATTTTGTTTGGAAAAATGATTTATGCGAACTCAGTTTCCATGCTCCAGCTTTCGGTAATGTTCCTTTATGCCTGGCTGGTTTTCGGATTGGATATTTTCTCCCATCTCCCTTCTTTATTGATCATGATTGTGGCAACGGCTTATGCGTGTTCAAGTTTCGGGGTACTGCTTGCCTCTATTGCAAAATCCCGCCAACAAGTGCAGGGAATGTCAACGTTAATAGTGCTTGTGATGAGCTGTATTGGTGGCAGCATGGTTCCAACATTTATAATGCCGCTGTTCATGCAAAAGATTTCGGTGTTCTCCGTAAACTACTGGGGGATACAGGGTTTCTATGACATTTTTTGGAGAAAACTCCCGATAACAGATCTTACATTTCTTTCGCGTATTCTTGTATTGACAATAATCGGAACCGTAATGAACCTGATTGCGCTCCAGATGTTTAAGAAAAATGTGCTGAAGATTGCTTAAGACAAGCCCACTTCATCGATGTGATTTATTTTGATCACGTTAAAATAAAAGCGCACTTTTGCCGACTTCTATAAAGTACACACCACTTTTACATGTCGAAACCTAAGTCTAAAGTCACCATTGGCCACGTTTTCAAAACGATTATCTGGCCTCGCAAGAAACTTCTGTTTATTGGTCTGATCCTCATCATTATAAGCCGTGCTGCCGGCCTTGTCGCACCCTGGGCTACCAAGCCTTTTATGGACGACATTCTCGTGAAGCACGATATGGATAAACTACCAACAATCCTGATCGGGGTATTGGTAGCTATTTTAATTCAAGCCATCACTTCGTTTTTACTTACTCAAATTCTCAGTGTTGAAGCGCAGCACCTGATCTCTGTTCTACGCTCAAGTGTACAGAAGCATCTCCTGAGATTGCCCATTCGTTTCTTTGACAATCAAAAGTCAGGAGCCCTTGTGTCGCGCGTGATGAACGATGTGGAAGGAGTGAGAAATTTGGTTGGAACAGGTTTGGTGCAATTGATCGGAGGTACTCTTACTGCTGTGATTTCAGTTGGCTTTTTGATCAACATCAGCCCATTGATGACGTTGTTCGTACTGTTGCCGATGTCGATCTTCGGTGTCATTACTTTGAAAGCGTTTTCGATCATCCGCCCAATCTTTCGCGAACGCGGAAAAATAACTGCTGAGGTGACGGGACGCCTCACAGAAACTTTGAATGGTATCAGGGTTATTAAAGGATTCAATGCAGAAGCACAGGAAATAAAAGTATTCGAGCAAGGCGTGGAAAAACTTTTCCTCAACGTCAAAAAGAGCCTTACGTCTACCAGTGTTATAACAAGTTCGGGAGCATTCCTCGTGGGGTTGACTAGTGTTGGGATCATGGGGTTTAGCGGTTATTTCAACTTATCCGCTGGTGACTTTCTCCAGTTCACCATGTTCATGGTATTTATGATTGCGCCTATTGTGCAAATGAGCAATATCGGAAGTCAACTTACGGAAGCGTTTGCAGGTCTTGATCGTACAGAAGAACTGATGAATACCCCGGTGGAGGACGATAATTCGCAACGCACGATAAAGATAAAAGATATCAAAGGTGATATTTCCTTTAGTAATGTGTCATTTGCCTACGAAGAAGGTAAGACCGTTTTGAATGAAGTAAGTTTTGATGCTCCAGCCGGATCGGTCATTGCGCTGGTGGGTACATCGGGTTCGGGAAAAACAACTATAGCCGGACTGGCTGCTTCATTTTTGAATCCAGTTTCGGGAACGATTACCATCGATGGAGTCGATATGTCAAAAGTTTCATTGGACAGCTATCGCAGCAATTTGGGCGTAGTGTTGCAGGATGACTTTTTGTATGAAGGAACCATTCGTGAGAATATTTTATTTCCTCGACCCAATGCTACGGTTGACGAATTGCAGCAGGCTGTGAAAGCAGCTTATGTCGATGAATTTACCAACCGGTTTGAACTTGGATTGGATACAGTGATTGGCGAACGTGGCGTAAAACTTTCAGGTGGACAGCGTCAACGCATTGCCATTGCCCGTGCAATACTCGCCAATCCCAGAATTCTTATTCTTGATGAAGCAACATCTAACCTTGATACTGAAAGTGAAAGCTTCATTCAGGAAAGCTTGAAGGGCTTGATGAAGAACAGAACCACTTTCGTGATTGCTCACAGGCTAAGTACAATTCGTCAGGCGGACCAAATACTTGTCATCGAAAATGGAAGGATAGAAGAACGCGGACGACATGAGGAGTTGATTGCGAAGAAAGGGCGCTACTTTGAATTATATACATATCAGGCAAGGATTTAAAGTCATTTTGTCTTATTTAATCAGATAATCCGATAAAAATAGGTCATTTTGTCTTAATAATTGGACTATTTCTCATCGGCATAGTTTTTCATGAAGGGGTAAGCATGCAATTGAAAAGCATGTTAAACCAAAAAAATAAAAACTATGAGTATCATCCGTTATAACCCAAGCGACTACGTGCCGTCAACTTTCAGCAGCATTGTTGACCGTTTCTTCAACGAATCCCTCACACGCAATGGTGGCAGCACTTTCTTCCCGAAAGTTGACGTCATCGAGAATGAGACAGCCTATGAAGTACACCTGGCAGTTCCCGGTGTGAGCAAAGAAGACTTCAAAATAGAAGTCAATGACAACAGCCTTACCGTAAGTGGAGAAAGGAAATTCTCGAATGAGAAAAAAGACAAAAACTATCATTCGATTGAGACACAGTATGGTTCATTCAGCCGCTCGTTCACGTTGCCTGAAAATGTAGATGGCACTAAGATTAATGCCAAATACAACAATGGCATCCTTGAATTAGTGATTCCTAAGGATGAGAAAAAAGCGCTGAAGCAAACAATCAAAGTGAGCTAATTGCTTACTCGGATAAAATCAAAAAGCCCCGCAGGTTATGCGGGGCTTTTGCTTTTTTGAATCTCCTATTACTGAAAATTATAAACCTGGCCATGGATTCGGGCTGACTTCAGTATTTGCCCGAAACCCCAGGCATTACTATATTCCTTGGCGAACCCGATTCCGGGGGCGAGAGTGATTGTGTATTCTTCGTCTGCCCAGTTAGTGACATTGAAAAAATAGCTTTTGCAATTGGCTATCTCTGCGTTGCCAATGGTAAGTGAACCAACCGTCAAAGTTATTTCAGCTTCGCTACTTCCGTCAACAGGGTACTTCCATTTGTCCCCGTCTTTCGCGAAAAGCCTGAACCGGTTATCTTCAAAGTTCGGTTGGTTTTTTCGATAAATGTGTACAAAGCCGTTGGTGTCCATTCGATAGTAGGCGCTGTCCACATTGGAATTTTCAATGTATGAAGTTACTAAGAGAAAATATTCATGATTGTTAATTGTTGCTACACCCATCACTTCCCTGTGTGCTTGAAGCCCAATCGAAACTTGCCCCACGGGTTGAAGATTCCAGTAGTTTCCTACTTCGAGCGGAAGGTAATTTTCATCTTGCGGAATTTTGACGGCAAGATCATCGTGACGACAACCTGCAAAGAGAGCTGCCACCAAAAATAGTATGATAAGTTTTTTCATAAACCTGCTTTTCTCCTTTGACACCATGATCACCACAATGGTTGGAATGCTTTGATGGTTGTCAGGGACACGTTGATTTTACGATCGATAATAATAACGATATTTAGTAGAAAATTGACTGATGCCAACCTGGATTGCATACGCAATTATCTCCATGATTTTCGCAGGGCTCACTGCAGTGATTGCTAAATTCGGATTGAAGAATGTGAGTGGTGATACAGGGCTGGCGGTGCGCACCACTTTTGTTTTCCTGCTGGTTTGGCTAAACACGATTGCTTTTCGTCACATCCGCGATTTTGGAAACCTGACTTCGAAAGACATTCTCTTTCTCGGGATTTCCGGATTGACAACAACACTTTCGTGGATATTTTATTATCGCGCCATTAAAATCGGAGATGTGTCTGTGGTTGCTGTAATTGACAAGGCCAGCATCGTCATTACGTTGATACTTTCATTTTGGCTTTTGAAAGAGCCGTTTACATGGCGTATGGCTATTGCGGCAGCCCTGATCATTTCAGGTTTGCTCGTGCTGACGATAAAATAATTTCCTTTTAGAAAATCGCCCTGAAAAGCAGGAACAACGATCCGCCCATGATCATCACCACAGGCAATGTCAGGAACCAGGCCATAAGAATGTTTCTTACGGTATCCGGTTGAAGGTTTTTCACACCCTTACTGGCCACCATACTTCCGGCAATACCCGATGACAACACGTGCGTGGTACTTACTGGCCATCCGAATTTGGAAGATAAGCCAATCGTAATTGAAGCAACAATTTCGGCACTGGCTCCCTGAGCGTAAGTGAGATGCTCTTTCCCAATTTTTTCACCTACTGTTTTTACAATTCGCTTCCAGCCAATCATCGTACCCAAACCGAGCGAAAGAGAAATCAATACAATCACCCAACGAGGTGAATAGTCCGTAACCTTCCTCAGGTTTTTAAGTTCTGCCTTGATCACATCCTTGTCTTTTTCGCTGAGTCTTACTTCTTCTTTGCTCACGAGAGATTTGATGTTTCGTTCCATTAACATGATGTCTTTGCGAACATCGAATTTTTTCCCTTTGGGAATGTCCGCGATTGTAGTTGCTGCCGAAAAAGTTGATTGCAAACGGGCATTCATGGCGCGAGTCTCGTTCAGTTTTTTCTTGTCGGGAAGTGACAAGGAAGTTGAGTCGACTGTAGTCATTACGCGTTCAATTTTTTGCAATGCTGGTGGAAGTTTTTGACTATCAAACCCGTTGTCGAGCGCGAAATAAGTTGGTACTACACCGATGAGGATCAACATGATCAGGCCCACACCTTTCTGCCCATCGTTTGAGCCATGAAAGAAACTCACCAATGTGCAGGTGAGGAAGAGAATAGCTCTCACAAATGGTGGTGGCGGTTGATTTTTTTTCGGCTCCTTAAAGAGCATGTCTTCCATGGGCGATTTTCGTGTCGCCACCCGGATAAAATACATCAGGATAATGGTTATTGTGAAGCCAAATAACGGAGAGACCAGAAGAGATGTACCGATCTCACGCGCCTTCTCCCAGTTCACAGCTTCTCCAGTAGCCTCTGGAAGCACGGAGTAAGCAAGGCCTACGCCAAGAATGGAACCGATCAATGTATGAGAGCTGGAGCAGGGTATTCCAAAGTACCAGGTCAGCAAATTCCAGAATATGGCAGTGAGTAAAAGAGCCAGCACCATTGCCAGGCTATGGGCTACATTTTGGTCGACCAGTGTTTCCACAGGCAAAAGGTTGACGATCCCCATGGCGACCCCAATTCCCCCGGCAAAAACGCCAAGGAAATTCCAGGTTCCTGACCAAATAACTGCTACCCAGGGCTTTAAAGTGTTCGTGTAAATTACAGTTGCAACCGCATTGGCGGTGTCATGGAAACCATTGACAAATTCGAAAGCGCAAGCTGCAAAAAGACAAAGAATAAGAATGAAAGAGTACGTAAAATCCAATTCAAACATAGAATAGTGGTTAGGGCAAAGGTAGCTTTCGGGTTACGGCACAATGTTAAGCTAATGTTACTATTTTTTTCGAGGTAAAAAAGACGTGGTCAGAGACTTTTCTTCAGAATAATGAGCCTGATCAAACTGATGAAAGAGACCAATGTCCAGGCAGCTTCAAGTAGGATGAACGGCACATATTTTATGAGCACGGAAGCAAGGCATGCCAGCCCGGCACCGACAAAATTAAGGGAGATGTAGACATAGCTTTCGGTCGATATTTTCTTGAAAAGATTGAGCAAGTAAGCCACCAACAGGATAGTGACACCGGTAAAACCGATCCAATCGGAAAAATTCATATTGTCAAAAAATATTCGGCTGTAAGATCGCTTGTTTACTGGTATTGTCTAAGTGAATTAATAGGCCTATTTTTCAGAAATCCCGCAAACTGTTTGATGAATGAATTCTGAAAAAACTTTCTTTGGCCATCCTCGCGGACTGGCAACCCTGTTCTTCACCGAAATGTGGGAGCGCTTCAGTTATTACGGTATGCGGGCACTGCTGCTCTTATTTATGGTGGGGGCGATTGATAACGGTGGCATGGGAATGGACGAGAAAACAGGCGGTGCCGTGTATGGTCTCTACACCATGTTTGTATACTTATTGTCGCTACCTGGTGGATGGCTTGCAGACAATTTATTTGGGTTACGCAAGTCCGTTTTTTATGGAGGATGCCTGATTACGATTGGCCACTTTTGTTTAGCTTTTCCTTACACACAGACTTTTTTCATTGGCTTGCTATTTATTGTGATGGGCACGGGAATGCTCAAACCTAATATCAGTAGCCTGGTAGGAGAACTTTATCCGATATCCGATCAGGCTAAGCGAGATGCAGGGTTTTCCATTTTTTTTATGGGGATCAATATAGGAGCAACGATCGCTCCGATCATCACAAGCTACCTCGGTGAAAAAATAAACTGGCACTACGGTTTTGCCGCAGCCGGTATCGGGATGTTGTGTGGCCTGATTCAATTCAGAGCTACTGAAAAATATCTTGGCGAAGCGGGTTTGTACCCTTCAAAATTATCGGACCCGGTTTTACAAAGTAAGCGTGAGAAAAAGATTAAAATCGGGTTGGGTGTATTCGGAGTCCTGTTGACGGGTTTCGTTACACTGCTGATGATGGGAGCAATCACGATCAACCCTGTGGCAATTGCCCGGACATCAACTTATGTTTTGACAATAAGTGTCGTGGTATACTTTGCCTATATCCTTTTGTTCGAAGACTTGTCGCAGGACGAGAAAAATAAAGTGAAGGTGATCGCCATTTTTTTCCTGGCCTCGGCCACGTTTTACGGAGGTTATGAGCAACAAGGATCAACCCTGAGCTTATTTGCCGATCGGTATACGGATCGCTTCATCGGAACTTTTGAATTTCCTTCCGGATGGTTTCAAACGGTTCCTCCTACAGCTGTGGTGATCTTCGTTCCAATCTTCGCGTGGTTGTGGGTGTGGCTTGCCAAACGAAATGCAAATCCATCAACGCCCGTGAAACTTTCATTGGGTCTTTTCTTTATGGGCCTTGGATATCTTGTGATGATGGGTGCATCAATGGTTATTGTAGCAGGGAGCAAAGCACTTCCTACCTGGCTTGTGATCACTTATGTGTTTCACACTTTCGGTGAGATTTGCCTCTATCCGATTGGGTTGAGTGCTGTATCAAAGCTTTCGCCTAAAAAATTACTAGGCCAAATGATGGGCGTTTGGTTTGTATCTCTGGCGTTAGGCAATCTGACAGCTGGACTATTTGCTGGCGAGTTTGACGACAAAGCAATAGCAGCCGATCCAGGCATCCTGGTGAATCTTTTTTGGATGGTCGTAAGAGCCATGTTCATCGGAGCCCTGGCTGTTTTCCTCCTTAGCAAACCGCTTCGCAAACTGATGGGGAACATTCAATAACCAGGGTGCTTGGGGAATCCACGAAAACACCGTATTTTCAATCATACCTGCGTTGAATGAGTAAATACGACTGGTCAAAATTTGTACTGAGACTTCCTGTGAAGATGGAAATACCAGCTGCATACGAAGCTTGGTCCACCAGTCAGGGATTGCAAAAATGGTTCTTGCGGAAAGCGGATTTTTTTTCCCTAGATGGAAAGCTAAAGACGCTGGCTGCAAAAGGGGACGGATATCACTGGCTATGGCACGGTTATCCCGATTCAGCTTTCGAAAAGAGAAAAGTACTGGACGCCAATGGAAAGGACTTCTATCAATTCGAATTTTCAGGTGGATGTATTGTCTCTATCCGATTGAAAAAAGAACAGGACTTAACCATCATTGAACTTACACAGGAAAATATTCCTCCAGACGAAAATCCTAGGACCAACTTATATATTCAGTGCCAACTTGGTTGGACTTTTTACCTGTCCAACCTGAAGTCGATCTATGAGCAAGGCATTGATCTCAGAAACAAAGACGAAAACCTGAAAGACGTTATTACCGCCTAACCTAATCCTATGACTCCCTTTAAACCATTTGTTTCACCGAGTGAAAATGTTGCCGAACTCACGATCAAGTCCATCCTGCTCGGATGCTTTTTCGGAATTGTTTTCGGATGCTCTACCACATATCTCGCGATTAAGGCAGGATTGACAGTGACTGCTTCCATCCCGATCGCTGTTATTGCGATCACGTTGGGGAGAAAACTTTTCAAGACAACTATTTTAGAAAACAACATCATCCAGACTACAGGCTCAGCGGGAGAATCGATCGCTGCAGGTGTCGCTTTTACATTGCCGGGCTTTTTATTCTTATCAGCAGATGAGAACGGAAATATCAACAGCCAGGAGTACTTTAATTATTTTACCATCTTTTCCTTAGCTGCTTTGGGCGGAATGCTCGGCACGATGATGATGATTCCTTTGAGAAGATCGTTGATCGTAAAAGAGCATGGAACTCTTCCTTACCCGGAAGGTACAGCTTGCGCTTCAGTGCTACAGGCGGGAGAAAAAGGAGGAGTCTTTGCTCAAACTGCTTTTGTGGGAATGGGAGTAGCATTCGTCTACGCGATGTTGCAAAAAGTTTTTCATGTGATCTCCGAAACTCCCTCGTTCGTGACGAGTCAAGCCAATAAATTTTGGCCATCAGCAAAAATAAATGGAGAGATCACACCTGAATATTTAGGTGTCGGGTACATTATCGGGGCAAGGATTTCGGGTGTACTTGTGGCGGGTTCAGTACTTGCCTGGTGGGCGATCATTCCGTTGCTTGCCACACTGGTACCTTTCGAGCAGGTAGCACATCAACTGGTAACGCTTGGATACTTGTCAGATATCACTGCCTCCGGAGGTAAGGGAAATTGGGACCCGGTCGCCAAAACTTTTGCGGATCCGTCAGCAGCATTGTATTTCGCTTATATCCGCCAGATCGGTGCAGGATCGGTTGCGGCAGGAGGTTTTATTACTCTTATTAAAACAATTCCAACCATCGTGAGTTCATTTCGCGAAAGCATGGGCTCACTAAAAGAGAAAGGAGAAGCCGGGGTTTTGCGAACGGAACGTGATCTGTCTTTTAAGGTGGTCATCATCGGAAGCCTGGTGCTCGTACTTTTGATTGCGATACTTCCAAAAATTCCTGGAGACAGTATTCTGCAAAAGTTATTGCTCGGAGTTCTCATCATCACGTTTGGTTTCTTTTTCGTTACAGTAGCCAGCAGGATTGTAGGTCTTGTCGGCACGAGTAACAGCCCGATCAGTGGTATGACCATCGCCACTTTGATGGGAACCTGCCTGATTTTTACTGCGGTGGGATGGACAGGCATGATGTACGAACCGATGGCATTGGTGGTTGGAGGAATAATTTGCATCGCAGCGGCTAATGCTGGCGGTACTTCACAGGATTTGAAAACCGGGTTTATTGTCGGTGCTACTCCACGACATCAGCAAATAGCGTTGTTCATTGGAGCTTTGGTTTCATCACTTGCTATCGGGATCATAATTAAGGTCCTCGACACACCGACTCCCGACCTTATCGCCTTGGACCCTACGGTTAAACATGCCATTGGAAGTCTTAAATACCCGGCCCCGCAAGCAACGCTGATGGCTACTTTAACGAAGGGGATTTTGTCATTCAACCTCGACTGGCAATATGTGATGGTGGGAATTTTTATATCAATTACACTGGAATTATGTGGAATTAAAGCACTTGCGTTTGCCATTGGACTTTACCTGCCGCTTTCTACAACGTTGCCGATTTTTGCGGGTGGAGCGATTAAAGGTTTAGTTGATTGGAGAGCCGAAAAAAGAAACGAGAAAAAAGAGGAGGACGATCTGGGCAGAGGTAATTTATTTGCCACGGGACTGATCGCGGGTGGAGCTATCTCAGGTGTGGTGGTCGCTGTACTCTCGGTGTTTTATTTTGAAGCTCTCGAATCCGTCAGTGTAGAGCATGCGCTGTCCAACTTGTTAAATGGCGGAGGCTATCACATCTTCGGAACCCTTTGCTTCTTGGGGATGGCTGCTATTCTAACCAGGATTGCGGTAAAAAAAGATAAGCAATAGCAGAATTACTTATCAAAAGCATTTTATTGTTGAGTGATTCTTAGACGGAGTCACTTAACTTTGTTTTTCAAACTTTTTTTGTCGCATGTGGGTCAGGATTCTGCTGTTGCTTTGGTTTACGGGATTAAGCAAGACGTTTGCATTACCCCCCGGAATCAGTTTCATTGAGAACAAAGGTCAGTGGCATTCTTCTATTTTTTATCATGCGCGAACACAGGGTGTGAGCTTTGATCTCCAGCCCGACGGTTTCCGATATACTTTTCTCGACTCTCACCGGCCCCACGCAGGATTGAACTCTTCCGGTAATGAAGTTTCCGCTGATAAATTTTTGGTGAAGGGGCACGTACTGACTTCTTCATTTGTCGGACACAATCCAAGTGCACCTGTGCCCTTTGGTATTCACAGCGAATATTATAATTATTTTCTAGGCGAGGATCAATCGCTGTGGCGATCAAAAGCACGTGCATTTGACGGGGTTATATATCAATCATTTTATCAGGGTATCGATTTGAAAATTTACTCTGACGGGCAAAATGTGAAGTATGACTTCATCGTGGCAGCGAATGCAGATCCTAATCAGATCCAATGGAAATATGCAGGCGCGGAGTCTATTGAAATCGAAGGTGGTGAGATAGTGGTGAAAACACCGTTGGCAGATCTAATTGAAAAAACACCGTTAGTCTATCAATGGATAAATGATCAGAAGATTTTTGTTAAGGCGGAATATCGATTGGTAGACGGATTAGTCTCCTTCAATATAAGCGGTACTTACAATTCATGTGAACCATTGATTATTGACCCTCTTCTGATTTTCTCTACTTATTCCGGCTCTACTGCAGATAATTGGGGAAGCACTGCTACACCCGGTGAGCATGGAGCGCTGTATTCATCAGGAATAACCATTCTTGGAGGTGCTGGTGTATTCCCGGCTACTGCAGGAGCATTTCAGAAGACCTACGGTGGAATTTATGACGTTGCGATTTTGAAATATGATTCTGCTGGATCGAACTTATTGTATGCGTCCTATTTAGGAGGAAAGCTTTCGGAATCACCGCATAGCCTGGTAGTCGATAAAGACGAAAACCTGATTGTTCTGGGAACAACAAGCTCTTCTGATTTTCCAACAACAACGGGCGTCATTCAAAGAAAATTTGCTGGCGGAGAGAAGCTAGAGCAAGAGAACAAACGGGAGATTCCTATTCCTTACGAAAACGGCTCGGATATTTTTATTGTGAAAATATCCAAAGACGGTACGAAGCTGCTGGCAGGAACTTATTTAGGCGGCAGTAGAAATGATGGTCTTAATCCGTTGGCCAGCCCTTTGGTTAAGAACTATGGTGACCAAATGCGTGGTGATATCATCACGGATAGCCAGGGAAATATTTTTGTCAGCACGGTAACATCTTCCCCGGACTTTCCTGTTGGCAATGGTTTTAATTCCATCTACAATGGTGGAGAATCTGATGCACTGATTTTAAAGTTAAGTGGCGATCTCACTAAAATTTTGTGGGGTGCATTTCTCGGGGGCAACTCGGATGATGCCTCTCATACGATCCAAATTGATAAAACAGAAAATATTTTTGTTGGTGGAGGAAGCGCGAGTGCCAATTTCCCTACTACCTCCGGAGTCTATCAGTCAGTACCCAAGGGTGATGTAGATGGATGGATCGCTCAAATCAAAGGTGATGGATCGGCCCTTTTAAAATCTACCATGACGGGAACATCTTTGTTCAATGAGGTTTATTTCCTCGACCTCGACAAAGACGAAAACGTATATGTGTTTGGTCAGACGGTTGGAGCATTTCCTGTCACAGCGGGCGTCTACAGCAATCCTAACAGCGGGCAATTCCTGCAAAAATTTGACAACTCACTCTCCACGCTTTTGATTTCAACTGTCTTTGGTTCTGGCATAGGCCAGCCTAATATTTCACCAACTGCATTTCTGATAAATGATTGCAACAACATTTTTATGTCAGGATGGGGCGGCCTGGTCAACAGTGATCTTTCTTTCTGGAATACGTCAACAACCGGGATGAAGGTAACATCGGACGCAGTGCAAAAGACGACTAGTGGATCTGATTTTTATTTCATCGTTCTCTCCGGAGATGCCTCGCAGCTTCTCTATGCGACCTTCCTGGGTGGAACTTCTTCGCGTACCCACATGGACGGAGGCACATGCCGATTTGATAAGAATGGGACTGTATATCATGCTGTATGTTCAGGTTGTGCGGCTTTCAACGCGACAGGACATTCTACTTCCGATTTCCCAACAACAAAAAATGCATGGAGCAGAGTGAACAGAAGCTCTAATTGTAACAACGCAGCTTTTAAATTTGATCTGTCCACTTTAAAAGCCCGGATCCAAACCAATTCCATTCACCTGAACCAGCCCGGGCTCAATAAATTTTGTGTTTCCGATAAGGTGGTATTTCAGAACCTGAGCACGGGCGGACAAAGCTATGCATGGAGCCTTAGTGATGGTACAAAGCAAATAAAGACCGATACTTCATTGGTAATACGTCAATTTCCAAATCCAGGAACTTACACCGTAAAACTGAAAGTTACTGACGTTGGAACCTGTACTGGAGTGGATTCGACAAGTACAATGATCAGCGTGAGTAAACCCCTCGGGCAGACTGGGCCAGATAAGGCTATTTGCTTTAATATGTCAACTCAACTTGATGCATCAGGCGGAGTGGCATACTTGTGGACAGCCTTTGATAAGTCTTTTAGTTCAACGTTGCCGAGTCCCATCGTGAGCCCGACCATTAGTACTTCGTATTACATCGCAATTACAGACGTAAATGGATGCACTGTTGTGGATACAGTTAAAGTAAAAGTGGTCCCGCATATTAATATCAAATTCACACTTGAACCCCTTTTCCCCTGCGATGGCAGGCCAACGGTGAAAGTCGAGAATCTGACAGACCCTGGAGAAGATACTTTTTTCGATTTTGGCGATGGGATTGTATCTGATGAGCAAACATCAACTCATGTTTACAACAAGGATGGGAAATATAATATTCGCCTG
Source organism: Cytophagales bacterium WSM2-2 (assembly GCA_015472025.1). Taxonomy (NCBI): domain Bacteria; kingdom Pseudomonadati; phylum Bacteroidota; class Cytophagia; order Cytophagales; species Cytophagales bacterium WSM2-2. The sequence continues at coordinate 3,789,163 of BNHL01000001.1, forward strand.
GTAGGGAAGAAAGAATTTTGTGTGTACGATTCCAGCGTGCTCGTTCCAATCTATACCAGGTTTATTCCTAACGTATTTACTCCGGAGCAATCACCAGAGCAAAATGATACTTTCATGATACAATACGGTGATCAACATCCGGCTCCCGGTTCAGCTCTGCTTACGCAAATTTCAATAAAGATTTACAACCGATGGGGCAAACTGGTGTATGAGAGCAAAGATTACAAGAATGATTGGACAGCAAATAACGTGGATGGAGACTCCTATTATTATGAAGTGACCGTATTGGGCGAAACCACTTGCAAGGGATGGGTGCAGGTGATCAAGTGATTTGTTTCAATTAAGGTCACGCTCTATGCTGGAAATTTTTTCTTGGAGTTCCTTGTCAATTCTTTCGAAATCATTGGCGGTGCCAAGCTTACCTTTCACACTCACATAAAATTTGATCTTGGGCTCAGTGCCAGAAGGCCGCACGGATATTTTTGAACCCCTATCAGTGTAGAATTGCAATACATCAGATTTCGGAAAGTCGAGTTGCTTTGTTGTCGAAGTCGCCAGCTCTTTTTCTAAACTAGTCTTGTAGTCCAGCACACGAATCACCCTTTCATTACCCAAGGTAGAGGGAGGGGCATTCCGGAATTTTTCCATCATGGCTTTGATTTGCTGCTCGCCATCTGCACCTTTTCTCACCAGGTTGATCAAGCCTTCTTTGTAAAATCCATTTTCAACATACATCTGTAACAGCCAGTCATACATGGATTTCCCTTCGTCTTTTGCTGCAGCTGCCATGGCTGCGAAAAAAGCACAGGCGCTGACTGCGTCCTTGTCTCTGACAAAGTCACCAACCATGTATCCGTAACTTTCTTCACCTGCAGCCACAAATTTCTTCTTTCCCTCCAGCTGGCTCATTAACTCGGCAATGTGTTTGAAACCGGTAAGGGTATTAAAGCATTCGATGCCGAAATGCCTGGCCATATCATCGATCAATTCTGTTGTGACAATCGTCTTAACAATGTAGGAGCCCTTCTTTTCTTTTAGGTTTCTTAAGATGAACCACATCATAAGACTGAATCCCTGGTTTCCATTCAACAGGAAATATTCGCCTTTGTCATTTTTAATTCCGAATCCAACCCGATCTGTATCCGGGTCTGTAGCTAGTACTAACTCTGCATTTACTAACCGTGCTTTCTTCAACGCCATTTCCATGGCCGATTGCTCTTCGGGATTCGGTGAATGTACGGTCGGAAAATTTCCATCAGGTACTTTTTGCTCTTCAACGATGGATATGTTTTCAAATCCCAGGCGCTTGAGACATTCTGGTACCATGGTAATTCCAGCTCCGTGTAAACTGGTATAAACTATTGAAGTATTTTTTTGCCGAGCGATACTTTCTTTTTTAGGAATTCGCTGAATAACCTCTTCGTAGTAAGCGTCTTCTACTTCTTTTCCAACAGTCTTGATTTTAGAGGGATCAGGAGTAAATTTGATTTGATCAAAATTTGTGATCGCGTTGACTTCAGCAATTACGTTTTTGTCATGGGGAGAAACCAGTTGCGCGCCCTCATTCCAGTAGGCTTTATAGCCGTTGTATTCTTTGGGGTTGTGTGAAGCGGTGATCACTACCCCCGAATCACATTTTAAATAGCGAATAGCGAAGGAAAGGAGAGGAGTGGGGCGAAGTTCCTCGAATAGATGCACCGTAATCCCGTTGGCTGAAAATACATTTGCCGTTACCTGTGCAAAGTACTTGCTATTGTTACGACTATCGTATGCGATAGCTACTTGTATCGGTTTTGAAGGGAAAGACTTTTTTAGATAGTTGGCAAGCCCTTGCGTGGCGGCACCAACGGTATATTGATTCATGCAATTGGAACCAACACCCATGATTCCCCGAAGACCTCCTGTTCCAAATTCAAGGTCCTTGTAAAAACTGTCAATTAGCAATTTTTCGTCTGTACCTGCGAGTAGTTTATTTACTTGCTCCTTGGTGGTATCATCAATGTTGCTCTTTAGCCAATGATTTGCTTTGGCTTTTGCGGTTTCAAGAAGGGAAGACATTTTTGGTTTTAGAAATTTGTTTAAAGATTACCTCTCAGCTCCTGCTCGTGCTCGATAGCTTCAAACAAAGCTTTGAAATTCCCTTTGCCAAAAGATTTTGCACCGTTGCGTTCAATGATCTCGAAAAATAGTGTCGGCCGGTCTTGAACGGGCTTGGAAAAAATCTGAAGCAGGTATCCCTCTTCATCCCGGTCGATAAGTATGTTCAGTTTTTCCAATTCTTTCCAGTCTTCGTTGATATGACCAACGCGTTCCTTCACATCGTCATAATAAACTTCCGGTACATGCAGGAATTCGACACCGCGTCTTTTCAATTCACTTACTGTGTGAATGATGTCATCAGTAGCAATGGCGATATGTTGTACACCAGGTCCGTGATAAAAATCAAGGTACTCTTCAATTTGTGATTTCTTCTTTCCCTGTGCTGGTTCGTTGATCGGGAATTTGATGTAACCATTTCCATTGGAAACAACTTTGCTCATCAGAGCGCTGTATTCGGTAGAGATGTCCTTGTCATCGAAAGTGATCAGCAACTTAAAGCCCATCACATCTTCATAGAACTTGACCCACTTGTTCATTTGGCCAAGTTCAACGTTACCTACACAATGATCAACGTGTTTCAACCCGATGGGGGTAACGGCCAGTTTATTTTTCACAGCCTTGTAGCCAGGCAAAAATGCTCCTTTATAATTTTTTCTTTCAACGAAAGTGTGAATCGTGTCTCCGTAAGTTTTGATTGACGAAAGTACGACCTCACCAAATTCATCTTTCAGGGTTTTAGGTTCCTGAACAGCCACGGCTCCCCGAAGCAAAGTTTCCTGAAATGATTTAGTGGCATCATCCACCCACAAGGCAAGCACTTTTACGCCATCGCCATGCCTGGCCACGTGCTTGTTGATCTCTGAATCAGGGATCAACGAAGTAGTAAGTACAAAGCGGATTTTATGCTGTTGAAGGACGTATGAAGCACGATCCCGAACGCCAGTTTCCGGCCCCGAATAAGCTACTAATTCAAAGCCAAAGCAATGTTGGTAGTATAAAGCAGTTTGTTTGGCATTGCCAACGTAAAATTCGATGTGATCAGTGCCATTAAGCGGGAGGAAATCAGCCATGATTAACGGATTAGACAGTAAAATTAGTCAATTATTGGAGGTAGGAAAATGCTCCGATATCACATGGAATTTCAAGCTTGGGAAAGTGAAGCTCGATAATTGAACATGCCAAATGCTCAATAAATAAGATCATCGCATAATGATGTGAGACCTTAGCAGTTGGTGTTTAGTACTTTTAAAACATCGTTTATGGGGGTTATTTAAACTTGGGTTCTGATGAAGAAATTGGCTTTGATCTGTTTAATGCTTTCGTATGTCTATGCGGGGGCGATTCCCAGGTATTGGGTGGGTGCTACGAATTCCAACTGGAATACCGCAAGTAACTGGAATACGGTGTCGGGTGGTGGTGGTGCCACGGGTCTACCGGGAACTGGAGACGATGTTATTTTTGATGGCAACGGACTGGTTGATTGTAACATCAATGCCAACATTAGCGTTGCGACTATCACGGTTCTAGTCGGGTACACCAAAACTATCAGCCAGGCGAACACCCGAACGATTACCACGACAGGAGCTGTTTCCTGGTCTGGTGGCACTTTCACAGGTGGAAACTCTAATATCTCTGTTGCAGGTACTTTTACTCTTTCTGGCACAGCTTTTACCAGTACAAGTGCGACACTAGGTATTGGCAATAATTTTTCATTTACCAGTGGGTCATTCACACACAATAATGGAACCGTGTCCTTCGACTTTTCCATTAATTCTGGAGGCAACAACATCACCGTAAGCAATTCTTCCTCAATTACATTTAACAACGTTACAACGGTACCGTTTTATAGAAACTTAAACTTGAATAATTCATTCATAGTCAACGGAAATTTGACCTTAAGCGGGAGCGGTGCGGGTAATCCTTCAGTTGCGGTAAATATTAGTTCCGGGCAGACTATTACGGTCAATGGAACGCTAAGTACAACAGGAGCTGGCAATGTGTCTATAAATACAGGCACGATTGACACAAAAGGGGATATAACTCTTTCTAATACTTCGGCTATAGCCGGTAATGGAACTGTTAGCATTACTGGTAATGGCGCACAGTTATTGACTGGGTCTGGAACAGTTGCCCAAGGCGGCCTTCCGAATGTGACCATTAATAAGTTATCAGGAACTTTGACCTTGGCGAGTTATATAACCGTTTACGGACCATCATGGAACTACATCTCAGGCACTATAGCTCCGGGGACTTCCACCATAAATTTTTACAATACAGATGCATCTGTAACAACTTTTACAATTGCGGGCACACACACTTTATATGATGTCGTTTTTCGGGGGAATTATCTGACGCCAACGCATACCGTGAGCAATGATTTGACTACGAATAGTCTCACACTGGATGGGACCAGTACTTGTGTTGTAGCTGTGACTTCATCTATTACAGTTGGTGGTACGTTAACCTACTCCGGGGGCGGGAATATCACACTCAATAGTGGGACTGTCAATGTAAAAGGAAACGTAGTAAACAATAGTACATTGGCTGCAAATAATGGCGGCACAGCAAGTTTTGTCATCAATGGCACAGGAGCCCAAAATATTAGCGGAACGTCTGTTATAGACCGTGGCGCATATCCTCCATTCTACATTAACAAATCTTCGGGTACCGTTTCATTTTCAGGCTTTCTCACATTTTATAATGGTTTTACTTGGCAGGCGGGCAGCGTTAACTCTGGAACGTCCACATGTGTGTTTATCAATAGCGTTGCACAATCACAATCAGTTTCCGCAAGTGCGGCGGGAATGAGTTTTTACAACGTTATTTTTGAACAACCAGACTACGGATGGACAAAATTATTGACGGACATAAGTGTTTCAGGTGATTTTACCATTGCGGCATCAAGTGGTATTTGTACAAATAATCATAACATCTCGATTGGAGGAAATTTTACGAGTCTTAACACGACTGCAACCTCAAATTTTGCCATAGTCGGTACCAACCCAAGTCCCGGGACAACAACACCAAATACAAACACCTTCACCTTTAATGGCTTCGGACAGCAGACGATTACCATGAACAATCCTAATGCCACGGGTAATCGTGCTTTTTTTTATAATCTCGTAATTAACAACAACGCAGCGCGTAGTTCAAATGACGATATCACCCTTGCTGACATCCTTCCGGTTACCAACAGCGTCACATTTACGAATGGACGAATGCTTACAACTTCTACGAAATATCTCCGGGTAATGAATGGTGCGAGTGCCAATACAGGTACAACAACCAGCTATGTGAATGGCCCCATGAACTATGATATGGCTGTCAATGGATCCACTCGCACACTTAATTTCCCTATAGGAGACGGAAGCAACTGGCGTTATGCTTCACTTTCGGTGCGCCACAGTGCCGCCACTTCATATACTTACACCGCTCAGGTTACCCACTCCTCTGCCAGTGCGTTGGGTTACACGGTGCCAGGTACTATTAGTTATGTTTCTAACGTCAGGTACACGACCATCGATAGGACGGTAACTTCTTCCGGGGCGGCTGCGTCAAGCACGAACCTGGTTGTCGCTTCGCCTAACAATCCCGTCATTACGATGCGTTACAGCACAGATGATCAGGTTGGTGATTTTGCAAACCTTACTATTGCAAAAACGACCGGCAGTGGAACTCCCTGGATTGACCTTCTTGGATCTGCAACCGCAAACACCACCGGAACAATTACGTCAACATCAACTACAGCCTTCATAGGGTTCAGTAAATTTTGTCTTGCCAATAAATCAGCAGGTACTAATTCGCTCCCGATAGAACTGGTATCATTTGAAGCGAGACCGAAGAATGGAAATGTTTTGTTAACATGGGTAACTGCCTCCGAAACAAACAGTGATCATTTCGAGGTATTACGTTCAAAAAATGGTACCGATTGGGTGGCTATTGGGAATGTAAAAGCGGCAGGTACAACCAACGAACAGCATAATTATTCCTTTGAGGATGGCAGTGCTTTCCAGGGCTCCTCTTATTATCGTCTGAAGCAGGTTGACGTGGACAATAAATTTGAAAATTTTACCGTAATGGCGCGAATGCCTTTCACCTCTATTGTTGTTTATCCTAATCCTGCCAGTGACAAAGTGGTAATAGAAGGCGAAGACCTAGATTCACGGGAAATTTCACTGATGAACCAAATGGGGTCCGATATGACTTCTTATGTCAGGATTTCCCAACCGGATAAAAATACGATGATCATTGATATCTCTTCGCTGCCTCAGCAGACCTATATTTTGAAAGGAAAAAACGTATCCACCATGCTTTATAAGCAATGACCCTGACCTAAATCGATTTTTTGATTTTTAAAATCGCAGTCATTTCCATAATCTTGGAAAAAATTTAGGGAATAATGGACATCAAAGCATTGGATAAGGCTATCCAGGACATTGCCATCAGGCGTAACGACTTGAAAAAAATTGACTACAATAACCCAAAGTACGATGACTTGGAGGAGGAGTTGCATGACCTTGAAGATGCATTCCATGTAAAATACGGGGAATACCTGGAAGAAGCCTTGCAAGACGTTCACGATAAGCTTGCTCCCGATACCGACATTCTTTTCCCGATCGCCTACCTGGCAAAAACTTACACCATCAGTTCTAAAAACGAATTTTCAGTTTCAGGTAGTGAGGGTGTATTTGTGGAGGTCGATACGATGCCGGGCAAGGAAACTAAATTGGTGATTGTTCCCAATCCGCTGCGGATTGTATTGAATACAAAAGACAAACAGCAAGTTGTTTGGGAAGCGAAGTAAGCTCCAGTTTCAAAATCCGACTTTCTTTCTGACTCTTCCGATTACTTCCGTAGCGATTGCGGTGGCTTTGGCTTCACATTTCTCAAGCGTCCGCTCCAATTCAGGAATGTTATTCATAAAGTGATTGAACGCCTCGCGCTCTTTGGTATACTTCTGAAGAATCAATTCCAATAGTTCCTGTTTGGCGTGACCATAACCGAAATTTCCGGCCAGGTATTTTTTTCGGAATTGCAATGTCTGAGCAGCGTCAGCCAGCAATTGGTAGATAGCATACACATTGTCTTTGTCCGGATCCTTAGGCGCCTCCATTGGAGTGCTATCGGTAACAATGGACATGACCTGTTTCTTCAATTCTTTATCAGGTAAAAAAATATCAATGATGTTGCCATACGACTTACTCATTTTTTGCCCGTCAGTGCCAGGAATAGTCATCACCGTTTCTTCGATCTTAGCCTCTGGCAGCACAAAAGTTTCGCCATAAAGATTGTTAAATGCGGAGGCAATATCCCGGGCCATTTCCAGATGCTGGCGTTGGTCTTTTCCTACGGGTACATAATTGGCATCATACAGAACGATATCTGCCGTCATCAGGACGGGATAAGTGAATAACCCGGCATTCACGTCAGACAATTTTTCTGCTTTGTCCTTGAAGGAATGTGCATTAGCCAGCATGGGATAGGGTGTAACACAGTTGAGATACCATGTTAATTCACAAACCAATGGGATACGACTCTGTCTGTATAGAAGATTTTTTTCTACATCAAAACCAAACGCAAGCCATGCAGCGGCTACAGCTCTCACATTTTCTTCTCTCACCCCGGCGTCCTTAATTGTGGTCAGCGAATGCAAGTCAGCGATGAAGAAAAAAGATTCGTTGCCCGGCTGCTTTGAAAGCTCAATAGCAGGGATAATAGCTCCCAATAGATTGCCCAGGTGTGGACGACCGCTGCTTTGGATACCTGTTAGAATTCTTGACATAAAATAAAATTCAAGATTACAGATTTAGGATTTCTAATTCAAGGTTGGATGGATAATGATTCGTAGTTTTGCATCGTTATTGTTTTAAATGAAATAGCAATGAATCGATTAGTGCTGCTTGCTTTTTTCTTCACGTTGAGTCAATTGGCATTCGGGCAACTGTCCGACCCCCTCGTTTTTCGTGAGACGGTACATGACTTTGGGAACATCACAGAACAAGATGGTCCTGCGGCATTTGAATTCGTAGTATCGAACAAAAGTACACGCCCGGTTAAGATCATCGGAGTAAATCCTTCGTGTGGATGTACCACACCGGATTGGACAAAAGAACCTATCGCAGTGGGTGGCACCGGATTCATTAAAGCCAGCTTTGACCCCAGAGGCAGGCCCGGCTACTTTGACAAAAAATTGACAGTGACAACAGACTGGAATGCGACTCCAATTGTCTTAACCATCAAGGGAACGGTTGTAACTCCAGAATCAATAAATGCATTGTCTGCTTTTCCTGCCATCAGCGGCAACTTGCGGTTTAAATCGAATTCATTCAACCTGGGAAAAGTATTTATCAACCGCGAGAATGAACCCTTATTATTTCCTTTTAGGAATGCAGGCAAAGACTCGATTCACATTCTTACCGTGGTTTCTCCTCCGTATATTAAAGTTACTGCGCCAAAAGTGGTTGCTCCGGGTCAGTTGGCAAATCTGAAGCTTGCTTTCGATGCCAAATTGAAAAACCAATATGGATTTACGTCTGAGAATATTGAACTAAAAACTGATGATGCAACTCTCGCAGATAAATCATTCTCAGTCTACGCCACCACCGAAGAATTTTTTCCTAAGCTTTCTGAGGATGAGTTGGCAAAAGCACCGGTGTTATCACTGCAGGCCAATATGGTCAATTTTGGAATAGTCAGGGCAGGCGTGGTATTGTCGCGTGAGATCAAAATCAGCAATACAGGAAAGAAAGACCTGGTGATTCGTCATGCACAATCCAATTGTTCCTGTTTGACGATTGCGCCCGGATCAAGAACATTAAAGCCTGGCCAGGAAACGTCCATGAAAATTACACTGGATACTACTGGCCGCACTGGTCCTCAAAATAAGTCTGTTACGATTTATTCAACGGATCCGCAAAATCCGGTTCAACGGATTACATTCACTACTGCGGTGAATTGATTAAACAAAAGCCGGAATCCCTGTAATCTGATTTCCAAGGATCAGCAAATGGATGTCGTGCGTTCCTTCGTAAGTGATCACACTTTCGAGGTTCATCATGTGGCGCATGATCGGATATTCACCGGTGATGCCCATGCCTCCGTGAATCTGTCTTGCTTCACGAGCGATCTCTAGTGCGACATGAACATTATTTCTCTTAGCCAATGAAATTTGTGGAGTAGTTGCCTTGCCTTCGTTCATCAAAATGCCGAGTCGCCAGTTGAGCAATTGTGCTTTGGTGATTTCGCTAAGCATTTCAGCTAATTTCTTTTGTACCAATTGAAAAGAACCGATTGGTTTTCCGAACTGAATTCTTTCGATAGCATATCGTCTTGCCGAATCATAGCAATCCATGGCTGCGCCAATAGCTCCCCAGGCAATACCATAGCGAGCTGAATCAAGGCACATCATGGGAGCACCTAACCCGTTTTTACCTGGAAGCAAATTCGCCTTTGGCACTTTTACATCATGGAATACAAGTTCACCAGTTGTACTGGCGCGCAAGCTCCACTTGCCATGAGTTTCTGGCGTGGTGAATCCGGGCATGCCACGCTCTACAATAAGTCCGTGAATTCTTCCGGCTTCATTTTTTGCCCATACCACTGCAACATCAGCTTTTGGTGAATTCGAAATCCACATCTTGGCGCCATTCAATAAATAATGATCACCCATGTCTTTGAAATTGGTAACCATCCCGGAAGGGTTGGAGCCGTGATCGGGCTCTGTCAAACCAAAACATCCAAGCCATTCGCCACTGGCAAGCTTGGGTAAATATTTTTTACGTTGTTCTTCAGAGCCGAATTTATAGATCGGGTACATTACCAGTGATCCTTGCACGGAAGCTGTTGAGCGCATGCCTGAGTCTCCACGTTCAATTTCCTGCATCAGGATTCCGTATGAAATGTAATCAAGACCGCCACATCCGTACTGTTGTGGGAGGGTAGGGCCAAATGCTCCGATCTCGCCAAACTTGCGCACGATTTCGTAAGGAAAATGTGCACGCTGCGCCCAATCTTCAATGTTGGGTGAAATCTCCCTTTTTACGAACTCCCGGATTGAACTGCGGATGAGTTTATGCTCTTCTGTGAGCAAGTCATCAATTCCATAAAAATCAGGTTGCTCGTAACGGTCTTGTTTCATCGATTTCTTTGAAGGAACTTCAGCGGTGGAGGCGGCCATAAAGTTTGGGTTATTCTTTTTTAACGCGCAAATTTACGCAACTAAGAATGAAGCGCCAACCGTAACCTAAGCACCTGATGTCTAATCCAATTGACCCCGTTTTGCACGAACAACTTCAGAAACTGCAGCAGAAATATGCAGCCATGGGACAGGACCTTTCTTCCTATCTCGATGGACTTTTATACTCTGACTACCTCACTTATTGGGATTATATCCACTTGGATACACTGTTGAGCCTTCAGACACCGAAGACACAATTTCCGGACGAGAAAGTTTTTATTGTCTACCACCAGATTACAGAATTGTATTTAAACCTCATCCTTTGGGAGATCGAACAGATTGCAAATCATTCACAGTTGACTGAAAAGTTCTTCTGCGAAAGACTCGACCGGATGATCAACTATTTCCGTCAGCTTGTCACCTCGTTTGGTGTTATGGTGGACGGGATGGAACGTGACCAATTCCTGAAATTCAGAATGTCATTGCTTCCGGCTTCAGGATTTCAGTCGGGGCAATACCGGATGGTCGAGATATGTTCCACGGACATGATCAATATTGTGAACACGGATGACCGTGAGACCTTGAAAAACGTCACCGACATTAACCAGTTGATTGAAAAACTGTATTGGCGAAGCGGAGCAACTGAACTAGCCACTGGTAAAAAGACATTGACATTAAAACAATTTGAAGAGAAGTACATCAAAGAATTTAAAGAATTAGGTGAAAAGCACAGGGATAAAAACCTTCGCCAGCTTTATTTGAAGAATTTCCCTACTTCGGTTGAAGTACAGAAACGCCTTCGCGAATTTGACGAGCTTTCCAACGTTAAATGGCCTTTATCTCACTTGAAATCTGCCGCCAGGTATTTACAAAAAGACCCTGAAGACATCAAAGCAACCGGCGGAACCAACTGGCAGAAGTACTTGCCACCCCGCTTCCAGAAAATTATCTTCTTCCCGGAGCTTTGGAATGAGAAAGAAAAGCAGGAGTGGGGCAAAGCCGGTCTTATGATGGATTAACCTTTTGCAATTCAAGTTATTCAATACCAACCAAAAAACTGGACGGTTCAAAATTACCAGTGCAGATTTCCTCTGCGCGTTACACAATTACTTGTTTTTGTAACATTAGTATCAGCTTGATCCAGCAGTCCTAGCGATTTTTGCGGGCGTTTAATTTTTATTTACAAATTTTTTGATCTCCTGTTAGCCCAGGCTAGTTGGGTGATATTTAAAGCAATGGGCTGGACTATGAATCAAACTTCTTTTGTAAAGTCGTACACTTTAGTTGCGACAATTTTTGTTTTGTTCATTTGTACCACTAATACGTCCCGAGGCCAGGTTATTACGAGTTCTCCAAATGGAGGATTTTGGAATATACCATCAACCTGGACGGGGAATACTGTTCCGGGGCCGGGCAGTATTGTTATTATTTCCACCGTTGGTGGTAACTCAGTTACTCTCCCAATTAGCGTTAGCTGCGCCTCGGTCACAATATTCAACGGTTCTTTGAATCTGAATACGCCCGGACAAACATTGGTTACTTCATTTCTGGATATTCAAGGAACCAGCACTGTAAATTTCAGTGCGGCTAATACTACCGTTACTGCAGGGGGATTGAATATGAGTGGCACCAGTCAGATTTTAGGAGCAGGAACAAACCGTAACCTGAATGTAGGTTCATTTTCAGTTCCTGCATCACAAAGTCCATCCATCCAAAATATAGCCTTGTCGGTGACTGGAATGACCCAAATTGATGGCACGCTCACGTTTACAAATGGCAATTCGGCTTCAAAAACATTTGGTGGTGGGCTCACGATTAGTTCCACGGGAAATTTTACAAACACAGCTCAGAATGTTCCCATTACCATCGGAGGCAATATGGTGAATAACGGTTCGTTCAACCAGGGCACAGGTTTAGTAACATTCACAGGGAGTTCCTCAAATACTGTAACCGGGACAGCTGCGACAACAGCTTTTGGCGGTGGAATTGATGTGAATAAAGGAACGAGCCAATCGAGTGTTCTTGACATCCAGTGTGTCATCACAATGCCTGGTGGTGGACTTATCCTGGATAATGGCACATTTAAGTTGTCCAGTGCCTCCACGATTGTGCCGTTTACTTCAGATCCGAATTTTAGTTCTACCTGCGGATTGTGGTGTAACGGGGGTACGATGTCTACCACAGCTTCACTGACATTTGATGGCCTTGTCCGGGTAAGTGCCGGTTCGCTTACGGTTGGTTCGGCCACTGATGTTAATCTTATGCCCAATCATAATTCGGCAGGCACTTTGGATGTATCCGGAGGAGTAGTCAATGTTGCCGGACGTATCGGAGGCTCAATTCTTTTTAATTACACCCAAAGTGGAGGTACGGTGACTGTGGGGACATCTGGATGCACTTCATTCAGTCCATTCAATATGAATACGACAGGGTGCAACTTTACGATGACAGGGGGAACTTTGGTTATCGAGCGCCCTAACGGCAATGCAGGGTTTGTCAACTACTCTGCCACGGGATCTTTCACGGGCGGAACTTTGCAACTCGGTGACGGTTCCTCGCCTTCGTCAACGATAAGTGTTGACAGTGGATTTCCTGTTTATAACCTTACGGTAAACAGTTCGAACGTAACCGGAAGGATCACCAATCAGGAGCTTACGATCTCCAATGATTTCAATATTTCTGCCGGCTCTTTTTCTGCGAATTCGTTGGGGCTTACTGTCAAAGGCAATTGGACCAACAACGGAACGTTTACTCCAACCGCGGCTGCGGTGACATTGAGCGGAACAGGATTGCAAACCATCAGTGGCTCTGCTACGACTTCGTTTAATGATTTGGTTATTAATAACACGAGGTCATCGATTCCGGCCATTTCTGCGAGTGCCAGTTTCACAGTGACTGGTATAGCAACGATGACTGCAGGAACAGTAAACCTGAATGGCAACACTTTCACTTTGTCATCAACTGCTGCAGGTGCGCTTGTGCATGGACTTGCTTCAAGTAACGGCTGGATGTATGGTGGCACAATTTCACGAGCATTTGCGGCTGCGGCAATCACGCTGGGAAATGTCAGGGGTTTTATCCCTATTGGAACTGCAGCGAACTTCAGGCCTTTCTTTTTTGGCAAAACCAACAACGGTGGAAGTAATGGAACAATAGCCATGACACACACCGACCCGGGTACAAAGACAGGTGTAACCGTGGCTGACGGCACCTCAACTATTTTCGTACGCAATGATTCGAAGTGGGCAAGTACATTCACCGGGGGCACAGGCGCCACCTTTGGTATTCGGTATGGTGGAACCGGCCTTGGGGCTATCACCACCCTTAGCGATGTGCGGTCAATGCTCTTTAACTCCACCATTGCCACGCATGTTGCTACCACCACGGTATCAACATCAGATCCGCGGGTAGAGAGATCGGGGTTGTCTTCCGGCCAAATGGGAAGTGACTTCTACGTAGGTTCAACAAACCTGTCGTCTTCGTTGCCTGTTGAACTTCTAAGCTTCACCGCAACAGTAAAGACTAATTCTGTTGAACTGAAATGGATTACTGCCAGTGAATTGAACAATGACCATTTTGATATTCTCCACTCCACTTCCGGTGATGATTTCAAGCATATTGGTGTGGTGAAAGGAAATGGAACATCTAATGCGGCTCATACTTACACACTGACCGATGTTAGCCCTGCTACGGGAAGGAATTACTATCAGCTTAAGCAAACCGACTTCGATGGTAAAACAACTTTAAGTGAAGTGGTAGCTGTTGATTTTAAGGGTTCAAGTGCTGTTAGTGTTTATCCTAACCCGGTAAGGACGAGTGAAGAACTTACAGTTGTCGTTAACGGCCTTGAATCCAATGTACGCCAGCTAATTCGGGTAGTTAATATGCAGGGAACGATTTCGAGTGAGATTGCTGCAACAACAGACTCACGCGGTTCATTGAATGCGAATACATCAGTCTCTAATCTTCCTCCGGGAATTTATATTCTGTCAGTAGCAGGAAGGAATCAACGACTTGTAGTGAAGTAGTTCAGGAGAGGCGAACAAGATTATTCTTCAGTGCATGAATCACCAGGCCGGCAGTGTTTTTTGAACCGGTCTTTTGCAGAAGATTGGCGCGGTGACCATTGACGGTCTTTACACTTATAAAAAGCTTTTCGGCAATTTCCTCGGCTGTCAGTTGCTGGCAGATCATTGCTAATATTTCAATTTCCCGTTTACTCAAACCCGATTGATCGGGGTTAGCAGCGGGCCTGGATTTGTACATGTTATTTTGAATGGCTCTCAACGCCATCTCATTGATATACGAGCCTTTCTTGTGTACCGAATGGATGGCATCAAACACTTCCTGCGGGTCGGAGTCTTTAACAAGATAGCCGTGGGCACCTTGCTCAATAACTTGTGCTATGAAGTGTTCGCTGTTGTGAACCGAAAGGATCAATATTTTAATTTCGGGAAATGTACTCCGTACTGCGGTGGTGACATTTGTTCCGTTGAATTCTTTCCCCTCAAAAGGAGGGAGTGAAAAATCAACGAGGAGAACATCCGGGAGAACTTTACACTCTTTTAATTTACCGACAACCGAGTGCCCGTCAACGGATTCAAAGATAATTTTGAAATCAGGATCAGTCGATAGAATGGCTTTCATCCCTTCTCTGAAAAGTTGTTGATCCTCCACTAAACCGATATTGATAGGCATGGTATTTCCGTTCGCATTCAAATATATTCAAACGGACTGAAAGCGAATTATACGCTCACCGGAATCTTGATGACAATTTTGAATCCCTTTCGCCCTTTGTCAATTTCAAAAGAGCCGTGGAGTGAATTGATACGGGCTTCGATACTATTACGTCCCAGGCCGGTGTGAATGGCTTCGCCAGGCAGACCAACCCCATTATCCCAGTAAGTGAATAAATACTGGTCTCCCTCCAACTGTACTGAAAAACCAATTTCGGAAGCATGCGCATGCTTGATAGTGTTATTAATTAACTCCATAACAATGCGATACATTCCCAGGGTGATATTCCATGGCAGTGATGGTTCTATGGGAGACGCATCAATAGCCAGCTTGATTTCGTTGATCTTGTTGAGTTGTGAGGCCACGTCCTCCAGCGTTTTGACTAACCCGAAAGTCTCAAGTTGCGGAGGCATCAACTCATGGCTGATTCTGCGCATGGTGGCCAGTGCCGTTTCGGTAAGGGAGCGCACATTGGCAAGTCCTTCGCGGGCGCTTTCTTCCGGGGATAGCCTCTCCATCTGCATGAGATGCATCCGTGCAATTGAGAGCGTTGCACCGAGCTCATCGTGCATATCCTGGGCAATGCGTTTGCGTTCGTGCTCCTGAACATCAATGCTCGACCGGAGCAGGTCATTTTGGTGACGGCTTTTCAGCTCTTCCTTCTCGAGCAGTTGGCGATATAGGTTTTTACGAAAATGCTGATTCAATAAGATTACACCCGCAGCAATGACAAATACTGCCAGCGCCAGGGGTAGCAGGGTAGTTACGAAGTTAAATTCCGAGGCCTGAGCCATAATCCAACAAAGAAACAAGAATACATGACAAAGGAAAAGAATGCATGGAGCATCCAGGTCTGAAGGTTGAATTCTACAGAAAATACTTTAAAGGATAAATCAGAAAAAAATGCTTTTGCGAAATTGAAGATGATCAGACTAGAAGCATAATAGATAAATAGACCAGAATTAATCCAATTTAAGCTCCTTGCTAATCCTTCCCGCTTCTTCTTGACGATATCTTCCAGCATAAGCATAAAAGTGGAAAGTGAAAGGATCAAAATGAGAACAGATTCTACAGTTAAGGCATATGAATTATAGGTAAAAATATCCTGAACGAAAATGGAATTGGTACCTGTGAATATTATGAATGTTATGAGAGTGCCTCTAATTATCTTTTGATCTATGAAGCCCTCTAATACTTTTTCATAAAACAAAGCAAGACAGAAAAAACCCCCTGCTACATATAAGTGTAGCAGGGGCATATTGTTAGATTTATATAACCAAAAAGCTCTTGAAGCAATCTCCGTCAGTGCGGATAAATAGAGGAACCAAGAAAAAGTTCGTAGCTCTTTGGGTAAATCTTTTAAGACAATCAATACATAAATTACAACAACAACTGATGGGATGAAGGAGAATTTGATAATAAGGCGGCTCAGTTGCTCCATATTTACTTATTGATTTAAAGGGCTGCCATTGGCACAAGAGGTTGGACAAGGAGCTGTAAAATCAAAAACATAGTCCCCATCATCTGCAGCTTGCCCCTTTAGATCATCTCCTAAACCTCCGGTATATTGTCCGTTAAGGATCATATCTGTTCCGGGCTTTTTCCCCTTAATACTTGCACCGGAGACAGGCGTCAATAACAAGTGAACAATATTTGTTGCCGAATCCAGGCCAAGGTAAATACGAGCGTGCTTGTAACCCCAGATGGTAGTATCACTTTGCGGTATACCAAGGGATTGAATGAAGTCAAGTCCGCGAATGGTGAATGCCCAGGGTCCGTTGGGATTTTTTGCCCTGTAATACTTGGCGTAGGCAACCGCTTTTTTCAGTGGAATGGCATACGATGCCGGAATTTTGGGACCTGGCACAGTCTCATTTTCATTTTTTTTACCAGGTTGTGCGCAAGAAAACACAATCAGCGCGCAGATTAAGAAGTAGATTTTTTTCATAAAGATAATTTACGGTTAGGGTTATTATATGCCGACAAGTTTAAGACATCGGCCGACAAAAGTGAAATACGTTATGCTAAATCAGTGAAGAATCCCTATGAAAACAGGTAGAAATACCTGCTGATTGCCGGTGTAAAGCAATATCCACACCGGCTGTGGTCGTGCCAACCGATGCGGATATTTAGAATATTAATTATCACCTGACGGACACGTGTTTGGGCAGGGTGCAGTAAAATCATACACATCCAGTGGATCAGACTGAATTCTTCCGCCTGTGTTTGCGCCCCAAACTACCATCAAAATTTGTGGTTGACCATCGTCATTGATTACGGCTTCCAGGCTTACATGATTCATGCCTGCTGTGGCCAGTATACTTTCAAATACATGAACACCCGAAAAATGATACCTGATCTTTCCGGTATTGGCAGTCATGTAATTCTTAGCCCACGTATGAGCCGTGACATTATCAATGGTCTCACCAGTGCTGGTGTTTACAATCATAGAAGAAGTCCACAACTTTGAGTCAGGCCCGACCACAACTGCCAGCAACGTATAATTTCCGCTTTCATCCAGTGCATGATGTAGCGCGACACCGAGATTCCCATCTTTAGCTGCAACGGCAATGGCAGACTTGGTCAATGTAAATTGACTAGAGCGGGATCCGGAGGCATTTGTTCGTTGCATCCAGCGCGCAGCTACATCGGTTTGCAGTTTAGCACCCGTGTTTTTGTCAAATGAATTAGTGGCTTTGGCTTTCGTTTCGGTATTACCATCTCCACAGCCATTAATAATGACTGCTCCCAATGCAACTAACGACAGAATTTTTGATTTTAATTTCATTTTTGAAAAGTTGGTTTGATTTTGAATTTGACCCCGTTTCGACCTTAACGGGTTTGTAATTTAACTTTTCAGCCAAAAAAAGAAATAGTTGATCCAGGAGTTAAGCCAGTTTTGTTAGCGAACAGGTAAAAATACCTGTTTTATAAAATGGGTATTAATCATCTTACCAGGGTTTGTTCTTTCTCCCACATTTGTATCATGATGTATTTGATCAAAGCCGGACTCAACCAACTGAAGAAAGCAACTAAAAAGGTGAAAATTTCAGGATTACAACCCCGTACGTTTACACACATCGGTCCTTACCTGACAGATGTTAAACTTACGGTCACTAAAGTCGGAGATATAGAAAATGGAACGGTGCATCAGATGTGTGCCCCGTCTTTATATATCACGGAAGAATATGAAAAAGGGGCGTGGGAGATCGTGCATGTACCACAGGAAATCATGCTGCGCAGGAACAAGCAATACACGTTGGCGGCCTATGCTAACAATATTGAATATACTATATCAGGTGACTGGTAGGGCTTTGAGGTTGGTCGGTTTTAATCCGAAGGTCTGTCTGCGAGGGGCAGACCTTCCTCATTTATAGAGGTCGAGTTCTAATATCAATATCCCTTGATCCATCCGCCATCCACTGCCAGGGCCTGGCCTGTGATGTAGCTGGCGCGCTCACTTACCAAAAAAGCAGCTGCTGCGGCAAACTCCTCCGGAGTGCCAAATCTCCTGAGGGGAATGGTTTCTTTTACTTCGTTTACTTTCGGATTTTTCTGAATCAAATTTTCCAGCCGGTCAGTTGTAGTGTATCCGGGTAACAAACTATTCACTGTGATCCCGAATGGTCCCAGTTCGTTTGACAAACTCTTAGTCAAGCCCAGTAAGCTCGTTCGAACGGCATTTGATGATATGAGATTATCGACAGGCTGACGCAGTGTGATGGATGTAATTGTCAGAATGCGCCCGAACCCTTTCTTCTTCATTCCCGGAAGGACTTGTTGAATAATATCAACTGCACTGAGAAACATCAGGTTGTAAAAATGTTTCCAGTCATCAAGTTTGAATTGCTCAAAAGTCCCAGCAGCTGGCCCACCGGTGTTTGTGACAAGAATGTCAACGCCACCAAATGCTTTCTCACTTTGTTCAACCAGTTTTTTTCGTTGAGACTCATCGGTAATATCACAAACTGCAGAATGAACATTCCCAACAGCGATTGCCTGAATTTCAGCTTCGGTATTCTTTAGTGCAGTTGTATCAGTTCCGCAGATAATTACTTTGGCACCTTCCCTGGCAAGTTCCAGTGCAACAGCTTTACCCAAGCCTTTACTTGAGGCCAGTACGAGTGCAACTTTGTTTTTAAGTCCTAAATCCAATGGTAAAAGAGTTATAATTATAAACGTCAGACTTCGACAGGCTCAGTCTGACACGTTGTATCATTTCAGAGTACTGTCACCTCGAGCTTGTCGAGAGGTTACTTCCTCAAATAATTATCCGAGCCATCCAACCAATCCTGTCTTGGAGGGCAGAAAGTATCCGTCTCCACCACTTTGCCAATCATCAGTGCTTTATGCGGACGATTTCCCTTGATGATAATGGAGTCGCCGGGGTTGAGATCAATATGGTTCTTCTCATCGTTGTCGAACCAGAAGCGAAGAGTTCCTTCGAATACTTCTGTCACCTGTTCGTTTTCATGTGAATGCCATGGTACTTCAAAACCATCTTCGAATTCCATGCGGGCGATCATGATCTTTTCTCCGTGAATGAATCTTCTCTTCATTTTGGGATTTACCTGCTCTACGGGGATACTGTTCCAGTTTATTTTTTTCATGATAAATGTTTAATTATTTGAGAATAGGTACTAACCAATTGCGTTTGTCACTGATGCGCCCGGAGCGCAGTCCGTTGATCTCATCAAAGAGCATCTTGCTGATGTTGTTTTCCTTCGGCAGAACCATTTTAGTAGAGCCATGTGTAATTTCAGCAATATGAGAAACCACTGCTGCGGTTCCTGATCCGAAGGCTTCTTTCAGTGTTCCTTTTTGGTAAGCTTCCAGGATTTCATCGATGTAAATGTCCCGTGCTTCTACTTTAATTTTTTTCTCTTCCAGGATGTCCATGAAATAGTTGCGAGTGGTGCCTTTCAATACAGCTCCGGTCAGGCGAGGTGTGATTACAGTATCCCCGATTACAAAAAACAAATTCATCATACCTGCTTCCTGTATCTTTTTGAAGTCAGGGCTTTCGAGCCAGATGATCTGGTCATATCCTTTTTGCTTGGCGAGTTGGCTGGCCATCAAAGACCCGGCATAGTTGCCACCCGTTTTTGCTTCTCCGGTTCCTCCCGGCACGGCACGGATCAATACTTGTTCGGTGACTAACCTGACGGGAGTGGTAAAGTAGGGCTGAACAGGACCTGTGTAGATGTAGAAAGTATAAGTCTCGGAAGGAGTGACGCCTAATGAAGCTTCCGTAGCGAACATAGTCGGGCGTACATAAAGTGCGCTGCCCTCTGCTTTGGGTATCCAGTCAGCGTCCAATGCAATCAGTGTCTTTAGTGCCTTGAGAAACATGTCCGTAGGAACGGTGGCCATGCACATGCGTTCGGCTGAATGATTGAACCGGTCGATGTTCAGGTCGGGGCGAAGCAACATCGGCCCCTCTTTGCTCATGGTGGCTTTCATTCCCTCGAATATGCACTGGCAATATTGCAAAGCTTTCGATTGTGGATCGAGTACAAATCCCTGGTAGGGGATGATCCGGAAGTCGCCCCATTTACCGTTGGCATAGTCCATCACGAACATATGATCAGAAGTGTGCTTTCCGAAAGGGATATTGTTGAAGTCGATGTCTTTCAACTTCGAATTGGTGGTCTTTGTGATCTTAATGTCCATGAGTGTCAATTATACAGGCGTAATGTTGTATAATTTTTATGAAAGTCAAATTGGTTTTATGTTATCGCTGCTCTAAAATCTTTTTACCACGGAATATGCAGAGAAACACAGAGTTTGTAGTCGAAATCAATTAAGGTGCACTTCCGTGACTCTTCGCTACGCCTTCAACAATCTTTCCGGGAGCACCTCCAGTCATGTATAATGTTACTTCCCAAGCTCTGAAATCACTCGAAGTCCAAAGTACAAGGTCTACTTTCTTGTCACCATTAAGATCACCGATCCACCGCACTGCAGCTCCGCCTTCAAATCCTCCGGCACCCCATGAGCTTAATCTGTCTAAGCTGAACAAGAGTTGTTCTTCTTTGTTTGCCCCGTCTATTTTTTGAAGAAAGACACGATAGTTGGAAATGTAAGAGACTTTATCGTCTTTGTCTTTGATGTATTCTCCCGTAGCATAAACAGTATAAAGTGTAGTACCGAGAGTATAAGAAACTGAATTATCGGGAAAGACCCCTGAATCAGCTCCTTTTGGCTGTATACCTGCGATGTCCCGTTTCTTAATACCTACTCCCGATACGATAAAGAGTGGCCGAACAGAATCGATCACGAGCCTTCTGTTGAGACCATAAGCAACATTGTTTTCCAATGTGTCTCTGAAGACAAATGGAACAGCTTTGAAAAGATTGATCTTTCCTATTTGCTCGTATAGACTGAAGTAGCGTTCCGGGTGAGGCTTCTTCTCAGTGGAGCCATGATAGTCATCAGGGAAGATGAGCCTGATCTCCGGCTGCTGCGCAAAAGCAACACGGCAAAACACTAACAGCAGAACCGTAATGGAAGCTCGCACCATCTTACGTCTTATGTCTGAATATCTCTCAATCTGGTTTTAATTCCCTCTTGATGGCACAGGCAACACCGGCTGGCTCAAGAACTCTTTTTCTCCAACAGCCTGTACGGCAAAGAAGAAATTATCTTTTGAGTAGGGGAGATCGGCTTTGAGATCGGTGACAAGTATTTTCTTTTCCCAGAATGGCTGGTATGTTTCGCGCATCAACACATAATATCCTTTAGGCTTCGGTCCCGACTTTGGAGCTTCCCATGTGAGGTAGGTCATGTTGTCGAGGTTTACTTTCATCTTCACATTTTGTGGTTTCCCCGGAGCGTAAGCAAGTGACGCGACTGTGGAAAGGTTCAGTCGCGCAACGTTCGCACAATACGGGTAGTCAACGAACTTTGGCAAGTCACCAAATTCTTTTCCGTTGTCTGTGCGAACGTTTTGATGTTGCTGGTTGAAGTTTTCATTGTATTCAGTGAAGCGAACAGCCGAGAATCCATTTTGAAGAAAAGGTGTATGATCACCACCGCGCAGGTAGCGGTCAGGGCGCATGTTCATGGTTACGGTGAAATTCTTAAGGTAAGGTTCCGCTACTTCTTTGATGTAGCGTACCAGTTGGCGTGATTGGCTATCATTCTCCGACTTCAAAGATTCGCGTATTCTTTTCTCATCATCGGTTTCTGCCGAAGGGATCATTTCACTGAAGAGCCTCACAGTCTTGTCGTTTTTATCACCTGTTTCGCTGGCAGTCGAGTTGCCCACGATATCATTGTTGAGCATGGCAATGAGGTTCACTTTGTTGCCTTTCAGTTTCTCTGCCAGGCAACGAGCGCCCAGGAGTCCTTGCTCTTCGCCTTGAACAGCAACAAATATGATTGTGCAGGGGAATTTGCGTTTTGTCATCACACGGGCGAGTTCAAGCACAACGGCAACACCAGAAGCATCATCATTGGCTCCGGGTGCAGTTGTTACGCTGTCCATCACATTGGTAGCACGAGAATCCAAATGACCGCTAATTAAGATTACCCTGTCGTCATTGGGGTCCGTACCTTTCAAAGTCCCTACCACATTCTTTATAGTCATCTTGCGCGGTACACGTTGCGAAGGTTTGATCTCGCAGGCGTCAAGCTCTACCGTCATATTCGCACCCGTTTGTTTTCTGAATTGACGGAACTTCATCGCCACCCATCTTCGGGCAGCACCGATACCGGTGGTAGCACTCACAGTGTCGCTCAATGTATGGCGTGTGCCGAAGCTCACCATCTTTTCAATATGACTCCGGATACTGTCGGGAGAGACTTCCTTGACCATCTTGGTGATCTCGGCATCAATTACAGGTTTTGGTAGCGACTGTGCAGAAGCAACTAGCGTGCACAACAATAAAAGGATCGGTAAAAGTAAGCGCATGATTTTATTTCAATAGGGTTGAAAGTCAAAGTACAGAAAAAAATGATGCGACTACAACAACTCTTATGTGGCGAGGAAGATATGCCTACAGAAAATGGAAAGAATACTGTATCGTATAATGAAATTAATAGTAACCGTTAATGAGTGACTTTTTATAAACATTGTTAACTGTTCTTACTTCTTGTTCTGCATCGCTTTTGCAATACTACAATTCTACTCCAGAAAGCTTCAAAAGTGCTACTCCGGCCACGTGATCGACTGCTACTTTTAAAAATAATTGTCAGCCCCTTTAAGCTATTCAATGAAACACTTCTGCTTTACAGCTCTCTGTCTATTATTTCTGCAACCGGCTCTATTCGCACAAAAGAAAAATTCACCAATAAGGGGCTACCATTCCGGTAAGGCCTTTTTGAAGAATGCAACGCAAGAGGATAAGCTGCGAGGTCAGGAACCGGCAGGTATTCATAAAAGCCTAAACCTTCAGGCTGAAAGTAGCCTGGTGCCTAAAGAAGAGGTAACAACCAAGAACGGTCATCGCCACCGGATTTACAGCCAAACATATAAGGGAATAAAAATTGAATACAGCCGACTGGCTGTGGTATCGCGCAATAGTAATGTGGAAACCATTAGTGGCGAGTTGTACGATATCCCATCAGAACTCAGCACACAGCCATCCCTGTCAGAGGCCGAGGCTCTAACCAGGGCATTGGCGCACACAGGTGCTGAGAAGTACAAATGGGAAAATGAAAAAGAAGAAGCTTTTCTCAAAAAACTCACAGGCAAAGGTTATTACCCGTATGCTGAGCTTGTATTTATTAAAAGAACAATGGGAACGTCTACCCCCGATCCGGGGATGTCCCTCGCATACAAATTCGACATCTATGCAGAAACTCCACTTTCGCGCAAGTACGTTTACATTGATGCACATACCGGGGATATCGTTCATGAAAATACAATACTTACCCACGTAGATGGCCAGGCAGATACCCGCTACAGCGGACGCAGAACTATTTCTTCAACTTTTTTCGCTGCCAACAATCTATTTGCCTTGCGCGATGCCAGCCGTGGAAGTGGAATTGAAACCTACAATCTTAATCATAGCACCGAGTATTCTTCGGCTGTTGACTTTACTGACACAGACAATGTTTGGTCAAGTGCGGAGTTCAACAATGCCAATAAAGACAATGCAGCATTTGATGCGCATTGGGGAGCGGAGGTCACATACGACTATTTTAACACGGTGCATGGCCGTAATAGCTATGACAAGCTCGGATCCAAGATTTACAACTTTGTTCATTACAGTACGAACTATGCCAACGCCTTTTGGAATGGATTTGCAATGAACTATGGCGATGGCTCATCACAACCTTTTGTAAGTCTTGACATTTGCGCGCATGAGATCGGACATGCCGTGAACCAGACTTCAGCGAATTTGGTCTATCAGGATGAATCCGGAGCATTGAATGAAGGGCTCAGTGATATTTGGGCTTCTACTATTGAACATTCTGCAGCTCCCGAAAAGAGTTTTTGGGAGATCGGGGAGGAGACCGGTACCGCATTTCGATCTATGGCAAATCCGAATGCACATAATCAGCCCGATACTTACCTCGGAAATTTTTGGCACGTTACCGGCCCGGGTGCTTCTGATTTTGGCGGAGTACATACCAACAGTGGTGTATTGAACCACTGGTATTATGTGCTGGTCAATGGTGAAACAGGCACTAACGATAACGGTGTTAATTACTCAGTGCCGGGAATCGGATTTGATCATGCTGCTAAAATTGTCTATCGCATGGAGACCGTATACCTCACCGCAAGCTCTGGTTATGCTCAAGCCCGTGCTGCGGCTGTGCATGCTGCTGCTGATTTATACGGAAACAATTCCGTTGAGGTGCAACAGGCAGGTGATGCGTGGGATGCTGTAGGTGTGTATGATCCCGTTGGCGCTCCCGGCAGTTTGCAGGTGATAACGACTACTCCTACTTCTGTTCAAATTGGCTGGACGGATCAATCGGGCGGGATTGCTACTTCCTTTATTGTGGAGAGATCACAATCGGCTAATAGTGGATTTTCAGTTGTGGCTACATTACCGGTAACTCAAACTACCTATTCGGAAATAAATTTAGCGACAAGTGCTACATACTATTATAGAGTAAAGGCCATCATTAGCGGTCACGGTACGGCCTTTAGTAATACATTGAGCGTGCCCTTGTCCCCAATCCTGATGGCCAATGGTGAAATAACTACTTGCAACAGTCCATTCATTGATACAAGTGATATTGGATTGTATGCGCGCAATCTTGACCTGACCATGACGATACGGCCCGCAGAAGTTGGAAAAATGATGAGGATATCGTTTTCCAGCTTTGATCTGGATGGCTATGGTCAAGGGACGACTTCAGGAGAGGATTTAGAGTTTTTTGATTCCCTGATCGTTTACGATGGCGTCAACAAAACGGCCCCTGTACTGGCCTCGCTTACACGAAGTATTTTCTCACCGATTACATTGCCAGCAGACATCACCGCAACGAATCCGGATGGAGCCCTTACGTTTCACTTTGTTACTGGGAGCCAGAGTCATCAAGCTACAGGATGGAAAGCGGAGCTACTCTGCGAAGAGAAACTTAATCCACCTACTAATTTGACTTCCCAGATAGTGGGCCAGCATGAAATAGATTTATCATGGACTGATAATTCAAATGACGAGACAGGTTTCGTTGTGGAGAGGCAATCAGAATCGCTCGCTGAATTCGTTCCGGTAGTTACGCTGGATCCCAATGCAACGCACTATTCTGATTTCAATTTGCCGTTCAATGACAAGTATAAGTACCGGGTTCGTGCGTTGAGGCAAACGGTATATTCGGCATACACGAATGTTAGTGAACAATTGCTCGGAGAGTTGCCAGTTATAATAAAAGATGGAAACTTCGTGGTATGTGACGTGCCGTTTCTGGATGATGGAGGGCATGAAAATTATATCAAATTTGATCTTCTGTCGTCTGACGTTGGAATAATTACTACTGCTACTTACGCTCCTGCCACTCCCGGAACCAAGCTGAGGGTTACCTTTGATTCATTCCAACTGGCGAATAAGATTGACTACCTCGTTGTATACGATGGTGCCTCAGATGACTTCTCTAATTTGCCTCTGTATTCTTTTACCGGTGCAACAATACCCACTTCAATTACAGCCACTAACCCGGACGGAAAACTTACATTTCAATTTTTCCGTGGATTTCATGTAAATCCCAACGCGGATATCAGTTTGCTGCCAATAGAACGTTCGCCATTGCCAGGCTGGGAGGCAAGGCTTTCTTGTGTTCCGGTTGCGGCAGTTCCTTTATCCTTAAATGGAAGTGTTCCTCAAGCTGACCAAATTAAACTCACCTGGCAGGATGTTGCCAATGATGAAACAGGCTATGTAGTGGAGCGTTCGACCGGAGGAATTTTCCAGACTGTAGCCACGTTGCCGGCCAATACTACTTCGTTTACCAACATCAATCTGACAGCCGACAGGAGATACGTATACCAGGTGCGTTCGGTGAAGGATGATGCGCAGTCCGATCCAAGTAACCAGGTGACACTTACCTTGGGCAATACACCACTTCAAATGAAAAATGCTGTCGTGAGTACTTGCTCGGCTGTATTTCTGGATTCCGGTGGCGATGAAAACTATGCGAATAATGAAGATGTCGTTCTCACAGTTCAGCCCAGTGTGGCCGGAGCGAAAGTAAAAGTAGATTTTTCCCTTTTTAAAGTGGAGGATCAATTTGATTTCCTGAAAATATACGATGGCGATAATGTGTCAGCTAACCTGATAGGTACTTACACAAATACAGGACTGCCACCGCAAGCGATAGCTACTACAGCAAGTGGAGCACTCACTTTCCGTTTCCATTCGGATGATTTCGAGAGAGCGCCAGGATGGCGGGCAGCAATTGGCTGTGATAACGTCAACAAACAAGATCCTGTAATCACATTTGATCCCGGAACAAAAACATTTGGCGATGCACCGTTTAGTTTGCAAGCCACAGCTTACAATCAGGCAGACTTCACTTATAGTATTGTTGATGATGGAGCAAACACCGGTGAAGTAGAGTTGTCGGGAACAGGAAACTCCACCGTGACTATAAAAAAGGCAGGGAGAGTAAAGTTAAAAGCAGCACTTAATGAAACGGCACAGTTTAATGCCGCAGAATCAGAAGGAATACTTATCATCAATAAAGCAACACCCGATATATCATTTGGTGATTTAACCAAAACATATGGTGATGCGCCTTTTACTTTGAGTGCTTCATCCTATGATGGTGCTACAATCAGTTATAGTGTCAGTGGTACGAACAATACAGGAGATGTTACGCTTTCAGGATCAGGAAATAAGACTGTAACAATCGCCAAGGCAGGGGATGTGAAATTGAAAGCAACTCTTTCAGAGAGTGACAACTATGTTTCTTTTGAGAAAGAAATAACGCTTCACATCAACAAAGCAACGCCCGATATAGCATTTGGTGATTTAACCAAAACTTATGGTGATGCACCTTTTACCTTGAGTGCTTCATCGTATGACGGAGCAGTAATTAGTTATAGTGTCAGCGGTACGAACAATACAGGAGATGTTTCGCTTTCAGGGTCTGGGAATAAAACTGTAACAATCGCTAAGGCAGGCGATGTGAAATTGAAAGCAACTCTTTCAGAGAGTGACAACTATGTTTCTTCTGAGAAAGAAATAACGCTTCACATCAACAAAGCCACGCCCGATATATCATTTGGTGATTTAACCAAAACTTATGGTGATGCGCCTTTTGCTTTAAGTGCTTCATCCTATGATGGTGCTACAATCAACTATAGTATTAGCGGTACGAACAATACAGGAGATGTTTCGCTTTCAGGGTCAGGAAATAAGACTGTAACAATCGCTAAGGCAGGCGATGTGAAATTGAAAGCAACTCTTTCAGAGAGCGACAACTATACTGCTGCCGAAAAGGAAATAACTCTTCACATCAATAAAGCAACGCCTCCCGATATTTCATTCAGTGATTTGACCAAGACTTATGGTGACCCTCCTTTTACATTGGGTGCTTCCTCGTATAATGGAGCAGTGATCAGTTGCAGTGTCAGTGGTACAAACAATACGGGAGTTGTTGTGCTTTCAGGTTCAGGAAAAAAAATAGTTACTATCGTCAGGGCAGGAGATGTGAAATTGAAAGCAGTCCTTTCGGAAAGCGATAACTATACCTCTTCCGAAAAGGAAGTGACACTTCATATCAACAAGGCGATGTCCGGCATTGTTTTTAATGACGTTATAAAAGCGTATGGCGACCCGTCATTTGATCTAAATGCAATAGCGTATCCTGATGCTGTATTTAATTATAGCATTACCAACACCGATGCTGACAAAGATGATATTGCGCTTTCGGGCACCCACCTTGAAAGAGTGTCGATCTTAAAAGTAGGCGATGTGAAAATTCACGCTTCACTGGATGAAAATGATAACTACCTGGCAGCCTCAGCTGAAATGACACTCCATATTGGAAAAGCTGTACCCGAATTGATCATTACAGACATAACTAAAACGTACGGTGATCCTCCCTTCTTATTGAATGCCATCTCGTATAGCGGGGCCAACATCAGTTACAGATTAGCAAACGCAAATTCAGGAGAGATAACTTTATCCGGTGATCGCAATAGCACGGTAACAATACTTGGAGCAGGGAGTGTAAGAATCGTTACAACTGTTTTAGCAACTGATAACTACTTCGCAGCAGAGAAAGAACTAGTGTTGACTATTCAGAAAGCAGGTCAGACAATCGATTTTCAACCGATAGAAGATAAACTTCTCTCCAATGAACCTTTTGAACTACAGGCCACTGCTAGTTCAGGATTACCAGTTGAATTCTCATTGATTAGTGGTCCTGCGACTTTGTCGAACAGGATTGTTTCATTGACAGGGGTGACTGGAGAAGTAGTTGTGCGTGCCAGTCAGCAGGGGAATGAGAACTATGCACCTGCCCCATCAGTTTCACGCTCCTTTACAGTAATTGCCAGTCCGCAAGACATTGAAGTAAAAGTGTGGCCCGTACCGACAGATCGGTTTGTTACCATTGATGCAGGTACAAATACAATCGTAAAAGCTGAGATAGTAGACGTGCTTGGAAAGAATTCAGGACAGTTCCTTTCATCTGCAAACTCCTCCTGGACTTTAGATATCAGTGACCATGCTCCCGGAACTTACATTTTGAATGTTTACACTCAGGACGGAAAGAAATCAGTGAAACGTTTGGTAGTTGTAAAGTAGGGAAGGCTGGCAATATTTAATCATCATCGAATTTTCAAATCACCGAATCACTAAATTATTTTGTAACCTTTTCACTGCTTTTGTCTCTAATCTGAAAGGAGAACAAAACGCATGAAATCTTATATCGTCAAAGTACTGGAAGCCAGCCTCGTAACGCACAACGTAAAACGCTTCAAAACAAAGAAACCGGAGAACTACCATTTCATCCCAGGCCAGGCCACTGATGTTGCTATCAACAAACCCGGATTGGAAAATGAACTGCGGCCATTTACGTTCACTTGCCTACCCGGTGACAACTACCTGGAATTCATCATCAAGATGTACACCGGTCACAATGGAATGACCGAAAATCTCATCAAAGTAAATACCGGTGATGAGCTGATTGTTCACGAAGTTTTCGGAACGATCCAGTTCAAAGGCCCGGGCTTGTTTATAGCAGCGGGAGCAGGGATTACTCCGTTTATCTCCATACTGAGACAACTGAAAGGACAGCAGTTGCTGAAAGGCAATACACTGATCTTCGCCAACCGTACCGAAACGGACATTATTTTGAAAAGCGAACTCCATGAAATACTTGGAGAGAATTACACGGATGTGATCGAGTTCCCGGTCATTGGAATTGGGAAACGCATTGATAAGGAACTGCTGAAGCGTCACATTATCCTGGGAGGATTTTGCTACGTGTGTGGCCCCGATAAATTTACCGAGATCATGGTTCAGACACTTCTTGAACTCGGTGTCAGCAAATCAAACATTGTCATCGAACAATAATATCAGCACATGCAAAACACTTCCCTCAGCCCCCTCGCTCTGGTCAATGAACTTGATCAGGATATTCATTCCCCGTTTTTAGAAGACTCCGATGAAAAGAAAATAGAGATCATTGCACACCATTTCGCCATCATCATGGAAACGCTCGGCCTGGACCTGAATGATGATAGCCTGAGGGACACGCCCAGGCGTGTGGCTAAAATGTACGTCAACGAGATATTCAGCGGGCTCAATCCTGATAACAAACCGGAGATCAGTCTCTTCGAGAACACCTATCGTTACCAGGAGATGCTTGTGGAGAAAGACATTACCCTTTACTCTTATTGTGAGCATCACTTCGTGCCTATCATCGGCAAAGCTCATGTGGCTTATATTCCTAACGGAAAAGTGATTGGTCTTTCTAAGATAAACAGGCTGGTTAATTATTATTCAAAACGCCCGCAGGTTCAGGAGCGGCTCACCACGCAAATTGTGGAGGGATTGAAAGAAGCACTGGCTACGGAAGATGTGGCGGTTGTGATTGAGGCCACACACTTGTGTGTTGCTTCCCGTGGTATACAGGATACGAACAGCAGCACCCGGACTTGTTTCTATTCAGGAAAGTTTGAGGAGGAGAGGACGAGGTCGGAGTTTTTGGCCTACTTAAGATAGGGGGAGGTATTGGGTGAGGGCGAGTTATCAAAATGAAATTCACTACTGTGTACCCTGTGCGGTTTGAAATGCATTTAACCGCGGAGGGAACGGAGGTGCGCAGAGAGAGCATACTGTATTCTATATTATCTCTGCGAATCTCAGCGTACTCTGCGGTTAAAAAATGCGACAACAAAGCATTTCTGAAGACAATCCCTGATTACTTAATCGACTTCTTAATAAACTCCTCCACATCTTTCCCCAACGCACTCAACTGCTCCGTATTCTTTTTTAATATCCCGTAGCTCGCTTCGTGAATTTCTTTTGCCGGGATCTTTTTCCATTTTTCTATATCGCGTTCAAACTCCGTTTTGAATATGGCCTCCGAGAGATTGCGGATTGCAAAATAGTTGGCAACTGAATGACCATTCTCACTGGCACGATCTGAGTTCTCGATGAAGAAACTGATGATCTTAAACAAATCGTCATTCAGCAAACTTAGCTCGGTAAGCTTGGCACGGTACTCCAAATCAGCGCTGCCCAGTTTTGGAAACAGCACGAAGTCGGAGAAGTGGCGGGCTTCGTGGCAGAGGTAGCTGATCAGGAAGCTTTCACTTTTCAGGTTGTAAGCTTTGCGCACACAATAGAGCGCGGTCTTGGTGGCCCAGCCTCCAGGGTAAAACCGGTCCAGCGTTGCATATTCCTCCCATCCGAGGGTAACAAAATCAGTCATGAATACCACCTTCGAATGGATAACCTCATCACGGACTGAAAAATCGTAGGTGGTGTCTTTCTCATTCCTCCATACCAACAGGTCAAACAATTTTCCCGTTTTGCCAAAACCTGTTGTCTTTAGCTCACGGGATTGTATCAATTTCTTAAGATAGATATCGAGTGTGTCATCACTGAGAATATTTTTGCTTCCTCGCGCGAACTTAAATTCTTTTGACAAAGCGACAGAGAGATTCCTGCGGAGAAGTGAGTCATAATTCTTTTCCGGGTTGAGAAGAGCCAGGCGCCAGTAGTCACGATATAGTTTCAGGATATCATTGATTGATGACTTCCGTTTTTCAAGAAATACACTATTATCCGATGTTTCCCCAAACCGCAAAGTGATCTCTTTCAGGAAGGCCTTATCCCTTTCGGTTGTAGCCTCCGACTGCTTCGCCAGCGCCATTGCATTTTTTACGTCCGCATTCAGGCATTGCGAGTAGATTTTCATGTAGGGCAGGGTGCCAGGCATTTGGGCGTAAGCGGCAGGTAAGACTATCAGAATGAAGAAAAGAGTATACAGTGGTTTCATGGGATATTTGGGATTGTACTTCAAATTTCCAGAATACCGGTTTGCAAAAATCGTATCAGATTAACTTTCTGGCCTTGAAGGCCTCACGTACGCACAAGGAAAACCAATCAACATGATTCAATGGCAACCCTTATTGGTTGAAAAGCATTTCTTCTTCATAATGGCGTGCGCCTCAATGGCCGAGGAGGCTGGTAGAATGGTTGAGGCGTACGCCTTGACGGCCGGGGAGCCCGCCTCGAAGGCTGAGGCGTACGCCTTGACGGTCGAGGAGCCCGCCTCGAAGAGCGAGGCGTACGCCTTGATGGCCGAGACGCTTGCCCCGACGGTCGAGGCGTGCGCCTCGATGGTTGAGGAGGCCTCCTCGAAGGCCGAGGCGTACGCCTCGACGGTTGAGGCGTGACTCGTCCTAAAAAAAACTTAACAGATTTTGGGTTAAGGACATCAAACCGGTTATTCTTTAACAGTTTGCAAAATCGCCTCAGATTGACTTTCGGGCTAAAAGCCTCACCTGGTGCGGTGTGCTTTTAAAAAAGTGCTTGAACGACCTTATAAAATGAGTGGAATCGTGAAAACCGGAGGCTGCGGCAATTTCATGAACAGCCTTGTTACTGTTCAGCAACAATCCACAAGCTGCTTTGAGTTTAGCTTTGGTTTGGTATTCACCGATCGTCAAACGGGTTTTCTTTTTAAATGCATTGGCGAGGTAGATGGGGTGTACATGCACCCGTTCCGACAGCGAGTGAATGGTGTGATGATGGTTTGTCTCGTTGTCGAGAATATTCAAGAGCTTATTCATCCACGGAAGGGACGAACTGATTTTCGCTTCAGCGGTAAGGGAAGACAGGCATTCGATTGCTTTTTCATAAACCAGGTCACTGTCATCCTGATTTATCAATAATGAAAACAACTCATAGAGAGGTAATGCTATCGTGGCGTGGTTGAAGAATGTGGCTGTGCGCGGAAGGCGGATATCATAGTCGAGTATCTTTTCAAAATTGTTTTTGATTTCCAGGTTGAAGCACAGGCCGCCTTTGTTGCTGAAGGTATTGGTGTGGTCGTAGAGTGAAGGCCGGAAGATCACGTTGTTCTTCGACAGCGATACGGCAGATGAATTGGACTTCTCTTCATAATGGCCCCGGAGCAGTAAACTGACATAACTGTTTTCGTGATGGTGCTTTTCGATCGCTTCGTTTGGGGTATAACGGCTTAAATTCAGCGAGAAAAAATCAAACTCCGCCTCCAGCAGCCCCGATCCGAAATATTGTTTTTGCAGCAGCTTGACAGACATAGATTTAGAAAGTGATATGTACTGGATATTTGAAGAAAAGGTTGCAGTAAGGAATAGGCCACAGATTACACAGATGAACGCAGATGATTAGGGCCTTAGCCTATCTGTGGCAATTATTTGAATTTATTAACCTCGTAAATAACCGATGCCGTTGACCTAGTTTCCAGCACAACGCCATCAAGACTTGTAATTCTCAAGCCTCCGATTTTCTCTACTGCTTTCCGCGAACGGAAATTAGTTTCATGAATATAGAAAAGCACATTGTCAACAAACTGGAATGCATGCTGAATGAGCATGCGTTTCATGGCCTGGTTATAAGGCCCGCCCCAATGGCTGCGCGCTAAAAATGTCCATCCAATTTCAATAGCGTTGGCTGATTCTTTCACCCTATTGAATCGCGTACTGCCGATAATCTTTTCCGTTTTCCTGTCGACAACTGCAAATGCTCCCCGTCCTTCCATCGCTTCCCTGAAAAATACTTGGAAGACATGGCGCTTGCACCGGTCTTTTGATGGATGTTGTTCCCAGATCAGCGGGTCTGCTGCAACAGCGTACAAATTTTCGAAATCATCTTCGCGCAAGGGGCGAAGGAGGATAAGGTCATCTTGTAGGGTGGGTTGGAGATCCATTTTGATTCGGTAATGTGGTGATTTGTTAATTCGTTGATGAAGATCGTATAATTTCTATACTGCTTACATCACCGAATCAATAAATTACCGAATCACCAAATCAATCCTGAAGTACATTCGACATAAAGCTCGATCTCAGCGCCAGCCAGAGCAAGAACAAGGCGATGGCCCATTGCAGATAAATAAAATAGAAGTCTGAAGTGTCTTTGAAACGGCTTTCCTTGATCTCGGCTTTCTCGTATTTGTCGATCTGTTCGAATACACTTTTCAGTGCTTCGTTGTCCGTCACACGAAAGAATTCGCCCGAGCCGATGTCTGCAATTTTACGCATGGTGGTTTCATCAACAGTGTTCTCCACCATCTGTGGGCGACCGAAATAATCTTTACCATAAGGAACAAGTCCTTCTTTACCAACCACGATCGTGTACATCTTGATATTGTATGCTGCCGCTAATTCCGCAGAAGTAATCGGGTCGATATTCCCGGCGGTGTTGTCACCGTCACTGATGAGGATACACACTTTGGATTTGGAGCCTGACTCGCGCATACGATTGGTGACCACGGCCAGTGCGCTACCGATAGCTGTGCCGCGCGATTCAATCATATCAAAAGAGATGTCTTTGAGATAGGAGTAGAGCAATTCGTAATCGGTGGTGAGCGGGGCAAGTGAAAATGCATCACCCGAGAATACGATCAGACCGATACGATCTTGTACACGTCCCTTGATGAAATCGTGTGCTACTTGTTTTGCAGCCTGCAAGCGATTGGGTTGAAAGTCCTCGATCTGCATGGATTGTGAAATATCCAACGCGATCATGATATCGATACCTTCCGTCCACTGTTCCACTTTCTCGTTGGTGCGCTGTGGCCGGGCGAGTGCTACAAGGATCAATGCCGCCACGCACATCATCAGTATTTCCGGGAAGAAACGCAGCACCTGGATAGGAGAGCTTTTCAAGTCACCTTTGATCAGGGCTACCGGAAGTTTTTGGTTCAGGAAGTAACGGATAGTCCAGCGAAGGATAAAGATAATCGGTACGGCAGGGATCAGGTAAAGGAAAAAAACATTCTCCCAGGTCAGCGCATTGAACGTGGAAGGGGCAAACCAATCCAGCGAATACCAGGGTAAATCTAACTTATCCATTGGCTACCTCCGCTTTCTTTTTTTCAAACTGCTGTTGCACGTATTCTTTCAGATTAGAGAATGGCGAAATGACATTGTCGTGCTGGTGTCCGTAAATCATCCGGTCAATCGTTGACAACGACTGTCCCAATTCCTCACTGTTTTCAATGAGACGGATTTCTTTCGATGTGTATTTTGTGTAAGGCTTCGCGAGAAGTGTTTCAAGGTATTTTTTCCAGATCACGAGGCTTTGTTCGGCACGCTGTGGTGAAAACTCGTGCTCAAGACTGCTCAGGGAGTTTTCATATTGTGTACGGAACAGTTCGTATGCTTTCATGAGCTTCTTTAAACGGAAATGTTTCCGGATACGCTTGCCAAAGATGATCCACGCAACGATCAGGGCTATCACCAGAACGCCAATAACAATCCCCAATAATATATAATTGAGTTGCCACTTCACGCCCAGATAGTCGAGCTTGACTTTGAGCGGCAGTTTATCGGTTGTAAGTGAATCAGGAATAGCTTTGACGAGGTGCTGGAAGTGGACCGTGTCGGTATTGGAGAATACCTGTGTGCAATCCATCCGGTTGACAACATATATCGGCAGCTTCAACATCTGAACACTGTCCACCTCATATGTGGCGAGTATGTAGGTGACACTATCCACACTGATGCCGTCTTTGGTACGCGTGGTGTAGTATGTTTTCTTCTGCAACTCAAACGGAGCGTAAGAGAACGTAGAATCCGGAAAGAGAACGTTGAGTGTTTTTGGATAATGAGCCGATAGATTGAACTCAATCGGTTTTCCAAGTTTTACCGAATCACTTCTGAATTTGGCACTCACCCGGATTTCCTGGGCAACAGCAGGTGCAGCAAGTATTCCCAATAAAGAAAATAGAATAAGCGATCGCCTGAGATTAAGCGAAGTCATCATATCAAGTATCCTGCAACAAGTATCCGGCATCATCAGACTTTCATCGTTCTGTTTCTCACTTTAAACAACCTCAGCAACTTCGGAACATAATCTTCGTCTGTATCGATCGATATAAAATTGATCTGATGCTTGCGACTGAAATCAGCCAACTCCTGCTGGCGCGTAGTACTGTGTTCGGCAATCTTTTCACGGAACCCACCAAAAGAACTGTTCACCCAAATCGTCTTCCGGGTTTCCTTGTCCAGGATAGGGATGATGCCAAGTTTAGGTAATTGTGTTTCACGTTTGTCAGTAACCCTGATAACAACCAGGTCATGCTTACGTGCTAATGACTTAAGGCCTGCAAAGTAATTTTCATCGATGAAGTCGGAGATCATTACGATCACACTTCTGCGCTTGATGAAATTCTGAGCAAAGGCGATCATGCTATTCAGGTTCGTTCTGAGCGACTTGGGCTTCAGCGTGAATACATGGTGAATGATCTCATAAGCATGAGCAACACCTTTTTTGGGTTTGATGGCCTTCTCGCGTTGATCTGAAAAACAGATCAATCCCAACTGACTTGATTCTTTGCCACCTGACAAAGCCAGTACGCCCAATACCTCTTTGGCCACATCAACTTTAGTTTTGCCCGGTGTCCCGATATCTTGTGAAGCGCTGACGTCCAGGATGAAGAAGATCGTTTGTTCTTTCTCTTCCCGGAAGGTTTTTACGAACGTCCCGTGTCCTTTGGCCGATACGTTCCAATCAATGGTGCGGATGTCATCTCCATACTGGTAAGGACGCACATCATCAAACTCAAGGCCAGTTCCCTTGAAAAGCGAACGGAAGTCACCCTGCATCTGGCTGTTAACAACCTTGCGTATCTGGATTTCGTACCTGCGCAGTTTTTTGAGAAGTTCCTTCACGTTAAATTTTTCGGGCTTAAAAATAAGAAATAGGTTTAAATTTGAAGCCTGATTTTACAAGTGTGGCATTCTAATTGTCCCCAGGTTGAAAAACAATACATGCGAAAACTGGTATTCATAGTCCTTGTTGCAGCCCTGTTTGCCTGTGAAACGAGAGAACGGCCGAAAGAGATACTTACGGACGAGCAGCTTTCGGCTTTCCTGGTCGATATTTATTTGGCGGAAGCTCGTCTGGATGCCGTCCCAAGGGTTAAAGATTCTATCATGCGTTTGTTTGTTCCCTTTGAGCAAAAGCTGTTGAAAAAACACGGCATTGCCGACTCGATTCTTCGCCCGACCTATACCTATTATATGGCCCACCCGAAGGAACTGGAGAAAGTGTATGATTCAGTGATTGATACCCTGGCACTGCGGGAACAGCGGGCTGGTACGAGACAGACGCGCTCCGTTCAGAGACCGGTGGAGTAAAAAGATTTCATTGTGCCTTCAAATATTTATCCATCCGATTTTGAGAGTAAGCTTGGCTTTGACCAGATCAGGGCCAGGATAACGAACTATTGCCTTGGTGAACTGGGGGCAAGGGAAGTAAACCGCATGGCGTTTTCTCCGGATCACATGTCGATCGAAGTGCTGTTGAAACGATGTGATGAATTCAAAAAGATCATCGAGAAAGGAGAGACTTTTCCTTTGTCAAACTATGCCGATCCCACATTGTACTTCGATGTAATTCGCGTGGAGGATAGTTTCCTGGAAGAAGAGAATATTGTAGACATTATAAATGTGCTTCAGGCCTCTGTTGCTACAGCAAAATACTTGTTAAACACGAAAGAAGAGTATCCTGAACTTAACCGGCTTACGGAAAAGTTTGCGTTACCTCAGGTGTTGATCTCATCCCTTGAAAATAAGTTTAATGAAAAGGGAAAGATCAAAGACAATGCAAGTCCTGAACTTGCCCGGATACGGAAAAGACTTCGTGAAGAAGAAGGACGGGTGCGAAAGCTCACTGACCAGATATTTAGGGATTCGATTGGACAAAGCTGGGTACCGGAAGGCGCAACACTTACCGTAAGGGACGGGAGGGTGGTGATCCCTGTTCTGGCTGAGCATAAGAGAAAATTGAAGGGCTTCATCCTTGATGAATCTGCCACGGGGCAAACTGTTTATATCGAACCGGCGGAATCAATGGAAGTGAATAATGAAATTCGCGACCTCTTGCATGCCGACCGACGGGAGGTAATAAAGATTCTCAAAGAGATGACCGCATTGCTCCGGCAAAACCTGGATGCGGTGAAGTCAGCCTGCATTTTTCTGGGGTTAATTGATTTCAACAGGGCAAAGGCGAGGCTCGCACTCGACCTGAACGCGATCATGCCGGTGTTAGTCGGTAAGCCGGAATTGAATTGGATACAAGCACGACATCCGTTGCTGTATTTGAGTTTAAAAGGAAAGAGGGAAGTTGTTCCACTCACGATAGACTTGCTCGGGGACGCACGCTTCCTATTGGTCTCAGGTCCGAATGCCGGGGGTAAATCCGTTTGTCTTAAGACGGTTGGGTTGATTCAGTATATGGTGCAATGTGGCATCCTGGTGCCGGTTTACGAGAAGTCAACGGTTGGCGTATTCGACCAGATCTTCCTCGACATTGGTGATCAGCAGTCCATCGATAATGATTTGAGTACATATAGCTCCCATTTGAAGAATATGAATTTCTTTCTTCAGCGAGCTTCTGCTTCAACATTGGTGCTGATGGATGAACTGGGTTCGGGAACGGATCCGAATTTTGGTGGGGGAATTGCGGAAGCGATACTGTCTTCTCTTGTTCAGAAGAAAACGTGGGGAGTGGCCACCACGCATTACTATAATTTGAAATTATTCGCTTCCAACCGCAC
Organism: Cytophagales bacterium WSM2-2; assembly: GCA_015472025.1. NCBI lineage: Bacteria > Pseudomonadati > Bacteroidota > Cytophagia > Cytophagales > Cytophagales bacterium WSM2-2. The sequence goes on from BNHL01000001.1 coordinate 3,827,861, forward strand.
GGATATTCGCAATGCTTCGATGCAGTTCGATACCAAACGGCTGCAGCCATTATTTCAATTGGAGATTGGCAAACCCGGAAGTTCGTTTGCGTTGGAGATTGCACGCAAGACAGGTTTGCCGTCTGAGACATTGGAACAGGCAGAGCAAATCATTGGCAAGGAATTGACAGGACTTGAGACGCTGATGAAAACAGTTGCTGAGGAAAAGCAACAATTAGCTAAACGACAGCGAGATCTTAGTGAGCGAGAGAGAAAAGCACAGAGCGAACGGGATCAATACCATCGCCTGAATTCAGAACTCGAAGCAAAGAAGAAAGAAATTGTAGAACGGGCTAAAGCGGAGGCTTCTTCATTGTTGAAGGAAACCAATCGGGAGATCGAGAAAACGATAAGGCACATCAAAGAAAGCAAAGCGGAGAAAAAGGAAACTCGTAAAGTGCGCGAGGGGCTGGAGAAACTGGCAACTAGGGTGCAGCAACCGGTGAAGAAAGAACCAGTGCCCGCAGGCGAAGTGAAAGAAGGGGATAAAGTACGAATCACAGGACAAGAGGTAACAGGAACCTTGGTTTCTATTAAGGGAAACCAGGCGATTGTTGAATTTGGAAGCGTGCGGTCTACGGTTAAACTGAATCAATTGGTGAGAAGTGATTTAGTTGAGCCTTCCTTTGCAAAGAAATACCGCTCGATGGGAGTGGACGTGATGCAAAAGCAATCGCGGTTTGATCCAACCCTGGACTTGCGCGGCAAAAGAGCAGAAGAAGTCATGCCTGAACTGGAGCGCTTCCTGGATGATGCCATTTTACTGAGCCAAGGAGAATTGAAAATCCTTCATGGCAAAGGTGAAGGAGTACTTCGGAAGATCGTTCGTGAGCATTTGAGGAAAGTAAAGCAGGTTGCGTCATTCGCAGATGAACACGTAGAGCGGGGAGGAGATGGGATTACGGTGGTGGTGTTGAAGTAAACTTTAATGTTTCCGATTAGAATAATACTCAACCAAATAATCCTGCATAAAAGCCAGGGTGAGAAACACAATAGCCGCACATAGAATACTCTTGATAATTATTTTCCACTTTGGTCCCGGAAAAAAATTCACATAAGTGATCACGTTATAGATGAGAACGGCTGGCAGCTCAATGTATCTTGTTTCAAATTGATGCCAAATCAGTTTGGGGAGATTGCAGACGATAACAATCAGAAAAAACATTGATGTGGTGTACAGTTGAAATACCCCGATTTCGGAAAAATTGTAGCCTGACGAATAAAAGAACGACCAGGTTACAAGAGCAGAGAAAGGGATCGCAAGCAAAAGAAAGCCGACCATATATTTGTTAAAGAAAAACGCCTCACCAGGATCGCCAGCATGGTAGTAGGTCTGCAATAGTAAATTCAGCCAGTACAAAGTCAATCCAAGTACGGTCGCACTCACGAAGTACATAGCAAAAGGCTTCTGATGGTTTATCCTGTTTCCCTCAAGATAGGAGAGCTGCATCTTACCTGGGTGAATCATCAGTTCTCTCAATGTATACCGGATGCCTTTGTCCATGTGTGTGAAAAAATGAGTGACCTCATGCAACAGGCTTTTAAATGAGATTCTCTTTATGCTGAGTGACTGCCCACAATGTGAGCAGTAGCTACCGCTTCCGGGGTGACTACATGATTTGCAAATGACCTGGGTTTCCTCCATGTTTATCTGGGTAGTAAAGTTTCAAATAATTAATGCGGAGAGGGAGGGATTCGAACCCTCGTGGCACTTGCGCGCCAAACGGTTTTCGAGACCGTCCCATTCAACCACTCTGGCACCTCTCCAAAATACCTCAAAACTAACCTTGCTAATATGGTGCATATTTAAAGGCTCGGGCTTATTTTTACAAACAATAAACCCCGGACTCAAAATGAGGAAGCCCAAGGCACTTTCGTTAATCTTTGCAGTTATTATCTTTTCATGCTCAAAAGATAAAATTGTCCCTTCTGTTGCTGAAACTAACGGAGTGTTGCTTGCAGGAGCCAAAGGATCCAGCAAGAGCTGGAAACTTGCTTCTACCACATTAAGTATTAATGGTGGAGCTGCACAACCTGGTGTTATCTCCAGTTGCACAGGTGACAATGTTATTCAATTTTCAAATAATTCCACTCAAGATTTCCAGACAACTGATGGTGCTGTTAAGTGCAGTGCTACAGATCCAAGTATTATTGAAAAAGGAAATTGGGCGTTGTCCTTAGACGGAAAAACCATGATCATTGAATCCGAGATTTATATCACCCAAGCTCAAGTGAATGCCAACCCCTCCTTGCTTTTTTTTCTTTTGAATCAGGGTATACCACTGACAATCACTAACATTTCAGATTCGGCTTTTACGTTCACGTATACAGTTGTAGACGATTCGGTTACGCCAAATAACAGGTATTTACTCACCATTAATCTTGTTAAGAATTGAGTTACTATTGCTGTTAAGCTTAAGCTTTAAAGCAATGCAGGCGCAGCCTCTGAAGTATGTGGCGCTTGGGGATTCATATACTATTGGTGAGAGCGTCAGTGAGAAAGAGCGCTGGCCTAATCAACTCGCGGAAGCACTTTCAAAAAATGGAGTTCAAATTGAGCGTCCTACGATTATTGCGACAACCGGTTGGCGTACAGACAACCTTGCCAATGCAATGGCAATTGCCAAGCTCAAAAATGAATACGACCTCGTATCTCTTCTCATCGGGGTAAATAATCAATACCAGGGGAAGCCAATCGAGCAATATACCAGCGACTTCAGGAAACTGCTGGACAGAGCAATTGAGCTTGCCAAAGGTGTGAAAGAGAATGTCTTTATTGTCTCAATCCCTGATTACGGGTTTACTCCATTTGGAGCGAACAACAGACAAAAAATATCTGCAGAAATTGACCAGTTCAATGATGTAGCAAAGAAAATCTGTTCGGACAACGGCATCAAATACATCTACATCACTGATATTTCCCGTGAGGGCCTGAACGATCCGGCTTTGGTTGCAGCTGATGGCCTTCACCCGTCCGGTAAAATGTATGCCGCCTGGGTAAAGAGAATCACTGAGTCAGTTAAGATCAGGTAGGTTTTTTTTGCCCAAAACGATTCAGCGCCCATTGAGATACCTTGTACCCGGTCCATCCGCTTCCCAAACCTATCAGCAACCCGACCAGGATATCGCCAGGGTAATGCACACCAAGATAGATTCTGGTGTAAGTCATGACAGCAGCCCAAACAAATATCCAGATGATCCATTTGTGGTAAGGCCGGAGGACAAGAAAAACGAAGAGTGATGTACCAAACGTATTGGCGGCATGACTTGAAGCAAATCCGAAAAGCCCGCCTTTGTAGTTATCCACGAGATGCACCAGTCCTTGCAATGTCGGCTCTTGCGATGGCCTAAGTCTTGCGAAAAAAGGTTTCATTAATGAAGAAGTAATCTGGTCGGCCAGCAGTATGGTGACAGCAGCACCAATTAAAAAATACCAGCCTTGCTTTCCGTAGCTCCGGAAGATGAGATAAATGAGAAATAGGTACAGTGGCAGCCAGAAAAAAGTCTGGGTGATCAACAACATTACCGGATCAAGGGCAGGATGGTGAAAACTGTTCAGGAACAGGAGTAGCTTTTTGTCTAATTCAATTAGTTGTTGCATGTGTATTAATTCGGTTGCACTTCAAGGAAGCTTTCGATCCATTCTTCAGCTTGCTTGTTGGTGGTAAAGAACTCAATTTCCACGCCAAGTTTTAGTGCAGTGTCTCTGATCCGTTTGCGGTAATCTTCATTGTGCTGGGTTTCACTATAAACGTTGGCTACTCTGCGTAGCCCCTGGCGAACGGCTTCCGGAAAAATGGTAGACACCATCCATTGTTGATCAGCAGGAGGAATGGTACCCTGTTCACGATAGTCCGAAATCCAGAATGGCGTGTGGTACATTCTTACGATATCTCCGCATTTCGAAAACAGAAACTTATACTGTTCGGTGTTTACCTGTTTATGCCAGATAATGCCGGCACAGTTTGTTCTGGCATTATAAAAAAGAGAGCCGAAGTCGCTTTTAAATACAATTTGACCTTCGACTTCATTGGGTTCTTTAAAACTTACTTTGAAGTATGTTCCCTGGTTCAGCTCACTTTTTACATCAACACTTCCTCCAATAGCTTCGATCTGGAGTTTGACCAGGTATAGTCCCAGGCCTTTGCCTTCGGTATGGGTGTGAAACCGCTTGTAGAGCCCAAAAATATTCCGGCCAAACTGATCGAGATTCATCCCCATACCGTTGTCTTTGACTTCCAGGTTTACGGTGTCACCTTCACGGGAAGTTTTTATACTCACGTGCAGAGGCCGGCTGGCAGACCGGTATTTGATCGCGTTGCTAACGAGATTATACAAGATGCTATTCAATATAGGTCGCACGGTGTAGAGCATGGGCGCCTCCCTGAAGTCAGTCTCAATATGCATGTCTGACTGTATGAACGTGGACAAGCTCCTCAGGACAATGCTCCATTCCTGTTGAATAAAGACTTTTTCTCGGATGCGGTAAATATCATTTCTGATATCAATGATTTTACTCAGGTCGCGGATGACGTCATCAAGTTCAGTAGCCGACTGCCCTACCAGGTGTACCAGTTCAAGTTGCTTGCCCGTGAGGTAAGCCAGATCTTTTCCCATCAGACTGGTAAGACCCAATAACCTTGCCAAAGGTCCTCGCAAGTTATGTGAGAGTGTATAGGAAAATTGTTGTAGTTCGTTGTTATACCGGATCAATTCATCGTTGGCGTTCGTCAGCTCTTGATTGCGGGATACCAATTCTGATTCAAGTCCGGATTGAATTTTTAGCAAACTTTCCTTTTGTTTTTGGATCAGTGCATTGGCTTGTATAAGTTGTTCTTGTTTCGCAAGTAACTCCTGCGACTGTAGTGTTATTTCAGAATTCTGATTCCCGATCTCCTCCTTTTGTTCTTTCAGGTCCTGGTTAGCCTTATTCAGGAATGCGATCAGGATGTCATTTTCCTGCATGGCCTTGTCACTCAGTCTTTTTTCATAAAGCAGGCAAAAGAGGATGAAGAGATAGGCAGAGATGCTGAAGAAATTGGCTGAAAAGAAATACTTGTCACTCTCAATTGACCCTACGAGATGCTCATAACCCAAGTGGAGGAAATTAAACAGGGGATCGAGCATAATCAGGAGAATGGCACTCACCGCCAGCGTTCCGGAAAGCAGTACTTTCTCCGAAGACTGAATCACTAACAGGGGTATAACCAGACAGCCGATAAGATAAAACCGTACATCGAGGTAGTTAAAGATCCGTACGCTTTCCGGGTAAAGAACTTTGTAGGTTATGGAAAAGATAACAATGCAAATGGGAGGTAGCGCCCCGACAAGCCACCGGCTAAAAAAAGTAAATCCAAGTCTATTGAGCAAAAAGGGGATCAGGTAGATCAGGCCCAGTACCATCAGTAATGCAAAATAGGTGGTGTCGCTGAGGTGGTTGACAAAGGCCAGAAGTACCGTGATGAAGGTCAGAAGCACCGAAATCAAATTGGTGACTACGATATTTCTTTTCTCAGAACTGAACTGAACGTTGGACGTGCCTGTGCTTAGGATATGAAGAAGCGACCGTTGCAGAAAATTATTTTTTCACTTTTGATATTAGAGCAAATATCCTAAAATTTAGAGCAAATTCATTAAATGTCTATGGAGCGATTTGATCTGGTTGTAATCGGGGCAGGGCCATCCGGGTACGCAGCAGCAATGCGGGCAATCGATTTTAAGAAGAAGACTTTGCTGATTGAGAAAGCAAAGGTCGGGGGAGCCGGTGTAACCAATGGTGCCCTTTCATCAAAAACATGGTGGGAACTATCTCGTGAGGCATCCGCCTTCCGGAAAAATCTGAAACGCTACAATATCAAGGCGCCTCATATAAACTATAAGGAGATTCAGAGCGAGGTTCGGAAAGCTGTGCATGAACGCAAGTCAATGCTTGAAGAACACATGGAGACATTGAAAAATTCCGACTTGCTTCAGTTTAAGGTCGGAACAGCCAAGTTGATCTCTCAAAATGAAATCGAAATTGAAGTAGGGGCACAAACAACGAAAGTATGGGCTGAGAATGTCATCCTGGCTACAGGAAGTCGCCCCCGATATCTACCCGAACTGCCCATTGATGAGAAGATCGTCATGACCAGCGATGGCATTGAGAATATGGAGGATTTCCCGGAGAGCATGGTAATCGTTGGAGCGGGGGTAATCGGTTGCGAGTTTGCAACAATCTTCTCGGGTTTCGGACGTACCAAAGTTCACCTCATTGACAAAGGTGATCGCATTTTGCCATTTGAAGATGATGATGTGGTACGGATCATTGAGCGCAATATGGAGAATAACGATGTGCTCATTCACCGCAACTCGCGGTTGATCGGTATGAAAATCGTCAACGATCGAGTGGAGTACGAGTTGGAATATAATGATGGAAGCCGTGCGACATTTAACGTTGAAAAGGCACTGGTATCAGTGGGGCGCATTGCGAACCTGGAAGACTTGTGGGAAGATAAAGTAGGGATTAATGTTACTAAGCGAGGCATTGATAATGATGACACGCAGACCAACATAAAGAATATCTATGCTGTGGGTGATCTTACTGCGGATATTTCATTGGTGAATGTGGGTGAGCTTGAAGGCCGGTATGCCGTGGAAAGAATTTTCGGGAAACCCCTTCGCCAGCTCGTTTACGAGAACATCAGCACAATCATGTTCCTTAGCCCGGAAGTGGCAGGAGTGGGCATTAATGAAACGAGGGCTCGCGAGCAAAAAATTGACTATAAGGTTGTGACATTGGAATACAGCACAATCCCTCGTGCCATAGCTAAGAGAAATACACAGGGATTCATCAAACTTCTGGTCACAAACGATGATGAGATGAAGATTTTGGGCATGAAGGTTGTTGGTAACAATGCCAGTAGTGCAATCCAGGCAGTGGCCGTACTGATTTCGATGGATAAGGGAATTGAAGAATTAGCAGAATGCGTTCACCCTCATCCCAGTATTACCGAAGGGATTCAGGAATGCGTGCGTATGCTGATGGGCAAGTCACTGTTTAAACCGGCCGCTTTGAGGGGAAGGATTTCTTGCAAGCGGTGTGTGAACGGTGTTTATGATGATATCATTTTCTGATGAAGCGAATATTTTTGGGTGGGGGGATAGCTGTTCTGTGCGCTTCCTGTTTTTTCAATACGGTACCGCAGGTTCAAAAGGGATCGAAGGCACCGTATGAGCAGATCAATTTTGTGGAGCTGATGCGCAAGTACATTGACAAAAGCAATAACGGGCAGCGAACGATAGAAGGCATCTATTCTGTTTCAGCATCGATCACAAAGAAAAGTAAGGGGCTTTTTTCATCCGTTGAAAAAGAAAAAACCCTTGAGCAGAAAGAACACTATGCACAAGTGGCGATTATCCGTGACAATTCAAAGAACAACCGCGAATACGTAGAAATACCGATAGACAAAACCAATCAATCCTCCTATCCGATCCGGGGTGAGTTCACCACCTTATCTGAAGGGAATATTCTGGTGTTACATCATTTCGAACCTAAGGGGAAAACACTCACCTATACCTTTACTTATGATCAGGATAAGGAAATGCTTGAGGGAATCCGAACTGAAACATCGGGCGGAGCAACCATCACGCATAAGCTGGTCTTTATGAAGTTGTATCCAAAGCCACTCTCTTCAAGAGAGAATTAGTTTGACTAAGATTCCATAAAAAGAAAATCCCCCAAAGTCCTTGACCCCGGGGGATAATCTTGTCTATAGTTGGCTTTAATCGTATTCGAAGATGGCAGTTCTGCCTGCAATTGCGTAGCATCTTTCGATGAATTTTAATTTTCTGAACACGAATTGCATTATACGAGGTTAAACAGGAATGATGCTATTTTGATTTTCTTTTACTTACAGCCGCTCTTTTCTTTTTCAGCTTTAATTCAGCCAGTTGTAGATTTTCCTTTACGCGAAACTTTACAATTTCACTGATAAGTCCGTAAGGAATAGGCTTATCCAAAGGAAATTTTATCGTGCCCTTTGAGCCCTCATAGCCTGAAAGTTCTTTTTTGAAAACGCGGGTAACGGATGACGTAGGATAAAATCCTATGTGGGTCTTCCATCCTCCGAAGTAGACCAGGTTTCCATGAAGGTTGAAGGCAGGCATTTGGTAGCTGATAATTTCTTCAGCACCCGGAGCTGCTTTTTTAATGGTGGCCCTGAGTTTCTCCATAATTTTTTGAACATCCGCCGGGAAGCCGGCAATGTATTCGTCTATAGTCTTAGGGACTTTGGTTCCTGATTTCATAAACTATTGTTGATAGGTTGATTTACTCTAGTTCTTCACAATAAAAGCCCTGACTGTTCAAGGTCTTTTCAATCACTTTTGCAATAGAGCTAGCGCTCTCTATTCTTAAAATCCGGTCACAGTCGTCCAGGTCAAAATTGATTTTGCAATCCGGAAAGAGCATCAGCAATTGCAGCTTTACGACTGCAGCTGTCTGACGACTTCGGATATTGGTTTTGAACACCTCAACCATTGTATGCTTTCTTCAGTACTGCGATATCAATTTTTCGCATCTGCAGCATCGCATCCATGACCCGTTTTGATTTCTTGCTGTCTTTGTCTTGCAAGAATTTGATCAAAAGCGGAGGCACGATCTGCCATGACAATCCATACTTGTCCTTCAGCCATCCGCACATGGATTCCTTGCCGCCACCCGAAGTTAGTTTATTCCAGAGGCGATCGATCTCAGCTTGGGTTTCACATTTCACAAAAAGTGAAATGGCTTCTGTGAAGTTGAATTTAGGACCATCATTGATGGCGAGGTATTCCTGACCGTCAAGAATAAAATTGACTGACAAAGTCTTGCCACCGATCTTCATCACACTGGCAACCTTTGAATTTTTGAAAAGGGATACGTAAAAACCCGCGGCTTCTTCCGCCTGGTTATCGAACCACAGAGAGGTTACTATTTTTTGCATGAGTTTGGATTTACTGTTTGGTCTTTTTTCTCTTTTGAAAGCCAATCCTTCTTCCTTCAATGCTCTCTTCAACTTGGGTAGTGTTGATGGTCCCATCCCGTGAAGTTGCATTATTTCGTCTTCAGTTTTAACAGCTAATTCTTTAAGCGTTAAAATTCCCCTTCCCTCTAATGCTCTCCTTGCCGGAGCTGAGAGATGTGAAAGAAATCCTTCCTGAGGCTTCCGGTCGCTCTCACAAACAGGGCAAGTAGGGCAGTCACTGCTTTTGTAATACTTGTGTCCGTTGATACAAACCTTTAAAGTTCCTTTCGGTTTCATTTACTAATCTTTTAACCGGACCATGCACTGAAGATCTTTCTCGTTCATGTAGATTTCTACACAACATCCTTGCGGGTCAATCCGGGAATCACCTAGAATTTTATTGAATGTTTTTCCAATGCTCTCCATGTGATCTGCGTAATTGACGATCCGCGAGCCAATGTATTCACCTTTCTTCACAGTAAATTTCTCAAGATTTACCTTTTCGCCTTCGGATGATTCCTCCACACACGCTTTATAGATGATCCTTCCGTTTTGAGGGAAGGAGATTCCATACAGTTTTCGACCTTGGGTGGGAATAAGGTCATTCAATTTCTTGAACGCGCCTTCAACTCCTTGCGGAAACGAATCTGCATTTACACACAATAATTTAATGTCTTCTTTTACGAGGTAGGTCTCCATAACTATGTCAGGTTAGCCGAGGTGCTTAATATGATCTTTGTGGCTTTCATGGTTTGGTTGACTTAGTTTTTTGAGTAGTTAAGCATCCAGTTCATCCCAAATTTATCCGTCAATTCACCGTAAGTGCTGCCCCAGAATGTCTGATGAAGTTGTGTTTTTACACGTCCCCCGACTGAGAGTCTCTCAAAATATCCGTTGATCTCTTCGTCATTGGTGCAGCTGAGACACAGCGTGAACTCGTTGCCGCGAATGAGTCCTGCACCCATCATATCTGATCCCATGAGCACGATTGCACCATTGGTGAGGGCACTGTGTAAAATATGAGCTCCCATTTCCGAAGGCATCTGAGCGGCCATGGGAGATTCTGAGATCTTTTGCATCATCAGTTCGCCACCGAGGCACTGCTGGTAGAAAGTCATCGCTTCGCGACACTGACCGTTGAAATTGAGGTATGGATTTAATTGTGCAGCCATTTTTGTTGTGATTGATGCTCCAAACCTACTACCAGCAAGACCAATGAGCGCTGTGTAAATCCGTCAATGTGAGGGGTTGATCGCGACAAGTGGCATAATTATCTTAGCGTTATGGTAAACGTTATCATCATTGTCCCAGAGACTGCTGTACTGGCAGCTATAGTTGATCCCCGGTATATGTTCACTGCGGTGAATGAATTTTTAAAGAGTGCAGGAAAACCTCCATTGTTTAATGTTCAACTCGTAGGGCTCACCAAAGAAGTGAAGCTTAGTGACGGATTGTTTTCTGTTCACACCGATACGACTATTAAAAATATAAAGACAGCTGACCTCATCATCATTCCGGCAATTAGCAGGGATTTGACAGATGCGATCAAACGAAACAAGGAATTTTTTCCCTGGATTGTGCAACAGTACAAGCGGGGCGCTGAAGTGGCAAGCTTGTGCATCGGGGCTTTTCTGTTGGCTTCAACGGGCTTACTGGAAGGGAAAAAGTGCTCAACTCATTGGTTGTTTGCAAATGAATTCAGGACGATGTTTCCGAATGTTGAGTTAGTCGACAATAGAGTCATCGTTGAACAAAACGGTTTATATTCCAGCGGTGGGGCGAATTCGTACTGGAACCTGCTTTTACACCTGGTCGAAAAATTTACAGATCGTGAAATGGCGATTCTTGCTTCAAAGTTTTTTGTACTGGATATCGATCGAAATACCCAATCACCTTTCACCATATTCAAAGGCCAGAAACTGCACAATGACCCTGAAATAAATAAAGTGCAGGAGTACATCGAGAAAAAATTCCAGGAAAAAATATCAGTCGATGAAATATCAGAAGAATTTGGAATAGGACGGAGAACACTGGAAAGGCGCTTCAAAAAGGCAACGAACAACACAGTGGTCGAGTACATTCAAAGGGTGAAAGTTGAGGCATCCAAAAAAGAACTGGAGACCGGGCGCAAAAATGTGAGCGAAGTAATGTACGATGTGGGATACTCCGACACAAAGGCATTCCGCGAAGTATTCAGAAAAGTGACCGGTATGTCGCCTATTGACTATCGCAGTAAGTACAATCGCGAAGCGATTATGTAATTAGTTCTGGTGTCTTTGTTTAAGAACGCTGACAACATCATCGAGACGGACTCCTTTTGCAGCTAAAAGCACGAGGTAATGATACATCAGATCAGCAGCCTCTTCTAAAAATAACTCTTTGTTGTTGTCTTTTGCTTCGATGATCAACTCCACTGCTTCTTCACCTACTTTTTGAGAAATTTTATTGATCCCTGAATTAAAAAGCTTGTTGGTGTATGAATCTTCTTTAGGATTGGCCTGTCTTTCGCGAATGATATTTTCAAGGAATGCCAAACCCTTAACCATATTTTTTTCTCCAAAACAAGTATCCGCGCCCGTGTGACAAGATGGACCATTAGGTCGAGCCTTGATGAGAAGAGTATCACTGTCGCAATCTTTTTTTATTTCGACAAGCGAGAGGTAGTTCCCCGAAGTTTCACCCTTAGTCCATAAGCGTTGCTTGGACCGACTGAAAAATGTTAATTTTTTCTCGGCTAAGGTTTTGGTTAAAGACTCTTCATTCATGAATGCATGCATCAACACAACGGAGGTTTGTGAGTCTTGCACAATGCACGGAATGAGCCCGTTCGATTTTTTAAAATCCAATGCTTTGATATCCATAGCTAAACCCTGACGGGCACTTCATTTTTATTTAGAAACAATTTCAGGTCGGGAATTCTTATTTCACCGAAGTGAAAAATGCTAGCTGCCAGGGCCGCGTCAGCCTTTCCCAGTTTAAATACTTCTACAAAGTGAAAAGGTAAGCCGGCTCCGCCTGATGCGATTACAGGCACTTGCAGGAGATCACTCAGCTTCTGCACCGAGTCGATAGCGAAACCGCTTTTTGTTCCGTCATGATCCATGCTTGTAAACAGGATTTCACCTGCTCCCCGGTCTTGTGCTTCCTTCGCCCAGGAGAATAGTTTTTTATCTGTGGCGCGTGTTCCACCTTGGGTATGAACGACCCACTGATTCAATACTTTGCGGGCATCAATTGCCAAAATCAAGAACTGTGATCCGAAAGCATTTGAAATTTCATTGATCAATTCAGGTCTTTTTACCGCGGCAGAATTGATACTTACTTTGTCGGCACCTGCGTCAAGCAGGGAAGATGCATCATCCACCGAGCTGATGCCTCCGCCAACAGTAAATGGAATGTTGATGGTAGCAGCAATTTTTTTTACCAGGGCAGTAAGTGTTTTTCGTTTTTCCTCCGTAGCCGAAATGTCAAGAAAGACGAGTTCATCCGCGCCTTGTTTGGCGTACTCCGCAGCTAATTCCACAGGATCACCGGCATCGCAAAGCTGGGTAAAGTTTACGCCCTTTACAGTTCTGCCGTCCTTGATGTCGAGACAGGCAATGATTCTCTTAGTGAACATTATTTTTTAATTCGGCGAGATTGAGTTTGCCTTCATAGATCGCCTTACCGATGACGGCACCGTGCAATTGAAGGTAACCGAGCTCTTTGATGTCATCAATGGAGGAGATTCCTCCGCTGGCGTTAATTTTTAAATTAGGAAAGCGCGCTTTTATTTTTTTATAAAGACCAAAGTTGGGACCATTGAGCATTCCATCAGATCCAATGTCAGTACAAGTAACATATTCCAGCCCATGGACGATGAACTTGTCGACCAGGTCAAGTACACGATAGTTGGCAGATTCTAACCACCCGTTGATCATTACGTTTTCGTTCTTTACATCTGCACTCAATATGAAATTTTCCGGTCCATACGTATGCAGCCACTCGATGAATTTTTCCGGCTCTTTGATCGCCAGGCTCCCAACATTTATTTGATTGACGCCAAGATCAAGTAATTGCTCTACTTCACTATTCGTTTGTACACCACCTCCAAAATCAACCACCAGGGCTGTTTTGCTTTGAATCTCCTCGATGATGCCCCAATTCATCACCCGTCCTTTTTTAGCACCATCAAGATCTACAAGGTGAAGGTACTCCATGTCAGCCTCCTGGAATTCAAGTGCAACATCAACCGGATCTTCACGGTACACTTTCACTTGACCAAAATCGCCTTGTGTAAGTCTGACGCACTTCCCATCAATAATATCGATCGCCGGGATGATTTTCATTGATTATGAATTTTGTAAAAAACATTCTAGAACCAACTTTCCCGCATCAGCTGATTTTTCGGGGTGAAATTGCACCGCATAAAAATTGTCCTTTTTCATGGCTGCACTGAATGGATTGATATAGTTTGTGGTAGCTGAGGTATGGCGATTGACGGGCACATAATAACTGTGTACAAAATATACGAATTGATTTTCAAGTTGAGGACTTAACCACCGATTATTTATTTGTAACGAATTCCAGCCAATGTGAGGCACTTTAAAACCCTTGTCGCTTTCAAATTTTTTAACGCCCTCATCAAATATACCTAAGCAAAGGGTATTATTTTCTTCCGAGTGGCGGCACATCAATTGCATGCCAAGGCAAATTCCAAGCACAGGTTGTTTGAGATTTCGGATCACCTGGTCGAGGTTATTGTCTTGCAAGTATTTCATGGTCGTACTTGCTTCACCCACACCGGGAAAGATTACTTTATCGGCGGAGGTGATTTTTTCTATGTCTCCCGTTATTTCAAAATTTACCCCGAGGCGCTCGAGTGCAAATGCGACCGATCGAATGTTTCCAGAGTTGTATTTTATTATGGCTACTTTCATTTGTCAAAGGCTTCCTTTGGTAGTAGGCAATAAATCTCCTTCTTTTCTCACGGCCATCTTAATCGATCTGGCAAAAGCTTTAAAAATGGCTTCGATTTTATGATGCTCATTCGTTCCTTCCGCTTTGATGTTAAGATTGCATTTAGCCGAATCACTGAATGACTTGAAGAAGTGAAAGAACATTTCCGTTGGCATTTCTCCAACTTTTTCTCTTTTGAATTCCGCATCCCAGACCAGCCACGGTCTCCCGCCAAAATCGATGGCGACTTGTGCGAGACAATCGTCCATTGGCAGACAAAACCCATAGCGCTCGATGCCACGCTTATCTCCCAATGCTTTGTAGAAGGCTTCGCCAAGTGCAAGACCTACATCTTCGATGGTGTGATGTTCGTCAATGTGCAGATCACCGTTTGCTTCGATTTGTAAATCGATTTGCCCATGCCTTGCCACTTGTTCAAGCATGTGGTCAAAAAAACCAAGGCCGGTCTTAATTGAAGATATGCCACTGCCATCCAGGTTAATTTTGATTGCTATTTGAGTTTCATTCGTAGAGCGATTCACCTCCGCTGCCCTGCGAATTTTTACCTGATTGTAAATATCTTTCCATGTTTCTGTTATCAGCACACAAGAACCTGCAAGATCACTTTCCAGTTTTATTTTGTTGGCATCATTAGCAAGCAGAATTCCCTTGGCTCCAAGGTTTTTGGCTAGTTGAATATCGGTAAGCCGGTCGCCTATGACGAATGAATTAGCAAGATCGTAGTCTCCCTTTAGATAGGAATTTAACATTGCAGTGCCGGGCTTACGGGTTGGCAGGTTTTCTTTAGCAAAGGAGCGATCGATAAAAACTGCACTGAAACTAATCCCTTCTCCCTCAAGAGTCTTAATTAATTTGTTTTGCGCAGGCCAAAACTTTTCTTCCGGAAAACTTGCTGTCCCAAGCCCGTCCTGGTTGGTCACCATCACCAATTCGAAATCGGTTTCTTTGGCAATCTTGCAAAGCCAGGTGAACACTCCTGGAATGAACTCCAGTTTTTCAAGACTGTCGATTTGAAAATCAGGTGGCTCCACAATCAATGTGCCATCACGATCGATGAATAATGCTTTCTTCATAATTTATTCAATTCAGTCAGGAGAATTTTATTTTCGCTCGGGGTGCCGAGCGTAATTCGCAAGCACCCATCGCACAAAATGACATTGGAGCGATCACGCACTACAATTCCTTTTTGCAGAAGCGTTGAGTACACTTCTCGTGAATCGTTGAATTTCACAAGCAAGAAATTAGCATTGGATGGAAATACATGAGCCACAATTTTCAGCCCAGCTAATTCCCGGAAGAGTAGTTGTCTTTGATTGACAATTTCAGCTTTATTTTTTTGAATATGCGAATGATTTTGGAACTGCTCAAGGACGATTGATTGAGTAACCGTGTTGATGTTGTAAGGTGGTTTGATTTTATTCAGCACAGCGATTATTTGGGAGTTAGCAAAGCACATTCCGAGACGTAAGCCGGCAAGACCCCATGCTTTTGAAAATGTCTGAAGGATCACCAGGTTTTCAAAGTTCAGTAACTGTGTGATAAAACTCGGAGATTCCGCAAAATCAATATAAGCTTCATCCACGATAACTAACCCATTGAAGTTTTTCAAGAGAGCAATGATTTTATCAGTTGAGAAGATATTCCCCGTTGGATTATTTGGACTGCAGAGAAAAATCAATTTTGTTTTGTCAGTGATAGCCTTAAGAATCACGTCTGTTTCAACATCAAATGCTTTCGACAGAGGTACTTCGATTACATTGACATTGTTAATGTCTGCACTCACCTGGTACATTCCATAAGTAGGCTGGGGGATGAGCACCTGGTCAATTCCCGGCTCGCAAAAGGCCCGAATCAGGAGATCGATAGCTTCATCACTTCCATTGCCGAGGAAGATTTGGTTTGCTTTGACATCCTTTAGTAGTGCGATTTGTCCTTTCAATTCTTTTTGTAGCGGATCGGGGTATCGGTTGTATGAAGTGTTGAAGGGATTCTCATTGGCATCAAGAAAAACAGACGCCTTACCCTCGTATTCATCGCGAGCGGATGAGTACGGTTTTAGTTTGCGGATGTTGGGGCGTATTAGTTGTTCAATTGACATATGAAGTAAGTGATATGTTTAATACCTGACTCTGACGGCTTCTGCATGGGCTATAAGTTGCTCCGCATCAGCCATGATTTCGATCACCGGCCCAAGGTTTTTTATTCCTTCTTTTGAGATTTTTTGAATAGTGATGTATTTCAGGAAACTCTCAAGTGAAACACCTCCGAAACTTTTCGCAAAACCACTGGTAGGAAGTGTGTGGTTAGTACCTGACGCATAGTCTCCAGCGGACTCAGGAGTGAAATTCCCGAGGAAGATTGATCCGGCATTGGTGATTTCTTCTACCAATTGATCACAATCATTTGTATTTAAGATTAAATGCTCCGGGGCATACTGATTGATAAACTCGATAGCACGCGGTTTATTCAATATGACTGCAAAACTATTGCTCAAGGCTTTTTCTGCAATTTCCTTTCGTGGCAGACTGCGCAATTGACTTTCTATTTCAGCTAAAGTGAGATCCACTATTGTCTTTTCACTGGCAACAAGTACAACCTGGCTATCCACACCGTGTTCAGCCTGCGACAATAAATCCGCAGCGATGAATTTTGGATTCGCATTTTCGTCAGCCAAAATCAAGACTTCAGAAGGACCGGCTGGCATATCAATAGCTATTCCGTCCATTGACACCAGTTGCTTTGCTTTCGTTACGAATTGATTGCCCGGCCCAAAGATTTTATAGACTTGAGGGATGCTTTCGGTTCCATAGGCCATAGCCGCAATCGCCTGCGCGCCCCCTACTTTGTAAATTTTGCTGATACCGGCAGTTTGAGCAGCAAATAGAATGGATGGATCGATTCTTCCGTTCCGATCGGGAGGAGAGCATAAAATTACTTCTTTGCACCCGGCCAGCTTTGCCGGAATTCCCAACATCAACACTGTGGAGAATAGTGGAGCTGACCCTCCAGGGATATAAACACCAATTTTTTCGATAGCAGCCGGTTTCCTCCAGCACAGAACTCCGGGTGAAGTTTCAATTTTGACGACATCTCTTTTTTGTGCCTCATGAAATTTTCCAATGTTACCGCTCGCAATTTGAATTGCTCCTTTTAGCTTAGGATCAAGTTGACGCTCGGCATCATCAAGTTCATCCTGCTGAACGCGGATTTCTGAAATAGATACGCCATCAAATTGCTTTGTGAACTCAAGCAGAGCCGCATCTCCGGATTTTTTCACACGCGACAAAATATTGGCGACCGAGCTATCCAGGAAGTCTGCCGATAGCTGCGGCCGTTGGCAAAGACCTGGCCAGGTGCTTTTCTCGGGTTCAATGTAAATTTTCATTTTAGTTTCTTTTTACGCGATCATTTTTTCTATGGGTACGACCAGTATTCCTTCAGCGCCCAGCGACTTTAATTGGTTTATTTTTTTCCAAAAATCATTCTCGTCAACTACCGAGTGTAATGAAGACCACCCTTCGCGATTCAGAGGCATGATGGTCGGGCTATTCATTCCCGGGATGATACTCGTAATCTTTGCTATCGCTTCATTAGGGCAGTTCATGAGGATGTACTTGTTGTCTTTCGCAGCCTGAACAGCCTGAATACGGAAGAGAAGTTCGTCTAGGATTTCCTTTTTCGATGAGTCGAGCTTGGGGGAGGAGATCATTACAGCTTCGGATTTCATCACCGTCTCAACCTCTTTTAATCCATTACCCAGGAGTGTGCTGCCCGAGCTGACGATATCGCAAATGGCATCTGCTAAACCAATGCCGGGTGCGATTTCAGCTGAACCGCTGATTTCGTGGATTCCAGCTTCCACTTTATTTGCAGCTAAGAATTGTCTGACGATGTTGGGATAAGAAGTAGCGATGTTTTTTCCCTGCAACCAGTTTACACATGAATAGTCTTCGGAGCGAGGCACAGCGATGGAGAGCCGGCATTTCGCAAAACCCAATGCCCGGATCAACTCGTTGCTTTTTTGTTTTTCGACAAATACGTTCTGACCAACAATCCCTACGTCAGCCACTTTGTCTTCAACATATTGGGGTATGTCATCATCGCGTAGAAACAGGAGCTCTACCGGGAAATTCTCGGACTGCGTTTTCAATTGATCTTTCCCGTTATTAAAATGTAGACCACTTTCTTTCAAAAGCTTAAGTGAGTCGTCCTGGAGTCGTCCGGATTTCTGGATTGCAATTCGTAGTGAGTTCATAATGTCTTTTTTTAATTCGTGGTTGGAAGGAAATAAAAAAGGCCTGCCGGGTTGGCAAGCCTTTGTGACTTCTTTAAAATTATTTAGAAATCAAAACAAAATCCTGCCATGCATGTGGTGTACATGATGATGCAGGTGATGGATGTTTTGATTACGTGTCATCTCGATTGTGGCACAAATGTAATGGAGCAGTTTTAATTATTCCAAATCTTAATGCAATAAATCTTTCATTTACCTTTACAACCAAACGACTGTATGTTCCGAAAAGGGTTGATAGGTGCATTATTGATCTTGCTGATCGCTTGTGAAGGTAAAGAGGCCAGGCTGCATAAATTCCTGCTGAAAGGCAATATAGCCTCTCGTGACAGGAGCTGGGAGCAGGCAGCTTACTATTATGGAGAAGCAATCCGCCTGGAGCCTTGCTTTGCCGATGCATGGAACAACTTAGGCACGGTTTATTTTGAGCAAAAGAACTACGACAAAGCGATGGTGAATTATGATAAGGCATTGGAGTGCGATCCGAAGTTTATCAACGCATTGCTTAACCGGGCCAACACCAGCTATGAATTAAAAGAATACTTCAGAGCGATCAATGATCTGGAAAAAGCAGTTAAAGTTAAACCAGATACGTCTGTCACCTATTTTACACTAGGCTTGGCATATACCAGGTTGAGAGATTTCAATAAAGCGTTGGAAGCTTTTGATAAGGCTTCGCATCTTGAAACATCTGCAGACAAAAAGCAAAAGATGGAATTGGCAGTCAACCATGCGATTGTTCATTATTATCTGAAAAACTATGATCAGGCCAAAAAAGAACTTCAGAAGCTGGCAGCCCAAAATGATAAGGAGCCTAATATTTATAACACTCTTGCTCTGATAGAAATTGAGTTGGGGCACTACGCGGAAGCAATGAACTTGGTGAATGAAGCGATACGCCTCGATCCGCAACAGTCGTATTATCTCAATAACCGCGGATATATTTTTCTCTTACAAGATGCATTGGCAAGTGCTGAGGCTGATATCAATGCAGCAATTTCTAAGGATCCGGAAAATGCCTGGGCTTATCGCAACAAGGGTATTTTTTATTTTAAGAAGAATGATTTTGCGTCGGCTGAACGGCTGTTGAAGCAATCGCTTGATATGGATGTATTTGTAGATAAAATTTATTTTTATCTCGGATCCGCCTATTTGAAAAATGGAAAAAGGGAATTGGCTTGTGAGTCTTTTAAAAAGTCGATTGAGCGAAATGATAAAATGGTGACACCTGACCTGATGAAACTGTGCAAATAAAGTTATCTGAATTGGCAGATCGATTGGCCAGACGCTTGCGTGAGCCATTGCCCGGAGCTGCTGCACACGAACCTATGCGTGCTACGCCTGCGGGAGCTCTTCTCCCAAAATTTGAGCACAAGACTCCACCTAAGCCAGGCAGTGTGCTGATCTTGCTTTACGAAGACAATGGAGAGATTAAGTTCCCGCTTACGAAAAGACCTGAGTACCTGGGAGCACATGCAGGGCAAATCAGTTTGCCGGGCGGAAAGCAGGAACCTGGAGAAGATTTAATACGGACAGCTCTTCGTGAATGCGAGGAAGAAGTGGGAGTGCCATCTGCTGACGTGCACGTACTTGGAACGCTGAGCGACTTTTTTGTAATACCCAGCAATTTTATGATCACACCTGTCGTAGGTTATGTTGATACTAAACCAAAATTCATTCCCCAGGAATCGGAAGTAGTAAGAGTGTTGGAAGGAAGCCTGAACTTCCTGCTCCGGGATGACGCAATACAGGTGAAAGAAATACTTGCTGCCAAAATGTATCCGATGCTTGCACCTCATTTCCTTATTGAACAGGAAATCGTCTGGGGCGCCACTGCAATGATGCTGAACGAATTACGAGTTGTCATTCAGCAAATGGATTAACCAGATAAAAAAGAAAGTAGAAAATCCTTTGACGCTTCGTTCCTGACCTTATTTTTGCCGCTCATTTTTTATTGAATTCTCTAAATGGAAAAAAATATCCTACGCATTGCAAGTGAGCTGAGTGTTTCGCCACGACAGGTTGAAGTTGTTGTAAATTTTTTTACAGAGGGAGCGACAATTCCGTTTATTGCCCGTTATCGTAAGGAGCTTACCGGCAGTTTGGACGAAGTGGCATTGACAACAATACGCGATCGCCATGAGCAATTGGTAGAACTTGACAGTCGAAAAGAGGCTGTTCTGAAATCGATCGAGAAACAAGAAAGACTTACTCCCGAATTGGCTAAGCTCATCGAAAATGCAGAGACCATGGCCGAGCTTGAGGATATTTACCTGCCTTACAAGCCCAAGCGCAAAACCCGGGCAACCATAGCTAAAGAGAAAGGCCTGGAACCATTGGCCAATATTATCTTTGAACAGAACAAGATAGCTCTGGAAGAAAAAGCACTATCATTCATCAATACTGAACTTGGAATTGCGACTGCCCAGGAAGCACTTGATGGAGCGCGCGACATTATAGCCGAATGGATTAGTGAGAACCAGGAGACGCGCAAAAATATACGCGACTTATTTTGGCAGGATGGAATCATTCAGGCAACGGTTATCAAATCGAAAGCAGAAAGTGATGACGCACAGAAGTTCAAGGACTATTTCGATTGGAAAGAACCTGTTAAGAAAACACCATCGCACCGGCTGTTGGCTATGCGCAGGGCGGAGAAAGAGGGATTTATCATGCTTGATATTTCACCTACGGAAGAATTGGCGATACAATCTCTTGAAAAACAGTTTATCAAGTCCGGAAGTACATCAGCCGAGCAAGTGAAGCTTGCAATTAAAGACAGCTACAAAAGATTGTTGAAGCCTACGTTGGAGAGTGAAGTGCGAATTGAAACAAAAATGCAGGCCGATGCGGAAGCAATCAAAGTATTTGCATCCAATCTCAAGAAATTATTGCTGGCTTCTCCCTTGGGGCAAAAACGTGTACTGGCACTTGACCCGGGATTTAGAAGCGGGATAAAAGTAGTTTGCCTTGGGGCACAGGGTGAATTGCAATTTGATACCGTGATCTACCCGCTTGAGCCGCAACGTGAAACAGTGAAAGCTGCGACTGTTGTGCTCGGATTGTGCGACCGTTTCAAGATCGAGGCTGTCGCGATCGGCAACGGTACAGCCAGCCGCGAAACGGAGTCCTTTGTTAAAGGTCTCGGGTTGCCTAAAGAGATTATGGTAGTTATGGTAAATGAAAGTGGTGCTTCTGTGTATTCAGCATCAGAAGTAGCCCGGGAGGAATTCCCCAACCATGACGTAACTGTGCGCGGAGCAGTGTCAATCGGAAGAAGACTGACTGATCCTTTGGCTGAGTTGGTGAAGATCGATCCAAAATCAATTGGTGTAGGTCAGTATCAGCATGATGTTGATCAAACCAAGCTAAAATCAGGCTTGGACGATGTGGTGATGAGTTGTGTAAACTCAGTAGGAGTGGAGGTAAATACTGCGAGCAAGGAATTGCTTTCGTACGTTTCTGGCTTGGGGCCGCAACTGGCGAAGAATATTGTTGAGTACCGCAATCAGAACGGACCATTCAAAAGCCGAAATGAATTGACGAAAGTAGCACGCCTCGGTGATAAGGCTTTCGAACAGTGTGCCGGTTTCTTACGCATTCGCGATTCAAAAAACCCGCTCGATGCAAGCGCGGTTCACCCCGAACGATATGACCTGGTTGAAAAATTTGCCAAGGACCTGGGATGTACTGTAAAAGACCTCATGTCGAGCAATGAATTGCGAAGTAAGCTTGATCTGAAGAAATATGTAACTGAAAGTGTAGGTCTCCCAACACTCACTGATATACTTTCGGAATTGGAAAAACCAGGTCGTGATCCTCGTGAGAAATTTGAAGTGTTTTCATTTCAGGAAGGTGTTAATGAAATCAAAGACCTGAAAGTGGGGATGGTGCTGCCGGGAATCGTCACCAATGTTACAAACTTTGGAGCGTTTGTTGATGTGGGCGTTCACCAGGACGGATTGGTTCACGTAAGCCATTTGTCAGACAAATTTGTTAAAGACCCAAACCAGGTGGTGGCTGTACAGCAGAAAGTAAAAGTGACTGTGATGGAAGTGGATGTCGCGCGCAAGCGAATTGCATTATCTCTAAAAAGCGATCCATTTGGTGCAGGAGTGAAAGAGAAAACTCCTATGAAAAAGCAGCCAGCGAAAGAAGAAAGTATGGAGACCATGCTCGCTCAATTGAAAAATAAATTCAAGAAATAGAACATGAAGGACGTATCGTACGCATGAGCGAATTAATCGATTCGCCTGTGGCTTTATGTTTGATCTGATGCCTGATAATCTGTGAGCACTTCCTGTTCTGAGATACAATTCTTTATTCAAAATTGCGTCTATACCGACGAGTAGGCGTACAACCAATACGTTTGGTCGAAAAGAACTTATTTACAGTCGGTTTACAATAACAAGGGATATGTGCTTTGCGTTTGAAGAAGGCATGACCAGATTTGTTTTATTTTTTATTCTGATTTTCGTTTCAACTTTTGTCCACGCCCAACAGGAATGGGTGTTGAAAAAAGAGAAGAACGGAATTTTTGTTTATAGCCTGAAAACAGATTCATCGGCTTTTAATTCAATTAAAGTTGAAACGGAAGCCAAAGGAACGATTGCTAAATTTATATCAATCATTAAAGATGTCGAAGGCCACAATCAATGGGCTTATGGTACAAGGACAGCGACTGTGCTTAAACGTGTTTCGCAAAATGAAATCATATTCTACAAAGAAATAGAATCACCGGGACCTGTTTCGGACAGGGACATGATAATCAACCTCAAGGTTATTGGTAACGATCCGAATTCTGTTAAAATTGAATCCGTGGCATTGCCTGACTATATCCCCAGGAAAGACAATTTTGTGCGTGTGCCGATGTCCAGCGAAACGTGGGTAGTCACAAGATCCGGACAGAAAATTAAGATTAAGTACTTTTTGAAGGTTGATCCGGGAGGGACGTTGTCTCCGTTCCTGGTTAATTTGTTTTCAACTAAAGGCCCTTATGAATCCTTCGAAAACCTCAAGTCGCTTTTGGAAAAATAAAAAGGCCCTCATTGCTGAAGGCCTTTCCTTAATTAAAATTGAATTGATTATCTCTTCCCTTTTTTCTTAGCTGCTTTTTTAGCCACTTTCTTTACTGGCTTCTTAGCCGCTTTTTTGACCACCTTCTTTTTCGCAACAGGCTTCTTAGCTGCTTTCTTTGCAGGTTTAGCTTTTTTCACTGCTTTCTTTGCAGCAGGTTTGGCCTTGGGTTTTGCTGTTGGAGCCTTAGGCTTGGATTTGCCCATTGCGTTTAGTGCTGAACCAGCTTTAAACCACTCGATTTGATTTTTGTTGTAAGTATGGTTTACCAAAATCTTCTCGATTTTTCCATCACTGTGATGAATAACGATTGTCAACTGCTTGTCAGGAGCGAAAGTCATCAATCCTGTGATGTCGAAAATATCATCCTCACGAATTTTGTCGTAGTCAGCTTTGTCAGCAAATGTCAGTGCCAGCATTCCCTGCTTCTTGAGATTTGTCTCGTGGATACGAGCGAATGATTTCACCAGAATCGCACGAACACCCAGGTGACGGGGCTCCATTGCTGCGTGTTCACGCGAAGAACCTTCACCGTAGTTCTCATCACCAACCACAATTGACCCAATGCCTGCCGCTTTATAAGCGCGCTGCACCCTTGGCACTTCATCGTACTGCCCTGTGAGTCCGTTGCGGACACTGTTAATGGCTTCATTGAAGAAATTGGTTGCACCAATCAACAAGTTGTTGGAGATGTTATCCAAATGACCACGGTACTTCAGCCACTTCCCGGCCATTGAAATATGGTCTGTGGTACATTTGCCCTTTGCTTTAATTAGCAAACGCAGGCGCGCCAGATCTTTTCCCTCCCATGCCTTGAATGGCTCAAGTAATTGCAAACGATCGGAACCCGGATCGACTTTCACTTCAATTTTGCTTCCGTCTTTTGCAGGTGCCATGTAACCAGGGTCCTTTACCTCAAATCCCTTCTTTGGCAATTCGTCTCCGGTAGGAGGGTCCAGTTTTACTTGCTGACCTTGTTCATTAATTAATGTGTCAGTGATCGGATTGAAACCCAAATCTCCTGCGACAGCCAGTGCCGTAACCAATTCAGGTGATCCTACAAAAGCGTATGTATTTGGATTTCCGTCATTGCGTGACTGGAAATTCCTGTTGAATGAGTGAACAATCGTATTTTTCTCTTTGCGCTCAGCACCAACCCGACTCCACATACCGATACAGGGTCCGCATGCATTCGCGAATACCTTTGCGCCAATCTTGTTGAATGCATCGATGAATCCGTCTCGTTCAATAGTATAACGCACTTGTTCCGAGCCAGGAGTGATCGTGAAAACAGCTTTTGTTTTCAGTCCTTTGTTCGCAACCTGTTTTGCCAGGCTGGCAGCGCGCGAAATATCCTCATAAGAAGAGTTTGTGCAAGAACCAATCAAACCTACTTCAACTTTCAGTGGCCAGCCATTTTTCGCAGCTTCTTCCTTCATCTTCGAAATAGGGGTTGCCAAGTCCGGAGTGAATGGGCCGTTAAGGTGCGGTTCCAATTCCGAAAGGTTGATTTCAATCACCTGGTCGAAATAGTCTTTAGGGTTTTTATAAACCTCAGGGTCGCCCGTTAGATGTTCTTTGATTTTATTAGCCATCTTGGCTACTTCAGCACGACCAGTGGCAACGAGGTAGCGCTCCATTGAATTATCGTAACCGAACGTAGAAGTAGTGGCACCGATTTCCGCACCCATGTTACAGATCGTTCCTTTACCGGTACAGCTCATAGAGGTAGCTCCATCCCCGAAATATTCAACGATAGCACCCGTTCCACCTTTTACAGTAAGGATTCCGGCTACTTTCAAGATCACGTCTTTGGCGGAAGTCCAGCCATTCAATTTGCCGGTGAGTTTCACGCCAATCAGCTTAGGGAATTTCAATTCCCAAGCCATTCCGCTCATTACGTCTACTGCATCTGCACCACCAACACCAATCGCCACCATGCCTAAGCCGCCCGCGTTTACGGTGTGCGAATCGGTACCGATCATCATAGCTCCCGGGAAGGCGTAATTTTCTAGAACTACTTGGTGAATAATACCAGCACCGGGTTTCCAGAAACCGATTCCATACTTGGTTGATACCGAAGAAAGAAAATCAAATACTTCTTTGCTTTCGCTATTGGCTACAACCAGGTCATCTTTTGCGCCTACTTTGGCAACGATCAGGTGATCGCAGTGTACTGTGGAGGGAACAGCAACTTTAGCTCTTCCCGCAGACATGAATTGAAGCAATGCCATCTGGGCAGTTGCATCCTGCATCGCTACGCGGTCGGGGGCAAAGTCTACATATGATTTGCCGCGACCGAAATTTTCGAGCTTTTGGTCACTGTGCAAGTGAGAGTACAATATCTTTTCGGAAAGAGTAAGCGGTTTGTTCACCACTTTTCTTGCCTTTGCTATGCGGCCGGGAATTGCAGCATACAACTTCTTGATCATGTCTAAGTCGAATACCATAATAGAATAGAATAAGGTTAAAGTGCTAAACTAGCAATTTCTTGCAGGATTAATAGTATTTTCTGGATAGAAGGGTTTAATCGCTGATTTTTAGCGAGTTATAGAGACGTAAAAGTAGAGAATAGAGGCCTTTTCAAGGCCTGTTTTAGAGCTTCCATTTGGACCCTTTCTCAGTGAAAGCCGGAATTTATTCGTGCCGGATTTCGGCATTCATATCAATAATGTCACGGAGCGAATTGAGCGCTTTCCGTTCAGACTCTTCCACGCGACCATCAGCATTCACCACATCGTACATATCCGTGTAGACTTTGTATTTAGTGGCAAACTTCACCTGGTCAAACGTTTTAAAAGAATCGCGGATGATAGTATTGATTAGGGCTGAGTCCACAGACTTATATTCAGTGACGGCAGCAATCAATTTTGACTTTGGATTAGTTTCGTTAGGAAACAACTTTCTCATTTTGTCCAGGATCACCAACTCTTCATTTTCATGCATGGAGCCATCGCACAATGCCATGTGAGTGTATAGGAATAAGACAAAATCAGGAAATTGTTTGTGAAGAACCATCTAGCCGGTAATTTGTGTCTACCAAAAATAAAAAAAAGGCTTCACGTTTCCGCGAAGCCTCTTCCTTAATTTATATGATCGGAATTACATCATCCCGCCCATGCCGCCACCGGGAGGCATAGCTGGAGCTTCTTTATCTTCAGGAATTTCGCTCACCACCGCTTCGGTAGTCAACAACAGTCCTGCAATTGAAGCAGCGTTTTCCAATGCAAGGCGTGATACCTTCGTAGGGTCGATGATACCAGCATCGAAGAACGTTTCGTACCTGTTCTCGCTGGCATTGTACCCGAAGTCTTTTTTGCCGTCACGTACTTTATTAACAATCACTGAACCTTCCTGGCCAGCATTTTCAGCGATTGTGCGAAGCGGAGCCTCCAGAGCTAAGCGGACAATGTTTACACCAGTAGACTGGTCTTCATTGTCAGTCTTTACATCTTTCAATGCTTCGATAGCACGAATGTAAGCTACACCACCGCCAGGAATGATACCTTCCTGAACAGCTGCACGTGTTGCATGCAATGCATCGTCAACGCGGTCTTTCTTTTCTTTCATTTCCACTTCGGTAGCTGCACCGATGTAGAGGATCGCCACACCGCCGGAAAGCTTGGCAAGACGCTCTTGCAATTTTTCCTTGTCGTAATCAGAAGTAGTGGTTTCAATCTGAGCTTTGATCTGGCTTATACGTCCAGTGATCTCGCTCTTCTTGCCTGCACCATTTACGATTGTTGTGTTGTCTTTGTCGATGTTGATTTTCTCAGCACGGCCAAGGTACTCGAGTTTTGCATCTTCGAGTTTCATACCGGTTTCTTCTGAGATCACTTTACCTCCGGTGAGGATAGCGATGTCTTCCAACATTGCTTTTCTGCGATCACCAAAGCCAGGAGCTTTTACAGCAGCAACACGAAGTGCGCCACGGATTTTGTTTACAACCAAGGTTGCCAAAGCTTCGCCTTCTACTTCTTCGGCTATGATCAACAAAGGCTTGCCCGTCTGAGCACTTGCTTCCAGTACCGGGAGCAATTCCTTCATTGATGAGATTTTCTTGTCGTAGATCAGGATGAAGGGACTTTCAAGGTCAGCTTCCATCTTGTCAGTGTTGGTCACAAAGTAAGGAGAGAGGTAGCCGCGGTCGAATTGCATACCTTCTACTGTCTTCACTTCGGTTTCAGTTCCTTTTGCTTCTTCTACTGTGATCACACCATCTTTACCCACTTTGTCCATGGCTGTGGCGATCATTTTGCCGATCTCTACATCATTGTTTGAAGAGATAGTAGCAATTTGGGCGATCTCTTGTGAGCCCTTGATATTCTTGGACTGTTTTTTCAAGTTGTCCACGACTTCATCAACAGCTTTGTCGATACCGCGTTTCAAGTCCATTGGGTTAGCACCCGCTGCTACGTTTTTAATCCCGTGAGCATAGATTGCCTGGGCTAAAACAGTAGCAGTAGTTGTACCGTCACCGGCTGCATCTGCAGTCTTAGACGCAACTTCTTTCACCAATTGTGCACCCATGTTTTCGATCGGATCTTTCAATTCGATTTCTTTAGCCACGGAAACACCGTCTTTGGTAACGGTAGGGGCACCGAATTTTTTATCAAGAATTACATTGCGGCCTTTAGGACCGAGTGTAACTTTTACTGCATCTGCTAATTTGTCAACACCGCGCTTGATACGGTCGCGGGCGCTGGTATCGAAAGTAATTTCTTTTGCCATTATTGTATGCTTTTTAGAATTAGTTGAAAATGAATTAGAAAGTTCCGAAGATGTCAGAGTTACGCATGATCAGGTACTCTTTGCCATCGATTGTGATCTCCGTTCCGGAGTATTTTCCGTAAAGGATTTTGTCGCCCACTTTTACAGTTACAGGCTTGTCTTTCAGGCCATCGCCTATAGCAATTACTTTGCCTTGTTGGGGTTTTTCTTTTGCGGTGTCGGGGATATAGAGTCCGCTCGCGGTCTTGGTTTCAGCTGCCGCAGCCTCTACCAATACGCGGTCTTCATTGGGTTTGAAATTAACTTTTGCCATAGTAATAGTAAATAATAGATTGAAATGGTTATACTTTTAGTTTACTGTCTGCCGTATCAGCGATTTCAGTGCCATTCAGTTAAAACGACTGGAATCACGACAGATTTTCTTAATTCGGGCAGCAAAGATGAAAAAAAATGACAGACTAGTCGAATTGAGCAAACAATAAATTGGCAGTTTTGGCAGGTTTTCACAACCATTGATCAAACTAAAAGATACAATCAGATACAATTATGAGTTCACGAAGAGATTTTTTAACGAAGGCCCTGGCGGTAAGCGCAATGACCGGGATTAGCCCTTCACTAATGGGAGAAACTGACCAGAAAACTCCAGAATTGCCATCACTCAAAGGGCGTAAAGTGCTTTTCACCTATGGAGGTTGGGACGGCCATGAGCCGGAAAAGTATGTCGAATTCCTCACCCCCTGGATGAAAGATGAGGGAGCCGAAGTCGTACTCTCGAAGACCTTAGATGTCTACACTGACAAAGCCTTGATGGATTCCATTGACCTCGTGATCCAGATTTTTACAATGTCACAAATAACCAAAGAGCAGGAGGCAGGACTTCTTTCGGCCATCGAAAAAAACGGAACGGGAATGGCAGGGTGGCATGGAGGCATGTGCGATGCCTTTCGGCAAAACATAGATTATCAGTTTATGACCGGTGGACAATGGGTAGCTCACCCGGGTGGATATGTTGACTACGAAGTGAGCATAGTCGATCACCAGGATGAGGTCACTAAAGGACTCAAAGACTTCCCGATGAAGAGTGAGCAGTATTATATGCACGTTGACCCAAATGTTAAAGTGCTTGCTACTACTCGATTTAATGGCAATATCAATTACTGGATTGACGGTTGTGTGATGCCGGTGGCTTGGAAAAAGATGCACGGCAAGGGGAGGGTGTTTTATGTGTCAGTCGGTCATAACCTGAGTCACATCAGCGACAAGCCAGACGCGATAGAAATGCTCAAGCGCGGCATTCGCTGGGCAAGTGCAAGTAAGTACGGACCACCTGAAAAATGGCTCAACCCAATCTACGCAAGACTAAAGAGATAGAGACTAGCGAAGCGTTTGGTTATAAAAGTCGAGAAAAGTGTTTCTCATTTTTTTGTATTCAGAAAATCCAGGAATTCGAGCACGTCCTCTTCCTTCTTAAGTTTGTTCTTTTTAGCAGAAAGCCATTTTTCATCATCTTCCGTGAATGTGACGACTGATGTTATCGCGTTCTTATTCAGATTTTTAAAATATTGGTAACGACTGCCTTGCTTAAGACAGTATTCTGCCCAGGTATTAAGTTTAGGTTCAGATTTGCCAAGTGCAGATGGTGAATTATCTACCTCCAGGGTGATGACCTTTTTTCTCATCAATACTATTTTGCCTTTGTTTAAGATCTCATAAAAGGCATCTCCTTTTGCATCAGTTAATATTTCGAAGGCATCGGTGACATTGGAGGTGTCTTTCCCTGAATAAAAAAGGATTGCCTTAAGCGCTCCTTTACGACCAATAAGCTCGGTTTTATTGATACCTAAAAAGTAAACTTCATTGGTGTAAAAGTTCAGTTTCACATTTTCGAGCTTTCCACGACTGCCGTTTTTTGCCACGACAACGGCAGGCTTCCACTCGTCATCCCAGAAATACTTGCCAGGAACTTGTGTATAGTCAATGGTTTTGTCACGGTGTGCCTCATTGATCGGTTCAAAAAGTTTTACCAATCCATTGGAGCCCAATGTGCCCCCATTCGTTGACAATGCTGGTACCTGGCCAAAGGCAGCTGAGGAGATACAGACAGAAATGAAGAAGACTCTAATCATTCGAATAATTTAATGTCATATTAATTTCAAATTATCTGATCTTGCATCTAAACTCAAAGCGAATGATACCTAAAGAAGAATCCATTGCACTAACAAAGGGTTACGCGGCACAAAATGCTAAGTCGCCTTTAGCTCCATATAATTTCAATAGAAGAAATCCCAATGCTTCCGATGTTGTGATAGATATTTTATACTGTGGTGTTTGCCATTCAGATATCCATCAGGCCCGCGATGAGTGGGGAGGCTCGATTTTCCCCATGGTGCCTGGCCATGAGATTGTGGGACGGGTTTCAAAAACCGGAGCCCAGGTTACTAAATTTAAAGTAGGCGATCTTGCTGCCGTAGGATGCCTTGTTGATTCGTGCCGGACGTGTGCCAGTTGCCAGGATGGAAATGAGCAATACTGTGAAGTTCATACCGTAGGCACTTATAATAGTCTCGAGATGGATATGAAGACGCCTACGTATGGTGGCTATTCCAAGATGATCGTGGTTGATGAAAAGTTTACCATAAAAGTATCAAACAAACTCAAACTCGATGGCGTTGCTCCTCTGTTATGTGCCGGTATCACAACCTATTCACCTTTGCGTCACTGGAAAATAGGCAAAGGGCATAAAGTGGGTGTAGTTGGGTTAGGCGGTCTCGGCCACATGGGAGTGAAGTTTGCAGCTGCTTTCGGTGCCGAAGTGACGGTGTTGAGTACGTCTCCTTCCAAGGAGAAAGATGCACAACGACTGGGTGCTCATCATTTTCTCATGACCAAAGACGAGGCTCAGATGAAGAAAGCCAAGCGCAGTTTCGATTTTCTCCTGAATACAGTATCAGCACCTCACGATTGCAATAAGCTCTTAAGTCTTCTCAAGCTGGATGGCACGATGGTGTTGGTAGGTATTCCACCCGAAGCCTTATCTGTAGGTGCATTTAACCTGCTCGGTGGCCGGAGATCTTTGGCGGGTTCCATGGTTGGCGGAATAAAAGAGACCCAGGAGATGCTGGATTATTGCGTTGAAAAGAATATTGTTTCCGATGTAGAAGTTATCGCCATGAAAGACATCAACACGGCTTATGACAGGATGCTCAAAGGCGATGTCAGGTATCGTTTTGTAATTGACATGGCAACATTATAGATGATAATGAGTATCAGAACTTGTTCCTGTTTTGCGTTCTTACTTTTCATATCATGCTCGGAAAAAACCGAGCGTGAAAAATATGAGGACGCTACTTCGGGAATTAAGTATGCTGCTTACAAATCAGCGTCCAAATTGACAATCAATACTTCGTTGAAGGCTTACAACTATCAGCAGCCTGATAGCAATATACTTCACCCGGTTTATGCCCATTTGTTGCTTGGATATTTCTGGAGTATTTCGGCAAAGCCTTCTTTTGCTTTCGCGGAAGCAGAGATTGCTGAAGATAATGAAACAGCTCATATAAAATTCCTGGCTCAAACCCTTCGATCGATCACAATGTATCAGGAGGGGTGGCATACCATTGCTAAGGAAGAGTCAGTGAAAGCCAAGGCAAATCTTGAACGCGAGCCGGGCAGCAAAGTGGCTTGTGAAGCAGCAGTTTACTATTTGATTCTCGGAACTGCTTATGCCAAAGAAAAAGACTTTGAGCAAGCCAAATTCTTTTGGGCCGGATTTGCTACGGAGACAGGTATTCATTGGCCTTATCTAATCTGTGATGCCGCAGCTGATTTTCAGGCTAACCGGGTAAAGGAGGGTTTGAGGAAGGTAAAGTCGATATCGCAGGATCCATCCGTGCCTCCGGTCTTGCGCGAAGCACTGGCAACTGAAATAGAAAAAATAGAGAAGAACGTTGGTGCTTCTGTTGACTCGTCCCTGTTTTGGCCAAAATTGATATCCACGTTACTGTGGGATGAACTTAAAAAATCGACAAATGAATCCATGAAAAAACTGACAGGACTTGTGGAAAACGTTCGTGAGAAATTGCCAGTCTAAACAGAAAACGTTTGCATTGAAGTCAGTCTTTTTCAGATTAGATAAATTAAAATTTTTGTGAACCGAATACACATGCAGAGGGTTCTTAACACGGAAAGGTCAGTTCATTATTTATTTGAAAATTATCCGCTCAAAACTGCGATTAAATCAAGAAAATAACTGAAATTTGACCGCTTTTAAAGGCCTATGAACGATCCTGCAGTACAGTATTTGCCTATCGGTCTGATGTTTATCGTGGCACTTGGATTTGTTGGTGTAACCATGTTGGCGACCCATCTGCTAGGCCCCAAACGTAAATCGAAAATCAAATTGGATGCCTTCGAGTGCGGCATCGAACCTAAAGGCAACGCGCGACTCCCTTTCAATATCAAGTATTTCCTGGTAGCAATCCTTTTCGTGCTGTTTGATGTGGAAGTTATCTTCATGTACCCTTGGGCAGTGAACTTCAAAGAATTAGGGACCGCCGGGTTTGTAGAAATGATTTTGTTCATCGGGTTCTTGCTCGTGGGATTTTTCTATTTGATGAAGAAGGGCGCATTGAAGTGGGAAGAATGATATGGAAGCAGTAGCAAATAATATAAACGTTGGTGAGAAGCCCGAAGGCTATGAAGGTGCTGGCTTTTTTGCCACACGCCTGGATAAAGTTGTAGGACTGGCCCGCAAGAACTCCATTTGGCCGTTGCCATTTGCGACCTCTTGTTGCGGCATCGAATTTATGGCTACGATGGCTGCTCACTACGATTTAGCACGTTTTGGTTCTGAGCGTTTAAGTTTTTCTCCACGCCAGGCGGATTTGTTGATGGTGATGGGGACCATTGCCAAGAAGATGGGACCGGTGCTCAGACAGGTGTATGAGCAGATGGCTGAGCCACGCTGGGTATTGTCTGTAGGAGCCTGTGCTTCCAGCGGAGGAATTTTTGACACCTACAGTGTATTGCAGGGAATTGACAGAATTATTCCCGTGGATGTTTATGTTCCCGGTTGCCCACCGCGCCCGGAGCAGATCATTGACGGAGTTATGAAAATACAACACCTGGTGGAGACGGAGTCATTGCGCAGACGTGATTCACAGGAGTACAAAGCCATGTTGAACAAATACGGCATCGAATAATGGAAGCTGCTGCGCAAGAGAAGATCATATCCGTAATCAACGAAAAATTCGAAGGCGAAATTGTAGAAGCCGGGATGGTGAGGGATTTCTTCACTATCATTTTAAAGAAAGAAAAAATCGTTGACGTTATCCGTCACCTCTACAATCATACAGATACTCAATTCCAGTTTCTGACTACACTCTTCGGGGTTCACTACCCCGATCAAAAACAAATTGCAATTGTATATCAACTGCACAACCTGGTGACGAATCAGCGTATATGGTTGAAGGTATTCTTACCGGAAGAAAATCCACAAGTAAAGACACTCACTCCTGTTTTTGCAGGAGCGAATTGGATGGAACGCGAAACTTTCGATTTCTTCGGAGTACAGTTTGAAGGACATCCAAACCTGAAGCGGATTTTGAATGTGGAAGATATGATCATCTTCCCTATGAGAAAAGAATATCCTTTGGAAGACCAGACGCGCGAAGATAAGAACGACTTAATGTTTGGGCGATGATTGAAACGAATGAAGAGATAATACCTACAGGACTCGAAGAGAAACAATACTCTTACCTGAACCTTGGCCCGACACACCCGGCCACGCATGGTATTTTCCAAAACGTTTTGAAGATGGACGGTGAAGTGATCGTAGAATCAGAGCCAACCATCGGGTACATTCATCGTGCGTTTGAGAAACTGGCAGAGCGCAGGCCTTACAACCAAATCACTCCAATTACTGATCGACTTAATTATTGCTCGTCACCGATCAATAATATCGGCTGGCATATGACGGTTGAGAAACTCCTTGGTGTTGAAATACCGAAGCGGGTGCAATATTTGCGTGTGATCATTATGGAGCTTGCACGTATCAGCGATCACTTGATCTGCAACTCGGTGATCGGCGTGGATACAGGAGCGCTCACAGGCTTCACTTACATTTTTCAGCAACGCGAATTGATCTACGAAATTTATGAAGAGATCTGTGGCGCTCGTCTGACAACTAACATTGGCCGGATCGGTGGATTTGAACGTGATTTTTCTCCCAAAGCATGGGAAAAGATTAACCGCTTCCTCAAAGAATTCCCCGAGGTAATGAAGGAGTTTGAAGGCTTGCTCAACCGCAATCGTATTTTTATGGATCGTACGATAGGTGCAGGTGGAATTACTGCTGAGCGTGCATTGAACTACAGCTTCACCGGTCCGAACCTCCGTGCAGCTGGTGTGGACTATGACGTTCGTGTTGCCCATCCTTATTCATCTTACGAAGATTTTGACTTCATCATTCCGGTAGGAAAGAGTGGTGATGTGTATGATCGTTATATGGTTCGGCAGGAAGAAATGTGGCAGAGCCTGAGCATCATTAAGCAGGCAATTAAAAAATTGCCGGAGGGACCGTTCCATGCCGAGGTGCCGGAATTTTACTTGCCTGATAAACAGGAAGTGTACAATAACATGGAAGCGCTGATTTACCATTTCAAGATTGTAATGGGAGAGACAGAAGTTCCAAAAGGTGAAGTATATCATTGTGTCGAAGGGGGAAATGGAGAGTTGGGATTCCATCTGTTTAGCGATGGAGGCCGTACTCCTTATCGCCTGCATTTCAGAAGGCCGTGCTTTATCATCTACCAGGCTTACCCTGAGATGATCAAGGGTTCAATGCTTTCGGATGCTATTTTAACGATGAGTAGCATGAATGTGATTGCAGGAGAACTGGACGCATAAATTTATTGAGAATAGCGATGATTGAATTTTCAAAAGAAGCGAAAGCAAAAGCAGATCAGATCATTGGCCGTTATCCGCAAGGAAAACAAAAGTCGGCTATGCTTCCGTTGTTGCATTTGGCTCAATCTGAATTTGACGGCTGGCTCAGCCCGGAAGTAATGGACTATGTTGCGTCCCTGATGGCTGTGAAACCGATTGAGGTATACGAAGTGGCAACATTTTACTCGATGTTCAATACGAAACCAGTAGGTAAGTGCTTACTCGAAGTATGCCAAACAAGTTCTTGCTGGTTGCGTGGATCGAACGAGATTGTTGATCACATCAGGAGAAAGTTGAACATAGAAGTTGGAGAAACAAGTGCAGACGGCATGTTTACTTTAAAGACAGTAGAGTGCCTTGGTTCTTGCGGAACAGCACCAATGCTTCAGTGTGGTGCCGATTTTCATGAGAATCTTACGGTAGAGAAAGTGGATGCGCTCATTGATGAATTGAAAAATAAAAAGGAAAGAAGCTCATATTTAAAATCGTTAGTTCTTAATAGTTAGTCATAAGAATGATCAACTAATTAACGGACAACGAATAACGAAATAACATGGGAAGGAAATTACTCTTAGAACATATCAACGAACCGGGTATTCAAACTTTTGAAGTTTACCGGAAGAAGGGGGGCTATTCGTCAGTTGAAAAAGCACTGAAGACGATGAAGCCAGATGATGTTACTGAAGAAGTAAAGAAGTCAGGATTGCGCGGTAGAGGAGGAGCTGGTTTCCCGGCAGGGATGAAGTGGAGTTTCATCGATAAGAAATCAGAGAAGCCTCGTTACCTTGTTTGCAATGCAGACGAAAGTGAGCCGGGCACATTCAAAGACAGGTATTTGATGGAGAAGATTCCCCACATTTTGATTGAGGGAATGATCACATCAAGCTATGCACTCGGAGCAAAAACATCATATATCTACATCCGTGGTGAGTACATGTACATCGTCCGGATTTTGGAAAAGGCCATTGAAGAGGCTTATGCAAACGGATTTCTTGGTAAGAATATTTTAGGAACAGACTATTCACTTGACCTGTATGTTCATCCGGGTGCAGGTGCTTATATCTGCGGAGAAGAAACTGCTTTGCTGGAATCATTAGAAGGCAAGCGTGGCAATCCGCGTTTGAAACCTCCATTCCCTGCTATTGCTGGTTTGTATGCTTGCCCCACGGTAGTTAACAATGTTGAGACGATTGCGGCTGTTGTTCCAATCATAAACATGGGAGGGGACGAGTATTCAAAAATCGGTGTAGGAAAAAGCACAGGAACGAAATTGATTTCTGCTAGCGGGCATATCAACAAGCCTGGTGTTTATGAAATAGAACTAGGCCTGCCCGTAGAGGAATTTATATTCTCAGAGGAATATTGCGGAGGAATATGGAAAGATCGCAGAATGAAAGCTGTTGTTGCCGGAGGCTCATCCGTTCCAATTCTCCCTGCTAATTTGATTTTAACCACTGCCAAAGGTGAGCCACGCCTAATGACTTATGAATCATTAGCCGATGGTGGATTTGCCACAGGAACGATGCTTGGTTCGGGCGGATTTATTGTTTTGGATGAGACCGCGAGCATTGTAGAAAATCTCTATACGTTTGCGCGCTTCTATCACCACGAGTCCTGTGGACAATGCAGTCCATGCCGCGAAGGCACAGGCTGGATGGAAAAAATTCTTCATCGCCTGCAAAATGGTCATGGCAAGAAAGAAGACATTGATATTTTGGTTGACGTTGCCAAGAAAATAGAAGGTAATACGATTTGCCCGCTGGGTGATGCAGCTGCATGGCCTGTGGCAAGTGCAGTGCGACATTTCAGAAAGGAATTTGAAGAAGCAGCTTTAGTGCACGCACATAAAGAGTTAGTAGCATAATTTGAAACGAACATGGCTAAACTGACGATAGACGGAATTGAAGTAGAAGTACCAGATGGCACTACTATCCTTAATGCTGCAAGGCAAATAGGTGGTGAAGTTGTACCACCTGCGATGTGCTACTATTCTTCGCTGAAAGAAACAGGAGGTAAATGTCGTGTTTGTTTGGTTAAAGTGGCGCAAGGTTCAGGCAAGGATCCTCGCCCGATGCCTAAGTTAGTTGCTTCTTGCCGCACACCTGTCGCTGACGGAATGGTAGTACAAAACATTACTTCGCCTGAAGTATTGGAGGCTCGCAAAGGTGTTGTGGAATTCCTGTTACTCAACCACCCATTGGATTGCCCGATTTGCGACCAGGCAGGTGAGTGCGATTTGCAAAACCTGGCTTACGAGCATGGTGCTGCACATACTCGTTACGAAGAAGACCGTAGAACATTTGATAAGATCGATATTGGCGACAAGATCAAATTACACATGACGCGTTGCATCTTGTGTTATCGCTGTACCTATGTGGCCAATCAACTTACAGATAATCGCGTTCATGGTGTACTTGGCCGTGGTGACAAATCTGAGATTAGCACTTACATTGAAAAAGCTATTGACAACGATTTCTCAGGCAACATGATCGATGTTTGCCCTGTGGGTGCATTAACAGATAAGACTTTCCGTTTCAAGAGCCGTGTGTGGTTCACCAAGCCGATGGACGCGCATCGCGATTGTCCTAAATGTTCTGGTAAAGTAGTGCTTTGGATGAAAGGCGAGGAAGTCCTTCGGGTGTCAGCTCGTAAAGACCAATACGGAGAAGTAAAAGAATATATTTGCAACGAATGCCGCTACGACCACAAGAACGTAAAAGATTGGACAGTGGAAGGACCCCGGCATATTGATCACCACTCCGTGATTTCACAAAATCATTATGAGAAGATCGATTTGCAAAAACTGAAGAAAGAAGTAGAGCGGCAGTTGGTTTTCCAAAAAGGGAAGCAGTTGCCTGAACCTAACAACGCACTGAACGGATGATCGCTTTTCTCTCATACAAAGCACTGCTCGTGCTCATCATTTTTACGATCACCCTGGCGGTCGCGGCTTATTCAACTTATGCGGAACGAAAGGTCGCAGCTTTCTTGCAAGATCGTATCGGACCGAACAGAGCTGGTCCGTTTGGTCTGCTCCAACCCCTGGCTGATGGAGCAAAATTCTTTTTTAAAGAAGAAATTATTCCTGACGTTTCAAATAAGACACTTTTTATCATCGGCCCAAGTATCGCGATGCTTACTGCGTTAATGGCAGGCGTTGTGGTGCCATGGGGAAATACACTTTGGATAGGAGGAAAAGAATACTTGCTTCAAATAGCGGACCTCAATGTCGGAATTCTTTATGTTTTCGGTGTGGTGTCCATCGGTGTTTATGGAATCATGATCGGTGGATGGTCATCGAACAACAAATTCTCATTGTTGGGGGCGATTCGCGCTTCTGCGCAAATGATCAGCTACGAGATTGCCATGGGCCTTGCAATCATTGCTTTGATATTGATGACCGGAACGCTAAGCCTTCGGGAAATCAGCCTTCAGCAGGCGGGCGGAATCGGAAGCGACTGGAATTTCTGGAACATCGTATACCAGCCCGTTGGTTTTTTGATTTTCATAATCTGTGCATTCGCTGAATGCAACCGTACCCCTTTCGACTTGCCTGAATGCGAAACCGAGTTGGTGGGTGGCTATCACACGGAGTACAGCAGTATGAAACTCGGACTTTATTTGTTTTCGGAGTACATCAATATGTTTATTTCCGCGGCTGTGATGTCAACGCTTTACTTTGGAGGGTTTAATTTTCCTTTCATGAATGACATTGGCCTGAGTTCAAATTGGATCACAGTGATTGGTACTGCAGTATTCTTTGGAAAGATTGTGTTCTTCATTTTCTTCTTCATGTGGATTCGCTGGACGATCCCACGGTTTCGCTATGATCAGTTGATGAACCTGGGTTGGAGGATTATGATACCGTTGGCCATAGCCAATATTGCACTGTCCGGACTTATTTCTTTGTTTGTACATCGTTAATGATTGACTTTAATTTGCGACCTGAATGCTAACGAACCGATCAAAAGTTGTAGTAAAAAAGGAAATGAATTTCTGGGAGAGGATTTATCTCCCGGCGATTCTGGGTGGCACTATCATTACGATCAAGCACTTATTCAAGAAAAAAGCTACTGTCAAATTTCCTGAAGTAAAAAGAGAGATCAGCGAGGTGTGGCGAGGTCAGCATGTATTGAAACGTGATGAGAAAGGAGCAGAGCGTTGTACAGCCTGCGGGCTATGTGCAGTAGCTTGCCCGGCAGAGGCGATTACGATGACGGCTGCCGAACGGAAAAAAGGGGAAGAGAATTTGTACCGTGAAGAAAAATATGCGTCTGTGTATGAAATCAATATGCTGCGCTGCATTTTCTGTGGATTGTGCGAGGAGGCTTGCCCGAAGGAAGCGATTTTCCTAACGGACCGGCTCGTGACTACCGATTATGGACGCAAGGGATTTATTTATGGAAAAGACAAGTTGGTAGAGGCTGTAGACAAAAGAATAGATGTAACAAAAAGACAAACTCCCGAAGTGCTGGAGTTCAAAAAGCATAAACTACTTAGCCACAACCGATAGACCGTGACGCTCTACTTATTTTATTTTCTATCATTCGTTGCCATCTTTTCAGCACTGCTGGTGGTATTTTCTAAAAACCCCGTTTATAGCGTGCTGTACCTGATTATTACTTTCTTCGCGATTGCGGGGCATTATGTTTTGCTTGACGCACAGTTCCTGGCCGCAGTTCACGTGATTGTCTATGCAGGGGCAATTATGGTCTTATTCCTTTACGTCA
This sequence comes from Cytophagales bacterium WSM2-2, assembly GCA_015472025.1. Lineage (NCBI taxonomy): Bacteria > Pseudomonadati > Bacteroidota > Cytophagia > Cytophagales > Cytophagales bacterium WSM2-2. Next base: position 3,867,619 of record BNHL01000001.1, read on the forward strand.
TTATGTTGCTGAACCTGAACACGGATAGCGAGCCTCACAAAAGCAACCTGGTGAAAATTACGGCAGTGGTTTGCGCAGGATTGATGATGGTTGTACTTGTAGGCACATTGCGTGGTGCATCACAAGTTGCTCCGTTAGAAGCTCAGAATATTGGACTTGTCAAAAACCTGGGAAAAGTATTGTTTACCGAGTTCCTGCTTCCGTTTGAAATTTCTTCGATCCTCCTGTTGGCAGCGATGGTAGGAGTGGTGATGGTCGGGAAGTTGGATCACAAGAATAATAATTAAAAAATTGAACAATAGAATTTAAGGGCCTTGAATATACCAATTGAATATTACATCTGGCTGAGTGCCGTACTCTTCTCGATCGGGGTGCTTGGTGTACTCTACAGGAGAAATGCGATTATCATTTTTGCCTGCATTGAGTTGATGTTGAATGCCGTGAACCTGTTGATGGTCGCGTTTTCAAGCAAGCTTCACGATGCAAATGGCCAGGTCTTTGTGTTCTTCATTATGGCCGTGGCTGCAGCAGAAGTAGCCGTAGGTTTAGCTATACTGGTTATGATGTATAGAAAAACGAAGTCTGTTGATATAGATATTCTGAACCGCTTGAAAGGATGAGTATTGGTGCAATGATATGTTTGATTCCGATCCTGCCATTGCTGGGATTTGTACTTATTTCGCTGACTGGCAAGAGGCTGGTAAAGGGATTTGCCGCACTAATCGGATGTACTTCGGTCTTCGCTGCCTTCGCATTTTCGATAGTGCTCTTTATTAAGTTACTGAACGGTTCTGGCCCGCTTACCGGCACAATGTTTAACTGGATCAGTGCAGGTAACTTCAGCGCCAGCATCAGCTTCCTGGTTGATCCGCTTTCATCATTGATGCTGCTCGTCATCACAGGTGTTGGTTTCCTGATCCACGTTTACTCAATCGGCTACATGCACGATGATGAGGGATTCAACCGTTTCTTCTCGTACCTGAATTTGTTTGTGTTCTTTATGTTGTTGTTGGTCATGGGTAGCAACTACCTAGTGATGTTCGTGGGATGGGAGGGAGTAGGACTTTGCTCTTATCTGCTCATCGGCTTTTGGTTCAAGAACCAGGCTTACAACGATGCAGCAAATAAGGCATTCATCATGAACCGCATTGGCGACCTTGGATTGATTATCGGTGTTATTCTGATCTTCATCAACTTCGGAAGTCTGAACTATGCAGATGTCCTTCCGAAGGCCTCAACCATTGGTGTACCTGTTCTCACACTCATTACAATCTTGCTCTTTGTCGGTGCGATGGGCAAGAGCGCACAGATTCCGCTTTACACATGGCTCCCTGATGCGATGGCAGGCCCGACTCCGGTATCCGCATTGATTCACGCAGCTACAATGGTAACAGCAGGTGTTTACATGGTGGCGAGAAACAATATTTTGTATTCCCTTTCACCTGTCGCAATGGAGCTAGTTCTAATTGTAGGATTGGTTACTGCGCTTTTTGCTGCGACCATAGCACTGGCACAAAACGATATCAAGAAAGTATTGGCTTACTCTACGGTTAGTCAATTGGGTTTGATGTTCGTTGCACTTGGTGTGGGAGCATATGCTTCCGGAATTTTCCACATGGCCACACACGCTTTCTTTAAGGCCTTATTATTTCTTGGCGCAGGTTCGGTGATTCATGCTATGCATCATGAGCAGGATATCCGGAAAATGGGTGGCTTGAAGAAGTATATTCCATTGACCTACTTCACCTTCTTAATTGGTGTGTTAGCAATAGCGGGCATTCCTCCATTTGCAGGTTTCTTCTCGAAAGATGAGATACTGGCCAACGCGTTTAAGAATAGCCCGGTAGCGTGGGGTGTGGCAGTCGCGGCATCGGTGCTCACTGCATTTTATATGTTCAGGTTACTGTTCCTCACTTTCTTTGGAAAGACAAGGGCAAGTGAAGATACCATTCACCACATCCATGAATCACCTAAGAGCATGACAATTCCATTGGTGGTATTGGCACTGCTCAGTGTGGGAGGCGGTTTTATGGGCGTACCGGAACTGTTGTCGGGAAGTAATTGGATTGAAGGGTTCTTGTCTCCCGTGTTTGCTCAATCGACTGAGCTGAAGGCAGAGCATCACTTAAGCCATTCTACTGAATTTGCCTTGATGGGAATTATCATCGCGTTGACACTGGTTATGATTGCCATCGCTTATGTTCGCTATGTGAGTAAAGAGCACGTTCCCGTTGCAGAAGGAACCCCACTTGGTACTGCGCACAAAACGATTTACAATAAATACTATGTTGACGAAATCTATGACGCTGTGGTTGTAAAACCATTGTACTGGATTTCGAAGTTCTTCGATATCGTGATCGAAAAGTCATGTATAGATAAACTCGTTAACCTTGTAAGCGAGTCCCTTAACGACTGGAGCAAACTGTTCAGACTCTTGCAAAACGGGCATGTGGGATATTACATATTTGTCATGGTACTGGGAGTGATTTTGATTATAGCTTTTTCATATACGCGCTGATTTGACTTATGCTGACTGCAGTATTGATATTCTTACCATTGATCTTCTCGGTGCTCGTGCTGGGGTTCAAACCATTCCTCGCAAAGTACCTTGCGTTCTTTGGATCATTGGTGGTCCTCCTGGTTTCCCTGGTGATTGCGTTTCAATTTGATAAAACACAAGGGATTCAATTTGCCTTCAATGAAACATGGATTGCTGCAATGGGCATTAGTTTCTCCGTAGGAATGGATGGCATCAGTTTATTGCTCGTATTGCTTACCACAGTGTTGATGCCGGGCATCATCCTGTCGTCATTGAATGATACCTCTAAACCATCATCATTCTATAGCCTGATCTTGTTAATGCAAGCTGCTTTGATCGGAGTATTCACAGCACAAGATGGATTTTTGTTTTATTTGTTCTGGGAGATAGCACTTATTCCAGTGTACTTCATTTGCCTCCTTTGGGGAGGTGAGAACCGCGGCAGGATTACATTGAAATTTTTCATCTGTACTCTCACCGGTAGTTTGTTCATGCTGGTAGCGTTAATTTATCTTTATTTCCACACCCCTGGCCATACGTTCGCAATAGACGAGCTTTATAAAGCTGGTCGTTCACTTACAGATGTTCAGCAGTCGCTTGTCTTCGTTGGCTTGTTTTTAGCATTTGCCATAAAGATGCCTGTGTTTCCATTCCACACGTGGCAACCGGATACTTATACTGTTGCTCCAGTGCAGGGCACCATGCTTCTCAGTGGCATAATGCTTAAGATGGGTATTTACGGTGTGATCCGTTGGCTTATTCCGGTTGTACCGGGAGCCGTGAAAGAGTGGGGGATGATCGTAGTGATCATTTCGGTCATTGGTATTGTATATGCTTCATGTATCGCCATCGTACAAAAAGACTTTAAACGACTCATTGCGTACTCATCAATTGCTCACGTAGGATTGATTTCTGCAGGAATGTTCACCTTAAATGTCATAGGCATGCAGGGAGCGATGATACAAATGGTAAGCCATGGCATTGTTGTATTCGGTTTGTTTTACCTCGTAGAAATTATTTCGGAAAGGGCTAAGACACGCGAGTTGTCACAAATGGGCGGCATTCGGAATGTAGCCCCAATGCTGGCAACAACTTTTGTTATTATCATGTTGGGTAGTGTAGCGCTTCCGCTTACTAGTGGATTTATTGGCGAGTTTTTGTTAATCAACTCTCTGGTTCAATACCAGCTTTGGATTGGAGCAGTTGCAGGCCTGACGATCATCTTGGGAGCAGTCTACATGTTGAAGACTTTTCAGAAAGCAATGTCAGGTGAAACGAATGCCGTTACTTCAGCGATCACCGATTTGAACTATCATGAGCGAATGGTGCTTTACCCGGTGGTAATATTGGTTATAGTTATCGGCATTTACCCCGGGCCGCTTTTGGATATTTCCGAGGCTGCCGTTAAGAATTTACTTTCATTGTATACCGACTTGTCAGCTTCAGTAAAATAACATGAACGCACTCTTTGTCATTTGTGGTCTCGGGGTCTTCTCGCTTCTTGCTGAAGTCTTCAATCTGAAGAGATGGATAACAATCGTTTCGGTGACCGGGTTGGTTGTTGCATTAGCATTGGTCGCCTTGGATTGGAAAGCCATCAGTTATCGTTACAACGGGATGGTTTACTTTGATCATTTCGCGCTGGCTTTCTCCGGCCTCATTCTCGTTACTTCTATTTTCTGGTTCTGGATGTCGCGTGGATATTTTACCAGCGATGAACATCAATCAGATAAATCTGCGCTGGTGATATTCGTAATTATCGGAGCAGTGATGATGGTGTCGTTCAATAATATGGCAATGCTGTTCCTGGGACTGGAGATATTGTCCATTTCTTTGTACGTGCTTGCAGGAAGTAATAAACAAAGCCTCTTCTCTACTGAAGCAGCATTCAAGTATTTCCTGATGGGTTCATTCGCAACAGGATTCCTGCTTTTTGGAATGACGCTGGTCTATGGCGCAACAGGTTCCTTCAACTTGTTGTTTATCGCTGAATTCATTCAGGGACATCAGATCTTGCCAAGATTCTTGTTCATCGGTATGCTTTTAATGATGGTGGGCCTCGCATTTAAAGTTTCAGCGGTGCCTTTTCACATGTGGGCGCCTGACGTTTATGATGGAGCCCCTACACCCATTACAGCACTGATGTCTACCGTGGTGAAGATCGGAGCCTTCGGAGCGTTTGTAAAAGTTTTTTCGGTGGCTTTCGTCCGGTTTGATTTTACGCTTCAGATTTTTGAACAAATAATGATGGTTCTTACACTGGTGGTAGCAAACGTTACTGCAGTATATCAAACCAATGTGAAACGGATGCTTGCATACTCCAGTGTAGGACAGATCGGGTATTTGTTGCTGGCGTTCAGTTCTAATGCGACTACCTCCAAAGCAACAATTTTCTATTACCTCTCTGGTTATGCGGTTGCTTCAATCATGGCATTTACAGTCATTCAATTGGTTGAAAATAAAAGAGGCAGTGCAAACATCGAAAGTTTCAAGGGCCTTTTCAGATCCAGTCCGCTATTGGCGGTGGCTATGGCTGTTGCCATGTTTTCGCTGGCCGGGATTCCTCCATTGGCAGGTTTCTTTGGTAAATACCTCGTATTCACACTGGCGATCAGCAAAGGTATTATTGGATTGACTGTGATTGCCGTAATCACATCTTTGATCGGGGTATACTATTACTTCAAACCCGTGATCGCCATGAGCCAGCCGTCAGACGCTGAAATAGCAGTCTCCGGATCAGAGAAGGTACTTCTATCATTACTTATCCTGATCAACCTTCTGGTTGGCATTTTTCCTGATGTGATCAGATTAATTTAGTTCGTGGCTGAACTCCCCGGTTCCGGGCATTGATTTTTAGTTTTAATCCTTTTATCTTCCTAAAAAAATCACCTATGGGAAAAGTTAAGGATATCCTCGATCTCAAAGGCTATTTAGTTCACTCCGTTGCTCCAACCACTACCGTATATTCTGCCATTGAGCAAATGTGCCAAAAGAATATTGGTGGTGTGCTGATTGTGGAGGACGGAAAACTGGCAGGAATTTTTACCGAGCGTGACTATGCTCGAAAACTGATCTTGAAAGGAAAGTCATCCAAGGAGACCCAAATCAGGGACCTGATGACAGCCAATCCCATCACCGTTTCTCCATCTACTTCCATTGAGGAATGCATGCAGGTGATGAGCGACAAACATATCCGCCACCTTCCCGTTACTGACGGTCCTAAAATTTTAGGGATGATTTCTATTGGAGATGTTGTAACGCACGTCATCCAGGAACAGAAGTCAATTATTCAGCACCTGGAAAGCTATATTTCACAGTAGCTTAGAATCGGGTACTTTGCTTAAACTCGATTTTTTTCTGCTTCACATTTTTTTCGAGGAGGTGGAGCAGTATTCCGTCTTTTAAGCCCACATCGGGTACAATTATACTTTTGGACTTCGCCCATTCCATTACTTTGGTATAAATATCACTGGCCGGGATGATCACATCTGCCCGATCAGGATTCATCTGCAATTCATAGATGCGCTGCTCGAGTGTGTGAGACTCAATCATCTTCTTGATCGATTTTACTTTGGTAATCGTGAGCGCTTCCCCGGGTTTCTTTTTTGCCAATTCAAAAATCTTACTGATGTTTCCGCCCGTCCCTACTGCAGTTACTTTTCCAAACTCTTTCTTTACATGTTCCTTCACCCACTTTTCCATATCAGTCCACATCAGGGGAGAGTCATTGTGTTCAAGTACACGCACAGATCCCACTTTAAAAGAACGAGTATTGATTTTTTTTCCTTTGACAAAGAGATTCAGCTCAGTGCTTCCACCTCCAACATCAATGTGCAAATAAGTTTCATTGCGGAGGTATGATGCTATCGCCTTATTGATCAGGTCGGCTTCGAGGTGTCCGTCAATAATGTTGATAGTGATACCCAACTCTTCCTTTACCTGTCGGGCAAGTTCTTCTCCATTCTCTGATTCACGCATGGCACTGGTAGCACAAAACATGTAGTCATCTACCTCATAGAGTTCGAGCAGAAGCTTATATGCTGTCATTAGTTTTTTGAACTTCTCAATGCTTTTTTTGCTGATAACATTAGAAGTAAATACATCGTGTCCGAGGCGTAACGGGAACCGAACGTATTCCAGTTTCTTGAATAGTATTTTCTTATCGCGCTCCAATACAGTCGATACCTGGAAGCGAATGGCGTTTGATCCGATATCGATGGCGGCAAGTTTTAGCATGTAGAGTAGTAGGCTTACTGCAAAATAAGCGTTTTCAATTTTCTTTTTGTGAAGGAATTGTTGTTTCTTTGCATCGCTTATCCAGAAAGACTGAGGGACAGGGCCCGCTGACGTCTTAGCAACCTCCTAAACTAGGTGCTAACTCCCTTTCCAACCTCATGTTGGATGAAGATAGGCGGCCAATCAAAGGCTCTTTCTGGACAGCAAAATTAAAAGCAGAAAGAGTGAAAATCGAAGACATTTTAAAAGAACGGATCATGGTGCTGGATGGCGCTATGGGGACGATGATTCAACGCTATAAGCTTGAAGAGAAGGATTTTCGGAATGAACAACTGAAAGATCATCCGCATCCCCTCAAGGGCAATAATGACCTGTTATCTATCACAAGACCGGATGTGATCAAGGAAATACATCGAAAATACTTTGAGGCCGGAGCGGATATTGCGGAAACTAATACTTTCGGAAGCACCACAGTCGCCCAGGCAGACTATCATCTGGAACACTTGGTATATGATATCAACTTCGCCGGAGCAAAAATCGCCAAAGAAGTAGCTGACGAATTCACAAAGAAGGAGCCTCACAAGCCCCGGTTTGTTGCCGGCTCGATAGGCCCAACAACTAAGTTGGCTTCCATGTCACCCGATGTCAATAATCCCGGTTTCAGGGCTATTACTTTTGATCAGCTTGTGGTTGCATTTAAAGAACAAGCGAAAGGGTTACTTGACGGTGGAGCGGACCTGCTTCTTGTAGAAACTATTACAGACACACTCAATGCTAAAGCAGCCTTGTTTGCTATTCAAGAACTGTTTGAGGAAACAGGCAAGCAGGTACCCATTATGGTCTCTGGAACAATTACTGATGCAAGCGGCAGAATTCTTTCCGGCCAGACGACAGAAGCGTTTTTGATTTCAGTATCTCATGTACCGATGCTTAGCATTGGTTTGAATTGTGCACTTGGCGCGTCTGCACTTCGCCCTTACTTGCAAGTATTGAATGAAAATGCTCCCTTTTTTACCAGTGCACATCCGAATGCAGGACTGCCGAATGAATTTGGTCAATACGACCAGACACCGGAAGATATGGCTAACCAAATCGAAGAATTCTTACAGGAAGGATTGATCAATATTATTGGTGGTTGCTGTGGAACAACTCCTGACCACATCCGGAAGATTGCTGAGCTGAGTAAAAAATACAAGCCCAGGAAGATTGAGACTCAATCGTTAATCGAAGCCTGAAAGACTTAACCTAGAGAATGAAAGAATTTCGCCCTTTAAAACTCAGCGGGTTTGAAGCTGTAACAATAACTGCGGCTTCTAATTTTGTCAATATTGGTGAGCGCACGAATGTTACCGGCTCTGCCAAATTTTTAAAACTTATCAAGGATGATAAGTTTGACGAAGCCTTGGAAGTAGCACTTGATCAGGTGCGTGGAGGAGCTCAGGTGATTGATATCAATATGGATGAAGGCATGCTCGATTCAAAAGCAGCCATGATCCGTTTCCTGAACCTGGTTGCATCGGAGCCAGAGATAGCAGCAGTGCCGGTGATGATCGACTCCTCCAAGTGGGAAGTAATTGAAGCCGGGCTGAAGTGCCTGCAAGGCAAAGGGATCGTTAACTCAATCAGTTTGAAGGGCGGGGAGGAAGAATTTGTACGGCAGGCCAAATTGGTAAAACGTTATGGTGCTGCCACCGTGGTAATGGCATTTGATGAGCAAGGGCAGGCCGACACCTATGAACGAAGAATAACCATTTGCGAAAGAGCGTATCGTGTACTTGTAGATGTGGTCGGTTTCCCACCTCAAGACATTATTTTTGATCCCAATATTTTTCCTGTAGCAACTGGTATTGACGAGCACAGAAACTATGCACTTGATTTTTTCAAGGCAACTAAATGGATTCGTGAAAACCTGCCACATACCCATGTGAGTGGAGGAGTGAGCAACGTCTCGTTCAGTTTCAGGGGGAACCAGCTTGTGCGTGAGGCAATGCACTCCGCTTTTCTTTTCCATGCCATTAAAAATGGAATGGACATGGGTATCGTTAACCCCACGATGCTCGAAGTCTATGATGAGATTCCCAAAGAGCTTTTAGAGCGTGTCGAAGATGTTCTCTTAAATAGGAGAGAGGATGCAACGGAAAGGCTCCTCGAATTGGCTGAGACCGTAAAAGGTGCTGCCAAGAAAAAGGAATCGGATGATGCATGGAGAACAAGTACGGTAGAGGAGAGACTGGCCCATGCACTGGTTAAGGGAATAGTTGACTTCATTGATGAGGATACAGAAGAAGCCCGGAAAAAATATGGAAGACCACTTCATGTGATTGAAGGGCCTTTGATGGACGGAATGAATGTGGTCGGTGATTTGTTTGGCGCAGGTAAAATGTTCCTGCCTCAGGTAGTAAAGAGCGCCCGGGTTATGAAAAAATCTGTGGCTTACTTAACTCCGTTTCTTGAGGAAGAGAAGAGAAAATCCGGAGGAGTTGCGAAGGCGGCTGCAAAGATTTTGCTAGCTACGGTAAAAGGAGATGTTCATGATATAGGAAAGAATATTGTGGGCGTGGTGCTGGCATGTAACAATTTCGATGTGGTAGACTTGGGTGTAATGGTTCCGACTGAGAAGATCATTGAAGCTGCCAAACGTGAAAAAGTGGATGCCATTGGATTAAGTGGCTTAATCACTCCGTCACTTGATGAAATGGTGCACGTGGCCAAAGAAATGCAACACCAGAAATTTGAATTGCCGCTATTGATTGGTGGAGCAACAACCTCACGAATTCATACTGCTGTTAAAATCGATCCTGTATATAGCGGACCTGTCGTTCATGTGTTAGACGCTTCCCGATCTGTGCCAGTGACTAGTGAATTGGTTAATCCGTCAACACGTGAGTCCTTTAAGAATAAAACGAAGAAGGAGTATGAGGGCATGCGCAAAGACCATGAGAGCCGTCAGCAATTGAAAAACTATATTCCTTTGACGGATGCCCGGAAGAACAAAACAGTAATTGACTGGCAAACTGCAGTGATCACGAGGCCCAGTTTTCTGGGCAGGAGAGAATTGTTGAATTACCCCTTGCATGAAATTGCCAAATACATTGATTGGACACCATTCTTTCAAACATGGATGCTCTCCGGTCGATACCCAGGTATATTGAAAGACCCGGTTGTAGGTGCTGAGGCTAGTAAACTGTTGTCGGACGCACAGAAAATGCTTAACCAGATTATCTCTGCCAAAAGTTTGCAGGCAAATGCTGTAATTGCGTTTTATCCCGGCAACAGTACCGATACTGATGATATTGACCTGTTCGATAACACTGGTAAAAACAAAATCAAAACCCTTCATTTTCTTCGGCAGCAAAATAAGAAGGCACAAAATCTTCCCAATTTCTGTCTCTCGGATTTCATTGCTCCCGAGTCAAGTGGAAAGAAGGACTATGTTGGAATGTTCGCAGTTACAGCAGGAATAGGACTGGAGAAATTGATTGAAAAACACAAAGCTGCGCATGATGATTATTCAGAGATTATGGCGAAAGCTCTTGCAGACAGATTGGCGGAAGCTTTTGCTGAATTGCTTCATGAGAAAGTGAGGAAAGAGTATTGGGGTTATGCCTCAAATGAGCGGATGACCGAGAATGAGTTGATTGAAGAAAAGTATGTTGGGATACGGCCGGCACCAGGCTATCCGGCTTGCCCGGATCATACGGAAAAGGAAACAATCTTTGAATTATTGCAAGCCAATAAAGTAGGACTTATTCTCACCGAATCTTTTGCGATGTATCCTGCGGCTGCTGTCAGCGGATACTATTTTGCAAATACTGAATCAAAATATTTCGGACTAGGAAAAATAGAAAAAGACCAGGTGATCGAATATGCTCAACGCAAAGGAATGAGCATTGCAGAGGCGGAAAGATGGCTTGCGCCTAACTTAGCATACAATAGTTTGTAACTCAATCAACGTATTTTCACGAACCGAACAACGAATTTAAGATGAAAGTAACTGAACATATTAAAAACGCTAAAGGAAAGACATTATTCAGCATTGAAATCCTTCCACCGCTCAAAGGAGAAAATATTCAATCATTGTTCGACAACATTGATCCGCTGATGGAGTTTAAACCACCCTTTATCGATGTGACCTATCACCGCGAAGAGTATGTTTATAAGAAAAAGGAAAGCGGCCTTCTCGAAAAGCGATCCACCCGGAAGCGCCCGGGAACAGTAGGGATATGTGCAGCAATTCAGAATAGGTATAAAGTTGACACTGTTCCACATATTATCTGTGGGGGATTCAATAAAGAAGAGACAGAGAATGCATTGATCGATTTACATTTTTTAGGGATAGACAATGTGCTTGCTTTGCAAGGTGATGCGATTAAAACAGAAGCGCGTTTTATCCCGGAGCATGATGGCCATAAGTTTGCTTCTGACCTCGTTGGACAGGTCGTGAATATGAATAGCGGAAAATTCATTGATGAAGACCTTGAAAATGCCGCGCCAACCAATTTTTGTATTGGTGTAGCCGGCTATCCTGAAAAGCATTTTTCTGCACCCAATCTGAAGACTGACTTGAAATACCTGAAACAGAAAATCGACATGGGTGCGGAGTATATCGTTACTCAAATGTTCTTTAATAATAATAAGTACTTCGAGTTTGTTGAAAAATGTCGCGAGTCAGGAATTACAGCGCCTATTATTCCAGGTATCAAGCCAATCACGACAAAATCACAAGCGAACATCCTGCCTACCGTTTTTCATATTGATATACCGGAGGAACTTGCCGATGAAGTAGAGAAATGTCGTGACAATACTTCCGTACGTGAACTAGGTGTGAAATGGGCTATACAACAGTCCAAAGAATTAATCAAATTCGGAGTGCCAACATTGCATTTTTACTCGATGGGAAAATCCGATCCTATTTTCAGGATAGCCAAAGAATTATTCTGACGACCTGTCGAAATCGGGCCTTTTTTAGTAGTTACCTTCTTGGAAATGCGTACATTAAATAGCAATTTTTTGTTAATTTTCCAGTAATTACTAAAACCAAACATTTGATTATGAAAAAACTAAAGCAACTTACCGGTTACCTGTCATTGACGGTAGTGATGTTTTCGCTGTGGGTGATGAGCGGATGCACTAAGAGCTCTGACGCTGGACCAGTATTCAAATTAGATCTATTGATAGCTACACCAGCCTATCAACAATCAACTACTGTAACTGACGACAAGGCTCTTGATTCGTTGGTGAAATATCTTACCGTTTACCCTGACTTGATAACTCTTCTGGATGGATCGGATCAGTACACTTTGTTTGCTCCATCAAACAAAGCTTTCAAGAATTTGTTGGCTACTCCAGGTTTTCCAACCGACATTAAATTGATCAATCCGGCAATTATTCAGGGTGTGCTGTCATATCATTTGGTAGCAGGTCAGAAGACTCAAGCGCAGTTAACAAGTGGTTTATCAATGAATTCGTTGTACACTGATCCTACCACCAGCACCGTGCAAACAATTGTTGTCAATTCAGATGGTACATTGAAAACAGGCTCAACTAATACCTCTATTCATATTACCGTTGGAGATCAAAAAGCTACAAATGGTGTGATGCATATTGTTGAGTCAGTGATGATTCCTCCTACCGTTGGAGCGAGTCTTACTCCAATCCTTGGTACTGTAGCAGGAGACATTTTGTTGGGAGCTGCTTTTACAGATATTGCCAAGATCATAACTAAGGCGGATGCGACCTTCACTGAAAGTGCTGCCAACGGTGCATTTAAAATTACAACCTGGCTGGCTATGCCGATATCAGCTTCGGGAGCTGTAACAGCCAATGCCACTGGTATTACTTTCTTCGCCATTCCTAACACGGTGTTTCAAGCAGGTGCAGTTGCAGCGGGCAAGTCTGAGGCTGATTTCGTAGCTCAATTTATGACGACTTCAGATGCTGCGAGAGCATTACTTCTGAATCACTTAGCAACTTCAGCCAAATATGTGATCACACCAGCTACCGGTGCGACTACAATCACTAACTCATCAACTATTACCACCAAAGGAAAATCCATATCTGTGCTCGTTACCACAATTAGCACTCAGACCGGACCTTATGGATATGTATTGACAAACGCCAATACTTCGACAGCATCATCATCGGCCTATATTGCATTGAAAGATCAATCAAAGAGCAATGGTGTGATACAAGTGATCGCTGGAATTTTGAAATAAGAAATCGGAAGTAATTCTAAAAATCCTTGAGAGCGCCCTTCGGGGCGCTTTTCATTTAAGGGAAATCATGATTGGGATAAACGCCTCAATGTAAGGCACTACACCAGTTCCATGAGTCTTACCAGGAAGGGGGGTGAAAGTAACCACAGAAGCAGAAGCCCCATTACTAATCAACTTATTATAAGTACTAACCGAGTTTTGATAGGGCACAGTAATATCCGCATCACCATGGAACATGTACATTTTTTTTGTTGGCACCCAGTCGGTAAGAGAGTTTATATTGAAAGCGTCAACAATGTATTTGTATTTCGAATTCGTGTCGATGGTAGAAAGCAAATCAGTATTTACGAGCTTGGGAATAGTATCATTCAAGATGGCGTTGATCTGATCGCCATTTTTATTGCCATCAAATAATCCCGGGATTACCGAAGCATACTTGGGTTGGAAGAAATCAGTAAGCGGTTGTGTCCAGTTGTAACTGGTTTTATAGGCCATGGCTACAAAGGCTAAAAAGAAAGGCTCATCGTATTTTGAAAGGCCAAAGAAATAGTTCTGCATTCCTTTGACATCGTAGCCGCCAGAGGACGGAAATGAGGCGATCAAATTGAAATTCTCGAGTCCATTTTTTTCAATAGCCTTATGTGTAGCCATTGTCACGTAGCCTCCCTGAGAATATCCGGCAAGGAACAGGTTCCCGTTAAAGGAGACTTTCTTTTGAATGGCCAACTCCCTGGCAGCCTTCAGTAAATCGATCACAGAGCTCGCTGTAATGTCCTGGACGTAATAAGGGTGCATGACATCTGCTGAGCTTCCAAAACCTATGAAATCAGGGATCACCGCAATATATCCGGGTGACGCCATAGCAGAGTATAAAATTAATTCTGTGCTGTTCAAAGGAAGGACCGAGGGAGCTTCTGCATGCGAGGCAATTGTGCCATGGCTGAAGCACACCATGCCCACACTTGCAGTTGTTTGTGGCAAGATAACCAAGCCTGATGCGGTAATGGTTTTTCCAAGGTAGGTAGTCTTATAGGTGACAGAATACAGTTCCACATTATACTGCAGCAGGCTGGTGGATAGCTTTAACCCCGACTGGCCGATGAATGACTTTAATTCTCCCGAGGTTCGTCCCAGTTGATCATTGGCGGTGACCAGCGTTACTGGTACGAACGTCTCTTCATGCTTGCTGCATGCTATAAGAAATAGCAAAACACAAGCAAATACTATTTGCTTTTTGAAAATCATAAACTAAAATTTAAACGCTCTTCGAGTCGCCTATTTAAACATTTGATCGAACGTAACGCATACGTAATAAATAGCTCCGATATTCGGGCCTCCAAGACTCTGGAAATATTTCAGGTTAAAAATATTAGAGCCACCCACCTTAACAACTGACTTGATTTGAGGCAGTCGGTAAGTAATCTGTGCATCGGTAGTCTGGAAGGCTGGTACAAATCCATTGGCAGGAGTTGTAAAAGATGACTGCCAGTAGAAAGAAGTCTGCCACCTCCAGGTGATATTAAATCCAATATTGTCTTTCACTTTCCTGTTTCCGAATGACACATTGAATTTATGCTCTGGCGTATTGAACTCGGATTGGAATTTATTTGGATCGGGTTGATTGATCAACTTATTCCAATTGTAGTTACCGCTCAGTGTATAACCCTTCCTAAAGCTATAAGTCAATCCGGCTGCAGATCCTTGCCCCGTTATCTGACTTGTGTAATTCGTATAAATCGAACCGGAATTCCCCGTAATCTGGCCTTGTGAGTTAAGAGCTAAGGCTGTTCCGTTAAGCAGCGTAGCATAATTCGGTGTACCATCGAGTGCACTGGATGCGTTGTAAGAATAACCGGGTGTATTTTGCTTTGAAATATCCGAAGTGAATTGATCGGCAATCCTGAAATTGGTTTGAGTAATGAAATCGTTGTAGATGTTGTAATAATAGTTTACATCAATAAGAAGGCGATTATCAACAAGGCTCTTGAAACCGATTTCAATATTCTGCACTTTTTCAGGTTTCACGGGGTTCCAGGTATACTGTTGCAGTTTGCTTACGTTGACCGGATCGCCAATAGCAGCTTGCGTTGCACCGGCATTAAATACTCCCGAGGAATAATCGACAACGGAATTTCCTTCGAACGAAAGATTTTGCCCGGTGTCGGAAGTTCTTAGAACATTATACTTACTGGCGTATTGAGGAAGTCCCCCAAGTAGTCTGGATGTAAGGATGCTCAGATCAATGTGCTGGGCTTGCGTAGAAGGAATCCGAAATCCTGTTTGATAGGAGAGACGAATGTTGGAGTTCTCTCCGAGTTTATACAGTGCCGAAACACGAGGGTTAAATCTTCCTGCAAAATTCAGATTCTTATCATAACGACCAGATGCAGACAGTTTCAGTTTCCTGTCGCTGAACCACTTGGCAGCGGAAAGGTAGGCACCATATTCAGTAATCTTAATAGGAGCGTCCTTATCAGCGAAAATGGTTCCGTTAGAACGAAGATCATATTGACGGAAACTTCCGCCAGCAATCAGCTCTATCGACTGAATCAGGTTCTTGAAATCATACTGAAACTCACCGTGATACATGCGAGTATGGTCTTGAAAGCGTGGTCCGTTAGGTACGGTTCCATTCATTGCTTGCGCTTTGAGTTGCTGAAATTGTGGTGAATTGGGATTAAGGATAAATTTATCATCAACTGTTTGCCGTGCATATACGTTGGCGGCTTCCTGAATTTGCAATCTGTTCATTCCGGTTTGAGCCGCTAATTGCGCATCGCTCAAACTGTTGATTTGGCCAGGCTGGAGGCCATGATTGTACAGATACCTCAGATATTCCGTTCCGTAGGTAGCCAGGTAACCCGAAACATCACTGAATACCGGATTGCCTGCACTTACTGCAAGGTCATTGATACGCTTGGCCAGGAATTCTGTGATATACGAATCTCCCGAATCTTCAAACGTCCCATAAGCACGAACGTAAAAATTATCACCACGCAATTGCAAGCGATGCTGTTCGATGCCAAAATTCTTTAGAGAATAGCGTTGTGCTCCCGTGTACACACTTGTTCCATACCCGCCATTGAAGAGGTAGCTCAACTCCATTTTGTCATTAAGGCGGTAATAAAGGCCCACATTGGCTTTCATGTTTTTTGCGTCATAACTGATCAGGTCTTTTTCCTTGTAGGGAGTTACTGAAGCAACGATACTCGGCAAATCTCCAGCAGCAGCGTACGTAAGCGCAGTAGTATGCGTGGGAACATCGAATACATTGTTGTAAGCAGTCGACCCTGATCCTCCTGCATTGTCTGCAAATAAACGCCAGCTTGAACTTAGTGGAAAGATGGCAAGGTTGATGGAAGCTTCATCTCCCATATAGTGCAATTTATCTGCTCCGGGATTAAAACTAAATCCAGCCGGAGTTCTTGCAATATTCCTGTCAGTTGCATCGGTTCCATGCCAGTCGTTGGCTTGCATGTAGGCGAAATTCACCTTGAAGGCAAATTTGTTGTTGAATGATTTGGCGTAGCGAATCGCGCCATCGTACATCGGAGAGGTAGGAGCGTCAGCATTACTTCCCACATGGTTAACACCTTGCTTGAAATAGGCACTCAAGCCCTGGTATTCAAATGCGTTTTTACTGTTCACCAACAACATTCCGTTAAAGGCATTAGGACCGTACAATGCGGAGGCGGCTCCCGGAATTAATTCAACACTTTCCACGTCAAGCTCGGAAGGACCATTCAGGTTTCCAATCGGAAAATTCAGGGCAGGAGCTTGTGTATCCATACCATCGGTAAGCTGAACAAAACGAGTATTTCCGGTTGAACCGAATCCACGTGTGTTGATGATCTGAAAATTAATACTACTGGTTGTTACATCTACGCCTTTGAGGTTGGCAATACCTTTGTAGTAATTGTCTGATGCAGTATTTTGTACAGCAAGAATTCCCATCTTCTCGATTGATACGGGAGATTCCATTATTTTTTCTTCAACCCTCGATGCTGAAACAACCACTTCCTGTCCCAAGATGCTCGTCTCTTCCATTTTTATATCAACTGTGGATTGGTTAGTGATAGCTACATCCTGAGTTTTATAACCAACAAATGAAAACTGTAGAGTAAAGGGTGGGCTGTCACTAATTGAAAGTGAGTAATTTCCGTCTGCGTCACTGATCGTACCGATCACTTTTCCTTTTACAATGATGTTCACCCCGGCCATTCCGGCACCTTTATCATCTTTCACATTACCGGAGATCTTGGTCTGGGCAAAAACGACTGAACTGCATAAAAATAGCAGAGCTAAACTCTTGTAGAATTTATCCATGATTAAAAAATTTATTCCCTAAATCTACGTGAAAAACCAAACAAACTAACGCCCAGAAGGCTGATTTTTAGAAGAAAATTTGGAAATCAGTTTTCGGTTTTTTGAACATGCACAGCTAATTTTTCGCATAGCGAATTGATCTCTGTGGCCATGCGTTCGTCACCGGTGGAAGTGAGTACACTCTGGGCAAGACCACCCAGGCAATCGATATAAAATCGTTTCATTTCATTCACCGGCATTTCTTTCGTCCACAGGTCAATGCGTAATGTATTTTTTTGAACATGATCCCACAAAGAGATGCTGATTGATTTGGTATCTGAGAAACCTGTTTCTGGTTTGTCCGATGCATCCCATTGAATTTTTTCGGGAACGTTGCTTGCGTCAAGTTCTATTTTAAAATTGATTTCTGATTTTTTCATTGGTAGTTATTCAATTCAGTTTCATTTCCGGAATTTCTCCCTCGATAATGAGTTTCCCTTCAGTAGCATTTTTGATTTGGTCTACAGAAATTCCAGGTGCGCGTTCAAGCAACCTGAATGCGCCCTGAGGAAGAACATCCAGTACCGCCATATCGCTGACGATTTTCTTTACGCATTTCAGGCCTGTAATCGGCAACGTACATTTCTTGAGAAGTTTCGATGCTCCATCTTTACTGCAATGCTGCATCGCAACAATTATATTCTTTGCGGATGCCACCAAATCCATGGCACCGCCCATACCCTTCACCATTTTGCCTGGCACTTTCCAGTTGGCAATGTCTCCAGATTCGGAAACTTCCATTGCACCAAGAATAGTGAGGTCTACTTTTCCACTTCGGATCATACCAAAACTTTCTGCCGAAGAAAATAATGCGCTGCCAGGCATCATGGTGATAGTTTGCTTTCCAGCATTGATCAAATCCGGGTCAACTTCGTTGTCTTTGGGGAACGGCCCGATGCCAAGTAAACCGTTTTCCGATTGAAGAACGACATTGATGTTCTTAGGAATGTAATTGGCAACAAGCGTAGGAATTCCGATCCCCAGGTTGATGTACATTCCGTCTTTTACTTCTTGCGATATTCTTTTCGCGATTCCGACCTTATCCAACATAATTGATTCGTTAATTCGTTGATTTGAGGATTCGTTGATTATGGTTCTTTGACGTTGAAATGATTTTAGAGAGTATTTTTTCAATACTTAAAATCAACTCCAACAAAGTTTTACAGCGAGGAAAGCCTTCGGACTTATTACAAATCTCTAACCAATATTCTGTTTCGCCAGCTTCTTTAGCAGAAATCTTGATTTTGTGAATGAAGTCAGCTTTTGACTCTGCATTTTGCGCTTCTCTCACGTTAGCACCGATAGATGTACCGGATCTTATTAATTGATTAGCTATTGCAAATTTTCGATTCTGTTCGAGTGATGTACAGTATTTCACGATTTCAAGTGCAAATTCAAAAGTCAACCTTACAATGAGATTCTCTTTTAAATCAGGATTATATTTTTTCAGTGCCTCCATTTCATTAGCAAATCAACGAATTATCGAATCAGTTAATTCATTTAGTAATCGTTCTCTGCTCAATTCTTTTTTCATAGTTCTTCCCTTGAAAAATCCGATGAACAAAAATTCCAGGAGTATGAATTTCGTTTGGATTCAATTCACCGACCGGAACAAGCTCTTCAACTTCGGCAATAGTAATGTTCCCTGCTGTTGCCATCATAGGATTAAAATTTCGTGCGGTACCACGAAACACAAGATTACCTGAGGTGTCGCCTTTCCAGGCTTTTACAATTGAAAAATCGGCACGCAGCCATGATTCCATCAGATAAATCTTTCCATCAAACTCGCGTGTCTCTTTTCCTTCGGCCACCTCTGTGCCAACTCCGGCAGGAGTGAAGAAGGCAGGGATGCCTGCACCGCCTGCACGACAGCGTTCGGCCAACGTGCCCTGGGGGATCAATTCTACTTCAAGTTCTCCACTGAGCAACTGGCGCTCAAACTCAGCATTTTCACCTACATAGGAGGAGATCATTTTTTTAACCTGCCGCGTTTTTAAGAGAAGGCCAATTCCAAAATCGTCTACACCTGCATTGTTGGAGATACAAGTGAGACCCTTAACGCCTTTTCGCAGCAGTGCTGTGATTGAATTTTCGGGGATGCCACATAATCCAAACCCGCCCAGCATTAGGACTGCATTGTCAGGAATGTCACGAACGGCATCATCTGCATCCTTTACTCTTTTGTCTATCATAATTTTGCAAAAGTAATGTTTTGTAAAATCTTCTCGGACTCAATCTTGTCTGTGTGGAGTTGGACTTTCAGTTCTTCAAGGTCATTGAATTTTTTATCTCCACGAAGTAGTTGATGAAAATACACAGTCAGGCTTTCGCCATAAATTTCTTCTTTAAAATTGAAGATGTTGACTTCGATCACTCGCTTTGCGCCATTCACGGTGGGGCGTGGCCCGATGTACAGCATTCCCTTGAAAAACCGCTGCTCGTATTTTACGGTTACGGCATAAATGCCATCCGCAGGAATGAGTTTATAATGCGAATCGACATCAATATTGGCTGTTGGATAACCTAACACGCGTCCAAGTTTATCGCCCTTCACTACTTGACCGGTGAGCGAGTAGGGTCTGCCGAGTAATTGTGTTGCTGTAACAAGGTCAGTGCTCTCGAGTGCTTTCCGGATTTTGGATGAACTGACACTGATATGATCAACATCCTGCCGTGGGATTTCTTCCACCTCGAACCCGTAAGCCGGTGCATTAATCTTTAATTGCTCGAAGCTTCCCTCGCGATTGTGGCCAAAGCGATGGTCGTAGCCAATCACTAGTTTTTTTGTACCGATTGTCTGGATGAGAATCTTTTGGATGAAATCGAGTGAGGTTAGCTGGGAAAATTCTTTCGTGAAAGCAATGCGAAGCAAGTGTTGTATTCCTTCCGCTTTCAATAACTCGGCTTTCTCTTCAAACGTATTGAGAAGTTTTAACGAGGTATTTTCAGGATGTAACACCATTTGTGGATGAGGCCAATAAGTGATGACCACGGTCTCACCTGAATTTTGTGCAGCGACCTCCTTCAGTCTATGAAGTATTTTTTGATGGCCCAAGTGCACACCATCAAATGTTCCGCTGGTCACGACAGCGTTGCTGAGACGACTAAAATCTTCAAGACTATGGTAAATTTTCATTGGTTGGCAAAGGTAATTCAGGCAGCTGATCGATTGTCAGTGCATTTGTTAATTTAAATTCACCGATTCGCGTCCGACAGAGTTCCGCAAGATAAGCGACCGTGCCCAGCGCCAGCCCAAAATCACGAACAAGGCTCCGGATGTATGTACCCTTGGAACATACAACTCTAAATGTAACCGAGGGCTTATCAATAGAAGTGATCTCGAATTCACGGATCGTTATTTCCCGTGGTTTGAGTTCGGCTTCTTTTCCTTTGCGTGCCAATTCATAGGCTCTTTTTCCGTTTACTTTGATTGCTGAGTGCAGTGGGGGAACCTGCTGAATTGTTCCAATGAATTTTAAAACGGCCGAGTGAATGGCTTGCTCATCAATGTTGGAAATATCCTGTGACTCGCTTACAGGTGTCTCCAGATCATGTGAGGGAGTAGACTGACCTAGTATCAGTTTTCCGGTGTACTCCTTTTCTTGCGCTTGAAACTCGTCAATGCGCTTAGTCAGTTTACCTGTACATATGATCAATAAGCCCGTGGCCAGAGGATCTAACGTACCTGCATGGCCAACCTTTTTTGTTTTAAGTCTATAGCGCAATTTATTTACGACATCAAACGATGTCCATCCCAACGGTTTGTTGATCAGCAAAACCTGCCCTGCCTGTTCCATTAGAATATGGCCAGACTTGCCCCAGAATAATATAGCGCGAGAATAATGACGCCTACCGCAATCCGGTAATAGCCAAAGAATTTAAATCCGTATTTGGATACTACCAACATTAGTGACCGTATCGCCAAAAGGGCTACGATGAAAGCTATGGCATTGCCAATGCCCAAATTCAAAAGCTCGGACTGTGAAAATGAATTTCCGACTTTATAATACTTGTACAGTTTATAGGCGGTAGCAGCAAACATGGTAGGGACCGCGAGGAAAAAAGAGAATTCTGCAGCGGATTTAGCCGATAATTTTTGTGTGAGTCCGCCTAGAATGGTAGCTGCAGAGCGCGACACTCCGGGAATCATCGCGATACATTGAAAAAAACCAATCTTGAGAGCTGAAGGAATGGAAGGTTCAGATTGCTCTTCCGTTTTTTTGTTGAAGATTTTATCGAGGTACAAGAATACAATCCCGCCAAGGATCAACATAATGGCAACGACTTCCACACGTTCAAGCAGTGCATCAATGTAGTCATTGAGTACAAAACCGATGATCGCTGCAGGAAGAAACGCTACAAGAAGCTTGATATAGAAATTGATGGATTGAAAGAATCTTTTCCAATACAAGACCAAAACAGATACAATAGCACCCAACTGAATCGCTACGGTAAATGTCTTCACAAAAGGGTCTGAAGCGATTCCCATAAAAGAAGACACAATAATCATGTGGCCGGTGGAGGAGACGGGCAAAAACTCGGTAATGCCCTCTACAATGGCCAGTACAATAGCCTCACCAACAGACATTACTTCGTTTCTTTTTCAGGTGTATGTAAGATGGCGAAGATCTCAATGATAAAACCGGTGAGAACGATGATCGGACCGAGGGTAAGGCCAAGGAACCCGAAACCATAGGGTTCTTTGTCCATGGTCATAATGGTGAATCCTATGATAAGAGCAACTACCCCGATGATCATCCACTGGTAATTCTTCCTTCCGAAAGGCAATTTTGTCATTTTGATTCTAGTAAAGTTCGTCCAAAGATAGCTTTAAATATTTATTTACCGCCCGGTAAGAACTGACAACTGCCACGATCAAACCCAGCAGGAGCAGGGATGCCATTAGTATCAAAAGGCGATCATTGTTCTGAACCAACTTGAGCTCTTCAATCCTTTTGGTAGCGAATGAAATCAGCCCCACCAGCATTCCCGATGCTATGACACCGGAAAACAAGCCGTGAATAGATGCTCTGAAGAGAAACGGTCTTTGAATGAACCACTTTTTGGCGCCCACCAGCTGCATGCTTCGAATGAGAAAGCGTTGTGAAAATAAAGCGAGTCGGAGGGTGTTGTTGATCAATAGAACTACGATAACAAGCAAAACAGCAACAAGACCCATGAGTATTAATCCGATCCTGGTAATGTTCTGATTAATGGATTCGATCAGGTTTTCCTTATAGTCCACCTGGAAAACGCCGGCCATTTTTTCTACTTCTTGCTTTATACCCATCAGGCTTGCTTTGCTTTGATAAAGTTCACCGACTTGCAATAGGTAGGCATCGTGCAAAGGGTTTTCGCCCAGGAATTTCTTGAAATTTTCGCCCGTTTCCCGGATGAATTCCTTCTCCGCCTCCTCCTTGGAAACAAACTTGACGGCATCATTCGTTTTCAAGACAAATGACTTTAGAGCCAACTGCTTTCCGATTTTCTCCCGTTCTTCCTTGGTAACACGACTGTTGAGATAAACCTGTACCCGGATATTCTCCTTCACAATTTTCTCGAGCTCCTTTGAATAGATCACAAGAGCACCGAAAACACCAATGGCGAAAAGGGCAAGGGTAATACTGAATACCACACTGACGGAAGGGTAGCTGCCGAGCTTTTTCTTGCTTCCTTTGAATTTTACTTCCTGGTTCATGGACGACAAAGATAAGCCAAGAGGTTAAAAAAATAAACCCTTCGCTTGGAAGGGTTTATTTTGAATTCAGGTTAACCTTTTCGGTATTCCTTGAGTCTCTTTACCAGCTGAGTGTCCTTGATCTGAACAAGCGGGGTGATCGTTGACTGAGTCTCGTCAAGCAGATAGTAATTGTCCTTGTAGTACAGGAATACGGACCGATTAGTGCCATTCACTTCAATGATCTCATACAGTCCTTTATCAAAATTTCCATAGAGGATCAGCTTCTGTTGGCTAAACTGGTAATGGAAAGAGAACTGTGTGTTGGCGTCAGTAACTCCAACCTCGATCCTGGAAGTTGACACGGCAGCCTGATCCTTTTCTGTCTTTGGATTATCTGCTTTGGTAGGCGTACTGGTCAATTCATCCGTTGGGTCAACTACTTGCAAATCCGGACTCGCTTTTTGGGCTTCCGTTACAGTTTTCTTGGCCTCTTGTTTTTTCGGTTCCACTGATACCGCCTTACTTTCCGCTTTTGAATCCGTAGCTGATGCAGTTATGGAATCAGCTTTAGGAGTTGTATTCTCTGTTATTGGCTTTTCCGTTTTCACTTCGGCGGTAGAAGAATTATCCTGCCAGGGCTTAAAGTATAGTAGTGTTCCAGTCAACAATACAGCAGAAGTAATGGCGCCTGCGGCAATCTGCCCAGCGGATATGCTTGCCCCAGCCTGCATGGCGCCTGTTACTGGCACCTGGCTAAGCATGGTCTTGAGTTCGGCCATGCGGGCCTTTTTGATCCCTTCAATCAAATGCTTTTGCAGTGTTAATTCATTCTGCAAAGTAGGATCGGCCTGCATCTGTTTTTCAAACGCTTCTTTGTCCTGCCCCTTGAGCCGGCCGCGAAGATATTCATCAATAAGTTCAAAGTTTTCCATTGCCCCAACCTTAGTCTAAAAAGTCTTGTTCAGAATATTGTGCCTTTACCAGTTCGTCCAGTTTTTGTTTGCATTTATATTTTTTCGTCTTTGCTGTGTCGGTGTTGGCGAAGCCTAATTTATCGGCTATCTCCTGCATCGACATATCGTCAAAGTAGTAGTACATCAATACTTTACGGCACGTCTCGCCTAATTGTTCCAGACATTCAGCGATAATCTTTTCGCGCTCGGGCTTTTCCATGTCAATTGATTCAGGTGAATCTTTTTCTTCGTTGGAAAGCCTTTTTTTACGGTCCAGCTCTTTTCTCCACAGATTTTGACAAATGCTGTAGATGTAAGTACTCATTTTGGAGGTGAGCACGAAATCGGCTGATCTCGCCTTTTGCCAAAAAACTACCAGAGCATCCTGGTACACGTCCCTCGCCTCATCCTCCGTCCCGCTATTCGTTACTACCAGTTTTGTCATCATCCGGTAGTACTTTTTGTAGATGACTTCAAGTGCTTTCTCATCGCCCTTTTGGATGCGACTGAAAAGCTCCGTTTCGTCTGCTACTGTGCTTGTCTTGAATACTCGCAGTGCCACTCCTGGTAACCGTTTATGATAACGTTTCGTTTAGTATGTAAGAATAATAGATAAAATTCACTTTTCTAAGGTTGAACGGCCTCCCGTTTCCATGTCTGTGTACGAAAAAAAGGCCCCCAGTAACCACGTACTTTCAGATCTTTGCCATCCACCCATAATTTGCAGCGGTAAACCTTGCCGTTTTCAGGATCCAAAATATGGCCTCCACTAAACTCATTTCCGTCTTTGGCAAGTTCCTTTAGTATTTCCATACTAATTACTTTCTGCTTGAAACGGGGGTCTGACTGCTCGCATTTGTCACAAACGGGGTCTGGATCTTCGCCAGCCTTAGAATGAATCTTTACTACTTTACCATAGAACTTATTATTTCGCTCAGTGATTTCGATGACTGAGCGGGGCTCCCCCGAATTGTCGTCCAGGCTGGTCCATTTGCCTGTGATTTGAGCCACGGAATTGTTACCAAGCAGAACTACCGCGATCAAACACAATAAGCGCATAGGAATTAGTTTATAATTCAAGATTACAAATTTCAAATTACAAATTGACAACGATTATACCTTAACAGCGATATAGAATGCTATACTGAGAATTGCTTCTTGAGTGCCAGCCAGAGTTTTTTTCTTGTAGCATCATTTGGAAGCAGGTCTTTCAGGCTTTCAGAGATGACGATCGAGACACCGTTAGCCTCGACCACTTCGTATTGAGGGAGGCCTTTTACCGGTTCACCGAAATAGATCAGGTGCTTTGGTTTCTGTGCCCAATGAGAAAGGTCAAGTGAAGGTTGATATTTGATCGATACTGTTTCCAGTGAAAGCCTGAGCGCAGAAAGGATTTTGGAAAGCAGTGTTCGTTCTTCAATCTCGATTTTTTCCCATGGTTGCGTGATGACGATCGTGGGCGCTGTATTCACCGTGTACAATTGCTCGGAAAATATTGATTCAAAAAGAGCAGTCTCCATCTCGCTTGGCCTAAATATCAAAAATGGACTTGAGCTCGTTTGCTTCGTGTGGCTTCATCCTTCCGGAAAGGATCAATCGAAGTTGTCTTCTTCGCAATGCTCCATTAAATGATTCCTTTTCTTCATCCGTTTGAGGCTCCACTTCAGGCACGTCAATTGGTCGACCGCTTTGATCCACGGCAACAAATGTGAAGTACGCCGAATTGCTGGCAAACTTCTTTTCCGCCGGGACATCTTCGGCCTCCACATCAATTCGGACCTCTACTGATGAGCTAAAAGCACGTGTCACTTTTGCCCTCAATGTCACAACATTTCCCAATTGGATGGGGGAGCGGAACGAAATATTATCAACAGAGGCGGTGACTACGACACGATTGCAATGCTTTTGAGCAGCAATTGCTGATACAATATCCATCCAATGCATCAGTCGCCCACCCATAAGATTGTTAAGTGTGTTCGTGTCGTTGGGCAGTACCAACTCAGTCATGCTGGTGAATGATTCGCTCGGGAATTTCTTTTTTCGTGGCATAAAAGGAGTGAGGATAAGCCACAAAAATCAGCAAAAAATGTGACTACTCTATTGTGAGTGTTTGTTTCTTGTCAAAATAATCCCACACGAGGCTGCTGGCTCCCAGGATTGGCGCGGCTTGATTCTGAAGTGCCGAAGGAAGTATTTTCACTTTGCCCCGGAAGACAGGCATCAGGTTGGCTTCCATGTGTTTAATGGTGGGTTTGAAAATCAAATCTCCGGCAAGCGATAAGCCACCAAACAAAAATATTGCTTCAGGGTCTGTGTGTACCACAGTGTCGGCTAGTTTCATTCCCAAAATTCTACCCGTGTATTCAAAGCACGCATTCGCAACAATGTCACCACGGTGAGCGGCTTCGGTAATCATTTTGGTGTTGAGGTTATCAAAACTTATTCCGCGCAGTTCGCTTGCCTCCAGGTGATCGGCCAGTAATTTGTAAACAGTTCGCTTGATTCCCGTTGCCGAGACATAAGTTTCAAGACAGCCGCGCTTACCACAATTGCAGAAGCGCCCCGTTGGGTTAACGGAAGTATGTCCGAGTTCACCGGCAATTCCATGATGACCATTGAGCAATAAGCCATTGCTTACAAACCCACTTCCGAGGCCTGTGCCAAGCGTGATCACAATGAAATCCTTCATGTTACGTGCATTGCCATACACCATTTCGCCTACCGCAGCGGCATTGGCGTCATTCGTGAGGATGCATGGTACCCCCAGTCTTTCGGTGAACATTTTGGCCAGCGGAAGGATGCCTTTCCATTTCAGATTTGTGGCATGTTCAATATTGCCAGTGTAGTAATTTCCGTTGGCAGCCCCAACACCGATGCCAATGAGTTTTGAATCAGAAGGAAGACTCGATGAACTCTCATGAATGGCTGTTGCCATTGCTTCGAAGAAATCATCGAAAGTCTCGTGAACAGTGGTGGGAATATTTCCTTGTTGCAATACATTTCCTTCGCGATCTACAATCCCGAATTTTGTACTCGTTCCTCCAATGTCAATACCAACGGTGAGTTCTCTCATTCTGCTTTTGTTAGATAGAAAGGATTTTTGCGATTCGAAGTGATTCTTCGTCTATATCGTGACGAGAATTGGTGATGGTTTCGAAGCTATTATACACGATGAGACCATTTTTGATCCCTACCATCGCGTTGTTAGTACCTCTGATCAAACCCTCGACCGAAGCCACGCCCATTTTGCTGGCGAGCACCCTGTCGAAATAGGTAGGGGTTCCTCCGCGTTGCAAGTGACCAAGGATAGTGACTTTGATATCGAAGTAATTGTTTCGTTCCGCAAATTTCTTTGCCAAATCCATCGCCCCCCCGATTTTTGAACCTTCGGCTACAACTACCAAGCTTGATTTCTTGTTGGTCTTTCCGCCTTCATCCAGTTTCTCGAAAAGCTCATCGAGTGTCATTGTCTCTTCAGGAATGATCGTAGCCACAGCACCACCGGCAATGCCGCAGTTGATGGCGATGTATCCTGAATTTCTCCCCATTACTTCAATGAAGAAAAGACGATTGTGTGAAATCGCGGTATCCCGGATTTTGTCAATTGCCTCTACTGCTGTATTCGTTGCAGTGTCGAAGCCAATAGTATAATCTGTTCCTGCCAGGTCGTTGTCAATGGTGCCCGGGATGCAGATGGAAGGAATTCCAAACTCTTCATAAAAAACATGAAGTCCTGCAAATGTTCCATCTCCGCCAATGGCGACTAAAGCATCAATCCCGTTTTTCTTCAAGTTGTCAAACGCTTTCTTGCGACCTTCCTTAGTCCGGAATTCCTGGCTGCGCGCTGATTTCAAAATAGTGCCGCCACGCTGGATGATATTGCCGACAGATCGTGCACCGAGCTTCACAATGTCTCCTGAAATCATGCCATCATAACCTTGCATGATGCCGAAGACTTCCTTCTTGTAGTAAATAGAAGTACGGACAACTGCACGAATAGCAGCATTCATTCCAGGGGCATCGCCACCCGAAGTAAAAACACCGATCTTAGAGATTTTAGTATCCATTACGCTTGAAAGAAGGCCAAAAATAGTTCTTCCTCAATACTAGGCAAGGATTCTAAATTTTATTTGGTCACGATTCGTGTTTCAATCGTTTGAAATAATTGATCAACGCATTTGTAGATGAATCGTGCGCTGAAATTTCACCTGCAGAAGTCAGTTCAGGCAATATTTTTTTTGCCAGCACTTTTCCTATTTCCACACCCCATTGATCAAAGCTGAAAATATTCCAGATGATTCCCTGCACGAAAATCTTGTGCTCATAAATTGCAATAAGGCTACCAAGTGTTCGTGGCGTGAGTTTTTTAAAGAGGATTGAGTTGGTTGGTTTATTTCCATTAAATACTCTGAAGGGCGCCTGGAACTCGATTTCTTCTTCAGAGAATCCGGCTGACTTCAGTTCTTTTTCCACTTCTTCCAATGTTTTCCCAAGCATTAACCCCTCAGTCTGTGCGAAGAAATTTGAGAGCAGTTTATCATGGTGATCACTGATTGGATTGTGACTGACTGCAGGGGCAATGAAATCGCAGGGAATCATTTTTGTTCCCTGGTGAATCAATTGATAAAAGGCATGCTGGCCGTTGGTGCCGGGTTCTCCCCAGATGACGGGACCGGTTTGATACATTAATTCTCTGCCAGAGCGATCAACCGATTTGCCATTACTCTCCATGTTGCCTTGTTGGAAATAAGCTGCGAAACGATGGAGATATTGATCATAGGGCAAGATGGCTTCGCTGGATGCATCGAAGAAATTGACGTACCAAATGCCGATCAGGGCAAGCATGACAGGAACGTTCTTTTCGAAAGATTCGGTTTTAAAATGATTGTCGATAGCGTGTGCGCCCTCCAGGAGCTGAACGAAATTCTCAAAGCCGATGGTACAAGCAATCGATAAGCCTATGGCGGACCACAATGAATAGCGGCCACCTACCCAATCCCAGAATTCAAACATGTTTTCAGTGGCAATACCAAAGGCAGACACTGCTTTCGCATTTGTTGAAAGTGCAACAAAATGTTTGGCTACGTCTCCGCGCCCTCCTGTTTTTTCAAGGAACCATTTCTTTGCCGACTCTGCGTTTGTCATCGTCTCCTGTGTGGTGAATGTTTTGGAGGCAATGATGAATAGCGTAGTTTCCGGATCAAGGTGTTTCAATGTTTCCGCAATGTGTGTGCCGTCTACATTGGAAACAAAGTGCGGTTTGATATGTTGATGATAAGGCTTCAGTGCCTCCGCTACCATAAGTGGCCCAAGATCTGAGCCACC
Organism: Cytophagales bacterium WSM2-2; assembly: GCA_015472025.1. Lineage (NCBI taxonomy): Bacteria > Pseudomonadati > Bacteroidota > Cytophagia > Cytophagales > Cytophagales bacterium WSM2-2. Next base: position 3,896,932 of record BNHL01000001.1, read on the forward strand.
AATTCCGATATTAACTATATCCGTGATTGCTTTTCCGGAGTGTCCTTTCCACTCACCACTTAGCAGGCGTTGTGAAAAACTCTTCATTTGGTCGAGGACTTTGTTCACTCCTGGCATTACGTCTTTGCCATCGACTAAGATCGGGGAATTGCTCCGGTTGCGTAGTGCTGTGTGCAAAACAGACCGATGCTCGGTTTGATTGATGATTGCGCCCTCGAACATTGCCTTGATCGCTTCGCTCAGGTCTGTCTGATTGGCAAGCTCAACAAGTGCATCGACTACTTCCTGCGAGATTAAGTTCTTGGAATAGTCCACAAGGATGTCTTCGAATTTCAAATGGAATTTATCAAAGCGTTGTGCATCTTCGGCAAAGAGCTCGCGCATATGCATGGCTTGCATGTTCAGGAAGCAAAACGTGAGCTTCGGCCACGCGGTGGTTTCGGTAGGGTTAATAGAATTGAGCATGTTTTAATTTAAAAGCCGGAAAATTAAGACAGGAGAGAGGCAGGCGCAAATTATCCGCCCACCACTTTTCTTAATTTTTCAACGAGTCCTTCCCAAAGGTCCTGGAGTTCATCCATATCGTCAAAGTCAGAGTAGTCGTTTACTTTGAGGAACGTGGTTTGGGTCAGTTCGTTTACTTCAAGTCGAAGTTCAAAATAAGAAGGGTCTTTTTCGTCAGCTTTAGATTCTGGCAAATATTCAAATCGCGCAAAATGATTGGTGCGGTGGGCTGCCATGATGGCTTTGTGCTCTTCATTGTCCCATACAAAGGTGAAAACCTTTTCAGGGCTGATATTTACATTGTCTGCAAACCACTCGGAAAGACCGCTTGCTGTTTGGATGTAAGGGTACAGCATTTTGATAGAGGCATGGATTTCGAAGTCCGTGGTAAATAAATTCTTCATTTTCGCTTCAGCCGTTGCCATGCTTCCTGATTCGAATTTAAGTTATGACGATTTTTTATCAACAACAAATAAACTTTTGGCTATGCGTTTTTTAGATAGTTGAAAAGCATAAAAGTTTGTATGTTTGCGCCTCTTTTTCAGGGCGAGGTAGCTCAGTTGGTTAGAGCATCGGATTCATAACCCGAAGGTCGGCAGTTCAAATCTGCTCCTCGCTACATCAAAGCATCAGGGTTTCCTGGTGCTTTTTATTTTTATACTGAATTCAACCGAATGACCTTTGGTGACGCATTAATTTCTGCTTCTGAGGTTGTTATGTCGCTTTAAATTTACATCGTCCGGTACTGTTTGAGTAGTTTACACCAGCTTGTAAAATACTTTCATTATCAATACTTTAGTGTCTCAAAGTTCATTTTTTAAACGAATCATCATTTTTTGCCATGAGAGCGATTTGGAAAGGACACATCCAGTTTTCTTTGGTAACAATTCCAGTAAGAGTTTATAGTGCTATCGACACTGGAAAAACCATCAGTTTTAACCTCCTTACCAAGGAAGATCACAACCCGGTGAGTTATGAAAAGAAAGATAAGGTAACGGGCAAGCCGCTTCGCAACGAAGAGATTGTAAAGGGTTATCAATATGAACCTGGACAATTTGTTATCGTTGAACAAGAGGATCTGGATAAAGTGAAATTGAAGAGTGAGAAGGTGGTGGAGATACAAGGGTTCGTAAAAACAGAAGAAGTTCATCACACCCTTTTTGAAACGCCATACTTTGTAGGACCGGATGGTGATATCGCAGCAAAGACTTACGGCTTGCTTTGCCAGGTGTTGAAAGACAGCGGTAAGATTGGTGTGGGTAAAGTTGTTCTCAGAGATCGCGAGACTCCGGTTTTGATCACACCATACCAAAAAGGAATCATGATGTATCGTCTGCGTTATCCTGACGAGGTAAAAAACATCAACGAAGTTCCGCAGCTGCTGGAAGTAAAAGCAGACAAAGAGCAATTAAAACTTGCAAAGACACTAGTTGATTCGATGTCGATCAAATTCTCCGACATCGAAATGAAGGATCACTACTACGATGCGCTTAAAGCCATCATCGATGCCAAAGTAGCCGGTAAGGAAATAGTGACTTTTGTTGAGGAAGAGCCGAAAGTAATAGACATCATGACTGCACTAAAGGCAAGTATCGATGCAGCCAAGAAGAAGCCGATGGAAAAAGCCAAGGGCGCTGCCAAGGTCGAGGAGAAAAAAGTGGTCAGAAGAAAAGCGAGCTAAAGTCTTTAGCTTTGGGGCATGTGCCGTGGATTAATCAATGGATTACATTTTTGCCTGTCTTTAATTCTATGCTCGCGACTCTGTGCGCAGACTCCCGGATCAGCAATTTCGCACTCCGAAAAACCTGAAAAACTCAACTTGCTCCTGTACACGAGAACAATCTCCGATTCGCACGGCAATGTTCGACTTGATCAAAACATCGTTCCTAACTTCAGATTAAATCCCTGGCTAAAATTGGAACTCGGCCTCCGCCATGGTGAAACAACAAAACTCTTTGACGCCTATTTTCATTACAAGGTCGAACTACAAACGAAATTTTTCTGGAAAAAAATACGATTGATTGCCAGGTTGTCCGATAACGTAGTGAAGTACACTTCACCCGGGTATAAGAAAAGTAATTACCTATGGATTGCAGAATCCAGGGTTCCTCTTTCAAAGTCGTTTATGCTTCTCGCTGCGGGTGGCTATGTATTCTCGTACCAGCACGACAATGTGTTTGATGGATATCCGTCAGTAAATAGCGGAACGCCCAATAACTATCCAACCTACAAACTGACGGTGAGATATACATTCAATCAAAAGGGGTATGCCGAGATTACTTATGGAGCTTATGATGTTTTCAATCCCTATTTGTTAACCAGCCCATTTACTCAGGCAGCGTTCGAATATGATTTCTCTGAAAAGTACACGCTCTATTCTTATTTCAGGTACCAATACGACCATCAGATAGATGCACCACTCAACGACTTTTTAGGGCTGGGTGTCCGTATTCATTTCCATTCCCGCTCCTGAGTTCTCAACACAAACGTTTGCGCTGCAACTTGACTGAAGTTTGATTTTGTAAATCTTCACCTTGCACGAAAATAAAATTACATTGCGTATAACATCTTTTTGCGCACTGTAAATGAAAATGATTCTTCCCGATCGTGCCCGAGTTTTAATTGAGAATGTGCAACCCGTGGTTGATGGCGGACTGTATCCAGCCAAACGAACGATAGGGGAGAAAGTGGATATCACTGCGGACATTTTCACAGATGGACACGATCATATTCGTGCTTGTGTTTTATATAAGAAGGAGAAAGATGGGCAGTGGATTGAGTTACCGCTTCGCCACACTTTCAACGATGGGTGGATTACTTCTTTCCCAGCGGCTGAGAAGGGAAATTATTTTTTCACCGTTCATGCCTGGATTGATCATTTTGAAACATGGTACGATGGTTTCAAAAAGAAAGCAGCAGCTAAAGTTGATGTTTCTGTCGAGTTGTTGGAGGGCGCTGCTTTTTTGCGGAGGCTGAAAAATTCCAACAGAGAATTACAAGCCCTGGCGGAAAAACTGGAAGACAAAACCAAACGTACTGAAGCAATCGATCTGGTACTTAGCAAAAACTTTGCGGAGATAGTTGAACAAAGTCCGTTAAAAGATATTGTAACCAAAACTGAAAGCGAATATCAGGTAGTGGTTGAATTTTCCAAGGCAAACTTCAGTGCGTGGTATGAATTTTTTCCCAGGTCTTCTTCCCTGGAGGCGGGCAAGCATGGAACATTCAAAGACTGCACGCGACTTTTGCCGCGTATTGCTTCGATGGGATTTGATGTAATTTATTTTCCGCCAATTCATCCGATCGGAAAAATCAATCGCAAAGGCAAAAACAATAATGTGAAATCCGTGACCGGGGAGCCTGGTTCTCCCTGGGCTGTAGGAAGTGACGAAGGAGGTCATAAGTCATTGCTGCCGGCACTTGGGAATCTCGATGATTTCAAATCATTAGTAAATGAAGCCAAGCGTCTCGGTATTGACATTGCCATGGACATGGCGTTTCAGTGTGCGCCTGATCACCCGTATGTGAAAGAACATCCGGAATGGTTTATTCTTCGTCCGGATGGATCGATACAGTATGCCGAAAATCCTCCCAAGAAATACCAGGACATCTATCCCTTCAACTTTGAATGCGAGAACTGGAAAACATTATGGAACGAATTGCTTTCGGTCTTCTTCTATTGGATTGACAATGGAATAAAAATCTTTCGCATTGACAACCCCCACACAAAGCCGATCCTTTTCTGGCAGTGGATCATAACCGAAGTTCACAAGAAAGATCCGGATATTATTTTTCTCTCCGAAGCTTTCACGCGTCCGAAGATCATGGATTCGTTGGCTAAGGTGGGGTTCACACAATCGTACACTTACTTCACCTGGCGGATAACAAAACAGGAGCTCACCGAATACATGAATGAATTGGTGAACACGGCTTCACGGAATTATTTCAGGCCTAATTTCTGGCCCACTACCCCAGACATATTGCCGTATCATCTTCATCACAAGAGCGAGAATACTTTCATTTTACGGTTTGCCCTGGCAGCTACGTTAAGTTCGAATTATGGAATCTATGGGGCTGCGTATGAATTCCGTGATAACGATCCTTACCTGGGGAAAGAAGAGTTCAACAATTCGGAGAAATATGAAATTCGCTACTACGACTGGAAGCGAACGAATCGCATGACCGACATCATGTCGCTAGTGAATAAGGCAAGGAAGGAAAATGCTTCCCTGCAGTCGACATGGAATATTCAGTTCTGCGACATCCAAAACGACAACATCATCGCTTACCTCAAGTGCACAGATGACCTTTCGAACATCATTCTGGTTTTGGTGAATCTGAATGCCAATGCAATGGAATCAGGATTCGTTCAGCTGCCTAAATCGATACTGAAATTGGACGATAAGATCAACGTGAAGTTGAATGACCTCGTCACCGGAGAGCATTTTACCTGGACGCAGGAGTGGAATTATGTGCAGATCAATCCGGATAAGATGCCGTTTCATTTGTTTAAACTAACCATCGAAGAATCCAACATGTAATGGCAACAAAAAGTAAAACTGATCCATTGTGGTTTAAAGATGCAGTCATCTATGAAGTAAGCGTTCGTGCATTTTGCGATAGCAATGGAGATGGCATTGGTGATTTCCAGGGACTGATCTCCAAACTCGATTACCTTGAGGATCTCGGGATAAATACCATTTGGCTTTTGCCGTTTTTTCCTTCCCCTTTACGCGATGACGGGTTTGATGTAACTGACTATTGCGACATTCATGCCGACTACGGCAAGCTTTCTGACTTTAAAGAATTTTTGAAAGTGGCTCACGGTCGCGGCATGCGGGTGATTACAGAATTGGTTTTGAACCACACCTCTGACCAGCACCCGTGGTTCCAGCGTTCGCGCAAAGCGAAGGCCGGTTCGCGCTATCGCGACTACTATGTGTGGAACAATTCTCCTGACAAATACAAGGAAGCTCGGGTCATGTTTGCCGGGGAAGACTCAACTAACTGGGCATGGGATGTGGACGCCAAAGCATATTATTGGCACCGCTTCTATCGCCATCAACCGGAACTCAATTACGATAATCCTGAAGTGCAGCTGGAGATCATCAAGGTGATCGACTTCTGGCTAAAAATCGGAGTAGATGGTTTTCGTCTTGGCTCTGTTCCTTTTCTATTCGAGGAGGACGGGACCAGTTGCGAGAACCTCCCGCAGACACACAACTTCGTGAAGAAGGTCAGGTCACACATGGACAAGCACTATGATGACCGCGTACTGTTGGCAGAAGCGAACATGTGGCCCGAAGATGCTGCTGAGTATTTTGGAAAGGGGAATGAGTGTAACATGTGCTTCAACTATTCACTGATGCCTCGTTTGTTTTTGGGTTTGAGAACCGAAGACAGTTTTCCGATCATCGATATTTTAGAACAAACACCGGCTACGCCAGAGAACTGTCAATGGGCATTGTTCCTTCGAAACCATGATGAAATAGGATTGGAGATGGTGACGGAAGAAGAGAAAGATTACCTCTTCAAGGCTTACGCCACCGATCCGAACATGAAGCACAACATAGGCATTCGCAGAAGGCTCGCTCCGTTGCTCAATAACGATCGGAGGAAAATCGAGATGTTGTACATGTTGTTGTTTTCGTTGCCAGGCACACCGATCATATATTATGGAGATGAGATTGGCATGGGCGACAATATTTACCTCGGAGACCGCTTTGGGGTTCGCACGCCAATGCAATGGGACATGAACCTCAATGCAGGGTTTTCAAAAGCGAATCCACAAAAACTATTTCTTCCCGTCATCACCGATCCAGTATATCGTTATGAGTCGGTCAACGTGACGATGCAGGAAGAGAATCCTTCTTCGCTGATGTGGTGGATAAAGAATGTACTCGCAATGCGGAAGCGTCTCCATGTTTTCGGACGAGGAGATTTGATTTTTATTGAAAGCTCCAACGCGAAGGTTTTGTGTTTCGTTAGGAGTTTCAAAAATCAACGTGTAGCTGTTGTTGCAAACCTTTCGCAGTTTTCACAGGCAACAACGCTTGATTTCTCAGAGTTTAAAGAATGTGATATTACGGAGGCATTCAGTCAGAATCGCTTCATGAGTATTTCTGGGAGAGAGTATCCGATCACGTTAGGACCCTATGGCTACTATTGGTTCCAGATTGATGCATCGGAAAAGAAAGAGACAGGTTTCTCTTCAAGCGAGTTGCCATTATATCAATCCGACTTGAGTTGGGAACGTACGTTTTCCGATTATGAAAACATACGTTTCATGGAGCGCAAAGTGCTGCAGAATTTCATGCGAAAATGCCGGTGGTTCGGAGGCAAGGCGAGGACCATCAGCAAAGTCAGCATTGATAAAGTAATTCCGCTTAAGGCAGAAGACGACACACACTATCTTTTAGTCGTTGAAGTTCATTATGTTCAAAAGCTTCCTGAGCTGTATTTCCTGCCGATCTCATTGGCGCAGTCCGACTCGCTGTTTGAAAGCATGGAATACAATGCACAGAGCGTTCTCTGTCGCGCTGACTTCCAGGGCAGGCCCGGGTTTATTGTTGATAGCAGTTACAACAAAAACTTCAGGGATTTTCTTTTCCAGGCGATGGACAAGAAGATCAGGATAAAAGAAGAGGGGGGAACGTTGGAATTCAATTCAGGGATTTACGTGAAACTGAGTTCCAGAAATGTGGACTCCAAAATCCTGAAGGCAGATCAAAGCAATACAGCCATTATTTACAACGATCAGTTCTTCTTCAAATTCTACCGCAGGGTGGAGCGTGAGATCAATCCCGATATGGAAATTGTACGCTTCCTCTCGGAAAGCACTAGTTTCAAGAACTCACCGAAATATGCGGGCAGCATTGAATACATCGATGAAGAAGGAAGAATAATTGTGCTTGGCTTGTTGCAGGAGAAAGTGGAAAACCAGGGTGACAGTTGGGCAATGACCATCGACTCCGTGGGGCGTTTTTATGAACGAGTGATGACGAATGCAAAGAAGGAAAAGTTGCCCAAGCTTCTTAATAAATCTGCGTTGACGTTCGAAGAATCTCCTGAGCTTATCCAGGAATTGATTGGCCGTGGTTTTTATGAACGAGTTGTGCGTCTTGGACAACGCACTGCTGAGATGCACATGGCACTTGCGTCCGACAATTCCAATCCCGCATTTGCCCCAGAAGACTTTACACACAACTATCAGCGGTCATTATATTCATCATTGAGAAAACTCACCCGCGACAGATTGAAAGTCCTGGAGCAGTCGATGGATAAATTGAACGAGCATACGCAAATCCTGGCCAAAGAAATTTTGAGCAAAGAGAAATTGATCCTGGAATGCTTCAGCGATGTTTATAAGGTCCGACTCGATGCTGTTAAAACGCGAATTCATGGAGACTATCACTTGGGCCAGGTTCTCTTTACCGGAAAGGATTTCGTCATCATCGACTTCGAGGGAGAGCCGGGTTTTAGTTTCAGTGAACGAAGATTGAAGAAGAGCCCGCTCAAAGATGTTGCAGGGATGATGCGCTCTTTCCACTATGCCGCGTTCGGGAAGATTCTGCTTAATGAAAATTACCGCGAGCGCGACCTGGAATTCCTAGGGCAGTGGGCGGAAGTGTGGCAACATTATATAAGCCGCTTCTATATGGGTGCTTATCTCGAAAGAAAAGGAATGAAACAGGATTTGTCTGAAGGCGATGATATTCTCATGAGCGTTTACCTTCTGGAGAAGGCGATCTATGAATTGGGATATGAACTCAATGGGCGGCCAGACTGGGTGATTATCCCGCTCCGCGGAATTCAATATCAACTCAATCGCTGGGCACTGTCAAAGAAACGAGAGGCATAAAACATGGGAAAGAAGAAAACGGCCAAAACAGAAGACCCCGGCTTTAGCCTCCTGACGGATTTTGACATACATCTGTTCAAAACAGGGAAGCATTTCAAACTTCACGAGAAACTCGGTGCTCACCTGGTTAAGAACAATAAAGAACAAGGAACTTATTTTGCAGTTTGGGCGCCCAATGCTAAATCCGTTTCCGTCATCGGCAATTTCAACCAATGGAAAGACAATGAACAAAAGCTTTCTCCGAGATGGGATGAGTCAGGGATATGGGAAGGTTTCTTCGTCGGAATAAAAAAGGGTGAAGCGTACAAATATGCCATCCACTCCAACACTGGAGAATACCTGGAGAAAGCCGACCCGTTTGCGTTCTTCAGCGAAGTGCCGCCACGCACAGCATCTATTGTCTGGGACCACGACTATACCTGGAATGACAAGGCGTGGATGAACAAGCGCAAGAAAGAACAGGCGCAGTCGCGGCCGATGTCTGTTTATGAAATTCACTTTGGTAGCTGGCGAAGAAACCCGGGAGAGGCAAACCGGTCGCTGACTTACAAGGAAATGAAAATCGAATTGGTGAACTACATCCAAGAGACAGGATTCACACACGTGGAATTCCTTCCGATGATGGAGCATCCGTTCTTTGGATCGTGGGGATACCAGATTACTGGCTACTATGCACCCACCAGCCGTTATGGTTCACCGCAGGAATTCATGGAGTTGATCGATGCCTTGCACGAGGCGGAGATCGGAGTAATTCTCGATTGGGTTCCATCACATTTCCCTGGCGATGCGCATGGCTTGTACAAATTTGACGGAACCAATCTCTACGAGCATGCCGACCCGCGCAAAGGTTTTCATCCCGACTGGAGCAGTTACATTTATAATTATGGCCGCAACGAGGTGAGGTCGTTTCTCATCAGCAATGCGATCTTCTGGCTGGAATTCTTCCATGCCGATGGTTTGCGTGTTGATGCCGTAGCCTCCATGCTATACCTCGACTATTCGCGCAAAGCAGGAGAGTGGATACCCAATCAATATGGAGGTAATGAAAATATTGAAGCGATTCAATTCCTGAAAGAATTGAATGAAGTGGTGTACAGCAATTTTCCTGATGCCGTGACAATTGCTGAGGAATCTACTTCGTGGCCTGGTGTTTCTAGACCAACCTATCTTGGTGGCCTCGGCTTCGGACAAAAGTGGATGATGGGATGGATGCATGACACACTTCATTATTTTCAGAAAGATCCTGTGCATCGCAAATACCATCAGAACGATATCACATTCAGCATCATGTATGCGTTCACGGAGAACTTCATGCTGCCGCTTTCACACGATGAAGTCGTTCACGGCAAGGGCCCGCTGATTGGCCGGATGCCCGGCGATGAATGGAGGCGCTTTGCCAACCTTCGCCTCTTGTATGGCATGATGTACATGCATCCCGGCACGAAGCTTTTGTTCATGGGCGGAGAGTTTGGGCAGACAGCAGAATGGAACCACGACTATAGCTTACACTGGCATTTACTTAAACATGATTTTCATAAAGGGGTGTTGAACCTTGTCAAAGATCTCAATGCGCTTTACCGCTCAGAGTTAGCGCTGCATCAGTACCAGTTTAGCAACAAGGGATTCGAGTGGATTGATTATGCCGACCGTGAGAACAGTGTGATCGTTTTCATGCGTAAGTGTGATGACCCAATGCAGTCACTCATTGTTGTTGCCAATTTCACACCCGAACTACAAGGGCAGTATAGACTGGGAGTGCCTTTCCGTGGAATCTGGAGTGAAGTATTGAATTCAGACAACCTCAACTACGGAGGAGGAGGTCAATTGAACAACAGCAATCAGTTCACTTCGCCTGTAAAATACCATGGAAAAGATTTCTCTATTTCTGTTACGCTCGCCCCGCTAGGCATATCAGTTTTCAAATTAAACAAGTCGTTGTCAGAGTTTGAATTGGAATAGCACTGCATACTAAATCTGAAGTTTCCTTAGTTCATGTCATCGAATAATTTCATTTGCATTCACGGTCATTTTTACCAACCGCCACGTGAGAATGCGTGGCTTGAGGTGATTGAAGTACAGGATTCCGCGCATCCCTACCACGACTGGAATGAACGCATCAATGCGGAGTGCTACGATCCCAATGCTACAGCGCGTATCCTGAACGAACAGGGCGTGATACGTGACATTGTCAACAACTACTCACGTATCAGTTTCAATTTTGGCCCGACTTTGCTTTCGTGGATGGAGATCAACGCGAAGGAAACGTACGATGCCATTCTTGAAGCCGACAAAGAAAGTATGAAGCGCTTCGGAGGTCATGGCTCCGCCATTGCACAGGTGTACAATCACATCATCATGCCCCTGGCAAACGCCCGCGACAAACAAACGCAGATTCTCTGGGGCATACGTGATTTTGAACATCGCTTTGGCAGGAAACCCGAAGGCATGTGGTTGGCCGAAACAGCGGTGGACACCGCGACACTCGAAGCTCTTGCTGATCATGATATCAAATTCACCGTTCTCGCTCCGCGCCAGGCAAAGGCGATAAGAAAAGCAGGAGAGGAGTGGACTGAAGTGAATGACAAGACGGTTAACACAAAACAGGCTTACCGCTGCAACCTTCCTTCCGGCAGATCGATTCACCTTTTCTTCTACGATGGAGACATTTCGCAATCCATCGCCTTCAATGGCTTGCTCAATGATGGTAAACACTTTGCCGAGAGCTTGCTGAACGCCATCGATGCGAAAGAAACATCCTCTCAATTGATCCACGTTGCTACGGATGGAGAGACTTACGGTCATCATCATTCGCATGGAGATATGGCACTGGCCTTTTGCCTGGACTATATTGAGAAAGATCACCGTGTTAATCTGACAAACTACGCGCAATTCCTTTCACTGGTGCCGATCACGCACGAAGCCCAGATTTTTGAGAACAGTTCGTGGAGCTGTGTGCATGGTGTGGAGCGTTGGCGCAGCGACTGCGGGTGCAATACCGGTGGCAAGGCAGAGTGGAACCAGAAGTGGAGAAAACCATTGCGTGAAGCATTGGACTGGCTCCGCGATGCTGTGAACGAAATTGTAGAGCGTGAAGGAAAGAAAGTACTTCGTGACCTGTCCATCGCGCGAAATGATTATATCAATGTCATTCTCAACCGGAATGAGGGTACGGTAAAGAAATTCCTGAAGTCGAATATCATTGAGAGTGCTTCTTCTATGGATGTATTGCGGTTGATGGAAATGCAACGCCATGCGCTGCTCATGTATACGAGTTGCGGTTGGTTCTTTGATGAAATTTCCGGTATTGAGACCACACAAGTGCTGCAGTATGCCTGCCGTGTGATCCAGTTGGCTAGCCAAACGGGTGGAGTAGATCTCGAGCCGGAATTCCTTCAACGGCTGGAACTAGCACCAAGTAACATTGCCGCGCATCAAAATGCAGCGGAGATATACAAGAAGTATGTTATTCCCGCCCGCACCAACCTGAAGCGCGTGGGCATGCACTATGCTGTGTCTTCCATCTTTGATGAAGAACCCGAGGTCCTGAACATTTTCAACTACAAGACGTTTTCAGAGTCGTTCATCAAAAAAGAGGCGGGCGATCAGAAACTGGCTTTGGGGATTACCCGGGTGAAGTCACTCGTAACCTTATCGGAAAAGAAATTCTCTTTTGCAGTGATCTGCCTCGGTAAACATAATATCATCGGCAACATCTCTCTTGATATGGGGCCCGACAATTTTGCGAGCATGCAGTTCCGAATGGTCAAAGCTTTTGAAGAAGGAAGACTCGGTGATGTGATAGGTTATATGCAGTCGTATTTCGGACAGGAGAAGTACACCATCTGGCAACTGTTCAGCGATGAGAAACGCAAAGTGCTTGAGTTGATCGCGCAAGATAGTCTGTCAACACTGGAGAACTCCCTGCGTAAGAGCTACAACAGCGACTACCAACTTATCACTGCGCTCTCCAACAACGGCATTCCTATTCCGCCAGCCTACAAGACCGCTTTCGAATATGTTTTGAATGCTGACCTTATCAAATGTTTTTCTTCTGAGAAGATCAATATCAAGACCATGGAGCGCATCGCCTCTGAACTTGATCGCTGGAACCTCAAGATTGAGGACGTCAGCAAGCTCTCTCGTCTTGCCGGTGAAAGTATCTACAAAGAACTCAAGCGCATCGGCAGTGAACAGGAAAACCTGAAGCGCCTGCAGCGTCTTAACCGCATGTTTCCTTTATTGAAGAAATTCGGTTTGAGCCCGCATCTGCACAAGAGTCAGAATTACTACTTCCAGCTTTCGAAAGAACCGCACATTATTAATGGTGAGGCGGAGTGGAAGGAACAGTTTGGAGTGCTGGGGGAGAACCTGGGAGTGAAGGTGTGATACACGCGCTGCAAATTCTAAATCTCTGAGAGCGCAAATTCGTTAACGCCAACAAGGAGTAACGGACAAATCAACATTCCTCACTATCTTAACCGAATGAAACGAATACTTGTCCCGATCGATTTCTCCCGATCATCCGGGCTTGCAGCCCACTATGCCGTGGGCATCGCCAAACAACTTTCAGCCACGGTTGAGATTGTACATGTCATCAATATAGATCCGTCCACACGCCTTCCTAACTGGAAGAAGCTGGAAGAGGAGCTGGTGAAAAGTGCCCAAAAAGACGCGGATCTTTTTATGGCTGACCTCAACGACAGCGGGGTCACCTACAAGCCCTTGTTCGGGTTCCCTTTCCAGGATGTAGTAGAAGAACATGCACTGAAAACAAAGACAGATATAATAGTCATGGGTTCCACAGGAGCCTCGGGACTAAAGAAACTCGTGGGTAGCAATGCGGCTGCACTGATCGACAAGAGTCAGATTCCGGTGCTGGTGGTACCCGTAGATGCTAAGTTTAATGGGCTCGCCAAAATCGTGTACGCCTCAGACATGACTCAGTTGAATGAGGAGATCAAACCGATTGCCCGGTTCACAAAACCGTTTGATGGAGAGCTGACAGTCCTTCACATCTCCAACAAAGACCAGAGTGATTGGGAAGATCATTCCCTGTTGGTGCAGACACTCAGGCGCGCCACTGGCTATGACCGCATCAGGTTTCACGAAGACAAAAATGAAAACATTGCGGAAGGGATTGAAGAGTTTGTAACTAAAGAAGAACCGGACTTGCTGATCATGTTCACCCACAAGCTGGCCCTCTATGAGAAAGTGTTTGGAAAGAGCGTAACCCGGCAGCTGGCTCATCACAACCGGATACCCTTGCTGGCCTTCAATGGATATTTTTCACGGTGAGAAATGCGGGTTATTGGATTGCTAATATTGCGTCTGGTATAGAGTATCGGGTATCATCAAAAAAAGCAGAGCCTGTTACCGAACTCTGCATTTTTCAAGTTGAGCTTATTGAAGCTTACTTTTTATCATTCCATGGAGGAGTGATTCCATTCATTCTTGAATAAGCAATAGCCTGCCCTAAATGTTCCGTAGAGTGACCAACCGCAATCAGCACTGCTGACATTTGAGTGTATTCTCCGGGGAAAGGGAATTCTACTTTCTTGGCCATATCACCGTCCTTCATTGCTTTCACTGCTCCGATGATGACATCATACGATTGCTTGAGGGCAGCTGTAAGTTGTTCCTTGGTTTTCAGATCTTTTTCAATCGTTTCCATCTTTACACCATCGGGAATTTTAGCGCCCAACTTTGAAGCAAAGAAATAGTTGGCTGAAACGAGATGCGCAAAAACTTCAGCAACCGAACGTACCCCCGGTTGAGGAGCCCATGCAAATTTATCGCCAGGGATAGCTTGTGCCAGCATCATTACCTGGCCAGAAGAAAACATAAGTGAACCGGCTGCTTCTTTTTGCAACTGACCCTGGCCGAATGCATTCAAGGCAACGATAAACGCGATAAGTGTTAATAATTTTTTCATACGGGTAAAAGTTTGTTAATGAGATGTTAGTATTAGATATAATGTAGCAAATATTTTGCCGCTGGGCAAAGATACATCTTCTAATCTCCGCAGTGCATACATTCAGATGAAAGCTTGATAGAAATCAAAAGACCAATTCTGTTTTAGATGAATTTTTATAAAATTTGCACTTTGATAATTAGTTTTTTTTATGGCATTTGACAGAAAAGCACAGAACTTAAAAAAGATTGAAGTTGGAGATGTGGTGAAGATGACATCACATCCTGAATTTAAGATGACCGTATTCAGCGTTGATAGCAACAGCGTTAAGTGTGCGTGGTTTGATAATGACAAGTCACTTCGAATTCATGATTTCCCGATTCAGACGGTGTATGTCGCAAACAAATCTATGCAGCGGTTAAAGTAACCGATCTACTGGACTTTCAGGTAATAATGTGCCGTGGACCCTTCCATGTAAATAGACCTTGCTAATTCTTTGCACAGGTCTATTTTTGGGTATCAAAACCTTTTACCTATGAAAACCATTGTTTCCTTTTTACTTACGTTTATTGTCGGAGTGACTCTGGCACAACGCCCTGCATCCGATGAGATCGAGACATCCAAGGGCAAACTCACGATCCAGCCGCTGAGTCATGCCACACTCGCCTTTACCTTTAACGGGAAAACAATTTACGCTGATCCGCAAGGAGGCGCTAAACTGTTTGAAGGTGTTGCAGCCCCCGACCTGGTCCTGATCACCGACATTCACGGTGACCATTTTAATGTAGAGACACTGAAGGCCATCAATCTTGCCAGTGCCGTGCTCGTAGTACCGCAAGCTGTGGCAGATAAACTCCCGGAAGACTTGAAATCAAAAGCCGTAGTTGTCAACAATGGGCAGTCCATCACAAAACTGGAAATCGGCATCATGGCCATTCCCATGTACAACTTGCCTGAGGCTGCCGATGCAAAACACACCAAAGGCCGGGGCAATGGCTACGTGCTCACCTTCGGCAATAAAAAAATCTACCTCTCCGGCGATACCGCAGGTATACCTGAGATGAAGTCGCTCAAGGATATTGATGTCGCTTTTGTGTGCATGAACCTTCCCTACACCATGGACATCAACGAAGCATCAGAGGCAGTGCTTGCCTTTCAACCTAAGATCGTATACCCTTACCACTACCGCGGCCAGGATACCGAAGCTTTTAAGAAACTGGTGAACGACAAGAACGCGAAGATCGATGTGCGTTTGAGAAACTGGTATTCAAAGTAACACTCAAGTCTTTGTGATCCTCTGTGCTCTTCGTGGTTTATTTAAGAGTCTAAATAAATTACGAAGAGCACAGGTGCGATCAATATTTCAGTCAACTTCATTTCATTTATCCCGGTAGTAGCACCAGGTATTTTTCACTGGTAGTCCGGGGGATTTTCTTTCTATAGAACGGGGATTTTCCCATCTCTGAAGTTTAGCAAACAATTTTCCATACACGTACTTAGCTGTCGCTTGACAAAGGCGGGGATTGGCGTTCCTGAGTATGAGATTTTTGTAAAACTTTAACCACAAACAATCATGAGACATTTAAAACACCCCGAACGCGATCAACTGAAAGGCATTCACCACAAAATTGAAGATGCCCTGAAGAAACTCAAAGATCCTACGCAAGAGTCAGCAGAAAAAACAATCCATGCACTCCTGGGCTCCAGGTCCAATGACACGAGTTCGTTGGTTCTTTTCACTGGTTATTATAGTATGAACACAGCCCCTCATGCTTTTCTCAGCATTGATACCACCGAGCTGTACGTCACTTACGTTCTCTCGCAAAAAATCACAATCAGTATTCACATACCAGCCATTACCGTCAACGTGTCGATGGATGGGATCACATCCACTCCACATACCTTCGACAGCAGTTGCTCGTTTGACGGAAGAAACCTGGTCATCCCCAACGTGCTTCAATTGGTTTTGACACGGGTATATAATTCAGGACAGCTGGTCACATTTTCCGGGACGATCACAGATAAAGGTAAATCCACAGCGGTTTCCGGTTCTACTTATTTCAACCCTGTGGAATTGCCTGTCTTTGTGGGAGACTATAAAGAAGCAAAGCAAGGAGTAAAGAACCCGAAGACGATTCTGAAAGTAGCTAAGGGATCGCTGAAGTTTGACTTTGGCACGGGCCTGGAAAATATTTCCATATTTACCTACACACCGGCTATGTACGTGGTCTTGTTTGAACATCCCGCTGGAACACTGTACACGTTAATGCTGGGGACTGACTCCGAACACGGACTGGCTTGTTTCATCACCGATGGTAAGACCAACGATTTTGCAGTCACTATCCCATAATTTGTTCCAGGGTCACAAGGCCAGATTATCAGAATTTGAAAGGGCCGAAGTGAATATTTTATTGAACCTGTCATGCATGGAGACATCAAAGGGGATGTCTTCTGCCTTTTCCTTGAAGTAGAAAGGTTCGTAATAACCTCTTTCGATGTAGCTGTCTTCTTTCAGATTATTGTATCGGGTGCTGATCGCGAGCCTGCTGTCTTTAGCGCCTGCAGTCTCTCCTGTACGGTGTACAAGAAATGAGGAGAAGAGTATCGCATCTCCGCGTTTCGGTAAGAGTTTTATGAAATCATCTTCGGGTAAGTCCTTTGGTGTGATCTCCAGGTTTTTTGAATGGAATGGTAAGAGCCCGTTCAAATGAGATCCGGGGATCACTTCCAGGGGGTATCCCGACTCTGAAATATCAAAGAGCGGAAACCAGAGCGTAGCGGAATCAAGGCTTCCCCGCATGAAAGCCCAGTCCTGGTGTGCCAAGGCCTTTTGTGTGCTTTCTTCTCCATCGTTAGCAACAAGAAAATTACAAACAGGTCTTGCTGACATGGCAGGAATTTCAATACCCAATTTCTTAACACAGCGAATGACCCGGTCTGATGACGCCAGATTACCAATACTTGATAAACTTTCAATTGCTGAAATCGACTTGTGGTAGAAGGATGGATTAGTTTGAAGCAAAAGCTTCATGCGTGTAAAAATGCTTTCTTGAGCTATGACAAGTGAGGAATCCGATGTTTCGTTTTTATCATTCCCTAACGCTGCCTGAAGGATACTATTTATATCAAGAAGGATACTTTCAACCTCAGCCTTAATGAAAAGGTCTTCGATAACAACAAAGCCATTAGCTAAATAGGAATGTAAAAAATTCTCACGGTCGATAGATTCATACGGAAAAGAATAATTGAGATTTAGTTTTTTCATGCTCTTATAAACTTACAATCAAACCTAAAGTAAAATTTAGAAATATACGGATACTAAAATTGCAGATGCATCAAGTATCATGCTTTGTAGGAGCACAAAAAGAATATCCTTTAGATTTGTTTTAATTTGAAAGGAGAAGAGGTGGATAAAGCGAGGTAATTCAATGCATGAGAAAGTAGGAACGGCTTCATAACAACCTGATTAAAATGAGCAAGCATTACTTTTTTTCGATTTTCATTATCGCGATTGCTTTAAGTAGCAACATCACTTTAGCACAATCTCACAAGCATGCGCCTACAGTGCAAACCCCTGGTACCGTTGACGTATCCCGGATAGGCAACAACCCTGCTTTATACTATGAACTCTATTTATCAAATTTTTCATCTGACACATTTAAGCTTAAAGGAATAAAAGTAGTAGACGTTAGTGATTCATCCATTCTTTGCGACATGCAAAATCAAGGATTGAAAAGCAGGTATAGTAAAATCGGTTCTGCATTAAAGGATACTTCAATGTGGCTGGTGCCAGGTAACAATGCCGTAGTTTATATTGAGCTTATCCTGCAAAAACAAATAAGAGAAATAGTGCATCGCATTTTTTTTGATGTAATAGGGAAAGACAAGTCAGGAGAATTTTCAATTCAAACTTCAACCACAAAATGTAATTCAGATAATCAGTTGGTTTTAGGCGCACCTTTAAGAGGAGGCCCCTGGACTGCTGTATATGAACCGTCCTGGGAGAGGGGACACCGCAGAGTAATTTATAAAACGAATGAAAAGAATCGAATACCAGGACGCTATGCTATTGATTTCATTAAAATGGAAAACAATGGGAAGTACGCAAATGGCGATGAAAACTTAATCAGGAATTGGTTTGGATATGGCGTTGATGTGCTGGCTGTTGCTGACGGTATTGTTTCATCAACACGAGATGATTTTTTTGAAAGCCCAACATTGTCAGGGCACCCTGTATATCCTGCAGACAAAGCAACAGGGAATTATATCTCAATTAAAATTGGAGACAATCGGTTTGTATTTTATGAACACTTAAAACCCGGTAGCATTAAAGTAAAAATCGGGCAGAAAGTAAAAATAGGAGATGTTATTGCTTCACTTGGCTTTACGGGACAAACAACAGGACCTCACCTGCATTTTCACGTTGCTGACGCTGACTCACCACTTGGTGCACAGGGGATACCGTTTGTATTTGAATACTTTGAATTGGCAGGCACCTATAAAGATTTTGGGAATTTCGGGAAAGTAGCCTGGACCCCAATAGATAATTCAAAGCATGCAAACCGAAGTAACGAACGACCATCACCAAATGCTGTAATAAAATTTAGATAATTTAAGAAGGGAACAACATAGATACAGCTGTATCAATCTTCAGGACGAGTAGATTTACTTCATACCTTTCTTTCCCTTGTCATCTCTGACTTAGGCAAATCTGCTGGACAGGAATTTTATCCTACCACAGGCTAAAGAGAACGAATCAGGTTCGATGTTTCTGCTTTACTAGCAGGTGTAAAACAAAATAATTTATGTCAGACACAAATCAGGTTTCCATCTCTATGAGTAGTGGTGATATGGACGAAATCTTTGGCGCCATTGCTACGATTCAGTCCAGACTTTCACCGGTTCTTATTTCGTTGACACGCGAGGAACGTAAAGGCTTGTTGAAAATGGGTGACAAATCAGTGGCATTTGTTGAAAAGGCCATGGAGCATGCTATTGCAAATCCCACCCTTGTGCCTCCCTATACTGACATCGGAGAACTTAAAAAAGACGTAATAGCAGTTCGGGATCTGCTCAAGATCCAGAACCAGCTAAAACAGCTTAACGAAGGCCTGGATGATACGATCATGCTGGCTGGGAGCGAGGCTTTTACCAGCGCTCTTTCTTTTTATAATTCAGTGAAGGGTGCAGTAAAAAAAGGAGTGCCTATGGCCAAGAGTATTGAAGAAGACCTGGCAGACCGTTTTGTCGGTAAACCAAGAAAGCCAAAAGGTACACCTCCATCTGATAATTGAAAATGCTTTTAGCTAACGAAATGACTCTTTTTCATTCGATGTAGACTCTTTGAACATCATCATCGAACTGCTCAGAGTCTCTGTTGACTCCCAAAGCATCAAAGTCGAACCTCATGGGTTCGACTTTGTTATTTAAAGCATCTCCACCGATACTTTTTGGATCAAGCGAGACTCTTTTGGAGTCATTGTTGAGCCTCTTGGAGTCTCGGTTGATTCTGAAAGGATCAAAATCGAACTCGAAAGGTTCGATTTTGATATTGAGAGCATCTGCGACTTCATAATAACAGATAGACGAGATTAGGTTTGAGACAGTACCGAGAGAAGGTTTGTTTATCTACCAGCAAGTTTTGAAGCATATATTCTAATTTCAATAAGGTCACAAAGCAGCAACGACTTCGTTTTGAGTACTTTTATATAAATGCTCTCTTCTCACTAAGCGGTTGCCGGAGTTTTCATCATGTGAAGGCAAATAAATAAGCGAATGTCTCTTAGCGTACTGCTTGATCTTATCGTATGTTTTCTGCGACTGGACAAAATCAATATTGGAGCCCGCATACTGATTGTCCAGCAACTGTTGATGCTTGTACGATACATCGCCTGCAAATAAAATATGCTCCTGGTCTGTTCTTAATAAAATTGAACTGTGGTGATACGTATGTCCTGGCGTTGGCACTAACAGGAGGTCTTCAGCCTTTGTGAGTGGGAATGCTGAGTCAAAAAAATCAACCCTGTCTTTAGAAAAATTGACCAGTGTTGGGTGAAACCATTTTGGATAAGTGGTGGGCAAATTGCCGTAAGGCTTTTTATGTTCCGCTTCATTTAAAATGACTTCATTCTTTTGAAAGAACTTCAGTCCATCGGTGTGGTCACCATGCAAGTGTGTTAACACCACCTTCGAGACTTGTTCCGCCCGGATGCCGAGCCTCAGCAACTGTGTATCCAGCTCATCTTCCTTGCTGATCTTCCTGATATTGGACATTGCTTTTAAGGTGAGCCTTGTACCAAAGGTCTCACCTTTATAAAAATCCTGGTAACGGGATTCTTCAATGTCACCAGTGTCGAGCACCATAATGCCTTCCGGATGCTCAATTACCCACGTCCAGATGGGCATGAAGCTCGCGTAAGTATTGCTCACGACAATATTCAGCTTACTCATGATGCCAATACCTTTTCGATTCAGAAAATTTTCTTTCACGGAGATCAGGCCGGTTTGAACAGCATGTACTTTCACCGTCTTACCATAAGAAGTAAAAACTGCTGTTTGAATTTCGTTTGTCAGGAGATTTTTCATTTTGCAGATGTGAGTATGGAAGAATCCTTGACAGTGGATTTGATCAGTTGCGAGAACTTCAGGGGTTCTTCGTAGTGCGGCATGTGGGCCGAGTTTTCAAATACTGTAAAGCTCTTGTTTTCAGTCTGTAATTGTTCATAATACTCTTTCCCTTTCGTGAGTGGAGCAATAGCATCCAGGGAGCCCTGTACAAAATGTACAGGCACTGATATCTCTGTCACTTTCTTAAATAGATTAAATGAATTGAACTCCGGCAACAATGAATTCTGAGAAAACGAAATACCCTTCACAGCTCTGACTAGTCCGCTGATTCCATAGTGCTTGGAGAACAACATGTTTCCGACCGTACTGAGTGCGAGACTGTTGAACGTAGCCTTTGAGTTAATGCCACCCAGGTTGGTGAGGATCTTTGCCCTTTGCTGAAATCGTTTGGTATCAACAACGGGATGTTGTCTCAGCTCAGTAATTTCTTTCATCAGTTTTTTGTCAGCTTTTGCCAATGCTTTGCTCATGGCAAAATCCAAGGCAAACTCATTTGCGTAAGGAATGTCTACATCGATGCCCGTGACAACCATCGAACTAAAAAGAGAGCTGTCTTTTGCACCGGCAAGTACACTGAGGGTAGCGCCTAAGGAATAGCCTACAAGCACCGCCTTGCTCTTGTTATATTTTTTGAGCAGTTGCTTCGTGCATTCGATCAAATCGTCCCTCATTTGGTCGAAGGTGATTGTTTCAGCAGGAATGCTCTTGTTGTACGAAAGACCGCAGCCTCGTTGATCCCAATAAGCGACAATGAAATCGTTTTCCAGATGCAGGTTTTTTTCCATGGCGTTCGCTTCGGCTATCATCGGAAAGCCTGGACCAGCCTGAACATGGATTAACAATGGACTATCACTATTTTTTCCACGGACCAGAACCCATTGGGTGGAGTTATTGATATTCAGTTTTTCGAGATTAGAGATGCTCATAGTTTTGTTGTTAGTTTTTTGATTTGATTTCGTCTGCGCTTGTACACTGAGGCTGGTAGCAATAATTCCTGGAGCTATTGCTGTTAGCAGAAAGTGAGATAGTTTTTGATGCATAGTTTTTGTGTTTTAACATTTGTCTTTATTTCCCGGTCAGTTGGGAAATGATGGCACAAAAGTGAAGCGCAGACGAAGCTCATTCGCCTTAAACTATAAAGTGAGCCTGTTTAGGAGTAAAATGAGTCCTTATTTTCGAAGATGAAGCCTCTGGTACTCTGAAGGTGAAAACCCGGTTTGCTCTTTAAATACCCGGTTAAGAGATGCTTTTGAGTTAAAACCGCTTTCCAGGCCGAGCGCCAGAATGGTAAATCGTTTTTGAGCCGGGTCTTCCAGGAGCTTTTGGAGGTATTTGACCCGATAACCGTTGATGAAATCGGAAAAAGGCTTTAAGGCCACGGTATTAATAGTTTGAGACAAACTGTGGGGAGATACCCGGAGCCTCTCGGCCACATCCAGTAACTGCAGTTTTGACTCGCGGTAAACCGAATCGTCCTCAAATAATTTCAGCAACTCGTCAAAAATGGCTTGTTGTTCCCCAGGTGTAAGCGAAGAAGTCTTGTATTTGTCATTGTCAACGGATGCCTTGACAGGCGTGTTTATTTCTTCGAAAAGGTCCGAACCTTTTTCGCCATAATATTCGGCAATGGAATACTGCCGGATGCCGTGGAAACTAAGATAGAAAATAAGCAATGCCATGCAGGCACTCACAATTGCGAAGCTGGCACCTGCACCTGTGGGAAGAACTTTAAAATTGGCGAGCAGAAACGCAATCAGTGACGCGAGGGTCAAACCCAGGTACATCCAACTGGCATTGATGAGCCAGTTCAAATTGATGGGATCGGTGAATGAAAAATTATTTCTGATCTCACGTTTGTAGACTCTCAGTTTTTTGATCAGCATAACCAGCGCAATGATGAAAAGTAACTGATTGCCTTTATATACGATGTGATAAAAGAAAGGCGGATCATTATAAACCTGGTGAAGCAATTCAGGGCTGCTATAATCATGAACGAGGAACAAATCAACGGCTATGCAAATCGAACCGATGATCGCTGGCGTGAATAAGAGCAGCCATGCTTTATTTCTTTTTTTCTGAAGCTTCTCCAGCGCAAAAAGTAAATAAGTAGGAAAAAGATAAAATGGCAGCTGAGCCTGTAAGAAGAATATAAGGGTGTTGAATTTCTGATTTGCCAGGATGACCAAGCCAAGAAATCCGATCATGATCAGGTTGATGAGGATTAACCAAAAATCAGCCCTGCTGTGACCTTTCTTTAATAGAATGAAGACTACAAATAATGCTGATACTGCAATGCCGGCTATATTAAGTATTGACATCTGAAGATTAAATGTGCAAAATCATACTTGAAGAATGTTCCTGCAACAGGAAATTAAGCTGCCGGTGAAATAATCTTGATTGTCATTGATAAATCCTACCCCCAAATGCATTATGCGAAGATGAAGCTTCTGGAATTTCACCGCAGCACTGGTGCTAATTCAAGTAAGACAGCCTTGCATCTGTTTATAGAGTGCGGTAGTTATGACATGTCCACTAATACTAACTACAAAACGATTTCACGGCAGATCACTTCCACCAATAACTGCCTTGAAATCCATGCTCTTGGTTCCGTTACCGTTTTTCCAGGTGCCTTTCAGTTTTCCATTAACAGATGTAAACTCGAACGAGCCTGTCTTGACGCCTTTCTCATCGGCCTCATCGATCCAATAAGAAGTTCCGCGCACTCCACCCTTTAGCGTAAGCGTTCCCCCATAATTATCGTAGACTTCAAAGCCGGTAATATCCGTGCTTCCCGGTTGACTGGTAATCATAAACGTAACAGGAATCTTGCCGCCAATCATTCCTGACCACATATGGGTAATCGGATCGGGTGTGGGTGGTGTGGTAGAAGTTCGCAAAATATAGTAAGACCAGAAGTCGGAGGTGAAAGGTTTTAATTCGGCAGGGCCGAAGACTACAATAATAGTCTGGTCCAGGTCAGCTTCCATTTCTTCGCGGTAGTCGTCAACTGTCCAGTAGGAATAGAATGTGAAAGTTTTGTCATTTACATTGTACCCATCAAACATCTGGTCTGGGTTGGTGATTTCTGTTCGCATCCGGGCTATATTCTCTTCGAGCTTGGGTAGAGCCTTACCAAAGTCTTTCGGAGGAAATTTCTTCACGAGTTCCGCATGCCTTTTTCTCATCGTTTGCTCCATGATATCGGCTACACGCGATTTCATCTGGGGCAGCTTTTCTCTCGATATAAAATACCAGAGTTGGACCTTGTCGCCGGTATTGGTATCAAACCAGAAATCAACATTTTCAGTACGGTCAGGCGTATTCATGGATTGCTTCGGAAAGAAATGCAACAGTGTAACACGCAGGAGGCGGTCGTTGGAGTAGTCAACGGTATAGTTCCATTTGGAGTACCTGTCGGTGTCTTCGTAATCTCCGGGGTTCTTTTCAACGTTGGTGTGATTGAATGAAAATATTTGCAATGCTCTGTTAATAGTGGCCGCCACCCGAGGTTTAGTCGCAGACTTGAAAAGAGGAAATATGTTGGTACCCTCTGTTGAAATAGTAATGCTGGTGTGAGTGATGGTTTGTGCTTGTGAAATAACAAACGAAAGACAGAGACAGAAAACGGTAAGGCGCATAGGGCAGGGGTTTAAGTAAAGTTAAGAGGAATTTTACGAGGTACGAAGTACCAGATACGTGATTCACTCTTTGCATGATAACGTTACTTCCTTGCGTACCCCTGCGCAATTGTAGAACTACCTCTTGGTCCTCTCTTCCATATTCAGGTTGCTGTCGAATGGACTTTTTGTGAAAGGATAAATCGTTTGCTTGAGGTAGCCTTTGGGAAAATTAGCTTCATGCAAACCTGTGCCTTCCGGCCAGGTATTTCCCGGCAGGTAGTACGTGCCAAAGATCATATCGATAAATGGAAAAATGGTGGCAAAGTTCTTTCCGTAGTACCGGGGATCTTTGCAATGATGCCAGTGATGGTACTGTGGTGTGCCGATGATGTATTTCAGGAAACCGAAGTTAATCCTGGTATTGGCATGAATCAGAACGGCATGGATAGCCATGAAAATGATATAGGTGTTGAATGTGATCTCCGAGAAGCCGAAAATATAAAGCGGAACGAAAGTCATAGCTCTTGTGAAGAAGATATCCATAAAATGGGTTCGCGATCCGGCAAGCCAATCCATATTTTGAGTGGAGTGATGTACCGAATGAAACCGCCACAGGTAGTGATGACTATGAAAGATGCGGTGTGCCCAGTACTGGAAAAAATCAGTAATGAAAAAAGCAAAGAACAACTCAATGGCAAAGGGCAGATGACGAACCCACTCCTGCAGACCTGATAACCCCATCCATCCGAAAAACAGCCGGGCTGGTTGTTGCGTGATCACTCCAAAAAACTGAATGAATAGGTGACTGATGACAAAGTAGACGAGGTCGGTTCGCCACTCGTCATGAAACTTACTTTGCTGCGTGTTCCTCGGAAATACCATTTCGATGGGAACAAAAATGACAGCCATTAATAAAAGGTCGAGCAGGAGCCAATCAAGGCCGAGATGCCAGTTTGTTTTTTCCACTGAGCGCCCCTGCACGTTGAAGCCACCGATAACAATAGCCAGTGTGCAACTGATCAGCCCGAGGAGTGCCCACCTTTTTTGTTTGCTCAGCATGAAGCTCAGTGCCGCAAAGAAGAAAGACGCAATGATTGCCCCGGTGAGTAGCATCTTCATGGATTCACCGGTATAAATCTCCCGGAACTCTGGCGATGTAAGCCATTCCGGGAACTTGAAACAAAGAACAGCCAGGAAAGAAGATATTCCCAGGAAGATGGATATGTATCCACTGATTTTTCCTTCACCAAATTTTAATCGATTCGCCATTTCCGATTCAGTTTTAAGACGCCTGAAATATAAAACTAATTTTGCTTCGTGCTCCAGGCTCGTTTTCACCGCCCGTAATCCACTCTTTACTTAACTGATTCAGGGGTTCACCAAGTCTTCCCGGTTCAGAGTATAGTATTTCATAACATTGATATCGCAACCCCAATAACAATGAAAACTAAAATTATTCCAATCCTCCTAACCCTATCAACTCTAATGCAAGCAAACACCTCAGAAGCGCAGGTCACTAAAGACCAATTGGAAACCACCTATAATGGATTCCTTTCGTCATTGAAAGAAAAGAATGAAGGAAAAATGAAAAGCACGCTGAGTTCTTTTGCTTACATGACTATTAAGAATAATATGGCTTCGATGGGTGCCCAATTTCCTGACGCCTTATACGGAGCTGTCTCGGACATGTACGATCTCGCTAAGTTGAAATTCCTGAAGTTGAATATCAACGGACCTACTGCGTACTGCATTTATTCCGAAAAAGACGATGTCTACATATTCAAGTATCTGAAAGAACCGGCAGGGTGGAGATACAACCTGGTGGAAGGTTATGGTTCAGCAGCTGTCAGCAAGGGGCTTGCCTCAAACGATCTCTCATTCCTCTCTGATAAAAAATACCAACCCGATGGCGTCTTACCTCAGGTCCCGGCAGCGATCGTGCAGGGCGATTATAAAGCCAACCTGGAAATCTGGGGTGATGGTAAATACGAGATAGAAGTGATAGTGAATGGCAACACACAGCATAAGACGAACGGAGGCAGCAGTGTGAGTCCTGTGATGGGAGGAGTAAAGAAAGGCAACAACAAAATTATTGTCAAGTCCAAGTCACTGAAGCCTGGCGAGGACCCCGGTACGATCAAAGTGACAATTCGGGCGGAGCTGACTAAGGGGGAAGAACTGGTTGAAGTATTTGCGATGGAAGAAGGCGATCCAATGGAGACCATCACGAAAGAGTTTGTGGTTAAAAAGTAACAACGCATCTACTGACACCGACTCTTGTGCAATAAATGAGATTGTTAAATGCTCAAACACGTCCAGTAATTACTAACTAAAATGTGACGTCAGAGGTGTGTTTGCCTATTTGCCTAAAAAAACTTTATGCAAGCAATGGCAAATCAACTGGAAGCAATCAACAACGCAACAAACCTGGAAGGTAAAAAGGAAGCGCTGTTGAAGCATCTTGACTTTTTGTGCGAGACCGATCAATGTAAGGGCATCCTCGGGCAATTGATCAACGAGGTCGTTGAAGTAAGGACCAATGGAAACGAATTGATAGTCTTCATTCCATGGGAGTACACGGAAAACGATGATGAGAAACAGTATGCCCGGATCGTATTCGGTGAGCCCTTTACCAAGACTTTTCATTCTGGTGTTCCGGAATCGTTCCGTCATGTATTCAGTCGCCACAACGGAGTTGCCTACTCCTTCGTTTTCGACTGGAACGAGGAAGTGGAATACTATACCTGGCGTTTTTTCGGAGTGTCAGAAGAGGGAAAGATCGATTCTAACGGACACTGGGAAAGTGAAGCCATCGAAGAGGGAGGTAACGAAGAGGTAATGGAATTTCTTGAAGAGCGGGGAAAGTCAGCCGCTGACGTTCAGTGTGTAGGTATTTTCGATGAGAGCCAGAACTGGTATCTGCTTCACCCTATGAAAAGAAATGCCCGTGGAGAAAATGCGATCGTACAATTTGATCATGGTGATTGTGACATGGAATCAAACGCGCCTTTTTCGAATGGTTTAGGCGGAGTCGTTATTCGGGAGCTGGCCTATTGGATCAGGAATATCAACGAAGGATAACCACAAGAACAGCTACTTCTCCTTCTTCTTCGGTTTCGTTGTCGCCTTTGGTCTTAATGTCTTGGCGTATTCAAAACTGATGTCGAAATAACGCTTCAGTTCAGTTGTCTTCTTCAGAAGCTCGTCTGGAACTACGACATACTCTTTCCTGACCACGCCATAGATTTCCATGAGTTTGGTCTTGTATTTCTTCAGGAAAGGTTCGATTTCTTTTTCCGGCAAGCGCAACGAAAAGATACCATCTGGAGTGAGGTGGCTAAACATGTTGCCGTTAACCGAAGTGTAGGGATTGGTATTTCCTTTTCGCTCAACTTTCGGATTGGTTGCGACCAACTTATCAAACAAGGCCTTATTGTCGATATCCTTTGCCATTACCAGGTATTGAATTGATCTATTCTTATTTAAAGTTAAAGATTTCCTCACTTGTCGTCTAAAATCGAACCCAACTTAATGCGGGTACTTTTCCAAGAGTAGCCACTACTTTGGCGAATGTGGTTCCTCATAGCCACTTGGCCATTGCTTTAAAATACCTATCGAATGGTTGTGGTTCAGATTGCATGGAATCACCTGGGCTTCCATGCTATTGGCTTCCCCGTTTATCACTTAGGCTGTGGTATCTATCGCAGAATATGCTAGTTTTAAGCATCTTAACCTTTCTGCCTATGAAGAAGAAATATCTATTTATCTCTGCCCTGGCTTTGCTCGCATCGGTGAGCTATGCCCAGAGTGGAAAAACATTTACAACAGCCGAATACCAGCATGCAGCTGATATGCTTGGCGGCAATGTTACCAAACTTGTCGACAATGCCATCCAGCCGCAATGGTTGCCTGACGGTAAACTTTGGTACCGCAGTCTGACGGATCAATCGAAATATGTATTGTTCAACCCTGCCGATGGGAAAAAGACCGTAGCCAATACACGCAAGGAATTACCGGTAACATTCCCTGAACCGGCGAGGCGTAACGGCAACGAGGTGCTTTCGCCCGATGGCAAGTACGCAGCCTATATCCGCGATTGGAATTTGTGGGTAAAGGAAGTAGCCACGGGATCGGAAAAAGCACTTACTACCGATGGGATTAAAGACTTCGGTTATGCCACTGATAACGCAGGCTGGAAACACAGTGATACTCCCATCATCACCTGGTCACCCGATTCAAAAAAAATAGCCACATTTCAGCAGGACCAGCGCCATGTGAGCAATATGTACCTTGTGCGAACGAAAGTAGGGGCTCCTGAACTGCAAGAGTGGAAATATCCTATCCCTACTGATGCTGATATCATTCGAATCTATCGTGTCATCATCGATGTGACTGCTCCGAAAATCGTGAAACTAAAAATGAACTCGGATGCCCGCAGAGGTACTCAGTGCGATGATATCTCGTGTGATGGAGGCTTTGATGATGTGGTGTGGAGCGATGACAGCAAGCAGTTGGTCTTTGTTTCTACCAGCCGCGATCACAAACAAGAAAACGTGCGGATCGCCAATGCCGAGACAGGTGAAGTGAAAGACCTCTTCGAAGAGAAAGTGGCCACACAATATGAATCAGGTCAAGGCACCATCAGCTGGAAATATTTTTCGAAGACAAATGAGATCATCTGGTATTCAGAAAGAAGCGACTGGGCTCATTTGTATTTGTATGATGCCAATACAGGTCAGATCAAAAACCAGATTACATCCGGCAACTATGTCGTTACACAGGTGTTGAAGGTAGATGAGAAAAACCGGGTGATCTATTTTGAAGGCAGGGGCAAGGAAGCAGGACGCAACCCTTATTTCAGGCACTTGTATCGTGTGGATTTTTCAGGAAAGAACCTGGCACTGCTGACTCCCGATGATGGAGATCACACCATCCGTTTCTCACCAGACGACAAATATTTTATCGACAGCTATTCAAAACCAGATGTTCCGGCCGTTCATGCCGTGCGCGACATGAAAGGAAAACTGGTGGCTCCATTGGAGAAGACCGATATCACCAAACTCACGGCTACAGGCTGGAAGCCTCCAATACCTTTCTCAGTGAAATCGGCAGATAACCGCTGGGATTTGTATGGATTGATGTACACTCCGCAAAACATGAACAACTCCTCAAAGTACCCCGTGATCGTTGGTATCTATCCGGGACCACAGGGAGGAAGCGTTGGCTCGTGGAGCTTTTCGGCCAGCCGTGGCGATTGCCAGGCGTTGGCGGAACTCGGCTTTGTAGTGGTGCAACTGGAAGGAAGCTGCAATCCCAATCGCTCTAAATCTTTCCATGATGCCTGCTATGGCAATATGGGAGAAAATACGTTACAGGATCAAATCTCCGGACTGAAGCAGCTCCAGGATAAATACAAGTACCTTGATCTCGATCGCGTTGGTATCTGGGGACACTCCGGTGGTGGATTTGCTACAGCTGCAGCGATGTTCAAGTATCCTGACTTCTTTAAGGTCGGCATCTCCGAATCTGGAAATCACGACAACCGCAATTACGAGGACGATTGGGGAGAAAGATACATTGGCCTTGAAACTAAAAATGACAAGGGTATCTCCAACTACGACCAGCAGGCGAACCAAACTTATGCGAAGAACCTGAAAGGAAAATTACTACTGGTACACGGTGGTATGGATGACAATGTGCCTCCTTACAATTCCTACCTGGTTGCAGATGCGCTTATCAAAGCAAATAAAGATTTTGATTTCTTCGTTTTCCCTAACGCACGTCACGGCTATGGTGGCGACAGCAACTACATGATGCGTAAACGTTGGGATTACTTCGTGCAGCACCTGATGCAGGCAACGCCACCAAAGGATTTCCAGATTAAGTTTACACTGGATCCGAGAATGAAGGAATAAGAGAATTCATTATGGTTGTTGGTGAGTGAAGAACGACTAAAAAAGTAAAGGCCTGCGATGCGGGCCTTTACTTTTTTGTGAGGTTCTGTTTTATACAATTTGCACGCGCAATCCTGCTCTAGGTTTGCTCTATAATTAACAAAAACAATTTATATGAATTTACCAAAAAGAGCAGAGGACGTCCATGCCGCATTGGCTGATGCCTTCAACACAGGAAAAGTGGATGTAGTAATGACGATGTACGATTCTACCGGAGTGATTGTACCTGATCCGGAAACGCCTGTTTCGGGAAAACAGAAATTTGAAGAGGCCATCAAAGGCATTCTTGCTATTCCCGGAAAGATGAAGATCAACACCGTCTATTGTTTGCAAGCCGGCAACGTAGCGGTAGGCAGATCTGAGTGGAGCATCAAAGACGGCAATGAAACAAAGATCAGCGCCAAGGGTATCGAGTTGATGAAACAGCAACCCGATGGAACATGGAAGATTGTTGTCGACCATGCATTCGGTGCCGAAGAGGCATTGGTTGCCAGGTAAAGCAAAAAAAGACTCCGGATAACGGAGTCTTTTTTATTTAAGTCAGTTAGTAAGACGCTACTTCGACACCAGAGATTTAATGTCCTTGTTCTTCTTTACCTCATCTGTCAGTTTTTCAATCGAGTTGTAGACTGCATCAAACAGGAACCCGCCAAGACTCAATCTTTTCACGCCCCACGATGACAGCGAGTCAAAATCCGGCAGACCGGGATAGGCCATTACATTGAGTGGAAGTTTTGTAGCAGAGACAGCGGCCCTGATATCTTCGCCTTTGACGATACAAGGTAGGAACAGCCCATCAGCACCTGATGATTCATAAAGCTTTGCTCTTCTCGTGGTTTCGGTTTGCTTGTCTTCCACGTTGATCAGGTAAGCGTCACACCGTAGGTTAATGAATATATCCAGATGATTGGATACGAGAAGATTTTTTAGCTTCGACAGCTTTTTTGAAAAGGAGTCTGCCTCTTGCAACACTCGTTTGGATTTGCTGAACTCCGAATCTTCCAGGTTGATGCCGGCTACACCGAGGTCAGTCAGGCGGGAAATATTGGAATAGATTTCTTCAGCTGTTTTACCATAGCCCATTTCCATATCTACTGTGAATGGAACTTTGATGGTGGCAGCAATTCGCTGGATCACGAAGAAGTAATCTGCAAACGGCATTTGCTCTCCGTCTTTATATCCAAGGGTAGAGGCTACTGCCGAGCTGGAAGTGGCGACAGCGGGAAAACCTTGCTGCTCAACGCGTGAAGCGCTTTCGGCATTCCAGGCATTGGGCAACACGAATAACTCTCCGGCATAGTGCAGGTCTTTGAATTTTTTGAATTGTGACATAAGAAATATTTTTTATTGATGAATTGATGTGTGAAATTATTCACTTCAACAGGCGATCGATTGGATAAAACAGAACTAGCTGTTGCTAAGCGCCAACGCCACCGGAAATGATTCTGCGGAATAGTCAGAAGGAGTTATTCCCGTAAAGGATTTAAACTCGCGGATGAAATGAGACTGATCAAAATAACCGCAGTCGTAAGCAATATTGGTGAGTGATGATTCTTTTTTGGTCACTAGCCGTAAACTCGATTGGAACCTGTTTATTTTGTGATACAACTTCGGAGTGACTCCGGTGTATTGCAGAAATAATTTTTGAAGGTAACGGGGAGTCATGTCGTACTTCGATGCAAGCGTTTTGATATCGCCCGTTAAAGTCTCCGTTTGCAGTTCTCTCGCGATCTGACCGATCATTGATATCCTGTTAGAGTTCTTTTCAATGGAGAAAAGTCTTTCCAATAAGTAACACTCAATCAGTTCAATCCGCTGGGGCAGGTTTGAAACTTCTAAAAGTTTCTCCCGCAGTTGTCTGACTGATTTTCCTAACAGGTCGGATGCATCTGATACCTGATCATTGAATTCCCACAATTCTTCTTTCAAGAATGAAGAAGCACCATGGGAGTAAAACCGGATGCCGAGCATTCTATTTTTCCCTTCAGATCTTACTGGCAACGGGCGTGTAATCTGCCCCCAGAGCTCGATTTTTGGAGTTTGATGGTAAATACCACGAGAAGCTGTTTTCCAGATGCCTTCGCCCAGGTTAAAAATGATCTCCATGTTGCCACCGGGAAAAACAATGTCGCTGATATCAGTACTGTCGTCCGACTCAAAGAAATAGAAGCACTTGATGTAAGTGGTCAGTCTTTCACAAGGCGCAAATTCAGTGTATTTCATGATGGCTTTCCGAGTGCTTTCTAATGCAGTAAAGCTAGGACAATTTACTTGCTTCAATTGTTCCGTTTTGTACAAATTCTCTTTCGTTTTTAGCAATTACCATCGTGGCAACGCCATTGCCGATAATGTTGGTAATAGCCCGTGCTTCGCTCATAAATTTGTCAACGCCCAAAAGAAAAGCAAGGCCCTCTACCGGAATCTTGTGAATGGCCGTCAATGTTGAAGCCAGCACGATAAATCCACTACCGGTGACGCCCGCAGCTCCCTTAGAGGTGAGCATTAGTATGCCGAGGATAGAAAGAAGTTCAACAGCGCTTAGTTCTACTCCATAAAGCTGGGCAATAAAGATGACCGCCATGGAAAGGTAGATCGAAGTGCCATCCAGGTTGAATGAATAACCCGCCGGTACTACGAGACCGACTACGGATTTCCGGCATCCCAGCTTTTCCAGTTTACTCATCAAAGAAGGTAAGGCGGCTTCGGAAGATGAAGTTGCCAACACGATGAGTAATTCTTCTTTGATGGTCTTCAGAAATGTCAGGATGTTGAAATTGAAGTAGCGCATGATTGCACCGAGGATCAGAAACACAAAAAGGGCCATCGCGAGGTAAACACACATCATCAGTTTGGCGAGAGGTACCAACGAATGCAATCCGAATTTTCCTACAGCAAAGGCTATCCCGCCAAAGGCCCCAACCGGTGCCAGGTACATTACGTATCTCAGCCCCTTGTAGATTATTTTGGAAATACGCTCAAGCCACGCAACGATTTTTTCCCGCTGGCCGGCATAGCTTAAGCCGATGCCGGTGATGATCGCCACTACTAATACTTGCAGTGTAAAATTGGCCATTAGAAACTGTGTCCAGCTGAAGGCGGTCTTGTTGCTGGTGTACTTTGAAGCATCGGATATCTGGAGCCCCGCCTGATCAATGTGCCCCGGTTTGACAACGAGTGCAACAAGTACACCTAGCCCTAGGGCAATGGTTGTAACTACTTCAAAATAAATCAGCGCCTTTACACCGAGGCGCCCCACTTTCTTCAGATCACCGATAGCTCCGATACCGATGGTGATGGTGAGAAATATGATAGGCCCGATGAAGAGCTTAATAATGTCGACAAATGTCTTTCCTACGATTTCCATTTTTACCGCCTGGCCAGGGGCAAAGTGGCCGAGAACGATTCCGAAAACGATTGCAAATAGCACCTGGAAAGCGAGGTTACCGATTATCTTTTTGAAGGTCGCCAAGTGAAAAGGGGTAAAGTTTATTTGCAATATGTTGATTAGATTCGAGAGTATTTCAAAACCTGAATAATTGATGAAACACCTTGCCTGCTTTTTAGTGTTTTCTCTGATTTTTTACACCACGGGTTTTTCTCAGTCACGAACACGGACATCATTGGATGAGAAGTGGAAATTTCATTTTGGCCATGCTGCTAATCCCGAGAAGGATTTTAACTACAGCATCAATACAATCTATTCCAAGTCGGGCGGAGCTTACAAGACCGCCATCGATCCCCGGTTCAACGACAGCACCTGGAGAACTTTGAATGTTCCACACGATTGGGCGGTTGAGTTGCCGTTTGTCAATGTAAAAAATTCGGACGTAGAGTCTCACGGGTATAAACCTGTGGGAGGGATGTTTCCCGAAACAAGCATCGGCTGGTATCGCAAACACTTTACAGTTGCCAAGGCCGACTCTGGTTCACGATTTCAAATACAATTCGATGGCATTTTCAGAAACGCTTCTGTATGGCTCAACGGATTTTATTTAGGCACGAATTTCAGTGGTTATATCGGGGCATCGTATGACGTCACAGACTATGTCCGTTTTAACAAGGACAATGTTCTTGTGGTCAGAGTCGATGCCACTCAGTACGAAGGATGGTTTTATGAAGGAGCGGGTATCTATCGTCACGTGTGGCTGAACAAATACAACAACGTCCACATTACGGAGGGAGGCCTTTTTGCCTACACCGATGTGCAGGGCACTTCTGCCAATGTGACGATCGAGACAAGTGTGGAGAATCAAGACTTGAATGCAGCCAACTGTACGGTCTACTCTTATGTCACCAACAGGGAAGGTAAAATACTGACTCAAAGCAAAGAGCAACCGCTCAGTCTAGGAGTAAATGCAAAGAGCAAAGTGAAACAACAACTGACTCTCGCCAATTTCCGCTGGTGGTCACTGGATGACCCGTACATGTACCGGGCTGTGTCTGTGATAAAGTCAGGAGGTAAAGTGGTGGATGTTGTCAGGAGTAAGTTCGGCATCCGGACGTTGCGCTTCGATGGAAATGAAGGCTTCTTTCTCAACGGGAAGCACGTGAAGATTCTTGGTACAAACAATCATCAGGACCATGCCGGGGTCGGGAGCGCGTTGCCAGACTACTTACATTATTATAGAGTTCGCTTGTTGAAAAACATGGGATCGAACGCTTATCGCGCAAGTCATAATCCACCGGCCCCTGAATTGTTAGACGCATGCGACAGTCTCGGGATGTTGGTAATGGATGAACCCCGGTTGCTCAACAGTAGTCCGGAATATATCAGTCAGTTCGAGCGAATGGTTCTTCGTGATCGCAATCATCCATCCATTTTTATCTGGTCCATTGGGAATGAAGAAGGATGGATACACACCACAAGCAATGGTAAGAGAATAGCTTTGACGGTGATGGCAAAGCAAAAGGAACTTGACCCGACAAGGACAAGTACTTATGCCGCAGATGTTGCCAACGTATACAAAGGCGTTAATGAAGTTATTCCGGTTCGTGGATTTAACTACCGCCAGTATGGTGTAGCGGATTATCACCGTGATCACCCGAGCCAGCCGATCATCGGCACGGAGATGGGAAGTACCGTGACGACACGTGGAATCTATGTGAAGGACTCCATTCGTGGTTACGTACCTGATCAGGACATCACTGCGCCCTGGTGGGCAAGCAAAGCGGAAGTGTGGTGGAAGCTCGCGGCCGACAATAATTACTGGGCCGGCGGTTTTGTATGGACCGGTTTCGACTACCGTGGCGAGCCGACACCTTTTCATTGGCCGAATATCAGTTCGCATTTCGGAATCATGGACGCCTGTGGTTTCCCGAAGAACATCTATTACTACTATCAAAGCTGGTGGACAGACAAAGATGTGCTGCACATTTCGCCACATTGGAACTGGCGCGACAAACGCGGACAACCTATAGATGTGTGGGTGAACACCAACGCGGACAACGTTGAGCTATTTCTCAATGGAAAAAGTCTCGGAAAAAAAGACATGGAACGCAACGGCCATTTGCAATGGTCTGTCAACTATCAACCCGGCGCACTTGAAGCAGTTGCATTCAAGAAAGGGAAGAAGCTGACCACCAAAGTTGAAACTACCGGCACTCCGACCGAAGTGGTGATGACTCCTTACAAAACAACGATGCTTGCTGATGGGAAAGACGTTTGTGTTATTAATCTCACGGCCATTGATCGTGAAGGGCGTGAGGTGCCGGACGCAGACAACATGGTGAAATTT
Source organism: Cytophagales bacterium WSM2-2 (assembly GCA_015472025.1). Classification (NCBI taxonomy): domain Bacteria; kingdom Pseudomonadati; phylum Bacteroidota; class Cytophagia; order Cytophagales; species Cytophagales bacterium WSM2-2. Next base: position 3,933,144 of record BNHL01000001.1, read on the forward strand.
GAAATTACCGGACCGGGAAAAATTATTGGTGTTGGCAATGGCGATCCCAGTAGTCATGAACCGGACCAGGGAATTGATGGCGCATGGCAACGCAGTTTCTTTAATGGGAAATGCCAGGTTATCGTTCAGTCTAATGGCAAGTCGGGTACGATTCACTTCGAAGCAAAAGCAAGCGGCCTATGGACAGGCTCAACGGATATTGTCACCGTGCCTATTGGAAGTGCAACGTCAGTTTCTATCGACAGGAAATATGAATTGAAAGGTGAGGCTGCCAAAATGAGAAAGTCAACTCCAATGATTGGTGCTGACATTTCTTTTTTGCCTGAACTGGAAGATCGTGGAATAAAATTTTCAGATAACGGAACGTCAAAGGATGCTATTCAGATATTGAAAGATCATGGATTCAACTATGTGCGTTTGCGAGTCTTCAACGATCCTGCTAAAGAGAAGGGATATTCTCCAGCGAAAGGTTTTTGTGATCTTGCGCACACCAAGCAAATGGCCAAACGAGTAAAGGAGGCAGGTATGAAACTTTTGCTCGACTTCCACTATAGCGACTACTGGGCTGATCCGGGCAAGCAGTACAAGCCGGATGCTTGGAAAGATCTCTCTTTCGAGAATCTGAAAAAGGCTCTTCATGATTACACTAAAAAAGTAGTACAAGAGCTGAAAGATCAGGGCACAACACCCGATATGGTGCAGGTTGGAAATGAAATCAATCATGGCATGGTATGGCCCGAAGGAAATGTCAATCACGTGGACAGTCTTGCACAATTATTCTCTGCAGGTGTAGCCGGTGTCAAAGCCGTTGATACCAACATTATCATTATGCTTCATGTGGCTTTGGGAGGGCAAAATGATGAAACGGTTTGGTTTGTAGATCAGATGTTAAAGCGGCAAGTCCACTTTGATGTGATCGGACTTTCGTACTATCCCAAATGGCATGGTACGCTTGATGATCTCCGGGATAATATGAATGATTTATTAAAAAGATACGAACAGGACATTATCCTCGTAGAGTACTCTGCAAAGAAAGAGGAGGTAAGCAAAATCGTTTTCGAATTGCCAGGAGGCCGTGGTAAAGGCACATGCATTTGGGAGCCGTTGAATACGTGGGAGTCCGTCTTTGACCGCGAAGGCAAGTCAAACGACTTCCTGAAGATGTACGACCAGATTAGTAAGAAGTACCTGACCTCAAATTGATCAAAGAAACTTCAGCCATTTCTTTTCAGGGTGATTGAACTTGTACTTTACATACCATCGGCACGCGATGTACAACAAGATAACGTCAACGAGGAAAACGAGATAAAGTAATCCCAGGCTCCAGCGGAATTCTTCCGGCATCCAGGTGTATGGAGCGGAGTCATACCATTCGGAATTGACACGACCATCTTTGATCATTTGCACAACTAATGCACTGACATGAATTAAAGGGATGTGCAACAAATAGTAGAAGAACGGCACCTTGCCGAAGGTGATCATCGCTTTCGCAAATGCGTTTGTCATCTTTTCAACGTAAGGCATGAGCGATATCAGCGGTCCGAGCGTCATCATCAGGAAGAGTTGTGATGCCGGGTATTTGACTTGATTAAGCAATCGGAATATAAATGGAGGGGCTTCCGGATTCGAATTCATCAATGCTCTCACTGTTCCGAATACGAGGAACAATCCTGTTGCTCCAAGTCCGATGTTTAGGAGAAACTTATTTCTCTTGATTTCATCTAATTGTAATATCATTCCAAAACCGTAACCGGCAGCCATCACGCCTATCCATGGAACAAGGACATAGAGAATAGTAATGTGTGGTGGAGCTTCGAGCCCGGAAGAATAAATGAACTCCCAAAAATATCCGAATGGAATCCTTGAGGCCTCTGGTAATAATCGAGGCACGAAACTGAAAATGTTCTGAAGGAAGATGATCGCCAGCCCAATAATTCCGACAGTCTTTGCATTAAGCCGCACGAGAAGAGAAAGAGTTACCATGCACCAACCCAGCATCCAGATCACTCCGGCCAGTGTGAACTTCGCATAGTCAAAATTAAAAGTCCAGCAAAAGCGGATGAGAGTCAACTCCAGTACAATCAACAAAATACCCCTCGTCAAAAGATAGCGGGCAAGTTGTTTGGTGTCGTTGAGTTTTACGCCATACAAGAAAGCGCTGGTGCCGGAAAGGAATACAAAAGCAGGAGCACAGAAATGTGTTACCCATCGGGTAAAGAAGATTCCGGGATCAGGACCTCCTGGAGGCAGCCCTGAATAGACACGCACGTGGTCAATGGCCATGAGAACTATTACGAGTCCGCGAATAAAATCTACAGACTGGATACGACTGAGGTTGGTAGCTTGCATAGGGTAGTGAATTTATAACTATGCCTTAAAAAGAAAAAGCCATCCGTTGATGGATGGCCTGGTTTGTTTGTACCTGATGTACTTACCGCTTCCTGACTTTATCGGGAGTGTAGTTCTTGTATAGTTTTCGCCTGATGGATTTGCTTTCCTCTTTCTCAGGTGTGAGTTGGCCAGTAGGAGTGGAACCATCTTTCGGCCTCTTTTCTCTCTTGATCCTGTCCCAGCCCCAGACGAAATTCAGCCCAGCTCTGACGTTAAAGAACTGTGTGTTGTTGGTGAAATTGTTCAACTCTTTTCCTGACATGGCGATGCTGAGCAAATTGTCTCCAACCATATATAATTGAAATGGAGCAAGGTTAAATGATACTCCAGCGCCTACGTTCTTAAACGAGTTGCTGGCAATTGAATAGCTGGCGGCAACGCTTACAATTCTGCCTAAGTGCTTGTTAGCTCCAAGTGTAATACCCGTGTTGAACCTTCCTTTGAATTTCTCCATGAACACCACTGCTCCTGCTGTAAAGTTGTGAGGCATCTCGTACATGCCGCTCAGGTATGCACGGCCTGGAATGGGAGAATTGTATGCACCGATAGGCGCCTCTTTCACTTTGAATTTATTCTGAAGAGTATCTCCCAGCGAATTCAGGTAATCGGTATTGCCGTTGACCACCTTACTCAGGTCAACACCATCAAATGTATAAGACGCTTTCTTAGGATCTAGTGAGTATCCATAGGTGTTGTTTTGCCAATGAATGGTGCCGATGTCGATCAAACTGGCGCCAAGTGTGATGCGATCCATAACTTTATAAGTAGCTCCAAGGTCTACACCGAATCCGTTGTTGTTGAGATAATTCTTGTAACTGCTACCGAAGTCAAAGCCTGACTGTGTGAAGTTGTAAATACCAGATGTGCGAACGTCCATAGCACCAGTTGCTGTTAATGCATAATTGGAAGCGTCAGTTTGTAGATTCAACGTTGCGCTTTTGGTAGTTACGTTTGTAATACCTTTTAGAATTTTCAAGCGTGCGCCAACGGTGAGCTTTTCGTTAACACGGTAAGATCCGCCCACTGCAGTTTCCAAAAAAGTAACTGACTCAGCTTTTGGAGAGAGAGAAGCTGTTTGTCCAATATAAGCCGCATTGCCATTGATGAAAACACCCATGAGGTCCTTCGGCAGTAAAAGGCGATTGTAAACTTTGGCTGTTGAATTCAAAGTAATGTACAACCTGGAATTGATCTTTATGCCGAGACGGAACAAGTCCAGGTGAAGTGCCTGGGTGATGTAATTATTCGGCTTCAGGTTACCGTAGAGTTTGGGCAAGTCGGCTTTTACCGAATCGTGCTCATGTTTGATTGCATCATTATAAGTAAAGGCATTGTTCGAATAGTATGCCATGACCGAAGATCCTGGCAGCCCTACAGATACTTTATATTTTGGAATGATCGCGGGATTATTGTAGACCACCTGCGGCAGGCTGTTCATAAATGTCAGCGTGCTTTCAGTTTGTGCTACTACACTACTAACAGAGGCAAGGCAAAACGCCAAGAGAGGAATTATCTTTTTCATCAGAATTTGGCGCTGAGTTTAAAAGTAGCACGCAACCCAAACTTCACGTTGATCTTGTATTGCGATTTAAATTTCACATTAACCTGTGCGCCACTCGCATCTTTAGAGGTATTCATCTTGGCGCGCACAATGATCTTTTTAGCTTTAAAAATCTGGGAGACTTTACTCTGCACCAATGGAATTGATTTGTCAAAGACTCCGGGTGATTTGAGCTCACCGTTCCCGTCTACTGTACTTCCCTTGACAACTCCTGTCTGCGAGGCTGTCAAAAGCGAGTCGATAAATACGTACTTATCCGTAGTAAGAATGAATTGCAAGTTAGCATCCAACGGAAGTTCATTGGTGACAAGAGCTTTCAGTGATGCTGAATCAATTTTTGACTGATCAACATCGCTGAAATCTATATCCATGGTATCTGCTATGATAATGTTAGAAGCCTTTCCGTAGAGCGGAATTTCAACGTGCATTTTTACCCGCATTTTGCTGGTATCTGCCATGAAATTAGTTCCTGACGAAAGCCCCGCATTGATGTGCCCCGCTACCTGGTAATAAAACTGGGAGGGAGCAAAATCGATCACCTGGTTTACATTGGAAATCGATACGGGTGTAGTAGCCGAACTGCCAAGCGTTGCAGGTTGTGTGATGGAAATAGGACTGGCAGGATTAGTTTGAATAGTGAGCGGATTGCTTCCTGTTTTTCTTGCTTCGAGCTTGGTGAAAGTAACCGTCAGGGGGACTCCGTAATCGCTTGTTACATCCATGGTGATCGATGGCTGTGCAAAGGAAACAGAGGCTCCACTTTGAAACGAACTACCGAATGCTCCAATATCGATGGTCTGTGGGGCAGGCGTTGCTACCTGATCTCCCAGGAAGCCCTTGATATATGAGAAGTCCATCCCGGCGAAGGACATACCTACGTTTAATGTGGTGCCGGGTACGATGGTCGATGAAGAAGTATTTTTCTTGATAATCAGTGTGAGCTGAAGCGTAAACTTATTGGCCGTTGCGCTTTTAAATGTATAGCCTGCAATGGAAATGGTACCAGTTCCAGTGACCTCTTGTGAAAACGCGATCCCATTGTTGGTTACAAATTCCGGGATACTGATAAGCACGGCATATTTGAAATTATTGTTTACGGGGGTAAGGTTCATGTTGTAAGAAAGTGCCCCAGCCTTGAATGCGATTTCTGTTAGTTTTTCGGGAGTGATCCCCATATCTACGACTTGTGAAAGCGTAGTGGCGCTTACATCGTTTTGGTTAGCCGGGTAAATTCCCGGAGGCACGGCCAGTTGCTTATTGAGATTTCCGACAGCCGGAATCACTATTAGATCGCGAATATCCTGCGATGCAAGAGACTGATCATAACTTAGGTAGATCAACCCATCGGACTTGACTTTTATATTGGCAGAGTCTTTGTCACTGAGAAAGTCAGTAATGGAAAGGGTGCCCGAAGCCAGCGGCACAGCAAATTGTGGATTGGCGGTAACGCCTTTTACTTTAAAGTCGCTGTCATTAAAAGTACACGCCCAAACAGCTGTGGCCAACGCCAACAATAGCACCAATTTCGTCCTCATAGATTAAAGCAATAATATGTGATTTATTCATTAAAGCGAAGGCTTCGTAACCTGCTCAGCCAAATAAACCGGTCACATATTTAGGTGATTGTTAGGATAAAGCAAAACTTACTTTAAGGATTACGATAATAACCGTAGAGTTCCGGGTTAACACATACTTCATATGGGCATAACCTAAATATAAAGGACTTGCACCCTTACAAGTCGCTTTCTCCCGTTAAATTCAGTATGACTTCAAAAGCAACTAAAATAGGGAGAGCGCTCATTTCCGCGATTTTTATCGCAGGTTCTGTGGCGATTATCATTTATGACGGGAGGACGCGTAAGGAAGAGAAAGTGGTCAAGGTTGACACTATGAAAAAAGATACCGTTCAACATGTCAGGAAGTAACTGCCAGGACGGACTTGATTCTTGACTTGATCTCTTCGAAATCAATAATAGCAACCCCGGGTTCTTTCGCAAGCTCATCCCATCTCCTTAATAGAATACTTTCCTTGAATTCAGCGGCAACTTCGAACAAGCGTGCTTCAGGTTCAGTCATTTTTCCACCCTGGTATTCCAATGTCTTCTTGCTCGCCTCCGATAGCGAAGCATAATATTCGGGGTATCGAAAGGTTAGATATCTCTTAGCTTTTACATGATTTTCGACCAGTTGTGCTATGCGTTCGGAAAAACCCTTGGCTCTTAAAAAGTCAGCACCGATTTGCTCATGACTGCGTGTACCGAATCCGCCCATTGAGTTTTCTGATGAAGCCTGAACGCAGATGTGGCCTATGTCGTGAAAGAAGGCAGCAAGTACTATTTCATCATCATAACCACCCTCAATGGCGAGCTGTGCCGCTTGCGACATATGCTCCATTTGAGAAACAGGCTCTCCGATGTAGTCGGCATCGCCAAATTTCCTGTAAAGTGAGATGATCTCGTTGGCAACGGTTTCGGAATTCATGGATCGAAATAGAAAAAAAGAAGACAGCTAATAAATTTTCCAGTATTAAGGTTCCGTGAAAAATCTTCTTTGAGAATTAAAACTTTGATTATGCGTCATCATTGGACGGATATTGATTCAATGCTGAATTTAGCCGCATGATGAAACCGGAGCTTTTCATATTCGACCTGGCAGGTACTACGGTACACGACAACCGTGATGTGCATCGTGTGTTGCAGCATGTTTTCAAAGAAATTCATCTTGACATCTCCATTCATGAAGCCAATGAAGTGATGGGGATACCGAAGCCGGAAGCGATCAAAATACTTCTGCAGCAACACAGCTATCCCGATATTGATGAGCGGCTGGTGAATGATATGCATGAACAGTTTGTGAAAAACATGACTGAATTCTATCGTCACGATTATTCGGTAAGAGAAAAAGAAGGAGCGAGCGAAATTTTTCGACAGGTAAAATCCATGGGAGCCAAAGTAGTAGTCGATACGGGCTTTGACAGGGCTATTGTGAACCCGCTGCTGGAACGCCTTGGCTGGCAAAAGAAAAAACTCATCGATGCCAGTGTTACCAGCGATGAAGTAAAGCGTGGGAGGCCATTTCCCGACATGGTTTTTAAAGCCATGGAATTGACGGGCGTGAAAAAAGCAGATGCGGTTGTGAAGGTTGGAGACACGTTGTCGGATTTACAGGAAGGCAGTTTTGCGGGCTGTGGCTGGGTGATCGGAATTACTTCAGGCGCTTATTCGCGTGAGCAATTAAAAAAAGGGCCGCACACCCATCTCATTGATCAACTGTCTGAGCTGGCTGTCCTCTTTCAATTGAAGCAATCTGTTTCGGGCTAATTCTGAATTTGAAATCTCCGCTGTTTTTGATAAAAATAGATCATCGAGGCAGCTATTAGCACGGTTCCACAGATAGAAATTGCATAAGCACTCCGGATAAAAAAATTAAGCCAACTGATTTTCAGAGGGCTGAATTCCTTGATAAATAGAACCCCTACGCTTCCCAGGTAGCCAAAAGCATCACACACATACATCACAAACCCGACAGTGCCTGCAATTTTAAAACTTGCCAGCAGCCGGTCGAACAAGATGCTGTTGAAAGGAACGTATCCAAAGTAAAGGCCCAGACCTGAAAGGATCATCCATTGTAAAGGAGTGATGTGGTTTTGCTCGAAGAGAAAAGTAGAACCTCCAATCAGAAGCAGCCCGGCGATAATGAGTGTGAGATTCGTCAACAATGCTGCTTCATTATTTTTTATAAGGATCATGCTTCCCATGACGATGAGCACTGCAAGCGAAATCGGTATTTCAGTTTGAGTAAATATTTCAGGTGAATTACCATAGCCGAGTGATTTCCAAAGTTCTGCCGAGAAGTTGTCCCGGAAATCGCGAAAGGCTGTAAGCAGCATGTACGATAAAACGAAAAGGATAATTCCTGGTGCAAATTCATACAAGAATTTTTTCCGTTCAGGTCCGGACATTGGCTGTCGTTTCGTGCGTAGTTTTTCATCCAATGACGAGGGTGGAGGTACTTGCTCCAGCAACCAGAGAAATGCAAGGAGTGGCAGTGTGAAAAGACAGCTTGTTACAAAAGGCATCCAGTATTCAGAGGCGCCCCAGTCGCGCATGATCAACCCGCCAACCGATTTGGCAAAACCCGCAGAGAAAATAAAACTCACTGACAGGCCTGCCCCGAGAATTTCAGTTGTTCTCCTTCCTTCGAGGTGATGGAAGATCATTCCCCAAATCATTCCCAACGGCATTCCATTGGTAAACAGGAAAAGAATATTGAGGGGTGCTGGAGTGACAGCGAATAAAAACCACGATATCCCGGCAATGGCTATCAGTATTTTAATTCCCTGCGAACGATTCTCTGCTTTGAGTTCGGAGATGATCTTAATGCCCGCAAATTTTGACAGCGCATAACCAGCTACCTGGGCACAGACAAGCCAAACTTTGTAACTCACGTTCAGAAAATATAAATCATCAAATGTGGCTACTGAAAAAGCTTTGCGAAATCCGTATACACAACTATAAAGGCAGAACGCAGTTATGGCGGTGTAGAGGCTGAACCAAAACGGATGAGCATTCTCCAGCCAGGATGTGATCGGACTTGACTTTCTCACAGGTGCAGTATTTTCTGAATGCTCGCTTCTGCATACCCTGCCGATGATGTCATCCCCTTTCCGCCAATAGCGGTACGGATATGCACTTTATCCTCGATGTCTATCTCAATGATGTCTTTTTCATTGTGCTGTGGATAGTAGCCTGCCCATGAAGAAGAGAGTTGCTTCAAGTCAAAAGAGACGATGCGCTCGGCTTCCGTCAGAATAAGTTGATTGATGTAATCATTGATTTCGAAATTCAAATCTTCCACTTGCATTGCGGGAGCATATTCGTGGGAGTCGCCTATGATCACTGACCCGTCAGTTGCTTGCTTGAATAGAATATGAACTCCCCACTTTTTCAGTTCTTTGAGGTGGTCGGGCGTTTTTAAAGATTCAAAGGAGGGACAGTCATGGAAAGATTCGTACCTGCGTATTGTGAGGCCGGTCAGAATGTTTCCGGGAAGAGACACCGTCTTCAATGGAACTGTTTTCATCATCTGCAGCTTGCTTACGACAATTCCGCTCTGAGAGAAAAGCTGTGGGAACAAGAGCTTGAATTCGGCTCCATTACATATGATCACTTTGTCTGCATAGAATTTTTCAGTTCCTGTTGTGATCAACTCAACCTTCTCATTTGTGTAGTCACAAGAAACTACGGTCATTTTTGGGTAATAGTGGAGCAATTCAAATTTCTCCTGTAGAAAACGAATCAGTCTATGAATCATCAGTTCAGGTTCAGCGCTCAATTCTGCAGGAAAGAAAAGACCTTCCTTGCAGTAAGCTGAATTGAGTGTGGGCCATTTATCAAGACAAGTAGGGCCAGTTAGTAACTCGGAAGCATAGCCTCTTCTGATCATCAGGTCATGGAGCTCATGTATGAGTTTGACTTCGCTCTCATCAGAAGCGATGTAAACAGATCCATTCTGACGAATGCTTATATCGAACTCCTTCTGAATAGATTGATAGATTTCGAGACTTCGTCTGCCAAAATCAAACCATTGCCCGCCCATACCGGAAGGGACGATCTGCCCGAAATTTCTGACTGTGGCTTGCTGGGGGTAGGCATCCTTTTCGAGTAGCAACACTTTTTTGTGTTGAAGAGCAGCATGGTATGCGTGAAAAGCACCAAGCACACCTGCACCTACCACGGCTACATCAAATGAGTTATCAGCCATAAAATTGTTATCCGGCAAGAAACAGACGGGAGATTATCGCAGTATTATTGGGGTGTTCTGTTGTGCTTAAGGTTTGAACTCAGTTGCTTTCAGTTTTGATAAAGTAAAGCACCAGCATCACCACTTTGCCTTTGCTTCGGTTGACCGGCATATGCGGCTTCGATGCATCGAAGTACAGCGAGTCTCCCTCTTCTAGCGTGATGACTTCATCGCCTATATGGTAATCGCACCTGCCATGAATCATGTATTTGAATTCAAATCCGTCAGTAGTGGTTGGTTTACTTTCTGATTTGGGTTGGACCGTGAGTAAATAGCTTTGCCAACGGCATCCGGGAAGCATCTGTGATAAGATAAAATTGTACTCAAACCCCATGCGACCTTCTTTTTTCATGGTGGAGTAGCTACTTTTCTTCAAGTGAATGAAATTCTTGTCGCCATGTAGGGAAGTCCCTTCAAAGAAATCACTGGGGTTTGTATTGAGCGCTTTCGCCAAATTCATAAAAACAGGAAGCGAGGGGATGGTTCTTCCATTCTCGATTTTAGAAAGCAGACTTTTGCTAAGGACCGTTCGCTTGCTTAAATCAGAAAGAGTGACTCCTTGCTGCTGCCGTATCTCCCTGATCTTTTTAGCGATGGCATCGGTCATCTCATGGTCAATCATAAGCCGTGTTTACCCTTTGTCAACTTTTTCGTCACATCAAAGTAAACGATGAACTATTAATCCAGCGTTAAGCAAAATTGATGTTATGGAAAGCCGATTCCCTATTTTTCAGATCAGCTTTATTCCATTGTTATAAAAGAAAAATACTTTATGCCTTTTTTAATGCGCATATAACGCTTTGCTAAAAACCACAATAAAGTGGTTCGCAAGTTTTGGGTTCACAAAGTTTAAACCCAAACTAAAATCGTATGCACATTTCTTTACTGCAAAGAGGAGAGAAGCTGAAATACAGATGCGGAATGTTTTTCCTGCTTCTGTTGCTGACAGCCGGCACCGTAATGGCCCAGGTGTCCGTTACCGGTGTTACTTCTAAAGTCACTTCCGGAAGAATAATTTCTTCGGAAGATAATGGCCCAATGCCCGGTGTGAACGTCCTGGTGAAGGGCAGCACCAATGGTACTGTTACTGATGCTAATGGAAATTTTCAAATCACAGGAGCGGGACCTAATGACATTATTGTCGTTTCCTTTGTTGGTTTTCTGACGCAGGAAATTCAAGTGGGCGATCGGTCTTCACTTGATTTGATTCTTGCTCCGGATGCGAAACAATTGCAAGAAGTAGTTGTAACGGCATTGGGCATCGAGAAGGATGCTGCTAAACTCGGATATGCCCAGCAAAAAGTACAGGGCGCTGATTTGACCAAAGCTCGGGAGCCTAACCCCATGAACTCACTCGTTGGAAAGGTTGCAGGTCTTACTGTTGGTGCCTCATCCGAAATGCTCGGACGTCCGCAACTGGTGCTCCGTGGAGAGACGAATCTGTTAATCGTAATCGATGGTGTTCCGGTAGTATCTGATACCTGGAATATTCCTTCAGACGACATCGAATCATACACCGTATTGAAAGGACCTAACGCAGCTGCTCTCTATGGATCGCGTGGGCAAAACGGTGCCATCATTATCACTACTAAAAAAGGAACGCGCGACAAGAGAGGATTCAGCGTAGACTTCAATTCAAGTACAATGGTTGACAAAGGCTTCCTGACGCTTCCTGATGTACAAAATGCTTACGGCCCCGGAGAATACAACTCATATAAATATGGCAATGACGTTTTTGGTCAGCAGGGCGGATATAATCAAAACGACTATGATGTTTGGGGACCGAAATTCAATGGTCAGTTAATACCGCAGTATGACAGCCCGGTCGATCCGAATACAGGTATCAGACAAGGAACACCCTGGGTTGCGAGAGGTGTTAATAATCTGCAGCGTTTTTTGCAGGCCGGCATTCTCTCTACAAACAATATTGCCCTGAGCACTTCGAATGATAAGTATGATCTAAGGGTTTCATATTCACATTCTTACCAACGCGGTATAGTTGAAACCACACAGCTCAATATTGCCAATTTCAATATTTCCAGTGGGTACAACATCACTCCAAAGTTGAGAGTAGAGACAAATATCAACTACAACCGTCAATACACTCCCAATTTTCCTGATGTCAACTATGGCCCCAATAGTATGATCTATAACATATCGATCTGGGGTGGCGCAGACTGGGACATCAATGATTTAAAGAACTACTGGCTGCCCGGACAAGTAGGAGTGATGGAGCGCAATTATGAATACTATCGTTACAACAATCCCTGGTTCATGGCGAAAGAATGGACTCGCGGACATTATAAAACTGATGTCTATGGATATGTGGCAGTGAAGTACACTATCAATCCGTGGTTGAAAGCTTCTGTTCGCACACAGATCACCACATGGGATATGTTTCGCAATGAAAAATTTCCTTATGGTGCTACGGTATATGGACGCGAACAGCGCCAGGGCGACTATCGCGAAGACCGTAGGAGCCTGTTTGAAAATAATACGGATGTGTTGCTGAGCATTAACAAGGACATCAATGCCGATTTCAATATCAGTGGTGTGGTAGGCGGAAATCTGCGCACGTACACTTTTAATTCGATGTATGGTACAACCAACTACTTGAATGTTCCGCAAGTGTATAATTTTGGTAACTCCAAAAACCCGGTATCGATCTGGAATTTTACTGCTCCAATGCAGGTAGGAAGTGCATACTATTCTTTTGATTTCTCTTATAAGAATTTCATCACACTTTCAACTACCGGTCGCTTTGACAAGTTTTCTACATTCTATCCTGGATATAACACTGGTTTCTATCCATCAGTATCGGCTAGCACTGTGATCAGTGACTATGTGAAGTTGCCTGAGGTGATTTCCTTCCTGAAAGTGAGAGCGTCCTATGCTAATGTTAGAAATGCTTTCACTCAGTCTACTATTGGAGCAGCCTGGAGCGCCAGCGGTGCTGGTAATCCATTGCAATATGGATCAACATATTCTTCTGTCTATGATGGACCGATCTACAATAGCAATACTTACACGATTACCAAGCCATACAACAATACAGGTACAGCCTACTATACTACGGTTCAGGCGAATACCAAACTTCAGCCCAGTTCAAACTCGTCTGTTGAAGGTGGGTTAGATATGAAATTTTTGGAGAACAGGATCAGTTTAGGAGTTACTTACTTCGATGCGATCAAAGGGCCAAGTATTGTTGCGGAGCAGTGGTCAGAAACGTCAGGATTTACAGGTGGGTTAATCAACGGTGTCAAGACTGAAAAGAAAGGCTGGGAGATTGCGTTGAGCGGAACAGCGGTGAAGTCAGGTGATATTACATGGACTACCGCAGTTAACTGGTCCACTTATGTAGAACGCTATAAAGAGTTTTACAATGGGTTGACATCTGTTAACGGAGGATTTCTCAATAACATAGAAGGGCGCAACGCTGATAATCGCATTAGCTACAAAATCGGTGATCGCGTTGACAATCTCTACGGCTTAAAATTCTTCCGTTCGCCTGATGGCCAGATCATACACGACAGCAACGGCCAGATACTTACAGACAATCGCAAAGCTCAATTACTTGGGCACTCCAATCCGGATTGGGTATGGTCATTCATTAATACAGTGTCATACAAGAATTTCTCTCTCAATTTCCAGTTTGATGGCCGTGTAGGCGGAGTTGGAATCGATTACTTGTACAAAAAATTGCTGCAAGGAGGTCGTGATATTTCAACGATCCAGGGAGCCTATGGTGAAGCGCGTCTTGCTGAGTTTAATCAGAATCCTAACAACGACCCCAACAACATTCCTAAGACCTACGTAGGACAAGGGGTGGTGGCATCCGGTCCGCTCGTACTTGACGGTGATGGCCACGCGACAAACCTCAACTCACTGACATACACTCCCAATACTGTTGCTAACTCGTTACAAGATTACATCAATCGGGAAACAGGTTTTGACGAGCGCACATTGATCGATAAGAGTTTTGCAAAATTGCGCCAGGTAACACTCACCTACAATTTGCCTCAGCAGTTCCTGAGGAGGTCAGGTATTCGCCAGGCCAGTGTTTCACTGGTAGGACGTAACCTGCTTTACTTCGCCAGCCGGAAAGACATTGACCTTGATCAATTCATCGGCACCAGTACTTCTTCGCAAGTCTTGCAATCGCCTACACTGCGCAGGTATGGTGTTAATATCAATCTTACATTCTAAAATGATTATGAATATGAAATCCTATAGAAATTTCATGGCGCTGACTCTCCTGGTTCTTCTGGGAAGTTGCCAGGACTATAACCAGTTAGTTCAAAACCCTAACCTGCCAACAAAAGCAGCGCCTTCGCTTATTCTCACAGGTGTTATCAATTCAATGAACGATGCCAATGCATGGAATGGCTTCCAGGGATCCATGGGCTCGAACCAATATTGGGTCAGTACTTATACTTATTACGGTTCGAACAACTACGATCAGGCGCCTTTCATGAATAATACCTTCACGTACTATGCGACACTCGAAAATATTGATCGCATGGAGGTTGAAGCGAAGAACCTTGGTATTGAAGGTGTCAATCCATACGGTGCGTTGGCTAAGTTTTTCAGAGCCTACTATTTCAACTTAATGTCCCAGAAGTTTGGCGACTTGCCAATGACTCAGGCATTGCAGGGAGGTGCAAATAAATCACCTGCATACGACACGCAAAAGGACGTGTATTTGCAAATCCTGAAATGGCTTGACGACTCGAATACTGAACTGAGCCAGTTAATTGCAAAAAATGATCAAACCCTTTCGGGAAGTATCTTCCTGGGCAATAGTCTTCCGGCCTGGCAAAAAGTAGTTAATTCTTTTGCTCTCCGGGTGCTGATCAGCTTAAGCAAAAAGAGCGCAGACGCTGACCTTAATATCAAGCAAAAGTTTGCAGCGATTGTTAACGATCCTGGCAAGTATCCCGTCATGACAGGAAATGCCGATAATCTCCAGTATACGTACAACAGTCAGTTCAATATCTATCCGAAGAATCCGGGAAACATCGGTCAGGTCATAGCGAGGGAAGTGGTTTCGGCTACATTTCTCAACCTGACCACATCGCTGAATGACCCGCGGACATTTATTTCGTCAACACCGGCTCCGCTTCAACTCTCAAATAAGATTATGAAGATTACTTCTGGTGGAACTACAACTGCAACAGTGACGACCAAACCGGCTCACTTCTTTAAATCAGGTCAGACACCGGATATCACTGGTGTTTCCGTTGGAGGTTATAACATCAATGGAGCGTCTATTCAAGTGACCAGTGATACAACCTTTACTTATGTTGTGCCTGCGGGCCTGGCAGATGTTCCACGTTTGCCCAAAGTGAAAGGCGCTGACGTTGCTGTCGGAGGTACACGGAAAGCTTTCACAAATATAACGGCTTATGTTGGCGCAAATCCTGGCGATGATATGAGTACGCTTGGAACCAACTCACAAGCAGGTAGCTATTCTTATGTCAGCGCTTTGCGTTACTACAGCACTTTCGATGGGTCGAAAGCTGAGCCTGCTATCATCATTGGTTATCCTGAATTGTGTTTCAATATAGCGGAAGGAATCAACCGAGGTTGGGCCTCCGGTGCTGCGGACACGTGGTATAACAAAGGAATTACTGCGTCAATGAATTTTCTCGGTATCACTGAGGGAGGAACTATTGCGGTAGGTGACTTTCAAATGAATACCTATGGAAATGTAACAACTTCCATTAGTGCGTACCTCGCTCAGCCTTCTGTGCAATACCAGGGAAACAATGCAGCCGGGTTGAACCAAATACTTACACAGAAGTATATCGCCTTCTGGCAAAACTCTAATTGGGAAGCGTTCTTCAATCAACGCAGAACAGGTGTGCCGACTTTTCTGACTGGATTAGGAACTGGAAACGGATCGAAAATTCCGACACGCTGGCAATACCCAATTGCAGAACAGGCGGCTAACCCCTCCAACTATCAGTCTGCAATTCAACGGCAGTACAGTAGCGTAGATGATCTGAACGGAATCATGTGGATTCTTCAGTAGGTAAAAGTGCCAGGGATTCCGGGTTAAACCGGAATCCTTTTTTAAACCAATAATTTTTTAACTATGAAACATATATTATTTAGTGTGGTGCTCGTGCTCTTAGCTTTCACCGCTTTTGCTCAGCGCAAAAACAAAACAGAAAATGTGATTCTGATTACGCTTGACGGGATGCGTTGGCAGGAAGTATTTGGAGGAGCCGAGCAGCGGCTCATTACCAAAAAATTTGTCGGTGATACAAGCAAGCTCGCTAAGACCTATTTACTGAACACTCCGGAACAGCGCAGAGAAAAACTCATGCCTTTCTTTTGGAATGTAATTGGTAAGCAAGGTCAGCTCTACGGAAATCGTAAGCTGGGCAACAAGGTGAATGTGACTAACAAAATGTGGTTCTCTTATCCCGGATACAACGAGATACTATCAGGTGCAGCCGATGATGCAAGGATTACGAGCAACGATGCAAATGACAATCCCAATAAAACTGTGCTTGAATTTATCAATGGACAAAAAGGATATGAAGGAAAGGTGGTGGCATTTACCTCGTGGGAAGCTTTTCCGGCTATCGTCAATTCTAAGCGGAGCGGTGTTTATGTCAATGGTGGTCTGACGAAGGCAACGAATCCAAACGAACGCGAAAAAATGATGAATGAGTTGATGTTCCAGCTTCCGGATGTGAGTGGTGAAACACGATTGGACGCATTTACTTTTAATTATGCCATGGAATATTTGCAGAGAAACAAACCGAAAGTGATGTACATCTCATTCGATGAAACGGATCACTTTGCACATGCAGGCATGTATGATCGTTACCTCGCGTCAGCTCACTATACCGATGGTTTCATCAAACAACTGTGGGATTGGCTTCAATCACAACCGGCATACAAGGACAAGACGACATTGATCATCACTACTGATCACGGTCGTGGTAATATAAGTATTGATGACTGGCGGCATCATGGTTCAAAGATGGCGGAATGTGATCAGATTTGGTTTGCATTTCTTGGACCAGATACAGAACCATTGGGTGAAATGAAAACAGAACAACAGCTTTATCAAAACCAGGTTGCAGCAATGCTCGCCAGGTTCCTGAACTTTGAATATACAAATGAGACTAAACCCGGTGAAACAATCTCTTCCGCGATCAAAAGCAAGTGATTTCTAATTTGAGAGATATCTCTCGTAATTGGTTTTGGTGATGATGCCCAATATGCCTCCATAAATACCACCGTTGTTTCCAATGTCCTCGACCAGTATTTCAATAGTGTTTGTACCCTTTTTTAAAAGATAAGATGGGATTGTGTACACGCGTTGTTCTCGGTAAGATTGACTTGGACCGTATGGCAAGTGATCATTGGTTTTTCCGATGAATTGGCCATTGAGGTAAACCTCATCAAAGTCATCTATTTTCCCGGCTAAGAAGAACAGTGGCTCTTTGGGAATGGGTGAGGTTATTGAAAATGTGCGCTTGTACCAACCGAAGCCATCGTACCCGGCATAGCCATTGTATTCCCACATACTGGGTACCATGAATTGTTTCCAATTGTTTTCGTTTTTGATGGGATCCCCTCTCTTACTTTTGGCAAATGACCAGATGCCTTGCAGGTCGATGAGGAGATATTTGTTGGTTTCGTACAGCCCCAATTTACCGTCTGCAATTCCGCCACCGAGTGCAGCATCAAACACACGAACAGCTATCGTATTTTCTCCCTGGTAGTTGATCAGGTCAGGAGGCAACTGGTATCTCCTTTCATTGTTGAAGGCGGTTCGATAGTGGGGGGGCATGGAGCCTGAAAACCCGACAAGTTTTCCATTGAAATAAACTTCGTCTGTATCATCGATGTAACCGACACCGAGGCAATAGTTCTTGTCTTTATCGAGGTTTCGTCCGTCAAATTTTCTGCGATACCAGGCAAATCCATCATAACCGTTGAAACCCTGATCCTCCCAATAAGCAGGTGCCTTTATGGCTGACCAACGGGAATCATCAAAATTCGAGGCGGACCAATCCGCCTGATCGCCAATGTGAAATTTCCAGCTGCCATCAAGATCGATTACCTGGCTAAAAAGGGGGGATGCTGACAGAAAAAAAATGGCGACTAGAAAACGCGGCATCAAATATCTTTTTACAAAAGTACGTAATTTCAAAAAAAGGTGAGCGACCCAACAACGGTCACTCTACCTTTTTCACATCATTAAAACCTAGTTGATCGAAGCAACAACCGAAGTATTGAGCGAGGTGTGCTCCAATTGGGCTTCAAATGTGTAGGGGTCTTTTGATTTGACCATTTTATAAGTTGCGGTCAGAGACGAGTCAATGAAACTGATTGAGACCCAGAAATCCTCAGACTGGACCTGACTGACATCATATCTTTTGAGAAAACCATTTTGAAAAACGTTCTTATCGATTACGTCAACGTAGTGCAAGCCTTTCTCATTGTAAAACTTTACTGATACGGATTGTTGATTTTCATGTACAAAGAGAACCTTGATCAAGCCGCGATCTTTGCTGGGTAATATCTTGACAGGTACATCTGTTTGAGCCTGGGTAGTGCAGAACACAGCCACCATTGCGATTACTAAGCCTGCGATTATTGCGAATTTCTTCATGACTATTTGTGGTTTAATTACAAGTACAAGTAACGCAGGTTGCCTGCCCCGGATGTCACTAGGCTGTAAACGTTTGTAACAAGTTGTCACGGCTTCTTTTATCGAAGCAAAAGATGAAACCGGCTAGAGCGAAATCCTATTACTGTATTTGTTTATAAGGGCAAAGTTGCGTGTATCTGTAATCATCGTATAGTCACTCTGATTCATTCTCTTTGAATTACCCGGATGGAGTTCTTCTATTCGAGACATGTAAACTGGTAGATACGAGACAAGTGATGTCGAGATTTCTATTTTTGAAACTAGAGGATCATCTTATAGCCAGCCCCATGTACCGTCAGGATGATTTTGGGATTGTTGGGGTTGACTTCAATTTTCTGCCTTAGTCTTGCAATGAAATTATCAACCGTTCGCGTGGTGATTTCTTCTTCGTATTGCCAGACATTCTCAAGTAAGTCGTAGCGGCTAACGACTTTATTCTTGTTCTTGCTCAGGTAGGAGAGGATCTCAAATTCTTTGTGAGACAGCTTTACTTCAATGCCATTTTCTTCTGACTGAAAGGAATTGAAATCAACTTTTAATCGCCCGATGGTGACTTTTGAATTTTCGTTTTGGCTTGCGCTCTGGCTTCTCCGCAGGATGGCCTTAACGCGAGCCAATAATTCCCGCACGCTGAATGGCTTGGTGATGTAATCATCTGCTCCTAACTCCAGTCCAACGATCTTGTCGATCTCTTCACCTTTGGCAGTTAGCAAGATAATAGGTGTGGTCACCCCGGCTGCGCGTGCGGACTTGCAGACATCGAAACCTGACAACTTCGGTAGCATCACATCAAGGATGATCAGGTCGTACTTTCCTGCCCTTATTTTTTTGAGACCATCGTCTCCATCTCCGCTGATGTCAACGGAATAGTTCTCCAATTCGAGGTTGTCTTTCAATCCCAATTGCATGGCGGGCTCGTCTTCAACAATCAGTATGCTGGCCATGGCCTATAGTTTGATAAGTGGAAAATACAATGTGAATGTAGTGCCTTCACCGAGAGTACTGGAAACGGTGACACTTCCCTGCTGGGCATCCATAAGCTGTTTTACCAATGATAAACCCAATCCCGTGCCCCGGGCTTTTGCCAGGTCACCGGTAGACACACGGTAAAACTTGTCAAATACATGCTTCTGATCTTCGCGGCTAATGCCGATGCCATAGTCCCTGACTTTGACGAGGCCCATGCCGTCTTCAGTCAATGCGGTGATCTCTATCTTCTTGCGGTCGGTGCTGTACTTGATCGCATTATCCAGGAGATTGACGATAATTTCCGTGAATGCTTCCTTATCGGCAAAGATCTTCTGACCTGAGGTACGATCATCAAAAGTGTACTCGAAGCATTTATTTTTTAAATGGAAATCATAAGTGGTCAGGATTCCCCGGATGGCTTCTGCCGATTCAAAAAATTCGGGATGAAGAACTTTTTTGTTGGCTTCCGTCTGGCTGAAGTTTAGAATTTTGTTAACTATCCCGGAAAGACGCTGTGTTTCCTTGCTGATGATATTGTAGTACTCACGTTTTTTATCTTCTGTTTTAACGCGGTCCATCTCCAATGTTTCTGCAAACATGCTGATCAGTGCCAGCGGAGTGCGGATTTCGTGAGAGACATTTGATACGAAGTCGGCTTTGTTTTGTGCGAGCTGCACTTCCTTTTTTACATTACGGAATACCAGCACCACAGCAACCATGAGAATAGCGTCAAGCGAAAGCAGTAGAATTAGATTCGTTCGTGTACGTTCTTTTACAATAAGCTGGATAGAATTCCCGATAGATTCAATTCCCAAGCTGTAATCCGGAAACAGCCAGAAATCTTTGGTCAAAGCAGCTGTATTCTCAATAATAGTGTGAGTCTCAGAAGTCATCGTGGAGTAAATCGTACTGCTTGTGCCCTTATGGATGACGGACAAGATGAATTGATCTTTGGCTACGTTTTGCAGACGCGGAGCAACGAGATCGCGAATAAACAGAACAGGATTAACCAATAACCCTGCCACCCGGAAATGATGTGGCGTATTTTCAACGATAAATATGAAGCATTGCAACTCCTGCAGATTTTTTCCTTGGTAAGGAACCACATTGGCTTTTTGGAAACCACTACTTTTAAAGGAGATCAGTTGCTGGGCAATTTCCCTGCTCTTGACTATCGCATAATCAATGGCTGATCCGGAAGTAACTGAAGAATCAAGCGAATAGAGCTGTTGAACACTTTTGCCATTAACAGTGTCGTAGATAAATACAGTTGCGAGCGATGGGTTGTAGCTCAGCAGTTCATTGATTTTGACAGGGATACCGTTGACTTCCTGTTTTTCGTTGGCTGCGGCTTCTGTTTTTGTCATCCAACCGCTCAGCAGGTCATCGGCATACTGATTGACGGAAAATAGGATAGCCTCCAGTTGTTTGTCATAGATGTCCTGGATCATTTCTTCCTCTTTGTTCAGGGAGGAAATTTCATACACCGAGAAGAACAAAGCGGGGAGAAGGAATACGAGTGAGAGCAATAAGGCAATCCTTCTTGTGGATTTCATTAGGCAATCTTACGGATATTTTCGATTTAGGATGCAATTCCATCCAAAACCTTTGCCCCTAATGAACTACTAAGGCCAATTAATTGTCCCTGGACTCATCGTCCGCCAATTGCTTCTTTTTGTCTTGAGCAACCTTTCCGATTTTGTAACTAAAGCTTGCTTTCACGATGAAATTATGCAGCGTGTTGGTACTTGTCTGAGAAAGCAGAGCCGAATTTATTTGTGAATAGACTTGATATGAAGGAGTTGCGAAATTATCAACCCCAACTGTAATTGAGCCATTCTTTCCCCAAATATTCTTCTTCATACTTACACTGTGATTGATCGGACTAGTGCGGTAGCCTTGTAAATTATATGACCGTCCCTGGTATGAACTGAAAAACTGGAAGCTCCAGCCATTTGAAAAATTATAGTTACCAAACAATCTGAAGTTAGGAGTAAACCCTTGCTTGGAGGCATTCAGGTTAACATCATTTGAATTGTTTTTCAGGATACGATAGAAAACATCTGTTCCTGCATTGACGGTGAATTTCTGCGAGACTGGAATAGTTACAAAAAATGAGCCTCCATAATTTGCTTCCGTCCCGATGTTCTGGGCGATGGAGATGATCGTGTCTCCCTTAATGATTCGAGCAGACTGGATGTCATTAGTATTATAACGAACATATACCGACATGTTGATGGTGGCTTCCTTGAGATTGGTTTTGTAAGCGATTTCGTACTGGTCTGTATATTCTGGCTTGAGATTAGGATTACCCTGTGTTGCACTTTTGGGGTTGGAGGCCTGCAAGTTCGGATTAAGATCACGCAAGTTGGGACGTTGAATGCGCTTGTTGTATGCCACCTTCAGCAGGTTCCCGTTTTTAAGTTTACGCGAGAGGTTGATACTTGGAACCATCACTCCGTAAGACGGAATAGAGATATCGGGCTGACCTTTGAAGTGAGCATTGATGGATGTGTATTCATACCGGCTCCCGGCTTTGAGGGTGTATTCATTCGCAGTGAAAGTGTAAGATGCGTATCCTGCAGAGACAGACTGGTCGTAGTTGAACCCGGTGGATGGATGCAGGTTGTCCGGTGTATATGTTCCATTCGTACCGGTGGCAACAAAATAAGCGTAGTCACTCTGAACATTTCGGATGGTGGCTTTTCCACCAAATTCCAACAAGTGATTTTCTTTTATAGGCTCCTGGTAGTCAAGCTGGAAAACCATTTCCTGTGTATATCCTGGGTTGTCGTTTTTGTTACGTTGCAGAACGGACTGGTCTGTCGCCAGGGTATTGTTTACATATCCGTTGGTTTGATTATTCCTGCTGTAGATACCCAGGAAATTCAATTCACGTTCTTTCTTTGCAAACTTCCTCGTATAAGTCAGTGAGGCATCAAAATTATTGCCAGTGTTAGTTGAAACAATATTCTGCAATTTCGAAGAAGTCAGTGCATCGTGCTGATAAGAATTAGTCGCCAGCTGATCCTGGTAAGAATTTTGATTGCGTTCCCCGTAACGCACTGAAGCAGTTAGCGAATTATTTTTATTGATGTCATAATCCCAGGCGAAATTGTAAGTCTCCTGCATACCGTCATTGCGCGTGTGAGCGCTCTGGGTGTTGAGGGTGGTATCCGCGGATTTCGTGAGCTGTTCATTGGAGAAATCTCCAATCACGTTGTAGGTTGGACGGACAAAAGCGCCCAGCGAAATTCCCATCTTGCCTTTTCGATAGGCGGTATTCACACCGACATTTGATCCACGCGAGCCAACGGTGATATCGCTGTTAAAGAACGTTCCTTCCAATGTATTTTTCTTCAGAACTATGTTGATAATCCCCCCGGAGCCTTCCGCGTCATATTTGGCAGAAGGAGAGGTGATCACCTCAACTGTTTTGATCATGTCTGCCGGAATTTGCTTCAAGGCATCAGCAACACTGTTAGCAGAAATGGTTGAAGGCTTGTTGTTGATCAGCACTTTTACGTTAGAGCTTCCGCGTAACGAGACATTGCCGTCTACATCCACCGTGAGCATGGGCACCCGCTTGAGGACATCGGTAGCGTCACCTCCTTTGGTAGTGGCATCTTGCTCCGCGTTATAAATGGTGCGATCTACTTTCTCTTCGACCAGTGTCTTCTGGCCTTCGACTACCACCTCGCGCAACACTTGCATGGATGGACTTAGCGCAATTGTACCTACGTTGATTTCACTTCCCTTGTCAGGAATCTGAATGCTCATTTTTTTTGTGGCATATCCGACAAAAGAAATCGCCAGTTGATAGTTGCCTTTAGGCATTTTACTGATGACGAAACGGCCATGGTCATCACAAAGTGTTCCGTTGACGGCCTTGCCGGAAGGGTCAAGAACTGTGATCGTAGCGAATTCCACTGGTTTTGAAGTCAAGGAGTCAGTGATTACTCCGGAGATGCCGCTCCCTTTTTGGGCAGTAGCCCATACAGAGCACATTATGAAAGTGAAAACGAGAAATAAGTTCTTCATCGGTAGTTAAAGAAGCCACAAATAACTCTCTCAATTTTGAAGAAATTCTGCTTAAATGATGAACGGTAGAGGTTTTGATGGGTCAACGCGGACTAATCCTGGCCATCCAAACAGCCCACTACATCATTCCTACACTTCACTCCAAACTCTTTGTACGGCCTGAATCCCTGACCCACCTTTGTGTCGTTGTATTGACAAAATCTATTTTATGAAAAAGCTTAATTCCTTTCTCGCCCTTTGCTTCCTGTTGACCTCATTGGCTCTTTCAGCCCAGACGGAGGTCTACAGCAGTTCTTCCAACAACGGCTTTTCACGTATTACTTTTAACCGTGGCGGTCTCAATAGCTTTAATGTAGAGTTGCGCGGCAAAATCGAATTGACCGATGACGACAAAGACATTAAAAGCATATCCTCTGATGGCTATCTCGAAATCACGAAAACCACTTTTGGAGGTAAACGCACACTTGTATTTACTCCGCAGGCAAATGGCATTAAGCGTGAATACTATGAAGGGCGCGAAAAAATGGATTTTGAAAAGGAGGGCAGACAATGGATGGGTGAAATACTTCCGGAGCTTGTCCGCAGTACTACGATTGGTGCCGAAACACGGGTGGCACGTTTCTTTAAACAAGGCGGTGCCACTGCGGTGATGGCAGAGGTTAAGCGCCTGGAAAGCGATCACGTAAGAACAGCTTATGCCAAATTGCTGATGGAGCAGAATATCCCGTCAAAGGATTATGCCATGATCATTACACAGTTCACTTCAGCGGTCAACTCTGATCATTACAAAACCGAATTCCTGAAAGCGAGGATTGATAAATTTCTTGAAACAAAAGAATCAGCCGATGCCTTGTTTGCCGCTACGGCTAGAATGGAATCAGACCATTACAAGACAGTGGTGATCAAGGAGGCATTAGACCAGCAAAACCCTTCACTGGAATCGATCAAATCCATTCTTCTTGCTTCAAGCAAAATGAATTCTGATCATTATAAAACAGAAGTGCTCACGGCATTGTTGAGAAAGGATAATCTTTCCGATGCGATCATTAGTGAAATGATCAATGGTACTATGAATCTGCAGTCGGATCACTATCGTACCGTGGTATTGACTAAAGCATTGGTTAAATCGGGCCTTTCAACTGCTTCGTTTCAGAAAGTACTTGAGTCTGTGAAAGGAATGGATTCAGACCATTACAAAACAGAGGTGCTTACCTCTTTACTCAACAACAAACTTTCGAATGAATTGAATATGCAGTTGGTAGACCTGAGTACTGCTATCAACAGTGACCATTATGTGACGGTTGTTCTTAATGCAATCATGAAGAAACAGGAATTGAATGACGAAGCTTTCAGAAAAGTGGTGACCCGCGGAGGTAATTGCAATAGCGATCATTACGCGACTGAAATACTGACCTACGCTTTACAGTCTAAAAATATGTCGTCCAACGCCCGTCTTTTAGATGTCATCAATGCGGCCACTAATATTAATTCTGATCATTACGTAACGTCAGTATTGATGAAGGCAGCTCCTCGTGTAAAGGGTGATGCTACGTTGAGCGAAGCGTATCGCAAGGCGGCCAAGAAAATCAGTTCAACTCATTACTACGGACAGGCACTTCGTGCTATCGACTAACAATCAGAAATCATCCGGCCATTGGACGAAATTAGATAACTTCGTTCTATGGCCGGACTGTCAGAAACCACATCAACCGATTTCGTGAGAAAGATCCTTCTGATCGCTGCGATATGCACTCCGCTGGGAGTGCTTTTCCTGATGTACCTCCACTTCAGTGCATCCGGGCGCCTGCCTTACCTGATTGAACATTACGCTTCCAGTATTCTGATCATGAATGTATTCGGTGGAATTGTCTACGTCATAGACTATTGGCTTGATGGTAAAATTTCATGGAGAGAAGCCTTTCTTTCCCGTTTGATCTGCGGCCTTGCAGCTAACGTGGCCATTGTCATTCCTTCCGCTATATTTTTATCGGCAAATTTTACTTCAGACTTCAGACCAGATACCGCTAAAATTGCTGTTTTACTGATAATTTCTCTTTTCATCTACGAAATCGCTTATGGCTGGTTTTACTCATTCAGGTACTATGCCCACACGCAGGTAGAGCGGTTAAGACTTGAGCGTTGGCAGCTGGAGCTGCAATTCGAATCGCTCAAAAACCAAATCAGCCCTCATTTTTTATTCAACTGTTTGAATACGATTTCCTCGTTACTCTATAAAGATGTTGCCCTTACCGAAGAATTTATCCGCAGGATGGCGGATACGTTCCGGTACGTTTTGAAAAACCACAAGGAGCGGTTCGTTTCACTTAAAGAAGAGATCGAGTTTGTCAAATCATATCACTATTTGCTGAGAGTTCGGTTTGAAGATAATTTCAAACTGGAGATCAATGTAGCCAAGGACCTGATGAGTTCACCTGTGCCGCCACTCACGTTGCAACTGCTGGTGGAAAATGCAGTGAAGCATAATAAAGTCTCAAAAGACAATCCGCTTACCGTTACCATTTCTTCACCAGAAAATACGCGACTGGTTGTGGCAAATACCAAAACCGATACGGTTGTTAAAAAAGCGGGCTTCGCTATCGGGCTTGAGAATATTAAAAAACGCTATGCTTTTTTTACAAAGGAACAAGTAGTTGTAAAAAACGAAGATGAGTTTTCAGTTCAGCTTCCTATTTTAAAATCCGGTAGCAACGCATGAAAAAACTGTTCATCAATAACACAGTCTTTCGGATATGCGCACCAATGCTTTACGGAGTATTGGTTTATTTGCTCATCCTGTTGGTGAATAATAATCTTAACGAGCTCGTCACCAGCTTCAGCAACAAGGAACTTTACGTTTGTATTGCGCTGAGCTATCTCTCACTTGAAAGTATTCGCGCCTCTATCATTTTTTTAGGAAAATGGTTTGAAAAACTACCACAAAAGTACCGGGCTATGGTTCAAACCTTATTGAGCCTTTGCATCTCATTGCTGATCGTTTACGCAGGTGTCTTTTCCTACTTTAAGTGGGTAGAGGGCTACACGGTTGGCTGGTATGACCTGCGTAACTTCTTCGTTATTTTTGGTTTCACAGCAGTTCTTTATAATATTCTTTACTCAAGTAATGCGTATTTGCTTCGTGAAAACACGGTTCAACTCAACCTGGAGAATAAACTGCGAGAGAAGGTCGAAGCCGATTTCGCTACATTCAAAAACAACATCAATCCTGACTTTTTATACGAGAGCCTGGAGTCCATTCTCCAATCGTTGTATGTCGATGTGAACGATGCTGAAGACCAGGTCGATTTGCTGGCCAGCATTTACCGGTACCAACTGATGCACCGCGATAAGGAGTTGGTAAGCCTCGCTGATGAATTGAATGCACTCCGTAATTTGGTTGCGCTTTTCAATTTCAGAAACAACGACCGGATTCAATTGAACTCCCGGCTGGATGCTATGTTCGATGCTCATGTTGTGCCCGGTTCCCTGCTCATCGCTGTCGATGCGATTATTCGCAATACACTCATGTCACGTGATCAGTCCTTGCTGGCGATCACTCTTTATGAAGAAGAGGACGGTTACATCGTATTGCAGCACAAACTCAACGATAAACTTATTTTGCATGAGGAAAGTCTTCAGGCATTTGCCCGCATACAAAGAGTGTATTCTTTCTTCAGCGATATTCCTTTTGTTCAGGTAAAGGCTTACGGAGAGAATTACATTAAATTTCCGGCCGTAAAAATAACTGAAGCCTCAACCGTTGCTAACGAAGGATGAATTCAACCCTGACTTTACGCGTCCTTATAATAGAAGACGAAGTGCCGGCAGCTGAAAAACTGGAACGTCATCTCCGTAAGTACAGCCCGGGCATTTCCATCGTAGCTAAAATTCAGTCGGTGAGCGATGCTGTGCAATGGCTGCGCGACAACCAGTCACAGGTCGATCTCATTTTCATGGACATCCAATTACTGGATGGGCAGAGTTTTGAGATCTTTCAGCAGGTGAATGTGGAGAAGCCGGTAATCTTCATAACTGCATTCAATGATTATGCCCTGGAGGCGTTTAAAGTGAAGGGCATTGACTACTTGCTGAAGCCGGTGTCTTTCGGAGATTTGAGTGCAAGTCTCGATAAATTAGAGGAATTACGGGCAAAATTGGCCTGGGACAAAAAACTGGACACCATCCGTGAAACGGTTTCGGCACTGCCTGCAAAGGTCTACAAAAACCGGTTTATGGTGAAGTTAGGAGATCATATCCGGTCCATCACCGCTGAACAGATCGGCTTTCTCTTTGCTGATGGCCGTGATGTCTACTTGATCACTTCAGACAATAAAAAATTCATTATCGATTATACATTGGAAAACCTGGAAGAACTTCTTGATCCCAAAATGTTCTTCCGTGCCAATCGTTCTTATATTTTGAATATCCATTTCATCCAGGATGTTGTTGTCTACTCTAACAGCCGCCTGAAGATTATACCTGGCCCCAAATGGGAGCAGGAGATTATTGTGAGCCGTGAAAAAGTCAATGAATTCAAGCTTTGGTTCGATGGTAGCCATTAGAGCTTTCCAAAAATCTTTCATGAAGTGAAAATTTTTCCGACGATTCCCCGTTAAAGAGCTTCAACAGGAATTAACTGTTTAATTAAAGTTGGTAAGAATTGCTTCGCTAGATTCGAAGGCAATGCATTAAGTGCCTTAAATTGCCTGATTAATAGAATTTAAAAGCTTATTCTTAGTTGTGCAGTCGATTCGTTATAAACTAAATCTCACCGCAGTTATTTCATTGCTGGTAGGCGGCTTCTGTGATCTGTATGGGCAGGATGACTCCGTCAAAACTAAATCCTACAAATCGCGGATTGATTCCACAAAGTCCTATACTACTGCCCACGTTCAGGGTGAACCTCCTAAAATTGATGGTGTTCTTAATGACCCTGCCTGGGAGCAGGTTCCCTGGGGTGGTGGCACGTTCAGACAACGGGATCCTGATGCAGGTGCCGATCCGTCGGTACAGACTTATTTCAAAATTCTGTACGATGCTAAAAATCTCTATGTAGCATTCAGATGTGTTGACCCCGAACCCGATAAAATTGTCGAACGCATGTCGCGAAGAGATGGGTTTGATGGTGACTGGGTGGAGATCAATATTGATAGTTATGCAGATAAGCGATCGGCTTTTTCTTTCACTTCTTCAGTTTCCGGAGTGAAGGGAGACGAGTATGTTTCTAATAATGGCGATAACTGGGATGCCAGTTGGGACCCGATCTGGTACCTCAAGACAAGTATCAACAATGAGGGGTGGGCTGCCGAGTTACGTATCCCGCTTAGTCAGTTGAGGTTCACAAATAAACCTGAACACACCTGGGGCTTCCAGATTATGCGGAATTTTTTCAGGAATCAGGAGCGTTCTATTTTCCAATACATTCCACCAACAACACCTGGTTATGTGCACTTGTTTGCTGAGTTAAGAGGAGTCAAGGGGATCAAGCCGCAAAAACAATTGGAGATACAACCGTATGTTGTCACTAAGGCTGAGACTTTTCAAAAAGAAGAAGGCAACCCTTTCATGACTGGCCAGTCTTCCAACGCAACTGTTGGTCTTGATGCTAAGATAGGGATCACCAGTGACGTGACTTTAGACCTTACAGTGAACCCGGATTTTGGCCAAGTGGAGGCTGATCCCTCACGGGTTAACCTAACAGCCTTTGAACTTTTTTTCCAGGAACGAAGGCCTTTCTTCATTGAAGGGAATAACACGTTAAATTATCCACTCACTGATTTCAGTACCAACAATCTCTTTTATTCAAGGCGGATTGGAAGAAGCCCGCAGGGATCAGTGGAAACAGGTCCGAATGATTTTGTAAACGTCAAGAGTAGGACTACTATTCTTGGAGCGGCTAAGCTCACTGGTAAAAATAAGAAAGGATTTTCCTGGGGTATACTGGAATCAGTTACAAAACCGGAACAAGCCCAGATCAGTAATCTGGGGGTCTCACGCTATCAAACTGTTGAGCCGATGACGAACTATTTTGTGAGCCGGGCCCAGCAGGACATCAACAAAGGCAATACCATTATCGGTGGAATGTTCACGGCTACCAACCGCAAAATAGATAACAAGGAATTAGACTGGCTGCGTACTGATGCCTACACCGGCGGACTCGACTTCATTCATAACATGAAGAATCGCAAGTACTATTTAAGTGCGAAAACATTTATGAGTCATGTGGAAGGAAGCAGGCAAGCTATGCTAGAAACCCAAACGTCTTCTGAACGGTATTTTCAGCGCCCGGATAATCACCATGTCGGGCTGGATTCAACGCGAAGATCACTAACGGGAACGGGCGGAGCGGTGCTCATTGGAAAGAGGAGTGGAAGGCTTGTTTATGACTTTGGGTTTAGCTGGCTTTCGCCACAACTGGAGCTCAATGATATCGGGTTCTTATTGCAAACAGACCTCATAAAACAATGGAGCCTTTTACAATATCGGGTGCCAAACCCTGCAGGCATTTTCCGTTCACAGTATTATAATTTTTATCAATCGCATTTGTGGGATTTTGGGTGGCGAAATCTATCAATGGACCAGGAAGTAAACTGGGAGTGGCAGTTTCAGAATTTGTGGGGCTTTGGTGGAGGTGTAGCATACAACGAGCACAGTGTTTCAAATGCAGATCTCCGTGGTGGTCCAGCGCTTTTATATCCGGGAAATATTCAAAGCTGGATGTGGGCAAGCACTGACCGAAGGAAGAAATTCTACATTAACGTAAGCCCTTCGTGGCTGTGGGGTAATAACAATTATTTGCAAAACACGAATCTTGATGTGACCATAACTTATAGACCTACCAATGCACTGAACATTTCTATTGCACCCAGTTACAGTTATAACCGAAATGAGATGCAATATGTAGCTACAGCGGCCGTAGCTGGCGATCCCCGTTTTTTGGTAGGTGAAATCAACCAGACTACGATCCGGGTAGCGTTGCGCATGACATATATGATCACACCTAATTTATCAATCCAGTATTGGGGACAACCTTTCGGAACTTCCGGTGCCTACAGCAACTTTAAATATATTACCGATGCCTCTGCCGCAGAGTATCATAACCGGTATACCACTCTTCCTACCAATTCGTTGACACTGAATGACACGAACTACCAAGTGGATGAAAACAATAAGGGAAGTGTTGACTATACTTTCAGCAAGCCTGATTTTAATATTGGCCAGTTTCGATCCAATATGGTGATGCGTTGGGAATATATCCCCGGCTCCACATTGTTCCTGGTGTGGACGCAGGAAATAAATGGAGCATTTTATGATCGCTCAAACCCGTTGCAAGCCTTTGATTTTAATCAGCAGGCACACAATGTTTTTGTAATGAAATTCACTTACCGGTTTGTATTGTAGGCACGACCTCTTGTAGTCTCATCAAAAATTGATAAAACTAAAGAGGGAGCACTCTTTGCACTCCCTCTTGAAACAACCATTTACCAGATTTTATCGCTGATAATAAAATACCATTGACGATTTTTGAATCAAATTTTGATTTAGCATAAACCCGACTAATGCCGGATTAGCATTGGCATCCAGTCCAAGTTTTTCTGTTTTCAAGGCATGAACAGTGATCACGTACTTGTGCGGCCCGTGCCCCTCGGGAGGACATGGACCACCATATCCCGTTGTTTTGAAATCGGTGACGCTTTGGATAGCACCTGCCGGAGCTAGTTTTTGATTGACATTACCTGCTCCGGATTTTAACTCTGCTGCACTGGCCGGGATGTCAAAGATGAGCCAGTGCCACCAACCGCTCCCCGTGGGTGCATTCTCGTCATGTATTGTAACTGCGAAACTCTTTGTTCCCGCCGGAGCATTCTCCCATGATAGTTGGGGTGAAACATTTTGTCCCGTACATCCGAACCCGTTGAGGAGCTGTTTACTGGTAGCTTGCCCTCCGATTTCGTTGCTTCGAAGTGTGAATGTTTGCGCAGAAGCAAAACTGAAACTCAGCATGACTGCGATAGTAATTAATAGATTTTTCATACGTTTTTCTTTTGTGCAAAAATGAGAAATGATGAAAAAAATAGGCTTACGCTACCGGCTCAAATACTTTCGCGATTGGGTCAAGTTGAAATTGCTTGGGAGAAATACCGAAATGTTTCTTGAACTCCGTACTGAATGCAGAGAGATTTTCGTAACCCAATTGTTCATAAATATCGGAGGGCCGCTCTCCAGAAATGAGCATACGTTTGGCCCGCTTCATTTTGTAATCCGTAAAGTACTTTTTTGGTGATGTTAGAAACGTCTCGGAAAAATGCCACTTGAAAGTAGACATACTCATGTTGCACAAGAATGCGATCTCTTCAACGGTAAGATTTTTATCGATGTTATGCTGAACGGTTTGTTTTAACCGTAACATGGGTTGTTGAGTAATGATGGCCTGGATGAATGCTTTTATTTTTGCAGGATATTGGTAAAGCAGGTACAACAGGAGCTCCTCCAGTTTGATCGATTGAAGAACATTACCTGGAGATAAACTCTTCAATAGCTCCAAAGAAGATTCGAAGTGATGCAGGAAGCGATCCTTTGAGAGCGCGACAAGCCCGGTAGAACTTGTTTTTGAACTAGGTTCAATTCCATGTTTCAGGCAAAAATCGCTGAGAAATTGGTCTGAAAAGAATAAGAGAATACTCTTGAACTGGCTTTTTTTAGCCATGCGCTCGGACATCAGCATGCTGCCGGAAGGCAACAGGAGTAATTGCTGCTCATCTATAGTAGCGCTGTCATTGGAAGTGTGAACTTGCTTATGACCTTGTTGAAGAAAGCAAATTAGGTTCTTTGAAAAGACAACTTTGTTTTTTGTCGTAGGCTTATTGGTCACGTAAAAATGAAAGTAGACATCGGAGGAGGGGTTGTCGTCAAAGGATTCCGGAAGGCGATAAATTCTTTCTTTCATTCGATTAGCAAAGATAGGAAACGTCCTGCTCAAAGATATTTGTTGTCAGGCCTATCCCTATTTGTGGTATGGATTCTGGCTCAATTTTTAGCACTCGTGTTGCAAAGTCAATTTCAACATGGGGAAATTCCCGTGTTGGATACGGGGATTTCCCCGTGCATCTTCAAGAAAATTCCCGCCCACTTGCACATGATGCCAACAGGACTATGTTTGCGAAAGATTAAAGTCGACTCAATGGCTTAAAAGCTAAAAAGACTTATCATTTTATTTTAACCAACCAAATTAATTTTCTATGGCACGTGAGTTGAAACCAACGGATGGCGCACCAATCGCTAAAAATCTGGCAGATCAGTGGATGAAGAATTACCAGCATGAACATCCTGAAAAGGACAGGATTAATGCACATTTTTTTGGCAGAGACATTATCGAACGCATTCTTGCTCAGGACAAATGCATTGGTATTCGCATTTACTATGGGCTGGATGATAAGCAGCAAAAGCAATTGCTCCTGGTTGGTGCCTGCGCTGATGGAAGCAATATCTGGCCAAAAACTGTGAATGCTAATATAATCGCACTGACCGATGATGATGGTGGAGTTATTGGAGATGCTTCAATGCCGTGCCCTCCGTATTGTCCTCCAGAAGTCACGCAGAACTAACCGCTCGCTATAACGGTCGGTTAGGATGGACTTCAAAACCTTTGACCTCATTGCTATTTCGTCTGCATTGTCGGTAACGATTCCATTGTTCTCGTTTTTCCTGTCATTGGGGTCGAAAAGGGCAACTTATGCCGTGAAATTGCTGGGCGCTTTGCTCATCAGTTCGGGCCTTTCGGATTTACTGAGTCGTCTATTCTATAATTTGAAGCTGAATCCTAACCCCGTCATCAGCGTTTACATCATTTCGCAGTTTGCACTGGTGAGTTTAATCTATCACGATTCATTCCGCAAAAAAATATACAAACGCGTCATAATTGGTGGGGTGAATGTCTTCATTGTCTTTGCTACTGTCAATATGCTTTTTGTGCAAGGCCTGAGCGGGTTCAACTCCAATATATTCACAGCTTCCAGTGTTGTGTTTGTAATCTATGCCTTTGTATTTTTTCATCAACTACTGGCTGATGTTCAGGAAATTAAGCTTGAGTTCATGTTCATATTCTGGTTTAATTGCGCTGTGATTATGTATTTTGGTGCCAGCATCTTTATCTTCTCCACCATATCTTTCCTGATCACAACAGCTAATGACCAGGCACTTTTGTCATGGACATTCCATAATATTTTTAACATCATTAAGAATCTGATCCTTGCGTGGGCACTTTACATCTCCTGGAAACACGTACGAAAGTGAACCTGTCTTATATTCCCTGATAAAAAATTAAACCCGATTACTGATCGGGTTTAATAAACCTAAAATCAAGCAAGAACAAGAATAAAAACGTTGCAAACGTAAAGCCTTGTTTTAAAGTGAATGAAAAAACGATGATATGTTATCGTTATCAAAATCACTTTGATTTAAGGAAAGGTTAAAAGAAGGCTTCTGAGCTGTAAATATCCCTCTGCGCAACAATTGTCGCATGTCTGTATCAAAAATACCTTTGCTTGAATCACAATTACAATGAATAGCTAGTGTGTGAAGGTAGGTTTACAGAAATTTTAATCACACACAAAACAATTAAAAAAGATGAGCGACAAGAAAAAACAAACCCGGAGAAATTTCATTGGCACGTTAGCAGTTTCCGGGGCGGCAGGTCTGTCTTTAATCTCAAATCCGTTGAAAGCGAACTTTTTGACAAGTGACGAAAAAGCCACCTCATTCGCTGATCCGGAAATAGCCGCAGATGCAGAATCGTGGCTGAAAACCTTGCAAGGCAAAAAATTCCCTGTGGTGTATGACATGCACGAACACAAGGATTTCTGGGCAGGAATCTGGAGTAACATTTACTTTATGACGAATGCCGGTGTAAGCGACATCGGTGTTGCGGTAGTCATGCGTCATGGCGGATTTCCGTTTGCACTGAATGACTCCATGTGGTCAAAATACAAACTCGGTGAGTTCTTTAAAGTCAATGATAAAAATACCGGAGCACCAACGGTACGCAACATGTATTGGGAACCAACCGGTAAGGATTATCCATTGCCGGGACTTGACGGCATTAAAGCCCTTCAGCAAAAAGGAGTTGGTTTTTGCGTATGCAATATGGCATTGAAAGTTTACAGTGGCGTTATAGCGGGAGCTAACGGGCTGACAGCAGATGCGGTGTACAACGACTTCGTAGCGAATATTCTCCCAGGCGTTCAAACTGTTCCGTCTGGTGTTTGGGCACTTGGACGTTTTCAACAGGCGCCTTTGAGTTACGGATACATTAACGCAGGGTAGAAGTAGCCTATATCTGTAAAGGTGATCAGGCCTCTCGTTATGGGAGGCCTTTTTTGTAGTATATACTTTTTATATACCAGAGATACACTTCGTATTATCCCGCATGCAAATTCGTTTGCGGTACCTTTGCCGTTCTAATTCATCAGAATAAATATGACTGATATGGTCGAAACCTACCGTGGTACTGTCTATCCGTGGCATTGTGATTTCAACGGTCACATGAATGTGATGTATTATGCAGGAAAATTTGACGAGGCCACCTGGCATTTCCTTTCCCAAAAAGGCATTACCCGGGTTTACCTGAGCGAGCATAACCGCGGCATGGTGGCTGCTGAGCAGAACATGAAGTATTATAAAGAAGTGTTTGCCGGTGATCTTGTGTTCGTGCGAACAGAACTGCTGGAACTAAAACCGAAAGCGATTATTTTTCGTCACCTGATGTTCAATGCAGAAACAAATGAACTTGTTGCAGAGGGGAGAATGGTAGGAATTCATCTCGATATGAAATCCCGGAAAGCGGTACCGTTTCCTGACTCACTGTTAGCACAACTGACTCAGCCTTAGTTTGACTTGACTGGTCTTAATGCTTCCGCGCATTCATAAATGTCACTGAATCTTCGCCTGTTGATTACTGAACGGCTCGCGCTTTCCTCCAGTTCTATTGAATGCTTTTTGAATTGAATTCGTATGAAACTGGTTCCTTTGTCATGCACGATCGAATGCTTCCGCATATGGATCCCTTCAGGATGTGAACTCTTGATTACCCGGGCAAGGTTGTCCAATTGTGCTTGAGTTGGTTTGAAATGCGTGATTTCCTCCTGTCCCATGCGTTTCAATTTGTAAGTGGCACTGTCGCCATGTATGCGGAGTTCCCACGATTCGGGAGTATGTCCACAGCATTTACCAATAGTGAGATCCAAATCGCTATTCCACTTGTCCGGCCATGGGATGCAGGAAACAGCAACAACGGAGAGAAGAATGATGATGCAGCGCTGAAAAATTCTCACAACTTATGAATGATAAAGATTAAAGTTTTCCGTTGCTTTTCACCTGGCTTATAACCAAATCCAACAGGCGGTCGCGCTTCGTTACCCAATCGGAAATCTTAGCGCGAAGAACCTCGTATGTCTTCTTATCCCTTTCATCAATTTGGCTCTGCTCCATTTTAGTGACAGCCGCTCTGGCATTTTCGATTTTGATGTCGAGTGATTCAATTTCCGTTTTAATGAAATCTTTCACAATGCCGTTCTGTGATTCAATTCAATGGTCAATCTCCGTCTGTTGACTCTTTCCAATAGTACTTGGGAGCAAGCTTCTTCGTATCAAACGAAATGAACCCATCAATAGCATCATCATCTTTTAGTTCGAAGACTTTGAATTTAAAAATGAT
The DNA here is from genome assembly GCA_015472025.1 of Cytophagales bacterium WSM2-2. Lineage (NCBI taxonomy): Bacteria > Pseudomonadati > Bacteroidota > Cytophagia > Cytophagales > Cytophagales bacterium WSM2-2. Next base: position 3,969,294 of record BNHL01000001.1, read on the forward strand.
CTCACTGCCAGAAGCGCTAAGCAATGGCATGGTGACCTGGTAAGCATCGATCGCCACAATCTTCCCGGGATATCCCCAACTGTCGCGAGTTACCGAATCGGAGAGCAGCATTTTTTTATTGCTGTCGGCAATGGTCACAATGCACTTATAAGTTGGTCGGCTTAAAGTGTCACCCTTGGCGGTAGCCTGTTCTGTGAGATCGAACTGTTTGACGTTAACCTTGAATTTCTGGCCATCGATTGTAAATGTGGAGTCGATTTCTGCATACAAAGAAGATTCCTGATCTGCAGTTTGCACCGTGTCTGAAGTTGACTCGTCTTTGTTTTTACTTGAGTTACAAGAAAAGAGTGAGGCAGTTACCCAAAAAATTAGAGCGATTTTTTTCATCAATAATGGATTTGAAATAGCGTTTCAAATTTACATCCTTAGGCATTCATTTCTTTGGCACTTTTGATGCAAATGATAAAAATCCCGTCTGTTTAAAACTTAATCACTAATCAAACGGCACGATCACAGCATTCAATACTCTCGAATGCTATCCCTTCTTCACGTTTTAATATAAAAATCTTGAAGTAGCATAACACGTATATGGCATTCTGTTCGCTTTTCTGCAACCAATTTTTTAGATTAAATTGGTGCCATAACCGAACCCGTTTAGATGAAAAACCTGAAAGACCTCTTCATCAAGTCGGATGATGAAGAAGAGGCAAAAACCCTACAAAAAACCGAAAAACCCAGCTTTCCGATCAACGAGCCTGTTTCTAAGCCTTCCTTTGAGACAAACAAGTCAAATAACCCGTATTTGGCCGAAATCATTGAGATTTATGAAAAAGGGCTGGAGAGCATCAACATGCCCGGCTACGATTTTTATGATTTCTATGTAGCAGTAAAAGCTGCCGGTGCACATAATGAGACCGTCTATAAGATGGCTTTCCAAATGGGTAAAACTTTGGACTCCGGTATTACTTCGCAAAAGCTTGCCGTAGATGCCGAGTACTACATCAGTAAAATAAATGAAGTGTACCAGAAGTATGCTGATCAGGGAAGGCAAAAGATCGATGCCTTGGCCAGTCAGCAACGCAATGAAAGCTCGACACTGTCAAGTGAAGTATCCCAGATCGAATCAGAGATCAACAAGCTGAAGCAGCAAATACAAACCCTCGACAGAAAATTGTCGGAGACCAAAGCGACCTTGTCAAAAGTGGACGAAAAGTATAAGCCTCAGCAGGAGGTAGTACAACAAAAACTGGTAGCCAACGATCAGGCCATGCAAATGAGCGTGCAAAAGATAAACACGATCAAAGACGGCATCGGCACTTTTCTGAAATAAGACAAACACCCTTAATTATAAACTATGAGTAATCTTCCCACGGAAACTCCTAAGGTATTAGAGTTGCCGATTCTCAAGCATTTTGAGAAATCTGAAATATCACTTAACCCGCAGAACTGGCGCAAAGGCGAAAAAGGTATCGCTGGTGTGCTTGGGCTCGCATTGCTTGCCGTGGCAGGATGGGGAATATTTACGTACGTTCTTCCGGTAGTTCTCACCATGGTGGGAAAAGTTCTGGGGGCTATTCTCTCGGCTGTGCTGGTGATTGGATTTTTCGTGATGCTGCCGGTGATTATTAAGGCACTGAAAAAGCTCGCACGCCTCTTTCATAAAATGCTTATCAGGTATGATCCTTTCGGTGAATTGGAGGAACAGAAAAACCGCATGGTTCAGAACCGTCAGCATTTTAAGGATGCGAAGGCGAAGATCCGGTCTATCAAAACTACCATGGAAGGGGAATCTGCCAAATCAGAAAAGGAAGCGGAAGAATACCAGCAGAAAGTGGTGCTTCTTCAGGAACGTGCTGCTAAAATGAAAGCTAAGATTACACAGCTTGATCAAACTAAAGGTGAAGCTGCAAAAGAAACAGACGAGTATGTGGATTTGCAAACAGAGCTGATGAAGACCTTGTCAGATGCCCAACGTACCAGTCACCTGCTGAATCAAAGCACCGGGTTGGTAAGAAAATATGGGACACGCGCGCACGTAATCGGTAAACTCGATCGCAAACTGAATGTTGTGGCTACTGCCATCGACATTAAGATAGCCGACTTCGAAGTGTCAATCGATATGCTGAAGAAAGAAAGCGCCTTTGCTCAAGCCGCTCGCAATGCAACAGAACAGGCGAAGTCTGCGATGTTGTTTACGAAAGGATGGGAGCTTGACTACGCATTAGATGTGGTGACTTCCACGATCGCCATGGATCTGGCTACGACTCGCGAAAACCTGCTTGACATTGACTCACTCACCAGTCAGTATTCATTGGATAGCGATGAACTTTATTCCAAGCTTGAAAAACTGGCGGATCAGATTAAAACCGATACGTACGATGTTCCTGAAGCGAAAAAGTACGCGAATCCGAATTACAAGCTCAGCGAGCAAGACAAAACCGAGACTCAGGGTTTCGGTGATATTTTCAAATAAAACAGTAACAAACCTAAATTAACTTCAATCAATATGTGGTCTAAACTTACATTCTTTGCCAAAGCGATAATCGTTATTGTCGTAGCGGGTGCTATCGGGGCAGCGGTCTATTATTTGTCTCCGGGATTGCGCGTGGGCGAGTCGAAACAAATGCAGGGACTCGAGGTAACAGACAAGGATGTTAACAATATGAGTAGCACGAAAGAGCTGCCGCTCCCCAGTGGTGATATTTCCTCGGATGTTTCAAGTAAGCCTTTGGCACGCATTGGTGCCTATGCATGGAATGCACAGTCAGGTATCATCGTGGCCAATGGTGGTCCTCGTACGACCAAAGGTTCACTAATGGAGAGAAACGGTGTGAACCTTGAAATAATTCGTCAGGACTGGTTGTCTGAATTGAGAAATCTTCACCTCAAATTCATTGAGGAATTGGATCGCGGTAATGCCAATCCTCAGGAAGGAGTTTTTGCTGTGATGATCATGGGTGATGGCGCTCCGTATTATATCAGTTCAGTACAACAAGCGCTTGACGACAAGTTTGGCGCAAACAAATACAATCTCCAGGTAGTGGGTGCAGTTGGTCTGAGTTATGGTGAGGACAAACTGATCGGCCCTCCAAGCTGGAAACTTGAACCACAATCAATGAAGGGTGCTTTGATTTCTTCAGTAATCGGTGATGGCGACTGGGTAACAGCAGTGAACTACGCTTCTATCAACGGAGTGAAAGTAAATCCTGATCCTTCTACTTACGATCCTGAGGCTATTAACTTTCTCCCCTCTGCCAATGATGACTATATAGAGTCTGCAAAAGAATTGATAAAGTCTCAGAAGGCAGGATGGACAGTGCCATTGAAAGAGGTGAAGAACGGAGAACTGACAGGTAAGACTATTAATAAAAAAGTGGACGGCTGTACTACATGGACGCCTGGTGACAAAATGGTATTCGATGAACTTTCAGGTTATACCGATATCATCTCTACCAAAGAATTCAACAACCAGATGGCGACTACAATCATTGCTGTAAAGCAGTGGGCTGAAAAGAACCCTGACCTGATTACGAATATTCTTCGTTCTGCATTCATTGCTTCTGATCAAGTGAAGCAGTTTGAAAATTGGAAACACAAAGCTTCCGAGTGTGTGAGCAAGACCTACAATCTTGAGACTGCCGAATATTGGTACAATATGTTCAAAGGTCAGAAAGGTGAGAAGAATGGCATTACCTACAACATGGGTGGATCGCGTGTATTCAACTTTGCGGATGCTAATCAGTACTACGGAATTACAGACGGTGTCAACCGTTACAAAGCGGTATACGATCAGGTGTCACGTTATTTGAAAGACCTTGACCCAGCCGGATTTAATGAAAACGTAAAACGTGTCGTTCCTTACGAGGAAGCGGTTAACCTCTCTTTTATGAAGAGCATTACCGACATCGCTTCCGGGGAGGCATATGCAGCCGATTATTCCAAGAAGGCAACGACTGTGTTGGCCTCAGGTGAGTGGCACATTACTTTCGAAACTGGAAGAGCCGTGTTGAGACCGGAAGCCAAAGACGTTGTAGAACAGATTTATAACCTATTGATTGAGGCAGAAAATTCAAAATTGGAACTCATTGGCCATACAGATAACACTGGAACGCGCGATGGAAACTATTCACTTTCATTAGCACGAGCAGAAGCAGTAAAAACTTATCTCATGCAGAAAGGAATTCCCGGCACACGTTTCCAGAAAGTAGATGGAAAAGGGCAGGATGACCCGGTAGGAGATAATAAAACCGATGCCGGAAGAGCACGCAACCGGAGGGTAGTGGTAACACTGCTCAAATAAAATTTTTCAAGCCATGAATTTCAAGGCGTGGATCAGACCATTTGAGTCTCTCACTAAGAGAGACTCATTTGCTATAAAAGCCATTTGGCTTTTGTTGATCATCGGGTATTGGTTTATTGTTACCTCGGGATCAAAGAAACTTTTCCCCTCACCGGAGCAGGTGTGGCATGGATTTGTTTCCTTGTATGAAGAAGGATTGGTAGTACATATTGGAAGCTCCTTGTGGTTGTGCTTGCAGGCTACAGTGATTTCTATCGTGGTATCATTGCTCATCGCTTACTCTTACCCGATCCCGTTGCTGCAGCCGATCTCCAAAACCATGACCCGGCTGCGCTATCTTCCGTTGACGGGTATTACGTTTTACCTTACCATTCTCGTTACCAATGCCAGGACAATGCAGGTGTGGGTATTGGTTATCTTCATGAGCTTGTATTTCATCACTTCGCTATTAGCTGTGATCAAAGATGTATCACAGGAAGAGATCGATCACGCCCGCTCTTTGAAATGCAACCGCTGGGAAATTCTCTGGGAAGTGATAACCAAAGGAAGGTTTGACTACGTCATAGATGTGTTGCGTCAAAACCTGGCTATCACTTGGATGATGTTGGTAACTGTAGAGTCAATTCTTGTAGCAGCGGGTGGACTTGGTGTGCTGATCAAGAACAGCGATAAGTTCATGAACCACGGTCGCATCCTTGCGCTACAAATTGTGATACTCCTGGTGGGATTGGGGATAGACTTCACTCTCAATGCCGTGAGAAAAACATTGTTCCGTTATTCCAAATTCAATTGAACATGGCTGCATACGAACAAAAAGATATTATCCTTCATGTAGAAAATCTGAGTATTGCCTATGGCGAACAGGTAATCATTAAGGACGTTAACCTGATGGAGCGCAACGTCACCCGGACGGATGTGGTTCAGGGGCAGATCATTGCGGTACTAGGCCGTTCAGGACGCGGAAAATCAACATTGTTTAAGGCGTTGACCGGACTTGTTCCACCCACTACGGGACGCGTTCTGATTCCTGATTATTCACAGCAGCCGACCAACGGCACACAGCCTGCAAAACATGTTACGGAAGGCGATGTTGGGTTTGTAGATCAGAAGTACACGCTCTTCCGTCATAAGACAGTGCTTGATGCAGCAATGTACGCACTCAGAAACGCTGATTTGAAGACACAAGAGAAGCATGATAGAGTCATGAGCTATCTCACAGACTGGGGACTCGAAAAAGTGAAGAGCCAATACCCGAACGAATTGTCGGGAGGGCAGAAGCAGCGAGTGGCGATCATTGAACAGCTTTTATCTTCAGGACACTACATCGTTTTGGATGAACCATTCTCCGGTCTCGATGTGGGCAATATTTACAATGTGAAGAAAGCCTTCAAATTGATTGAAAACAGCCACGAACTGAATACGATTATTTTCAGCACACATGACATTGAACTGGCTGCTGAGTTGGCTGACTCTATTTATGTCATGGGCTACCCGAAAAAAGAGGATGGATCATTGACATCCACCGGCACAATTATCAAGCATTTTGATTTGAAAGCCATGGGCATTGCCTGGCAGAATGAGTTCACTTCGAGTCACCTTGATGTGGTCAGGGAGATTAAGTCAGTGATGATGAACAGTTGATTTTCAGCTTACTTTCGTCAGGGTATTTACGGATGTAATTAGTCAATTCACTACATCCTTTTTTCAATTCGCTACATAATTCCATTAGCGAACGTAACTATTTTCGTTTGTCGTGGTATCATTATCAAAGAAAGACCCCTATGCTCAAAAATTACCTTGCCATTGCTATCCGGAATATCCGGCAGAATAAGCTTTATGCATTTATCAATATTTTCAGCCTGGCGATCGGCTTGGCGGCATGTATTGTTATCTACCTTTTTATCTCGGATGAGAAGAGTTTTGATGATTTTCATTCTAATAAGGATCACATCTATCGATTAGATGAGGTGCAAAGCTTCCCTGGTACCAATGAGCAAAAGGTAGCGTTGACGATGCCTGGTATGGGGCCGGCATTGCTTCGCGACTTTCCGGAAGTGAAATCTTATGTCAGGCTCTGGACCCGCGGACAACAACTGGTTATGAGGGGGGATACCCGAATACTGGTCGACAAGGTTTTTGTTGTTGATAGTACTTTCTTCCAGTTTTTTGATTTTCCGCTCTTGCAAGGAGATCGCGCCACGGCCCTCAATGAACCTAATACACTTCTCGTCACAGAAAAGACCGCCAAGAAATTTTTCCCCAGTGTAAGTGAGGCTATGAATAATACGCTGACCTGGGACGGTAAGGAATTTAAGATCACCGGTATTTTGAAAGACTGCCCTGAGAATACGCATATCAAATATGAAATGCTCATTTCGTTGCCTACAGTCACGAGTACTAACAAGGAGTTCAATAACCGCTGGGGTGGCAATTTTATGCAGACCTATCTTTGGCTTCAGCCTAATACCGACATCAAAGCAATGGAGAGTAAGTTCCCCAAATTTCTCTCCAGCCATATGGACAATCCTGACATCAATAAGTTTTACAAGATGTATTTGCAAAAACTTTCAGATGTGCATCTTGGATCAATCGACATTGAACACGACTACGTCAATTACCGTAAGTTCAATGGAGAGTACCTCGACTTGTTCTACATCATTGGAGGATTCATTCTCCTGATTGCCGGAGTCAATTTCATGAATGTGACTACTGCCAGGGCTTCGCACCGATGGAAAGAGATCGGAGTGCGCAAGACAATAGGAGCGAAGAAGCTTCAACTCTTCAGTCAATTCATATTTGAGTCATTGTTGCTAGCTGTTATGGCGCTTGTATTGGCGTTCCTTTTGGATATCACACTTATTCCTCTTCTTAATAAAATCATTGGCAGGCAGCTCTCGTTACTCACGCTATTACAATGGCAAACCATTACTCCGTTACTGGTAATCACATTCTTGCTTGGGATTCTTACAGGGATTTACCCGTCATTTTATATGACGTCTTTCAATATGTCTAAGGTCCTCAAAGGAGGAGGAAAGACGGAGGGCAGATCGATATTCCGCAGTGGATTAGTGGTTGTACAATTCGGACTGGCTCTGGCTATGATCGTCAGTACCCTGGTTGTGATTCAACAGCTTTCATTCATGAAGAATACAGACATCGGCTTCGACAAAGATCAAATGATGCTCATTAAGATGAATAAAGAGGTCAACTCGAAATTTGAAACGATGAAAGCCGAATTACTTCGAAGCTCCATCATCCAGGGTGTAACTGCCAGTGGCCAGCGTTTAGGGAATAATTTTCACCAGTGGGGATTTAAGATAAAAGCAGATACAGGAGTGATGAGCATCACACCTTCGAACGTAAATGTGGATTATGACTACCTCAAGGTTTATGGGATAGAATTGAAAGAGGGCCGCGGTTTCTCCAAGGACTTTGCTACCGACAACGGAATGGCTTTCGTGATCAACGAGACCTTTGCAAAAGAGTTAGGACTCAAAGAAAAAACAGTTGGTACGCGAGCCGGTCACGGTTGGTATAAAAATGATTCACTCGGCACTATCATTGGTGTCGTCAAGGATTTTAACTTCAATTCACTTCACTATAAAGTCAACACGCTGGAGATGGTGGTGCACCCTGATTGGGGTTATGATGAGATGTCTGTTAAAATCCAGAAGGGTAAGACCACGGAAGGAGTGGAATTGGTAAAGAGCCTTTGGGACAAAAACATCACGGGCTTCCCAATGGACTACTCCTTTCTGGATCAACATTTTGAAGTGCTCTATCAATCCGATAAGCAGATGGGATCTGTAGTCACGATCATGGCCGGACTTGCAATCCTCATTTCGTGCATGGGATTGTTTGCATTGGCCGCCATTACTACTGAAAAGAAAACCAAGGAGATCGGGATCCGCAAAGCATTGGGTGCTTCGGTAAGCCAGATCACCGTATTGTTGTCGCGTAATTTTGCGTGGCTGATTGTGCTGTCATTTGTTATTGTAAGTCCGATCACCTACTACGTTTTGTATAGTTGGCTTCAGCATTTTGCTTATCGCATCGGCATCAATCTCTTTGTGTTCGGCCTTGGAGGAATACTGGCGATGGCCATCGGTCTTTTCACTATTGGATTTCACACATTGCGCTCAGCCAGGGCAAATCCTGTCAAGTCGCTGAGGTACGAATAAAGAACTTGGGTAGGCAGTTTAGGTATGTGAATCGGAGTTTGCTGTACTCCATAAATTAGATTCTCGTATAAACAACCCCGGAGAGCCAGCAGTCAAAAGCTGCTGGTTTTTTCATGTTACTGATCAACGGCTTAGATTTTCACAGAGGCTTTTGGCAGCTACGTATGCTGTAGTCCACGCAGATTGAAAATTAAAGCCCCCGGTTTCACCATCAATGTTTAGTACCTCACCGGCAAAATACATTCCGCGTACGACCTTACTTTCCATCGTCTCAAGTTCAATGGATTTCAGATCGATCCCACCGCACGTCACGAACTCCTCCTTGAAAGTTGTCTTGCCTTTGATCTCAAATGGACAGCGGATGAGAAACTCCACAAGTTTATTCTGACTCTTGCGTGGAAGAATGGCCCAGGTACAATCCTCATCGATTTCCGCTAAGTCACACAGCCGAACCCACAGACGCGAAGGAATTTTATATAACGGGTTGTTAACTATTTTTTGTTTTCCATGATTGGCGTTGAGATCAGCGAAGTCCTTACGAACAATTTCTTCCGAAGCCGTGCCCGTCCAGTTGACCAAGGCAGTGAACTCGTATTTTCTTTCGTATAAATACTCCGCTGCCCAGGCGGAGAGCTTGATAACGCCCGGTCCGCTCAATCCCCAATGTGTGATAAGCACCGGGCCTGTTTCCGAAAATTTTGCCCCTGCTATTTTTACCTCCGCATTGGCTACCGACACGCCCATCAAATCCTTGAAAAGTTTTCCGGAGTCATTGAAGGTGAAGAGCGATGGGATGGGAGGGACGACATTGTTAGATTTAAGCCAGCCGTAGTTTTCTAGATGGTTGTATCCGCCAGCAGCGATCAGGATTTTGCTGGCGTGAAGTTCATCGTTATTGATGGAAAAGCCATTTTCCACCGGAGTAATGTTCTTCACTTCACTTTGCAATCTCACCTCAATTCCCAGGCGCTTTGCTTCATACAAAAAACAATCAACGATCGTCTGCGAATTATCGCTTACAGGAAACATTCGCCCGTCTTCTTCGGTTTTGAGTTTTACTCCTTTTGATTCAAACCAGGACACAACGTCTTTCGCCTGGAATTTTCTAAAAAGCGATTTTAGTTCTTTGTTGCCACGCGGATAGTGCCTGGATAGGGGAGTGGGCTCAAAGCAATGGTGAGTGACATTGCATCGACCGCCTCCTGAGACTTTTACCTTGGAAAGAAGCTTGGTAGTCTTCTCAAGGATAAGAATAGATAGACTGGGATTCATTTCGGCTGCGCAGATGGCACCAAAGAATCCTGCAGCACCGCCACCAATAACGACCAGGTCAAAATGATTTTTAGTTTTCAAGCAGGAGATAAGGGGCAAAACTAAGAAAAAGGAGTAAGTGTGATTTGGACTCTACATGAGCCCGGGATTGTTCGAAATTTTGGCATTTGATTCGACCTAATTGAAAATCTCGGCTATATTTGCACTCCTTTTTACGTCCAAAAGGGATTATTTTGTCAATCTTGAAAGGTTGGTAAAGTGCTAAAGGAGAGGTGGGTGAGTGGCTGAAACCAGCGGTTTGCTAAACCGCCGTACGGGTCAAACCGTACCGGGGGTTCGAATCCCCCCCTCTCCGCCATAAACCCCGCAGAAGCGGGGTTTAAAATTTAGGTCCGGTAGCTCAACTGGATAGAGCATCAGATTTCTAATCTGACGGTTCGGGGTTCGATTCCCTGCCGGATCACGAAAAATAAGTTGGAGGTAGAGAATCTTTTTATACCTTCGCGCCTCCAAAGAAAGTTCGGGGTGTAGCGTAGCCCGGTATCGCGCTTGGTTTGGGACCAAGAGATCGTCAGTTCGAATCTGGCCACCCCGACAAAAGGCTTCATCATTTGATGAGGCCTTTTTCTTTTCAAATCTTTAGCCTGTATTTTCCATTTTGATCCCTTCTGATTTCTCGGATTACCGAATGCTTGCTGGGGTGTCAAAGCCGCGGGGACCTCTTTTGTGCCCAAGATTATTGATTCAAAGAGCAAGCAAATTTCGACGAATGAGCCTTTTAAGCAGTTTTTATAACATATTTATGTGATAATCAGCTAAATCTATGGGTTTGCCTCGGTTACTTTTTCTATTACCTTTGGATTCCCTACAAACCAACCGTCATGAAAAAGTTTATAGCTGCTGTAATCGTCACAGCTTTATTGGCTAGCTGTGCAGGTGGTCATTACTGTCCATCTTATGGAAAGGCATCTGTCGTAAAGAAAACGGCTTACAAACCCAAGAAGCCTAAATAGGTCATCTACATTTTTTCTGCGATTGCATTGAAAAGGCTCGGCCAGTCCATTTCCTTTTCTCCCAATCGAACGATAATCACATTCTTTTTCGGATTGACGTAAATGAATTGCCCGAGAATTCCTTCGGCCCAGTAGCAATTCTTTCCAAACCACCATTGGTATTTATAGAACGGGCGTCCTCCTTCTTCTGTAGTTGGCCGTAGAGACTCTTCAACCCACTTTAGAGGAACGAGTTGTTGGCCATTCCAATTACCCTTGTGCAAATAAAGTCTACCGAACTTGGCAAAATCCCGGGCCTTCGCATTGAGACAGCAAAACGTCTTTTCTATCCCGTTGTTTTTCCGGTCAATGCTCCAACTGGCATCGTACTCAGCGCCCAAGTGTTGCCAGATTTTGTCGTTGAGATAGGCGGTGATGGATTTACCTGTTGTTCTTTCCAGGATGAGACCCAGAAGCTCGGTGTTGATGCTGGAGTAAGTCCACTTGGCGCCTGGTGCTTCGTCGGTTTTAATTTTCAAATGCAAGAGGAATCTCCGCATGTTTCTGCCATAATACAACTTGGCAGCATAGCCAAACGGATTCCAGTAACTTTCCGGGCCACGGATGCCGCTTGTCATTTGAAGGAGATGGAGAATTTTTATTTTATCAAACCCCTTCCTGTTTTTCAGTTCAGGAATATAGTTGATGATAGGCTCTTCAACACTTTTAATGAAACCATCGGCAATGGCGGCTCCGACTAATGCCGAGGTATATGATTTGGCCATGGAGAATGACGCAACCGGTGATGATTTGTCATAGCCCTGGTAATAGCGTTCGAAAAGCAATGAATCGTTCCTTATGATTAAGAAAGCAACGGATTTATTTGCAGAAGCAATGCTGTCTATTTTTCGGACGCTGTTCTTTCCTATTTTATCTTTTGCAAGAGCTTCAACAAAACGAAAAGGCTTGTCAGACTTGGGTAAAGGTCTGGAGGGGAAAATCTTATAGTCCTTAATTCCGGCAAAATTGTACCACACGAATCGCCCTACGAGGCATGACTGGAGAACAAGAGCTAAGATAAGAAGCCCAATAAGTGCACGAAGTTTCATAAGTTTTTCGTGCAAAAGTGATTTCTGTCAAGCGGTTTTGCGACCTGCTACATTAAAATTAAGGCAGCCGGACACCTGATGAGCCCGGATTACCTATTTGTGAGACTTATTCTGGTTTTTAAACCCTGTAGGAGTTGTGCCGGAATATTTTTTAAATGCAGAATTGAAAGTGGATTTGGAGTTGAAGCCCGATTCAAGACCTATGGCAAGTATGGAATAATGACTGAATTTAGGATTGACTAGGATTCTCTTGGCTTCTTCTACACGGTACTTATTGACAAAATCGTAGAAACTGATTTCTTCTTTTTTGTTTAGGATTTGAGAAAGATAGCCTGCACTCAAATCAATTTCTTTAGCCATACTTTCTAAGCTTAGCTCAGGATTCAGGTATGGTTTTTTAGTACTCATGAAATGGATAAGCTGCTGGTGGTATTCGTCTGTTTTATCTGAAAGTTTTGATTTTTCACCGACCGGCTCGCGTTCGATAAAAACAGGAGCCTGAAATATCTCAGCACGGCTGAAAGCGGAATACCCGATCCAGTAAACGACAACGGACATCCCGATCCAAAGCGGGTAGTGATGCCATTGAAGAAAGTCATGACTGAAAACTTCGTAGATATAAGGAGCGCTCCACAGCACCCACAGTCCAAACAAGGCGATCACCAGATTTCTAAGCCAGCTTAGAGACTTGTTTTTTAAAGTTGAGAAATTGTCTTTTAGTCTCCGTTCATATTGTGTCAGTTCTGTAAAAACGATCAGGAGTACGATAAGACAATACACAATTGAGGAAAATTCCAGGGTTACGGAAGTATCTCTGAAAACCTTGAAGTGTCTCTGAAGAAATGTTGATTTTCTGATAAAAAGTATCAATTCCAGTAACTGAAATGAAATGTGGAAAAGGAAAGGGACAAGCATCCAATAGATTTTCCTCCCCATTCGATATCCAGGGTTGATTAAGTATTGCAAAAAGAAATAGAACACGACAGGCATAAGTAGCCCAAACGTGAGTGGCAAAAACCATACTACCTGAAATGACCTCGGTAAATTCAGATCAATAGCAACCTGACGGAAATTGCTTAGAGAAAAACTTAGAATGAGAATGCCAAGGAAAGCATTGGATTTTTTCTTGAATCGGCTGTTTCTTAACAATAGAACAGATAGCAGCATTCCCTGGATACAACCAAGCAGAATCAGGATGTTGAAAACATTAAATGACAAATTCTCCATGTATTGTCAGCCAAAGACGGTAAAGTAAGTCAATTCTCAGGTCATCGGCATACAGATTTGAGATCCTTGTCGATTTAGCTCCGTTTTTGTAATTCGACAGTCGGGGCATCATTTTTATAGAAAACATTATTTACATTGACACCCAGTTTTCTAATCCATGAAAAAAATTTCCGGGATCGTTAGTTGGACAATCACTATTGTTAGTTGTGTCAGCGGGTTTTACTTTTTCTATGAAAGTAAGAAAGACCGGGAGCCTACGTTTGTGGTTGACCCGATTCGCCCCACCCTCGTTGATAAAGAGCTCTTCAAGAACAAACCACTTCGAATTGTTGACTCTACAGGGCGCGAGGTAAGCGAAAATGTGTGTGTTCTTACTTTCTATTTCTTCAATCAAGGCAACGAATCGATCAAGAAAGAAAATATTCTGCAGCCCCTGAAGCTCCGGATGTCGAAGGGCTGTAAAATCCTGGACTACAAACTTCTGAAGGTATCACGCGGTGTAAGTCAGATCAGGTTAGGGAACTACAATCCGGCAGACGAAAGCATTGACTTCGATTTTAAAATACTGGAGCACGAGGACGGATTTACCGGCCAGATCATTTATACCGGTGATGTCAATGCTACGCTCAGCGTGGATGGCGTCATTGAAGGTGTGAAGATCTTTAGCGACCACTATGCCTTACTGAATCCGCGCACTATTCTATTCCTGGCAATTTTCATTGCACCCTTCGCGATAATTCTGGTTTTTATTTTGCGATCTATGTTTGGAATCCGGTCGAGATCGGAGGGGTCTACCCGGAAGAAGTCGTGGTACAAACGCCTGACCACCCGTTACCGCATGATCGTGGTTGATGCTACCAACAATAATCAGAGAAGCTCGATGACCTTCTCTTATTTTAGATTGTTGATTGTATTTGCGGTCATTTTTGGATTAGTACTGGTCTCTTCAATTCTATTAACAGAAAGGCTGAAGCCGATGATTAAAGAGAACAAAGCGATCGTTCCGATGGGCCTGTTACCATAAACTTCTCTTCCCGCACTTTTAGGGATTTAGACTTCATAAACGGGTTCTGTGTAAAACGACTCCCGATTTTGTTTTCGTGGTGATATATTAGATCGATGAAGAGACTTTCAAATATTGACTTCACCCGCGGAATAGTCATGGTGATCATGGCACTTGACCATGTACGAGATATGGTCCATGTGACAGCCATTACGCAAAACCCAACGAATCTTCAGACTACAACACCTTTGTTGTTCTTCACCCGCTGGATCACTCATTTGTGCGCACCGACTTTCGTATTCTTGGCGGGTGTTTCAGTCTACATCCAGTTGAAAGAAAAGGGTGTGCAATCCACAAGGAGTTTCTTATTGAAACGTGGGCTGTGGCTCATCGTTCTTGAGCTTACGGTTGTAAATTTTGCATTGTGGTTCGACATTCGTTTCCGTACGTTGATCTTTGAAGTAATTGCTGCTATAGGTTTTGGATTTGTTGTGTTGAGTCTTTTGGTGAAGCTCTCTTCTCGGAATATCGGCATAATTGGTATTTCAATCATTACCCTTCATAATCTGTTCCCTTTGATTCCGTTCGGGGAAGGGTCACAACTGGGTGTTGCTCTTCGACCTTTATTTTTACCCAATGCTTTCCCAACAGGAGCACAATCATTTTTTATCATTGGCTACCCACCAATTCCGTGGCTGGGAATTATGCTTGCCGGATTTTCTATTGGCAATTGGTTTTATATGCAGGAGAACGAAATGCAAAAACGTTTTCTTAAAGCAGGGCTTATCGTTCTGCTTCTGTTTGTTGTTATACGCTTTCTTAATTTTTACGGAGATTTTCCATGGTCGCCTCAAAAAAATGCCGTGTTTACATTTTTGTCTTTTAACAATATCACAAAATACCCTCCATCGCTTTTATTTGTATTATCCACAATTGGCATTTCATTGTTGATTCTTGCATACACGTCTGTTCCAAGGAAATTTGAAAGCATCTTTTTAACCTATGGCAAAGTGCCTCTTTTTTATTTTGTGGTTCACTTGTTTCTCGTTCACGCTGTTACCCTGGTTATTCTCCTACTTCAGGGATTTGCCTGGAGCGATCTGAATTTTGGAACATTTGCATTTGGGAGACCTAAGGAGCCAAGCGGATTGGAATTGTGGGCTGTGTATCTGATGTGGATCTTGGTGGTGATATCACTATACTATCCGTGCCGGTGGTATGCCAGGTTCAAAGAGAGTCACCGTGACTGGAACTGGCTTCGTTATTTGTAGTTGACGATGTTTTTAATTCGTTGTCTTGATCCCGGCTTTCATTTGTTCGGCTTTTTCACGTGCAGCCTGGTTGGCAGGGTCCCACATAATTGCTTTGTCGAGAAGTGCAACAATAGTTTGTAAATGCTGAGCACTGTCTTCCGTGCGGAGTTTGGCCAATTCAAAGTAGGCAAAACTCACAATGCGAGGATTGTGCATTTTTGACCTTTGATGAGATTTCATGACAATAGAATCAAAATCTCGTATGGATTTCCGTTTCTTCGTGATGAAATACCATGGTAGGTTTAGAAATGCTTTACCTCTCAGGTATTCTGGCAGTAACGATTGGTTGCTGAATTGATCAACGGAGCGATCGAAGAAAGCCAGGCCTTTGCGCAACTCGGAAAATCGCTGTGTGGTAATTGCCATCATCATATAGGAAGAGGCGATATATGCGCTGATAACAGGTAGTAATTCTTTGCCTGGTGATGATAGGTTTAACTGGATCAATTGAAGTTGAGAACCTTTAGAGTAGTCATAAGCTTCACGGATATTTCCACTGATTAAATAATGCATGGCTGCTTCGTGCAGTACAATCCCCTTTCTTAAAAAACCGATCGGAGAAAATTCTGAATTATCGTTTTCCCTGTTGTATTCATTGACTTTAAATTTGAGGAGAATAGGGTCAGAGATTTCTATAACATCATCCAGTTGTTGTTCGACTTCGAAAACACTTTCCAGACTTATTGTTTCGATTTCCGATGATGAATTCATTTGTCGTTATGATCAGCATTATGGTTATGAACGGGCACTGCTGCTACACAGTGCCCCGTTCTGACACAAACCAACACGTTCCTGTAAGTTTAACTTACCCTAAAGCCCCAAGCAATTAAGTGAATGTATTGCAGGATTGCCGTCTGATGTTGATTAGAAAAGAATTAAAATCCGGAAAGCATCTTCAAGGCGACAGAGACTTCCGTGCCTACACCCGGGCTGGAATTAATTGCAATTGTCCCCTGGTGAATTGAAATGATCCGTTGAGCCAGTGGAAGCCCGATTCCGTGACCTCTGACTTTTGAAGTGTTGTTGGTCCTATAAAAAGGTTGAAAAATCTTTTCTAAATCATCTTTCCTGATACCCGGCCCTTTGTCAACGACTCTGATGATGACTCGCTTGCTTTCGCAGGAGAGGAATACAAAAGCAGTGTGATCCGACGAAAATTTGCACGCGTTTTCGATGATATTCGTAAGTGCTGTCTTTAGCAATTGTGGATGAGCTTGCGTGCAGAGCTCTTCTTGATTTTCCGGCATCTTATCGATATGTATTTGCACGCGATAGTCCCTGGTCGTAGATGTGATGTCTTCGCGGGTTTCCCACAGAATTTCATCTACACGAACAGCACTCATAGTGAAATTCTGACTGCCCTGGTTAAGGTACGCCAACTCAAGCAAACTTGACGACAAGCGATTAAGGTCACGAATGTCCTCGAGCACGGAAAGCAAAATCTTTTTATAATCTTCATTATCTCTTTCACTAAGCAGAGTGACTTCGAGCTGCGATGTGATTTTGGTCAGCGGATTGTTTAGTTCATGTGACACACTGGAGACGAATGACTTCTGGAGCTGAAAAGCATCCTCAATCCGATCCAGCAATTGATTGAAAATGGAGATTAGTTTTCCGATCTCATCCGGATTATCACTACCAGTAAGACGCTGACCCAACTCTGTGGGCGACATCTCCTGTACTTCTTTCATTACCCGGACAATTGGCTTTAGCGCCTTGCCTGCAAATATCCAGCCTGCCAAGCCAACTATTGCTACCAGCAGTGGTGTGAGAATGTAAATAAGACCTCGCAATGCTGCCAGACGCGCGGTGCCATCTTTGTCAATTGCCCCGGAAAGAACCACATATTTACTTCCTTTATATTCGTAAGGAATTCCGACAACATCGAAGTCACCGTGTTTAAAAAACAATTCCTTTCCAGAAAGTACTGAGCGATAGTCCGCTTTTGATACATGGAATTCAAGAGATTCGTCATTGGTATAAAGCTCACGGTAACTTGAATCGTATACTGAAATGTTTTCCTTGTAGAGAACATCTCTTTTCGAAAGATCAATGATTTTCAATAACGCAGAATCGACCTGGTCTACTTTCAATAATAGAATAGCTGAAGTAAGGGCTTTATCATGAAGCCGTTTGCGGAATGCATCGTGGTTGTTTTGCCAAACGAGCGTATACAGAATAGAAAAAGCCGCAATCAGAATGGCACTGACAAGCACTGTAAATTGAAGAGTCAGACGGCTTCTGATTTGCATTTTTATAGGTCAGCCTTAAGAATGTAACCGAGGCCAAATTGGGTATGGATCATTTTTTTTTCAAATCCTTTGTCAATTTTATTCCGCAGATAGTTTACATAGACCTCGACCATGTTAGTGCCGGTATCAAAGTCAATGTTCCATACATTTTTAGCAAGTTCGGATCGCGGGATGACACGTCCTTGATTTTTGATAATGTATTCGAGCAAGGCGCACTCTTTACCCGTAAGTGAAATCTCTTTACCGGCTCTTACAGCAGTTCGTGAATATACATCCAGTGATAAATCTCCTACGGTCAGCACGCCTGAAGTCTTACTGCCTGAAGTTCTCTTCAGTAGTGATTTGATGCGGACAATCAGCTCACGAAATTCGAACGGCTTCACCAGGTAGTCATCTGCACCTAAATCGAAACCTTTTACTACATCGTCTGTTGTGCTCATGGCGCTGAGCATCAAAATTGGGACTTCATTTTTACGACTCCTGATTTCCTTACAGATCGACCACCCGTCTTTTCCGGGCAATACGATATCAGTGATAATGATATCAAATTGCTCTTGAAGAGCCATGTGAAGTGCCGTGTCGCCATCGTTAGCCAGGGCCACATTGAAATTGTTTTCCTCCAGCCCCTTTTTTATGTAGTAAGCGGTCTTTTGTTCATCTTCTATCAGAAGTATCCGGATCATCTTTCAAACATAACCGGTTTTCAATTAAATACATTCCAATGACAAGTTAGAATGTAATTAGAAGGCTTCGGTGGAAGCGAACGTTTTGGTTAAATTTAGTTCATTAACATGATCACATGAAGCCTTTTATAAGTAGGCATTTTCTGATAGGGATTTTTCTGGAAATTTTTGCACTTATTTTTTATTGGCGTGTCACAGAATATTTCTACTACGGAGGAGGTTGGCCATTCGTTCCTATTTTATCGGCCATCATTTACTTTGCGGGCACGTACTATATTTTCCGAAGCGAGATACACTATTTTGCCAAGGTGATTCTTGGATTTTGGTGGGTGGCAGCTGTTGTGGTCCAGATTGTTATCTCTGTTGTTTGGTAAGAGAACCTACCTGTAATAAATCACTTTACATTCCTGATGGCTTGATATGAAATTTTCGATCGTACGACTGGATATTCTTGTATTGAAACATTTTAATATTTTTAAGTGCAGATAGTCTAATGGAGCAAGTTTGCTTACGTTAGTGTTTGAGCAGTCGAGATGTTCAAGATTTAATAGTTTTTCGATTGCGTCCAGTCGCTTGATCTGTGTCCCTGAACAATTGAGGTTTTTTAGTTTTTGCAACGTCCAAAGCGGATATAAATCTTCGATTGGTGTGTTTGATATATCAAGGTCTTCTAATTCTGTCAGCTGACCTAATGATTCGATTTTCTGAATGGGGCTACCCACAGCTCGAAGCGATCTCAACTCTTTGATACTTTCAATAGGGGAAACGTCAGTAATCGAAGTGCCTGAGAAGTTCAATTCTTTAAGATGTATAAATTCACTTAGGCCCGACAGGTCAGAGACAGGAGAATCTTTGAAATGAAATTTATCCAGTTCTATCAGACGGTGAAGGCTTTCTCTTGTTGTGTCGGGAATTTGTTCCAGGAATATTGCCTTCCATGATGAAGTAATGTTTCTCCACCACCTGTAAAGGTGCACAGTTTTATAAACGAGAAGGCATTTTGGATTGACAGATAAAAATTCACGGGCATTGATGTCATTGACCCCACTTTCATCAACATATATTTTTTCAAGTCCGTTTATTTTTTGCAAAGGCTCAAGAGAAGTGATTTGACAGCGATCGGCCAATACGATCTTCAATTGATTAAGCAATCGAAGCGGTGTGAGGTCGTTTACACTTGTATTGCAAATATTAAGCAGCAGCAGTTGCTTGTGATCACGAATAGGAGAGAGGTCGCGTATAGCCGTGTTATTGGCAATAATGACCGACAGGTTTTGCAGTTTGCGCAGCGGCTCTAAATCAGTAATCAGTTTATTTGAGCCGAAATTAATTGAGTCGATGTTTCCAATTCTGGCTAATTCTTCTTTGGTGGGATCGGAATTTATTTTTGCAATCTTACTGATAATTTCTTTCCAGCCGGGAGTGAGTGCGCTCCACCAGGTTTTCAAATCGTGCGAATCATATATAACAAGTGTCTTAGGGCATAAAAGCATAAACGATTCTGCAAGTTCTTTTTTAACGGGGGTCTGATCGCAATAGATTTTCTCAAGGTTCGGAAGTTTTTGCAATGGCTTCAAATCAGAGATGAGGGAATAATTAGCGTTCAGTTGTTTCAGGTTCTCCAGTTTTGATAGTGCGCTGATATCCTGCACTTGTGTACTGTCAATTGTTAGCATCTCCAGTTTTTTTAGGCCTCCCAAGGTGGCGAGTTCACGAACTTGTGTTTGGGCAATATTTAGCTCATCGAGGTTGTTAAGTTTTCCAATAGAGGAAATGTCTGAAAAAGCCGTATTCTTCAGATTAGCTGAAACAAGTTGACTGAGAGAAGATACGGGCGTGAAATCAGCTATGGCTGTACTCGCGAGATTCAATGATTCAAGAAGCGGCATTCGCTGCAATACCGCTATGTCTTTAACCTTGGTGCCTTTGATATTGAGTCGTGTAAGTTTGTTGGCGTACTTGAGGTACGAAAGATCCGAAACAGAAGTTTGAGATAGATTAAGCTCAATCAACTCACTTAGGTTTCTGAGTGGAGATATGTCAGAGAAATTAGTACCTGAGAGATTGAGCCGTTTGATAGTTTTCAACTGTGACAATGGCTCGAATGTTTGTAGAATCCGGTTGCCACTGAGATCGAGTTCCTCAAGTGATACAATCTTTTTAATGTCATTTAAAGTAACACTATCCTTTAATCCTAATTTTTTCCTGAAAACGGACTTCCATTCGAGCGACAATTGATTCCACCAATTCACGAGGACTTCTTTCTCATTGAATTCGTGAGTGTAGATACTGACAATCTTCAGGTCTTGCTCTTTTGGATTGTAGTTGACTTCAACAAATCGTGGGATGATGTTGCTCACTGGCTTTCCATCGGCTGACTTCCCACTCAGGTTCCTTTGCAATGACACTTTATAAAAGATCAGGCCTTCTGCATTCAGCCCCTTCTCAATTTTGTCAATTGAAAACTCGAACTTTACATCTTCGAAAAAGAAACTGATGTCCTTGAGATAGGAAACTACATCTTTGTTGGTGACTACTTCTCTTTCCTCGTCAAGGTCATCTTCCACCTGGACTTTGGCATCACGGAATATTTTGGAATAACTCTCGGAAATAACGACATCTTTGTCTCTCGAGGATGTGCTACTGTTGCCCAAGGTATTCAATACGAATTCGAGGAACGCTACAATTTCCCTTACTTTATTTTCGTCAGATCCTGCATCTTTATCCTCTTTAGGTTGCTCTTTCTTTTTTGGTTCGTTTGGTACAGATGGTTTTGGAGGCTTCTGCTTTTGAGCAAAGGCCGGGAGAAATAGCATTGTCAGAATAACAAAAACGTAGAGTTTATTTCGCCTCATTGTACAAATACCTTTTGAGTAATTCTCTTTCTGAGGTGTTATTGAGCTTAGTCAAATTGGAAATCAACCATCCCGTATTGTAACCTGGTCTGTTAAAATCGGCTACTTCAAAATACCAGCCATCCACCTGAAAGAAGTGAAACCTGACTGACTCGACGGATTTGAATTTGATGTTGCCCCGCCGGGTTTCGTAGAGTACTACAGACAAGTGATCGGGTTTGAACTCCCTGCTGGTAAACTGACTGACGCTGTCTGCATTAGCAAAGGCTTTTCGCAGATTCATAAAATCAAGCTCGTGGCTCATGGGATGCAGAAAACGGCCAACGCGGACTGTGTCTTTTGAATAGTAGGGATCAAGCCATGGAGCTCTCATTTTGGAGATGACCCATTTGTGACCCAGGTGGCTCCTTTCTAATTCCATGTAAAGTGTGACGCTTTGGTCTTTGCCACCGACTTGAAACAATGCTTGTACTTCTGCAAACCAATTGCCCCCATGGAAATCGATGATTTTGGATTTGTTAAGTACATCTTCAGCGAACTCCTTCTTCAGCGGGTCTAACCCGGTATTACCTTCATTGAAAAGAATTGACATGTACTTTTTTCTAAGCTTCATATTCCGGTACTGTTTGTCACCGGGATAATACCGATTGCCTTTCTCATCCTCTTCGCCATTGAACCTCCGAAAAAACTGATTGACCTGCTTGGACTCCGCATAAAGCCTGGTCTCATCCAGCTCCCCGATGAGCTGCGCGCGGGCAATAGCAGAGAACAAAATGATGATTAATATCAACAGGAGAATAAGGCCCCACTTCAATACATTGTATCTTATATATTGCTTGCCAGTCATGACCGTGACATTTAAGCGCTGGTTTCTGTTACGCGTATATCGCCCAGAAGAACATCCCAAAATTCAACCACCCTTCCTTGAATCTGAGTCACCTTCCGTTCGACATATATGGTGATGTCTTTCTTGGTTGTATCCTTGTACTTCATTCCGTCCTTCGATTCCCCTTCAAAGCGTTGGTAGATCGTGACTACTCCAACGTAACGGCCGTCGGGCTGTCGCTCAAGATCGCTGATGTAATGAATATCGTACCATTTAATATTGACACGGTCGTAGTTGAGCGCCATCAAGTGCTCAAAATACTTACGCACCTTGTAGTATTTAACTTCTTTTTGATTGAGCGCTGACACACCCATTTCGCTATCGGGGGCAAACAGTTCCTCTGCACGGTCCATTACCCGAGTAGCTTCAGAGTATTGTGTTTTCTTGTTGCCTATAATTGAAATGTATTTGCTCAGATCCCTTACTTTCTCGAGGGCCAAGGAGTCAATCGCCTGCTTTCGCGCAGGACTTATACTTTCAGTTTGTGCAATCACCCCACCTGATACAATACACACAAATACCAACGTAGACACAAATTTATTTGCAGTAGTCATAAGCTTAATTTAATTTTCGTAACTCAACTTCCGTAATCTTTCCAGAGTCGTCCATCTTTATACTTTCGACGCGGTTGTTATTCTTTTTTTGATCTTTCACGTAATTGAGATAAGCGCGAATGGTTGTTGGCCTGTCGTAGTCCTTCTGCCCGCCTTCTTCACTGATGACGACCAAGACTGGAGTTCCTGGTGATGCAAACAATCCAAGCGCTTCGTTGATGCTGTTGTTTGCGGAGGTGATATTTCCAGACGCTGCAATTTCATCAAAGTATTGCGTAAGCCTTGCTTTGTAGGTATCGCTTTTCATAGCATCAAGCTTTGCTTGTTCTACTGCCTCTTTCCCTTTTAAGTCCTTTTGACTGAGGCTATGCTCTTGGGACGGTTTGGTTTTTTCTGTAACCACATTAGGGTTGGTAATAGCCGCAACCTTTTTTTTGCTTTTGCATGCAGATACGATTAATAGTGAAGTGAAAGCCAATAAGACAAATCCTGACAAATTTCTCCGCCTCATATTTCCATTCTTTTGATATTACTAAGAACGAAATGCGCGCTTTGAAACTCAGCCTTAACTCGGGTAATATGTTCGTTGGTCGACATTTTCGCTATTTCTTCTATGCTTTTGAATTTGCTTATCTTGCGCCACATTTTTTTGTCATCATCTTAATTACATACATCTGCTCAACTTCTCTGAAAATTTTTAAACTCCCTTCGATAACTTTTTGATCTTAACTCATGTCTGACGTTTGGCTTTACTTCTTTCTTTGTGCAGGTGCTGCCTTTGCCGGTTTTATTGATGCTGTTGTAGGAGGGGGTGGCCTCGTGCAGGTTCCACTGCTCTTCATTTTATTTCCCGAGCTTTCGCATGTTCAGGTCATTGCGACCAACCGGTTTGCTTCGATCGCGGGTACTGCGGTTGCCTCAGTGCAATACATCAGAAAAATCGGAGTGGATACTACGCTTGTTTTCTGTGCCGGCATCTCATCGGCAGTGACTTCTTTTGCAGGAACCTTTGCGATGACTTTCGTTTCCCCGCAGGTGTTTAAGCCCATGCTGCTGTTGATTATTACAGCGCTCGCCATTTATAGTTTTGTGAAAAAAGACATGGGTACGGAACATGCTCCCCGCTTTGAAGGAAAAGCATTCATCGCTGCAGCAATACTCACCGGAGTTGTGCTCGGATTTTACAATGGATTTGTCGGGCCTGGTACTGGAACTTTGCTGGTATTCGCATTTGTAACCGTATTGCAACTCAGCTTTCTTCATGCATCAGCAAGTGCCAAGCTCATCAATGCGATTGCGGATCTTGCATCACTTGTCAGTTTCTTCCTGATGAAAGCTATTGTTTATAAAATTGCGCTTCCCATGATGGTTTGTAATATGGCTGGCGGATATATTGGAAGTAAAGCCGCGATATTGAAAGGCAACAGGTTTGTTCGATATATTTTCCTCGCGGTATTAGTGTTGCTAATCCTGCGGCTTAGCTGGGACGTCTTTGGCTTGCGATTATAAGCGACCATTACCGGGTCTCCATCACCCATGCATCGGCTCCTGTCATAGCTACAACTTCAACGGATACGTGTATTCCATTCTTGGCCGAAAGATTCTTCACACCAAGGTAATAGCTCCCGCTATTGCAACACATAACTTTAACATTTCCGGAGACAGTGCCATTTCTGGATACATCAGGAATCGGTTGTACCTGATCGTCAGTCAGCGATTCAAACAAAGGCCCTTGCTCGTAGGGAAGAAAAAGGACATCACATAAATCCTTGCCAGGTGGTGCCAAAAGACTTTCGAATGAAAATGCAGTGTTAGAGCCTCGTACATTCATACGACTGATGATTTCAGATAAAAGATTGTAGCTCTTCATGAAGCTTTGTATGTCTTCCTGATTTTTTGAGGCGGTAAAGCGGTAGTACCACTCTATTGTGTTCTCAGGCAATGTCAAAGGGATCATCAGTCGTACCAGTCCAGTTGTGTCAGTGGGGCCGTTGATGAAGTAGTCCATTGGTGCAGCTACAGAAACCGGTGTCAGTATTTTTTTGAGCGCTACTTTGCTATTGAAATTTACTGTTTCAGTATTCAGCGGTTTGCGACTAATACTCAATGTCATCTTGCGGGAGAACACGTAATTGGTACTCAGTGAGAAGCGATAGATCGACCGGTCAGAAACTTTGATGTGGAGATTGCTCAGGTCGGCAAAAGATGTATTGGAGTATCTTTCAACCCCATCGGGATAAGTGGATACGATCAATTGGTTAGAGCCGTTTTTATTAGCCATCGTGATATTGATAATAATCTCATCACCAGCTTCGAACGCATAGAAGAATTCTTTCTGAGGACCATGTTTAAAATTGTTACTCTTCGGGTCGCTTAAACCACCAGCTAGTTCGATGTCAAGCGAGGCAATAGCAATCGGATCGAGAGAGACTGCAACTGACTCTTCGAAGACGATCTTAAGTATCTTCTGTTTGCCCGTCTCCAACTGCACTATTTCTCCCTTGATTATCCCATCTGTACTTTGTGCTTCAACATAGTGCTCACCTTTACTGGCAGAAATACGGAATGCAGAACCTGCTGTGGTTTTGCCCTTTTCTATTCCATCGATCGATACTTTAGCGTCAGCATCGGTGACAACGATAACAACGGCATCGTCCTGCGCATGGATCTCGATGGGAAGGAGTAGAAGGTATACAATACCAATGAGACTGAATTTCATAGGTACAATTGAATCATAAATATAAGATACCGTAGCTGATTTTTGACTTCTCAACCCCTGATCTCAACTGCTCACCGAAGATTTACCCATGGTAATTAATCTCATTCCAATAAAAACGTTCTTATGTCACGAATCAAAACTAAAGGATCATGAAAGCAAGGGGATTTTTCTCAAGTGCTATGGGTGGCTTAATCCTAGTAGTTGCAATGACTCTGAATGTGAATGCACAGTACTCTACAGCCATTGGCTTACGCTTCGGAGGAACAAGTGGCGTTGATGTAAAATATTTCTATCAACAGGAGAAAGCATTTGAAGGAATTATCGGCACGTTTGGAAATGGTGTAAGTTTTACCGGCCTCATTGAAAAATATGTACCGGTATATAATGCCAAGGGGCTTTACACTTACTACGGAGGCGGTGCTCATCTTGCCTTTTACAATGGCAAGGACAGGGACTTCAGTTATTTCGGAAGACAATCGGATTACCACCGGAATAATGATGTGGGGTTGGGTATTAATGGCATTGTCGGAATTGAATATCACTTGCCCGAAGGTATTCCCATTTCATTCAGTCTTGATCTGAAGCCCTTCATAGAATTTGGAACGGGGGGCTATGTTGTTGTAGCCCCGGACCCGTCATTTGGTGTAAAGTTCATCATCAAATAAAACTGGCGTCATTATTTAACCAGTTTTTGCAACGTAGTTATCATTGATCAAGCGAGTGACACGGTAAATTTGTTGGAGAGTTTTAATTTAAATGATGAAAAATTTCCTGCTATTGACTGTGATCGCATTTGCGTTGGCAGCTTGCCATTCACCTTCCGGCACAACCCCGGTCAGTCCGGTACAAGCAACGTTGGCTATTGGCGTAAGTGCAGCACAACAACATGCTTACAGGCTCGCACCTCAGTCAGGAATTATTAATACTGATCCTGTTGCTACTGCGTCTTCTGGATCTGTGATCCTTACAATGATTGGCCGGGGAACGTGGAGTGCCAGTCCAAACGCTACAGGCGACAGCTATCATAATACTTTCCAGCTCTCCGGCCAAACGCATGCGTACCAGGCATGGCCCGAAAGCCAGACTGGTCTCTACGTAAAGACTGCGGCCGCAGGTGGAAGCAATCATTCATTTACGGCATCTTTCGGTGCAGTGGGTTCCCAGAGTACAGATGGCGATGAGGTTTCGCTTTCTGTTGTTGAGATAAAAAATGGAGCGAAGGTTCAGGACGTATCATTTGTAGAGAAAACTCTTCCTGGTGGTTCGACTACATTAACAAGTAATGCTGTCACTACAACTGGCCCGGCAATACTTGTAGCCTGGTGGTGGGGAACAGCAGGAATTCCTCCCGTTGGACAGAATCATGTTGCTACTCCCGAGGCGTCATTCACGTTACTTCCGGATGCGACCAGAACAATACGTCTTCATTCCAATGGCTATGTACAATTTGCGGCAGCTTATCGCAAGGTCAGTATTGCGGGCACATACACGGTGACATGGACAACCACCGAAGGAGCTCAGCTTTACCTGGTTGCTGTGCAGTAACATTGCCTTAACGTATGTTGAAACCGTTACAACGAATGACGATTTGTAAAATCAGTTGTACGTATAGCAAGTTCCAATGAAAGGAAATGCGCACACCAAAGGTGGGTGACCGTAAAGTCAATCTACCTTTCATCAAATTACAAGCCTCTTCTCCGCATCAGCATAGTAAATTGTGCCCGATTTAAATATTCTAATAAAAAAATATTGACCTCTTTTCACACAAGAGCGTTTGAAGACTATCTAGCTGTCCAGCTCGAGGCGCGAGTTGAGGGTTAGGTTTTTAGGTTAAACAAAAAGGGGGAGAGGTCCCCCTTTTTACTTTTAGAAATTCGTGCCGAATTTTACATTCGCTTAATATTCCAGCTTGCGCTAATAAAAAAAACCTCCCCGAGATCGGAGAGGTTTTTTTTATGGAGGAGAACTAGTCTTTCTGTAATGACCAATCAGTAACGTCTATCAATGAATGGCTATGGCCTTGTGATCAGTATGATCTTTCCAGTTGATAGTCATGTAGTACATACCTTTAGCCAACTGGAGATCGTATTCCTTGCTTAGGATTCCTGATTTTTCGCCAGTGGCGATATCAATCACTTTCCCAAGCGCATCATAGATTGTTACTTTGAATGGACCTGTTCTTTCAGCATCCTCAATCAGGAGAGTAAAGCGTCCCGAAGAAGGGTTAGGATAAATGGACGTACCAATGCTTTCAGATTGTAACTCACTTACAGAAGTTGTACTTGTACTTCCTGCTGGTTCCGTTCCATAGATCAACTGACCTTTATAATAGAGGGTGATCTTCGAATTTTCTGCTGATGCACCGGCCTGGTAAGAATGGTCATTCAATTGATTGAAGTTCGACCAATTGCTCTTCGACACACGGTATTGAATGGTTCCTGTGGAAGATAACGGGAAGAATGTCGATTGTGTTGGTGTTACTTTCAGTTCCAAGTATGTATCGGCATTCGTTCGGATGGGGCTTACAGTTACAAAATGTCCGCTTACAGCACTGTTGCCGATTTTTGCATAGTCGAGCCAGAAGTTAAGCGGTGAAGAGCCATCAGCAGTAAACCAGTAACGCGCACTGAGGTCTTTATAGTCAATTGGAGTGTTCCCTTCATTGCTGATGTTTACAAAAGTACTGATCGTATTAGTCGTAGCCGGATTTTTAGATTCAGCAGTAACTTTTAAACTAAGAACTTGAGCTTCGGCAGCAGGTTCAGTTCCCCAGACAAGTGTGCCATTGATATAAAGTGTGATGTTGCTATTGTCGGCATAGCTTGAATTGGTTCCGACAGAATAGTCATTGGCTTCGTTGAAGTTTGTCCAATCACTGTTGGCAAAGCGCGACTGTATTTCTCCGGAATTTCCTCCTATACCAAGTGAACCTGCTGTGGCAGTGAACCCATATTCAATGTATCCGAATGCCTTTACCCTAGGGCTACTGAGTTGCACGTATTTCGTAGTCACTTTGTTATTGCCGAGTTGAGCATAGTCAATCCAGATACCGAGACTGCCGGTAAAATTTTCCTGAGTGATCCAATAACGAGCGGTAATCTGACTGTAAGGAACGGTCACACTTCCCGTATTCTGAATTTTTAAATATGGTTTGCCTTCTGTGTTAGTCATCGAACCATCGGCATTGCGATACTGCGCTTTCAATGCAATAGGTTGAACGATCGTTAAAGTACCAGATGCAGGTGCTGCATTATAATTGGTGTTAGTCAAAGTTGCAACAACAGCATACGTTCCGGCTGCTGAGGGTACGGTAGCCGATCCATTGTAAGTAACTGCCACTGCAAGTCCAGTGGGAGTGGTTGTTACTGTCACTGCTTTCGGTGCTCCGTCAAAATTCTGGGTAAGGTTGCTGAGTGTGATAGTTGCAGCTGCTTTATTTACAACAAGAGTCTGAGAAACATTGGGAGCTGCATTGTAGTTAGCATTCCCGGTTTGCGATGCGGTAATCGTTGCAGTGCCAGCGCCAACGATATGAACATTGCCACTGACAACCGTTGCGACAGAAATATCCGAACTGGTGAATGTCACTGGATTACCTGAAGCTCCTCCGGTTGCCGTCAGGGTGAAGTCAGCGTCTGCGTAAGTTTTCGCAGGAAGAGCAGAGAAAGTAATAGCCTGGGCCGTCTTCGTAATGACAAACAAGGCAGTGTCTACAGTCAGTGTGTAGTTATTGTTGAGTGCGAGAGTTCCCTGGCTAATAATGTACGCGCCCACATTTTCACCTGGCTCGCGTGTAAGTGCACCTGTAAATGCATCTCCGCTTACCAATGAAGGAGTGTTAATAAAAGTCAATGCGGGATCAACAGAACCGAAAATTTTTGTTTTAAAATCTGCTTTTGCAGCAATTGCTTTTTTAGTAATAGAGAAGATGGCAGAATCGAAAGTTAACGTGTAATTGTTGCTCAACGAAAGGGTCCCCTGTCTTATCGAATAGGTACCTGCATTCTCTCCAGCAGTACGCGTCAATGTACCGGTGAATGAATCGCCATTGACCAATGCTGGAGCAAAAGTATAAGTTAAGGCAGGATCAGCACTTCCGTACTCTTTCGTTTTCGCATCTGCCACTGCAGTAATTGCTTTAGGGGCAATCGTAAGCAAAGCAGAATCGTATGTCAAAGTGTAATTGCTGCTTAACGCAAGAGTACCCTGCCTGATAGCATAAGTTCCGATATTCTCGCCTACAGTTCGTGTGAGTGCACCGGAAGCTGAATCACCACTGACCAGGTTTGGAGTAAATGAGAAAGTCAATGCAGGATCAGCGCTGCCATATTCTTTAGATTTCGGATCGGCTTTCGCCAGAACAGCTTTCTTCGTAATGGAGAATACAGCAGTATCGAACGTTAATGTGTAATTCGCGTTGAGAGTAAGAGTTCCCTGGTTGATGATATAGCTTCCTGCATTTTCCCCGGCATCACGGCTAAGCGCACCGGTAAATGTATCACTGTTAACTAATGAAGGTGTTACAGTATACGTAAAAGCAGGGTCACTGGTGCCATACTCTTTTGTTTTCGCATCGGCAAATGCAGTTACAGCTTTAGTCGCAATAACGAGCGACTGACTCTTCGGAGTTGCCGGCTTGAATAAGTTATTGCCACTCTGATTCGCAGTAATAGTTACACTTCCTGCTTTCAGGATATGCAATTGCTGACCTGCTACTTTCACAATGGTCGTGTCACTGCTGCTATAGGTAACAGGAATGGTGTTGTTTGAGCTTGATGCACCAGGGCCGAAGTCCGGGTCTCCGTATGTCCTTGAAGCAATCGGATTAAAGGTGATTGTTTGTTCTGTCTTCAGAGAATCATTGCGTGTGTACCAGATCGGTGAGGTGATAATCCTTCTTCCATCGGCTTCGGTAATATCAGCATAGTAGTAGCCGGTAGAGAGATGAGTGAGCGTGCTGTCAGAATAATTCAATGTTCCGGTTGAACTGCTTGTGAGCGCTGTAGCAAAAACACCACTGCCTGGAGTTCCATGCATAATCGTAATGTTAGTCACAGGACTCGTTGTTGAGCCACTTACTGAAATCTGCGGTCGTCCATTTCCGCTGAACACGCTACCGATCAATTGACTATTGATTGTGAAACTGATTCGGGCTGCTGAGTCTTCGCTGGCATAGAAACGCATTTTCTTCATAGCATCCAGCAAGTCATTTTCAGTGAGAGCGGGGGCGAGCACAACCAGGCGTGCGCGTGTATGTCTTCCAAATGTCATGTTATGATTATCATGATCCATGGTGGCTCCCAAATGATATCCTCTCGACAACATGCGTTGGTAGTAACTCAAATAGGACATCGAACTTGCCTGATCTGAATAAGTTGTGTTAGTAGAAAAAGCTGGCCCGCTTTCCAATGCTGACCCAACTATCGCGCTATCGGCAAGCGCATTATAGGCGGCTCCGACATTATTAAAGTCAGTAGTATTAGGGTGAGCCAGAGTAGCAATGGCATTCAGACCATGACGATTGATTACATTAAACAAACCGGTACTTCCGGTGTAAGTGCTCTTCGGTACGAAGATCTGGTACTCACCCGGCTCCCAGCCAATCAGAGAGTCAATACCATATACCACAACGTGACCGCCACCGCTGATTACGCCCCACTCCATACCGTGCATAGCTACAAAGTCAGAAGTAGTGGCATTCTTCGCAGCCAAAATACCAGGCGCCCAGTTAGCTAAGCGCATTCCTGCTTGCGTGTGGTTATGTTCAGATATACCAAGGAAGTCCATGGCCAGAGAGTTCTTAGCAAATGCATAATCGTCTTCCGGTTTTTTACTGGTGTCGTCTTTGTTGCCATCCGAATAACTGCTGTGTGCATGCAGGTTTCCAAAATAGAAATTCAAAGCATTGCTGTTGAGGATACCGGTTTTCTGTTTCCCTGTCAGTGGCGTAGTAGTAAGGTAAAGAGGACCTCCACTGCAATTACTGTTTAATGAGAAAATGAAGAAATAATAAGTGGTGTTCTGTGCGAGTGCGCTGCGGTTGAATGAACCTTGCGTACCGCGTTTGATGACAATTCCGCCTCCGATAGAGTCGCCTACCGAATATACTGTTTGATTCACAGGGGATGCACTCAAAACACTGTCTTTACTCATGATCACAAGTGATTCATCAGCCCCGCCAGCAGGAGTGAAAGTTCCCTGGATTACATTGTAATTGGAGAACGTCACCAGGAAGTTCGTAGGCTGTGCAGAAGGAGTTACACAAACAGGGAGAGGGTCTGTTGCTTGCGCTCCAGACAACGGATTTGAAGTCAGGTAGATCGGACCACCGTCACATTCGATACTGTTTAGGGCAAAGATGAAATAATAGAAAGTTGTGCCGCTGGCCAGGTTGCTGTCTATGAAGCTCGTTCCGGCGATGCGACTTGCCACAACTCCGCCACCAAGGCTATTCCCTCCATTATATATGATGCCATTCACAGGAGTAGCACTAAGAGTATTATTTAAACTGCGGACGATCAGGTATTCGTTGGCATCTGCCGATGCTGTGAAATTCAATGTAATGGTTTTCGTGCCTACAGCGCTGAATGACAAAGCAGTTGGTTGGCTGGTAGGGCTTGCGCAAGGGGGGAGTTCCGGTTGAACATGAACGCCAAGCCGGTCCGGGTCATCAAGGTCTGCTGCATTTTGTACAACATCCAATGGAGTGCGCGTCCAATCGGTAACAATAAATGAAGCAGAAGGAGTCACTGCATCCTGGTCTCTTACATAGCTCACATCCTTTGCGTTCACACCTGTGCCGAAAGCATCGATAATATTATTGGCAGCATCAAGGAGAGCTACTCCATCATTTCCATTGAAATTGATAACAGCGTTGTTGCTTTGTTGCGCACTGGCAGCAGTGAGGTAAGGTACTTCAGCTCCATTGCCAGTATTAGCAATCAATACACTGCTCTTTGCAGGAATTGTAATACTTAGATTCATCACTTGTGAAGGAGCTCCCGAGATCACAATATTTCCTGCATCACCAGAGATTGTATACAAAGCCAGCTTCAGTTGGGGAGAGGCCAGATTCACAGGCGAGCTGGTAGGATTAGTAAGCTCAATCCATTTGTTTACCGAAGTGCCCTCATAATATTGACTGATAAATATCTTTGACTTTTCAGCCAGTGTAATCGTTACCGTTGCGTCATCGCTGAGGTTGAGGGTATTCGTAGCACGGTAAGTAAAGGTTTGTGTCGTTGCACTTCCTTCTACTGACTGGTAAGAAAATGTTCCATCTGAATTAAAAGTTAAAGTTCCCGAAGCCGGATCGGTAAGTTTGGTATAAGTCAAGGTCAGCGATTGCGGATCAGTATCGTTCGCGGCAACGCTTCCACTTACAACATCGCCAAACGATCCACCAAAAGAATCATCATTGGCTACTGGTGTGAGGTTAACTCCGGTACCGGTAAGTGACACATTCGTTGAACTTGATACTCCACCGCCAGAATGACTAATTGAACCATTGACAGAGCCCGTTGCTGTGGGGTTGAACACACTATATATAGTTGTAGATGATCCGCTTAATTCCGCAGCAGTGTAAATCAGGTTTGAAGTGAAAGGTCCGCCCGCGGATTTTGAAATTGAAAATGGAGTAGCGGTTGAGACAGTGACATTGCTGCCGTCAAGATTAGCATAGTTTAAAGTGTAGGATTGAGCTGCACTGGTGGTACCAATGGCTTGGTTGCCGAATGCAATCGAAGTTGGATTAACTGACAACGTTGGTGTAGGTGCAATTCCCGTATTATAAGTCAATGAAAAATCATCGATCGCAGAAGAAGCCCTGTTACCGCTTCCGGTGCTAGCGGCTATTGCCACGATCCTGATCCAAACATCATCGGGTCTGTTGTTAAGCGCACTTCCAAAGTCAACATTGATAGTGTTGTTTGTGAATAAACTGCCTCCGGTGGTTAATGTACCTGTTGCCGTGGCTGCTGTAAAAGAAGCAGGCGTTGGGCCGAAGCCGTAATCCACACGCCAGGTAGTGACGCGCGGAGAAGTGTTGTCGAGTGATTGAAGTTTAAAAGCCAGCTTGAAATCTTTCAGCGCAGCCGTGTTGGCAAGCTGAAGTACGAAAGCAGCACCAGGATCACCCAGTGTTCCGGTCTGACGAATGCCAAGACTGCGGTTAGTGGATGCATTTTGTTGAGCACTTGTTGCGGAAGAAGGAAGGTCGCTTCCGGAAGCAAAGTTCTTGAATGCTCCGCTCGTGTTATTCCAGGCTACAGCTCCAGTGCCGAATGCCTGAGACGCGCCTAGTGCAGTTGCCGTTGCGCCTGTCCGGATAGTGAATCCGGAGGGAAGGCCTGTACCAATTAAGTTAAAATCCTGAGAGAGAGGAGAGGGACCTAAGGTCACTTGAGCAAAAGCTAAACTAAAAGAAAAGACAAAGCAGAGAAGTAGAAGTTTCTTCATGGGGTTGTTTGTGTTTTGGTAGGGGCGAAGGTAAGAATCGTGTATTAAATTAATGTTAGTTAGCAGAAGTGAATGTGAGAAGGATACCCGAAACCGGGGATAGGAAAATAATCATCATATAGAACTCAATAGTGATAGAATTCTAATAATCATTGAGTTATGAAGCGCAATTGATGTTAATCGATTTTTGTAAGTTATACCACATCATCGACTCGTTTTCAGTGAGTTACTGGTTTCTATA
Source organism: Cytophagales bacterium WSM2-2 (assembly GCA_015472025.1). NCBI lineage: Bacteria > Pseudomonadati > Bacteroidota > Cytophagia > Cytophagales > Cytophagales bacterium WSM2-2. Next base: position 4,003,338 of record BNHL01000001.1, read on the forward strand.
GCTCACATATCCCGAACTTGAAGAAGTTCAGTTGACCGCCAGCTAATGCGACTTTGTCGATTGGTGATGGATATTTAAAGATTATATAATTGATAATCGAATTATCGGTTGTTACTTCGCACCATGTGGTGGGGGTATCAGTTGTTGATTGCCATTTTTGTTGCACATGTTATTCTTGCAACCCTTTCTATCCGCGATCTATATAGCGTAAGTCGCAGGTCTAATAAAAGAGGCTGGATGTTTTTTCTCGGGTTGATTCCATTTGCCTCGGTTATTGCCTATCGAATGACAATGAAGCGTAAGCAACTTCATTTCTAAAATATGCCGAGATCGATCGAGCCTATTTTGTCTTAAAAGGAACAGTGACGTTGATTTTCTCCCAATGTATTGATAGAAGGCCCTTGGTATCAGACTTGCTAGTTATGCTATAGGCTAGCCTTTCCTGGTGAGCGGCAATCTGAGGAGTGACTTCTACCCGGATAACATCATCTTCTTGATTGTAATCATCCGACAGATGCTGATTCCAGTTTTTATTGAGTATCAAAGTCCATTTTTCTTTTCCGGGGATGGTGAAGATCGCATACTTCCCTGCAGTTATTGTTTTGCCATCGATAACCAGGTCTTTGTTAAACTCCCATGAAGTAGCCGAGTGCGCACCTGTAACCCACACTTCTCCATAAGGAACAAGCCCACCCCAGATCACCCTTCCCCGAATTGCCGGAGCGTAATACTTAATCATCAGGTGAGCATCACCCATTTGCACGTGCACTTCTTTCGGAATGCTTTTCTTGAGTGTGTCGGCCGGAGGTTCAGTAGTTTTGTGCTCATGTTGCGCAAAACAGGCTGAGCTAATTAGAAGTAGTGTGACTATTGATTTCATAAGAAATTTTATAAAAATACGAATTAGTAGATAGTCCCGAATTAATTCAGATTTTATAAAACTCCAGCCTTTGTCTTGAAAACGCAGAGACAACGATCTTAAAGAGTAATTGTTGACAAATAAAAAAATCGCGCAGTTTCCCACGCGACTTTCAGATTACGCCAACTCCCACATCTATCAGATATCTTCAGTCATCACTTTCAAAGTGATGACTATTGTTTTCGTTTTGATATCACAAAGGTGAGGTACAGGCAGGTGTTAAACATCAGTAAAGCGCTGATTTTGGAATATCAGGTTCTTGCTGAGTGATGAAGGACGCCACTATGTTTCAATCCGTATCTTTACATCATGTACACAAAAAGCTGGCTGATCATCCGTGACGACACCAAACGCACTTTCGAGGTTGTAACACAGAATGAAAGCGAAAATTCATTCTCTAATAAGGTTATTGCCATGCAACGCGAAGGAATGCTGGTAACGAGCGTGATTCTACCAGTCACCAACAAAAACGCGAGCAAAAATCACATTACACTGACAGGCTATATTAAAGAAACAGGTCTGTATGAGAGATTGCTAAAACGGCATCAGGAAATCAATCGGCAAAATAGTGGTGAATTCGAGGAGTAGGATTCCGGATGCAGGATTCTCGTTACTGAATAAAAGATATAGTTACTTATCATGCCTGTGGTCTGTGGCGTGTTCTTCAAAGACATTAAGCCCTCATAAAAATCTTGCTATGAAGTTTTGGTACGGGAAAAATCCCCCTCGCTCCGGGTTTTTTCCCGGTTGACTGGCTACTGAATTATAGCCACTTTGTGCTGGAGGTATGAACTGCATATCGTAGGAAATACTCCCACTACCCAACACAAACCAAACCTTATGAAAAAAACAAAGTTGTCTGCTCTACTCGTTCTGCTGACTGCAGTGACGATGATGATCGTTGCCAGTTGCGAGAAAAAAGAAAGCAAAGGCGATTATGCTGCAGCGGAAATATGCAATTGCCAGGCGAACTGGTTTCCTCACACCACGACTCCTGCTCCGTTGGAAGGCAAAGGCAGTCCGTTTGATACGTCAAGCACGACTAACTGTATTTTTCACCAATGGTCATGGCAAAAGTTTCTGTGGCTCACTCGGCCAATGGCCAGTGGCCATGCTTTCTTTCAAGACAGCCTGATTGAAGTTGATTCAAAACTTTCAAGAGTACTTCCTGCACTCACAGGTGGTAAAGTGCTCATTCCGCTGGTACTCGAGGATTCAGCTCAGGCTGGTTCAGGAGGAACACTGCATGCCAACCCCGGGTTTAGTAAGAAACCCTACCTGGTTTACTATTCCATCTTCACTGACAAGACTCTGTTCAACTATGCCGACTCGATGAGAAAAGTACTCCAGGCTGATACGTTACAACTAAACAATCTTTATACTTTCCCAATCCATTCACTTGAACTCAAAATTTCTTGGGTCGATGTAAATTCCATTCCTCCGGATCAGCAAGCTTCTTATTACGCAACAGACGCGGCAATTAAAATTGGCAAAGGCTATAAGCTGATCAGGGTAGCCTTACTGGGTATGCATGTGGTAGGCAGGGTGATCAATCACCCGGAATTTATCTGGGCTACTTTCGAACATCAAACAATGGCACCGCTGTATAACTGGAGTGCAACAACTCTGCAACAGGATGCACCCATTACTTCTGGTTCAGGTACTTTACTGTTTGCCAAAGGCACCACCACCGGATTAGGTGGGATCACCTGGAACAATAATACCAGAAGACCGGATAGCTTGTATCGGGCCTATTCGCTTTACAAGTATGGAGTGCCTCGCGTTGCTTACGACAGCTTCATGACCGGCACCAGCCAATCTGAACCCATTAACTATAACAACATTGACGGGTTGAACACCTGTGTGGCCGCAGGTCTTGCCAATACTGATGTCTGGAGAAATTATTTCTACAACGGATCAATATGGATCAATACGGACGGACTCACAGAACAACAACAAGCTAAATTAATCGACAGCCTGAACTTCAATATCGGCAACGTTACGACAGGATCAAGCGCAAGAGGGTCGCTCAATGGTGCTAATCTTACGATGGAGACATTTGTACAGACAGGAGCACAAGACTCAATCAATAATATTCACAAGATCAATCTGGGTGACCTTGTGAATTGCCTGAGTTGTCATACCGGTGGCACTAACCTTACGATGAACAAGAAGACCTTTAGCGATAAGAAGTCTCCCTTGTATATGAGTCATATCTTCAAAAATTCACTCGATACAAAGACTACGATCACCGAAGCCAAGCGGCAAGGGATCCTGCATTTCCTGAAAATGCAGGAAAGGAAAAAAGGAGTAAGAAGGCGATAGAGGTGATGCGTCTCGTATGGTGCAAATGGAGGTCGTGTAGAATCATCTATTTCGAAAATGACTCCTTTGCTTTAGCGGCCCATTCTTCTTTCACTTTTTTAAAGTCTTCTATGAACTTCTCATTTTGGAATAACTTATTGACAAACTGCCTGGCAAAAATTCTCGATGATTCTGAATCACTTGGATAGTGAACACCAAGAATCTCGCGGGAGTGGGCCATATCGTAAGCGTCTTTGATAAAATAGTCGGTAAACTCAGGTGCAAGTTCCTGGTAAATGAATGCGTTGACATAAGAGTTAGCTGCATGACCACTAGGATAAGCCGCCCAATCCGTGTTTTCCAGGTTTTTCAGAGAGGGGTCAATTATATATGGCCGGATACGCGCGTACTTGAATTTCAATGACCAGATAAAATAACTGGCATCCTGCCAAACTCTGGCCATAAAGTCGGCAGTAACCGGAAGTGTTTCTGGATTAAACCATGACCCGATTGAACGACCGATTTGGAAAAGGTTTTGTCGAAAACGCCCATAAGTGGAGTCTGTTGCCTTAACACGAAGATTATAGTAGACATTAGCCATGTAGAGACTTGTTCGTACATCCTCCTTGCTTCTGGTCTTCTGCAATGCGAGCAGGTAGTTAATTTCCATGCGGGTTTGCTCAGAGCTATTAGCTGGTACATCGGGTATCTTGAAATCATCAACAGTTACGCTTTGGAGGTAGTTGGGTTTGAGGCTCAATCTTCGCTCAACTGTTACCTGGTCGGTTATAAATTTTTGTTTGTCGATTGCCTCATTTGCAGATTTAGGCTTTGAGCTGAAAGCAGAAAGTTGCTTGTAGTGCCCCCGCGCAGGTGTGAGCTCGCGTTGCGTACCTGTTTTTTGAGAAAAAACAACTGTGAACGATACTAGAATTACAATTGCTGTTATAATATTTTTTTTCATGAAGTGTTTTATGATCTAAGACGAGGACACGTCTTTAAAGACGCAATTTTTGGTTTGCGTCTTTATTGGATCATCGCACGTCAGTAGGGGCGAGTGATCGGATGATCAACTTGATAAATAAATGTTTAACTAAATTTTAAGACGATGGAAAATCAATTTGATCCTGGTAATTGTTGCGGTGGCAACACCGACTGTTGCGGTGGAGTTACTTCAGGGTGCTGCTAGTCAGTAAAAGACGGGGCTTAATCGCCCTGTCTCTTTCTGGAGAAGACTACTTATTCATGAACCATGATGGTTCTGAGAATGACGCTGCAAAGTGAGAACTAACAATCTTCTTCAACAGGCCTCTTTGAAGCTCTCAGCGCATTTACAAGGCACACGGTTTTCGCATACCGTTACATTTCCGTACGAGTCCATTTTGATTTTGTAATTCTCGTCCATTTTATTTTTAAGCATTTGACGGGCGCGCTGTACTCTTGATTTTGCTCCCGAGTATGAAATACCCAACTTCGAAGCTAATTCCGTCTGTGATAAGTTCTGTAGCTCGGTCAATTCCAGAGCTTGACGGTATTTTTCGGGCAGGGATAAGAGCATTTCATTCATGCAATACAAAACGCAATCGTTAAGGACGTTGTGGTCACTTTCCCACTCAAGGTCATGTGCGTTGATGACTTTTGATTTTTGCCTGAAATGATCGGTGATTGTGTTTGCTGCAATCTTGTAAATCCAACCAGTAATTTTTTCATAGTCATGTAATTGGTCAATCTTACTCTGGACTTTCAGGAATACGTCTTGAACAATATCGTTCGCCAGTTCCTTGTCCTTTACGCGTTTGTAAACAAAGCCCTTGAGTTCGTTACTGAAAAAACTAATGGGTGATGATCCGGGTGTTTCCATTTTGATATAAAATACCTTGCTTAAGACGGATCGGACTGGAAAAAGACGCAATTTCCACGGGCGACTTCCGGGATTTTTATTTCTGAATAAAAACGATAAAGGCGGACAACCTGTTTTAATCTTTATCGTAATATTGCAATATAAAGATATTTATGGGAGCTACAAAGACAGAATTCTTCACTGACCGTCAGAATACAGTTGCAACAATGATCAAGGCGTTGGGTCACCCGGCCCGCATTGCCATTGTGGAATACCTGATGAAGGTCAATGAATGTATTTGCGGAGATATTGTCAATGAACTTCCGCTTTCGCAGCCAACGGTATCTCAACATCTGAAGGAACTGAAAACTGCCGGGCTCATCAAAGGAAGTATAGAAGGTAATGCTATCTGTTATTGTATTGATGAAAAGGCGATTGTTAAGCTTCGCGATTACTTTGAAAATATCTCTGCCAAGCTGGAGAAGAAGAGAGAATGTTGTTAAACTAAAATGATTTAATATGAGTCAATTTCCTCGAATGCATGTTAGCTTATATGTGAGCGACATCAAGAAATCAGTTGATTTTTATTCCAGGTTTTTCCGACAACCACCTGTAAAAGTACGCCCCGCATATGCGAAGTATGTTTTAGAGAATCCTTCCCTGATAATCTCCTTTGTTGAAAACAAAGAGCGCGTTCAGTCGAATTTTGGCCATCTGGGCTTCCAGGTAGAAACGCCTGAAGAATTGAACTCAAGGCTTTTAGAAGCTAAAGCAGAGGACCTTGTACAACGTGAAGAAATTGGAACGAATTGCTGCTATGCAAAACAGGACAAATTCTGGGTCAATGACCCGGACAATGTTCAATGGGAAGTGTATTACTTTCACGCGGATGCAGAGTTTAATGACCCACACTACGAATTGAAAGAAGCATCTGCCTGCTGTACCGTTTCATCAGCGGAAGTGAAATCGGGTTGTGGTTGCAATGCAGATGTTACAGAAGAACTATCAACTCGAAAGGTTGCATGCTGCTAGCGATGAAAATACACCCACTCCTTGAACAACATTACAAGGCGGTGGCCGATATTTATACCGAAGGCATAAATACAGGTAATGCTACATTTGAAACTGGTGCTGTCGATTGGAGTACATGGGACAAAAACCATTTGTCACACAGCCGATTGATAGCCCAGGAAGAAGATAAGGTCATTGGTTGGGCTGCAATTTCTCCGGTAAGCGGCAGGTGTGTTTATGGTGGAGTCGCAGAAGTAAGTGTTTATGTGAGGCAAGATCACCGGGGCAAAGGAGTGGGCAAAGCACTGTTGTTGGAACTGATTCGTCAAAGCGAAGCCAACGGAATCTGGACACTTCAGTCGGGAATATTTCCCGAAAACGCGTCAAGCATAAAAATTCATGAGCAATGCGGGTTTCGCATTGTAGGCTACCGGGAGAAGGTGGGAAAAATGAATGGCATCTGGAGAAACACTGTTTTACTTGAAAAACGAAGTGCGGTAGCAGGCATTTGAAACACATAAGCGACATGAAGAGAATACTTGTATTATGCACGGGCAACAGTTGTCGGAGCCAATTAGCCGAAGGATACCTGCGACACTTTGCCGGTGATAAAGCTGAAATTTACAGTGCAGGAATTGAAACGCATGGCGTAAACCCACGGGCTATCGAAACGATGAAGGAAGATGGAATTGATATATCCGGACACACATCAAACAATATTGACGAATATCGTGACAAGGATTTTGATTTTGTAATTACTGTCTGTGATAATGCCCGGGAACGGTGCCCTGTCTTCCCGACAAAAGCCAAACAATTTCATCATGACTTCCCTGATCCCGCAAAGGCTAAGGGAACAGACGAAGAGATCAAATCACAATTCAGGAAAGTTAGGATGATGATAAGACAGTATTGCAGCGATTTTGTTCGACAAAACATTGATAGTTCTGTTTAGAAAGAACCAGGTACTTTATGAGATTCTTCATATCCTCAACGATCTCCTTATGTCTATTTCTTTCATGCGATGGCAAAAGGGATAAGAAAGATAATAATAGAATGGAGGCAACGTCCTCATTGACACAAAACACATCTGTTATTTATAATTCGACAGATGGAGGGAAGAGCTGGACGCCTTATAGCAATGGAATTCCCGAGAACGCTACCATATTCAACGGCTTTCATGACTCTTGAAAATACAAGAAGTGGATTGATTGCTGGAATCGGACTGAGAAAGAGATAGATATAGAGATTATTTTCTCATGACAAAGTAGACGCCTATAATCATCAGGATGATACCCGCCAGCCGACCAAGATCAATAGAGCGGACTTGTACACTAAACAAACCGAAGTGATCGATTGCAACAGCACAGAGGATTTGCCCGGTGACAATCAAGCCAATGGCAGTCCCCACGCCAATGCGCGGAACCAGAATCGTGATCATGACTACGTAAGTGGCCACTATTATTCCTCCCAGGTAACCATACACCGGAGCTGATGAAAGTTGCTGTAAGGTTGGCCAGTTTACTCTCATGGTCACGGCTAAGACGGCCATTGCGGCAAGCCCGACAACGAAAACCATAAGGCCTGTAACTAATGGGTTACCGGTACTTTTACTGAATGCTGCGTTGGTTGATGCCTGGATAGGAATAAGTGCACCCGTAAGCAAAGCAAGTGTGAGATAGATCATTGTATTCTTCATCGCTTTTTTATTGAATATGTAAATCGGATACTAAAGTCGATCTTTTGCTACCACAAACGATTTTACACTAAGCGAAATATCTTCTGGGGTTGTTGCCCAGGAGCAAACGCTTAGACGAATTACTTTTTTGCCATGCCAGGAAGAACCACCACACCAGCATACACGTTGTTCTTGTACGTCCTTCAAAATCTCCATAGTGGCTTCGTCATTCTTATAGTATACTAATACCTGGTTAAATACAACTTCGTTGAGGATTTCAAAACCATGAGTTTTGAGTTCGTCAGCAAACTGCCTGGCCCGTTGACATAACCCAACAAGCATTTCATCAATACCTGCTTTGCCCAAATATTTCATAACGGCCCAAAGTTCAATCACACGCGCGCGTCTCGACATTTCCGGTGTATAGAACATTCCATCGCGTTCGTCACCCAATACGATATAACTGCCACTCATGTGAAGAGCTGATACCAGTGCCTCACCATCGGCACAAAGAATGATACCACAATCGTAAGGAGTGTTGAGTGCCTTGTGCCCATCGACAGACCAGGAGCTTGCAAGCTCCATTCCTTTAGTCAGATGTTTTAATGAAGCGACAGCGCTTGCCCACAGCCCGAAGGCTCCATCGACATGGACCCAGGCATTCGCTTTATTTGCCATAACACAAATCCTTTCAAAATCTTCAAAGCATCCGGAGTTTACATTGCCTGCCTGCAGAATGAGGATAGTCTTGTCATCGAGTGCGGGAATCTTTTCAGGTATAATTCTTCCCTGGTCATCCACGTCTATCATTTCAATGTTTTCTCTTCCAAGGCCGATCAATGCAATCGCTTTCAAAACCGTGGAGTGTGTTTGTACACTAGTAACTACGCGAATTGGAGGTGCATTCATCAATCCTTTTTCACCCACGTCCCAGTTTTGCCGTTTCAATATTCTATAGCGTGCCGCCACCAGCCCACAAAAAATGGCCGAGAACGAGCCACTGACAAATCCTGCTACAGTTGAAGCCGGAAGCCCGAGTAACTCTCGAAGCCAGCGTTCAACTACCACTTCTAGCTTTGAAGCAATCGGAGAGATCACTTGCATCGCTGCATTCTGATCCCAAAAGTCGGCCATCCATTTGGCAGCTAAGCCTGCGGGAACTGCTCCTCCGTTAACAAAGCCGTAATATCTACCTCCGAGGATAGTTGTTGTTGCCGGTGCACCGTATTTCTCCAATTGCCTAATAACATCGCTTGCTTTGGACGGTTTAACAGGCAGATCTTCCTCGAAATTCTTCAAATCTCTAAGCGCGTCAGCAGTAGGATAGACGTTCCGCGCCCTTACACCTTCCTGGTACTTGTAAGCAAATTGTTTAGCCAGTTCAAATATCTCCTTCGATTCGAGTTCTTTGAACATTTCATTTTGAATGCCTGACATGATTATGAATAAGATTTGAATTTAACACTGGGGATTTGATTTATTGTTGCCAACGAATAAGGTTTACATAACACAATTATTCAATGACATTGTAATCGAACAACAAGTTAGCTGGCTAAGTTTTTTTGCTTTGATAATATTTGTTGCAATTGATCGCATTTTTGAACCATTGGTAATAGTGTCCTTAACACAAGCACACAATTCATACCTGAGCACTGAAACGTTGCTCAATCGTTGTTTGAATTTATTATGTCATCTTTGATAAAGAATACTTTCCCATGAATAAATTGATTTTACTGGTCTTCGGAGTCTTTTCGGCTACTGGACTACAGGCGCAAGAAACAGCCTCTTTCAATTTGACACTAAACCACGCAGCGATTTCAGTTAAAGATGTAAATCAGTCTGCCGAATTTTACAGAGATGTTTTAAAATTTCAAGAGATAACAAACAGAACAAAGAAAGAAGGTATAAGATGGTTTTCGCTTGGCGAAGGAAAGGAGCTGCACCTCATTTCAACAGTGAAAGAAAATGTATCGCTAAACAAGGCTGTTCATCTGGCGTTTACAACAACCAACTTCGATACTTTTGTCAAGACGATTGAGAAAAAGAACATCGTCTATTTCGACTGGGAAGGCGCCAGGAATAAAGTAAGCGTACGGGCTGATGGTATCAGGCAAATCTTTTTTCAGGACCCGGATGGCTATTGGATTGAAGTAAACAGCGTGGCACAGCAGAAGTGATTGGGTCAAATGTGTTTATGAAAACATTAATTCCAGTATTGCTGATAGTCATTTCGAAGGGAGTAGTCGGACAAATTCCTGGTAAGGAGTATACAAAGTGGGTCAGGAAGGCTGAAATTTTTTACCATAGGCATGACTATAAGGGTTCAGCGCTGGCCTATTCACTGGCATTCAAAACATTTGGCTGGAGAGGTTATGAAATGGACCGTTACAATGCTGCTTGCTCCTGGGCATTGGCCTCAGTTCCTGACAGTGCGTTTGCGAACTTGCAAAGAATTGCAAACAAAACAAGCTACTCCAATGTCGATGAGATTACCAATGACAAAGACTTCGCCGGCATTCATGGTGATCCCCGCTGGATGCCGTTGATTGATAAGATCAGGAAGAATAAAGAAAAGGAAGGAGAGAAAAAGTGAACCTGGTTTGAAGTACTAAAGGTAGGACTTGAGCAGGTTGCTTCGCATGTTGTTTCGCAGTTTACGGGTAGCCTTTTCTTTGATCTGACGTACTCGCTCACGAGTGAGTGCAAACTTGCTGCCGATTTCTTCTAATGTCATCGCGTCTGACCCGTTCAGCCCAAAGTAGCAAATCATAATCTCTGATTCCCGGTGGGTAAGTGTTGCGAGTGAACGAGCGATTTCCTTTTTGAGGGAACCATTCATTAAGTTCTGATCCGGTGTTTCCTGGCTATTGTCAGCAAGGGTATCGAGCAGTGAATTGTCTTCACCTTGTACAAAAGGAGCATCAACAGATATAGACCGCGAAGCCAAAAGTTTATTGTCTTCTATTTCACTGGCGCTCATTTCCAAAACACCGGCCAATTCTTCTGCAGAAGGCTCTCGTTCAAATTTCTGCTCGAGTGCAGCAGAAGCTTTTGCTATTTTGCTTAGAGAAGATACGCGATTGAGCGGCAACCGAACCAGGCGTGATTGCTCGGCCAACGCCTGCATGATAGCCTGGCGTATCCACCACACGGCATACGAGATAAATTTGAAGCCACGGGTTTCGTCAAAACGGGAAGCCGCTCTGATGAGCCCTACATTTCCTTCATTGATAAGATCTCCCAGCGTCATTCCGTGATTTTGATATTGCTTGGCAACCGAAACCACGAATCGCAGATTGGCCTTTGCTAATTTTTGCAAAGCAATTTCATCACCTTCCCTTATTCTCCTGGCTAATTCCACTTCTTGTTCCGCTGTGATAAGCTCCACCTTGGCGATTTCCGTCAGGTATTTATCAAGCGATTGACTTTCACGATTAGTTATTTGCTTACTGATCTTAAGCTGCCTCATACTCATAGCCGGGGTTTATAAAGTCGTACCCATTTTGCGGAGGTACGAGATATGAGAAATGATGGCATCAAACATGGAAGCGTACTCGTTGTAGGTCACATTGAATTCTTTGCATGTCTCTTTAACCAGCTTGCTTATTTGCGGATAATGAATGTGGCTGATCTTTGGAAAGAGATGGTGTTCAATCTGAAAGTTGAGTCCGCCCAGCAGCCAACAGATGACCTTATTGGTGGTGGCGAAGTTTGAAGTGGTACTGACCTGGTGCACGGCCCAATCTTTTACAATCTTTTTTTCAGAGGGAAATTCTGTCACCTCTACTACGTGGGCGAGTTGAAAAACAATACTGATGAAGAGGCCAGTTACAAAGGTAATCATGAAGAATCCGATCATCGTATTTAGCCATCCTGTAAAAATTACGGGGATGACCAGGAATACGGTAACATAGACAATCTTCGTAAGCCAGAAAACAAAGTGCTCCTTTAGTGACATTGACATCGGCTTCATATGCAAAGCGATTCTGTTGCGAAAGTATTTGACGAAGTCTTCATAGAAAACCCAGGCGAGATACGAGATGCCGTAAAGCAGGCCCCCGTAAATGTGCTGGTACCGATGAATACCTGTCAAAGGCTGGTTGGGATGAAGGCGCATAAATGGCTGTACGTCAATATCCGAATCAATGCCTGCAATGTTTGTGAAAGTGTGGTGATTGATATTGTGCTTGACTTTCCAGAAATAGATATTCCCACCCAATGCATTCAAACTATAACCAGCCAGCGAGTTTAGCCACTGATATTTGGAGAAACTCTGATGCCCGCCTTCATGCATGACATTGAAGCCAAGAACTGCAAGATTAATACCCAGCAGGAGGCATAAGAAAATAGAAACCCACCACGGTGGTGAGAGAAAAACCAAAGCGATGTAGGTCGATAGCGCTGTCGAAATCTGGAATGCGCTTTTCAAATAAAGCCTGCGCTCTCCGGTTTGAGAAAGACGGTTTTCAAGAAAATAGTAGTCAACTTTTTCTTTAAGTGCACTAAAAAAAGACACATTTTCATTGACCACTATTTCCTGGATTTAAGTTTTTGATTACTTGATCACCTGCACGCGTACCGCGTTGATGCCTTTACGGCCACGTTCAGTTTCAAACTGAACACGATCGTTGTCCTTTATTTTGCTCGACAAGCCAGACTCGTGAACAAAAACGTCTGCAGTTCCGTCATCAGGTGTGATGAATCCAAATCCTTTTGTGGAGTTAAAGAATTTTACCTTTCCTTCTTTCATAAATAATTAATTATTGAGTTGTAAAAAAATGTTATTCAAGTTCTGTTTTTTTCTTCAGGGGTGGGGTAGAAGTAATGTTACCGTTCTCATCCACATAAGCCATCATATTTTCCAGGTCACCACCCGGAGAGTTCTTTTTACGCTCCAGCTTCTTTTCCATTTTCTCCTTCTGTTTCTTCTTTCGATTTTGCTCTTTTTGCTTTTTGATAAAAGCGTTATTCGACTTTGCCATTGGACTCCGTGGTTTAGTTGATAAACGTAAATGCTTTTCCGCCTTTCCCAGCTCTTCCGGTACGACCGATACGATGGATATAGCTATCAAAATCGCGAGGCTGCTGGTAGTTGATTACGTGGGTGACCTCCGAGATGTCAAGTCCGCGAGCGGCTACATCCGTAGCGATCAATACCTGGATTCGTCCTGATTTGAAATCATTAAGTGCTTTTAGTCTGTAGTTTTGAGATTTATTCCCGTGAATCTCGTCAACCTTGATTCCGGATTGGTGCAATGACTTTCGCACGTTGCTTACACCACGCTTGGTTTCCGCAAATACGATTACTTTCTGAAAAGACCGGTCACGAACCATTTTCAGGAGAACTTCCATCTTGTTTTCACCTGCTCCTACACGAACAACTTCCTGATCAATATGGTCCCCAGTTACTTTGCCATTGCTTACGTGTACTTCAACAGGCTGGCGGAGAAGTTCGTCAATCAGTTTGCGTTGACTCTTTTCTTCCGTTGCTGAGAATAGAATGGTTTGTTTACGACCACTCATTCCTTTTACGATAAATTGAATATCGCGCGCGAACCCCATATCTAACAAGCGATCAAACTCATCTAATATAAGTGTGTTGAAATTGGTCAGACGCAAAGCCCCTTGACGAGCCAGGTCAGTCAACCGACCGGGAGTGCCAATGACGATGTGCACAGGCCTACGTAACAGGCCAATGTCTTTGCCAACACTGGTGCCGCCAATAAAGCAGGCACTAAACATGGAAAGACCTTTAACTATACTTTTGAACTCCTGCTCTACCTGAACAGCAAGTTCACGTGTCGGTACTACTATTAATACCTGGAATGCAGGCTTTGAATTAATCAATCTATGGATAACAGGAATTAAAAATGCTCCTGTTTTTCCTGTACCTGTCTGGGCAATTCCCATCAGGTCTTTTCCGCTTAAAATCGACTCCAGTGTTTTATCTTGTATCTCTGTTGGGCTTAAGTATCCTTTGCTTAAAAGATTATTTTTGATGCGTTCATCCACGGGCAAATCCTGAATAGCTCTAGGGGATTCATAACGATTTTCTGTTACGGGGATTGCTTTTTTTACGAATAAACGCGGGTCTATGGTGCTAACTTGTTGATTCCCTTTTCCTCTTCCTCTTGGGGGTTGTGATTGGTTGGGTCTTTGCCGGTAATTACCTTCTCTTCTTTTCTTGTTGTTCTGTTTTACTAAATTCATTTCTTGTTTAATTATTATAATGTCAAGCACGCAACTCACCCGAGTTTTCGTCACCTTATATCCAGAATTAAAGGAACGACAACGGCAATCCGTGCCCGTGATTTTCAGCTAAAATTATTGGGAGTAGAAAGGGCTCTCAGAGGGAGACGGGACTTGCTATTGCGGAATGATTCTGCTAAAAACGTCTGCAAGGTACGATTCTTTGAGGTGATAACCTAATTAGCCAGGTCATCACCGGAAGTAATGGGATAAGAAACGGGATTGACCTCAGGCTTTCTGTGACAGCCGGCTGCCGACTTTTTAATTAGTTTTGGATAAGAATAAGGGCATAACCATGACTTTTCTAAAACAGCTATTCCGGAATTCACAGCATATTATTCTCTATGCCGCCTTGATGGGGGGAATGGTATTCATTTTGAAATGGCTGCAATGGAAGTATTTAATAACAGATAATTCCTCAGACATTTATATTGCACTGATAGCGCTCCTGTTCACATTCCTGGGCGTTTGGTTGGCCAATCAGACTGCCAAGACCAAAATGCAAACCGTAGTGGTGGAAAAAGAAGTCTATCTGGATACGAACTGCCTTGTCATCAACGAAACTGAGCTTAAAAAGCTGAGTCTGAGCAACCGTGAATACGAAGTTCTGCTATTGTTAATGAAAGGGCATAGCAATGCGGCAATTGCGGAAAGCCTGTTCCTTTCCCTGAGCACTGTAAAGACCCATGTATCAAATCTGCTGGTAAAAATGGATGTGAAAAGCCGTACGCAAGCGATCGAAAAGGCTCGGCGATTGAGAATTGCACCTTAGGAGTTTCCTACTTTAGTATTGAAATACCTGCAGAGGAGCAGATTGATACTTAAGTATGAGCCCAACGACTCAACACGATTCTAGATTTGCCCGAAAAAACAAATCATGAAACGAAACGTACTGATTTTCGGACTGGTACTTGGAACTTTCCTTGCTGGTCACGCGCTCTACATTGTAAATATTGTTTATCATAACCCTGACTTTAAAAGCAATGATGTAGTAGGTTATGCTGCTATGATCATTGTTTTCTCACTCACCTTTTTCGGGATCCAAAACTACCGCAACAAAGAACTTAATGGGTTTATTTCATTTGGAAGCGCATTTAAGACAGGGGCGCTTATCGCCTTGTTGGGTTCAACCATGTATGTGGTGGCCTGGCTATTTTACTACTACCTGTTTGTTCCTGACTTTATAGACAAATATACTTTGCATGTGTTGGGTGAGGCTACACGGAATGGCGCATCCGCTGCAGAACTGGCTAAGAAGGCCGAAGAGATGAAGCAGTTTAAAGAGATGTACAAAAGCCCTCTCTTTGTGGTCGTGATCAGCTACGCAGAAGTATTACCGGTTGGTCTCATCGTTGCTTTGATTAGCTCCTTTATTTTGAAGAAAAAGCAACCGGCAACGACTATTGCTTGAAGATCCTTCCGCCCATACGGAATCACTTTGATACTTAGCAGGAGGTTGTCTATGTTGCTCAAAAAATCACATGAGCAGAAAGAATTTCAATACTTCGAAAGTACCTCGCATGAGCGAATTATTTCCTCAAGCCGTAATTGCCGACAACCTGGTTTATCTTTCTGGTATGCCTGGATTGGACAAGACAACGGGAAAAGTAGTGAGCGATGATTTTGAAGCACAGGCAAGACAAGCCTTCCTGAATATAAAGACTGTTTTAGAAGAAGCCGGGAGCAGTATGCCAAAAATCATAAAGACGACAGTGTTCATGGTTACAGGTAATGATTTCAGTGTCCTGAATAAAGTGTATCAAGAGTTCTTTCCTGAGAATCCTCCGGCCCGCAGTGCGCCTCAAGTAATGCCATTTCCCGCGGGAATTCTTATTTCGGTGGAATGTATTGCACAGCTGTAATGTACAAGCGACTCAGCTGAGAAATAAATCTCACAGGTATTCCCAGGCAACCAGGAAATCCAGAATTTCTACAAAATTGACTTGTTAGTTTGCTTCATACCAAACAATTAAAACAAGTCAGTTATGAAAAAACTAATCGCATTATTGATCCTTGGCGTGGTTGTGCAAGGGTTTGCTCAAAAGGCAAAAGATGCTGTTCCTCAGTCCGTTAAAGATGCCTTCGTAAAGGCCTATCCCAATGCCAAAGGAGTTAAATGGTCAAAAGAGGAAAGCGACTTTGAAGCCAGCTTCAATCAGAACAAAGAAGAGATGTCGGTGGTACTTGATGCATCAGGCAATGTGAAAGAAGTAGAGACCGAGATTGCACAGAGCGCATTACCGGAAGCAATAAAAAGCGTCCTGACCAAGGAGTACAAAGACTACAAAGTGACCGAAGCTGCGAAGATCACGGCCGGAGGAGTTACCAGTTATGAAGCAGAAGTGAAAAAAGGAAAAGAAGAATTCGACTTCATCTTCTCGGCAGACGGTAAGCTCCAGAAGAAAGTAGAAAAGAAAAAAGAGGAGAAGGACAAGGATTAAGCGAAGCAAACCAACCGAAATACATATGAAAAAATTAATCACACTGTGCCTGTTGTTGGAGTGTATTACATTCATGGGCCAAAGCCAGTCTACCTCGAAATTTCAATTGATCAAAAAAACGGTCATTGGTGGTGAAGGCGGATGGGATTACCTGAGTGTCGACTCGGAAGAGCGGAGACTTTACATTTCACATGCCACGCAAGTGGAAGTACTCAATGCCGATACTCATGAGAAGATTGGAGTGATTGATAATCTCAAAGGCGTGCATGGTGTGATTGCTGTTCCTAAAACAGGCAGAGGCATTACTACCAACGGCAGAAGCAATAGTGCCACTATTTTCGATCTCAAAACATTGAAGCCGATTGTAGAATTGCCTACAGGGAAAAATCCCGATGCTCTTTTGTACGATGAATTTTCCAAGCGTGTTTTCATTTTTAACCATAGCGATGTCACAGCTACAGCGATAGATATTGTCGAAGGTAAAGTAGTCGGTACGATCGACTTGGGAGGTACAGCCCTTGAAGCCGGCACAACCGATGGTAAGGGAACAGTCTATGTAAATCTTGAGGCAATCAATGAAATAGTGGCGTTCGATGCAAAAGCCCTCACCGTAAAAAGCCGTTGGAAGATCACTCCTTGCGAAGAACCGACAGGTCTTGCCATTGACCGTAAGACAAAACGGTTGTTCAGTGTATGCCACAACGGATTGATGATGATAGTAGATTCTGAAAAAGGAAATATAGTGGCACAGGTTCCCATCGGCAAAAGAGTAGACGGTGTTGTGTTTGATCCCAAACTGAAGATGGCCTTCAGTTCCAATGGTGAAGGAACGATTACCGTGGTTGAGGAAGTGTCGGCTAATGAATTCAAGGTGGTGGAGACAATCAAGACTGAGCCTGGTGCACGGACAATCACCTGGGATTCAAAGACGCACCACATCTTTGTTACATCCGCACAGTATGGAGAAGCGCCTCCGGCAACGACTGAAAACCCCAACCCAAGGCCGAAAGTCCTGCCAGGCACATTTATGGTTTTGGAATACGGTATCAAATAATGTTTTCTGGAAAGTAAAAGACGGCTTAAATTGACTGACTAATATTTGATTGCTGTGTTTCGAAACTCGCTTGCTGTTTTTGCATTCCTGACCCTGGTTTACTCATGTGCCCCCAGGAATCCATACAATCATGGATACGTATCTGATAAGGTAAAAAAGCAGTCGCAATTTGACTTGATCAAGGAGAAGAAGGCGGGCAAGTTTGATTTGCCTCCTTCCATAAAAACAGAAGATGGTCTTACGGAAGATGAAGCTGTTGCTATCGCACTTTGGAACAACGCACAATTCCAGGCGGATATAATCGCGTTGAAGTTTGCACAGGCAGATTTGACGGAAGCCGGCCAGATGCAAAATCCAACCCTTCGC